>JASGJJ010000001.1:0-669057 GCA_049840775.1 Tepidisphaeraceae bacterium
TATGCGTACCTGACCGTTGCGTATTGCTAAGGTTAGTAGGCGGAAACACGATAGAATCCGAACAGCACCTGGTTATCATTTACCTGTCCTTTCCTATGGGGTTTCTGCGCTTCAAGGCCGCGCTGAAACCTTGCCCGTCGGCGAGACCGGGGTAGCAAAGGTCGAGGACGGGTGGTCGGAGAGGGGGATCACCCGGCCTGCAGGCGCTCTTTCGCCGAAGGTTGGGGATACCGGCCGCATCGGTCCCAACCGGGACTTCATCCTTGACACCGCCTCGCCAAGGGCAGCGCCCTTAGCCTTCCCCTCTCTCCCATGACAACACGCCAGTCACGAGATCGCTTGTCGGGGTTTCACACACCGCAAAAAAATACGTCACCGATAAAGTACTGTAAAAATTGCATTTTACGGCTCACCCAAACGACCGATCCAGGCGTTCGCGGCCTCATGAGGAGACTGATGTCCTATGGACTTGTTTTGCCTGTAACCGCTGTGCGGAATAATCCGTTCATTGATACTGGAGTGATCACATTGATAAGCGTGAGATATCGGATCATTGACTTCTCTCCGTTAACGCGAAATTAACTCTAGTAGGTGATTGAACGATTATGGACCATATCGCTCCATAAAAGCTTCAACGATACCGCTGGAGGCCAAATTGAGTTCATATCAATTGAATGACGCAGAAATAGGTGCAACCCACCCCGCGGAAGCGGATCGGATCGGGCAGCTAGCCGAAGCGGGCGAACGCATGGTCGATCGCCTGCGTACTCATGCGTTTTTGCCTGGAAGCAATAAGCAGCTGAAGGTGCGTTTGGGCGTCGCGGAAGCGGCACAGCTGCTTGGCTGTTCGACCAATCGCATCCGCATGGCGGAAGAGGATGGTCGTTTGCCAACCCCGCCCGAGAGCGAATCGGGCCGTCGCTTGGGCTATGACATCCCTGCCCTACTCAATATGCGTCAGGTGCTGGGCGCCTCACCTTCAGCGCCGCCCCGAGGATCCGCCGGCCATCATAACGGTGCAGAATTTCAAAGGCGGCGTCGGCAAGTCGACAGTGACCACACATCTGGCGCACTATCTCGCCGTTTCAAAGCTACCGGGTGCTGGTCGTCGATTGCGATAGCCAGGCGACCACAACCACCTTATTCGGGTTCAATCCCCACTTCGCCATCACGCGCGAAGAGACTCTCTATCCGTACCTGTCCATTGAGCCGACACAGGATGATCTTCGGTATGCCGTAAAGCCCACGGCCTGGCCGAACGTCGACTTGATCCCGTCGAACCTGCAAATGTTCGACGTCGAATATGAGCTGGTGCGGGCCGCAACGGGCTCGAGTGGGTCAAATGTGCTTGCCTCTTATCGCTTTCCGCAAGCTGCGCCAGGGCCTTCAGGAGCTGGCGCAGGATTACGATGTGGTGCTGCTTGATCCGCCCCCTGCCCTGGGCACAATTTCACTGGCGGTCATGCAGGCGGCGAATGCCCTTCTCGTGCCTCTGGCGGCCACGACGCCGGACTTTGTGTTCGACGGTACAGTTCCTGTCTATGCTGAACCAGGTGATCGGCCAGTTGAAACAGGCCGGCATCCAGGTCGAATATGACTTTTGCCGCCTGATTTGCTCGAAATTCGATTCCAATGATCCGTCTCACGCGACGATAAAGAGTTCTGATGGAGAAGACGTTCGGGGGTGCGCTTCTGCCTGTACCGATGTTGGAGATCCGCAGAGATCAGCCATGCCGCGATGCGAATGATGACGATTTACGAGCTCGACAAGCCGATCGGCACCCCCAAAACCCATAAACGGTGCCGGAGCAATATCGACGAGGCCATGGGCCAAATCGAGCAGTTGATCCGCCGCAGTTGGGGCCGTGTGGCCAGTGAGCCCGCCGACCTGTTAATCGCTTCGGCCTGAGGAGGTAGATATGTCCAAGAAGCAGGCTGACTATCTTGCCGCCCTCCTGAGTGACGAAACGGCAGATGCTGCGCCCTCCGTCGGCTACGCCGGTACCGGTAAGCGAACCGCGCGCCGACACCGGCGCCCGCCCGGCAGCAAACAACTTGCTCGCCCGTGACTCTGCCCTGGCCCGTGTGGCCAACGGCGATGTCCGGCAGGTGACGCAATTGCTCTTGACCCGGCGCGCGTGCGGATATGGGAAGGCAATGCCCGCCACCAGGCCTCCCTGTCTGAAGAAACGGTCCGCGACCTGATCGACGCCATCCTGTCTGAGGGCTCGCAGAAAGTGCCGGCCATCGTGCGCCGCGTGCAGAACGATCCGAAATTTGACTACGAAGTCATTGCGGGATCCAGGCGTCACTGGGCGATCAGCTGGTTACGGGCGAACAACTATCCGGACATGATGTTCCTCGCCCAGGTGTATAATCTGGATGATGAAGCGGCCTTCAGGATATCTGATATCGAAAACCGCGCCCGCAAGGACGTTTCGGATTTCGAGCGCGCGAAGAACTATCTCGAAGCCCTGGCCCTGCACTATGGCGGCAAACAGGTCCGTATGGCGGAGCGCCTGAAGTTGTCACAGGGCTGGCTATGTCCAAGATGCTGACCGTTGGCTCCCTCCCCGCGTGGGTCGTGGCCGCGTTCGCAAGTCCGGCCGATCTCCAGTTGAAGGTTGTCTATCCCCTTGCCCAAAAGATTGAGGCCGCACGCAAGTCTGATCCGGATCTGACCAAGGCCCTCCGAAGGGTCGCCTTCCAAACTCGCAGCGGAGCAATCCGAGGCCCGCTCTGAGGGGCCGGCCCACCCTCGCGTCCGCTGAGGTCTGTGAAACATTTGATGGACGCCGGTCATGAGGCCTCAGTCCCTGAGGACCTGATCAAGTTCGAAAACAACAATGGCCGCACGGCTCTGAGTGTCTTGTCCTCCAATCGCAATGGTGTGTCTATTTGGTCTCCATGCGGCTCCGGAGCCAGTGAGGCTGATCTGATCACCATGTTCAAGGCGGCGTTGGTCTCTCTCCAAGAAACAAGGTCGCGGCTTGAGACCTGAGATCTTTCCCCGGGGAAAGATTTGCATGCCACGACGTTATTCTGCACCACCCCTGTCGCGTGACGTTCGTCATACCGGCACTACCGTCGAAAGCTGACGGCACCTTTTGATATTCCGCACACGGCACATAGAGGTATGTCCTGACTCCAATTGGCAGAGAATCGCGTTACAAAAATCTTTCCCCCCGGGGAAAGATCTCACGCCCTTCCCCAGCGTTAGCAAGGCGGTCTGATGGACCACAAAGACAAAAGCGAGCAGATTGACCTGTTTCTCCCCTATCTCGCAGACCTGAACCTGCGCGATCAGCGCGAGGTCATGGAGAGACCATTTTTCAGTTTGGCCAAGTCCAAGCGCCTTAAACCCATCGACTACACTTCTCCTGACGGCAAGACATTCGTGCATGTCTCAGCCAACCCGGATTATGGCATGGCGACGATCTGGGACGCCGATATCCTGATCTATTGCGCAAGCGTGCTGAACGACATGAAACAACGCCGGGTCAATGATATCCCCCGAACGCTCAAGATCATGCCCTTCGACCTGCTCAGGTCGATCGGCCGCCCCATATCGGGCCGTGCCTACGAGCTCTTGGGCAGGCGCTCTGGACCGCCTGCAATCGACCACAGTAAAGACCAATATACGGGCCGAGAAACGCCTTGAAGGCACCTTCTCCTGGCTGGATAACTGGACGCAGCTGTACGATGCCGAAGACCGAGCGCAGCCGCGGCTTAAGTATTGCGCTCTCGAGCTGGTTCTATGACGGCGTGTCTGATGAACGGCGGCGTGCTGTGCGATCGACCGCGCCTATTTCGACATTACAGGCGGACGGGAGCGCTGGCTTTACAAGGTTGCGCGCAAGCACGCGGGCGGCGCAGGGCCAGAGGGGTTCGCCATCGCCATGCCGACCCTGTTCGAGAAGTCCGGCGCGGAAGGACAATATCGCCGCTTCAAATTCGAGATCGCCGCCATTGTCCGGCGCAATGATCTGCCAGGTTTCGACCTTAAGCTGGCGGATGCGGTCACTAGCCGTGAGCCATTGCTTGTGATGACCCGCCGCCAGGATAAGCCGGCCATCGACATCGGCGCGCGCCCTTCTCCACGTCCCGCCGCTCTGTCTCCAAACGCCTAAAGCTGAACCGGTAAAACCAAGTCCCCAATCCGGTCATGCCGGCCGTACCGAGGAACCACGGAACTACCTGACCGACGACACACTGGATTACCTGCGTAAATACTACCGTGGCTGGGACTTTCATGCCCTTCATGCCGAATTCCGTGAGTGGCTCGCCGATCAACCCGATCGTCAGCCCTGAGCGATATCAAAGCGCCTTTATTGGCTTCGTAAAAAGATATCACGAAAAAAACCGCCATCAGCTGCGCGCCTGAGCCGCTACGCCCAGTACGAAGGCGTTCCTGAAGTGACGATAGGTCTCCCCAACTCGGACGCACTTTCGTCGGTATCCAGATTACAGGCGATATTTTTCGAACGACTTTCGCCGCGATATGTTGAAAACAGATTTAAAGTTTTGCCCTTATCCACAGACCTTCGACACATCAGGAACGCGACTTGATCCTTCGGGAACGTATCCTTGACACATCAGGAACGGCGCCATTGATCTATCGGGAACAACCCCCTGACACTTTGGGAACGGCCAAAATCACCTTTATGTTGAAATATCACGTTTATAGTGAAATCTGCCGAGCCTTAACCTTCTAAAAGCTTCCTATATAACCCTCTAACAAGGTCAGGATGGTTGTAGATATTTTAGAAGGGAAGGGTGCGCTTGCGGCCGGGGTCGCGCTCAAGGAAATGCCCGCTGCGCCCCCTTCAAATCTTTGAACTCGGTTGCGAAGAATTTTCTGGACGGCCGGGTTAGGATGGAGAACAAGATACCGGATGCGAGTCGGAGAGCAGCGTGCCCCATTTCAAGAAGGGCTATCTGGAGGAAATTCCGTTCAAGCAAACGGTGGAGGTCATGCCGGCTCAGCACCTCTATGTCACTCAGTTAGACGTCGACGCCTATATCATCATCGCCCGACATATCCCGTCAGCGGTGGACTACGTCTTGGCCACCCGTCGCGATAAGAGCGGGCCGCGTGTCTTCACGCATTTGGGACGTTGCGTGCAATATGCGGTCAATCAGTTTGGTGTGACAACCATGCACTTCGAGCTGCTCCGGGCGCTGCCAGGCGACGACGCTTAGCCACCGAGGCCAATGGAACGGTTCAGGTCCTGATGGCAACCTGGCGGCAGATCGACGGGGGCGTTTAGGGTCAGACAGCTCCTTTTCCGGCCAGGCCTGCGAACTCCGCCCGACACGCCGCGCCTTCGACCCGCTCTCTTCCAACCTACCGGGGAGCCATCACCCGACCGGCCGAGGCCGATTGCGCCACTTGTGACGTGCATTTCTTGGGCAGTCGTCTCGTCGGCACATCATGCCCCGTTCATCACCCGCAACAATGGGCGCAAGCCTAATCAACGCAGGAAATGATAGGACGGCGCCGTTGCAATTCCGCAAGGCACCCAGATCCTATCCGGCTTTCTCGCCAAGCCCGCTGCCGCGGCTTCATCGGTCGTCGGGGCGTGGAAACTGCAATCGAGTTCGTCCAAGAGTTCGGCCGATGCCGGCGACCGCCGCAACTCTTGCAGCGACGCCGACATTGTCAGACCGCCCCAACCGAAGCGACGCCGCCAAGCGTCCTGCAGCAACGCTTCCAGACGAACCTTGTTCGCCAATGTCGGCTGGCCGCTGCGGAATTCACGCATCAAGGCAACCAATTGCTCGTCCGGCGTTGGCGGCACTGGCTCCACGGCTTCGGCGGTGCGAATGCGCGGCTTTCGCTTCCAGAAGATCAATGGCACGAGCAACGCCGTCCAGAAAACGGCCACGAGCGCAGCGAGCAATTTATAGCCACCGACTCGTGGCAAAGGCGTGAGGGGCACCTCTGCCGGCTCGAGGTCTGCCTTGGGGTCTAAAGCGGTAAACGCCGTCACAGGCAACGGCGTCGCCAAGGCGGCCGGCTTGCCGTCGGCGGCCAGGAGAAAATCCCGCAAGTCGTACGTGCCCGGACGCGTCGGCACGTAAGTCACGACGAATTCAGTTTCGCCCTCTTTCGACTCGCCCGTCGACGAAAGGCTGACGACCAGATTCGAGTCGTCGGTTACGTCAATCGCTCGCGTGCCGGCGGGCAACTTCACGCTCACAGTACCGGCCGCACCGACCCGCACCGGCGTCGCCGCGACGCCAGCACGTGCTGACGTCGCCAGCAGGAGCAGCAGAAATGCGATCGAGAGACGCGACGTTTTCATCGGCTCTTCTTTCGCGAGCGGTCCCGCAAAAACAGCTGCAGACGGGGCAGAAACGCGTCATTCACACACAGTTCAATCACGTCGACTTCGGCGGCGTTCAATCGCGATTTTGCATCAGCAAAGCTGGCGGCAACACGCCTGCCGAGTCCGAGGAAGCGACGGCCGGTCTCGGCCTCGGCGGCACGGAAAATGCCGCGCCCGACGGGCCGGGTTTCGGCGGCGTCTGCCAGACGAAGCACCACAACGTCCTGCCGCTGTGCCAGGTGCTTGATGGCGGCAACCGCACTCGGCTCGTGAAGGTCGCTCATGATGACGACGACGCCGCGTTCGGTGCAGGAGGCGTCCAAGCGGTTCACAACGGTCGCGATCGACGTGTGCGGCCCGTGCCCGTCATCAATCCGCATCGCGGCAAGCCAACGGTGCACATGATCCCGCGACAAGGTCGGCCGGACCTGGGCGTGCGGGTTCGTTTCTGCCGTAGAATAGAAGCCGGTCGGATTTTGCCGGTTCAGCGCCGAAAGCCCCAATGCCCCGCCGAGCATGACGGCCCAGTCGAATTTCGTCCGTGAGGCCGTGCCGAGTCGCATCGACGGGCTGGCGTCAACGACGAGATGAACGGTCATCCGTTTATGGGCTTCGTATTCCTTGACGAACGTTTTGCCAGTGCGTGCGGTGACGCGCCAGTCGATATTGCGCGTCGAATCGCCGGCGGTATAGAGGCGCGTGTGCGCGTAATCCACGCCACTGCCGACGTACGGAGACGCGTCGGCACCCGTGGCCAGTGTGTCCGCCAAGCGGCGCACGGCCAGAAGGAACTGGCGCTCATCCAGATGTTCGTGAGAACTCGGCATGATAGGAAGTAGCGACCGCGGCCAACTCAAACGCCGGCGAGCAGTTCGTTCAGCACGCCGACTGGCGTGTGCCCTTCGGCGCGGGCGGCATACGACAACCGCATCCGATGCAGCAGCACGTCTTCGGCGAGTGCGAACAGATCATCAGGCACGACATAATCACGGTTGTGCAGATACGCACGCGCCCGAGCCGCCTGGGTGAGGCTGATGCCCGCACGCGGGCTGGCACCGAAATCGACACGCGGGTCTTCGCGCATCGCGCGAACGATCTGCACCACGCGCGACACGAACACTTCGCTGACATGAACGCGTTGAACGGCTTCCATGGCCGTGCGGAGATCTTCGATTGACGCCACCGCCGGGCGATCGAGCGTGTCGTAGAGGCTCTTCGGACTGGCGGCCCCGCGATCACGACGCAGGCCCAGCGCCAGCGTGTTCAGCAGCACCTGCTGCTCCTGATCGGCGGTCGGATAGCCAAGGCGATGACACATCATGAAACGGTCGAGCTGCGCTTCGGGAAGTTCGAACGTCCCCGCCTGCTCGGCCGGGTTCTGGGTCGCGATCACCAGAAACGGCGTCGGCAGCGGGTGCACCTCGCCGCCGATGGTTACCCGACGCTCCTGCATCGCTTCGAGCAACGCGCCCTGCACCTTCGGGGCGGCACGGTTGATTTCGTCGGCGAGCAACAGATTTGTGAAAATCGGGCCGTGATGCGTACGGTAATTGCCGGTCTTGGCGTCGAGGACCTCGCTGCCGAGGATGTCGGCGGGCAGCAGGTCGATGGTAAACTGCACGCGGCCGAACTGCAGATCGACCGCCTTGGCGACGGCGTTGACCAACAGCGTCTTCGCCAGCCCGGGCATGCCTTCCAGCAACAGGTGGCCGCCCGTCAGCAACGCGATCAGCACGCGCTCGACCACCGCCTCCTGGCCGACGACCGTTTGCCCGACACGCTCCCGGACACGATCAGCGAACGCGGCGTCCGCCCCCGCAACCGAATCAGCCGACCGTTCCGACGATGACAAGACGTTGGACATCACAGCATCACGCTCCAAATCCAAACAGGCGTTCGGCTAAGGCCAGAGAGCCAGCCGTTTCAGCCAATCACGCGACAGGCAACCCAACGGGCAGCGGCCCCGGATGCACTAACGGCGACTCGGCGAATAGCGAATTTGATATCGATGCAAATCCAGAAAAGACAGAGGCGGTTAACACAGAAGGTAAAGCCAAGATTTTGAATGTCAACAAAAACATAAAAAACCCAGATAAAATTCAAAATAAAACCAAAAGAATCCCCACCAGACAAAAATGAATTTAAGCACTTAAATTAAAGGTATTTATATAAAAATACACCGAGGGAAAAGTTCGTACAAATGACGCTTTTCTTTTTGTATCTCTAACAAAATGCCATAATTTTATTCTTGCAATTTCTCAGGCCTTGTACGATTTTGAATGTGTCACATCCCGGCCGCGATTCCGCGGCGGGTGTTTGTTCTGGTCGGGGCTTAGTTCATGGATCTTGAATTTGCGAATATAACGGGCAGGCGAATGGACGAAGTTCGCACCCCCGTCGTATTGCCCCTCGGCGAGCAGCCGTCGAATGGCCGCCCCGCTGTCGAAAGCGCCGGTCATGCGGTCGCTCGACGATCATTTCCGCGCCAACGCCACCCAAGTGCTCGGCCGATTGCGATCGTCGATCGAGGGCGTCGTCTACTCCGTCACCAAAACGCTGCAGAACAGCCGAAGCCTGCAGAATGCCCTGGGCGTTGACCTGAACGTCAGTTGGCAGATCTTCAAGCTGCTCGGCCCGATCGAAACGCTCGCGACGATCACTTACGTGCCCGCCGCCGTTTCGGTGAAGAAACTTCTCAACCTGGCGAAAAAGCGCGGTGTCGCCGCCGAGGCGCTCGACGAAGTCAATGCCGCCTTCGCAGCCTTCGAATGCCTTGTCGCTGAAACGACCGGCGACCGCGAGCAGTTCGAAAACCTCGTCATGAGCTTCAGCGATTCCCCGGAATCGCAGCAGGTCGGCATGCAACTCCGCAAAGCCGGCTTCAAGACCAACGTGCATTTCTTCGGCGTCGCGGCCGACACCGTCGCGATGGCGCTGATGTTCCACCCCGGCTCCGGGCCGAACAAAGTCGACTTTCTGAATGTCCGCACTGTCATCGGCCTGCGTCGGATGCGGGCGAGCACGGACGTGGTTGTCGAGCGTTCGAAGGTATCGCCCGAACGCACCGGCCGCGACGACGACTTCGTCTTAGCCGACGCCCTTGATCCCGAAGCCGCTAAGTTCCACCGTGCCGCCGTCATTCCGGAGTTCTGCTCACAGCCGATGCTCCCACTGACGACGACCGTCGACGAAGCCGGCAACGTCCGAACCGTCCTGGAACGCTGCGACCTCGGCGTCGGCCAGGAGGTCGACATCACCACCGGCCGCATCTACCGCGATACGCCGCTGATCTTTACGCCCGACGGCAATGCCGTTTTCCAAGGCCTCGTCGAAATCGCCCGGCCGACGCGCATTCAGGTGATCGACACCTTCGTTCACCGCCCGACCTGGCCGAACCTGAAAATCACCAGTGGCGTTTACGCCCACCTCACCAGCCGAAACACCATGGACGCCGAACGCACCGGCGTGCGACTGCCGTGTCCGGAAAAGCTGGTCTATATGGGCAGCGGCGAAGACATGCTCCGCATTAGTGAAGCACCCCGCTACCCCGAACTCGTGAAATACGCGTGTCGCAAGATGAATTGGTCCTTCGAGGACATGGACCTGTACCGCATTCGCCTTGAGTACCCGCTGATGGATAGCAACGTCCTCTGTCGACTTGAGTCGACAGTCTGACCGATCGCCATTACCGCAGGCCCTGACCCGGCCGCCCGCTCCGTGGGCTGTTACAGAGTATCCGTGCGCACCCGTGTGCTGGAGTTCGTCATGCGAAAGAGCACAACCCGATCCGCCTTCACGCTCATCGAGTTGTTGGTCGTAGTCGGCATTATCGCCCTGCTGATCAGTATCCTATTGCCGGCCCTGAACAGAGCCCGGCAAATGGCACAGACTGCACAATGCCTGTCCAATTTACGACAGATATCAGTAGCCTTAAATGCTTATCAAACATCATTCAAAGGGTATATGACCCGGAGCTATGATCTGCTATTTCCCAGCAGAGGAGAGAGCGGCGCGCCCGACATTGTAATTTGCCCGACTTATCGGAAGCTGGCAGCACAAGTCGATTCTTCCCTTGATAGAAACTACAAACTCTCCACCGGACAGTCATACGGCTGGAATTCTTGGGTTGACAGCATTTACACGGCTTTGGCACCAGTACTTTGGCGCCCAAATTCGATCAAAAACTCTGCGGAACTCGCTTTGTACGGCGACACGATTTCAGTGCAATCAGCTGGCGTCGGATTCGATTTTACTCGCGCATCCAGCCTGAACGATGTCTACGGCGATTACGCCCCTGGTCTAGTTTATGGCCAAGACGGGTTGGACTGCTTCCGGGCCAACAAACTTAATCGCCCCTCTTTTCAAGGCCGACACAATGGCCGTGGATCTGTTCTCTGGCTTGACGGCCACGCCACACTGGAATCACCGACTTACTGTCCTGACCCTTCTCTGTATTCAGGCGGCGGCAGGAGTGAAACGCCGACATTCTACATGAAATACAAAATCGGCTATCTGGTTCCTCCTAATACAACGCTGCCATCACGATCAGCAATGTATTACTTTCTAGGCAAAAAGAGCCTTGCGAACGAAAGTGTGCAGCCACTGATGTTGTGGTACTACCGCCCAGATATTCCATATATGCCGTCAGGCGGCTGGGTCGCACGCCTCTCTGCTTGGCAATAAGAATGAATCCGCAATTCGTAATTTATCAATAGCTTGATTAGCAAAAACAACCGCAGCCAGCCCGCTAAGGGCAACACCCGCTGTGCGGATTAACCGCTCCATGACACCGCGGGAATTCCGAAGGAGAAATGCAATGAACCGTTTCGCGTCTGCTGTTATTGCCGCCGCTGTTTCTGCGACGGTCGTCACCTCGGCCCAGGCCGACTATCTGCCGGTCTTCGGTGCGACCGCTACGTTGCCTTCCGGCGCGACAGTCTACAGCTTTCTCTCGCAAGTCCCCGCTGGGGAAGGCGTCGGCGCGTTCAATATTTCGGCTTCTTCGGGCTCGATCGCCACGCGGTTCGACGCCTTCGGCAATGTCCAAAACCTCAGTTACATCGCCGCCCCGGCGAGCGGCAATGCGAACGCGTCGGTGAACTTTGTCGCCGCAAGCGGCTTGGCACTCGGTTCGGCGAGCCAGGGCGCCTCGTCGGCCAGCACCCGCGCGGTCTACTGGCTGCCGGGGTCTGCGACGCCGGTCATGCTCAACAGCATCAATGACTACGCCGCCGCCGTTCCCGGCCAGTCTACGGGCGTCGCCAATTCCATGAATGCCGGCGGCATGATCGTCGGACAGTCCCAGCGGTACAGTGATGACGGCTTCGCGGGCCTGGGCACGCGGGCGGTCTACTGGACGCTCTCTGACGCCAACCACGTCGCCGTCGAACTCGGCAACCTCGGCACCACCGCCGGCCCGACCGACAACACCGGCGTCACCAACGCCAGCGCCGTCGCCGTCAATAACAGCGGTGTCATCGTCGGTTTCGCCAACAATATTGATACCGTCAACCGCTTCGGCAGCGGCAACCACGCCGTGAAGTGGGACACCGCCGTCGGCACGCAGGCGATCGACCTCAACGTGCTCAACACCAGCACCGGCCTGGCGACCGGCAGCGGCACCAGTTCCGCGACCGCCATCAACAGCAGCGGCACGATCATCGGCAGTTCCACCCGCTACGACGTCGCCCGGTACCAGAGCACCGCCAGCCCGGCGTTCTCCGGTTATGCGATCGGCACCCGCGCCGTCCGATGGGACGCCGGCAGCACCACGCCGACCGAACTGCAGCCGCTGAGTACCACCACCTTCGACGTCTATAACTCTCGCAGCTTTGCTTACACTTACGCCGGTACCGGTGGCGCCACCGCGACCGACATCAACGACGCCGGCCTCACCGTCGGATACAGCACCCTATACGCCCCGCAGACCGGCCCCGCCAGTGGACCGAATCTCACCCCCGCCACCTACGGCACGCGTGCCGTCTACTGGGCGGCAGGCAGCACGACGCCGGTCCAACTGCCGTACCTCGGAACGCTCTCCGGCGGCACCTCCACTACCACCCAGGCATACGCCATCAACGAAGACGGCGTGATCGCTGGCTCGGCGTACCAGGACGGCGTCTTCACCGCCAACCGTGCCGTCGTCTGGCGCACCGACCGGTCGATCGTCAACCTCAACGGGTTTGTAAACCCTGCCAGTGGCTATGTGCTCACCACAGCCACCGCCATTAGCGAAGCCCTTAACACCAATAGCTACACGGTCACCGGCATCGCGACCTACAATGGCGCGACCCAGGCGTACCTCATCAACCTGCCTCGGCCGATGTACTTCGCCAACACCGTCGGCGGTGACCTCGCCAGCGTCAGCGGCGGGCAGACGAACTTCGCCACGAACGTCGCCGGCACGAACATCAGCACCCAGCTGCCGACCGGCGGCAACGACGTCTTCTTCGCCTCCAGCAACGCCGCCAGCCTCAGCACCACGCTCGGCAGCAACTTTGCCGTCAATAGCCTGACCTTCGGCACCGGTGCCAGCAGCAGCTCGCCGGTTGCCATCAACGGCACGGGCACGCTGACGTTGAACGGCGGCCTGAGCGTCGTCTACAACGCCGGCACGGGCATCCTCAAGAACAGCGGCTCGGCCGCCGTCACGATCAACGCCCCCGTCGCCGTCGCCGCCAGCCAAAGCTGGACCAACAACAGCGCCACCGCTCTGACCGTCACCGGCGGCGTCGGCCTCGGCTCCAACACGCTGACGGTCGCCGGCACGGGCAACACCGCCATCACCGGCGCCATCACCGGCACCGGCGGTATCGTCAAAACCGGCACCGGCACGCTCAGCCTCTCCACACCCGCACAGGCAGCCGTCCTCACCGGTGGCGGTGCCGACCTTCAGGGCGGTAAGTTGCTGCTCGACTACACCGGCGGCACCAGCCCCGTCGCCAGCGTGAAGTCGATCCTCGACCTCGGCTACGCCGGCAACTTCGCCACCGGCCAGATCAAGAGCACCACGCTCGCCGCCGGCCGAACCATCGGTTACGGCGATAACGGCACCGACACCGTCACCCTGCGAATCACCCTCGCCGGCGACGCCGACCTCGACGGCAACGTCGACTTCAACGACTTCCTCGTCCTCCAGAGCAAGTTCGGCCAGGCCAATACCCGCTTCGATGAAGCCAACTTCAACTACGACGGCTTCACCGATTTCAACGACTTCCTCGCCCTGCAGGCCAACTTCGGCCAGAGCGTCACCGGCGACGAAGTCGCCTTCACCTCGGCCCAGGTCGCGGCGATGACCGCCTTCGCCAGCGTCGTCCCCGAACCGGCCAGCCTCACGCTGATCGGCATGGGCGCGGCAGGCCTCCTGGGCCGCCGGCGTCGGGCCTCAGCGACTTTCTAACCTTCCCACTCTGAATAGTCCCAGAGCTGCCGCGACGAACAGTCGCGGCAGCTTTTTTGTTCGCAGCACTCAAATGGGCGCGGCCGACCGGGCAACGCACCCGATCGGCCGAACTGTCCCAACGTTTGTCTCTCCCGGATTAACGGCTGCGACGGCGGCGTCCTACCAGGCCAGCACCGAGTCCGATCAGGGCGAGGCTGCCCGGCTCGGGGACGACGCTGGCGAAAGCCGTCATCGCCGCGACCTGGGCCGAGGTGAAGGCGACTTCGTCGCCGGTCACGCTCTGACCGAAGCTGGCCTGGAGCTGTAGAAAGTCGTTGAAGTCGGTAAAGCCGTCGTAGTTGAAGTTGCCCTGGTCGAAGCGGGTGTTGGCCGTGCCGAAGTTCGCCTGCAACACAAGGAAGTCGTTGAAATCGACGTCGCCATCCAGATCGGCGTCGCCGGCAAGCGTCACGCGGATCGTGACGGCCGAGCCGTTGTCGCCGTAGCCGAGGGTTCGGCCGCCGGGGAGCGTGGTGCTCTTGATCTGGCCGGCGGTGAAACCACCGGCGTAGCCGGCGTCGAGAATGGTCTTGACGCTGACAACCGGGCTGGTTCCGCCGGTGTAGTCGAGGACGAGTTTGCCGCCCTGCACATCGACGCCGCCGGCACCGGTGAGGAGGACGGCCGACGCGGCTTCGTTAGCTTTGAGCGTGCCCGCGGCCACGGTCGTGGTGCCGGTGTAGGTGTTGGCGGCGGTGAGGTTGAGGGTGCCCGCGCCGCTCTTGGTAAGGCCGCCCGTGCCGCTGACGACGCCGGTGAGATCGGTGTTGCCCGAACCGGCGACGGTCAGCGTGTTGGCCCCAGCGCCACCGTGCCGGTGACGGCCAACGCGTTGGAGGCGTTGTTCGTCCAGCTCTGGCTGCCGCCGAGGGCCAGCGGCACGTTGATGGCGACCGGTGCCGCCCCACTCTGCACCACGACACCCGTTCCGGCGGCGTAGCTGTTTTTGTCGGCGTAGAGCGTGAGCGTCCCGGTGCCGCCAAGCGTTACGGCATTGCTGGCCGATGCCCCGGTGCCGAAGGTCAGGCTATTGGCGACGGTGGCGGAATTCACCGTGGTATTCAGGTTCGCGACCACCGCGTTGGTGGCGCCGAAGTAGATGTCGGTGCTTTCAACGGGCGCGATCGGTGCGGCGGTATCGCCGGCGACCGTCGTGGCGTAGTTGGCGACGTCCGCCAGCGACGTTCCGGCCGCACCGGTGAAGTAAACCGGCATCGCCGACATCACGACCAGCACGTGGCTTGCGCTGGCGGAGGCGTCGATATCGGTGTAACGATAGCCCGTGGCGGCGAAGAGGTGTTGCGGCGTGCGGAACGGCGTCGTCGAGGTGCCAAGCCCGAGTTGGCCGTAGGTGTTGTTGCCCCAGGTCCAGAGGCTTCCGTCGGTGCCGAGCGCGTAGCTGGAACTGCTGCCGGCTTCGACGTCGGAGATGCTGCCGGTGATGCCCGCAACGGCGACCGGCACGAGGCTGTTGGTGGAGTCGCCCGTGCCGAGCTGGCCGCTTTCGTTGCGACCCCAGGCGTAGACGACGCCGTCTTTAAGCGCGAGGCTGTGATTGCTGCCCGCGGCGATGTCGGTGACGCCGCTGGTCAATCCGACGACCGCCTGCGGCGTGGTATAGATCGCGCCCGTGCCGCTGGTCACCCCGTTATTGCCGAGCTGTCCGTAATTGTTGTAGCCCCACGCGTAGGCGGCGCCGTCTTTGACGGCCAGGCTGTGCAGCGTGCCCGCGCCGATGGCGCTCACGCCGCTGCTCATGCCATTGACGGCGACGGGCGAGAGCGCGTTATTCGCCGTGCCCGACAGCCCGTTGCCGATCTGCCCGGCGGCGTTGTAGCCCCAGCCGTAGAGCTCGCCGTTTTTGATCGCGAGCACATGTTGTTGGCCGGCGTTGATCGCGGTGACACCGCTGGCCATGCTGGTGACGAGTGCCGGCGTGCCGGTGCTGTAGCTGGTCGGCTGACCGACGCCGAGCGCCCCGCCGGTGTTGCCGCCGAAGGTGTAGACCGCGCCATTCGCGATGGCGACGCTGTAATAAAGGCCGGTGGCGACGGAAGTCACGCCGCTGGTGAGGACGACGCCCGGCTGCGGCGTCAGCGGGCCGTCGGTGGCCGCGCCGCCGGTGACGCCGTTCCCCAGTTCGCCGTAAACTTGCAGACCCCAGGCGTAGATCGCGCCGTTCCTGGCGACCAGGCTGTGCCCGCCGCCGGCCGCCAGCGAAGAGACGCCGGTGGACAAACCGACGACATTGACGGGCGATAAGGCGGAATTGGTCGCCGCCCCGGCACCGGTCGTGCCGTTGCCGATCTGGCCGTACTGATTCAAGCCGAAGGAAAGCGTGATGCCGGCCTGTGTCGACGACACCGGCCAAGCAAGCGTGGCCGCCGCCGCGACCCCGATCACCGCCTTCATCTGACGACGCGAACCGGACGACTGCACAACGACAGACGGGCGAGCAGGCTTATTCATTTTTCTCCCTGAACTCTGCGAAATGGTTGAGCGCGGCGTGGACAGAGTACGAGGCGAAAACGAACCGTCAAGATTATTATGTAATAAAATTTGGCGATTAAATAATTTTTGGAGTCAACCTTTCGATGGACACAAAGTCCGAAAATATGTCAATTTTCCCGAATTAATGGCGATTTTAGTTTCTCATTGTCCTTCCAAGGCATGACCAGCCAGCAAATTTTTATCACATAATAATTGACAGGCTCGGAACCCCGATTAGGTTTTGCCTAACCGCCGCTCCAGTGTTTGCGTTTTCAAATCGCCTTGAAATCGGAGTCAACATGCGTCACCCCCGCCACGCCGGCTTTACGCTGGTCGAGCTCCTGGTCGTGATCGGCATCATCGGCCTGCTGATCAGCATCCTGCTGCCGACACTCGGCCGCGCCCGTGACTCGGCCAAGCGGATCGTCTGCCAGTCGAACATGCGGACGCTCGGGCAATGCCTGTCGATGTACGCGTTGGAAAACAAAGGCCGCGGGCTCTTCGGGGCGTATTCGGTCCGCCCGCCGACGGGTTACACGACGGCCTCGGCGTACTGGTTCGGGCTCCAGATGGGCACGCCCTGGACAATGGACGCCAGCCAGGGCTACCTGACGAAGTTCTATAAGAGCTCGGCGTTCCTGAATTGCCCGGTCGCCCAGGAACTGCTCGTCAAATACAGTGCCGGCCTCGCGGCGAACATGCCGATCACCACTTACGCTTACAACACCACCGCTTTCAGCGTGGTAACGAACCCCGCCAGCGCGACCTTCGGTGCGGGTGCCGCGGCTGTCAGCCAGGTCGAACGGTCTTCCGAAACGTTCGCACTGATGGACGCGATGTACATGACACTCGACCCGACCACGCGTGCGCCGATCAGCACCGCCGTATACGCCGCCAATCCGCCGTATTCCGGCAAGGCAAGACTTTCATGGTCGCCACAACGGGATGGGGAATGTGCTGTGGTACGACGGCCACGTCAGTGCTGAGCGGCCGTACCTGACGACGCTGGCTTCGAACACGAACGCGTCGTCCGTGCCGGAACTGGTTCAACTGCGTTACAAAGCCAAGCTCGGCTTCCTGACGCCGCTGACGCCCGGCGACACGCCCGAGTCTGATTTGTTCACGAGCCCGACCACAAGCAACGTGAATTACTACTACTGGGCGAAGAAATCGCGTCGCCTGTAATCGGTCTGCCAATTGAGGATGATCAAGCCGGCGACCGAGTCGCCGAGTCGTAACCCGGAACTGTTTGAGGACGTCATGTTGAAATCGAAATTCGCCGTCACCGCCGCCTCCGTGCTGACTCTCGCAACGCTCGCCCATGCCGCCGCCGATGCCGGCACCACCACGCAGCCCGCCCCCGGCTCGTATGCCGATTACCAGGCGCAGGCGAAGGCGACGCTCGCGGAGTATCAGAAGCTGATCCCCAAGCCCGCCGCCCTGGCTGATAGCAACGCCGCCGCTCGCGACGCCGTCGCCCCGCAGGCGATCCCGCTGATGAAGAAAGTCCTGTCGCTGCTGGACGAGATGTCCGAAGCGCAGCCGAACCTCAAGCGGCAGATCCTGGCGGTCCGCCTGAACCAGGAAGCCTCGCTCGTCGCACTCAATGACGCCGACACGCTCAGCGTCCTCAATGCCAAAATCACCGCCGGCGGCAAAGAGGCGGAGATGGCGCAGAACGTCATGATGCGTGGCCTGTGGCTGAAGGCCGGCGAGGATGCCGCTCAGCAGGCGGCGTTCACCAAGACGCTCGCCGACGTCGCCGCCAAGCAGCCCGCCGACATCTTTCTCACGCAGTTCATCAAGGACATCTACCCCGCCGCCGACGACGCCGCCGTCAAGGAAAAGCTGCTGAACCTCATGGCCAACACCATGAACAACCAGCTCTCCAAGCCGATGCTCGCGCAGATGAAACTGGCGGACAAGAAGAAGTCGCACGAGGGCAAGCCGCTGGTGCTGGCGGGCAAGACGCCGGAGGGCAAAGACTTCACGACGGCGGACTGGAAAGGCAAAGTGATCCTCGTCGACTTCTGGGCCGTCTGGTGCGGGCCTTGCGTCGCGGAACTGCCGCGGGTGAAAAAGATGTACGAGATGTATCACGACAAAGGCCTCGAAGTGCTCGGCGTCGACAACGACTACGACGCCGAGACCGTCATCAAATACGCCAAACGCCAAAACCTCCCCTGGCCGCAACTGTTCGACGCCGAAGCCGCCGCCGCGGAAAAGTGGAACCCGCTGACACAGGCCATGGGGATCAACGGCATTCCGGTGATGTTCCTGATCGACAAGAACGGCATCTGCCGCACCGTCTCGCGCGTGAGAACTTCGAAGAACTGATCCCCAAAATGCTCGCCGAGTAACCCGCCGGCCGTCGCGGCGATCGGACGCTTTGGGGGATTTTGTCGGAACAGCTACCATGACCTTAATGACCAGCGGACAGCAGGACCGGGCGATCGGTGCTGAAGAATTCGGCAAAGAGCTTTCGGCACACGTCGGCCGGCTGCGTCTGGCGTTGCGGCAGATGCTGACCGAGCTCGGCTCGCCGCGCACGCCCACCCTGCTGCAGCGCCAACTCGGCGCCGGTTACACCATCTGCTGGCAGATCTTCCAGGTCGCCCGCAGCGACGACCAGACGGCCGAAACCCAGCACGCGCCATCCCTGGGCGCACTCAAGCGGCTCGTGGGCCTGGCGCTGGAGAAGGGCCTGACCCGCGGCACCGCGGACGTCCTGCAGGACACCGCCGACGCCTTCCACCGCTTCATTCGCCAGCACGCCGAAGACCGCGACTACTTCGACGCCATGGTCGCCGGCGCGACCGACACGCGGCACGCCAAGAACGTGCTCGTCCAGCGCCGCCGCGCCGCCTATCGCGCCAACAGCCACGTCTGGGGATCGCAAAACGACCTCTGGCTGGTCAGCGGCATCGTGCGGCGTTCGGCGACTGATCCGGGGCACATTGACCTGATCGCCCTCAGTCGCCAGCAGGGGCTGCGGCGTCTTCGGGCGGACGCCGCGGTGTCGCTGGTCGGCATGCGGATCGACCCGACCAAACGCGACCAGCCGCCGGGCAAAGCCGACACGCTCAAGGACGCCCTCGACCCCACCGCCGCCGCCGCCACCGGCATGCCGGTGCTGCCGGAATTCTCCACCAGCCCGTTGCCGCGCGTCAGTTGCACGACTACCTGCACCGGCCGCCGCGTCTTCCAGTGGATCGACGACAGCGTCGGCCTGAAATCGAGCTGCGACATCACCACCGGCACGCTGTCGACGGGCATCCCCATGCCGGTCGGTCAGAACGGGTTGCGGCAGATGCTGATGAGCAGCACGGTCCGCAGCAAAGCGTCGGCGATGATGGTGATCGACCTGATCGTCCACCGCGACACCTTCCCCGATGTGCAGGTTCACCCCGTCGTCCACGAAGCCGCCGACGGCGTGCCGACGCTCGATGACCTGCCGACGCTTCACCGGTTCGCCATCGAGGAAGGCGTCACCCACCTCGGCCGGGCCACGAATGTAAACCTCGCGGAATTCCCCCAATACCGCAGCCTGCTCCAGTACGCCACCACCAAGGCCGGCTGGCAGCTTGAGGAATTCGACGTCTACCGGCTGCAGATCGCTTACCCCATCATGGGGGCGGCCCACTGCCTCTATTTCTACGACCCGGCGCAGTAACTCACCGCGGCCGCACCGTGCACCGCACGCCGGCGTCTGACTCGGCGAGGCTAATGCGGACGTCCAGGAAACGCTCGATCATCTCGACATTCGTCTTCAAATGCGGCGTGCTGCGTGTCGCGACGAATTCGCCGCCGCCCGCGATCGCGAACGGCACGACCAGTTGGTCCGCCAGGTGATCGCCGACCGGCGCTGACGACAGCAAATACGCCCGGGCCCCGTCAATCGCCGCGTCCGCAACCGCCTCGGCGGAGGTGCCCTTCTGGCCGAAGCCGGTGAACACCTCGGTGACGTTTTCACTCTGAATTTTCAGCAACAACACGTTGCCCGGCCCCTGGTCGCCGGGGAGTTGGCGGACGCGCAGTGCGTCGCCGTCCCACCCGAGGCGGCGCCCGACTCTGGCCAGTTCGCGCTTGGCGATTTCGCCGGGCAATGACGCCACCAGCGCCGTCGCCGACCGTTCGCCGGCTTCGCCGCGCTCGGTCAGATTGATCGGCGTGAGACGGGGCGCCGGCGAAATCGTCGCGCGCCAGCGGCCGCCGCCGGCGGGGTTAAAGCCGTACCGCTCCTGTTCGATGGCGACCGTCGGGCCCATGCGGTTGACCACCGGCACGAACGCGTCACTGAGAAAATCCAGCGGCGGGCTGAACGGGTTGTGCGTGCCGCCTTCGAGCGTGATCGTCGACGGCCCCGCCGCCGTCAGCAACGCCGGCAGGATCGCCTGGAAGACCAGCGTCGTGCTGCCCGCCGAACCGACACTGAAATGATAATCGCCCGCCCGCACCGGCCCGGGGATAAACGTCAGCGACGCCGACCCGATCGCCGCGCCTTCCGTCTTCGCCTGGCAGATTTCCGTGACGGCATTCACGGCCGTCAGGTGCTGGCGCATCAGCCCCGGCTTGCTGCGATTCGCTCTGATTTTCTCGATCGAAAACGGCTTACCGGTGAGCGCGGACAGCCCGAGTGCGGTCCGAAGAATCTGCCCGCCGCCCTCGCCGTTTGAGCCGTCGAGTGTGATGATCGAATGATTCGTAAGTGTCATTTTTGTCACTGATTTTGTTCTGCGTATTTACAAACGCGCAGCGCGGCGGAAGTCGAAGAATGGCCAACGTTTCTGCCGAAAAATTGGGTGCGCCATCGCGCCCTGAATTGCCCTGCCTGCCATGCGACTTACGGCCATTTTTTGGTCCGTCCGGGCGAGCGCAGGGGGAGAGACGACGCCGCCAGAAGTGATCGATATGTCCGGTTCAAACCTCATTCGACACGTCCTTTTCCCTGGCCTGCGAAGCCAGCCGCGGCCGGCCCTCACCCTGATCCTATCCCGGCCATACCGGGAGAGGAAAACCAGACTCGCCGCCGGCGCGGCATCGCTCAACCTACCGCCCTGCCGGCCGTTTGTCGGCGGAAAAACAGAGATTTTTCAGTCATCGGCCTTTCCTCCGTCTTTGATGACGAACGTCGCTTTCAGCGTGGCGACGGTTGTCGCCAGGCCGGCTTGTTCGACGCTCGTGAGCACTTCGCCGAACGCTTTGTACGCGTCGGGCGCTTCGTCTACCGGGTACTGTCGGCAGTTGGTGAGGATGTCGTGGGCGAGCAGGTCGGCGTCGACGGTTTTCTGGTCGAGGCGGCGGCCGGCTTCGCGGCGTCCCATGCGACGGCCGGCACCGTGGTTCACGCTGTAACAACTCTTCGCGGCACCGGGGGCGGCCACCATCACCGCGCTCCCCTCCCGCGGGTTGCCGGGCAGAAGTATCGGGTGCCCGGTGTCGTAGAACGGCGTCCCTTTCAGGCCGTGGTGGCCGGCGGGGAAGGCGCGGGTCGCGCCTTTGCGGTGCACCCACGCGAGCGTGTTGTCGACCACTTCCGGCCGCGCGATGTTGTGGCTGATGAAGTAAACCAGCCGCCCCGTCGTGCCGGGCAAGACTTCCTGGAAGGCGTCGAGCACGAGGGCGTTGATGAGCATGTGGTTCACCGTCGCGAAGTTGCTGCCGAGCGCCAGGTCATCGAGGTACGCGTTCGCCTCGGCCGTGCCCAGCGGCGCGTAGACGAGGTGCCGGTCGCCCGCGGGCAGCGGGATGCTCCAACGGTCGAAGAACGCCTGCAGCGTATGGAACTGCCGCTCGGCCAGGATGTTTCCGAACCCGCGTGACCCGCAGTGGCTGAGGAACGCGACGTAGCCGTCACGCAGGCCGAAGGCGTTGACGACATTCGGATCGGCGGCCGGGTTCACGTGTACGACTTCGCACTCGCCGAAGTGGTTCCCCCCGCCGTAGCTGCCGAGTTGGCCGACCTTGTCGTCGAAGTTCCGCACATTCTTCGCGGCCAGGTGGTATTCCAGGCGGCGTGCGAGCGCGTCGACAGTGCCGTCATGCCCGGGATGGGCGGCGTCTTCACAACGGTCGGCCCACTCCGGCGGGATGCCCAGCGCCAGGCAGACCTCGCGCGATGCCCCTTCGAGCACGGCCTTCGTGCCGACTTCCACGCCGATGCGCCGCCCTTTCTTCACCGACCGCTGGCCCGCACCGGCACCGGTCGGCAGGCGCGCGGAGATCGCGTTGATGAGCGTGCGGCGAATTTCACGCGACGCCACCGCCTCGGCCGGAAGGTCAAGCTGCAGCAGGCTCATGGAACACTTGATGTCCACGCCGACCGGGCCGGGATAAATGTGCGTCGGCGAGACCATCACGCAGCCGATCGGCGCACCGTAGCCGACGTGCGCGTCGGGGTTCAGCACCACGTCCGTCACACCGGGCGCACTGGCGCTGTTGATCGCCTGCTGAAGACAGTTGGCCTCGAAGCCGGCGCGGATGGCGTCGGTAGCGATCACGGTGATCGGCTTGCGGTGCGGCACGGGCAAAAGGCCCGTCGCGGCATCGCCGGGAATGATCTTCGGAACTTCGGTTTCGGTCATCAGCGTCATGGGGACCTCAAGTCTGGCTCCCTCTTCCACGTCATCGTCGAAGAGAGAATGTTTAACAAACAGCGGCGACAAAAGTGAAGAAACGTTTCCGTTGCTCTACCGATTGAGCTACGGCCCCGAAGTTGTCGAACGGAGCCGGCGGGACTCGAACCCGCAACCAACGCATTAAAAATGTAGTTTCCTCTGCATTCTCCGCTTGTATCGGCCGCGAGACGACAACAATTGATGAAACGTGTTCGCGCTCTACCACTGAGCTACCGTGCAGTGAAAAACAATTGCACGGGTGGGATTCGAACCCACGACATCGAGCTCCTGAAGCTGTAGTTCCATCGGCATTCGTCTCGCGGTTTTTCCTTTCCTTCGTGTTCAAGTGAACCGCATGCGACAAAAGAATCGAGAGTTCTCTGACGGCCGTTACCGGCCGCGTGGGTTTCGATCCCACCGAGTCACCATGTACTCCCGACGGCATTCGCGGGCGGCTGTTTCTTCCGGTGTGGCGGTCGGGCCGACAAACTCTTTTCGGGCGAGAGCGACATGGGATAAATGTATTCCCGCCCCGCATTCGGCCCGACCGTTTTCACCAAGCCGCGGGCGTGGCGTTAACCCCGCCCGCGGCGTCCCGCCTACAAGCTCACTGCTTCGATCGTCCGGACCCAGTGGTCGCCCGTCGATCCGGCCAGGAACGCGACCACCACATCGAACACCGCGTCGCTGAAACCGCCGACGTTCAACACGTCATCACGGCTGGCCGCTTGCGTGGTGTTGCCGGGCGTGATGTCGATGCAGACGAGCTTCGCTTGCGGATTCCGCTGCTTGAAGAGCGCCCACTCGGCCATCGTGCCGGTCCCGATGCTGTAGCCCGTATCGACCCACGACGCGTTGTCCGACACGAACACCACCAGATCGCCCTTGGCTTTGCGACGGTTGAGGTCACGCAGCGGGGCAGAACAGTTGGTGCCGCCGGACGGCAAGGCGGCGAGCCGGGCGGCGTTGGTCAAAACCGAATCCCGCGGGTTTAAGTCCACGCGAATCACGTCGTCCGAAAACGGAATGACCTCGGCGTCGACATTCGTCCGCACAAAGCACGCGGCCACCAGGGCGGCCACGTCCAGGCAGCGGACGGCCGTCGTCGCACCACGCCGCACGCCGGTCACCGGCGACTGCATCGATCCGCTGACGTCCGGGCAGACGATCACACGGCCGTCGATCTTCGGCACGTTCGCCGTGGCGATTTCCATCGCCGTCTGCAACGCGTCGCGGACGACACGCGGCACGTTCGGGCCGGCCGCGGCGTACGCCACCATCAGCTGGTACGGCAGCACGCGGGACGCCTTCACCGACGCCGGGTCGGCCAGCTTCCGGGCAATGTCCTTGGCGATCGCCTCGTCGCCGTCGAACACGCCGTGGCGTGCGAAGGTGTTGAGGTTCTGCCGGACCATCTGCCAAGAACCCTTCCGGGCGATCTGCTTCCACTGCTCGGCCGAAAGGTCCAAGCTGGTGAGCATCTGGAACGGTACGTCAGGCAGTTCCTTCGATTCACCCGCCTTGAAGGCTTCGAACGCCTTGACGATCTCCGGCAGCTGCGCGGTGTCGTGCGGCTGGCCGATGAGGTAGCCGTACAGCGCCGCCCGCGATGCCGACTTCGGCTTCGGGTGCGTCATCCGGATGACGTCCGCGAGGCTCGGCGAGTTGCCGACCGACGCGCGGAAGATTGCTTCATCCGAACGCCGATCGAACCACGCATTCACCAGCCGCTTCGGCAGCGTGCCGAGGCTTTTTCGCCCCACCACGCCACTACGGACGATCTGCACAAAATTCCGCAACATGCGGCCGTCGTCGATCACGCGATCGAACACTTCCGCAAGCAGCCCCGGGCCGTAAACCGTCAGCGTCGCACAGAGCAGCGCCGGCAGGTCTTTCATGTGCGCTTTCTGCCGGGCGTAAAGAGCCGTGCGGGCGATGAACTCCGGCTCGATCGCGGACGAATCACACAGCGACAACACGGTCGCCAACTGATCCTCCGCCGACGCGTAGAAGGTGTCGCCGAGGCAGCCGGTGGCGGCGTACTGGGCGAGCTTCGCCTTGGGCGACCGCTCGTACGCCACACCGCCCGCCGCATTCACGGCGTTCACCGCCGGGATCATTCGACCGACCAGAGATTTAAACAGCGACTTGTTTGCCATGATTCACCGTCTTTTCTTGAAGACAGAAATCAGTAGAGCGGAAAGCATGCCAGAGAAGAAAATCCAACACAATGACAAAGCATAAATCATTAAATTTAAAGCATTTAAAAAATTATTCAGTCATCCGGCCATCGAGTCGACCAGCATCCCCCTCCTCGTCATTTCGATATTTATAGCTAACATCTTATCTTTTAAGATATGACTAAACCGACCGTCGTCATTGGCCTGCTCGGCCCGCAGTTGGATCATGGCATCGGGCCGCGGCGGTGGGAGCACTGGCGGCCGTCGGTGTCGTTGTGCCAGCACGAACACTTCGTCGTCGACCGCTTCGAACTGCTGCACCAGGCGAAATTCACGTCGCTGGCCAAGCAGTTGATCAGCGACATTGCGGCCGTGTCGCCGGAGACGAACGTCCGCCCGCACTTTTGCGAGATGGCCAACCCGTGGGACTTCGAAGAGGTCTACGGCTGTCTGCACGACTGGGCCGCCGCCTACCCGTTTCGGCCGGAAGACGAGGACTATCTCATTCACATCACCACCGGCTCGCACGTCGCACAGATCTGCCTCTTCCTTCTCGCCGAGGCCAACTACATTCCCGGCCGATTGTTGCAGACGTCGCCGCCGCGGCGTGACAAACCCGGCGCCGGCGGCTACGAGATCATCGACCTCGACCTGTCGCGCTACGACCGACTCGCCGCGCGGTTTCAACACCAGCAGACCGAAGGCCGCAACTTTTTGAAGAGCGGCATCGAGACACGCAGCGCGGCGTTTAACGCGATGATCGATCGCATCGAGCGCGTCGCGATCGACTCATCCGCGCCGCTGCTTCTCACCGGACCGACCGGCGCGGGGAAAAGCCGGCTCGCCCGGCGCGTCTACGAACTCAAAAAGGCCCGTCGCCAGCTCGCCGGCGCGTTTGCGGAGGTCAACTGCGCCACCCTCCGCGGTGACGGCGCGATGAGCGCCCTGTTCGGCCACAAGCGCGGCGCCTTCACCGGCGCAATGACCGACCGTGCCGGCCTGCTCAAAACCGCGGACGGCGGCATGCTCTTCCTGGATGAGGTCGGCGAACTCGGGGGCGACGAACAGGCGATGCTGCTGCGGGCGCTGGAAGAAAAACGATTCCTGCCCGTCGGCTCGGACAAAGAAGCCGCCAGCGACTTCCAACTCATCTGCGGCACCAACCGCGATCTCGCTGCCGCCGTGCGCGCCGGCACGTTTCGTGAAGACTTGCTGGCGCGGATCGATCTCTGGTCGTTCCGCCTGCCCGCCTTGCGTGAGCGGCCGGAGGACATCGAGCCGAACCTCGACTATGAACTCGCCGAATTCGCCCGAAAAGCAAGCCGAAAAGTGGCGATGAACCGCGAGGCACGCCAGCGATTTCTCGCCTTCGCCACGAGCGCTGACGCTTTGTGGAACGGCAACTTCCGCGAGTTGAATGCCGCCATCACCCGCATGGCCACGCTGGCGGCGGGCGGGCGGATCACGGCAGAGCTTGTCGACGAAGAAATCGCTCGCCTGCAGTCCGCCTGGCGACCGGCGAATGAAACCGGCGAATCACTCGAGGCCGTCTTTTCGCCGCAACAAATTGAGGCCCTCGACCTGTTTGACCGCGTGCAACTGGCGGGCGTTTTGTCGGTCTGCCGATCTGCCAAGAACTTGTCCGACGCCGGTCGAAAGTTGTTCGCGGTATCCCGGCAGGAGCGTGCCTCGTCGAACGACGCGGACCGGCTCCGAAAATACCTGCAACGGTTTGGCCTGACATGGGCGGCGGTTTCACGTGCCGATCGCGCCTAGGCCGCCGCCGTTAAACGCTCTTGCCGAAGTTCGCCTGGAGCAGAAGGAAGTCGTTGAAGTTGACGCTGCCGTCGCCGTCGACGTCAGCACTGATGTTGTAGCCGATGCCGCCCGCCTGCGTTCCGAAGGCGGCCTGCAGTGTGAGGAAGTCGTTGAAATTCACCTGCCCGTTGCCGTCCGTATCGGCGGCGAGACGGAAGAAATTGACCGACCGCGACGAACCCCGCACGCCACTGGCGGCGGCATCGAGCAACGCGCCGGCCGTGTCGGAAATCTTCGCGCCGTTGATAACCAACTGGTATTGCCCGTCGACCAATGACACCGCGTTGCCGCCCTGCTGGGAGAACGTCAGCGTGATGGCCGTGCCGCCAGCATTTGGGGTGACCGATGAAACGTTCACCGTTGTCGGGAGCACGACGCCGGTGAGTTGCTGTAGCGAGAACGCCCCCGCCGCGATGCCGGCGAGTGTTACCGGGCGATTCACCTGCACCGTGATGCTGCGCACGAGTGACCGCTGCGGCAAACCGTCCTCGACGACGACTGCCGTCACCTGCGTTGGCGCGGTGATGAACGGCCCGGGCGAACCGCCGAGCGCGCTGCTCGCCTGCCACGCCGCCGCCACGCCAAGCACCGTGCCGACGGCCTGGCTCGGGGCGAGGTCTTTGACGACCAGCGAATAGCCGCTGCCGTCGGTGGTTGGATACCACGCGTCGGCGTAGACGAAGTCAAAGATGTTCGTGCCCGACGCCGGGTCATACAGGCGAACCTGTTCGCTGGAGTCAGAGAGTTTGTCGGTATACGTGCCGAGCACCTGCATGCCGGTGCCGTACGCGTATTGGAAGGCGTTCAGGTTTCGGACGACCACGCCTCGATGCCGGGGGCGAGCGTTACCCCGCTGGCGAATGTTCCGACGATGCCGGCCGTGAACTGCATGCCGCCGAGATCGATCGGCGTGCTGCCGGTGTTGGCGAGCACGAGGTATTCGTAATCATCCTGCGCGAACGGCCCGCCGGCGACCGGTGCGGCCGGGTGATACATCATCTCGGCTAACCGAAGCGAAGGCGGCGCGATCGTGAAAACCGCTGTCTGCAGCGAGCTCCAGACGCCGCCTTTGAGCACGCGGGCATTCACCGTTTTGGCGGCGTTCAGCGTGAACGCGCCACTGTAAGCGATGGCCCCGCCGCTGACGCCGCCGCCGGTGCTGCGCGGGTCTGAACCGTCGAGCGTGTAATAGATCGTGCCCGTCGGCGAGTTACTGTCGGCCAGCGTGACCGACGCCCCCGCGGCAATCACGCCACCGGTGCTGGCCACGCCGTTAACAAGAACGGTCGGTGCAGCGGTGTTCAGCTCTGGGAAATCGTTCTTCAATTGTGTCAGAACGATGTTCGTACGAAGGGGCATGTAGCTGTTGAGAACCCAGTTCGTTTCGGTCACCCAATCGGTGTCGCGCATGCCGGGCGTGGATTGCTTGGCGTTGCCCCAGTGCGCCGATTCGCCAACGATGGCGACATTGATCTGGTTCATCAGCGCCTGGTATCGCGCCTTATTCGCCGCGACGGTGAGCACGCCGTTGCCGGTGAAGTTGCGTTGCACTTCGTCGATGACGAGTTGGCGGAATTCGGGATTGGTGCGTAGCTGTTGGTAAAGACGTCCCGGATTTTGATTGCCGTAGACTTCGGTTCGGTCGTAGCCGACGGTGTCGAGGGAGATTTCGCCGTCCTGCGTCTGGAACTGCATTTTCGCATTCGGGTCAGCCCGGTTCACCAACGCGATGAAGTTGCGTGGCGAGGTCATGCTGCCGATCAACACGGGGGCGTCATTGTCGCCGCGATAGAACACATCGAGCATGTAATCGACGAGGGCTTTGACGTCGACCTTTGCTGCGATGCCGGCATATTCAGCGTTATCGATGACGCCGTCCGCGTAGGCTTCGTCGGCGGTGTTGAAAAGATTGTTCCAGAGATCGAGATTTCCGTCGTCTGCGATCACGCCGCCGACGTCGTCGGGCTTGATGATGTCGTAATCCTCAGCGTTGCCACCATAGTGGGCGGCGGCCCAGTCCTGGTCGACGTCTTCGACGGCGTTGTAAAGTCCCCAATACTGGCCGTTGATATAGAGTTGGAGGAAGTTCCCGCGCGTGGCGTCGCCGGTGAGGACTTCCTGCGTGCTGCGGGCGAATTCGTCGCGGAGGTAGTCGGCGCGTTGGTACGGCGTGCCGCCGAGGTTCGCCCACGAATAGCTGTGGCCGGCGCGGAGGATCAGGTGATCGAACACCGTTTGCGCGTTGTCCGTGCCGAACATCGGGTAGTTCAGCTTTGATTCGCCGTATTCAGACCGGAAGAAGATCTTGAACGATTTTTTCGGCCGGCTGGGGTCGCGACTGACCGCGCCGGAAATCCGGATGCCGGCATTGATGGAGAACTGGGCGTTGGCGTTGTTCGGGTCGAAATATTCGATCGAAACGGGTCGTTCCCAGTCGTCGCCCTTTTCCAACGGGTGCGTATAGAGGCCGCTGGCGGTGCCGAACATCATGCTGTTATCGATCGTGAGCGACATCGTCGGGACGGCCGTCAGTGCCTGTTGCACGGAGTAAGTCTGCTGCGCGTTGACGACATCGCTATCCATGCCGACGTCCCAATACGCACCGGCCGGCGTCGCCTCGGGCTGCTGAACAATGTCGGCCGTGAAGAAATACGAAGCGGCTGTCACGTTGCTCGGAACGAACGTGTTTTTGAATGCCGCCGCACGCAGCACGGTCGTCGATGAAATATTCAGCGTAACAGTCGTCGGCGCGTTCGTTGCCGACACCACCTGCACGCCGTTCGTCAGCGACGGCGTGCTACCGTCGAGGGTGTAGACAATCGTCGCCCCCGGCGTGGTGGTGGTGAGCGTGGTGCTGAACGGCGCATTGAAATAGCCGTGACTGACACTGAACGTGACATCGCTCGCAAACCCCGCATAGCCCGGCAGATTCGCCGCGCCCGGCGTGGGCGTGGTCATGAACGCGTTGCCAAGCGTCGACGCCGACCCGACGAGTTCCGGTGCGATCAGCAGATCAGAATCGGTCGCCGAAACGTTGAGCGCCTTGATAGCCAAAATGTTCGTCGCACCGCCGCCCTGCAGCAGGTTGATAAAAGCGGAGACGTCGATCGATTCGGCGATTTGAGCGGCGGCGTCACTTCGCGCAGCGCTGGCCGTCGAGGTGTAGGTGATCGCGCCGCCGGGCGCATTTCGCCGGGCGATTTCCGTCCCGTTGAGGTACGCGATAAAGCCGTCGTCGTACTTCATGTTCAGGAACAGCGTGTCGAGCTGCGACGGATTGGCGACCGTGAACGGCACACGGATGTTCGCGGTGCTGGCGAGGTTGGCCATGTCCGACTGAAGATCAAGGCCGAGCTTTGGCGTGTAGACGCCGGGCGTTTGTGCGACGCCCCAGTCGCTGCCCATCGCATTGCCGAGCGAACGGACGGCGTCGTCATTGATCGCGGTGCTGTAAAGCCGCACTTCGCCGATATCGCCATTGAAATAGTTGACGTTGGTGTGGAGCGAACCGAAGACCAGCTCATTGACATTTCGTGCGGTGGCGCTGGCGGTTCCGTAAACGGGAATGCCGCCGTCGATGGAGAGCGCGGTGGTCGTGCCCGCCTTGGTGAACACGACGACATGCGCCTGGCCGTTGTTGAGGTTACTGGCCGAGTAGAGCGTGGTGTCGGGGTTGCCGACGCCCGCCCCGATAGAGCCGGCGTCATTCACGGCCAGGCCCCAGTCGTTGGTGACGCCGCCGACCTCGGCATCGACGATGCCGGTGTTGTTGTACCACTGCGTGCCAGCGCGGCCGGCGGTGCTGGTGCGAAAGACCATCGCCACAGTGAAATCAGCCAGGCCGTTGAGGGATTGATTGGTAATCTTGAGGTTGTCGTTCGAGCCGTCGAAATGCACGACGGCTTTCCCGTTGATTTGGTTGGTTCGATAGGTCGGCCGATTCGCTGAAGTCGATTGTGTTGCCGAACCCGTTCCCGTCGAAGCGTTCCATGACGACACGGCCGAGTTATTCGCCGCGCCGATCGCCGGGGCGTACCAGCGTGCGAGCAGGCTCGCCGCTGACGCCGTGCCGCCGCCGTCGAACCCGACAGCGGCCGTGCCAGTCGTCCAGGATGAATCATCGAACGCGGGCAGCGTCCATTGATTGGCATCGAGCGTGCTGGTCGTGGGGACGAACGCTTTGACGGCCGCGCCACTAACGACGAGCGTGGCCGATGTGAGTATTTTTGATGTTCCGTACGACACATCCGCGGCCTGCTTGGGATAAGCGATTCCGTCGGCGGCGAACTCGCTGGCGATACTGCCGTCGGGCCGGCGGAGCGAAAGATTTTCGCCGTCGGCCGACAGCGAGAAGTTGGCGTGCAGGTAGCCGAGCGAATCGGGGCCACTGGCCGCACTGCTGTCGGCGATGACGACCATGAACGCACCGGCCGCCAGCGTGTAGCTGGGGAAGGTCCACTTGGCGGGCGAATTCGGGTTGTCCGTCAGCCGCCAGCCGGCCAGGTCGATGGCGGCATCGCCCTGGTTTTGGATCTCGACCCAGTCGGAATGCGCCCCGTTCCCGTCAACCAAGCCATTGGCGTTACTGGCGACGAATTCAGTAATCACCGGCGACGCCACCAGTAAACGTCGGCCTTCGAGTGATTCGACCGCCGACTGACACAAGTGATTTCCCTGAAACCCTTTACGAAATCCCCGGCCGCGCGTTTGCGCACTGAAACCCCGCATGGATCACCCTCCTCTGCCTCTCCAGCCCCGGTGCCGCTCCGCCAGAGCGACAGCCGTCTCCCGAATCAGCCGCCGGCGTTGCGCGGGCGGATCATGCCGATCTGAACACTTTCGAAACACAAAAGCGAAACATTATCGGACATTATGTCGCATATCTAATCACACAAATGATCAATCGGCAACAAAATATTGCGCAACCGATTCGTGCATTGAGTCGCCGTCAGAACGACAACAAGCCGCCGGGCGGCCCGTGAAAGGCCGGTCCCAGCGGCGGGTGGGAAAGGAAAACCGCGGCGAGAGTGATCAGTAAACCGCGGCCGCCTCAGCACTTGCCTTCACATGACACGCAGACTTCGGGTCGGCGTTCACGGTGATGACCGGACACGGCGCCGAACGGATCACCCCCTCGGCGGTGCTGCCCATCAGGAACCGCGCCATCCGCCCGTGGCCGCGCGTTCCCATGACGATGTAGTCCGCGCCCCATTCCCGCGCCAGCCGAATGACCGACACGGCCGCGTCGCCCTCGACCAAACAGCCGTCGCACGGAATGCCCACCGGCACCTGGGCGCGGCGGCGGTTCATCATGGCCTCGGCGTCGGCGCGAATGTTGCGCGTAATCACTGCCTGATACTCAATTTGCAGATACGGATCGCGGACCGGCAGTTGCACGGCGTGGACCAGCCGCAGCCGCGCCGGGCCGTCGTCGGCGAGCGCGACGGCGGCGTCGACCGCCCAGCCCGCCGCCCGGCTGCCGTCCACCGCCACCAGAATCCGCCGAACACGCCCGTCCGCCCCCGGCCCGCAGGCATGGCCACGGGCGCGGCAGTAGAGGGCGTCCTGCAGACCCCGCTGCGCCTTCTCCAGACGACGCGCGGGGGCTTCCAAATCCTCCCGCTTTTCGCGGGCGTGATGAAACGCCTGCACCTGCTCGACGTATTCCCGCGCCTTGGCGACGAGCGCATCCTCAGGCCCCACCAGGCCTTGCGAGAGCGCCTCGGCCAGCTTCTGGCTCGCCTGGGCGAACTGCTGCTCCTGCGGCTTAGCGCTGCCGCCCTCACTGCGGCGACGCTCCAGGTGCAACTCCGCATCGAGATAATCCTGAACCGAACGGGCCAGATCACGCGAAGACATAACGCCTCCTTGGCTAAGGCAGTCCGACAATCCGGGCTATGTCTCAACATTAGGGCGGCCGATTTCGTGGCGATATCAGGCCAATATTCGACTTTGCCATCAGCATTTCGGCCGATGCATCCGACCGCCAAGGTGACACATTATCGGGTTAACTTTTCCCAAACTTTTTGGCTTGATTTTCGGCTTCTGTTCGGACAATGTATGGGCAGGAGATTTGGGTATGGCACGTCTTTCGTCAGCAGTCTTCGAGGCCCTGAAGCAGGTCCGCCTGGTCGCGTTACAATCACTCACCGACCGCGGCCGGGCCCGTCCTGCCGCCGGGCCGTTGTCGGTGTCGAACCGGGGTCTGGCGCGCCGGTTCGAACTCATGGGCGACGCCGACCTCACCCACCACCTCCGTCACGCCGACGCCGATGTCGCTTACCTCGTCTTCTGCGGCCTGCAGGAAGTGCTCTACGGCGCGGACGCCGCCGTCAAAACCCTGGCAAGCGACCTTTGTGGTGAATTCGCGACATCCGCCTCCGCCACCGCGGCGGCGCTGCTGGCGGTCGACCACTACGACCCGCGCATCAAGCCGAGCATCCCGATGACTCACCCGGGCCATCGCCTCGGCGAAATCATCGACGCCGCAGAGCCGCAGGCGTAGTCCCAGGCTTCGGCGTGTCGGGTGAGTGGATTTGTGTTCAGTGGATTTCGTCGACCGCCCAGCCCTGCGTTTCGCCGGCGTGGTAGGGATTGATCGAGGTGTCGGGGAACGGGATCTGGTCCGCGACGACGGGCGAATACTTCCACTGCACCGCCCGGACGGAGCCGTCGACGTAGCCGATGTTGGTGGTGCCGGCCACCACATTCGCGGTCGCCTTTTTCTTCGAGTGCAGTTGCACGCCGTAGCGTGGCCGGTGGTCGTACATGTTCTGCCCGTTCTTGCCGGGCAGCGTGTCCAGGGCCATGGCGCTGTGGGAGATGGCGCCGCTGGCGACATCGCCTTCGCCCAGAGCGCCATGCTGCTGGCCTGTTTCACCTGGGAGATTTTCCATGGAATCGTCGGGTATTTCACCGTCGCCCACGCCGCCCCGTACGCCGCGATTTTGCGGACCTTATCCGCCCCGCCGAGGACAGAGTTATAGCGGTAAGAGTAGGCGGAAATCGCTGTGTTGAGGTCCATGGTGCGCTCGATTTCCGGGCAGGCGTAAATGCGCGCCGACGGCAGTGTGCTGACCAGGTACGGCGTGGCGGTTTTCGACAGCACCGTCTTGCCGAGGTATTTCGGCAGATACCCTTCCCCGCCGCACGGGAAAATCGTCGGCCGGTCCTGCAGCGTGCCGACATTCGTGCTGTTGGCGGTGATGGGCGGGAGGAATCCCTTGTTTTCGTTGGCGTACATGGTGCAGGCGCTCGTCAGCTGCCGCATCCGCGCCTGCGCACGAAATCGACGCCGCCGCCGCCCGCGCCGAATTCAACGCCGGCAACAGGATGGAGATCAACAACGCGATAATCCCAATAACCACCAACAGCTCAACCAGCGTGAAGCCGGCCTGACTTTTCTTCGCTTTCATGTCCTTATCCTCCGCAAGCCGTCATCGACGGCGATTTTCAGCACTGAACCGACTCAAACCCCCGACGCGGCCAACTGCCGGCCGAGGAGCGAACCGTCCGACGCATAAAACGGACGGTGCGACGTGTTCCAGATCGTCTCGGCCCGCACCGCCCCCGACAGCGGCTCGCCGGCGAGATAACGCCGGAGTTCCTCCACCATGAACCGCCCCATCCGCCGGCATTCCTGTCCGACACTGCCCGCCAGGTGCGGCGTCAGAACGACATTCGACAACCCATACAACGGCGACGTCGGCTCGGGCGGCTCGGGCGAAACGACGTCCAGCACGAACTGCAGGTCCGGCCGCCGGCGGGCGACTTCGATCAGTTCGTCCTGCACCACCAGTTCCGCGCGGGCGGTGTTGATGAACGTCGCCCCCATGCCCAGCCGCGCCAGCCGTTCGCCCGTCACCATGCCGGCCGTTTCCGCCAGGGCCGGCGCGTGCAGTGAAACGACATTCGCCCGGGCGAAGACGTCGTCCAGCGTTACGGCCTGCACGCCAAGCGTGGCCGCCTCACGCGCGGTGAGGAACGGGTCGTAGACGATCACATTCAGGTCAAAATGCCGGAGCAGTTTCAGCACCAGCCGCCCGATCGTCCCTAGCCCCACAAGGCCCACAGTCGTGCGGTAGCAGCCGGGTGCCGTGTCCCGGTCGGCAAAATTGTGGTGCGTGCGCACGTGTGCCGTGTGACGCCAGCCGTGCTTTAGCGAGAAGAGAATGGTCGCCAGCGTGTATTCGGCGACGGGAACGGCATTGGCGTGGAGGGCGCTGGTGATCGTCAGCCCGCGTTCCCACGCCGCGTCGGTCACGATGCTCGCCAGCGAGCCGGCACCGTAAAAAACGGCGCGGAGTTTCGGGGCCGTCGAAAGAAACGCCCGGCTCAGCGTCGGGCCGCCCCAGCCGGAGAAGAGTACATCGGCGTCGCGCAGCAGTTCGGGCTTCGACGCCGCCTGCACGCGCGTCATCGGTTCGGCCAGCAGGTTTACCAGGCCGCCGATCTCGCGCAACTCGTCCGGCCCGTAGATCATCCGCTGCGACTTCTCATCAAGGATGACCAGCCCACACAAACGCGACATCACGACCTCCGTCAAAACCCCGCACTCGTTGAAATGGCCACGGCACGCACGCCGCGGGATTCGCCGACAGAAGCCTACGACATTTCCCGTTTGCGAAAAGCACAATCTGCGTCATAAACTGAACCGAATGCGTCGAACCAGAAATAGCCCCGCCAACGCTCGGCCGCTCGTGGGGATCGCCGTGGAGGGCGTCACCACCTACGGCCGATCGATCCTGCGCGGCGTTCTGAAGTACGCGAATCTCCAGCGAAAATGGGTGCTTCACAAAGACATCTGGCGTACCACCGGCGACGCCGTTCACTGGCCCGATTGCGACGGCACGATCATCGCCGGCGTGCCCGAGGCGATCTATAACGACGTTCGCGCTCACAGCCGATTCGTCGTCACCTGCTCCGGCAGTTACGACTCGCGCGAGGTGCCGGTGATCGCACTCGACGAAGACGCCACCGCCACAATGGCGGCCGAACATCTGCTGTCGCGGTGCCTGGAACACTTCGCCTTCTATGGCCCGTCGTGGGACGCCGACACCGCCACCGGCGGGCGGCCGCGGTTGACGATGATCCGCCGGGCACGCGGCTTTCACCTGGCCCTTAAACGGCACGGCCGCCGCTGTATCAACGCGAACTTGCCGGTCCCGACGTTGCGTGAGCTGTTCACACACGCGCATCACCCGAAGACGATCGCGTGGCTGCGATCGCTCCCGAAGCCGATCGGCATTTTCGCGGCGGACGACATGCTCGCGCACGACCTCGCCGAGGCGTGCCGCGAGGCGGACATCGGCGTGCCCGAAGACGTCGCGATCATAGGCGTGAACAATGACGATCTGCTCTGCGAAAGCGCCTGGCCGCCGCTGTCGAGCGTGGAGGTCGACTTCTCCCGCATGGGTTACCTGGCCGCCAAAACGCTCGATCGCCTGCTCAGCGGCGAAAAGCTTCGCAAGGCCGAGCGGCTGATCGAGCTGCCGCCCATTCGCGTGCAGCAGCGCATGAGCACCGACGTGCTGGCGACCACGCAGCGCGATCTAGCCGACGCCGTTCGTTTCATTCGCGAACACGCGTGCGACCCGTGTTCGGTCTCCGATGTTCTCAAGGCGGTGCCGTTCGCGCGGCGCAGCCTGGAGCGGCAGTTCGTCGAACAGCTCGGCCGCAGCCCGCACGCGGAAATCTCACGCGTCCGCATCGAAACGGCGCGTCGCCTGCTGATGCAGCCGGACCTTTCGGTCAATGACGTCTGCGAGCGTTGCGGATTTGCGGCGATCCAGAGCTTCAACCGATTTTTCCTGCAGTCGGTCGGCATCACCCCGGCCGCTTTTCGGCGGCAAGGGATTCACGGGGTCAGCAAAAATCGCCAGAAAACCGGCCGAAAATGAGCCGGATCATCGCCGCCGCGCGAGAAATTTCACGGCATCGGCTTGGCGACCACGGGCGTGGTGTAGTCCGAAAAACCGCCGGTGTTGCACGCGCGGATGCGGTAGTGAAACGCGCTCGTGACGCCGGTGTTGACGAACGTTTTGGCGTCGCCGGGCAGGCTGGCGACTTCGTAAAAGAGCTTGCCGTCGTCGGAGCGTTCGATGCGAATGCCGGCCTGGTTGGCGGCGGCGTTCGCCCAGGTCAGCGTGACGGTTTGCTTGCCCGCGGCCGCTTTGAGCGATGTCGGCGTGGCCGGCGCTTCGGGCGGGCGGACGGTGAACGCCACGTGATCGAACACCGCCGTCGCCGCACTGTCGCCGGGCTTGGCCGAACTGACGGCGAGGCCCACCGCGTAGCTGGCGGCGTCGGCGGTGTCGGCCTGGCCGACCTTGAACCACGCCGCGCCGTCGGACGACTGAAACGCCGTGAACGTTCTGCCCGAGCGTTGCAGCCGGAACCAGGCAGGCACGGTGGTGTAGTCGTTGCCCAGCTGCGTCGACCACTTGCCGCCCTTGGCGGCGCGCACGCCGAAGCGCGCCTGGCGGCCGCCGATTTCGCCGAGCGTGAACGCGACGGCCGGTGAATCCGGATCAGCATTCGCCCGCGCCATCAGTCCGAGTTTTTGCACCGGGCCGGTGCGGTCGATGATGCGGGCGGTGAACGTGAAATCGCCGGCGACGGTTTGGGAGACGAATCGGCAGGCGTCGGCGGCGCCGCCGATGTTGCCGCCGCGGCCGGTCAGGCTGATCGTGCCGCCGCCCGCCTCGGAAAAGCCGGCGTCGCCGTCGGCGGAATTGATGTCCGCGGCCGTCATCGCTGCGGGAAGTTTGCCGAGCGACGCGGGCGTCGCGCCGGCGACTTTCGATCGCTCACTCGCGCCCGCCTGATTCGAGCGCCGCGACGGCGTAGTAGTACGCCTTGCCGGCCTCCACTTTCGTGTCGACGAACTCCGGCGAACAGTTGCCCCGCGTCGCAAAAACACTCACGAACGGCCCGGCTGCGGAATCGGCGCGGAAGACTTCATACCCCTGCGTGATATACGCGCCGGCGGGCGACCACTTCAAAAAAACACGCCCCACGCCGGCGGTGACGAGTAAATCCTGCGGCACGGGCGGCACGGCGGTCTGGAGCGGCGACGCCGACGCATCGAGCGTGTAGGTGAGCGTGCCGTAACCCATCAGATCAACATTCCCGCCTTCCGGCCGAAGCAGTCGGGCGAACCGCTGCACCTCGGGAACCGGCCGTTTTTTAAGGACGGCGTAGTGGTTGTAGAGCAGTTCGTAATACTCGCAGTTGCTCAGCCGGCCGCGATAGCCGGGGGCGATGTAGTATTGATTCGCCTTGGCGGCGTTGGTGTAAAACGTGTACGGCACGCCGATCCACTGGCAGTACTGGGCTTCGTAATTCGCGCCGGCGAGAAGGCGATCGTCGGCGTAGGCGAAGAGGTCGAGGCCCTGGTTCAGCGCGATCTGGCACGCCTCCGCCGCCGAGCCCATGCCGCCGAACGCGTGCGCGTGATCGCGGCCGCTCTCCTGCCATTGCCCGAGTCCGCCGGGATAAAGAAACGGCACCGCGTTGTTGAGGTTCCCCATGCCGACGCCGCTTTTGTAGTAGGTCACGCCCTGCTCGAACTTTTCGCGGTCGTCACAGTAGACGCCCATCGCCAGCAGTGCGCGGATATTGCAGGTGTCCCAGTTCGCCCAGTAGTTGGTCGGGTGTGCGCCGTTGTGGCGATTGAGGAAATCGTTCACGACGGGGTAGCAATACGTCAGCAGCATGGACTTGAAACGCTGCTGATCGTCGGCGCGCCAGCCGGGATAATCGCGGAGCACCTCGGCGGCGATGGCGAACGTGCCGATCGGCAAACCGCTGAGGCCCGGCACGTCATTCCCCGTCGGCACCTGGTTCACCACAGCGGACCATGCGTTGAGATTTCGCACGGCGCAGTCGGCGAATGAGGTGTCGCCGCTGACACGCCAGCGGAGCGCATTGAGATACGCCGCACGCGCGTCGTCCTGCGAAATCTGCCGCGTGTTGCCCATGTTCGGACGCGGCCGGGGTTTGTAGGTGTTTTGCGCTTCGGGGTCTTGGATCAACAGCTTCCAGCCGTCGATCCAGGGGTGTTCGCCGGCGGCGACTTTCGCTTTCATGCGATCAAAGTCCGCCTGTGTGTGAAGCCCGCCGGGGTGCACGAAGGGTGCGTCCGCTGCACGCGCCGAACCCGCCAGGCAAAGCATGCCCAGTGCGCTGAGAACGGCTGAACGGGAGATAGTTTTGAATTCGGATCGTTCGGTCATCAGAGCCCTCGCTGCATTCCGGGCAACCCAGGCATATCAATGCCAACCGCAGCCAAGCACGCCGAATGCGACGCCCGCTTTGGGTGCTGAAATTGATACCGCCGTTACGCCGAACGGCAGAAGAATCGCCTCCGCTGACTTGAATGATGACGTGAAACCGCCGCTTGTCGAATACCGATCGCGCCGAAGTTTGAACGGTTTGCGACAATTATTCGGGAATGAAGGCTCGCGCCGCGCGCGTCGGCGTGGCCCGGTCGCCCGAGCCACGCCGACGGCCGGAAGTTACGCCCGGCGCGGCGTGTCCCACGCGGTGAAGACGCGGTAGAGCGCCGGCAGCACCACGAGCGTCAGCAGCGTGCTGGTGACCAGCCCGCCGATGACGACGGTCGCCAGCGGCTTTTGCACTTCGGCGCCGGTGCCGGTCGCCAGCGCCATCGGCACGAAGCCGAGCGACGCCACCAGCGCCGTCATCAGCACCGGCCGTAACCGGGTGAGTGAGCCGCGGATGATGGCGTCGTCGCGCGTCGCCCCTTCGCCGCGCAACTGGTTGATGAAGCTGACCATCACCAGCCCGTTCAGCACCGCCACGCCGGAGAGCGCGATGAAGCCGACGGACGCCGAAATCGAAAACGGCATGTCGCGCAGCCACAGCGCCAGGATGCCGCCCGTCAAACCCAGCGGCACGGCACTGAAGACCAGCAGCGCGTACTTCACCGACTTAAAACTGCTGAACAGCAGCAGAAAAATCAGCAGGAAACAGACCGGAACGACGACCATCAGCCGCTGCTTGGCGGCGACGAGGTTCTCGTACTGCCCGCCCCAGACCAGCCAGCTGCCGGCCGGGATTTTCACCGCGGCGATCGCCTGCTGGGCTTCGGTGACGAACGACCCGAGGTCGCGCCCGCGCACGTTCGCCTGCACGACGACACGGCGTTTCCCGTCCTCACGGCTCACCTGGTTCGTCCCCTCGGCCACCTCAATTTTGGCAACGCTGCTCAGCGGAATGAAGCCGACATCCGCCGAAGTCTCTTCCGATGCCGGCAGTGGGATCGGAAGGTTTTCGAGTTCGTCCAGCCGATTGCGAATCTCGTCCGGCATGCGAACGACGAGGCCAAACCGGCGGTCGCCCTCGAACACCAGCCCGGCCTCGCGGCCGCCCATTGCGACGGCGACGACGTCCTGCACGTCCGAAATGTTCAGCCCGTAGCGGCTGATCGCTTCACGATCAATGTCGACCGTCAACACCGGCAGGCCACTGGTCTGTTCGACCTTCACGTCGGCGGCGCCGGCGATCGCCTGGAGGGCACGGGCGATTTCATTGGCGGTGGCGGTCAGCGTGTTGAAGTCGTCGCCGTACACTTTCACGGCGACATCCCCACGCACGCCGGCGATGAGTTCATTGAACCGCATCTGGATCGGCTGCGTGAACTCGTAGTTCTGCCCTGGCAGTTGCCGAACGCTCAGCTCGATCAGCTGAATCAGCTTGCCTTTGTGGCCTTCGAGTTTCAGCTCGGGCTCTTCCTCGTGTTCATCGCCGTGGCCGGCGTGGGCGTCGCTACCGAGCGTGGCGACCTCGGCTTCTTTCTCTTCGATCAGCTTGTCGAGTTCGGCTTCACTGCGCCACTGTTCGATCGGTTTGAAGATGACGAACGTATCGGAAACGCTCGGCGGCATCGGGTCCGCCGCAAGTTCGGCCGTGCCGGTTTTGCTGTAGACGAATTGGATTTCCGGAATGCCCGCCAGAAGGCGTTCCAGCTCGCTTTGCATGGCCTGCGACTGTGTCAGCGAGGTGCTCGGAATCCGCATCGCGTGAAGCGCCAGGTCTTTTTCGTCGAGCGTCGGAATGAATTCCTGCCCCAGCCGCGTGAACAGAAGCGCCGAGCCGGCGAACGCGAGGAATGCGAACGCGATCACTGCGTAGCGTGCCTTGATCGACCAGCGCAGCACAGGCGCGTATGCCGCTTTTGCCCAGCGGACGAAGAAGATTTCCGTCTCTTTCACTCGGCCGGTGATGACGATCGCCACCATTGCGGGGATGAACGTCAGCGACAGGATGAACGCCGCGATGAGAGCGAAGATGACGGTCATCGCCATCGGGTGAAACATCTTCCCCTCGACGCCGGTGAGTGCGAGGATCGGCAGGTAAACCGTGATGATGATCGCCTGCCCGTAAACGGACGGCTGCACCATTTCTTTCGCCGCGATCAGCACTTCCTGCAGGCGTTCCTGGAGTGTGAGTGTGCGGTGAAGTTGGTGCTGCTTATCGGCGAGTCGGCGTAAGCAATTTTCGACGATGATGACCGCGCCATCGACGATAAGTCCGAAATCGATCGCCCCCAGGCTCATGAGGTTCCCGCTGATTTTCCCCTGCACCATGCCGGTGGCCGTGATGAGCATGGAGAGCGGGATGGCGCACGCGGTGATCGACGCCGCGCGGATATTGCCGAGCATCAGGAACAGAACGGCGATGACGAGGACTGCGCCTTCCAGCAGGTTCTTTTCGACCGTTTTGATGGTCGCATCGACGAGCTTGGTGCGGTTGAGCGTAGTTTTCGCCTTGATGCCGGGCGGCAGGCTTTTGTTAACCTCGGTCATTTTGTCGTCGACGGCGGCGGCGACGGTGCGGCTGTTGGCGCCCAGCAGCATGACGGCGGTTCCGACAACGACTTCTTCGCCGTTTTCGCTGGCCGAGCCGGTACGGAGTTCTCGGCCGATGATGACATCGGCGACATCGCGGACGCGGATCGGCGTGCCCCGCCGCGTCCCGACGACGATGCCGCCGATCTGTTCCATCGTCTCGATTCGGCCGGTGGCGCGGACGAGATAGCTTTCGCCGTTGTGTTCGATATAGCCCGCGCCGGTGCTGACGTTATTGCTTTCCAGCGCGTTGAGGATGTCGTGGAATGTCAGGCCGTAGCTGACGAGTTTCATGGGGTCGGGCTGGACGTGGTACTGCTTGACGTAGCCGCCGATCGCGTCGACGCCGGCGACGTCTTTCACGCCCTTGAGTTGCGGGCGGATGATCCAGTCCTGCACTTCGCGCAGGTAGGCTGCCAGTTCCACGTCGGTCTTGAGTGACGCGCCTTCGGGGGTGAGGTAGGCGCCGTCGCTCTGCCAGCCCGGTTTGCCGTCGTCGGGCGAAGCGCCCTGGCCGTGCGGGTGTTCGTACTCGACGGTGTACATGTAGATTTCGCCGAGGCCGGTGGAGATGGGGCCCATCATCGGTTCCGCGCCGGGCGGCAGGCTTTCCTTCGCCTGGCTGAGCCGTTCGTTCACCTGCTGGCGGGCGAAGTAGATGTCGACGTCGTCGTCGAAGATCGCCGTCACCTGCGAAAAACCGTTGCGGCTGAGCGACCGCGTGCTCTGCAGGCCGGGGATGCCGGAGATCGCGGTTTCGATCGAGAACGTCACCTGCTTCTCGACTTCGATCGGCGACAGCGCGGCGGAAACGGTGTTGATCTGGACCTGGTTATTGGTGATGTCCGGCACCGCGTCGATCGGCAGCTTGCCGAGCGAGCGGACGCCGATCGCGACGACGATCATCGTCAGCACGACGACGAGCCATCGGTTCTGGATTGAAAATCGGAGTGTTTTATCGAGCATCGCTTAGACCTGAAACATGCGTGCGACTGTGAAATCTGAGGACGAAACGAACGGCGCGTTGGCGTTAGTGTTCGTGCCCCGCCTCTGACTTGCCGAGTTCCGCCTTGAGGATGAAAGAGCCGGAGACGACGAGTTTTTCGTCCGCCTGCAGGCCGGAAATCACCGGCACGAAACCGTTGACGGTGCGGCCGACGACCACTTCGCGGCGGGCGAACGTGTTCGGTTCGTCGGCGACGGGCACGAAGACGCTGGGCTTGCCTTCGACCGCCTGCACGGCCTCTTCCGGCACGACGACCGACGCCTGGCCGTTGTTGGCGTCGCGGCTTTGGATCAGCGCCTTGGCGAACATGCCGGGGCGGAGTTTTCCGTCGGCGTTGGCGATGACGATGCGCAGCCGTGCCGTGCGAGTGGCGGGATCAATCTCCGGCGAGACGAGCGAGACTTCGCCCTTCACGCGTTCGCCCGGAAGTGAAGCGATCTGAACCTCCGCCGCGCTGCCGACGCCCACGTCCGCGAGGCGGCCTTCGGGCACGTCCGCCTGCACCCACAGGCGTTCGGTATTGGCGATTACGAGTAGCTTTTCCTTGTCCGGCGAAACGAGCTCGCCGAGCGTCACTTCCCGCGCGATCACTTGCCCGGCGATCGCGGCGCGGATGCTGAAACGCGCGTTGATTTCGCCCGTTTCGGCCAATTTTTTCACGGCGGCGTTGTCCAGGCCGAATAAGTGCAGGCCGTTCTCGGCCGCTTGCAGCGACGCCTTGGCGTTGGCGGCGGCGCCGACGGCGGCGCGGTAGTCGCCTTCACGCTTCTGCACTTCGCTGTACGCCACGCCTTGCGATTCGTCATAGAGCTTTTCAGCGCGGGCGAAGGCGTCCTTCGGCGCGGCGACGGCGGCGGCGGCGGTGTCGGCTTCGGTGCGGCGCTGCAGATATTCGCTCTGCGCGCGGCCGAAGTCGGGGCTCTCGACGACGAGTAATTCGTCGTCCTTGTTCACCTTGTCGCCGAGCTTCGCCTTGAGCTCGATCACACGCCCGCTGACGACAGAACTGACGTGCGCCATCGCCTCGGCGTCGTAGCACAGCCGCGCCGGCGCGACGAAACTGGCCCGCAGGTTTCTCGCCTCAGCCACGCCGATGCGCACATTATTCTGCTTGATGGCGACTTCAGTGAGTTTGACCTCATCGGCATGGCCGCCGGCGGCGTGGTCGTCGTGATCGTCATGGGCGGCCTGCGTGGCCGGCGCGTGGTCGTGCTTGGCTTCGGCGGCGTGGTCATGATCGTGGTCATGGCCGGGCGCGGCGTGAGCGAGCGTCGAACCGGCGATGACAACGGCGAGAATGGCTTGACTGATTTTCGGGTTCATGGGGTTATTCCGGTTGAGTCGTTGAAGAAGTATTCGCGCCGGCAACGTTGCCGCCGATGGCGCGGGCGAGGCGGAAATTCGCCTGTGAGAGTTGTTCCTGGAGATCGACCTGCCGCGAGCGTGCACGCTGCAAATCCTGCTCCGCCGAGCGAACGGCGAGCACGTCCGCCGAGCCGGAACGGTAAGCCGCCTCGGCCTGTTTCAGACGATCGGTCTGCAAGGGCAGCAGACGGTTTTCGACCTCGGCGAGCACGGCTTGGGATGAACGGAGCTGCTGGTGTGCGACACGAACGTCCTGAACGATCTGCCGCTCCAGCCGCGTCAGTTCATGACGTTGCTCAACAATGCGGGCGGCAACGCGTTCTCGCTGCGCCTGCCCGAAATCGAACACCGGCAGCGCCAACGTGGCCGCGGGGCCGAGCGTCCATTCGCCTTCGGTTTGTTCGGCGCTGATGCCCGCGTCGCCGCCGGCAAGAAACGGCGTGGTGCGGGTGAGGCACATCTCTTCGCCGAGCGCGGCGAGTTCCCACACGACGCTCCGCAATTCCGGCCGGCGTTCGAGCGCTGCCTTGATCGACGCCGCCTCGTCCCCCGCCGGAGCCGCCGGTGGCGACCATTGATCGAGCTTCCACATCGCCGCCGACGACGGCCGGCCGATGAGGCGCGCGAGCGTCAACCGCGCCTGCCGCTCATCAGACCGCAGTGCCAGCAGCTCGGCGTCGAGGTCGACGACTTCGCTTTGCACTGTCAGCAGGTCTAAACGCGTGGCCTCGCCGCCCTGGAGGCGTGCTTCGGTCAGACGGCGGAGTTCCTGCAGGATGCCCCGTCGTGCGTCGCCGATCGCCGCCTGGGCGGCCAGCGATTGCGCCTTGGCGTACTGACTTTGCACGTCCTGGAGAACGTCCAGAACGACGGCGAGTGAATCGGCCACGCTCTTGCGCAGCCGCTGGTCGGCGGCGCTGATCTGGCCGGGCTTGAGCAGCAGCGAGAGCAGGTCGGCGGTGACGCTGGCCTCCACATCGGGGCGGCCGCCGCTGGTCGGGATGCGGAAGGCGAACGACAGCACGGGGTTCGGCAGCAGCCGCGCCTGCCGTGCTTCCGCCTGTGCCTGTCTCACTTTCGCGAGTGCCGATTGCACCTCCGGGCTGTGCCGCAACGTCAGCCGCACGGCCAGGCTGAACGACAATGTGTCGGCGTGGCCGGCATCGGCGTCGACGTCGGTTGCTTCACGCTCGGTTTTGAACTCGAACGGCTGACCGACGCCGGTCATCGCCGCAGCGGCTTTTTCGGTCGGCTCGATCTTCGGCATCGGCGCGCAACCCGAAACAGCGCCCACCAACGCCAGGGCGACGGCCCCGGACAAATACGCATTCATAACGGTCTCCGGAAATCTCAAACGTGCGTCGGCGGAAAGAGGTGCAGCGAATTCATCGCCCGCAGCCGGCCCGGCAAGTGCCACGCCGAATGCTTTGTCTTCGCGCGCGAACGCCATCAACCCTGGCCAGCACTGCCGGCCACGGCACGAGGGGAAGCGCGAGTTGACTAGATGACAAGAACGACGCTGTTCAGCGAATCGAGCACGGCGCAAGGCCGCAATCGCTCGTCAGCGATAACGCTGTGAACAGCCGACTCGCCCGGACGGGCGATCAGGGAAGGACTCAAAAACTGCGGAATAACGGCCAAAAAATGAAGAACTATCCCGTGCGAAGCGGCCGCCGACACGCGAACCGCCGCATCCGGCCCCGTGACGGGCACGTCGACACAGCCTTCGCCCGAACCGCCCGAATCGTCAGCCGACGCGGGCAATTCGTCGTCCGACGAATGCTCCGCCCGGTGCTGCTCACGTTCCTCACTGCAAGCCATTTGCTGGCTGAGGTTTTCGATGCGCGTCGTGCCGTTCGCATGAATGCACAGCATGAGCCCCTGCGCAGCGCACAGCGACGCCACCATCTGCACGACAAGCGCCAGGCCGGCGAAGATTTTCAAACGGGCGTTGAACAAGCAGAAATCCGAAAGTAACCGGGCCGGTAATCTACCCCACATACGCCAGTCGCGACAACTTCGGATGAATTGTTCCCGCGGATTCGGAGGAGACGGACAGCAAAACGGCGTAGCCGGCCGCAATTACTGCTGAAAGGCCTGGGCGTACACCTCGGCGACACGTTCGGCGATTGTGGGCCAAGCGAAGCGCGCGGCGGCGTAGGTGTGACACTGCTCGGCGCTCGGCAGCCTGCCGGGCGATTGGAACGCTGCGGCAAGAGCGTCGCCAAGAACGGCCGCGTCGGCGGACTTGGCGAGGATCAGGCCCGGGGCGAGGTCGCGTACCACTTCGGGCAGGCCGCCGACAGGCGCGACCAGCACAGGCGTGCCGGTCGCCAGGCTCTCGGCGGCGCTCAGGCCGAACCCTTCGAGCGATTCCGTCGGCAGCACCGACACGTCCGCCGCCCGGTACGCCAGCGGCAAGTCGGCGTCCGGCACGAAGCCGAGCAGGCGGACGTGCTGCTCCAAGCCGGCGGCGCGGATTCGGTCGGCCAGTGCGTCGGCAAGCCGACCCCGGCCGGCGATGAGGCAGAGGGCGTCGGGCACGCGCCGGCGGACGTCGTTCATCGCGTCGACCAGGTGCTCGAGCCCCATCCGCCCCGCCAGCCGACGCACCGCCAGCACGATCGGCCTGTCAGTCGGCCAGCCGAGGCGCTGGCGGGCCTCTTCGCGAGAAAGTTCGTACGCCCGCGTGAAGCGAAGGACGTCGACGCCGCCGGGAATGACGGCCACCCGCTCCGGGGCGATGCCGTAGCCGTCGCACAACACATTCCGGAACGCTTCGGACAGAACGATCAAACGATCGGCACGGCGATAGACGGAGCGTTCCAGGTACCGTTTGAACGCCGTCGCCAGCCGGCCGCCGCCTTCGCGGGCGGACTCGGCGGCGTACGGGCCATGAAAGTGGACGACAGTCGGAATCTCCCGCGGCGGCCGGGGCAACGGCCAAGCGTAGAGCGCGAAGTGCGTGACCAGCACGGCCGGCTTCGGCAGCGTCGGCGACGTCAACGCGTCGCGCGTCGCCCGCCGCCCCGCCCGCCAGCGCTCAAGCAGTGACGCCTTCGCCGGTGCGTAGGCGTGGACGGCCCCGCCGCTCTGTCGATCGACTTCGGCCGACCCAACGACCAGCCCGCGGCAGTCGACGCCGACGGCCGGGAGGGCATGAACCAAATCGAAGTAGTAGCGGTTCAAGCCGCCGGCGATTTCGGGAAACCAGCCGCTGCCGACTTGCACCGTGGTCAGCCGCGTGCTCATGCGTTCCCCGCCTTGGGTTTGCCGAGCAACTCATCGTAGACGCGTTGAATTTTCTCGGCCGTGTGGCGGATCATGAAGTGGTCTGCCACACGCTGCCGGCCGGCGAGGCCCATCGTTTTTCGCAAGGTGGCGTCGGCGAGCAGACGATCAATCGCCGCGGCCATGGCGGCGGCATCGCCCATCGGCACGAGCAGGCCGGTGACGTCGTCGACGACGATCTCCGGCACGCCGCCGCCGCGCGTGGCGACCACCGGCTTGCCGGCCGCCATGCCTTCGACGATCACCTGCCCGAACGGTTCGCCGGTGATCGAGGCGTGCACCAGCACATCTAATTCGCCGATGGCATTGATGACGTCGGCGCGAAAGCCGGTGAATTCGACGGTCTGCTCCAGGCCGTGCTGGCGGACGGCGTCGCGGATTTCGCGTTCGTAGTCGTCTTCGCCGAACAGCGCCGAGCCGATGATGCGAAAGCGGCAGTCGGGATAACGGTCCCGCAGCAGCCGGGCGGCGTCGATGAAAACGTGCTGGCCCTTCCACCGTGTGATGCGGCCGAGCAGGCCGATGATGAGCGGCCGGGCGGCGTCGGTCGGAAAGTCGTTCTTCTGATCTAACGCCAAAGCCTCTTGCCACTGCTCATCGGCCAAGCCGGACGGCACTGTGTCGCCGCGGGCGACGCCGCCAAGCGTTGCCAGCGTACTTTGCGAGTTGGCGACAATGAACGTCGGAACGCGGCGGGCCAGGAATTTGAAGACCTTCACCACGCGAGGCGGCAGATAGTCGTCCGTAATCCGGTCCCGCACATGCCAAATCACCGGCACCGCCGCCGCCCGCGCCGCCAAGCCGCCCAGGATGTCGGCTTTCAGGCTGTTCGTATGCACCAGCGCCGGCTTCAGGCGGCGGATATATCGCCGAACGCGCCAAACGAAGGCTATCGCCTGTCCGACCGATTTGAGCTTCAGCAGCGTCCCGCCGCCGAGGGCGTCTTTCCGCGCCATCGGCCACGTCCGCCGAGAGCGGCAGCACGACCGTCTCCACCCCCGCGGCCACCAGTTTGTCCTTCAACGACCCGTCCGCGAACAGCATCACCAACGGCCGATACCGGGCCGGGTCCAGCGATCGCACCATATTCAGCAGTGCAACCTCCCCGCCGCCCATACGGGCGGTGTGGTCGATGTAAAGGATGGTTTGAGGCTTGTCGTGCAGAGTCATGAACACAGGCCGATTCGGTTATCGACGATTCGCAATCACTTGTCGAAAAAGCACTTCATACGCCTCAGCCATGGCGTCCCACGTGTGCGCCTCCGCCATTCGCCGTGCTTCTAGACCGATGGCATTGCGACGGTCCGGATTTGTCTTCAGCTCCTCGATCACTCGAGCCAGCGCAACGGCGTCCGTGCCGTTGTCCAACAATAAGCCGTTCTCGCCATCATGAATCAGGCATGATGCCCCGACGGTTCCGGTCGTGATCACAGGCAGACCGCTGGCCATTGCTTCGGTGACGACCAGCGCGAACGGGTCGTAGTGGGACGGAAAAACGAACACGTCCGCTCCACGCAGCAACGCCGGCAAGTCGGTCGTGCGACGCCCGAGGAAATGCACACGCATGCCAACGCCTAAGTCATTCGCCAAGGCGGGGTATGGACTTCGCGCGGCATCGCCGACGACCGCCAAATGTACTGCTTGGCCGCAATGGGGTAACGCCTTCAACACCAGATCCAGATTCTTGCGGTTGCTGCGAATGTCGCCGACGAACATCATCACGAACTGATCAGCCGACAGCTTCAACTCGTCTCGCAACGTATTCGTTTCGCCGGCACGCCATGGACGGAACTGCTCCGTATCAACGCCCGGCGGAATGACTTCGATCCGGTCTGCGGGAACGCCGGCCCGGGCTATCAACGCATCGCGGACCGACTCTGACACCGCCACCACGCGTTCGGCCCGAGCGAACGCACGCTTCTCCCACGCCGCGTTCAGCCGCGTGAAAAGCGATTGATAGATCGCGTTGAAACTCCACTTGCCCTGCCGGGGATGGAACGGCGACTGCAGCCAATCGCTGTGAACGAAATTGGCGATATTCACCCCGCCACGCCCGCCGTAGACGATTGCACCGTTGAGTTGCAGTAAGTCCACGCGTGGCAGCCGAGCCAATGCCCGCCGGGCCGCGATCGCAAACCATTGGTACCGCAAAAACGCGGTCGCCAACCGCCGCGGCGTCAGAACGCGATGCCATCGCACGCCTGGCAAGGTGGCCAATTCCGGATCGACATCGCCCGAAATGATTTCGGCGATCCAGCCTCGCCGGACCAGCCCGAACGCGATCTCCGCATTCACGCGGCCCTGGCCGTCGGAGCGGATCACTTTGTGCGTCACGATGGCCAGCGTATTGAGTCGACTATCACCTGAACAGAAATCGCGTGTCACCAATATCCTTTTATCGGAAGCAGGCCATAAGAGGGCCGAAGAAGAATACAGGTTTCGCGAACATCCCGCTAAACAAAAAGCGTTCGCGGATCAGGCACTTCTCCGTACGCTAACTTGCGATATACCGCCAGCGTTTTTTCCGCCATAACATCTGCAGAGAAGTGATCGCGTGCATATTGCGTTGCCGCCTCACTCATGTTCTGGCGTACGGCAGGATTATCCATTAAAAGCGATAATTGCTCGGCCAAAACCTTTGAATTTCCGACCGGAAACAAGAAACCAGTTTTACCGTCAATAATTTGATCAAGTGCGCCTTCGACGGGAGTCCGCAATGGAATCACACCGCATGCCATGCTCTCACAAACACTAATTCCAAATCCTTCCCGCTCACTCGGTAAAACCGTGGCGTCGCACGCCCAAATCACATCTCGGGCATCTGCAAACCCAAGAATACAGTAAGAATTATTCATAGGCGATCTCGACAAGCGGTGCCTGAGCGATTCAACAAGTTGCGGATCACCGTCACCTGCAATAATCAGATGAACGTTACGTCCTTGTTCAACAAGCATCTCACAAGCCGCGGCCAGCGTGTCGTGCCGCTTGATCGCAGCAATTCTTGCAAGTATCCCAATGACGAACGCTTCATTAGTGATGCCTAGCTTCTCACGAGATAACAATTTTTCCGAAACCGACGCGGGCGAAAATCGACTGGTATCAATTCCATGAAATACACCCCGTATATTTCCGGCCGGATGACATTCTACGTAACGAAGTTCAGCAGCTAATTCGCGACTAATTGCTATGACACGGTCAGCAACTGCCCACGCTTTCAATCGACCTTTGACTGATGCACTCGCAGGACGCAACTTGCCCAGTGACAACTGCGATGTGAAAACTAGATTTCTTTTACAGAATGTCGCGATGCGTATTGCGGGCCCTAATCCGCGTCCCTGAAGATGAACAACGTACTTATCAGCAGATCGTGATACTTCAGCGCGACCGAGTAGCGAACGAATTGCGGCAACTTGTCTACACAATGTGCGTGCAGTCAGTCGCTTTTGATAGACCAACAGACGCTCATCGACTTCAAACGTTTCCGATGCTAACCGAATCAGCTCAAGCACCGCCTCCGTACCGGGCGGGACATCGATCGATCCGACCGCTGTAAATATACGCATGCCAGCCTGTTTTAGACGAGGCAGGAGTGTCGCAAGATGAGATGCGATTCCATCTTGGCAATGCAGTCGGGTCAGCGGAACAATGAGCTTGAGCGATGAAGGCATAGCTAGTTACTCAAATCCAAAGCCACGGCGCGACGTATTCCGCGATCCGCCGGTATCGAATTTTCCAGCGGTGTCGTGGATCCAGATAATTCGTGCTGTCCACACCCCGAATCCCGTTTACGAGCGGCGTGGTCCTGAATCGCCGACAGACTTTAAAACGTTCGGTCGCTTTCAAATCGTCCACGATCGCGCGAACAATAATCTCAGGCGGCATTCCGAACAGATCACTGCGAAGCCGATGATAGATTCCTTTCACCACACGATCGTAACCTTGGCGCGTCCATCCCATGCAATACAAATCAGCCCAATAACGCGGCCGGTTTCGACAATGGATGATGAGGTCATCGGTAGCATGACCGCTCAGTAGCAAACTTTCGATATTTTCAATGGTGTAGCGGCCTGTCACCTTCCAGCAACGGTCGAACCCTTCAATTAAATCAGGCGCTTGCCGCACTACCTCGTCAATGAGCCGAAATTCGCCATATCCTCGTCCGAATTTTGGATCGTGATCGTTTGCTTGAAATGACAAAACCGTCATCCGTGGATCGCCGTCTGAGGCAGCAACAAATTCGGAGACATCAGAATTGCTGTTGTCGGCAAAGACCAAACGGTCAAACGCAGAACCGAGCTTGCCTTTGTAAAAATCGAAAGCGTTCAAATAGTCTGCCCGCCTGAGTTGCGGATCAACGCGTTTCAAATCGGGCGCACCGGCGGGCGGTGTAATCGTTGCCGTTAAAATCAAAGCATTTTTCATCAACCAGCATTCCCCTAGAGAGCCATTTTTTCACTTGCTGATGCCCTAGTGGCTGCCATGGGCGCCCGAGCGAGGCCGATGCTCAGCCACAGCCACATGCCGCTTGAACCACCAAGCATGAGAATCGCCAACGTACCCGTGGCGATCGCCACGATTGTCATCAACGACTGAATCTTTAGGACAATCAACTCGCGCGATTGCACTGATGCTGACTGCGCAACAAGCTCTTTAAGCAGCATGCCCAAACCGGCAATGATCAGAATGGCCCCAAAAATACCGAATGTCAGGCATAGATCGCCGTAGCCGTTATCGATGCCAGTCACTTTGGCACCACCGCTAATTTTACTGGCCGACCGATACCCCAGCCCGATGCCCCACGGCTCGTCCATGACGTTCTGAAAGACGGCGTTCATAATGCCGACCCGGGCGTTATAACTGTTGTCCTGTGACAAGTTGCCGAAGGTCGAAACGCGGTCCAGCACATCATCGCCGCCGGGGAGGATGAGGATCGCCAGCACCGCGAAACCGGTGATCGCCACCAAAGCGGACGCCGCGCGGCGCGGTCGGCGCCTCGGGAAAAAACCATCGCCGCGAACAGGCCGGCCGCGAGCATCATCCAGCTGATGCGCACCTTCGTCAGCAGCACCGCCGTGAGCAACGCGAAGATGACCGGCCAACGCACCCAGGCGGCCCAACGCCGGTCGATCACCGCCGCCAGCAGCGTCAGCGCCCATAACACCGCGGCCACGCCGGTCGAATTGAGCGTCCCCCACACGCGCATTTCGCCGGCCTCGGCGTTGCCCATGCTGGAGGTCATGCCTGACTGGATCAGCCACATCTTGTCCCAGGCGGGCAGGTACAGGTATTGGTACCAGCCGTAGACTGCGCTGACCGCGCACATCAGCACGGCCGCGCGGAGCAGCGTGAAACGCTGCGCTTCGTTCATCGGCTTGCTCGCGAAGTACGGCAGAAATGCCAAGGGGAACAGCAGCCCGCCTGCATCAGGAATCGCCGACGCCCCGTAGCGGAAGACGCCGTACGCGGCCGACCAGACCATCGGCACCACCAGCAGTTGCAACGGCAACATGAGTGCTTTCGGCAGGCGATGCCAATTGCTGATGATCGGCGCGATGAGCATGGCCGTGCAGAGCAACGGCAGCAGGCTGAGGATGGTCAGCGACGTGTACCCGCCGGCCTGGTAGTCGGCGAGCCGACGCACGAGCGGCTGAAAGACCCAGACGCTGACGACCATCGTTGGTAGGTGACGCGAATCTCGAACGGCGAAGATCAGTGTCAGCCCGACGACGGCGGCCGAGACGATCAGGTCGATCAGCCGCAGTTGCGTCACCGCGACCGCCGCCCCGAAGCCGCCGACGGCGATCATCAGGCAGAGCAATAGTCCTTGCGCCGACGCCCCGCCCGCCGGTTGCGACGCATTGCGGCCGCGTGGGGATGACAGCGGACGCGCCATCGCCACGCCGGGACTGCGCGGTGCCGACCATCACGGCCTCTTTCATGCCCGCACCTCGGCCGGGACAGACGCGGTCTTTTCAAACATCGTCCGACGATCTGCCAGCGACACGCGAACGGCCTGCACTCGGGCCGGCACGGCACACCGCATTTTCGCGACCGCCACCCGCCCCGCCCGCCAGCCGCCCTGCAGCATCAACCGCGGGATCTGCAGCAGGCCGGGCACTTCGCGTGTGCCACACCCCACCGCCCACATGGCAAACGCGACCCGCTGCGCCGGCCGCAGGTATTCCCAGACCGACAGCGTTTCGTTGAAAACCGCGTCGGCATAGCTCTTGGGCTCAAACCCGCCGCGCGCGTTGACGTCGCCGTCGTGCCGTGGCGCGACGTGATGGTCGACGCCAATCGCGGGGTCATAGATCAAACGCCAGCCTTCACGCCGGATCGCCAAACACAGAGCCAATTCGCCGTGGGTGACATTCCCGCGCCCTCTTAACCGAGGGTCGAAGCGAATTCGGCGGATGATCTCGCCACGAAAACAGAAATTGACGCCTTTGAGAACGTCCACGTCTCGAGCCGGTCCGCAGCCGAGGTGGTGATTGCCCGTGACACGGCCGAACCAACTCACCTTCCCGACGACCGCCCGGTTTCCCCGCTCGTACGGCTGCCAATCGCGGCCGCCGACGCCGGCAACGGTGTCGTCAGCGAAATGCGCGACGATCCGCTCCAACCAATCCGCGTGCGGCTCCGAATCGTCATCCGTCAGGGCGACGAACGGCTCGGTCGTCGCCGCGACGCCTGCATTCAATTGAGTCAGAAAGTTCCCGCTGACCGGTTCAACGACAGTTTCGACGTGGAGCGATTGCCAAGGCGTTTCGGTTTCGCGGAGCAATTCCATCGTCGCGGCATCGTCGCTCTTGATGACGATGATCACCCTCGCCGGCATCAAGGTCTGCCGAGCCAGTGCGGCCAGGCAAACACGCAAGTGCTCGGGGCGCCGCCAAGTGGGGACAACAACCGAAACGCTAGGTGAATTCGCGGGACTCGACTCGGACACAACACCCCTTACACGTGACGCCGCGATAGACCGAACGGCCCCCGTTCGATGACGCTGTTACGCGGCGGGAAGCCACCGCTGGCGGCTCATTTCGCCGTCATCCGGCAGCAGTCGCTGCGGCGACGCCGACAGGCTTTTATAATCGTTCAAAGCGGCCGCATCGGCAAGGGAATTCTGGCCCGGCGACGCTCGGCCGATGTGGTACTTCGGCGCAGGCAACGCCACGCCCTCGCCCCGCCCGGCGGCTTCCATCCAGCGGTCCCGCAACTCCCGCGCCCGGGCCGCCAGCTCCGGCGACGCCTTCTTCACCCGCTTCGGCTTCTGGGGCTTGGCTTTCACGACCGGTTCCGGCCGTGCAGGCGCCGCAGCGGGCTCGAAGACGTCGGGCGTCAATCGCAATCCGCCGCTGCGGATGCCGATGATCACCGGCTCCGGCGGCGCGATGACCTTCGCGGCCGGCTTCTTTCGCTTCGTAGACGCGATCGGCTTCGCCAGCGTCGCGGCCCCTTCGTCCGCCGCGGCGTCCATCGCGGTGTCCGTCGGCGCTTCTGTCGGGATCAGCCTCGGCAGTTCGTCCTGCCAGTGCATGCCCGCCGGGATCGGCAGTGCGATGCGGCTGGCATCCATCATGCCGCCGGTGGTTTCGCTCGGGAACCACCACGGCGTCTCCGTGTCGCCGTCGCGAATCCGCCGCTGCCAGAAAATGTGCACGCGGTTCCGCTTCTCGCTCCCCGCCCGGAACGCGATCGGCACGAAGCCCATCGACTCCCAGAACCGGTTGGCCTCGATGTCCTGCGCGCACCAGCAGCAATAAAGCTTGCACCCGTAGGCTGACCGTTCGAACTGCGCCTTGAGCAGGTGCGCCGCCACGAGTGAGCGACGAAATTCCGGGGCCACGCACATCTGGAAGATCACGCCCAGCTCGTCCCGATGGCGGTAGCGGTCGTTGCCGATGAGATAGCCGAGAAGGGAGGGTGAAGGGGAAGAGGCGTGAGGCTTAAGGGAAGCCGCAGACGCAAGTATTTCCTCACGCCTTACGCCTCCACCCTCCGTTCCCTCTTCCGCAATCAGCACATGCCCGAGCGTGATTTTCCCTTCGAGCGTCGCGCGGTTCATGAAGCCGAGCTGTTTGCCGTGCTTCTTCTGAAGCGCGTCGATGAACGCCAGATCGGCCGGCGTGCCGGGGCGGATGCGAACGCCGGCGTCGCCGACGCTCATCCCCGCCCCGCCGACCCGCGCCGGCGGCAACGCCGCGGGCTGTTGCGATCGTGTCACAAGCTGATGCATGACTGGCCCCGATTCACTGGCTTGCGTGTATGAACGCGATCACCACTGTCGTTCAGAAAAAAGACCAACCACGGAGGCACGGAGACACAGAGAAGACACAACCAGAGGATTTAATTCTCCACTCTTCTCCGTGACTCCGTGACTCCGTGGTTATCTTCGTTTTTGGTTCGCAAGACGCTTCACGCCGCCTTCCCGAACGCCGCGCCGCCGGGCAGGTTCGTGCCGATGACATTCGCGGCCGGGCCGGTTTCCGCTTTTCGGGAGTAGTAAACCGCGGTGAACCAGACGCGGCTGCCGGGCGGCACCGTATCGGGGAACTGCACCTGCACCACGTTTTTCGTGGTGTTGCCCTGGCTGAACCAGCCGCTCTCCGACGTCGGCGGCGTCGGTCCGACCGCACTGAACAGTGTCGCGCCGATGACGCCATCCGGCTTCGCTTTTTCGGTCTTGCTCTGCGTGATCCGCACGCTGATCGTGTTCTGATCGACGCCTGCGATTTCGAGGTACGGCTTCAAGCTCGGCCGCGGGATAGACTTTCGCTTCTTGCGGATCGTGATGTCCAGCAACCGACGCTTCTCGTCGGTCATCTGCGGCCACGCCTGGATGACGTCCACGATCGACCGCGTCGCCGTGACGGCCGACTTCTTCGCCAAATCCTTGGCCGCGATGTTCGGCGGCGTCCGCGTGTTCGGGTTCGACGCCGTCGCATACGCGTTGAGATACGCCGTGGCGATGGCGGTGTAGTCCTGGATCGCGTCTTCATCGACCCCGAAATAGTTTGCCGGCTGCGTGGTCAGGTTCTTGCAGAAGTCCCGCAACCAGCTCACAAAATCGGCTTCACGGCTGAACGTAGAACTGAGCGACATTGGCGTCTCCCCAAAAGAGGATTCGAGCCCACGCATCCGCCCGCCACCCGGCAAGCCGTCGACCGCAAACCCGATCCGCCAGTAATTTCGTCTTCATCCGGAACACACTTGACCACAATTCTGAAACAATCCACACAGAACGCACAAACGATCCACTCACAATCCTCGTCATCAAGCGTTCCGCAGACGAATGGGCAGAACGAACGGTGGCCAATAAAATCGAAGTTCAGCGACTATGACACGAACCGAGGCTGTTCCAGCCCCAATTCCGCGTCCACGCATTACGATTCGTTGTTCAAGGAATGAAATTCGGTGTGCACGGAATCGGTTTTAGTGAATACGGAATCCGATCCAGCAACCGCGAAACTCAAATTCGTGATAATCAAAAGCCATTCGGTGACCACAGATTGCCTCGCGGTACCCGCCAAACGGCACCCGGCGCTCACCGAACCGTATTCCCCCGCCGCAGCCCCACCCCCGCCGATCACCATTTCGGGCGACGAACACCCAACGCGCGTGCCAGAAACCGCGCCGTAGACCTTGGCCGCCCGTGCTATCGTTTAGCGTCAGAAGAGTCACCACACTGGCGAAACAACGGATTCAGTCACTTGGATCAACAGCAAGGGTTCTTCCCGATCTTCGCTCTTGAAGCAATTCCGCGAAGTACTTTAAGCCTTGCGCGGTCTGCTTCAGGGCGGCTACACCACCGCGAAGTCCGCCACGCCGGAAATGGAAGATCACCAGCCGTGGCACTGCAATCAACAGATAGAGCACTGCTTTCAACGGGTTACGAGCGTAAAGCCATTGCCGCTTCAGCCCGGCATAGACCTGCGATGCGATCAACCACCCTTGGTAGACCGACCGATTCGCCGGTGACGGATAGTGATCGACCACCAGCCGCTCATCCACGATCAGCCGATACCCCTTCGCCAACGCGTGGCAGGTGATATCCGATTCCTCACACCCGTACTTCAACCGCTCATCGAACGGCGTGGTTTGCAACAACTCCCGAGGGAACAAGGCCGCGTTGATCACCACGCAAGTCGGCGATCGCCCCGCAGCGTCTTCCAGATGCGGCCAAAACCCCGCATAAGGCGGCTTCACCAGCCGCGGCTCACGATCAGGCGAATGGTTTTGCTCAAACCCGCTCAATAACGCAGGCTCAGATAACGAAGCGATGATCTCTCCAGCATTTTTGTAAAAATCCGGCCGAACCTTGACATCGTCATCGATAAAGTGAATCCAATCGCTGTTCACACCCGCAATTGCGGCGTTTCGATTGGCCGCAAGCCCGCGTCGAGGCCCACGGTGATATGCAATCCTTGAAAACTCCCCGCAAACCTCTTCCGTACATCGATCCATTTCAGGAGAGTCATCACTGACTAGTATCTCGTCGGGCCGCGGCTCACACATGCATAGCGCTTCAAGTCCGCACCGGAGCTCGTCCGGGCGATTCATGGTGCAAATGAGCACAGCTACACGCATATACGGGTGCCCCAGTCTTTCCGAATCGGTTTGAGCATGGTCAATAGCCGCTCAGCCATTGCTTTCGGCGTATAATGCTTCAAAGCCCATTGTCGCCCATTTTCACCGATCTGCCGCACTAAAACAGGATCGGACAACGGCCTCAAGCTTTTCTCGATGTTCCGGGGATCGACTCCGATGTAATGCACGCCGTTGACAGGCATCTCCGGCAAAACCATTCCATGCAATTCAAAATCAAAATGAACCACTGCGGTTCCTGCTGCAAATGATTCCCAAAGACGCCAACTATCCCACTGGCAAATCGTTCGAGTCGGAAAGGTTCCAGACTTTAGCAAGCGACGCCCCATACGGCACAACAAACCCGCTTCCTGCTGCCGGACGGGAAGCAAGAACCAGCCACAAAAGCACGCACAAGCCGTCGCTCGTTGCAATCGTTTGTAATAACTAGGTGAATGACGACCGTCAGTTTGCAGCCGATACAATTCATCAACAGTATTACTCGATGTCGACTCTTCGGAGTCGATTTCAGAATCAATGCTGATCAGTTTGCGAACTTCAGGCTGTATTCTGCTATCAGCAAACTGGCGTGAGCTATGATGATGATTCTTTCGGCGATAATTCCAAACCATCTGCTGAACACGTCTCTCTGAATTGCTAGAACATGCATTCCTGATTCGATCCGATATTGCAAACGCCCAAGGCCTGCAATTCTCCCGATAACGCATTTTCCCATTCCAATGACATCGCAGAATCAAATCACAATCAGCACCCGGACCTGTGACTCCGATTAAAGTAGCGGAACCAATATCAGAGCGATCAATATATATTGTTAGTGATGTTGCAGATTCACGACGCGCTCTCGAAACCAAATTGGGGTCGTATGCAAGAACTTCTTCATTGAATATAATTAGATCAGAATCTTTCGGATCCGAATCGCCTTTCGGCAGGAAAAGTGGTTGCGAATCAGTCGTGATTCTCCAGTAAGGAACATCTGACTGAACTTTCCAACCCAGCTCCCTAAACCCCTCCGCCAGAACGAGAGACGAGTGCGGATAACCGTTCACAGTACCATGCAAATCCGTACCAAAATAAAAAAATACAGTTCGCTGCATTTATGCAAGACCATCATCAAATACAATGACCGCAAACAGAACAGCTCATTGCCAACACCTTAAATCAGCGGCTTGCAGCAAAAACGAGAACGAACCGCAGCCAACTACAACACAACACATTTTTTAGAAGAATACCATATTAGCGACATACCAGATTTTATTGATCGCCGCATCCCAAATCATTCCCACTTAACATTTTCTCGAAGCACTCGTGCAGGAACTCCTCCGACCAACGACGCCGCAGGAACGTTTCGCACGACTACTGATCCAGCCGCCACAATTGCGCCATCACCTATCGTCACACCTTTTAGAATAGTAGACCGAGAACCAATCCAGACATGAGATCCAATACTTATTGGCGCAGTCATCATGTATCCACTATGGTTGACGATGTGATTGTCAGAATCTCGCAACATCACTTGCTCACCTATGAATGTATTTTCCCCAATTTCGATTTTCGAATAACATGCAACACGTGATTCGAGATTCATAAACCCGCCGCCACCCAAAGACAAGGTTGCTCCTTCATGCACATGAACTGATGCGCCGGCGAAAAAACTGTACGGACCCGAAGTTTCCAATGATGAATTTCGTTCCAAGCAAAGCTGCGATGCGAATGCACTCGCAAAATCACCTGATTTTCCAAAAAACATAACACTAGATAATTGCAGCGACGCTGTGGGATGGCACCAAAATCTCGGCGCATTGGCAAAATCAAACGCTTGTCCCAACGTGTCGAACGGTGCAACTTTCCTCCATAAAAACAAAATGGCAAAGGGATCAATGCCTTATTGACAATCCCTTGAAAAAATTGTCGTTTTTGAAGTCCGGATTTAGGAAACATGGATTCTAGAACAATTCACAAGCTAGCAACCGTTTTTGGTTCAGAAGGCATGCTCTTACAAACGTACGATAATTCCAGATTACCTCGATCGCGAGCATGATACTGTGGGCCTTGTCGCTTGTAGTTTGAGTTCACCACCTCGAAAGAAGCAATAGAATAAACAGTGTCGAGTCCAGCAGTAGTTCGACAGTAAATCCCCAAAGCATACTCGCCTTCCACTAGCGGCAACGACTCAAATACAACCTCAAACCGATAATCGACGCCAGCGTTCAGAAACGCAGGTATATCCGATCCACGAAAATCGGCGATCGCAAGCCGTGTGTCGGTGCTTGAATTTAAAAGTATGCAAAAGTCTTCAAGACATGTTCCGTGATCAGACCGGATTGCTAACGTCACAATACAAGGATCACCGGATTCAATGCAAGGCGAGCTCGTCCTCATATGCATTAGATTAAGGTCAGAAGTCAGACGTCTAACCTGGCCGTGAGAATGAGATGAGATATCAAGACGGGAGTAAATCTCAATCTGTTCTGATGTCAAACCAAAACTTAGTCGTTTTCCTTTGTTTAGTAAAAGACATGAATTACACAAGCACTGAATCTGCGAAAGATTATGACTTACAAATAGTACAGTGCGTCCGTGGCTAGCCACATCTTTCATCTTCCCCATGCATTTTTTCTGGAACTGTGCATCTCCCACTGCCAGCACTTCGTCGACGACGAGGATTTCCGGCTCCAGGTGCGCCGCCACCGCGAAGGCCAGGCGGGTGTACATGCCGCTGCTGTATTGTTTGACGGGGGTGTCGAGGAACTTTTCGATTTCGCTGAAGGCGACGATTTCGTCGAACTTGGCTTTCACTTCGGCGCGGCTCATGCCGAGGATGGCGCCGTTGAGGTAGATATTTTCGCGGCCGGAGAGCTCGGGGTGGAAGCCGGTGCCGACTTCCAGCAGGCTGCCGACGCGGCCGTAGAGGTCGATCTTGCCGGTGGTCGGCTTGGTGATGCGGCTGAGGATTTTGAGGAGCGTGCTCTTGCCCGCACCGTTGCGGCCGATGATGCCGACGACTTCGCCCTTTTTGACGTCGAAGCTGACGTCATTGAGGGCCCAGAAGCTGTTGTCTTCGGTCATCGGACCGTTGCCCGCGAGAGCGGCGATAGCCTTGTGCGGCTGGCGGACCATCTGGCCCAGGGAGTCGCGGAGCGACTTGTAGCGGTACCGCCCGCCGCCGCTTTGCTCCAGGCCGATGCGGTAGCGTTTGCCCAGGCCTTCGACTCGAATTGCGTAGTCGCTTTTACTCATTACACCACATCCGCAAAGCCGTCTTCGACACGGCGGAAATAGAACAGGCCGGCGACCAGGGTGACGGCGGTGGCCAGGAGGCCGACGGTCCACATCAGCGGGTGGGCCGGGGTGCCGAGGACGCACCAGCGGAAAAAGTCGATCGGGCCGGCGATCGGCAGTAACGCGTAGACCGGCTGCCAGGCGGGGGCGATCTTTTCGACCGAGAAGAAGACCGGGGCCGCGAAAATCAGGAACTGCGTGACGAACGGGATCACGTACCGCACGTCGCGGTATTCCACGTTCAGGGCCGACAGCGGCAGGCCGACGGCCAGGGCGGCGATGAACGCCCAGAGCACGGCCAGCGGGAGCAGCAGTACCTGCACCGGCGGCAGGAACGCCGGCACGCCGGGGATGATCGGCAGCACCAGAAGCACCACCGCCAGCAGGCCGAGCTGCACCAGGAAATCCATCAGGCTGACCATCACCGAACTGGTCGGCAGCACCAGGCGCGGGAAGTAGATCTTCTTGATCATGTTCTGCGCGCCGACGAGCGACATGGCACTCGTCTGCAGGCCGGTGTTGAAGAGCATCCAGGGGAGTTGGCTGACGAGGTAGAAGAGGAACGCGGGCTTGATGTCGTCGGTACCCGCGGCCGCCAGTTTGCCGAAGACGATCGTGCCGACGAACGTGAACGCCAGCGGCTGCACCAAGGCCCACGCGCCGCCGAGCACCGTCTGCTTGTAGCGGACCTTGATGTCGCGGGCGGCGAAGATCCAGAACAGGTCGCGGAACCGCCAGAGCTCGGCGAAGTCGACCGGCTGCCACCCTTCCGCGGGGCGGATGGAGGAATGCGGCGTCGGCAGGACGGCGGGCGCTTCGGCGGGCGGCTCGGCCGGCGGCGTGTCTAAGGTTTGGATGTGGCTGGTCATGTGACGAAACAGAACGACTTCGAACTTATAACAGACAACAACGCACGGCGATGGCCGCCTAACGATTCGCGGCCAGCAGGCCGTCCGGGTCGGCGACGGTCGCCGTCACGCCGGTCGCGTTTTCGAAGCCCTGCCAGTTCATCGCGATGCGGGCGGCCAGTTCCTCACGGAAGCGGGCGGCGGAGAATGACTCGGCGTGCTGGCGGATGGCGACGCTGTCCCAGTCCTGCGACCCGAACGTTTCGACGGCGGCGCGCACGTCGGCGACGGTTTGCGAGTGGAACAGCACACCGGTTTTGCCCGGAATGACAGACTCCGTCGCCCCGCCGCGGCCGAAGCAGATCACCGGCGTGCCGCACGCCATCGCTTCCACCGGGGCGATGCCGAAGTCTTCCTCGGCGGCGAAGACGAACGCCTTGGCGCGCTGCAGATAATTCCGCAGTGTCTCCGCCGGCTGGTGGCCGACGAGCGTGATGTTCGGGCCGGCCTTGGCTTTGATGCGGTCCATCTCCGGGCCCGTGCCGACCACGATCAGGCGCTTGTCGGGCATTTGGCTGAAGGCTTCGACGATGAGGTCAATGCGTTTGTAAGGCACCATCCGCGAGGCGGTGACGTAGTAGTTTTCTTTCTCTTCGCAGAGCGAGAAGAACTCGGTGTCGACCGGCGGGTAGACCGTTTCCGACTGCCGGCGGTAGACCTTCTGAATGCGCCGGCCGACGTAGTCGGAATTCGTGAGGAAGACGTCCACGCCGTTCGCCGAGCGGACGTCCCACGTGCGGATGTAGTGCAGGATCATCTTGGCGGCCAGCGAGCGGACGCCTTTCTTCAGGCCGACCTGCCCGAGGTATTGGTTCTGTAAATCCCAGGCGAAGCGGACGGGCGTGTGGCAGTAGCAGACGTGCAGTTGGTCCGGCCGCGTGATGACGCCCTTCGCGGCGACGTACGAACTCGACAGCACCAGGTCGTACTGGCTCACATCCAGTTGCTCGATCGCTAACGGCATGAGCGGCAGATACGCGCGGTGCTTGCGGCGGGCGAGCGGGAGTTTTTGCAGGAAGCTGGTCTGCACCGGCCGACCGCCGAGGAAGCCGCGGTCTTTTTCGGGCAGGAAGTCGAACAGGCTGAACAGGTCGGCCTGGGGGAAGGTTTTGAGCATCTGCTCGACCACGCGCTCGGCACCGGCGTAGGTGTAGAGGAAGTCGTGGACGATCGCGATTTTCACGCCGGGCAACGCGCCGGGCACGACGGCGGCGGGCACGGCGGCGGCGGCGTCTGTGGCGGGCGACGCTTTCCGCGTCGCCGGGCCGCTGTGGTAGCAGATCTGGTTCAGGCCGAACTCGCTCATGAGGCGGCTGAAGAGCGCGACGCGATGGCCGCCGCTTTCCAGCGAGCCGACGATCATCACTTCAATGGCGGCACGAAGGGTGACATCGGCGCGGCGTTGCGGGATGGGCACCTCGGCGGTGATGGATTGGGCGTCGGCGACCGGCTCGTCGTTGCGCCGCCACTTCAGCGTGGATTCCGAGCCGTCGCGGCGGACGAGGGGCAGGTCGATCTTGCCGAAGTCGAAGACTTCGCCGGCGCGGCAGACGAGTTTCCACCAGCCGTTGAAATCCTGCACTTCGCGGAACCGCAGTTGCAGGTCGTAGAAGGCGGCCTGGTAGCGTTTGGCCTCACGGCCGATGGCGCGGTTTCGGCGGATGGCGCCGAGGGTATCGCGTGCCCGCACCGAGCCGGCCATGCGGAAGAGCATCGCCAGCCCGAAAAGGAAGACGCCGATCGCGGTGATCGTCGTCACGTACCCGCTGAAAATGCTGATGACCGCGACGCCGGCCGCGGCGAGGGTGATGCTGTGAAGGAGGATGACCACGTGCCCGTGCGCCAGGCCGGTGTCCATGAGGCGGTGATGGACGTGGCCGCGTTCGGCGGCGAAGAGCGAGCGGCGGTCGAGCACACCGCGGCGGACCATGGTCAGGGCGGTGTCGACCAGCGGGATCGAGAGCGCGAGCGCCGGCAGCAGCAGGCCGCGTGTGGTGCCCGCTTTGGGCGTCGCCAGCACGCAGGCGCTGGCGAGGGTGAAGCCGAGGAACATGCTGCCCGAGTCGCCCATGAAGATGCGGGCCGGGCGGGTGTTGTAGAAGAGGAACGCGCAGGTCGAGCCGACGAGTGCGACGGCGATGAGCACGCCTTGCACGTCATGCCCGACCGCCCCGCCGACGGCGAGCACGCCCGCAGCGATCATCACGATGCCGGCCGCGAGCCCGTCGAGGCCGTCGATGAAGTTGATGCTGACGGTGACCAGGACGATCCAGAGCATCGTCACCGGCCACGACGCCAGGCCGAGGCCGAACAGGTGATTGCCGTTGACGGTGACATTTTCGATCGTCCCGCCCGCCCCGCAGAACGCCGCCGACGCCGCCAGGAGCGCCAGCAGTTTGTATTTGCTGGGGATGTCGAACAAATCGTCGAGTAAACCGATGATTGCCAGTGAGACCGAGCCGACGATCAACGTCAGTGCAGGTTGAATGCTGTCGATTTTCAGGGCTTCGTACTGCGTGGTGGCGATGACGAGCAGTGGCAGCACGGTGGCGGCCATGATCGCCACGCCGCCGATGCGTGGCACCGGGCGGGTGTGGACTTTGCGGACGTGCGGCTGGTCGACCAGCGAGAACGACTTCGCCAGCATCATGACCAGTGGTGTGAGCAGCAGCCCGATGACGGCCGATGCGCAGAACAGCGTTGCGTTAAATCCCATCAACGTCATGCGTCACCCCCGTGAGCTGTACCGGCCGTTGGGTGCCGGCTGTGACGTGGCTTTCAAATAAACCATCGTGCTCCAAAATTCAACCCGCTTCTTCCAAATCCGACGCAGAAATTTCAAGACAAGCGCCGCGACCAAGAATGGAAACAGCTAGAACGATTCGAGTGATGTCGTCGTCCTGAACGATGACCCCTTCAATGCCCCGCATCGGCCCGCGGCCGACTCGGCAGCGTCGCCCGACGGCGACGTGCGGGTACATCACCAGGTCGTCCCGAACCAATAACGCGGAATGGAGTCCCGTTATTTCATCCACAAATGTTGATTGCTGCGGGATTGGGATTGTGTTCACGACGCGCTGGGTCGTCAGCACTTCCAGCCGAGCGCCGGAGTCGCCGGCGAAGAAGACGTAGGAGGGGAACAGCGGGATCAGCGTCGTGCGACGCCGGCCGCCAGAAATGCGCGTCTCGGCGCGCCAGCGGAAGAAAGTAACTGACGCCCCGCCGGGATAAGTCATCGGCGAGGGCTTTTTCCATCCGCGGCTTGGTGTGGGCGACCCACCATTCGCCGACGGCGTCGGACGGACGCACCAGGTTCGGCGAGAGGACTGCGGGATTGTCTTCGAGCTTGATCAACTACCGTCCTGGCGATCTATATTCGGCGCGGACTCCGTCCCCGTCGGCGCACCGGCCGTTTCCGTATGCAACAGTCGATTCGCGGGCGGGCTCCGGCATTTAGTTGTCTTTTGCCGGCTCGAACCGTCGCCCGGCGACTTCCAGCAAAGCCTGCGCCTCGGCCCACTGGGGGCGTAAACGGAGACAGACCTGCAGGTTTCGTTTGGCTTCTTCGGTTTGACCCACTGCGAGTTGTGATTGCGCCAGTCCCAGGCGCCAGTCGACCCGGGCGTAATCCGTGTCGACAGCCCTTTGATACCACATTATCGCGTCCTGTGCTTTCCCATTTTGTCGCTCCCAACCCGCGCACTCAGCTAAAACCTGACCCTTCGCGTCCGGGCGGTCGGATTCTTCGACCAGAAGACGAATTTCCAACTCGCGGCACCGGGCGACAAGCGTTTCCTGCCCCGGCCATTTCTCGAGACCGCCGGCCAGGCGGTGTAGGTTCCAGCGGTCCGCCGACGCGGTTTTAAAGGCTAAATCCGGGCGATTGGCGAGCAGATACGCGTCGACCACGTGCCAACGCAGCCCGCCGAGATCGATGTACCGATCCAGCGCCGGCGTGGCCGATTCAAAGTCGTGCTCCTGCGACGCCAGCGTGCCGTAGGCGTAACAGACGACGCGGTCATACGGCGTTAAGCGGTACGCCAGGCGGATCTGATCATTGCCGGCCGGGTCATCGAGGGCGACTTTTCGGATCTGTCCCGCGACGCACAACGGCGGGCCGTAGGTCGGGCAGAGCGGGCGGACGCCGTCGAGGTCGTCGGCGATGCGCTTGGCGAACGCCAGCATGTCGGCATTGAGCGTCAGCTGGCGCGTCGCCGGGTCCAGCGCGCTCGCCGAAACCGCCTGCCAGCGCCACGCATTCAGCCAATAGGCGTAGGTGACGCTCCTAGGCTCAAGCTCGGCGGCCTGGCCGGCGCGGGTCAGCAGTTGCTTGATGGACGCCTCGGCGTCGTCGCCTTGCCAGTTTTCGAAGTCGAGGTCGTAGGAAATCGCCCGGGCGTCTCGGTACGCCATGTCCGCGCGGCGGGCGACGTCGCCGCGGTAGATCAGCCACCCCGCCACCACCGCAAACCCGGCAAGCGTCGCCCCCGCCCAAATGTGGGATCGTGCTTTCAGCGATTGCGGCTCGGCCCTGGGACGATTTGCCGCAGACAAATTCATCAGCACCGCGGCGAAGGTGGCGGTAAGTGTCGCGTTCGCGGGCATGTGTTGCCCGAAATCCGTGAAACTGTGCAGCAGGATCGCCAGCAGTCCGAACCCCGCCCCGTACGCCACAAACTGCACCGGCCGCGTCGGCTTCCAGATCGTCCGGACGAACGCCGCCACGACAATCGCTATAAACGCAACAGCCAGCAACAATCCGATGCCGCCGCATTCTTCGAGGAGCTGGGCGTATTCATTCTCGGCGTGCGTGAATAAGTGTGAATCGACGGCCCGGCTGAAGAGCGGGTAGACGAACTCGTGCGTCCCCAGGCCGGTGCCGAAAACCGGGAACTGCCGATAGACCGCGACCAGGTCATTGAGAATCTGCCAGCGTGTTGTGACGGAGGTCGCCTGATCGCCCTGCAACTCCTCAAGTCGACTGAAAACACTTTCGAATCCGACGACCAGCAGCACCGCCAGCACGCCGACGCCGTAGGTCAGCAGAAAGAACGTGCCGTTCGCGGCGCCGGAACGTCGGCGGCGGTGTTTGCTGCGTCCGACGCGGCGGAGCCCTCCGCGCCAGCCGAACAGGCACGCCATCACGCCGCCCGCCACGATCATGGAGATGACGCCCATGCGCGACAGCGCCACCAGCACCAGCACCGGCGCGACGACCGCGAGCGCCAGCGCCGCCCAGAGCCAGCCCTTGCCCGGGCGTTGCCATTCGTACCGCCAGTCGATCGTCCCGCGGCCGCCCTCGCGCCACTCGGCGAGGGTCATCAGGATCAGCGCCACCGCCGCCCCGGTCGACAGGTTCATGAACTGCGAAAAATGGCTGTAATTGAGGAACGGCGCGGCGTTCTTATGCCCGATCGGCACGTGGCCGTAGATGAGCCTGGCTTGCGTGAGGTCGTGGTACGCCGCCACCACCGCCACCGCCAGGCCGGCGGAGATGATCAGCGTCAGCAGTCGGCGGATTCGCTCCGGCGTGCGGTACGCCTGCAGCACGATCCCGAACACCGCCGCCCCCGCCAGCACGATCCGCAACTGCCGCACCGTCGCGAACGGATAAAACGTCAGCGTCTGCGGCCCCGCGAGTCGGCCGAGCAGTTCTTCCTTCAGCCGGAGCGTGCCCGGCGACACGGCGTTCAGCAGCTCGCCCCGAATCGGCAGCAACTGAACGCCGGCCAGCAGCACGAAGAGCAGGATCGGCACGAAAGCCCAGCTCGCCACCAGCGGCGTCTCACGGTCGACGATCGGCCGAACCAGCACGACGCCGCCCAGCAGCGCGATCAGAACGAACCACGCCTCCTGCGCCCACGTCTCCAGCCCGCCGAACGCCAGGGGCATGAAGACCAGCATCGCCGCCATCAGGCCGTCGGTCAGATGGTTCATGACGTCGCCGGCGCGTTCGCGGCGGTAATTTCGTGGCATCAGGCCCTCCCCCGCAGTCGCCCGACGCCGCGCGGCCGCACGACGGGCGTCCCTTCCAGCACCGCCTGCGGGTTCGTCACGCACAGCCGACGCGCCACCGCGTGCCCGACCTGTTTCGCCAGGCTGTCGATCGCCGATGTCATCGTCGGCGGCCGATTGATCGTGTCGTGCGCGTCGGTCGCGATCAGCGTGACCCAGCCGGCGTCGAGCATCTCCCACGCCGCCTGCTGCGCCCGCGGGCCGAAGCCGCCCGTCAGGCTGCCGCCCGTCACCTGCAACAGCAACCCGCGCGACAGCCACGGCAACAGCAGCGACGGCGACCGCGCCAACAGGGCATTCCGCTCCGGGTGCGCCAACACGGGCACCTTCCCGCGTGCGACCAGGGCGTCGATCAGGTTCGTGATTTCAAAGACCGTCTCGTGCGGCAGTTCCAGCAGGACGTACGGCCCGCCGTCGGGCATGGCCAGCACCTGCCCGTCGGCCAGCCGCCGCACGATGCCGTCTTCGATCCGGATTTCCGCCCCCGGCCGCACCGTCAGCGGAATGTGACGCTCGACCAATGCCGCCGACAAAACAGTAGCCGCCCGGCGAATGGCGTCGGCGGTGACCTCGGCGAACGGGCCGAGCTGGTGCGACGTCGCGATCACGGCCGTCACGCCGTCGTTCACCAGCGCTTCGCAGAGCAGGACCGCCTCATCGAGCGTGGCCGGCCCGTCGTCAATGCCGGGCAGGACGTGGCAGTGCGTGTCGACCGACGCCGGGGCGGCGAAGCGCGTGAGCCGCTTCAACTGGGCCTGGCGGAGATGGAGCACGTCGACCCGCGTCGACTCGAGCCGTTGGTCCTGCATGGTCAGGCGTCGATCGAACGCCCGGGCACGGCCAGCGAGCCGTTCGCGGCGTGTTCGCCGTTGGTCGTGCTGCGGCTGAGCGATTTGTAGCCGTACGAGCCGTACGTGTAGTAGTCGTAACCCAGGCCCGGCGAGCCGCGCGGCACGTCGTTCACGATCACGCCGATCATGTTCGCGCCGACCGCGTTCATCGAATCCCGCGCGTGCTCGGCGAGACGACGCGTCGACCGCTCGGCACGCAACACCAGCACCACCGCGTCGACCGACGCGCCGAGAATCCGGGCGTCCGTCACCGGAACCACCGGCGGGCTGTCGATGACGATCTGGTCATACTGGCTCGACACCTGCCCGAGGATGTCCAGCAGGGTTTGGCTGTCCAGCAGCTCGGCCGGGTTGTGCGGAATGGTGCCGCACGGCAGCAGGTCGAGCATGTCGGCGGTGGTTTCGCGAATCACTTCCTGCAACGCGGCCTTGCCCTGCAGCACGTCCGACAGGCCGGCACTGATGTCCGTGACGCTGTGCACGCGGTCCTGGCTGGGGCGACGGCAGTCGGCGTCGATCAGCAGCGTGCGGCGGCCGGACTGCGCGAACGCTAGCGCCAGGTTGCTGGCGCACGTGCTCTTGCCGTCGCCGGGCATCGGCGACGTGACCAGCAGTGTTTTGACCGATTCGCCGGCACCGAACGTGACGGCGGTGCGGATGGTGCGGTACGCCTCGGCGACCGTCGACCGCGGCTGCAGTTCGACGATGCGGCCCGGCTCCAGACCTTTGAGCTTCCCGAGCATGTGCGGCACGACGCCGAGGATCGGCAGGTCGAGCAGCGCCGTGATTTCCGACGCCGACCGCAGACGCTGGTCCATCAGGTCACGCAGCATCGCCAGGCCGACGCCCGCCATCAGGCCGGCGACCAGGCCCATGCCCAGCGTCTTCGTCCGCACCGGCCGGATCGGCAAAAAGCCGGGCTGGGCGGTTTCCAGCACGTTCACCGTGACTGAGCCGACGTCTTCATTGACGTTCAGTTCTTTGATGCGATTGTCGAGCAGATCGATCGAACGCGTGACGCGGTCTTCGTCCTTCTTCAGCTGGTCGTATTCCGCCTGTTTGAAGTTCAAATCGACGGCCGACGTGCGGGCGTCGAGCATGATCTTCTGCAATTCGCCGACGCGGCTCTCGGCGATTTTTTGCGAACTCTGCAGCAACGCCAGGTAGGTGGCGGCGGCCTGGCGGGAGGCTTCCTGCACTTCCGTCTCGAGCCGGCCGACCTGTTTTTCCGTCAGCTTCACCAGGTCATGACGCGTGCCCAGGCGGTCGAGCAGGTCATTCAAACGCTCACGGGCGTCACGGTAGGCGGACATGAGCGACGGGTCAGAGGTGGCGTCCTGCTCCGTGCCGACCTGAAACTCATTGAGCAGCCGACGCAGGCCGGCCGGGTCGTCTTTCATCGCGCCGGCTTCGGCGACGGCGGTGCGGATGTCGAGCAGGCGAAGCTGCGCCTGCGTGAGGCGTTCAGAAAATTCGCCGAGCTTGGTCGACACCAGATTGCCACCGTTGGCGGCCTGGAACGCCAGGTCCGGGTTCTCCTTCTTCAGCTTCAGCATGGCCGCCTGGGTCGTGCGGAGCGATTCTTCGTGCTGATCGCGTTCCTTCTGGAAGATGCGAAGCACTTCATACGCCGACGACTTATGCTGTCGGCCCTGGTAATCGACGTAGGACTCGACGACGCAGTTGGCGACCGTGGCCGCGTCCTGCGGGTTCGGCGATTCGCAGGTGATGAAGATCAGGTCACTGAACTTGTCCGGCGCGGCCGCCAGGCACGACTTGAGCAGCCCGACCGGGTTATCGACGCCCTGCAGCATTTTCACGCGGCCCATTTCGGGCTTTTTGATCGCCTCGGCGAGCAGTGCCGATGACGTCAGCACCTGGCATTGCGTGAACTGGAACTGCTGCGACCGCTGCGCACTGGCCATCGGGTCGTCGACCATCTTCAGCGCAGTGCCCTGGACGTAAATCGTGGACGCGCTGCTGTAAATCGGCGTGGCCTGCAGGTAGTAGCCGATACTCCCCGCGATGCCGAGCAGCACGCAGAAGAGCACGATCCATTTTCGCCGCCAGACGACCGCGAAAATATTCGGCTGACTGTGCCCGCCTTCCTCGGCAGGGCCGGCGTTGACGTCGATTTCTCGGGGACGTCGAACGGCGAGTTGGCGGGCAGGCGTGCGCGGGACTTCGAGCATAGGCGGATACTACAACGTTTTGACGCGAGTGCGGTGCTGCACAATGGCGCACGCGCCGCGGCATCTAGCGATCATCGAAGAAACAACGACATAACACCGCCCGGCCAATTGTTGGCCGGGCGGTGTCGATGATTCAGACTTAGAAAACGGGGGGCGGAGGGGGCGGCGGTGCACCACCGCCCGAGGGCGGCGGAGGGGGCGGCGGCATGGTCGTGCCGCCGGTCGTCGGCGAACCCTTGCCCGGCGTCGTGACGCCGCCCGGGCTGGCCGCGGCCGGGGTGGCCGGAACCAGGACCGGAACCACCGTCTTCACGACCGCCGCAGCCACCGGCGACGCGGGCGCCGCCGGGACCGTGATGAGCGTGTACGGGTTGACCAGCGTCGTCCCCTTGGTGGCCGCTTCCGCAGAACCGGCGACGGTGCCGAAGACTGTTACGCAAGCGGCGACGGCTGCCGCCCGGACTGCTGAATTTTTAAGCATCTTTACGTCCTTTGCCATGGATCTACTCCAATCGCCCCCCGGGGACGATCAATTACGCCGACCGAGTACGACGGCGTGCACCCAACAAACCGAATGCCGCGCCAGCGATCCCGATCATTGTCGGCTCGGGAACGGCGACAGTTTCGACCTTATAGTAATCGAAAACCGCGTAACCGGAATAGGCCAGCCCCGCACCCGGGTTGGCGCTGAACGACGCGATGTCCGCATCCGTAAAGTCAGTGGCGGCACTGGCGAACGAGCCGGTCGACCGCAGCGTGTAGCTGGAACTGCCCGCCGGGGCCGTGTACAGCGAGAACGTCTGCGTGCCGTAGTTCAGCAGCAGTTCGTAGTTGTAAGTCGTGTCAGCGGCAGCGGTAAACGCGCTGACGGTGGTCAGCGGCGTGCTGCTGACCAGCCCGCCGGTGCTGGCGTTCACACCGATGGTCGCCACTTCGCCGGCGCTGCTGTAAACCGAGATGCCGAAGAACGGGTTATTCGCCACGCCCGACGACAGGGTCTGCATCGTCCAGGTGACCGCAACCGCCTGATTGACGGCCGGGGTATACGGGTTGAAGATGTTAGTCCCCGGATTGAAAAAGTTTGCGTTATCGGCCGGAACGTTCAGGTCGCCGACCAGGGCGTACTGATAGTTCGGGGCGGCCGGGGAGGCGTAAGCATACACGGCGGCGTAGGGCACGGCGGTGCCGGCGCCGGCGGCGTAGTTCGGGGACTGCACCCAGCGGTCGGTCGGCACCGCCGTGGTGGACTGGCCTTGCAGATAGTTGTTGGCGGTGTAGCCGGCCGAGGTTTCGAAGCCGTAGCTGTCGAACAACACGTAACCGAATGACGACGAAACCGGAACCAGAAGAGCGGCCGCTACGAGAGCGGCGCGAGTGGCGAATTTCAGCATGTGATATCCCTTCAGGACCACGCAGTCGGTAAGTCGGGTCTACACCGCGACCCCGCACACCCGATCGGGCGTGAAATGACGAGGCCGATAGTAGTTCGAAGTAGACGCCCCCTAACGGCGACTCCCGAGCTTTCGGACCATAAACCGCACGTGATAGCCTGTCAACGAATTTTATTATCGGTCGTTGGCGAGCGCTTGAATCACAAATAGCTGGGAAATTTCTGCCGTTTATCCGGGAGTTCGGTTTGTCGCACATGCCATTTCGGGCCGATTTTCCTGCCGACACGGCCGTGCCCCGGCGGTACAACCGACCCGTGCGCGACGCCCCGCCACGCCGCGTTCGGAAAGGACTTCGCCATGCCGACCGAAGCCGCTAAACACACCCGAGGCCAACACTTCCGCCCGATCACCGCCCCACGGCCACGCCGCCGCTTCGGGACACCCGAGCCGACAGCTCCGCGGAGCGTAAGTCGCATGGCGGTCTGGGCAATTGGCGGCGCAATCGCGCCCCCAAAAAATGCCGGCGAACCCCCGGCCGGCCCTGCAGTTCGGCGGCGCTGCGCGTTTGAAAATACGCAGAACAAAATCTTCCGCCCGGCAGCGACTTACGCCATTTTTTCTCCCGCCACCATGCACTTCTCGGCTTCACCGCCGGCCGGTGCCTCCTTCCGTATATCTTGCTGACTGATGCTGCAGCCGGACTCGCCAACCCCCGCCCCTGACCTTCCCCTGGCAACGCGGCAGGAAGAAGAAGCGACTGCGGTGGCGCTCCGACGTTGGAAGCGGGCCGGCGTGCTGCAATGGCTGTTCGCGATCGGGTTGTTCACGTACGTCGCGTTTCTGAAATACGGGGCCGACCGCTGGGGCTGGGCGACCGTGCTGGCCTACGCCCCACGCTGGCCGACGTTGCTGCCGGCGGTCGTCATCCTGCTCGGCGCCCTGATCTTTCGCCGCAAGCCGTGGCTGACGATATTCGCCACGCTTGTCGCCGGCGTGTGGTTGATGGACGTCCGCGTACCGGTGCCGCGATTCGGGCATGGCACGACGCCGCTCCGCATCCTCACCCTCAACGCCGACGGCGGCAGCACCGCGGGCCGGGGCACGGACCTCGAGCGGATCGGCAAACTAATCGCCGAAACCAGGCCCAACATTATCTTCTTCCAGGAATGGCGGCGCGGCACGCCCCCACCGCTGCCGGGCGATGTCCAATGGAACGTCCGCCGGGAGAGCTCACACATGATCGTCACGCGGCTGCCGGTCGACAGCGTCGCCATGCTTCCGCCGACGAAGCTCAAAGGCGGCTCCGGCGTGTTCGGCGCCAGCGTGACATTCCCCGACGGGAAGCAGGGTTGGCTGTTCACGCCACACATGGAGACGCCGCGCGGCGCGTTCAACAAGGTGCTCCGCCGCGACCCGCAAGCGTTGGAATTCACCGCCGAGAACGCCGAACGACGACTCGAGGTTTCACAGGCCGCCCTTGCGTGGATGCGTGACCTCGCCGGCGATGCCGAAGTGCTGATCGGCGGCGATTTCAACCTCGTCGGCGACGGCCATATTTTCCGCAGCACCTGGGCGAGCGCGTTCGGCGACGCCTTCGCGACCGCCGGCTGGGGAACGGGCGGGACCAAGTTGCAGGACTACTGGCGTGTGCGAATCGACCACATCCTCACCGGCCGGGCGTGGCGGGCGCGAAAGTGCTGGGTCGGGCAGGACGTCGGCTCGGACCATCTGCCCTTGATCGCCGATGTCGAGCGTGTCGGCGACTAAAACAAAACGCGCCTTGGAGGGCGGCAGTCCCTGCCGCCAAAGCCGGACGCCAAAAGCGGCGTCACAGAGTGACGCCCTCCAACTCTAAGCCGTCTGTCCGAACGAGGCCTGCAGTGCGAGGAAGTCGTTGAAATCGACGTCGCCGTCGAAGTCAAAGTCGCCGTCGGTGTAGGTCTTTCCCGTCCCGCCGAAGCCGGCCTGCATGCGGAGGAAGTCGTTGAAGTTGGTCGTGCCGTTCAGGTCGGCATCGCCGGAGGTGGTGTAACGGGCGACGAGCGTGGTTGAGTCGACGGACTGATTGAAGAACGTCGCGGTTGTCGCCCCGCTGATTCCGAATGCCGCCGACGCTTCGCCGAAGCCGACCGCCCGCGAAGCCGTCGCCGCCGCGGTCGACGAACGAATGCCGTACCCGTTCCACAACCCGCCGGCGTAGCCGCTGGTGACCAGGGCCGCGATTGTGGAGAGGGGTGACGTGCTGGTGTAGTCGTAGATGAGTGCGCCGTCGGTCAGATCGAGGTAGGACGATTGGGCCGTGTTGATCGACAACGCCGACGTCCGCAGCACGCGTGCCCCCGCGGCCAGCTGTGCCACGCCCTGCCCGCTGAGGTCGAGGGCATTGAGACGCTGGCTGGCGGCGAAGATGACGCTCGCCTGTGTGTTGACGGTGACATTCACGGCCGTGCCGTCCGCGCCGAGGTCGGCGGTCGGCTGGTAGACGGTGGCAGAGCCGGTGACGACGATCGAGTCGGTCCCGCCGCCGCCGGCGAAGGTCGGCGTGGTCGCCACGGTGACGCCGGACATCGTCACGGTGTCATTGCCGGACTTGCCCGTGAACTGCCGGCTCTCGACGCCGCTGAGGACGAACGTTTTCCCCGCGACGGCCACACTCGTGGCGGTGTAAGTGGCGGAGGTGCCGGTGGTCGGGGTGGCGACAACATTGACCACGTCGCCGGTCGTTTGTGCGTTGCCGTTGAATACGAAGCTGGTCGCCGTCAGCGGTGTGCCGTAGGTGAGATCGACGGTGAGCGTGTCGTCGCCGTCGCCGCCGTTGACGGTGAGGGTTTGGGACGAGATGAGGGTCTTGGAGACGTGGTAGGTCGGCGTGCCGGTGGTCGGTGTGTTGACGAAGACCTGCAGGCGTGCGCCGGTGGAGTCGAGGCGCAGCGTGATGCCGTTCGCCTGGCCGCTCGGCAGCGTGTAGGTGATCGGGAAGTAGCCGATGTTGTTGGTGACGCTGAACGTGCCGTAGGCGGTCGTTCCGGTCATGGCGGTGCTGCTGGTGGTGCGGTAGTAGCCGTTGGCGGACTGGAAGGCGCGGATGCTGAGCGTGGTGCCGGCGGCGACGTCGAGCGTGTAGTAACCGCTGGCGTTGGAGTAGGCGATGGTTTCGTTGCCGTCGAGGGTGGCGTTGCCGTTGGCGTCGTTCCAGACGGCCATGTTCGCCAGCGGCGCGTCGGCGGACGCGCTGTAGGTGCTGCTGCCGTCGCGGTCGAGGTAGACGAAGCCGGTGTACGTTCCGCCGGCGAGGCTGGTGAGCGTGGACTGCCCCACCGGCGTGCCGCGGCCGCTGACGAGGTCGTACCCCGTCGTCGCCGAGTAACCGTTGCTGCCGCTGGTGATGTCGTGAAGCGTGGAAGTTGGGAGTTGATAGAGGCGTTGGAGCGTCTGCGTTTGCCCGTTCAGCGCGCCGAGCCCGATGTTCGCCCGGCCCTGGTTGGCGACGGCGACGACGCCCGCGTACAGCGGCGCCGACAGGCTCGTGCCGCCGAGCACGTAGTTATTCCACCCGCCGCCGCTGGTGTTGTTGTACGAGTCATAGACGGCCACGCCGGTGGTCGGGTCGCCGAGGATGCTGACATCGGGCGTGGTGCGGTAGGTGCTGCTCTGGGTGACGGCGCTCTGATAGCTCGGCTTGGACTGGAAGTTGCTGATGCCCCCGCCGCTGCCCGACCAGGCGGTTTCGCTGACGTAGGTGTTGCCGGAGACGGTGAGATTCGTCCCGCCGACGGCGACGACGTTCGGCGATTCGGCCGGGTAGGCGGACGAGCCGGTCGTGCCGCCGCTGGGAATGACCGAGCCGTGATCGCCCGACGACGCCAGGAACGTGATGCCCTGATGCCCGGCCGGCGTGGTGAAGTAGGAATCGAAGAAGGTTTCGCCCGCGAAGCCGCCGTCGAAACCGAAGCTCATCGAAATGACACTGACGTTCGGCAGGTTGCGCGGTGTTCACCGCCGCCATCACCAGGTCGCCGAACGAATTGCTGTTCGCTTCGACAAGCACGATATTCGCCTTGGGTGCCATGGCGTGGACCCATTCGACATCGAGGGCGATTTCGGCCGCCCAGGCGCTGTTGGCGGCCGGGTAATTCGTGCCGCCGTTCTGGTCGATCTTGGTGAACGAGGGCGGATCCGGCAGGCCCATCGCGACGGAAAACTGGTGCAGATCAGAATTGATGTAATTCGGGTCGGTGCTGCTGACGAAGCCGGGATGGTCGTACGCGTCAACGATGGCGATGGTTTGCCCCGCCCCGTCGCCGACGATTCCGCCGAAGGTGATGCTGTCCATCCCGTACGCCGCCCGCACCTGCGCCGCCGTCAGGCCGACCGGCGTGGTCGAGCCGACATTGCTCGGGGTGGCCGTGTTCTTTGGGAGCAGCTTGACGTAATTGGTGTACGCCAGGCTCTGCCGCCCCGCCGCCTTGGCGACGGTTTTGCCGGCGTTGGCGGTAGGCGTTTCGTCACTGGCGGGCAGGTAGGTTGTGCCGGGCGTGAACGCTTGAATGACGCCCTTGGCCGGCGTTTTGACGGTCGTCGACAAGTGCTGCCGTGCTTCGAGTGCTTCGACACCGATCACCCGGACAGGCTCGCTCGCGAGCCGACGTTTGTGCAATTCCGACTTGTTCCGCATTCACACCCTCACGGCCGGGTTAAACGACACCCCGCCGAAAGATACCCCAAACGGCGGCCTCGGATCGAACAAAATCCGTTGTAAAGGGAAAGTCGTTACGACCGGAATCAATGCACCGCATCTGCCTTGAAATCACGAATGGAAGGAGACGATGAACGTTTTTTAAGCAGATCGTTACACGTCGACCGTTCTATTCGCGCCTCAGCCACTTGGTCAAACGCACTCAAACAAGATGCCTGTCGATCGCACCGCATGAGCCACACGGAATAGCCGGCATATTCGGTGAATTCTGCCAAGGGAGCGCATCTAATCGTCAACAGGGTATCACCTAAACAACAACGGGCATGGTGTTTGCTACGGCAAATCAGCCATCGTCCCGGAACCGCCTTTCGAACGACCCGATTATGACAAACGCCGCCGCCAGCCGTCGCAAAAACATGTTATCAGAGGCGTGCAAGCACCATTCGGTGAAACTGCTTGCGTTCACGTCTGGCATGTTTGCTTTAGCAACGCCCGGGTTTGCAACGGATGTTTATTTCGACATCAATGGTGCTACCAGCGGGTCTGGCGCGACAGGGTCAAGCACATGGTCAAATTCCGCGACGAGTTCGCTCTATTACTGGACATCGAGCTCGGCAGGGACGGCCACCACGACACGCTGGGCAAGCTATAACGATGGTAACGCCGACATTCATTTCGCCGCTGGCACGGACGCGGCCGGCGCGACCTACTCGCTTTCAATCGCAAGCAATCCCACTCCGTTAGTCGCTCGAGGCTTATATGTCGAAGAAGGCGACATGACCCTCACCGGTGACTCGTCAACCGGGATTACCTTGGGTTCGAATGGCATTAGTGTTTTGAACAATGCAAGCCTGACAATCGACAACTTGGCCAAGCTTACAGTCGGCGGCAATCAAACTTGGCAGTCGACCGGTTCGGGCAAGATCACCAGCGAGGGTGCGTTGACCATCAACAGCCTGTTGACCTTGGGAACGGGCCAAGTCTCATTTACAAGCAATGCGAACACCGGCTCGGGCGGTGTGACAATCGACGGCGGGACCGTGAATACCACCGTTTCAGCCGCTTTCGGCACCGGCACGCTAACGCTGAAATCCGGCACGCTGAACTGGAACTATTCGACTGCCAGCAGTGGCGGCATTTCCAACACGCTTGCACTCACGGGGAACTTTGCCGTCGGCTCGAATACGACCAGATACCTCGCTTTCAGCGGCGGCGGTACCGTGACGGGCTCGCCCACGCTTACGCTCGCGGATACGACCAGCAGCGGGGGAACGCGGTTTACGACTAACGCGCTGTCGCTCGGCAGTAACCTCACATTCGCCGGGGCCGGCAATGCGACGATTAGCGCCCCGCTGACCGAAACCGCAGGCGGCCCCAGCCGAAGTGTGATTTTCAACGGCACGGGTACAGTGATTCTCGGTGGCGCGAACACCTACACCGGCAGCACCACGGTAAATTCCGGCACGGTTCAGGTCACCGGTTCACTCGCCAACACGTCGACAGTCACGATGGGCGGCGGAACGCTCGCGTTTACGGGCTCTGCCTCTTCCGCAACCACACACACTGTTGCTGCGACGAATTTCAGTGGCGGAACGTCAACGGTAACTGCCGCCACTGGGGCCACGGGTATCTCCGAAACTGTGAACCTCGGTACGATCTCGCGGTCGACCGGCGCGACAGTGGCGTTCAGTCTCCCGGCAACGGGCGCCATCAAAACAACGTCCGTGAATGCCAATTTCTCCGGCGGCCAACAGTCTATTCTGGGCGGCTACGCATTGATCGGAACAAACTGGGCCACCGTTACCGCGGATGGGTTACTTATCGCGCTCGACACTGGCAATACCACAGTCGGCAGTGGGTACGGCGGCGGGTTAACTTCTGCCAATAAGGATATCAACCTCGGCGCAGGCGTATACATCATCAAATTCCACGACTAGAACAATCAATTCCCTGCGTTTTGGGAACACAAGCGACGTTTCTACAGCAACCACAGTTGGCAATTTGGCGATCGCGACCGGTGGTATTCTGCTCGTCGGCACAAAGCCTGACACCATCGGCCCCGCTTCCGGGAATACCGCTACGCTGACGTCCAACAACGGCAGTGACCTGATCGTCCTGGCACAGACGGCCAGTAGCGTTCTGACTGTCAACTACAACATCGTCAACTCGTCCAGCGGCTTGAACAGCAACGTGATCGGCCTCACCAAGGCCGGGCCCGGCATGCTGGTGTTGAACGGCAACAACACGTACACCGGCCCGACAGTGATCCATGCCGGCACGGTGCGGGCTGACAATGCGACACGCTCACTCGGCACGAACACCACCACCGTTCGCGGCGGCACGCTCGCCGGCGTCGGACAGACCGGCGGCGCCGTCGTCGTCGAAAAAGGCGGCACGATCTCTGCCGGCACCGGCAGCAAGCAAACGACCGGGACGGGCATCGCGACCGGCGACACCGTCGGCCGCCTGTCGACCGGGAACCAAACCTGGAATGGCGGCGGCACCTACGCGATCAAGTTCCACGACAACAGCGGCGTCGCAGGCACCAGCTATGACCAACTGAGCATGGGAACGCTCAACCTTTCGCAACTGAGCAGCACGAACAAATTCAACCTCGTGCTGACCCAGGCCGCCAATTCGACCTTCACCACGCCCGCCATCGGGACGAAGTTCACCATCGCCCTGGCGAGCGGCGGCACCGGTTACATCGCGGGCTCGAATATCACCGACCTCTTCTACCTCTCCAGCAGCGATGTCGGTATTTCCGACACGTCGCTCTTTTCGGTCACCGTCGGATCGCAAGGCGGCAGCCTCATGCTGTCCTACGGATCAGACACGCAGTCCGCACCGGAGCCGCACACGTTGCTGCTGTCCGGCATGGCGAGTTCTGTGCTGCTGGTCCGCCGGCGGAATAAGGTCCGTCCGCTCAACTGATTTCACTGCTTGTCGAGGAACGCCTCGATGGCCGCAATCACGGCGGCGGTCGTGCGGGCGATCGGGTATTCGGCGGACTCGGCGGGCACGTGCAGGAAGCCCTTCGGGCCGGTGACGCGGCTGTCGTTCAGGAGCGTCCAGTAGGTGCTCTCGCAGACGTAGCGGCCGGCGTCGGCGGAATAACGCACCGCCACGCCCGCCGACCGAAGCGCCGCCTCCGTCAACGGCCAGGGCCAGTCGCCGGTGTGAAGGGCTTCGCCGGGGAGTGAATCGAATTGCGTCGGCTTGCGGGCGATCGTCTCCAGCCGGAACGTGTCGCCGGCCGCCAGTCCGGTGCAGAGAACGGCGATGGGCTTGAGTTCATTGACATGCGCCAGCAGCCGTTCACGGGCCGGGTGGTAATCGACCGGCAACAGCCGTGCGGCGACCCGGTCCCCAAACCGCTCCGCCGCCGCGGAGACGGCGTGCCAGCTCGGATTGATCGAAAAATGAGCAAACGGTTCGAATCCGGTCAGCAATAGCATAAGAGTCAGTCAACTCGAGTAAAGAAGCTATAACCCACGACGAAAACGCCTGTTATATCGTGATTTTTACTTCGATTCCGGCCGAATGTCCGATTAAATTCCGGCGTCCCATCGCGCGCCGTTCGGAGCCATTTGATGCGTCGTTGTCCGCACTGTTCGAGTCACCGCTTTAACCGCTCTCACCTTCGCGTCACCGACGTGCCGGCCGCCCTCGTCTTGTTCCTGCCGGTGCGTTGCTATGACTGCCATGAACGATATTTGCTGCCGATGACGACGGTGATCCGGTCGAATCGCGTGGTGCGTGAGCCGGCGGTAACAGTACGGTCCGTGCCCCAGGAGGCTCCGGTGGAATCCTGAAGGATTGCGATGGTTGATCAGCGGCTGCACGGCAGCCTGGCGTGATAGTTTGATCTTTAAAACGCACCGCGGCCCCGATCATGATTGATCGGGGCCGCGGTGTTTGTTGAGGGACTTTGCCGGCGGTTTACAGGCCCGGCTGGGGCATCGGGGCGCCTTCGTGCGGGAGGCGGGCGGCCAGCGGCGTGGGCCGCGGGTCTTCCGATTCCGGCGTCGGCTGGGCGAGCCGCTTGATCTTGAGGTTCAGGTGCGGGTTGAACGCCGTACCCGCCGGGATCAGGTGGCCGAGGATGACGTTCTCCTTCAGGCCGATGAGCGTGTCCTTCGCACCGGCCATGGCGGCCTCGGTGAGCACCTTCGTCGTTTCCTGGAAGGAAGCGGCGGAGATGAACGACTCGCTCTGCAGCGACGCCTTCGTGATGCCGAGCAACAGGATCTTGCCGCGGGCGGGCCGGGGCTTTTTCGCCTTGGCCGGCTCGTTACCGGCGGCCTCGGCGGCTTCGTTGGCTTCGCGGAGGTCGGACTTGGAGACGATGTCGTGCTCCTTGAAGTCCGTGCCGCCCGGCTCGGCGATCTTCATGCTCGTGCTCAGTTCGTCGTTCGCACGACGGAAGCGGAACTTGTCGACCACTTCGCCCGGCAGGAACTTGGTGTCGCCGGCGTCTTCGACCTTAATCTTCCGCAGCATCTGCGCGAGGATCGTTTCGATGTGCTTATCGTTGATCTTCACGCCTTGCGAGCGGTACACGTTCTGCACTTCGGTCAGCAGGTAGCCGTGCAGGGCTTCTTCGCCCTTGATGCGGAGGATGTCGTGCGGGATGACCGGGCCGCGGATGAGCGGGTCGCCGGCTTCCACGCTGTCGCCGGTGTGAACGAGGGCTTCCTTGTCCTGCGGGACGTGGTGTTCACGTTCCATGCCGGTTTCGTTGCGGACGATGATCGTCATCTTGCCGCGACGGCGGTCGCTGCGCAGCTCGACCGTACCGCTGATTTCCGCCAGGACCGACGGGTCTTTCGGCTTGCGGGCTTCGAACAGCTCGGTGACGCGGGGCAGACCGGTCGTGATATCGACCGTGCCGCCCGATTCCTTCGGCTGACGGGCCAGCTGCTGGCCGGCCTGGACCTTTTCGCCGTCCTGCACTTCGATACGGGCGCGGGCCGGGAGGTAGTGGAAGTCGAGGATTTTGCCGTCTTCGCCCACGATGGTGATACGCGGGTGGCGTTCGCCCTTGTGTTCGGTGACGACGAGCTTGGCGTTGCCGGAGCCCTTCTTTTCTTCCTCGAGGCGGACGGTTTCGCCTTCCTCGATGTCTTCGTACTTCACCGTACCGCCCTTTTCAGCAAGGATCGGGGTGATGTGCGGGTCCCAGGTGACGATCTGCTCACGGGCCTTCACCTTGGCGCCATTGGCGAGGAGGATGGTGGCACCGTAAGGCACTTTGTACTTCTCGACTTCGCGGCCCTTGGCGTCCATGACGGCGATTTCGCCGTTGCGCTTCAGGGCGACGAGCGACTTCGTGCCGTCGCTGTTCTTCACTTCGACGGCGTTGACGTCGCGGTGCTCGATCGTACCGGCCGACGCGGTCTTGAGGTCGTTTTCGATCAGCTGGCTGCTGGCGACGCCACCGGTGTGGAACGTACGCATGGTCAGCTGCGTGCCCGGTTCGCCGATCGACTGGGCGGCGATGATGCCGACCGCCAGGCCTTCTTCGACGAGCTTGCCACTGCTCATGTCCACGCCGTAGCAACGGGCACACAGGCCACGCGGGCTTTCGCACGTCAGCGGGCTGCGGACGCGGATGCTTTCGAGCTTCAGCTCATGCAGCGCCTGGGCGATCTCGACGGTGATCGTCTGGTTTTCCTTGACGATCGTTTCGTCGGTGATCGGGTTGCGGATCGTGTCGCGGCTGGTGCGGCCGACGATGAGGTCTTCGAGCGGAACGTCGACCGTTTCGCCCTTATAGATCGTCGACTTCGTCACGCCGTTGACCGTGCCGCAGTCGATCGACTGGATCATCACGTTCTGGGCGACGTCACAGAGCTTACGGGTAAGGTAACCGCTGTCGGCCGTCTTCAGAGCGGTGTCAGCCAGACCCTTACGGGCACCGTGCGTAGAGCTGAAGTATTCCAGCACCGACAGGCCTTCACGGAAGTTCGATTTGATCGGGGTTTCGATCATTTCGCCGCTGGGCTTGGCCATCAGACCACGCATGCCGCCGAGCTGCTGCATCTGGGATTTGTTACCACGGGCACCGGAACCGATCATCATGGTGATCGGGTTGAGGTACCGCAGGTAGCCCTTCTGCTTGGCGAGGTCTTCGGACACCGGGTGGCCGGAGTCGTCGCGATAGTCCTTGTCGAGGCCGGCCATGAGGTCGGCGGCGACCTTTTCGCGGGCGTGCGACCAGGTTTCGATCAGCTGGCCGTAGCGTTCCTGTTCGGTGATGGCACCGATCTTGTAGTTCTTCTCGATCTTGTCGGCCTTTTTCTGGCCTTCTTCCAGGATCGCTTCCTTGGTGTCCGGGCTGCGGACGTCGGTGATACCGAACGACAGCGCGGCGAGCGTGCTGCGACGGAAACCGAGCGACTTCATCTCGTCCAGCAAGTCGATCGTCGCCGGCCGGCCCAGGGCGGCGTAGGTGTCGGCGATCACGCGGGACAGGCCGCGGCTGGTCATCGCGTAGTTATAGAACGGCATGCCCTTGGGCAGGATGTCGTTGAACATGCAGCGGCCGACCGTCGTCAGGATGACGTGGCTGCTGTAGCTCGCCGGCTGCGGCTTGTTTTCGTAACCGGCGTTCTTCCGCTTGCGGTGTTCTTCCAGGAACTTGTAGCTGACGTTCTCGATCGGCACGGGGCCGCTCTTGTCGTCGGCGATGACGTGCGACCGTTCGTTCAGACGAACGAAGATACGCGAGTGCATGCGGATCTTCTTCAGGTCGAACGCCATGAGCGCTTCGGTGACGCTGTTGAAGGTGCTGAACTCGCCGCGGTCGTTCTCACGGTCGGCCGTGATGTAGTAGCCACCCAACACGATGTCCTGCGACGGCGTGATGATCGGCGCGCCGTTGGCGGGCGAGAAGATGTTGTGCGGGCTGAGCATCAGCACGTGCGTTTCCGCCTGCGCTTCGAGCGACAGCGGCAAGTGCACGGCCATCTGGTCGCCGTCGAAGTCGGCGTTGAAGCCCTTACAGACCAGCGGGTGAACGCGAATGGCGTTGCCTTCCACGAGCACCGGCTCGAACGCCTGGATGCCCATGCGGTGAAGCGTCGGGGCACGGTTCAGCATGACCGGGTGCTGGTAGATGACTTCTTCCAGGATGTCCCAGACTTCCTGGTCGCGACGTTCCAGCATGCGCTTGGCGCTCTTGATGGTGTCGGCCAGGCCGTGCTCTTTGAGCTTGCGGATGATGAACGGCTGGAAGAGTTCGAGCGCGATCTTCTTCGGCAGGCCGCACTGGTGCAGCTTGAGGTCGGGGCCGACGACGATAACGGAACGGGCCGAGTAGTCGACGCGCTTGCCCAGCAGGTTTTCGCGGAAGCGGCCCTGCTTGCCCTTGATCATGTCGGTCAGGGACTTCAGCGGACGGTTCGACGAACCCAGCACCGGACGACGGCAGCGGCCGTTGTCGAACAGGGCATCGACGGCCTGCTGCAGCATCCGCTTTTCGTTGCGAATGATGACTTCCGGCGCGTTCAGGTCCACCAGCTTCTTCAACCGGTTGTTGCGGTTGATGATACGGCGGTAGAGGTCGTTCAAGTCGCTGGTCGCGAAGTTGCCGCTTTCCAGCAGCACCAGCGGACGCAGGTCCGGCGGGATGACCGGGATCACGTCCATGATCATCCATTCCGACTTGTTCTCGGAATTACGGATGGCCTCAATCATCTTGAGACGCTTGGACAGGTCTTTGAGCTTCTGCTTGCTGTTGGTCTTTTCGATGTCGGCGCGGATCTTGACCTGTTCTTTTTCCAGGTCCATGGCCATCAGAAGCTTCTTGATGGCTTCGGCACCCATCTCGGCTTCGAATTCGCCGGGGTATTTTTCATACGCCTGACGCCATTCTTCTTCGGTCAGGAGCTGCTTCTTCTTCAGCGGCGTCTTGCCCGGGTCGGTGACGACGTAGTCCTGGAAGTAGACGATCTTTTCGATGTCGCTGGTCTTCATGTCCAGCATCGCACCGAGGCGGCTCGGCAATGCCTTGAAGAACCAGATGTGCACGATCGGGGCGGCCAGGTTGATGTGGCCCATGCGCTTGCGGCGGACGCGGCTGTGGGTGACTTTCACTTGGCAGCGGTCGCAGATGATGCCCTTGTACTTCGTGCCCTTGTACTTGCCGCACGAGCATTCCCAGTCGCGCTCCGGGCCGAAGATGCGTTCGCAGAACAGGCCGTCTTTTTCGGCGCGGTAGGTGCGGTAGTTGATGGTCTCGGGCTTTTTGACTTCGCCGAAGGACCACGAGCGAATGTCGTTCGGGCTGGCGAGTTGGATTTTCACCGAGCCGTAGTCGTTCACGCGGTCATACAGAGTTTCAGACATCGTCATACTCCCGTTTATACGAGTCGATTTCTCGACCCGACTTCTTAGCGTGGTCACTGAAGTGACCACCCCATCAAGCCATCAAATCTTCGCGATAGCCTTTGCCCGTCGCCCGGCCCGAAAGCCGCATCGACGGGGGGCGGACATCGCCGCCCGGCTCGTTCGTCTTCGACTGGTCCCGCACCGCCTGGCTGCCCAGCCAGTCCGTGACCAGTCCGCTGATCAGCATCAGCCCGCCCACGACCGCGGCCGCGAGCCAGGCCTGCTGCTGCTTCTCGTCCGCCCGCCCCGCCGCCACCGGCCCCAACCCCACCACCACGGCCAAACAGCCGATGACGAAGAGCAGAGTCCCGAGCTTGCGGAGTGCGGTCGGCATTCGCTTCTCTTTCGTAGGGTGCGGTTCACCGCACCGTTTTCGTCTCCGATTGGTGCGGTGAACCGCACCCTACGTCATTTCATTTTGACCAACAGCAACCATCCCGAAACGATTGAGCAGGCGAGCAAAAACAAGCCGACCCAAAGTTGCACTTCCGTGCCGTAGCTCCGGTTCACTGACTTTGTTCCGGCACTCGTTAGGAACAACGAGAACAGGCACAAAATCAGTGTTCCGTAGCCGCGTCGGCTCACATCAGATCCTCATCCGGCGTCGCATCCGCGCCGAACTTCTTCTCCAACTGAATATTCAGACCCAAGCCACGGATTTCGTTGCAGAGCACGTCGAACGAGACCGGCGTGCCGGCTTCGAGGGTGTTCGTGCCTTTGACCATGCTCTCGTAGATCTTCGTACGCCCTTCGACGTCGTCGGACTTGACGGTGAGCAGTTCCTGCAGCACGTAGGCCGCGCCGTAGGCTTCGAGGCCCCAGACTTCCATCTCGCCGAACCGCTGGCCGCCGGTGCGGGCCTTGCCGCCGAGGGGCTGCTGGGTGATCAGCGAGTACGGGCCGGTCGCACGGGCGTGGATCTTGTCGTCCACGAGGTGGTGCAGCTTGAGCATGTACAGGTAGCCGACGGTGGTCCGCTGTTCGAACGGTTCGCCGGTGCGGCCGTCGTAGAGCTGGATTTTGCCGCCGTACGGCATGTGCACGTCGAGCTGACGCGGGTTGAGGATTTCGCCCTTCGATTTACGGTCGGCGCGGCGGGTGTCGACGAGCTTGTTGGCTTCTTCGACCGCCTTGAAGATTTCGTCTTCCGACGCACCGTCGAACACCGGCGTAACGGCCTGGAAGCCGCAGACCGCCGCTGCCCAACCGAGGTGGGTTTCGAGGATCTGGCCGACGTTCATACGGCTCGGCACGCCGAGCGGGTTCAGCATGATGTCGACACTGCTGCCGTCTTCGAGGAACGGCATGTCTTCTTCCGGCACGATGCGGGCGATGACACCCTTGTTACCGTGACGGCCGGCCATCTTGTCGCCGACGCTCAGGGCGCGCTTGGTGGCGACGTAGATCTTGACCATTTCGAGCACGCCGCTCGGCAGCTCGTCGCCACGCTTCATGTGCTCGACGCGACGCAGGCGTTCCTTCAGAACCGCCTGCACACGCGGCCAGAAGCGGCTGTACGTGTTGAGGGCCTGTTCTTTGCCTTCTTTAGCGCCTTTGATCCAGTCGGTCTTGAAGTTTTCGATCTGTTCGAGCACGACTTCCAGGTTGTCGGACTGGCCGACCTTCTGGCGGGTGTCGGGGTCGACCATCACCTGGCCGGTGACGTCGTTCATTTCCGCGACCATCTGGCGGAAGATGTCGACGGCCTTCTGGTTCTGCTCTTTCTCGTACTTCTCGATGTCCTTCTTAAGCTGCTTCTTCTGGTCGTCCGTCATGTGCATGCGGCGGCTGTACCGCTGGGCACCGAGGACGACGCCTTCCTCACCGGCGGGCATTTCGAGCGAGTCGTTTTTCACGTCTTCGCCCGCCCGGCCGAAGATGGCGTGCAGGAGTTTTTCTTCCGGCGTCAGTTCGCTCTTGCTCTTCGGCGAAATCTTGCCGACGAGAATGTCGCCCGGGCCCACGCGGGTACCGACGCGGACAATGCCTGCCTCATCGAGGTTGGCCAGGGCCTTCTCGCTGACGTTCGGGATGTCGCGGGTGAATTCTTCGCGGCCGAGCTTGGTTTCGCGGATTTCGACGTCGTATTCCTCGATGTGGATCGAGGTGAACGTGTCGTCCTTGACCAGGCGCTGGTTGATGACGATGGCGTCTTCGAAGTTGTAGCCGTCGAACGTCATGAACGCGACGAGCAGGTTACGGCCGAGGGCGAGTTCGCCCTGGTACGTGGCCGGGCCGTCGGCGAGGATCTGGCCCTTCTTAACGCGCTGGCCCTTCTTAACGATCGGCTTCTGGTTCAGGCAGGTGCGCTCGTTGAGGCCCTGGAACTTACGGAAGACGTATTCGTCGGCGTTGTCGATCAGCAGCTTGTCGGCGTCGACGTAGGTCACCACGCCGGCGCGTTCGGCACGGACGACCATGCCGCTGTTCTGCGCGACCGGTTTCTCCATGCCCGTGGCGACGATGGGCGGATCGCTCATCAAGAGCGGCACGGCCTGACGCTGCATGTTCGAACCCATCAGGGCGCGGTTGGCGTCGTCGTGTTCCAGGAACGGAATCAGCGCGGCCGAGACGGAAACCATCTGCTTCGGCGAAATGTCGACGTACTGCACGTCGCGGCTCGGCAGCGTGGCGAGGTCGCCATGCACGCGGGCCAGGACCTGGCCCTTCGGCAGGGCGCCGTCCTTATCGACGCTGTCCGGCGGAGCGAGAACGCTCTTCATTTCCTCGTCGGCACGCAGGTATTTCACCGCGCCGTTGACCTTGCTGTCTTCGACCACGCGGTAAGGCGTGACGAGGAAGCCATAGTCGTCGATGTCGGAATAGATCGACAGCGAAGCGATCAGACCGATGTTCGTGCCTTCGGGCGTTTCGATCGGGCAGATTCGGCCGTAGTGCGAAATGTGCACGTCACGCACTTCGAAGCCCGCACGCTTGCGGTTCAAACCGCCCGGCCCGAGGGCCGACAGACGGCGTTCGTGCGTGAGCTGGCTGAGCGGGTTCGTCTGGTCGACGACCTGCGAAAGCTCGCCGCGGCCGAAGAAGAAGTCGATGGCCGAGCTGATGCTCTTGCTGTTGACCAGTTCCGCGACCTTGGTGATTTCGTTCGGGTCTTTGAGGCTCATGCGCTCCTGGACGGTGCGTTTGAGTTTCAGGAAGCCCTTGCGGAGTTCTTCGGCGGCCAGTTCGTCGATCGTACGCAGACGACGGTTGCCGAGGTGATCGATGTCGTCGATGTACCCTTCGCCGGCGCGGAGCGTGAACATGTACTTCAGCGAGCCGATGAAGTCTTCGCTGCGGAGGACCATTTCCGTTTCCGGCACGTTCTGTTCGAACTTGCGGTTGATGCGGAAACGACCCACGCGGCCGAGGCGGTAGCGGTTTTCGTCGTAGAACTTCTCGTTGAACAGCGTCTTGGCCTTGTCCAGCTGCGGCGGGTTGCCGGGGCGGAGGCGGGCGTAGATCTTCATCAGGGCCGCTTCGTGAGATTCGGCACTGTCTTCGGCGAGGGTGTTGAGGATCAGCGGGTCGGCGACCTTCGTCACGACCGCGATGCTCTTCAGGCTGCTGGCCTGGATCTTGTTGACTGCTTCGCCGAGCTGGGCGCCGGCCTTGACGAGCTCTTCGCCGCTCTCGGCATCAATGATCGTGCCGGCCGCGTAGTACGACGGCTGGAGCTGGCCGACCTTGATGTTCTCGATCGTGTAGAACTCTTTGATGATCGATTCTGTGGTGCTGTACTTGGCGTCCAGCGCCGGATGAAGGTGGTCGCCGGGATTTTCGACGATTGGTCGATCCGGACGGCCAAGGCGTCTTTCTTGGTGACCGAGCACTCGATCCAGCTGCCGCGTTCCGGGATGACACGGAAGCCGTGCAGCGGTCGGTCGCCTTCCTGGGTTTCGACGAGGAAGTCGACACCCGGGCTGCGGTGCAGCTGGTTGACGATGACGCGCTCGGCACCGTTGATGATGAACTCGCCGCCGCCGATCATGATCGGCACTTCGCCGACATAGATCTGATCTTCGAGGATTTCGTCCTTGTCCTTACGGCTGAGCTTCACGCCGATGCGGAACGGCATGCCGTAGGTCAGACGCAGGGCGCGGCACTCGTCGGGCGTGTACCGGGCTTCACTCAGGCTGTAGTTGACGTAGTCGAGACGCAGGTTTTCGTCGTAGCTGACGATCGGGAAGACTTCCCGGAGCAGGCTCTCGAGACCTTCGACCTTCCGCTTGGCGGGGTCGACTTCTTTCTGCAGGAACCGCATGTACGCTTCCTGCTGGACCTTGATCAGGTTCGGCACGGCAATCGCGTCACCACGCTTGCTGAAATCCCGCACATCCGAAAGCCGCATCGCCATGGCACTACCTCTTTAGGTTGGCGGGCCGGGCAGTCATCCGGGGCGATTCCCGGTGCCGCTTCGGCCCGATTCCTGTCCAAAAATCTGAAGGTTCAAGGCCCGGTCCTTGCCGATAACTACCGACAAAACCAGACCTTATCGGCCTCGGACTCGATCAACTGCCGAACCCGAAGCCTTCCTGTGCTCGCAACCCACCCGCACGCCCGAAATCGGCCGTGCGCAAAAGACGACAGCACCGCCCAAGACTTAACCGAATAAGCCTTGACTGTGCTGTGACTCAGAATGAATTTACGTTTCTTTGCACCAAGCTCGCATCGGGAAGTCTAGCCAGACCGCCTCGGCTGTCAAGTTGACGAAACTTGAAATTATCGCCCCCGCAAGGCGGTTGAATCCCCCGTTCCGCCGCCCCGCCACGCCCGTGCAAAATATTGCACTCTTTTTAACCAACCCCGGGCAAAACGCGCAAGTCCTAGGATTATCCCTCGTTACCGCCCTACCGTTTCCATTATGTGCCACAGGTCTTCCCATTGATCTGGGGCCCGCAGTCGCGAATCCCGTTTAAAAACTCGCACTCACTCCCTGATTGCGTCCACTAAGTCAAAATTCTTCTCGGCCATGCCCCGCTCTGGCAAGGCCTTTGCAAATCCGTCCTCAGCCGAAGCCGTTGCGACCCATACGACAGCCGAGGCATTACAAATTGGAAACAAAGCTAAGAATTAGCTCGACACTGAGTCATTCTTAAGATTATTCTGCACCGCCAGTCGTGCAGTGTTTCGCAGCGTTAGTCACAAGGAGTTTCGTGTGACTCAGATCTGTTCGAAAAACACGGGCCTTTCGCCCGTGCAGTTGGCGCCGGGTTAGCCACCTCTCCCGGCCGTCGGTCCGCAATATCGGCCAGTCGTTTGGCCCTTTATTTAGGTTTACGTGCTAAATCCGGGATCGGATTCGCAACGAGGAGTTCTACGCCATCACACACCCAACGGAGGATTCGCAGGAGGGTTCGTTCGCAGGGGGCGTTCTGAGTGGCCCGGCCGAAGCCGGCCACTTGATCTGCAACATTTTCGCCAGGGAGCACACCATGTCTTTGATCACTTCGTCTGCCCGTCAGGAAGTCCGCGTCAAACCTCGCCAGCACGCTTTCACGCTCGTGGAACTGCTGGTCGTCATCGGCATCATCGCACTGCTGATCTCAATCCTGCTGCCTTCGCTGAACAGCGCGCCAAGCCGCCAATGCCATCAAGTGCAGCAGCAACATGCGTCAACTCGTCCAGGCGAACACGTTCTGGGCGAACGATCACCAAGGTTACAGCGTCAAGTGCTATTTCAATGCCGGTTCACTGACAGGTGACTGGTGGACGGCCCCGTTCGGTATGCCCATTGGCGGCAGCCCGAACTGGTACATCAACAGCGCGGACCCCGCCTGGTGTGCCGACTGGTATAGCGCCCTCAACACGCCGTACCTCAAAAACAAGCAGATGTATAAGTGCCCGTCAGATCCGACGAACTTCAGCTACAAGAACACCGAATTCGGCGGCTGGCCGAACGAAAATGATCCGCAGTTCGGCAAGCTCTGTAACTTCCCGGGCTCATACCGCATCAACTACTCCAACCAGCCCGCTTACGCCGAAGCCTTCCGCTTCTCCCGCGTGAAGTGCGCGTTCGAATGCATCATCTTCGCCGAAGGCACCGCCAACACGAATCCGTGGGACTACTACCAAGGCCTCTCGACCTGGTACATCAACACCCAAGACTCTGTCGGCCCGACGACCTTCGCGAATGTCGCCTACAAACGCCATGGCGGCAAAACCCTCAATGAAGGGAAGTCCAACTACGCCTTCCTCGACGGCCATGTCGAAACCATGACCTTCAACATGACCTGGCGTGGCGTTGATATGACCCAGACCCAGCCCGTCAGCATGTGGCGTCAACTCTGGGCCAAAGGTGCCAACGGCACGCTGCTGAGCGCGTCGAACCCGTAATGTCGAGCCCCGAACAGGTTTCCTTAACATTGGCTCGTGAGTGAGGTTCGCGTGAACGTTCGAGAATTCATCAATAAGAATCCCGCCGTGGCGGGTGGCGCTTTGGCAGTACTCATTGCAATCGGGATCGCCTATGCGATCCTGTCGCTCAAACAGACCGCTAAAGACGCTGATCAATCCCTGGCGTATTTCAGTGTCGACGACGGCAAGACCTATTTTGCCGACGCTTACGACAAACTGAGCGGTTTCATGAAAGACGGCAAACCGGCGTACTCGGTCAACGTCTACAGCCGCGGGTCGGGTGCTCCGTTCGTTGGGTTCCTGCGGAAGTCTGGTGCGGTGCAACCCAAACCAGACCCGGCCCCGGCGGCTGGCGCTGCGGCCGGCCCCGGCAAGACCATGCCGGGCATGCAGGGGAACTCGGCGATCTTCAAGTCCGTCGACAAAGAGGCGTTCCTGAAAAAGAGCACCTCCGCCGCTGAAAACGCCGCCCCCACCCCGCCACCGGGCGGGATGGTCGATCCGCGGTCGGTCGAGTCCTATGTCAAAAAGCCGGGCGAAAAAGACTGGCATGCCCTTTCCAGCCCGGAAGGCAAAGCCATTCTGACGGAATTCGGTCCGGCGGCGCAATCGCAGGGACTCGAAGTCGTCACGCCCTGAAGATAACCCGATTGTCCCACTACCAATGGGCCGGTGTCTTGATGACACCGGCCCATTGTATTTTTCTGTCACCTGCCTGAATGCACTCACAGCACTCGTTTCGGCCGCTCAACGCCGTCACTCGGGATGCGGCCGGGTGGCAACTTCCGGATTTTGATATTCCTAAACGCCACCGCGTCGCCGTGGTCTTGGAGCATGATGTGGCCGGTCGGCAGCGTGCCGTAGCCTTTTACGTCTTTGAATTTGCCGGCACTGACTGCCGACCGCCATGTCGGACTGCCGAGGGTGTAGTCGACGACTTTCTGGCCATTCAGCCAGTGTTCGACGTGGCCGCCCTGGACGACGAGGCGGGCGGTGTTCCACGCGCCGGCGGGCCGGGCGGCTTTGGCGGTCGGGGCGAAGACGGCGTAGGCGGCGCCGGCGCTGGTCAGTGGGTTTTTCCCGTCCGGGTGCCGCTCGTCGTCGAGGATCTGCATCTCCGGCCCGGTCTGCCAGCCGTAGGCCCCGCTTTCGTTGGCGCGGTAGTAGACGCCGCTGTTGCCGCCTTCGGGCACGCGCCAGTCGAGCGTGAGTTCGAAGTCGTCGAACTGTTCACGGCTGACGAGGTCGCCCCCGCCGCCGACGCGTGTGAGCGTGCCGGCGACCACGCGCCAGCCGTCGGGCGGCTGTTCTTTCCGGTAGCCGCGGAACGCCTTGGCGATGTCCTGGCCGTCAAACAGCAGTTGCCAGCCGGCGGTTTTTTCGGCGTCGGTGAGCGTGTTGTTCGCGGGCCGATCGTTCACCTTCGGGCCGGGCTTGTTCGTCGGGATGTGGATGAGGGTGTAATACGCCTCGGTGATCCACAATGTTTGCCCTGATGTGGATTTCCAGTACGGCGGCAGCCGCAGGTAGTAGACATTGCCGGCCTTGAGGTTCGGCACGGGGACGAAGATTTTTTTGCGGTCGTCGCTGATGTGCACGCCGTTGGGGAAGACGGCTTCGACGTCGACCTTCGGGCCGCCGTAGTTGCCTGTCGGCTCGTAGCGCCAGGTTTGGACGTCGTAGTCGTCGGGCTCATCGCCCAGGCCGGCGGCGAGGGGTTCGGTGAGTTCGATTTCAAAGCCGTCGCTCATGGCGCGGACGGCGAGCGGCTCGAACGCGGTTTTGCCGTTCGCCGTGATCCGCTGCAGGCCGTAGCTTTTTTTGCCCGCCTGGCCCCAGTTGCCGCTGCTGCCGATCTGGCCGGTGTAGATCGACCCGTCAGGTGCGATTCGGACGCGGTTGACGCCGCCCTCCAGGCCCTGGGTGAACTGGAACGCCGCCCCCTGCCATTCGCCGTCGACTTGTTCCATGAAGACGCGGTTCAGCCCGCCGTGGGTGACTTCGCCGAGCAGCATCTGCCCCGCGTACGGGCCGGTGGTGACGAAGGCGGGCTCGCTGGGCGAGTTGGCCAGTTCGTTCTGCGGCAGCCAGACGACGGGCGGGCTCGGCGGCAGGCCGGCGTTGGGGTGATCGGGTTTGATATGATTGCCGTAGAAGCGGCCGGGCTTGATGTTGATCAGCTTGGAACTGGGCAGCCAGTCGCCTTGATTGTCGGTGATGAACAAGTCGCCGGCGGGCGTGATCGTGAGGCCGTTCGGCGTGCGCAGGCCGTTGGCGACGGTTTCGGTCTTGCCGTCCATGCCGATCTTCAGCACCGTACCGCGGCCTTTCACCTGCGGCTCCTTCGTCTTCCCGCCCGGATTCAGCGCGACCGCCAGCCCGGCGTAAAACGCGTTGTCCTTGAACGCCAGGCCGAAGGCGAATTCATGGAAGTTCGGCGTGACGTCCCACTCGGCGGAAACGCAGCGGTATTCGTCGCAAACGCCATCTTTGTCATGATCGATCAGCTCTGTCAGCTCCTGCTTCTGCAGGACGAAGATGCGATCGCCGACCACCTTGATGCCCAGCGGCTCTGCCAGGCCGGCGGCGAAACGGGTGACGGTCATCCGCTTCGGGTCACCAGTTTCGTGGCCTTTGATGATGTAGACCGCGCCGATCGGGTCCCAGGTGCAGAGGATGAGTCGGCCGTCGGGGAGGAAATCGATGCCGCCGACTTTCGGCTCAAAGCCGTCGGGCCGTGCGGGCGAGAGGTCGAAGCCGGGATGCACGGCCACGAGCGGCCGGCGGTCGCCGGGACGGGTGGGCGGCTCGTTGGAAAACGTCACGCGCTTCACGCCGGGCGCGGTCACGCGCACCTCGCCGGCCGGGCAGGTGAACGCCGAGGCGGGCACGGGGACGAAGTCTTTTTCGCCCGGCGGTTTCCAGAGCAATTTCAATTCCGCGTCGACGGATTGATCGAAATGCCGGAGCAGAAACGGGTGCTCGCCGGCGGCGAGTTCGAGGCGGCCTTCCTTGGGTTCTTCGGCGCTGTGCAGGCCGTCGTTGTCGACGACGGTTCGGCCGTCGATCGTCAACACGCTGCCGTCATCGCTGAACAGCCGGAACGCATACGCCCCGGGCCTGGGCGGCGTGATAAAACCGCTGAGCTCGCTGATGAACTGGTCTTTCAGGCCGAAGTCGTCGTTCTTCAGGTTGATCGTGTCGAGCTTGACCGAGACGTTCGGCGTTTGCCCTTCCACGAGCGTCGGCACCCGCTGGCGCGGCCCTGGTACTGATAAAACCGTGCAGAAATCCCCGGCTCATGCTTCGGCGAAGCAGACGCCGGCGCGGCGGAGGCTTCAGATGTCGTCTGTGCGAGCGATAACGTCGCCCCTAGCAGCACGGCAACAATCGCGGCGGTGACTGCGCCGCGATTGTTTCTGCCACGCTGCAGCGCAGCTGCTGGTCGGACGGGTTCGGAAACGGAACCAGCAGCTGCGCTGCAGCGTGGCGACGGATTCTGGATCGTTTGCGCGAACGGTTTGAGTTTCGCCAATTCGATGTATTTCATGCCTGCCCCCATTTCGTGAAGAGGCGAACGAGGCCGTTGTTGGTGATGCGCAACAGGGAGGTCGGTTGCGAGGTCGGTTGCGTGGTCGGCGTGGCGACCAGTTTGCCGGCCGGGGTGGCGGCGGGAACTTGGACATTGTACTCGACGACGGCGTCGCCGTCGGAGCCGGCGAGCGAGAGGTCGAGCGTCGTGCCGGTCGGCAGACCGTCGACTGTGAACGCCCGGCTGAGCGTGATGCCGTCGCCCTCACGGACGACTTCGGGCACCTCACTGATCTTGACGCGGCCGATCGGCGTGTGAATCGCAAAATCGATCGCCACGCTGTCGCCGTTCATGCGGTAGCCGAGGTAGTGCACCTTGGCGTCGACCGGCTTGCCGTCTTGCTGAACGGTCCAGGCGGCTGTCTCGTTCGGCGCTTTGAAATAGGGCTTGCCGAGGCTCGTCGGCTGCGGGCCGTGACGGGCGTCATAGACGCCGCCGGTGAAGTTCACGCCGTCGTGCCACGCACGGGCGAGCGTGGCGTGCTGGGTGTCGTAGGTGATGTAAAGCTTATCGCTGAGGGCGACGGTCAGCATGCGGGCGTGGCCGTCGAGGGCGGAACGGAAGACCCACGGGTCACGCGGCCTTGGCGGTGCGTCGGCGGCCGTCGAGTGGCGCCTTCGATGAGACAGGCGCATGCGGCGAGGGCCACGGCGGCACGATGGATTGACTTCATCCGGGCTCAAACCTCCCGGCCGCCGGTTCCGCGCGGACGGCGTGGGTGCTGCGTCGCGGAAACGAGAACGGCCGCCATGGTTTACACCACAGCGGCCGTTTCGTTTTTGCAAACCCGGAAGGATTGCGAAGCCGAACTTACTTGAGTTCGACGGTCGCGCCCTGTTCGGTGAGGAGCTTCTGGAGCTTCTCGGCGTCGGCCTTCGGCAGGCCGTCTTTGACGACCTTCGGGCGCCTTCGACGAGGTCCTTGGCTTCCTTGAGGCCCAGGCCGGTCGCTTCGCGGACGACCTTGATGACCTGGATCTTCTTCTCGCCGGCGGCCTTGAGGACGACGTCGAACGTCGACTTCTCTTCGGCCGGGGCAGCGGCAGCGCCACCACCAGCGGCAGCGCCGCCAGCGACGACCACACCACCGGCGGCCGGTTCGATACCGTAGGCTTCCTTCAGGTAGTTCTTCAGTTCGACGGCCTGCTTGAGGGTCAGACCGCTGAGCTTGTCGCCCAGATCCTTGATGTCAGCTGCAACTTCGGACATGTCAATTCCTTGCCCTTGCGGGCATCAAACGCCTTACGGGCGTAACTCGTGCCAACTCTATCCCGTTCGAAGAGCAACCTTCACAGCGAAGGTTTTTAACCCCAATCGGGGGCAGTCCGAACCGTCGGAATACGAATGTCGATCGTTGACTGTCGATTGTCGAAGACGGAGTTGATTGCCTTTTCGACAATCGACGTTCGACAGACGACGATCGTTTGTTCTTAAGCCGTTTCGCCGGCTTCCTTGGTTTTTTCTTCGATCGCCGACAGGATGCCGCCGATCGCGCCGCCCGGGCCCTGTAGGGCGCCGACCAGGCCGCCGCCCGCACCCAGAAGGGCGCCGACGATGCCGGCGATGGCTTCTTCGCGGGTCGGGAAGCTGCTGACGGTTTTGACGCCTTCTTCACCGGCGTACGCTTCGCCGTCGAAGAAGATGCCGCGTAGTTCGAGGTCGGCGTTGTCCTTCTTCTGGTCCATCAGAAGGCGGGCGATGCTCGGGAGCGCGCCTTCGCCGTAGATGACCGCGCTCGGGCCGTCGAGCAGCGACTCGAAGCCTTTGAGCTTGGTCGTCGATGCGGCGCGACGGGCGAGGGTGTTCTTCACGACGGTCATTTTCAGACCCTTGCCGTGCAGAACCTTACGCAGGCCGTTGTTCTTGTTACCGTCGAGCCCACGCGGGTTGATGACGGCGACGCCTTCGATGCCATCGAGCTGGGCGCCGATCTGCTTTTCGATCAGGTTTTTGATTTTCTTGCTCATCGGAAATCTCCAGTGGGCAGTTTGCAGTGGGCGGTGGGCAGGAAGAGCAGATCATTCTGCCCACTGCCGACTGCCCACTGCCCACTGACTATTGCACGTTCAAGTAAACCGCCGGCGTCATCGAACCCTTGAGGATCAGACGCTTGAGGTACGTGCCCTTGGCCGTTTGCGGCTTGAGCTTGGTGATGGTGGCGATCATGGCGCGGGCGTTTTCGGCGAGCTTGTCGCTGGCGAAACTCATCTTCCCGATGATCGTGTGGACGTTGCCGCCCGAGTCATTGCGGAAGGTGGTCTTGCCGGCGGTGTTCTCACGAACGGCGGTGGCGACGTCGGTCGTCACGGTGCCGTCCTTCGGCGAGGGCATCAGGCCCTTGGGGCCGAGCACGCGGCCGAGGCGGCTGACGAACCGCATCATGTCCGGGGTGGCGATGGCGACGTCGAAATCGAGGAAGCCGCCTTCGACTTCAGCCACGAGTTCCTGGCCGCCGACTTTCACCGCACCGCCGTTGAGGGCGGCGATCTTCTGGTGCTCGGGGACGAACGCGATGACGCGCTTCGTCTTGCCGATGCCGTGCGGCAGGCTGACGCTGCTGCGGACGGCCTGGTCGGCCTGCTTGGCGTCGATGCCCAGGCTGAACGTCAGTTCGACGGTCTGGTCGAACTTCGTCGGGGCGAACGACTTGAGCTTGGCGATGCCGTCTTCGAGAGACAGCAGCGATTCGGTGGCCACTTCCGCGGCCTTCTTGTAACGCTTCGAACGACGAACGACGACAGTGGATTGCGCCATACGTTGTTGCTCCTTCGCGGCTTGAAATAGCTGCCGCAGTAAGCTCCCACTTTTAAAGGCCGTGGTCCGCCTGATGTTTCTAATTGTAGGGGCGACATACATGTCGCCCGTGAATGCCGATCGAGCCGAGGGGCGACATGTATGCCGCCCCTACAAGACTCAGCCTTCGACGGTGATGCCCATCGAGCGGGCGGTGCCGGCGATTTGCTTGGCGGCGGCGTCGAGTTCGAAGCTGTTCATGTCTTTGAACTTGCCTTCGGCGATCTTCTTGCAGTCGGCGAAGGTGACCTTGCCGATCTTGTTCTTGTTGGGCTCGCCGCTGCCCTTCTCGGCCTTGACCAGTTCCTTCAAGCTGGCCGAGGCCGGCGAGGACTTGATTTCGAACGAGAACGTGCGGTCTTTGTAGCTCGTGATGACGACGCCGACGACCTTACCCTTGAGGGCGGCGGTGGCGGCGTTGAACTGCTGGATGAACTGGCCGGGGTTCACGCCGTACTGACCAAGGGCCGGCCCGATGGGCGGGGCCGGGGTGGCGGTGCCGCCGGGGGCGTAAATCTTGAACTGGGCGTTGATTTCTTTCTTGGCCATGGCGAAACCTGTCTTCTTTCAAGCGTCCCGGATCACCGCATCGACCCGTTTACTGCCGGGCGAGCGGTAAGTCTCATTCTGTCCCTGATTCCGCACAGAAAGCAGCCGATCCAACAATGTGTAGACCGGCACCGTCAGGACGAAAAGGGCCACAAGACTAACAAGAAGCAGCAGGATTGACAAGCCCAACAACAATATTCCTGGAACCATAGGCACGATCAGGAGATACCGCGCCCAGACCGGCCAGCCCAAAAGCCCCGCCCGGAAGTTCCCGAACCGCCCGTCGCCGATGATGGTCTGAAAATTAATGGGCATGGAAGATTATTCGTAAGTCGCCGCCGGGCGGATCATTTTGTTCTGCGTATTTTCATACGCGCAGCGCAACGGAAGTGCTTTACAAATCTGTAGTTGATGCCGAAAAATGGGTGCGCCAATTGCGCCGTAAATTGCCCTGTTTAACATTCGACTTAGGGCGGTTTGTGACTTCGAACATCGTTTTGGGAACCGCTGCGTTCCCTCGATCGCTTCCACCCCAAAGCATAGCGCAGACGCCGGGTCTGAGGTACGATGCACGAAGGCCCCCGTCATCATTGAAGTTTGAAAATGCAGAGATTCCAAACCCATCGGGCAGTTCCTTTGGCCGGGCGTTGACGCGAAGCGCTCGCGCGGCATGGCTCACCCTACCGTCTTGGCGGGCGTTTGTCGGCGGGAAACTGGACGATTTTTGAGCTTATTCCGCCCCGCCGCTGTCGCACCAGCGGTGCCACATCTGGCGGTAGGCGGCTTCCAGGTCGGCGGTGAACCGTTTGCCGTCCAGGAGCGGCGACTGGCTCAGCCGGTCGCGCAGGCTCGCCCGGACCGCCGCCAGCCGGGGCGTGTCGGTCGCCAGGGCGATGCCGCGGCGGACGTAATCGTCGGCGTCGGTGGCGATGAATTCGCTCAGCCCGGCGTTCGTCAGAATGCTCAGCCCCATCCGGGCCGCGTGCCGGTCGCCGGCCAGGGTCAGCACGGGGGCCCCCATCCACAGGCTGTGGCAGGTGGTCGTGCCGCCGTTGAACGGGAACGGGTCGAGCGTGAGGTCCGACTGATTGAGCAACCCCAGATAGCCGGCGAGGTCGGTCCAGGCGCGGAATTCCAGCCGATCGCGATCGACGCCGGCGGCATCGAAGACGCGGTGGACCGCGTCCCGCACCTGCCGGCTCTGCACCGCCGTCGCCTGAAAGACCAGCCGGCTGCCCGGCACGCCGGCCAGGATCTTCGACCAGGCCGTCAGCACGTGCGGCGTGATCTTCGTAAAATTATTCACCGACGAAAACGTCACGAACCCGTTCGCCGCCGCCGGCAACTCGCCGACATCGGGCGCGGTGGCGGGCGGCAGATAGGCCCAGAACGTCTTCGGCAGGCGGACGATTCGTTCGGTGCTGAACGCGTCGCTTTCACCGGGCGGGTCGCACAGCGCGTCGCTGATGCGGTAATCCATCGACGCCAGCCCCGTCGTCGACGGGAAGCCGATCATGTTCACCTGCACCGGCGCGGGCCGGCGGGCGAAGACGGTGAGCGCGTTGTTGCCGGTGTGGCCGGCGAGGTCGACGAGAATGTCGATCCCGTCCTGCCGAATCATTTCGGCAATGTCGTGCGGGTTGCGGTTAGGGACTTCGCGCCATTGGTCGATCTGGGCGCGTAATCGCCAGGTGCTCAGGTCTGGCGAAGTGATGTGTGCGTAGCCGAAGATTTCGAACTGCGAGTGGTCATGGTGCTGAAGGATCGGCTCGAGGAAATAGCTCACCGAGTGCGCGCGAAAGTCCGGCGACACGTAGCCGATGCGCAGCCGGCGGCCGGGCTGACGCGTGTTCGTGTGCGGGCGATGCCCGGCGAGAAGTGGCTTTTCATGAAGCTCGGCGAACGCCTGGTGCTCTCGCAGCAGTTCCGCCGGCGAAAAGCCGGGGTGGTAGTTGATCGTCATCAGCATGTTGCTGTGCGCCTGCGGGTCCGGCCGGACCGCCACGGAGCGACGCAGCGCGTCCATTGCGGCGTCGAGTTCGCCCTGCTCCAGCATCGCGTAACCGACGGCCGTCAGGGCGTTGGCGTGCGTGGGTTCGAGTTCGAGCGTTTTGCGCATCGCCGCCACCGATTCGTCCTGCCGGCCGAGGTCGCGGAGGATCATCGCCCGGAGGAAATGCTCGTTCGGCAAGGCGGGGTCGAGCGTGAGGACTTCGTCGATCGCCGCCAACGCCTCTTCACGCCGTCCGACATCGTTCAGCACGACGGCGAGATTGCGGCGCGGCTCGATAAACCCGGGCCGTGCGGCGGCGGCGATTTCGTACTCGGCGATCGCGTTCTGCGTCAGCCCGAGCCCACGCAACGCCGAGCCGAGATTGTTGTGCGCCTCGGCGTGGCTGGCGTTCAGGCCGATCGCCATTTTGCAGCTGTCGATCGCCTCGGCGTGGCGGCCGAGCTGGATCAGCGCGGTGCCGAGATTGTTATGAACGTCGGCGTCCGTCGGCCGAATGGCGATCGCGCGGCGGAACTGCGTGACGCCCTCCTCCAGCTGCCAGACCGAACACAACGCCATGCCCAGATTGTTCAAGGCTTCAAAGAAATCCGGCCTGGCGTCGACCGCCTGGCGGTAACACGCGATCGCCTCATCGACCCGCCCTTGAGGCCGCACCGCGTTGCCCAGATTGTTCAACGCCGACGCCGCACCGGGCTGAAACGCCAACGCACTCCGGCAGACGGCCTCGGCGTCGGGGAAGCGGCCCAGACGCGTCAGGAGGTTCGCCAGGTTGTTCTGCGCCTCAAAATAGTCCGGCGCGATCTCGATCGCCCGACGGTACGCCCGCTCGGCGCGCTCGAAATCCCCCACGGCGACCAGCGCCTCGGCCAGGTTGTAGTGGAAGACCGGGACGTCCGGCTTTTTCTCGATCGCCCGCCCGATGAGCTGCACGGCGATGTCGGGCTTTCGTCCCTGGTGGGCGAGCACGCCGAGCAGGTGAATGGCGTCGACGTTGCCGGGATCCTGCCGCAGGATTTCCATGTACAGCATTTCCGCCCGTGCGAACTGCCCGGCGCGGTGCTGTTCCAGGGCGACTTCCACCGCCTTTTCCATCGGGATGCTTGCCATTGGCGACTCACCTTCGCGATCCAAACGCGTTCACGACGACAACGCGGACGAGGCCGCCGAGCATAACGATCGGCGGCCTCGTCGCGATGGGAATTGTCAGTCCGACATTCGACTAGCTCTGACGCCGGCGGAACAAGAGGCCCGCCGCACCTACGGTCATGAGCGCGACGGAGGTCGGCTCAGGGATCGTCGTGCCGCTGACCACGACGTTATCGACGCGTGACGTCGCCGTGGAGAGCGACGTGTATGACGTCGTGTCGCCGATGGTGTTCAGCACCAGCCGGAACGCGGCGTTGGGGTTGTCGTTCAATGCCGCGACGGCGGAGAGGTCGAACGAATAGCGGTATTCCGAGTAGCTGCGGATCGTCGTCCAGCTGTTCGCATAGACCCCCGAGGTGCCACCCGGGGCGGTAGAGGTGATTGTCACCGGCGAACCCGACTTGGCGGCGTAGTTCGTGTAGGAGACGAAGTTCGTGCCGTCGGTGCTGTAGTAGACCGAGAAGTCCGACAGCAGGCTGTAAGATGACCACTGGTCGAACGAGACAATGACGTTCTGAATCGCCGTCGTCGGGACGGAGAACTGGTAGTAGTCGCCCGCCGACCAGGCGCCGCTGACGAGCGAATTGGCGCTGCCGTTGCCCGTGGCGAAGTTAAAGGTGGCGGCGTTGGCGTGGAAGCCGTACGCCGAGCCCGTTCCCGATTCCGCCAGCAGCGGCCCGTACGACGTGCCGTAGGAGGTGGAATAGGTCGAAGCGGATTCGAAAGTGAAGGTGGCGTTGGTGACCGACGCCGCCTCGGCCGGTTCGGCGATGCCGAGCAGCCCGCTCACCGCCGTGCCGAGCATGGCGGCACCGAAGACGTAACCTGATGAGTCGCTCATAAGATTCCTCGCAATCGAGTTAAGCCCGGGATTTCCGACGACGCAGCAACGCACCGGCCACGACGGCCAGGCCGGCGAGCGAGGCGGGCTCGGGGATCTGGAGCGCGTACGCACGCGTCTGCCCGCCGTAAGACCCGACGCCGATGACCCAGCCGGAGTCATTGATGCTGGTGGCCGAGGTCAGTACCCAGCCGGAGGCGGGGTCGATGAGGGTGTTGAGGTCGATCAACTGCCCCGCCGCCAGGCCGTTACCGAGGTCGACGGTCTGGTAGAGGACGGCGTGGTTGGTCGCCGTGCCGCTGGTGGCGGCGGCACCGACGATCTGGCCGTTGTTGTTGATGTCGTACGCGAGGCTGGTCGTGCCGCCGCTGAGCAGGCCGAGGTCGGTCCAGACGCCGCCGCTGTAGAGGGCGGCGTGCGAGTTCGTGCCGCTGTCGGCGGTGCGGGACGACCCGACGATCTGGCCGGCATCGTTGATGGAGTTCGCCTGGCTGGTCAGCCCGCCGAGTGTGCCGAGGTCGACGAGCGTTTGGGTGGCCGGGTCGGAGACGAACGCGTGAGACACGCCCGCCACCGCCGTCGTGCCGTAGCCGACGATTTTCCCGCTGTTGTTGATGCCGTACACAAACGTCGCCGTGCCGCCGATCGTGCCGTAGTTGGTCAGCGTGGCCACGCCGCCGGTGACGGTGGCGGTGAAGGCGCTGACGCTGGTGGCGGCGGTGCCGTAACCACCGACGACGCCGCTGTCATTGACGGTCGTCGCGAAGGCGGCCACGCCAGTCGCGGCAGGGATCAGCGTGCCGAGGTCGGTCGCCGTGCCGCCGCTGTAGGAGTAAGCGTGGAAAGTCGAGCTGTTGACGTAAAAGTTACCGGCGACCTGCCCGCTGTTGTTCAGCCCCATGCCCGTGGCCATAGAGATGGTGGCGTTCGACGGCTGCGGCAGCGCGGTGAGCGTGCCGGTCGTGAGGTCGTAGGTGTACGCGTTGGTGTACGTCGCTGACGTGCCGCCGTAGCGTGACGAGCCAACGATCAACCCGTTATTGTTGATGCCGCCGGCCGTCTGGTTCGGCGTGGCGTAGTTGTTCAGCGCCGGAATCAGCGTGACCGAGATCGCCGCCTGCGAAACGGCAGACGTGCCTGCGACGGCGGCCAGCGCCGCTCCAAGAATCAATGACTTTCCAACCACTTTCATTGCATTTCTCCTTCCCAAGATCGAATGTAGCCGCGGTGTTCTGGTGAATGACGACGGGTTCGCAGGCTCACCATCACGCCGGCTGTCGCAAGCAGCGCCAGTGCGGCAGGCTCAGGGACGGCGGTGAAGCCGGAGCCGGTGAGGAAGTACGAACCCATGTCGTAGTAGTAAGCGGTGGTGGCGAACGCCGACGTGTACCCGCCGGCGCTGCTGATTTGTGCGTAATACGTGCCGGCCGAAAGTTCGGCGGAGAAGGTTTCAGACAGCGTTGACGCCGCCTGAACCCCCGTGCCGACGAGCGTGCCGGTCGAATCGAAAATGCTCAGCGTGCTGTTGAGCGTCGCGCCGTCGTCGGCGACACCGGCCGTGATGAGTTCGCCGCCGTCGTTTGCGGTGAGCGTGACCAGCCCGCCGGCGGTCTGGAAGCTGAAGAAGTCGCTCGTGTAATTCGATGCCCCGATGGCGGCCGGGCTGGCGGTGGACGAGGGCATGATGACGCCCTTGGCGAGCGTGTAATTCACCGTGCCGTCGTCAAACGTCGGCAGCGCCTTGGCGGCGGCGAGGGTGTGGGCCTGGCCGTCGTCGACGAACGTCAGCCCGCTGTTGCCAAGAATGGTGGCGACGTCATTCTGCGTCGCCCCGGCGGAATTCGTGCCGATGCGCCAGGTGCCGCGCTGCACCTGGTTGCCGTTCGTGCCGTACGCCAGGCCCATCGTCGGCGCGTACGCCTTGGAGCCGTTGTTCGTGCTGTAATCGTTGAGGATGAGGCTGCCGATGTAATCCGCCTGGTGGCTCAGCCCCAGGCCGTGCCCGTTTTCATGGGCGACGGCCTCACCGATGAACTGCAGGTTGCTGCCGTTCTGGCCGGAGAAGACCCAGTTCGTGTGGTTACCGATGCCCGCCCCGCTGTTGGCGGTGGTGGCGTAGGTGTTCTTTGTCGTGCCGACCGCGGAGTACCCGCCGCCGCCGATCCAGCTGCCCGTCCCGCCGACGACGGTGTGCATGAGCCTGGCGGTCTGATCGTAGTACGCCTGGCGGGCCTTGTCGGTCGACGCCTTGCCGGCGGCGACGGCCGGGTCGACGGTCGTCACATTGATGTTGAACGCCGCGTACTTCTCCGCGACGCGTGCCCAGACTTTGGTGATGTTGGACAGTTCGAGCGAGGAGAAGGTGGTGGCGTCGCTGTCGAGGTTGTACGCCGGCGTCGTGCCGGGCGTGCCGGTCCACCAGTTGCCCGTGAAGGTAAAGCCGGCGAAGTCGAGGTAGATCGTGTACGCCGCCCCCGGCCGACTGCTGAGCGCCGGGACGCTCGGGTGCGTTTCCGCACGCACCGACGACGCGCCAATCCCCCACAATCCCAACAGGATTGCCAGACGAAGGCGGCCAGATTGTTCGATTCGATACACCATGATTCGAATTGCCTAAACGCTTCATGACCCAGGCCAAGTCAGAGGGCTCTGGACGACCCTCTTTCGCTTCCCGGCGCGGCTGATCTCGGTCGACCGCACAGACTTACCCGACCACGAATGCTTTTACAAATGTTTCTGAAACAGATTTTGAAAGACTAAGGGGTAATCCCTGCCCCTTTCGTGGGTTAATTCGTCGTTGCCTTTTGGGTGGTTGGGACCTGTTCGGTTTTGCTCATTTGTTCGATGAGCAGCTTCACCGCGCGGGCGGGAACGCCGTCGTGGAGGAGAATCTGCGTGCCCGCGGGCGGTATCGGCCGGGCCGGCGGTGTCTGGCCGAGCACCGCGTCGGCGTTATCGGCGGGGCGCGGCTGCTGGGCGGGCGGCGTGCTGAGTTCGTACCGAATCGTCGACACGTGAGCGATCATGTTCCCGCAGTCGTCCAGCACCGCCGACCCGCTGCTGCCCGGCGCCCAGTCAGTGCTGACATTGATCCGAAGATTCGCCACGCCTGAGAGCTGTTGCGCGTCGCCCGTTTTGCCGCCCTTCCAGAAGAAGCGGTTCACGATGCCGGAGCTGAAATACGAGGAATAGCTTTTCGGGTCGCTGAGCAGGAACGCCGCATCACCCGGGCCGACCTGGTCATTGAGGGCGAACGGCTTGAGGTTGTCGGCACCGGCGAGCTTGAAAACCGCGGCGTCCATCGTCGCATCGGCGGCGAGCACGCTGCTGACCGGATAGACATTCCCGGCCAAGTCTTCGGCGATGAGGTACCCTTCGCGCATTTCCGCCCCGCGCGGCACGAGCACGTGATGCGCGCTCGCCGCCACCCCGCCCGAGCCTACGACGTACCCGCCGCCGAGCGTCACGTGCCAGTTGTCGCACTTATTGCAGAGGTAGTAGTAGCCGATCCGCAGCGACGATTGCCGCGCCCGCGCGGCGACCTCGGCGGGCGACAGCTTCGTGGTCGCCGGCACCGGCAGATCGACGTGTGCCGGCGTCGGCGACTTGAGCGCCGCTTCGACCTGGCTGATCGAGAGCAGTTGCCCGCCCTCGCGCAGTGTTTTGAGCTTCTCCAAAACCGACGGCCGGGCGGCGACGAAGCGGTCGGACTCGATCGCCACGTCCGCCCGCTGCGCCATCGCGGCACTGCCACCGAACAGAGCGAACACCACTGACCATGCGAGGAGCGAACGGGCTTGTTTCATGAGTCTCTTTCCGGGCGTTAAATGAAATCGCCGAACATCTTTTCATCGCCCGCCGCGACCGTGCCGGCGGGTGCGTTGAATTCCAGGTGAAGCATCGTGTCGAGCAGCGGGTAATCGATCCGCAGGCCGTAAACGTCGAAGTCGTCCGGCCGCCAGTTCATGTGCTCGCAGGCGTATTCCAGAAGGTTCGAATACTGCAGCGCCTCGCGGTTCCGCGCCGCACCAATGCCGCGGCCGAGGTACGTGATTTTCTCACGAAACGGCAGGCGAATGCTGTCGCGCTGCATTTCCAGCTGGTCGCGTTCGGCGGCGTGCCCGTAGACCGTCAGCCCCGGCTCGACGGCCGGGAAGACGTCGCGGTGGATGAACGAGTTCACGATCACCGTCATCATCGGAATCGTCACCCGAACGCCCATCCCGATCTGGCACAGGCCGTCCGGGGAAAAGTCCGTCGGCACGTTCCGCGAGATATGGCCGAAAGTCATGTCGACCGAGCTCACCCGCCCGATGCTGTCGCCGACCAACTGCGTGCGCGTGAACCCGTTGTGATCCCGCGACGTCCGCAACGGCGGCAGCGGCTGGGTGGAAAACTCCGGCAAGACCGGCAGCGCCGTACGTGCGGACCGCCTTGGCGTCGAAATGTTCGCGCGTCGAGTGGTCTTGCCCGCCGCCGGGCGGAATCAGCTTATAAGCGTCGGCGAACATGTCGGCGTCGGCGCGAAGCCGACGCAACCCGAGCCGGCACCGCAGGTGGGCGTAGTCGTGCCGCCCCGCCTGCTGACCCGGATGAACGAACTGCGAAACGATGTACGTCTGCAGCTGCGCGCCCCAGTAATGCCGATGACCGACGAACAGCGCCCGGCGGTGGTTCAGCTCGGTTTGCTGGTCGCTCTGCCCGCCGTCCAGGCCGCTGACGAGCGACTCAAACCCCGTCCGGTCGTCCGCGTGCCGGGCGACGAGTGATTCATAGACGGCGTAAGCGTCGAGGACGGCGTCGACGAACCGCTCCGCAATGCCGTGCGCCTTCGCGCTGTCGCACAGGCGGCGGAGCGACTTGGCGGTCGGAATGTGCGACGACAACGCCAGCACATCGCCGGGCCCGATGAACCGGAAAATCTGCCAGCTGAGCTTCACATCGATGCCCAGCGCTTTCTGGAGGTCGCGACTTTTGCGGATGCCGCCCGGCACGAACGCCAGCATCTGCCCAAGGGCGGCCTGCAGGCGTTTCAAGACCGCGGCGGTTTCGAGCGAAAAATCGCCCGGCTCGCCATGAATGGCGGCACCGCGGGGCGTCTCCCGCTCGACAACCTTTAAGCCTTTGACGTCAAAACGCACGCAATCGCCTCTTCGCTTGAAACCCGCCGAAACCGGCCGGACGGGCGAAACCTAACACGAAAATCTCACTTTTCATATCAAAATCTGATTTTGAAAATGATTCAGAAACATTTTGACCCAAGGCGGCGTGCTTTGTTAGGCTGTGGCGATGCTGAAACTCGAGTCGCCCGAGCTGGCATGGGTTGAGTCGCCGGCCGCCCCGGTGGAATTGCCCCGCGAACTGGCCGCCGCCAGGGAAGTGCCTTGGACGCTGCAGCGTCGGCGTCAGGTGCTGCCCCCGTCCGCCGCCGACGCCGACCTCATCCGCCGATTGCTCCGCCTCTGCCAGGTGACGCCGACCCGCTTCGTCCACGCCGGCCGTTCCACGCCGGTTCGGCCGGCGGTCGGCGATTTGCTGCGGTGCGTCGTCGAGTCGGCAGAGATGTCGATCCCGATGGAGGCCGTCATCCGATCGCTCCTCAACCGCCCGGCCACGCTTCGGGCGGTCCGCCAGACCACGTTCCGCGCCAACCGCACGCTCGAACGCGTCGGCTGCCCGATCATCCTTCACTGCCGGGCGATGCACCTCGTGCTGAGCATCCGAAAATGGCGTTTCGACGCCCGCCCAGCCGTGGTCGCGTTTTCTGACCAGAACTAGAACGCTACGCGAAGATTCGCCCTTCGCGGCGGTAGCGTGGGTGGCGGTCGAACTCGGTGAAATCGGTCGCCTGCCAGCTTTCCCACCCGCCGACCGCCGCCAGCACGGCGTCCAGCGCGTCGCCGCCGCCGTTGCGTTGAATCTTCCGAACCGTCCCGGCGTCGAGTTCGGCGTGCTTTCGGATGGCGTCGAGGATGAGGCGGCGGTTCTTCAGCCGCTTCGGTTCGAGCGGGCCGCCTGCCGGTTGTTTGTAGTTGTTGTGGGGCGCGCCCCACCGCTTGAGCGTGCTGCCCGGACAGCTTTCGACGACCGCCCGATCAAAGCCGCCGTTAATCCGGTCGAACGGCGGAATGACCGTTCCCGGCACGTTCCGTAACGGCGCGAGCACGCCACGCATGCCGTGGAACATCTGGCAGACGATGCGGTAGTGATAGCAGTCGAACGGCGTTTTCGTTTCCTTGTCCGTATCCCGCCGCACGTGCATGCCGAAACCGCCCGCGAGTGCCCGATCCACACAAACCCGGCCGAATTGGTACGCGTCCGTCTCCTGCCGGCCGAGGTAGGCGAGTTGGTCGTCGAACGACGAATCGGCGTCCACCACTTCGATCGGCAAGGCGAACGGGAAATCCATCGCCCAGAGCGCTTCGCTCGATTCGCCGATTGCATTCACCAGGTACGCCAGCGCCACGTCCCGCGCCGCATCGCCGGCCAAATCCGCCAAGCGGTCGAGGGCGACGATCTTTTTCGTTCCGACGTCCAACCGGGCGACCCAGGCATTCTCGCCAGCGAGCTTGGCCCCGGAGAAATCGACGCCGTAGACGGTGGAGATTTTGGAAGAGGAATTAGCCACGGATGAACACCGATGAGCACGGATAAGAAAACACGATTGTTCCTATTCTTCCTTTATCCGTGTCCATCAGTGTTCATCCGTGGCCAATTCCTCTTCACTCCCGCTGCGCATAAAGCGATCGAACCATTCGCTGGCGTTCCGCACAGTCGCCACGGAGCCGCTCTGCGTCACGTGGCCGTTCTCGATGACGTAGACCAGGTCGGCGTTGGCGACGAGGCTGGGGCGGTGGCTGGTGACGACGGTCGTCCGTCCGACCATCAGGCGGTCGATCGCAGCGACGATCGCGGCCTCGCTGTCGGGCTCTACGCTGCTCGTCGGTTCGTCCAGCAACAGAATCTTCGGGTTCGCCAAAAACGCCCGGGCAAGGCTGATGCGCTGCTTCTGCCCGCCGCTCAATCGAATGCCGCGTTCGCCGGCGACGGTGGCGTAACCATCAGGCAGGCGACTGATGAAGCCGTGCGCGTTGGCGGCCCGCGCGGCGGCGGTCACCTGCTCGTCGGTCGCTTCATTGTGGCCGTAACGGATGTTGTCGCCGATGCTTTCATTGAACAGAAACGTCTCCTGCTGCACGAGCGCGGCGTGACGGCGCAGGCTTTCGGTGCTGAGTTCTTTCAGGCTCACGCCGTCGAGGGAAACGTCGCCGCTTGTCGGGTCGTAAAAGCGGAGAAGCAGGTTGAGAATCGTACTTTTGCCCGCCCCGCTCGGGCCAACAATGGCGACGGTTTTGCCGGCGGGGATGTCGATGCAGATGTCTTTCAGAACAGCAGAATCAGCAGCTGGCGCGGCAGCGTGGCCGTAGGTGAAATTGACGTTTTTCAGTTCTAAATGACCGGTGATTTCATCAAGTCTTTTCGCGTTCGGTGCGTCGGGGAGATCGTCTGGCGCGTCGAGCACTTCGAAGATGCGCCGGCACGACGCCAGGCCGCGTTGCACCATGTCGTTGACGCGGGCGAGTGTTTGGACGGGGCCGAACAGTCGCCACCAGTAGGCGCGGAACATCACGAGTTTGCCGAACGTGAAACTCGTGCTGCCGCTCAGCAGCAACCAGCCGGCGATGCCGAGCATGAAGACGTTGCTGAAAAAGCCCACGAACCGCGTCAGCGGGAAGTAGAACGTCCGGGCATTGATGCTTTTGACCTGCTCGGCGTAGTTTTCGTCGGTGACGACCGCGAACCGCTCGGCCTCCGCGGTTTCCCGGCCGAAGGTCTTGATCACGACCACGCCGGTGAGATTCTCCTGCAATCGGCTGGCGACGCGGCCTTGCGCGTCGCGGGCGGCCTTATAAATCGGCCGTACTTTCGCGTTGAAAATGCGGAGCATCACGTAGACCGCCACGAGCGGCGCCATCGACGCTGCCGCCACGCGCCAGTCGGCGAGGAAGACGATGACGACGGTGATCACCCAGAGCAGCCCTTCGCCGACGATCTGGTCGATGCCGCCGACGATGAACCCGCGGAGTTCGTCGACGTCGGACAAACTGCGGCTCATCAGGTCGCCCGTCCGTTGTTTCTGCAGCCAACCCAAACTCTGGCCTTGCAGCTTGTTGTAAACGCGGCGGCGCAAATCGCGGATGAACCGCTCGGCCGTCCGTTGCATGACATTGCTGCTGAGCGTTTCGAGCGTCTCACAAATCACATAAACGACCGCCATCCACGCCACGGCGGAGACCAGCAGCGCGAATTTGTTTTCGATCAGGCCGAAGAACGAAACGAAATGGTGCAGCCACTGCACCGCCGTGCCCGGCGCCGGGTGGATGAGATAATCCATCACGTACAGCCAGACGAATGCCGGGAAGAGTTCGCCCGGCAGCGACAGCAGCACCAGCGCCAGCCCGAGCAGGATCGAGCCGCGGTAAGGCTTCAGCAGGCCGAGCAGGCGGCGAAAAACGGGGGCGGATTCTTTATCGGACATCGTTCGTTGTCGATTCTACGCGTCAGCGGTCGATAACACAGGTATGACGGCTCTCGGCCAGATTTCGATCGCGCACGCGCCCGCTGAAACCCGCCGCCGCAGTGCGTTCTGGCCGCTGGTGGGCTTGGTGGCGCTCGTCGGTTTCGGCAAGGCGATCCAGGCCGACACGATGGACCCGGACGCGTTCTGGCACCTCCGTGTCGCCGACCAGTTATTGGCCGACGGCATCGGGCCGCTGGTCGACCGCATCAGCTTCGCGAGCATGAAGACGCCGTGGGCGCCGTATTCCTGGCTCGCCGAGTTGTTCATGCACGGCCTTTGGAACGCCGGCGGGTTTCGCCTCGCCCAACTCGTCACCGCCGTCTGCTCGGCCGGCATTCTGCTATTAATGGCGGCGATCGGACGCGAGCGTTCCGAACGCAAAAATGATCTCGCCGTCGTCCTGCTGACGGCCGTGGCGGCATTGTTCACGCTGCCGTTCATCAGCTTCCGCCCGGTGACGTTCGGCCTGCTGCTGATGGCGGGCGTCGTGCTGCTGCTCGTGCGGGATCGCCAGAAGCCGTCGCCCGCGGTCTGGGCCGTCGTGCCGATGACGCTGCTGCTGACGAACCTGCATTTGTACGCGGTGCTGGTGGTCGGCATCGTCTGGGCGACGGCGATCGGTGGCTGGTTGGATGATCGGCGGCACTTCAAACGAAACGCGTTGCTCGCGATCGCAACGACACTGGCCGCCTGCGCCACGCCGATGTTGCCAGGCGCGATCGCGACGGCGCTGAGCTACCAGTCGGCCGACCCGATGGTCGCCTCGCCGTTCATCACCGAAATGCGGCCGTTTTACTGGGGGACAGGCGGGAAAGTCGGGCTGGGCCTGTTCCTGGCCGGCGTCGGGCTCTGCGTTTGGAAACGCAAATCGCTCAACGCGACCGACTGGCTCTGGCTGACGATCGGCACGGTGCTGCTGTGGCGGCTGGGGCGGTTTTCGCCGGTCTTCGCCATGCTCGCCATGCCCGCCGTCGCCCGGGCGTTTCCCACGATGACGGCCACAGCGCTCGGCAAGCCGCTGGTGCGCTACGCCGTACTCGGCGTGCTCGCGCTCGGCCTGCTCAATGTGCTGCCGGCGCTGGCGGAAAATGATTTCGGCAAATGGCTGAACCGCAACAACGCCGCCTACCCCGTCGCGGCGGCAGATTTCGTCGAGAAAAACGTGCCGAACCGCACACACCGGCTCGTCAATGAATTCAACTGGGGCGGCTATCTCGCCTGGCGGTTCGGCGACACGCACCAGGTGCTGATGGACGGCCGCACGCAACTCTATTCGCCGGAATTCTGGCGGAGCACGCACCTGGGCGATTTTGCAAAACGCCGGGCGCTGATGCAGACCGTGACCGCCGACGCCGCGATTTTGCCGGCGAAGGACAGTGCGCTGTCTCCCGCGTTGCTCGACCTCGGTTGGCGCGAAGCGTATCGGGATGACCTGGCGGTCGTCCTGGTCCCCTGAGGCACGGCTCACTTCAGTGGGCCTGTCTTTTCTGCAGTGCGGTTCGAGTTTTCACAGGCACACTGAAGTGGTCCGCGCCGGCGAAAAGTATCAATGACGACGGGCGGGATCGAGTTTCGATCCCGCCCGTCGTCATTGATATTTGAATTCGTCTTAGAACGCTTCGGCGAACTGGGCCAGGAAGTTCGGCACCGGGTAGTGCTGCATCAGGAACGCATTGATCTGCTTGCGGTCGGCCAGGCGGAAATAGACCGGCTCGGCCAGCGTGCGGGTGGCGAAATTCACCGCCCGGACGAGTGACTCGTTCGTCGTCGCCACGTGCAGCGAATCCGCGTCGCGGAACAGCGGCACGAGGTGGAACTGCCACGCCTGGCGACGCGTCACCAGCTCCAGGCAATCCGGATCGACTTCCATGACGGACAGATCGACGCGGCCGACCATGTCGGCGTACTGCTCGACCCAGGCGTCCTGCACGACCATCGGGTCAATGCCGTACAACCGCTCGACCAAATCCCCGAACGGACGGCCGATGTTCTTCTGCACGCTCAGCACGTGCTCGACCTGGCTCTTCGTGAGGATGCCTTGCTGGACCAGAATTTCGCCGATTCGCAGACCCTTCATTACGACTCCTTCGCTTGCTAGGAATTACATCGACGGGTCAGGCACGCGACTTAGGTAAAAATCCGTTCATAGAACGTTTAATTTGCGAAATTATCAGCCGAACCGTGGTCATCGGGCGGCGAATCCGGGAATTTATCGGATTGACATTTCCGGACGCATGACAGGTCCGAATCCACGAATTGCCCATCTTTTCCAGATTGTCGTTTTGGCCGATAATTCAAATCTATGATTCGTTTAGGTGTGATCGGCTGCGGCGTTATCGCCACCCGCGGGCACTTGCCCGCCATTCTTCATACGCCCGGGCTGGTCGCGCACGCGGTCATGGACACCGATCCCAAACACCTGGCCGACACGCAGAAGCATTTTGAGGTGCCCCACGCTTTTACCGACAAAGAAGCGTTCTTTAAGAGTGGCATCGACGCGGTGGTCATCTGCTCGCCGGCGCCAGTGCATTACGAAGACGTCATGCTCTGCGCCAAATACGGCAAGCCCGCCCTCTGCGAAAAACCGCTGGCGATGAACGAAGCCGAAGCGCAGACGATGATCGACGTCATGCGGCACGCGAACCTGCCGCTCTATGTCGGCTTCACCTACCGCTTCGCCCCGATCGCCCAGGACATTCACCGACTCATCCGCGAAGGCGCGATCGGTCAACTGAAAAGCCTGCGCCTCATTTACGTCTGGGACTGCCACGGCAAGTACGCCGACCGGCAGAACCCGTCGGCGGGCCTCTACGAGCGCCGCGTCGGCCGAATGCTCGAGGGCGGGCCGATGGTCGATTGCGGCGTCCACCAGATCGACCTCGCCCGCTGGTGGACCGGCAGCGACGTCTCCCGCGTCACCGGCTTAGGCGCGTGGGTCGAAATCGAAGGGTACCACTTCCCCGACCACGTCTACCTGCACATGGACCACCGCAACTACGCGCACACGATGGTCGAAGTCAGCTTCACCTACGGCCACACCGCACGCGAGCCGCGGGCGGACTTCGTCTACGAACTCATCGGCACGGACGGGCTCATCCGGTATGACCGCCAGAACCGCCTGTTCGAGCTCGTCAACCGCTACGGCACGCACACACTGAACTGGACCGAAGAAAAGAACTTCCACGGCATGTACCGCGAATTCGAACGCGCCCTACGCGAAAACACGCCCGGCAACATGCCCACCGCCGAAGACGGCCTCATCGCCACCCGCCTGGCGCGAATCGCCACCGAAGACGCCGTCAAATGGCACGCCGAAAACGCGGGGAAATGAATTGGCCACGGATGAACACAGATGAACACGGATAAACGAGAAGAGAATTGAACCACAGATTTCACAGATGCCACAGATTGAAAGCCCAATGCTTTTTAATCTGTGGCATCTGTGAAATCTGTGGTTGGTTCGCTTTTTTTATCCGTGTTCATCTGTGTTCATCCGTGGCCAATACCCACTACCGCGTCGCCATCGGTTGGGTTGTCGGCACGTCGGTCGGACGTTGGTCCGGGATGGTCGGGGCGGACATGATCGGGTCGTCCATGCCCGGCAGCGTCTGGATGTTGAACGACGCCAGTTGCTTTTCGCCCATCGGCCCGACGGCGGCGATGACCTTGTCTTCGCAGAGCTTCTGCACAAGGCCGACGACGTCGGCGTAGCTCATGCGGATGCGGTCGGCCGGGTCGGGCGTTTCGCCGCCGAACCGCGCTACCAGCACCGCCAGGTCGCTCTTACACGACTGTTCGACCGCCGCGCCGAACTTCGGGCGGTAGAAAATGCGCCCCCCGCTGCTCGGCGTCTGCCATGACGCTCAGGCGGTTGTTCATCGCCATGAGCAGCGCCGGTGCCTGCAGCGCCGGCGGGCGGCCGATGATCGCGAGGCGCGGTTCGCCGAGCCGTGTGGCGTAAACCATCGGCGGCGCGTTGGTGATGATCTGGTCGAGCGTGAATTTCCCCGTCTTAAAGTACGTGCTGACGATCATCGGGTCACGCATCCCGACCATCGCCTTGTAAGCGGCAAGGCGGACGAGCAACTGGTCGCTTTCCAGAAGATTCCGCAGCGTCCCCCGCAGGCCGGCCGTCGGGGGTAACGCGCCCAGCACGTCGACCGCGCTGACCTGGAACGGGTGGTCCGGCGTCCGGGCGATCCGGGCGAGCGCTTCCTGCGCCGCGATGTCACCGACGAACGCCCCCGCCCGGGCGGCCGCGAAGGCGACCTGCGGGACATTGCTCGTGTACAGCGGCGCGATCGCCGGGATGGCCGCTTCGCCGAGCGCTTCCCAGCAGTAGCTGATGTCCAGCAGCGGCGCCTTTTCGCCGTCTTTCTTCGCCACGTCCGCCAGCGCCGCGCCTGCAGGACGCCGTAGTCGGCGTTGCTGCTGAAGTAGAGGTGCATCACCACGCCGATGAACCGTTCCCAGTCTTCACCGTACTTGTAAGGCACGTAAAGTTCGACGCTGCCTTCGTCTTTCGCGACGGCCACCTTGGAGCCGGAAGTGGTTTTGTACTGGACGCTCGGGTCGTCGGTGAGGTCCGGGCCGTAGCGTTCGTTGTTGGCGTCCTGGAAGCGTTCGTTGATGCGGGCCTCGATCATTTTCGCGAGGCGTCGTTCGGGCTGGCGGAGTTTGAGGATCAGCGGCCGCTCGTCGAGCACGACACCCTGGTTCATCACCAGGCCGTACTTCATCGACAGTTGCTGGTTGAGGCTCGGCTTTTCATTGTCGAGTGCGTACGCCGGGTTGATGGCGATCGGCCCGCTTTTGACGACGGCCATCGGGTTCACGATGCCGCTTTCGGGGATGAACTGGTCGTCCCCGCGCGGGCCGAGGTCGGTTTCGTAGAGTTCGCCTCGGTGCAGGCTGCTGGTGTTGGAGTTTTCGAGCGCCATGACGCGGACGTCAAACCGCTGCCCCTTGTGTGCGCCGGGCGGGATGAATCCTTCGACGCGGACGATCGCCGTGCGCTTATCCGGGTCGGCCAGCACTTGTTCGGGGGTGAGCGTGCTCATGCCCGACATCGAACTGCCGAAGCCACGCTTTTCCATCTGGTGGATCATGAACTTGCGGACGGTGTTGGGTGCGCGGGTGTCGCCGGTGCCGTCGAGGTTCACCACCAGCCCGAAGCCCGCCACGCGGTACGGGCTGGCGTTGGCGAGGTCGACCTGCTCCCAGATGGTCTTTTTCAGGAAGTCGGGCACTTCCTTCGGGCCCATGTCGGAATAATTCGACTTGGGCGGGTCGATCGGCTTCGTGGGCGTACAGCCGGCCAGAGCAATCGACGACAGAACCACGGCAGAGAAACGGCGGTACGACATCATTCCAGAAACCCTCATCCCGCCGAGGCCCGGCGTGGCGAGGTTATACCAAATTGCCGACCGAAACTTCAGGTTTTTCGTTCGAACCACGACATGCGAAGCTCAAACGCCCCCATTTAGCCGCCTCGCTCGCGAGGCGCGGCTTTCGAGACATTCCCCCGGGGACGAAACTGCGCCTCGCGAGCGAGGCGGCTAAATGGGACTTCAGTCCTTGGGCGCGGTGCGTTTTCCGCCCGGCCGCCGGGGCTTCGGGCTCGGCCGCGGGCGTGCCGTTGGCGGGCGGCTTGGGCTCCAGGAACAGTCGGCCCTGCCCAGGCACCTCAAAACGCTTGGCCTCAATGACGCTCTGGGCGGCTTCGATCAGCTCGTCGAGCGTGTTGAATTGCCGGTAAACGCTGGCAAATCGCACATAAGCGACCTGATCCACCCGCCGCAGCCGCTCGGCGACCATTCGGCCGATTTCGCTGGTCGGCACCTCGCGGTCGTGACTGGCGAACGCCTCTTCTTCCACCGCCTCGGCGAGTTGCTGGAGCACTTCCAGGCTCACCGGCCGCTTGAAACAGGCCCGCTCCAGCCCGGCGATGATTTTTTCGCGTTCCCACGGCATCCGCCGGCCGTCGCTTTTGACGACCGTCAGCTTCACGCTGCCTTCGATCCGTTCGTAGGTGGTGAAGCGTTTTTTGCAGTTCAGGCACTCGCGCCGACGCCGGATCGCCCGGTCGCCGTCGCAGGCGCGGGAGTCGATCACTTTCAGGCTGTCTTTGTCGGCGTGGCAGAAGGGACAGCGCATGGTTGGCCTCAACGGTACCGGTCGGCGGGCGGAAAGGCAATTTGGTAGAGTGTTGGGATGCAGCCTGAACGATTCGTCCCGGTCATCAAAGCACTCAACGCAGCAGGCGTCGATTATGTCGTTGTGGGCGGCGTTGCGGTGAATCTGCTCGGGCACGTCCGCGCGACTGTCGATTTGGACCTGATCGTCGCGTTCGAACCCGACAACATCGAACGACTCAAAAAAGCTCTTACCGAAGCGGGATACATGGCCCGGATGCCCGTCGACCCCGCCGGGCTTGCTGACGACCGAACGCGTGCGGAATGGCAATCCCGGAATATGGTCGTCTACGCGTTCGTACGAACCGCCGGCCCGCCGCACCTTGTGGACGTCTTCATCCAGCACCCAATTCCGTATCCGGACCTGAAAACCCGATCGCAATTGAGTACGCTCGGGACCGAGCCGATACGGATTTGTGCCCTGGAGGACTTGTTTACGCTCAAACGCATCGCGTCCCGTCCCCAAGACCTGAATGACATTCAGCAGCTAAAGGCCGCCAATGGTTCGTCAAACACTTGATTACCGCCCTGAAGACGGCGATTTGGGCAGTTTCGAGGAGAATCGCGCCTGGCAGGCTCGATTCGTATTCGAACGCACGACGCCGGCCGAGCGACTCGAAATGGTCGAAGCGATGCTTAATGAACTGGGCGACGATTGCGTCTTGGCCGCGATCGAGCGGAAATTGGCCGAACGCGAGCGGTCATTTAAGCCCCCGCCCCCGATCGACCGATAACTGATTCATGCCCAAAGCGTTGCTCCGTAAGTTGACTGCCGCGATCCGCCCGTCGCGATCGCGGGCGGTCGTGCAGCGGAGCATCGCCCCCGTCGACTTACTCGGCCGAACGCCGATCAACCTCGACACGCCCGAACTCCAGCGGTTCCTGGCCGGCAAACGGGTTCTGGTCACCGGCGCGGGCGGCAGCATCGGCAGCGAAATCTGCCGGCAGGCGATGAAATTCTGCCCCGCCAGCCTCGTGATGATCGACCGCTCGGAAAACGCCCTCTTCGAAATCGACCGCGAACTGCGTGACCAATGGCTCGGCGCCGACCTCCGCCCGCTCGTGGCCGACGTCGGTGACGCCGCCCGCGTCGCGCAGATCTTCGACCAGGAACGGCCGCAGGTCGTCTTCCACGCCGCGGCGCACAAGCACGTGCCGATGATGGAAGCCAACCCCGGCGAAGCCATCAAGAACAACGTCCTCGGCACGAAAACCGTCGCCGACGCCAGCCTCGCCGCCGGCGTCACCGCTTTCGTGCTGATCTCGACCGACAAAGCCGTCAACCCGACGAGCGTCATGGGGGCCACCAAGCGCGTGGCGGAGTTGTATATTCAGTCGCTGAACTCGGGCTTGGGGCTTGGGGCTTGGGGCTTGGGGAAAAACGAAGATTTTGCCTTTCACCAAGCCCCAAGCCCCAAGCCCCAAGCCCCATCGACTCGCTTCGTCGCCGTCCGCTTCGGCAACGTGCTCGGCAGCAGCGGCAGCGTGGTGCCGATCTTCGCCCGGCAGATCGCGGCGGGCGGGCCGGTCACCATTACCGACGCCCGCATGCGCCGCTATTTCATGACCATTCCCGAAGCCAGCCAGCTGGTCATGCAGGCCGGGGCGATCGGGCAAGGCGGGGAGATTTTCGTCCTCGACATGGGCGAGCCGGTGAAAATTCTCGATCTGGCCGAGGAAATGATCCGCCGGCAGGGATTGGTCGTCGGGAAAGACATCCGCATCAAAGTCACCGGCATGCGGCCGGGCGAGAAGCTGTTCGAGGAACTCGCCAACGACTCCGACCAGACCGCCCCGACGAGCCATCCGAAAATCCAGGTCTGGAACCTCCCCCGCAGCAGCCCGACGCGGGTGGCGCGGATGATCGACGACCTGACCGCAGTGATCGAAAGCCCGAAGGCGGAGATTTTAGCCGCCCTCGGCGACGCCGTGCCGGAGTTCGCCCCGCCGGAAGCCGCCCGTCCGATGCCGATCGCCGCCTGATTATTCCGCTTCCGCCCAGACGCGTGGCCGGGTGCCGTCTTCGAAGAATTCGACATGGATGAGGTTCGGATTGCAGCAGACCGGGCAGTCTTCGCCGTAGGTCTGTTCGTCGCCGGCCGATCGGTCGAGCGGGATAACGACGGTTTCGCCGCAGGTCGGGCATGTGTATGCCCCTTCGTCGGCGGACCGCTTGCGGCGGCGTTTGGGTTTCATGCCGAATCATAGCCGTAGTGTTTCCCCGTAATCGGTGTCCGATAATGCGGCCCCGGGAGACTACCTACCCGCCGATCGTCGATACGCCGATTACGTGACCGTATCGCCGCAGTCTCATGCCCGCCGCAGGCCGCACCGTCGTGCGTTCACGATGGTTTACGCGCTGATGATCTTCACGGCGTTGGGCGGGATCGTGTCGCTGGCGGTGGATTACGGGCACGTGCAGCTCGTCAAAACCGAACTCCAGCGTGCCGCCGACGCCGCCGCCCGGGCGGCTCTGACCGATCTTCCGAGCGGCGTGACGACCGCCCGGAACACCGCCGTCACGGTCGCCGGCACGAACACGGCCGACAGCACCGCGGTGGCGCTCAACACGAGCAGCGACATCGAATTCGGAACCTGGGACATCCCGACGCGCACCTTCACCGTCAGCGCCGTCGGCAGTGAGGCCAGCGCCAACGCCATTCGCATCACGGCGCGTTCGCACGGCGGCCCGGGGGAATGCGGTTTCGCTGTTTTTCGGGCCACTCGTGGGGATCAATAATTTTGACGTCACCGCCCGGTCGATCGCCGCCATGCACACGGTTTCGCTCGATTACAGCGGCGGCTTCGGGAGCGCGTCTTCCGCGATCGCGATCAACAATAATGCGTCGCTCGTCGGGTCGGGCATTCAATTGACGACCAACGTCAATAACCAGCGCGGCTCGGCCTGGTACAACCTGCCGGTGCCGGTCAGCGCGTTTTCGACGACGTTCACCTTCCAGATTGCCAGCGGCGGGACGGCGGACGGGATGACCTTCTGCATCCAGAAAAACGCCACCACGACCATCGGCACCGGGGCCGGCTACCTGGGCATCGGCAGCATGCCCAACAGCTGCGCCGTGAAGTTCGACCTTTACAGCAACAACGGCGAAGGGACGACGTCCACCGGCGTCTACCTCAACGGCGCACAGCCATACAACACCGGCTCGTTCAGCATGAGCGGCAATAGCGTCAACCTCCGCGGCGGCAACGTCATGCGGTGCACGCTCGTCTACGACGGCACGACACTCAGCCAGACCGTCGTCGACACCGTCACGAACGCCACCTTCACGAAGAGCTACACCGTCGACATCCCGACGGCCATCAGCGGGACGACCGCGTACGTCGGTTTTACCGGCGCCACCGGCGGCGCGTCGGCGATCCAGACCGTCCAGACCTGGACCTACACCGCCCCGAACGCGCTCAGCGTCGTTCAGTGAAAGTTCTCAATTTCACAACGGGTTGTATGAAAATTGAAGAACTCCGCCTCATGCCACCGATCAGTAAGTAACGGGCATTTTTCATTTCATGCCCCAGAGGGCGGCCACGGAAGGTCGCCGTCGATCCCAAGGAAGGTTCGCCGATGCGTACGATCGCCATCATCAATCAAAAGGGCGGGTGTGGGAAAACCACCACGTCCATCAATCTTGCCGCCTGCTTAGCTCGTTTGGGCCACAAGACGCTGCTGATGGACCTTGACCCCCAGGGCCACTGTGCCGTGGGCCTGGCGGTTCCGGACGAGCAGGTCGAGCGGACCGTCTACGACTGCCTCATCGACGGCCCCACCGGCCGGCCGATGAAGGTGACCGACGTCGTCTGGCAGATCGCCAGTGACTTTGACCTCTGCCCCAGCAACATCAAACTCGCCGCCTTCGAGCAGGTCTTCGCCGGCCGCGACGGGCGTGAGCTTCGCGTCACCAACGCCCTCGAGGCGATCAAGTCGAATTACCAGTGGTGCATCATCGACTGCCCGCCGGGCGTCGGGCTGATCACGTTCAACGCGTTGCGGGCGTGCGACGAAGTCATCGTGCCGGTCGAAACGGGTTACTTCAGCCTGCACGGCCTGTCGAAGATGATGGAAACGCTCGACGAGCTCCGCGAAAAAGCCGGCCGTCACGTCCGCATCCGCGTCCTCCCGACGCTCTACGACACCCGCACCAAACTCGCCCGCGAAGTCCTCGGCGAACTCCGCGCCAAGTTCAAAGACTACCTCATGGAGTCGACGGTCAACTTCAACACCAAGTTGAAGGAAGCCGCCAGCTTCGGCCAGCCGATCACGGAATACGACCCCGGCAGCCGCGGTTACAAGGACTTCGTCAACCTCGCCCGCGAGCTGATGGGCCACCGCCCCGCCGAGATCGAACCGCTGGCCGCCAGCGAATCGCTCAGCCGCCCCGCGGAGTTGGTGCAGCGGGCCAAGCAACTGGCACAGCTGACGAACTTCCAGTTCGGCAAGAACGCGGTGAGCTTCACCGCCGACCTCCCGCCGGAACAAAAGCCGCTGATCATCCCGACGCAGAAGAAACTCGACGAGTTGTACGGCCCGCGGCAGATCAACGGCGAAATGCAGTTCGCCGCCCGCTTCGACGCCGCCCGTCGCGTGCAGGTCGCCGGTGATTTCAACGGCTGGTCGCCCGTCAGCACGCCGCTGACCCCCGCCGACAACGGCCGCTGGGTCGCCCGCCTGCCGCTCCCGAGCGGCCGGTACAAATACCGCTTCGTCGTCGACGGCGTCTGGACGAATGACCCGCACAACCCGCTGACCGAAACCAACGAATTCGGCGAACTGAATAACGTCGCCGAAGTGGCATAACGAGTTGATCGGTTGAACTGTTGATCGGTTGATCAGTGGCCAGCCGAAACCCGAGAGAACCTCGCGAGCTTCAACACGACACGGATCAACTCATCAACCGTTCAACAGATCAACTTCCCATGGACTACACCCCTTCCTCTCGCCGCCTGTCGGAAATCAGCCATCTGTTCCTGAGCGACGTTCGCCAGAAGCAGACCGGCCCGGAGCACCGGCCCGTCCGCACGCCGCCGGGCGCGTTCAAGGGGGATGTCAGCATCGACCTCACGCCCGAAGAGTTCGCCGAGGTCATGAACGCCAAGGCCGCCACTCCCGCCGACACCCTGGCCGATGACGCCGAAGCCGCCTTCAAGCCGCTCCGTGCTGTCGTCGCTCACCACCTCGGCGAGTCGATGACCGAGCGTGTCCGCGACCTGGCCATGTCGCTCAGCAACGGCGAGCCGGTCGGCATCATCTATGCGGGTGCCAGCGGCGTTCGCGTCTGCTTCGTCGACCCCGCCGCCCTCGACTGTCACACCGAAGAACCCGCCCCTGAGCCCCTGAATAACCAGGCGCTCCGCGAGGCGATCATCGAACTCGATCAGGACGTCTGCCAGTGGCTGCTGGTGCTGCCCGAGCACCGCTCGCCTGACTCGCACGCCCTGCTCCGCGACATCCGCAACTGGACGCTCCTCACGGCCGCCGACCACGACGGCATCGTGGCGGCGTACCGGCGCTCAAAGGCCTGCACGTCGACGCCAGCCCGGTCGTCACGCTCTCGGTCTTCGGGACGGCGGACGCGGCGGAGATCGAAAAGAGCGTCAAAAAGCTCGCCGGCGTCTGCGAACAGTTCCTCAAGTGCACGCCCGGTTTCGGCCCGGCGGTGCTGGACGCGGCGCACAACCACGAAGTCTGCCTGATGGAAGCCACCGCCGACGGTTCGACCGAATCGCACTGGCAGGTGCTGGGCGCGCTCGTCGCGGGCAGCGCCCCCGCCGCCGACGCCCCGGCCCCCAAGGCCAAGCCCGTCGTGCAGACGCCGCCCCCGGTCGTCGCCTTCGAACGCCCCGCCGCCCCGGCCGTGCCGGTGATGCGGATGACCCCAACCGTTGCCCCGATGTCATCAACTGCGGTTCCCGCCGCGACTGCGACCGTTCCCATGATTCACGACGACGTCCCGACCGTGCTCGAACTCCCGTCCGCCGACGCCACCCCCGCCTCCATGCTGCAGGCGATCCTCGGCACGGGCCAGTGGACGGAATCGGCGGTCAAAGCCCCGATGATGCCCGAAGCCGTCGTCGCCGTATCGCGTGAGCGTCACCTGACGCTCCTGGCCGTCTCCCGCCCGGGCCTGGGCGACCTGCGCCAGATCGCGGCCGCCTACCGCTGGATGAGCGAGAACCGCCAACTCATCGCGATGGCGCTCCCGCAGTTCAGCCTCGACCTGGCCGCCGAGCCGAAGCTGCACGTGCTGGTCGATTCCAATGACGTCGACGCCGCCAACGCACACCCGATGCTGGCGATGGCGGCCGTCACCGTCGCCGCCTGCCGCCGCGTCCGCTTCGCCGGCCGCATGGCGCTGCTGCTGGACGCGGCGTAAATCGCACCCGCCGGCACGGGCCACTTCAGTGGCCCTGTTGACCTGCCGAAGACAGGGCCACTGAAGTGGCCCGTGCCGGATGAATTGCTTTCCGTCGTTCTGTTGCGTGAAGCGCTATACTTCACGCACCATGAATCAACGCACGCTCGGCCGCACGGGGATTAAGGTTTCGGAACTCGGCTTCGGCGCGGCCCCTGCCGCTTATCTGAATCCCGACGCCGCCGACGCCGCGGCGATGCTCAATCACCTGCTCGACAGCGGTCTGAACCTCATCGATACCGCCGTGAGTTACCCCGGCAGTCATGCGTTCATCGGCCGGCACCTTTCGCACCGCCGCGGCGAGTTCACGCTCGTCAGCAAAGTGCCGGCGAAAGTCGACGGCGCCGACGACCGCGACTGGAGCCCCGCCGTCGTGACGGCCGCCGTCGATCAGTCGCTGGTCGACCTTAAAACCGATCACATCGATGTCATGCTGCTGCACACCTGCCCGATCGAGGTGCTGCAGCAAGGCGACGCCATCGCCGCCCTGGCCAAGGCGCGGGACGCGGGGAAGATTCGCTTCACCGGCTTCAGCGGCGACAACGACGCCGTCACCTACGCCGCCGGCCTGCCGGACGTGGCCGTGGTGGAGACGTCGATCAACATCGTCGACCAGGTGAACATCGCCGGCCTGTTGCCCGTCGCGAAGAAGAACAACGTCGGCGTGATCGTCAAACGCCCCGTCGCCAACGCCTGCTGGAAAAATCCCGACGACCAGCCGGGCATGTACCGCGGCTATTCCGCGAATTACACCGAGCGGCTGAAGAAGATGAACATCAAGCCCGCCGACCTCGGCTTCAGCGGCGAACCGAACGACGCCTGGCCCGAAATCGCGTTGCGTTTCGTGCTGAGCTTTCCGGAAGTCAGTTCACTGCTGGTTGGCACGACGAAGCGGTTGAACGCCGAGAATAACATCGCCGCCGTCAACGCCGGCCCGCTGCCCGCCGATGCGGTGAAGAAGCTCTGCGACGCGTTCAAAGAAGCCGCGACCGGGGATTGGAAAGGGTTGACGTAAAAACCGGACTGCCGCGGAGAACTGACTGCCACGCTGCAGCGCAGCTGCTGGTGTTCCGGACGAGCGATTGATCAGCAGCTGCGCTGCAGCGTGGCGAATCACCCGCGCACTGCGCGGCGCGATCAACTCAAATCGCGAATCACCCTTCGCCGACGAGTCGGCCGAATTCGCGGGCGACTTCCTGCTCGGCGGCGGCCTCGGCGTCGTCGGCGAATTTCGCCATGCGGCCGTCCCAGCCGAGGGTATTGAGGTCGGCGGGGCCGTTCTCGACGGGCGTGTCATCGGGACGGCCGTCGAGCGTGATCGGGATCGTCAGCGATTGGCCGTCACGGCTGACGAGCACGTCGACGGATTTCCCCGCCGGCAGTTTGCCGATGATGTCGACGACGAGTTGCGTCCGCCCGACCCACTCGGTGCGGCCGTCGAACGTGAAGCCCAGGAGAATATCGCCCGCCGCCAGGTAGCGAGCGCCGACGAACCCGGGGACGAGCCCGGAGACGATCTGACCGGGCGGCGCGTCGTCGGGTTCGAACAGCACGCCGCGGTCAAACGTCACGCCGAGAAAGCCGTTGTTTTTGCGGGGGATTTGGGCGATCGCCTGGCGGGTGTAGACGTAGGTCATGACCTCGCGGAGCAGTTCCGCCCGGTGCGGCCGGACGGGGCCGGCGGCGACGATGGCGCGCTTGAGGTAGGCCGCGTCATCGACTTTCAGGCCCATGAGGGCGGTGCGGGCGGCGTCGCGGACGTGTGGGTCGCGGTCGTCGAGGCGTCTGACTTGTTCGGCGAGAAGCTGCGGGTCGGAAGCATCACCGGCCGCGGCGGCGATGGCGGCGAGGAGTAAACTCAGGCAGGCGGGTCGCACTAACTTCATGCGGTTACTGGTGCCTCCGTCGGTGTCAGGACGCGAGCTTGATCAGCCGGTCCGAGTTCTTCTGGATCCAACTCACCTTCCGTACCACCATCGACAAAAACGCCGATCCTTCCATACGGGCAAACTGCCCAGTCGCCGCGATCGGGAAGGTCGACTCGGCGATCAGCGCCTCGATCATCAGCCAGGGCACGGCGTGAAGCTCGGCTTCGCTGAGCAGCACGACTTCGTCGTACCCCTTGAGGAACTTCGTAAAGCGGACTTCGTCGACATTGTCCGGCCATTTGCGCACGTCGTCATCGCCGCCGAGGATGCTAAACTGCAAAGCACCGTTGGCGATGTCTAAAACTCTCGGCAAAACGCGTGCCGAGTCGTAGTCGATGACTGCGACCACGCGGTTATCGCGGTAGAGCATGTTCCCCGGATGCCAGTCGCCGTGAATCACCTGCTTCGGCCAAGTCTCCATGCCGAGCTGGTCGACCGTGCTGGCGGCGTGGTTGTAGCTCCGCAGCAGGTAGTCGCAGACCTCTCCGATATTCGTCGCCTTGGCCAATGTTTTTGGGATCTGGCGCAACCCGGTTTCCACCGACGGCGCCATGTGATAGCTGGCCTGCGAGGTGGTGTAATGACTTTCAAAGCCTTCCAGCAGCTTGTGATAGAGCGCAAGGATGCGGCCGCTGTCTCCTGTCGATTCTAACGACTGCGAATAGTTCTGCCCGGGGATGAACTCGAACAGCTCGTACGTCGCCCCGCGGTACTGGAACAGCGAATTGTTGCTCCCTTTCGTCCCGATCAAATGCGGCAGCGGGAACTGCTTGGCCATCAGGTAGAGCTGAATCTGGTGGCAGAAGGCGACCTTGAATGCGTCTTCCTTCCCCCGTGCCCGCCGTTTAAGCAGATACTTGCCGTGTTCGGCGGTAATGACCAGTTTCGGCGCTTTGCGGCTGCCCCGTGGGAACTCGATACAGCTCTCAATGAAACCCGTGTCGAAATGCGAGAGCACGACGGCGAGCTCTTCGGTGCCGAATTTTTGCGCGAGTCGGTGGTCGTCCGGGTTTCGGGCGTGGGGGCAGCGGTGGTCAGGGTGGGAACGGCCTCGGTCATGCGGCCACCACCGGCAGCCCCGTCGAATCTGTCATTCGCCTCATCTCCGTAACGATATATGTATACCGTACCACTGACGTTCTGTCGGCAAAAATCGGGAGCAAATCGCCCCGCCCGCCCCGGTTCGGCAGAGACGGCCGGGCCGCGATACAATAGACGCGATGAAGACCCCGGACGACCCCGCCAAGATGCTCCAGGCCGCCTCGCTGCGGATCACGCCCGTGCGGCTGGGCGTGCTGGCAGTGCTCGCCAAGGCGAAGGCGCCGCTCGACGTCCCGGACCTGCTCGCCGCCCTGCCGGAGCACACGGATGCGGTGACGGTCTATCGCACGCTGAATACGTTCGTTCGCAAGAAAATGGTCCACCGCGTCCGGGGCGAAGAGCGTTCCTGGCGCTACGCCCTCGGCCAGGCCGACAGCGGGCCGGAACACCGGCACCCGCACTTCGTCTGCGAAAGCTGCGGAAAAGTCGAATGTCTGGGCGGCAGCGAAGTACCCCAAACCCTCACCAAAGCCCTCAAAATCGACCGCGGCTACGCCATCAGCTACACCGAAGTCATCGTCCACGGCCAGTGCGTCCGCTGCCGATGAAAAGACCGCCACGCTGCAGCGCAGCTGCTGATCGATAATTGCGGGCAGAACCAGCAGCTGCGCTGCAGCGTGGCGAAGGACTCGCGTTCGGGCGTATTCGATTGGAAGAAGGAAAATGGCACCACCCGGACTCGAACCGGGGACCTTGGGCTTATGAAGCTACGCCAAAATATCGCAAACCGACCGGAAAACGTTGAATTTCTAAGACTTTACCGGCAATCTCACCTTTCTCAAATCTTTCGTTTCTGGCTTCTAGTGGCGTCGTTTTTAGGGATTGACGGGGTATTGCCGGTATAGCCGGGATGCCTCAATCTGGCGTCGTCAGTCTGTATACGCCACGTGCTGCCCGCTGAATGTCCGAGCGGTTCACAGTCCACCGCTTCAGCGGCTTGCCGTTAATGCAGCCCACCGTGACCGTCTCACCGTCCTTGCTTATGCACCGCTTGAATGTGGCCCCCTCGTGCGTCTGCACGTAGTAGTCTTTCCCGACTTCAAAATCTGTGCCATCGACCAGCATTTCGAATTCAACAAGCGAAGCGTCTGGCCACGCCGGTTCCATGCACGAGCCGGCCAGCCGCACGCGGAATCGCTTTAATTTCCACGCCGCTTGAATGTTGTGCTCGCCAATAACTTCACCCACTTCGTCGGTTTCTAGCCAGTGAGACGCCGCTAGGCGGAGTGTTGGCCACTCGGGTATCGCGGGAATGAGTTCGCCCGGTGGCGGAACGTTGTCTTCTATTCGGTTCGGCGTGATCGTGTCTTCGATGCTTCCGCCGAACCAAAGCTCGTCAAATCTCACCGGGTCGATTCGGAGAGTCTTTGCATAGAGTGCCCTGTCGGCCGCGTCTGGCTTAGTCTTCCCTCGCATGTGACGCTCTACCGTCGGCCGGCTGAACCCTGTTCCGGCCATCAAATCTTTTATTGACACAACACCGGACTCAAAAGCTCGCTGCAAGGGGTTTGGCGTTTCGGTGGCCATGCGTTCGCCAAATATGCCTCATTTATCCAGCAGAACACTAACTGACAAAAAAAAGACGAATGAAATTATGATAAATGTTTGACAAGAATGATGATTGTTTTATAAATGACGAATGTATGAGCAATGCCACTTCTGCGACCTGCGTCGATGGTGAAAGTATTAGCTTGAAGGCAGCGGCCCGCGATTCCAGATTTTGGAAGGATGGAAAGCCCGCCAACCCTAGCAAGGTGCATCGGTGGGTGCGAAAGGGCCGCAAGGCGGCAAACGGAACCCGCGTTTTCCTTGAAGCATCCTACACCGTGAACGGAATCGTTACGACGCGGGCGGCGATTGGGCGATTCGTTGAGGCGATTCAGCGTCCAATCTGTGCGGCCGCCCCATCGCTTCCCCCGGTTGGCCACAACCAGGCCGCCGCCGCTCTTGATGCAATGGGCCTCTAAATAACGCACTTGACGCCCACGCCTATTCCACCCTCATCCACCCTGCCGAACGCGGAAGCGTTAGCAGAGGCTTTGCTCCCGCCGGGGAAGGCGTTGTTTTCGACGGCCGCGATGGAGCGGCTTACGGACGTCCCGGCGGACACATGGAAACGCTGACGTCGAGATAAAACGCCGGGCTCGCCAATCTTTATCAACGTCGGCCGCACGATTCGCTATCCGCGTGCCGAGGTTGTTCGGTGGCTCGCCATCAACACGACATTGATTGCCCGATAGGGAACGGGCTTTAGTTCCCTCGCACTGTTCGAAGTGGTTGTAATTACAACCTTTGGAGTTTTCCGATGAGTCAGGTCAAGAATCTTATCGAGCTTCCCGCCGGCGTTTGCTTTGTCGGCGGATCAAGCGGTAGTCGCACAGGCGAAACCTGCTGCCTCATGTCTGCCGTCGCGTGGATCGCTGGCGAAAATCACTCGGACGCCCCTGAGTGTGCCTGCCCGGTGATTCGCAAACTTGCGATCCAGTTGAACGATGGGCCGTGGTGGCAGGACAACGCCGAGCGTACCGCGGCGTTGCTGCCCTTGGCTAAAAAGATTGTCGGCACGCGTGGTAGCCTCGATACCCGCAAGGCCCGAGCTAAGGCCGCTGCCAATTGGGCACTGATTTTCGCCGCACCGCTGGCGTTGGAGCTCGCCGCCAAGGTTACGGCCGAACCACACAAAACCAAACTCGTTGAGGCTGCCACGAAGCTACGCGAAAATGCTGATGCCGAAACGGCACGCGAAGCGAGAGCCGCCGCCAACGCCGCCGCCGCCGCCGCCAACGCCGCCGCCGCCAACGCCGCCTACGCCGCCGCCGACGCCGCCGCCTACGCCAACGCCAACGCCGCCGCCGACGCCGCCAACGCCGCCTACGCCGCCGCCGACGCCGCCGCCTACGCCGCCGCCTACGCCAAGAAAAGCATTCGCGAATCCCTGAAAACGTTAATCGAGCAGCTTTGCGAAATTCGCGAGAGCGGGGGCAACAATGTTTCGTGAGTTTTGGTTCGCCGTGTCCTACGCCCTGGCGTGCATCGCCGACTACGGACGCCCTGACTAGATAAACGCCCTGCAATCCGTCGCCAACCCAACGCACGCCCGAGGCGTGCCCGGGGCCGCACGCTCAAAACTGGACACCGTTTATGAGTCTTAAACGCCCGTCTCCGCGACTCAATGCGGAGGAACAAAAGCAGCTTGGCGAGCTTTGGCAGGCTTGGCGTGACGCCGGGTTTGTCGAAACCGAATCGGACACCGTCCGCCGGTGTATCCGCCTCGCCTACAACCATCGCCGCCGGTCGAACCGCCTGCCCGAAGTGCCCGCCATCGCGGGCGACATCGGTGGCGAGCTTCGCCGCGGCCGGCCGCCGAAACAACCGCGGCCGGGCCAGTACGTCCACCGCACCACACTTACGGAGGGGAACGAAAATGTCGATCCGATCAACTGACGACGCCACCGCCGTCGCCCTCAAGCTCATGGCCCGCGTGGCCGTAGATAAGGCGTCGGCCGAGATTGACCTCATGCCGGCCCACTGTGCCGAGGTTGCCCTCGCCTGTGTAAACGAGGCTCAACCGCTCTACGCCGACATTAACGCCCGCATCATCGACGTTGCCGCACTCGGCCGCGATCCGCTCGAAACGGTCGGATCGGCTAACGACGTCGTTATCTATCTCAACGACGCCATCCGGCACGAGCACGCCCGGCAGATTGACGCCGCCCTCGCGGCAACCCAGGACGCCGCCTTGGTGCTCATGTCGCAAATGCTTCGGCTCAAGTCGTTGCGTGCGTTGATCGGGGGTGGCAAGTGAGAAAGAGGCAATACCGTCACGTTTACACCTACCAATCCGTTTATCTCTGCCTGCTGTCCGGTGGTTACATTTTGGCGACGGATGACGAATTCGGGCTATACGGCCCGCCTGGCCGGATCGTCCAACGCGGTCCACTGTCGACGGTTCCGGTCGGGAGTTTCGTCGCCCTTCAACTCCGCGAGGGATTGACGCTCGTCGAAACCCCGAAGCACATCACGAACGACATGATTCGGGCGGATAAGTGGTGGCCCTCCAAGCACGTCTACATGCTGCCGGCGGCACGGCCCGCACCAGCCGGGGGTGCGGCATGAAACCTGTTCCTGGCAATTCAGTGAAATCACTAATCGGGAAGCGTTTTGGGAAGTTGATGGTTGTTGCGTTCGCCGGAACGCAGGCCGGCCACGCCAAGTGGCGATGCGTGTGCGACTGCGGAGGGACAAAGACCGCCTTGGCGATGAACATTAAGTTTGGCCGCACTATCAGTTGCGGCTGTGTCCAGAGGTCGACGAAATCAACTCTCACTCACGGTCGATCGAGGACGCCGATCTATACCACCTGGCAGGCAATGCTCGCCCGCTGCGGCGATAAAAGTTCTCCAAATTATGCAAGTTATGGCGGACGTGGAATCGCCGTTTGTCAGCGATGGCGTGAATCATTTGAGAATTTCCTTGCCGACATGGGGGAGCGTCCATCCCCGTCTCACTCGATAGACCGAATCGACAACAATGGTGACTACACGCCGTCAAACTGTCGATGGGCAACCGCTACCGATCAAGCTCGAAATCGCCGATCCACTCGGAATATATATGCGTTTGGTCGTATGCAGTGCATCCGTGCTTGGGCAGATGAGTACGGTGTGTGCGAGAGCGTGATTCGCTGGCGAATTGCACAAGGCTGGCCCATAGAGGATGCGATCGCTACGCCACCGCGGCCAATCGATCGGAGGGGTGCGGCATGAGCGAAACAGTCGAACAGCTTTTAGCCGAGTGGAAGGCGAGCCCGAACGACGCCACGCGAAACCGCATCGTGGTTTTGATGATGCCGTTCATCGAAACCATTGCGAAGGCGTACGCGAGGCGTTCGGAATGTTGGGGCATCCTCGACGCCGACGACTTCAAATCCCTCGGGGCGATGGCCGTGATGCAATGCGTCGAGTCTTTCGACCCCGCCCGCGGCGTGCGGTTTACGTCATACGCCCAAAACCGCGTGCGTGGCCGGATTCTTGATGAGCTTCGGCTTTCGGATTTCGTGCCACGCCTTGAACGCCAACGTGAGGCGGCAATCGCCAAGTTACGCAGTCGGCTCGGGCGGTTCCCGACGTGGCAGGAGGTCCACAAGGAAACCGGACACCCGACCCGCGGCGACCTGGCTACGCCGGTAGAAGCATTCGCCACCCGGGACACGGGATCGCTATCTGCGGTTGTCTTCGAAAACGACAACGGCGTTCCCGTGACGGCACAGGACTTTCTTGAATCTCGCGAGCCCTTGCCGTCGTCTCCCGTCGAGCAATCCGAGACGGTCGATTACGTGCTCAAGTCGCTCAGCCGCGAGGAGCGGCTCGCGATTCGGCTGCACTACCTCGAAGGCATTCCGATGAATGTCGTCGGACGGACCATCGGAATTTCGCAATCTCGCGTGTCGCAAATGCTCAAGGAACTGCGGGAACGGCTGGCGGCGTCCGAACGCGTCCGCGTCGCACGGGAGGCCGCATGAAACGACGCAAGAGCGTTCCCGGCCATCGCCTCGGCTTCATGCCCTTGCCGGCCGACATCATTCGGATGCTCGCCCGCGTGGCGGTTGTCCAACTCGACAACCTTCCGCCCGGCGTATCCGGCCCGTGCTGGCAGTGGACCGGCACGCCAGACAGGAAAGACGGATACGGGGCTATCAAGCTCAACGGGAAAAAGCAGTGGGTGCACCGCGTTTCCTTCGCTGTATTTCACGAGGACCGCGGCGAGGGAATGCACATTGATCATAGGTGTCACAACCGACTGTGCATCAACCCGGCCCACCTCGACGCCCGGACGGCGACCGACAATTGCACGGACGGGATCAATTACCGGTGGGATCGCGTCAAGGGAATGCGGATCAATTTCGACGAGGCCCCGCCGTCGGCCCCCGCCGGCCCCGACTCATTCGGCGGCGATGACTTTGCACCCTTTTAACCCGAGGAACCATGAAGCGTTTTGCACCACGCGGCTACAGGGGCCGCAGCTTAGAAACCATCGTAGTCGCCAGCCAACGCGACGTGATTCGCATCGAAAAGATGCAAGCAGGGGCACGATTCCTACGCGGCGGGAAGTCTATCCCTGTGCCCGGCCCGGTGGACTTCATTGGCACGGTTGTTGCTACCGGCCGGGCCATCCATTTCGACGCCAAGCAAACCGATTACGCCCTTGGCTTCAAAATGTCGTTGCTCAAGCCGCATCAGATATTTCACCTTGACCGATTCGACAAGGCGATGGCCATCGCCGGCGTGCTCGCCGAGTGCACTGCCGACAGCGTGGCCGCGTTCTTCTGGCTCGACGCCGCCCTTTTGGCTAAGGCCGTTCGCTTCAACGTTGCAACGATCCCTTGGACTGACGCTCGCGTGATTCGGCTCGGCGACAATAAACACGCCATCCAGTTTCAAAACGTGCCTGAGATCGCCGGCGAACTCAGAAAGGCGGCGGCGTGAGCATCGGCATCAAAGACATTCTCGCGATGGTGGACAAGCTCCCGAAGTTGCCGCCGGTTGATACGACGTTTTGCATGTCATGCCGCGGACCGCTCGGCGACCAGTCCGGGCGGATTGCGATAACGACAAGCCCGCACTTCCTCGCTTCGCCGGTCGGCTACATCTGCCCCGCGTGCGGAGATCGCGTGCGGCGGGCACTGCCAACGGCGTGAGTGGCTTTAAGGACTTACCCGCAATTTTGGACACTTTCGATTTTTTGGCCCTTTACGAAATGAGGGCCGGGTTCACCGGCCGGTTTCGTTCCCCATTTTTAGAGAGGCCAGCAATGGACAAGTTCAGCAGAGCAACGTTTTCGTGTCACCGCAAAAGGTTCTTCCCCGACCGGAAGACGGCCAAAGTCGCCCGCGACAAAGCCGCCCAGGAATCGGGCATCCCCACGAGTCGCTACCGGTGCGACGTGTGTAGCGGATGGCACATTTGTAAGCGTGCGAACGTTCCGCCGCGTCAACCAGCGTGAGCATTCGACCACGCTCGGCCGGGCCAACGCCCGCCCGAGCGTTTGCCGCCAGCACGTCGCCGGCGGTGTTCATCAGATCAGGAGGTTTCCAGTGTTGAAGGTTTTCCAGATTAACGAGTACGAGTGGTACGTGGCTGAGTCGATTTTCGACGCCGTCAAAGCAGCGATGGATGATAGCGGCTTGCCGTTCGACGAAGCGTGCGACGACGAGCTTGGCGAGGTGACGCACGCTGATATGGAACGACTCAAGTTCTGTTCTAACGAAGATGGCGACGAGGAACCCCTCACGTTCACCGAGCAGCTTGCCCGCGTGAATAAAGCCGACCCCTCAACCCCGCGACTCTTCGCTTCGACTGAGTATTGACTCGCACCACGCACGGCCGGGCCAACGCCCGCCCGTGCGTTTCCCGCCGGCACGTCGCCGGCGGTGTCTCCTGTCTCGTTTTGAGGATTACCCAATGGGTTCCGCATTGAATTTTGATCGTTTCCGCCGTGCGAACGTGGCCCGTTGTGAGCGGGCGTTTCATCCGGTTAAGTTTTGGACGCCCGAGCGTTGGGCGTTGGCGATGGCCGGCGAAGTGGGTGAGGCGTGCAACATCATCAAAAAGATGATCCGCGAAAACGCCACGCTCGACGACCCGTACTTTGCCGATGGCGAACAAGTCACGTACCGCGTGGCCATCGCGAAAGAGCTTGCCGACAACGTCACCTACACCGACTTGCTCGCCGCGGCGATCGACATCGATTTGGGGCAAGCCGTCATCGACAAGTTCAACGTGATTTCGGGCCGCAAGGGCGTCCCGATCTACCTCACGTCGGCCGACTGCCGCGAGGCCAGAACGTACGCGGCCCCGGCCGTGCTCGCCGACATCATTGCCGAACGCGGGCGGCAGGTTGAGCAATGGGGTGGTGCGGCTCACGACGATGCCCATCGCACCTACGAATGGGCGTATCACATCAACCACCAGAACGCCAAACTCGAATCCGAGAAACACGACACCTTGGCCGCCCGCTCCCGGCTGGTGAAGGTTGCCGCCCTTGCCATTGCTGCCATCGAGTCGATCGACCGCAAGGCTGAGGCCGCCCCGCCGGCGATCGCTCCGAAGGCCGTCGAGTGGAACGGGCCGCTCGTGGTGCTGAAAAACGGCTCGCCGTTCCGCGAAGGCGATCAGGTCCAATACCTCGGCCGCACTCGCTTCGGTTCGACCTATCAGCACGTCGTCGCGTGGGCCACGGAAGTCGAAGGCAAGCAGGCCGGTTGCTACTTCAACGACGCCGGGGAATGCGACCCGGCACACTCGGCCGGCTACGTGTTCAAAATCGAAATCGCCAACGCCAACGCCGAGGCCGACAAGCTCGCCGCCTGACAGGACGCCGGCACGCCCGCCGGTGGCGGTTTAGCGGGTTCGATTCCCGCCCGGGCGTTTAGGAGGCCGCATGAAACGAAGATCAAGAGGCACGATCAAACGGGAAAAGCCCGAGCCCTACGAATGGGGCGGCTTGCGTCCCTGGCCGTTGGTGGCCCGGATGCTGTTTGAGCAGACGGGCGAAAAGCTCTCGCCGGGCACGGTCAAGAACATGCACGGCGAAGCGATGAAGAAAATCCGTGCGGCGTTGATCGCCGGCGGTGTGACGGAGGCGGAATAATGGCTCGCCCAGGTTTGATTAAGCACCCGAAGTTTCGCCGCCTTTCGCACACGCTCAAACTGCCGACGCCGTACGTTCTCGGCCTGCTGGAATGCCTTTGGGCGGTTGCCTACGAAAACGGGCAGGCGGAAATCGGCGATGCGGTTGACGTCGAACTCGCGTGCCAGTGGCCCGGGGAACCCGGCGTGCTTACCGATGCGTTGCTCGCCGCCGGCGGTGCGGGCCGTGCGGGGTTCATAGAGCCTATCGATGGACAGGATGGACGCTATCAGATTCGCGACCTCATGGACCACGCTCCCGAGTACGTCAAGAATCGCCGGGCGAGAGAGGCCGAGCGTCGGAAGGAGAGGTTTTGCGAATGGTGCAAGGCTGATTTCCGATCAACGGAGTCGCACGCACGGTTTTGTAGTGCCACTTGCCGCGTTGCGTCGCACCGCGGCCCCAAGGGCTCGCCAGGCGAGGGTGGAGCAGCCGATGTTACGCACTGTAACGCAGGCGTAACGCGCGTAACGCACGGTAACGAAGGGGTGCGTAACACGCGTATCGACAGTCTAAATGATGAGTATCGCGACACTTGTGAAAACATCAAAAACGAACCTGTAACGCACGGTAACGAACCGTTACGCACTGAAACGGGAAGTAACGAACCTCCCGCTCCCGCTCCCGCTCCCGCTCCCGCTCCCGCTCCCGCTCCCGCTCTGCCGCATTCGCGGCCGGGGGAGGGGGAGAATGTGGGGCGAGGATGGGATGGGGTGTTTCGAACGAAGGCGAGAAAGCCGGACATCGGGGACCGCATCGCGGCGAAGCTCGCTCGCCTTGACGCCGAGCGTGCGAAGTTGGGGCAAGGAGAAAACCAGACGGAGGCCGCATGACCGAAGCCGAAGCCCAAGCGTGCGTCGTTCGCCTGTACCGTGTGTTTCCACGCACGCCCGACGCCGACGAACGCGTTGATGCGATCCGCGACGAGTTCCGCCGATGGCCCGCCGACGCCGTGCGTAGGGCAATCAGCGAACGCGTCGGCATTGACGATTTCGCGAACGTGCCGGCGATCATCGCCCGCGTCCGCGAACTCGCCCCGCCGCCGGCGGCACCACGCGACACCGGCCCCGCCGTCCGCGTGAACGGCTTGACGGCTTCCGACCGTGCCGCCGATCGTGCCGCTGGCGAGAAGCTCGAAGCCGACGCCGTCGCCGCCCTCGCGTTCGTGGCGAGCCTGGCACCCGACGAACGCAAAAAGCTACACGCGAGGGTGTGTGAGGGTGTATCAGGGTGCATCCGTTCGATCTACGAGCGGGGAAACCCTCTCACGTCCCGCCCGCTCGCGTTAGAAATTTTCAAAATTTCCCGGGATCGCTAGACGTTTACGGGCGATTTGTTCGATGGATGGGCCGACGGTTATACCGAAAGGCCCGCCAGTGCGATTGTTCCGAGAAGCAACCCGCGTAGTGCTGTTCGCCCTGTTGGGCATGTTGTGCGTCCTGCTGGTGTTCGCGATCGTCGGTTGTGTCGGCAATGCCGAGAGTGCTTTCGACGGTTACGAATCGATCACCACGCCGAACGGTGTCACGTACACCCGCCAGTCGGCGAGCTATGCGAAGACGACCGCCCCGCCGGCGGCGAGTCAGCCGGCCGTTGCCACCGCCACGCCGAACGGTGCGGACGCGACAAGCTCGGGCGTTCTCCCGCCGCTGGCGAAGTCCCTGAATGACTACGTCGGCGGCAACTTCTGGATTCTGTACGTGCTCGGCGGCGGGATGATCCTGGCCGCGTGCGTGTTGCCGGCTGTGCCGCTGGTTCGGCTCGGGAAGACGGAAGCCGTGACGCTCGGCATCGGCGGCGTCTGCCTGCTGTTCACGCCGACCTTCCTGGCCGTTGCCGGCCCCGTACTCGCCATCGTCGCCGCTCTTGCCGTCGTGTTCGCCGCGTTCGTCTGGATCGGCCGCAAGCTCGGCTTTGCCGGCGGCGTCGATCACGAAACCAAAGCTACCGCCGCCATCGCCGCCCGGAAGATGGCCGAGGGCGAAAAGGCCGAAGCCGCCGCGATGCTCGCCACGATGGCCCCCGTGCGAAACGCCGCTGCGAAAGGCGTGAAGTAATGCACGGCACCCGAACCTATTTGCTTTGCTCTGCGTCCGTCGCCAGTGCGTCGGCCGCTCCTGCAATCTCGGCAGAATTCGCCGAGCAGTGGCTACGCATCGCATCCCTCTCCGTCGGCATCATCGCGAGCCTGCTGCTGTCGTATCTCGCGGTACGCCGGGAACGCCGCCTTGACCGCGAAGCCGACGAACGATCGGCCGACCGGCTTCGCGACCTCGGGGCGATCAACCGAAACGAACGCCGCATCGGTGGTCCGGAAATGAACCCGCACGACGACGAACCCTTTGTGACTGGATAAGCCTTATGCCGAGTAGCTACACACAATTCACCGTCGCCGGCAATTCGCTTGCCGGTTTAACGCTTTATCCGACCGCCGCCGCCCTCGCGTTCGTCATCATGGAAGGCGACAAGGCGGCCGATTTGAAACGCGTTGCCGATGCGTACCTCAACGGCCCCGGCCGGAAGACGGTTGAGACGTCGCGGCTCAAGTCGTTCGAACTCCCGGCGAACCTTCCGCCCGGCGAGTACCTACTCCGCGTGCGGAAGATGAACGATAAGGAATCGCTCGAAGTGGCGTTTACCGTCGTCGCCTCACCCGGCACGAAGCCGCCGAGTGGCCCGGTTGAGAAAACGCCGTCGCATCTGGTGAAGGGGTTCGTGTCGGACATTTTGTTGGCCGCTACGCAACCCATCGTGATGCTCGACGGCAGCACGATCACCTTTAAGCAGTACAACGAACGGTGCGGGCACAAAGCCGCCCGCCTGTGGCTGTCCATGACGCCGGGCAAGCTGCCAACCGCCGCATGGGTCAACGAGCGTGTGACGTGGGCCAAGTCGGTCGGGCTGTCCACGCTCGTCATTTGCGTCCCGCCCGCCAACGGCGGTGCGGTCATCCCGACGCCCACGCAGACCAAGGCGTTTTTCGAAACGCTCAAAAAACTGTTCACCGGCTGCGGCATGACGATCAAGTTCGAACTCGGCAACGAGCCGAACAAGAGCGAATATTGGAAGCCGCTCGACCTGGCGTTGTTGCTGGCGTCGTTCGTCATTCCCGCCGAGGACGTGCTCCGCGGCTACTTCGAAGTGCTGTCGCCGTCGCCGACGGGCAGCGTCCAGACGATTCGCGACCTCATCGCCAAGGGGTTGGAAGTCGATGGCTACGCGTTCCATCCGTACCGGAACACCGCCGCCGCCCTCGAATCGATGATGAATGAACTCGTGGGCGTTGCGAAGAAAAAGCCGATCGACCTCACCGAATGGAACGGCTTCCCGCTCGGCAAAAATGTCCGGGCGTGGCTTGTCCAGCAATCAAACCCGAAAGCGAAAACGAACGACGCCCTACAGGCGATCGATGAACGGGCGGAACTCCCGGCCGTGTCGCCCCAGGACGCCGCCGCGAACCTCGCCGGGCAGTGGGACATTCTCCGCGACTGCCCCACCGTTCGCACCGTCTTCTATTACGCCCTCATCGTGGACAAGGAAACGTCGGCCAGCAAAGCCGCCTTGCTCGCCCGCGACGGCGACACCATCCGCGAGACGGTATTCAGCGGGGAATTTTGGGCCAAGGCTACATGATCGAACCCGAACGCGTTCGCCATCTTCTGACGATCGTACAAACGAACACGCCCGGCCCCGCGGTGGATGCTGCGGTGGCCGAGCTTGTTTCAGGTTTCACCGCGTACGTGATTGCCCCACACGTGAAACGCCGACAGGTTGAGCGTGACGAGCTTTTGCAGATTGCGGCCCTGTCCATTTGGCAGGCGGCGAAGCGTTTCGACCCCGCCCGCGGCGTGTCGTCGTTCGGCACGTTCGCGTATACCGTGACGGCCCGGAAAGTCATCGACCATTACCGCCGGCGGTCGCATCAGGATGGCCGGCGTGCTGGCGTTGCCTGCTATTCGCTCGACTCTCAAATCGGCGAGGCGTCAAAAGCACCGACGGCTATCGACTGCCTTATTGCCGACGAACTCGAAAGCGTCCTGACTGACGGCGAACGCGACGTGCTCGACGGCCGACTGTGCGGCCTGTCGCACCGCCAAATCGCCCGCCGCCAGCGGCGAACCGCGGCCAGCGTAGACAACGCCCTGCAACGTATGCGGCGAAAAGCCCGTTCCCTCGCCGCGTGAGCGAATAACCCCGCAATGGCAACGCTCATTGACTACAAAGGCTTGTCGATCGCTTCACCCGACCCGAGTGGGGCCGGCGGCGTGGCGTTAAATAGCAACTTCCGCACGATCGCCGACACGCTCGAATCGAACGCCGCTGCCATCGGTGAAAAGGCCAGTGCGGAGGAATTGGCAACCATTTCCGAAGCCGTCGCGACCAAGGCAGACGTGTCGGCTCTCACCGCCCACGCCGCCGACAATGACGCCCACGGCCTGGACGACGTCAAGGCCAGCGTTGCCGATGTCGCGTCCTATGCCGCATCAATCGACGCCAACACGACGACGATGGTCAACGCCGAGGCGACCGCACGCGGCAACGCCGACACGGCGATAATCGCCACGCTCGCCGGCAAGGCGGCGGCGGTCCATACGCACGCCGCCGCCGATATTAGCGACAGCACGGCAACGGGCCGGGCGATCGTCAAAGCGGCCGACGCGGCGGCGGTGCGGACGGCGGCGGCGTTGGCAGCGACAGATTCGCCGACGTTCGCCGGCTGCACGTTTACGGGCGGGGTGACGGGTGCGGCGGCGACATTTGGCGGGGTCGTCAGCGTCAATAGCTTGACGTCAACAAACAACGTGACTGCGTTCGGTTTCTACGGCACAAACTACGGGCCGTCGGGTACGAACGGCACTTGCAATATCAACATTCAGGCCCGCACCACTGCGGGCACGCAAGTATCAGTCGCAACCGGCTCAATGAGTAACGCCAGCGGCGAAGTAATCGCAAACCGCGTTGCCCCCACCGACGCAACAACCTCGACCGGAGCATTGATCGGCCACGAAGTAGACATGCTCGGCACCGGCACGGGCAGTGGCGTCAAGCTGCTATACCGGGGTCGCAAAGCAGGTATCGATCGGTTCACGGTTGATTCGGCCGGTAACGGCGTTTTCGCGGGGAGCCTGACGGCAACTGGATCATCTAAGATTACCGGCAAACTCGGTGTCGGCACGGGAGCAACAACCCCGGCCGCGTCGCTTCATGTCCGCGAAGGTAGCCCGGTGTTCCTCCTTGAAAATCCCGGCGTTGCCGGTGGCTATCTACGCGTAACCGGTAGCGGCTGCACCATGAGCGTCAACACTGGCTATCTGTCGTTTGAGACGGCAGCATCGTACCCCTCGGGCGTCGGCACCGAACGTGGGCGTATTGCCGCTGCTGGTAATTGGCTGTTCGGCGGAACCGCCGATGACGGTGTAAACCGCGTGCAGGTTAGCGGCGGCTTATCCGTCTCCGGCAACGCAACCGTAGGCGGCAAGCTCGCCCTCGGCACCGTCGACACAACCGTACCGGGCACCAACAACCGCGAAATCGGCATTGCCAGTAACGGCGACTACGCCGGCCGCATGGTCCGCTGGTTTCCGGAGTACATCGCGTGGGTTTCGATCGACAACATCCCCTAAACAACTATGCCCGACAACATCACCACCATCCCCGCAACCCGCACCACGACGACCGCCGAGCCGATCGAGTGCAACGCGTACTCAATCGACGACTTCCACGCCAACGGCCGCCTCCGCGACAAAGGCCCGTGGGACGTCACTATCGTGGCCTGTCCGTACGTGATTGGCGACCCCGCCGCCGATCCGCCCGTAGATAACATCTATGCCAGCGAGACGGAGACGTATCACACCAAGGACGCCGCGACAGCCGCCGCGAACATGGCCGCAGTCGGATTGACCGTTCCGGCGATAGTGTTGCTGGCACTCAAAAACGACGTGGCCTTGCAGTGGCGGCAGTTCCGCGAATCTCGCCGCCCGGCGTTGATCGCCGCGACTGCCGCCGCCGATGCCGCCGACGCTCTTGCCGTCACCAAGGCCGAGGGGGTTAAGCAGGCAGAGGACCAGCTTACCGACCTGCTTCGGCAGTTGACGGAAGCCGACCCCGGGGCAGCCATGCGGATATCGGGCAACATGACCGAGCAGGTGCAAGCCCTGTTCGACGCGTACCGATCAACGGAGGCAGCCGTCGCGGTTGCCCGCCAAGACGCCGCCGACGCGGACGCCGCCGCCAAGCTCGCCAATGACCGCAAGGCGGTTGCCCAAGCGGCCGTTGATGATCCGGCGAATCCGGCCTTGACCGATTAACACCCGTGAAGATCGACGCACAATCAACCTACGTCGTGCCCCAGCCTTCGCCCGCCGGCGATTGGTCGCACTGGACGTTAAACGATTGGCTGTTGTTCACGGCCGACGCGTGGGCCGTCTTCGCGGCTGATGCCGTTCGTCCGATGGTTGTTGAGGTTCAATCTGTGCACGTAATTCCGGGGGCATGATGAGGGCGGTTATCACGCAAGGCGACACGCTTAAGTTGTTGGCCCGTCTCGTTAATAATGACGGCACGCCGCCGGCGGTGGCCGGCGTCGCGGCCGTTTCGCTTACGATCTACAACACGACAACGGGCCAGCCTGTGAGCACGACGTCATTGCCGCCGGCGTCTATCCTGGCCGACACGCTAGCCACCGGCAGCGAATGGCGTGAGGATGAAAAGGGATACAACGTCACGGCCACGCTCACGCCGGACATGATGCCAGCGGCAGCAAACTACCGCGTCACCCTCACGCTCACGGCGACAGACGGAACGCCGACGCCGTTAGTGTGGGCCGTGCAGTGTCTGCCAGCGGCGTGAGATTTCGGAAGTTTTCGGGGAAACGGCGAAAAAATTTTTTCGCCGCGACGATTTTTCTAACCACCCCCACCCCTGAATAAAAAACGACCCCTCTGGGAAGGGATCGATCGCACCTTTTTCACACATTTTGCACCCCAAATAGCTTTTTTAACTGGCCGGGGCGAATAACCACCGGATGGCACGCGGCCGAAAACATGCCCCAATTGCTCAAAAGGCCGCGGCCGAATTGCCGCCGCCTGAGCACCTCAACACCGCCGCCCGGGCGGAATGGCGGCGGGTCGTCAAACTGCTGGCCCCGGCGAAAACGTTGCACGAACTCGACCGCTCGGCGTTGGCCATGTACTGCAACTACGTCGCCCTGTGGCTCGAATGCCAGCGTGATATCGACGCCAACGGGCCGGTGATTCGTGGCGGCATGGGCGGGCTTATTAAAAACCCTCACGTGCTGGTGCAAAAAGACTGTTGGGACGCGATCCGAACACTCATTGCGGAGCTTGGTTTCACGCCGGCCGCACGGGCGAAGCTCGGCATCTTCAAAGCTGAAGCCGACGACCCCACGAAGGCCGACAAGATCGAGCTTTGACGATGGCCCGAAACCGTGCGGTCGATGCCGCCTACAACAAATACCAGCGGAACACCGAGGCGACGAAGTTCTACAAGTCGGCCGCGTGGCGGCGGGCACGGGCGGCGAAGGTGCTCACGCACCCGTATTGCGAACTCTGCGGCGTGCACGTCGTCGAAATTGTCCACCACGTAAAGCCGTTAGAACGGTGCACGCCGGCCGAAGCCGTCGCCCAGGACAATCTGCAATCAACCTGCCGACGGTGTCACGGGGGCGAGCACGGCACGAAGGCGGCAGCGGTGTCGGCCGTCGTCGGCCAACGCGTTTACGCCGAGGATGCGACGTATCGATACGACGCGGACAAGGCCACCCGGTTCGAACGCTTTGCCGCCAAGTATTGCCACCACTACCGTGGCTCACTCCGGGGCAAGCCGTTCACGCTCCACCCGATTCAATGCGAAATCATCCGGCCCGTCTTCGGATTTGTGGACCGTGAGACGGGTTTCCGCCGGTTCACCTCGCTTTGGTTCGAATCGGCAATCGGCACCGGTAAAACGCCGTTGCTGGCCATCGCCGGCCTGTACGGTTTGCTCGGCGATGGCGAAAACGGGGCACAAATCTACAGCCTCGCGAACAGTTTCGGGCAGGCAAGCCACCAATTTGAGACGGCCAAACTGTTCATCAAAAACGGCCCGCTCGCGGCGTTCGTCGAGCGTGGCAGCCTTGTCGTCAAACAGTACGAAATCCGGTGGAAGCCGACTGATTCGAAGTGGGAAATCACGTCGGGCGGCGGTGCGAAAGCCGGCGGTGCGGCGTCGATGTTGTTGGTGGACGAAGTACACCAAATCGAAGACCGGGCGGCGTACGACGACCTACAGGGCCGGCAGTCCAAACGCGATCAACCATTGACGTTCTGTTGCACCAACGCCGCGAAAGTGCCCTTTTCGCTCTACGCCGATCTTCACGAGGAAGCGGCCGACACACTCACGGGCGGCGAGCGTTCGAACCCGCGTCTGTTCCCGGTGATTTGGGCGGCACCAATCACCGACGACCCGTCGTCGCCTGCCACCTGGCGGAAAGCAAATCCCTTGCTCGGCGTCACCATCGCCGAATCGAAAGTGGCCGACGAATGGACGCGGGCACAGAAGTCGCCGGCCCTGACGAGTCGTTTCCGCCTGCAATACCTCGGCCAGAAAGTCAGCGACCGCGAGAAGTGGCTCGACGATGCTTTGTTTGCCGCCGCATCCACCCTCATCCACCCTCACGAAATCAAAAACGCCCCTCGTTATCTCGGCGTGGACATGAGCCGCAACGATGACTTGTGTGCGTTGATCGACGTATACCCGACCGAATCGAAGTTTTTCGTTGTGCCGCGTTTCATCCTCCCGCGTGAGACGGCCGAGGCGTACGAAGAATCGCACAGCATCCCCTATAAAAAATGGGCCGCGGCCGGTGCGATCGAGCTTATCGAAGAAACGACGATCAGCACGGCCGTTCAAGAGCGTATCGCCGCCGACATCATCGCCGAGCACAAGCGGCACCCGTTCGACGCTGTCTGTTATGACCGGGCGTACAGCGAAGGCGTGATAAAGATCATCGAAGCGGCCGGAATCAACTGCCAGCCGATCGGGCAGGGTTGGGGCGTGGCGTCGGGCAGCGACGAACTCTCCCGCCGGCTCAAAGAGCGGTCGATTTCGATTCAAAACAACGCGGTTATGCGGTTTTGTGCTGACAATGTTGAGGTGAAAAGCGACGACCGGGGCAACATCTGGCCGGTGAAACCGTCCGCAAAGGGCAAATACGCCGGCAAAAGGCACCTTAAAATCGACGGAATCACGGCACTTGTGACGGCTTTGACGGTCGCGAAGCAGCACAAATTCGCCAAAAAACCGCACGTTGGGGCCGTCGTTTTAGAGCTTTGACGGGCGAATAACCCCGTGTGCAAACGGAAACGCTCGCGAACGGCCTGCCGATCAACTCCCACACGGCTTTAAGCATTCCCGCCTACTGGCGGGCGATGAACTTCCTCGCCGACAACCTGGCGAGCTTCGGCCGTTCGGTGTTCAAGGACGGTGCACCCGTCGAGAAACCGCACCCGCTCGACAAGATTTTGAAGCGTGAGCCGAACCCGATGCAATCGGCGTTCGATTTCTGGCGAACGTTCTTTTTCCACGTCGAGCACCGCGGCAACGGCTACGCCTACATTCGCCGGCCGTCGCCGGTGTCCCAGGACGTCGCCGAGCTTCATAACCTCTTGCCCGAGGACGTGCGGCCGTTCCGAATCATCCCCGAAAGCGGCAACGTTTTCGACGCGTCCGTGTGGTATTACCACGCCCCGAGCCGTGCCGCCCTGCCCGCCGCCGACGTCATTCACTGCAAGGGATTGGCCCATGACGGGCTACTCGGCTACGAACCGTGCGAAGTGATGCGGGGCGTTCTCGAACGTGCGAAATCGCTAGAGCGGTACGCGTTCAAGTATCTCGACAAAGGCAGCCTCATCAAAGGATCGATCGAAATGCCGGCCGGAACGACGAAAGAGCAGGCCGACGAAATCGTTTCGAACCTCATGCAGTACCGGCAGAAAACGAACGAACGCGACGTTCTCGTTTTAACCGGCGGGGCCACGCTGAATAACAAAACGATCAGTGCGACCGATTCAAAACTCATCGAGCAGGATCGGGAGTTAACGAAGAAAATCGCCCAAATCACCGGCGTTTCGCCGCAATACCTCTTTGAGCAGTCGGAAAGCAAATACAACAACAGCGTCGAACAGGCCGGGCTGGACGTTGTCCGGTTCACGTTCCGAAATCGGCTTGTGTCGATCGAGTCTGAACTTTCGCGAAAGCTCCTGGCCGGCGTCGAGCGTGACGCGGGCTACGAAATCAAACTCAACGCCGACGCACTCTTGCGTGGCGACACGAAGACGCAGACCGATACCGTCGTCTCCACCGTCGCCGGCGGCATTCGCACAAAGAACGAAGGCCGGGCCGTGCTCGGGCTTCCGAAAGATTCATCGCCAGAGTCGGACACGCTCTTGACGCCGCACGCCGTCGCCAGTGCCCCGACCGACGCCAAGCAGAAGGATGCCGCCGATGCCATTGCCGCCGATTGAAACCTACCGCGCGTTCACCTACGCGACGGACGCCGCCGCCGAGGCCGCCGCGGTGCAAATCGTCGAACAATCGGACGCCCGCAAGCTCATCGGCTACGCGGTCGTGTGGGGGGCGATCAGCGAAACCATGCCCGACGGATTCCGTCACCGCTTCAATCGCGGCTCGATTCGTTGGCTGCCGATGGTTCACGCGTTGGTGCACCATCAATGGTTTCTTCCGCTCGCCGTGACGACCAACGGGACGTTAAAGCTCACCGAAGACGGCATCGGTGCACGCGTCGAAATCACGCTCGGCGACACGACGGCAGCCGACGACGCGTTGAAAAACGTTCGGGCCGGGATCATCCGGGGCATGTCATTCGGCGGCCGGCGTACCGCATTCACGCGGACGGCGGGCGACATTATCGACGTGACGGGATTTATCGCGAATGAAGTGACGATTACCGCACGCGGCCGGATTGCCGAGGCCGGCGTCGATACGGCGGAAAATTTTTCCGAGTCGAGCGGCGGCAATCAAAAATTCCGTGCGAATAACCGTCTGACGCAAATGAAACTCGCCACGCTCGCGGCCGGCGTTCGGTAGCGGCGAAACGGCAAAAGGATTCGCGACCATGCCCGACATCAACGCCCTCCGCAACCAGTTCAACACGGTCCACACCGAAGCGACCGCTTTCGAAGATCGCTACGCCGCCGCCGGTGCGGGCGAGCCGACCGCCGAGGAAACGCAGGCCCAGGCCGACCGCATGACGCAACTCGAAAAGCTCACGAAGCAAATCGAGAACGCCGGCAAGCTGGCGACCTACGCCGCCAATAACGCCGGTGTGACCGTCACGGCCCGCAACGAAGCCGGCGAAAGCATCGGCACCGGCACTGCCGTGGCTGTTCGAAAGTCTGCCGACCAAATCGCCGTCGAACACGCCGCGGAAGTCGCCGGGCAGCCGAAGGAATTCGACCGGCACGAATTCGGCGTGGCCGTCACTCAATGGGCACTCACCGGCGTGATGGCCGAGGAATACGCCACCATCACGACCGCTACCGCGTCGGGCATCCTGTACCCGAAGCAAGTCGCCGTGCCGGTGAATGCCACCGCCGGTTCGGCGTTACAAGAGGCGATGGCCGCGGCCGGCGTCGTCCCGATGAACACGGCCACCACCGCGGACCTGAATATCCCGGTCGTCGAAATGCCCGTCGGCAGCGACGTTTCGGAAACCGCTACGGCCGGCACCGACAATAGCCCGACGCCCACCGCCATCAACCTCAAGCCGGTCGTCACGCAGTCGGGCCAGGTGTGGGTAAGCAATCTCGAATTGCAGGCGAACGATTTCGACCTCCTGGCCGAACTCGATCCGTCTCTCGACGACGCGGTTGAGGTGCGTCTCGAACAGCGTGCCGTCGCCGCGATGATCGCCGACACCGCCAACATCACGCAGGTCGTCCGCACGGCCACCGCGAGCGGCCTGACCTATGACAACCTCGTGGACCTCAACCGTAAACTGTCGCGTCGTTACGACCGCAACAAAGTAATCCTCCTGTCAGACACGGCGTACGCCCTCGCCGAAAAGCTCGTGGGCAGTGACGGGCATCCGGTTCTCAATCGCGACCCGCAGAATCAGCAGCTTCTGCGGTTCAACGGTACGCCCGTCATCCGCTCGACGTACTTCCAGGCGTTCGGGGCCATCAACCGTTTCGTCGGTTGCATCATGTCGTTCGTTGGCGTCCGTGTGCGGTACGCCGGATCGGCGAAGCTCGTTCGGCACACCGACGACAAAGACAAGATCGACCAGACCGGCGTGAACAAGATCAAATACACCGCTTTCGGCTACGTCCCGAACGCCGTCGCCATGCTCGAAACCCCGGCGAGCTAAACCGCACCACTTGTTTCTTTTCCTCACCCGGGCGGGAGCCGTTCGCCCGCCCGGGTGTTTTATTTCGAAGGATCGCACCGATGCCAGCAGTCATCTTTAAAAAATCGTATTCCGACGTGAATTTCAGTGCCCGGCCGGGCTGGAAAATCAACGTGAGCGACAGCCTCGCGAAGCAACTCGCCGCGTCGGGCGTGGCTCGTCTGGCGGACGAAACGACCGCAACGGGAACGACGTCCGAAACGCCGAAGCCGCTGACAGCCAAGGAACGCAAGGCGGCGGAAAGAGCCGCCGCCAAAGCCGCCGCCGAGAAGCCGGCAGACCCCGTCGGGGCGGGCGACACCCCACCCGCCGAGTAATTCACCCGGCGGCGGCGTGGAACAGAAGACACGCACCGATCCGCAGACGGGGGCAGTTCCTAGCGGCGTTCGCGATTCCCGCGTTTCGGGCCTGTGTGCTCGCCGGCGTAAACGCGAACGATGAGGCTGCCCGTATTGGGTTCGAACCCGACCGCCGGTTTTCGCCATGATTTGGAACGTCACCACCGCACCCGACACAATGCCCGTGAGCTATGAGAGCTTGCGGGCACACTGCCGCATCGACACCGACGACGAACGTCTGTTGTTGCTCGACTATATCGCCCAGGCGACGGAATACGCCGAGCAAAAACTCGGCATGTCGCTTGTGACGCGGACCATTACGGCCAAATTCGACAAGGGTGAGGCGTTGCACCTGCCACGCGGCCCGGTGCTCGACGTCGTGAGCATCAAAGACGAAGACGGCAACGACGTCGCCGGCCGTCACTTCCGCGTTGGCAACAGCGACCGCATCGCCACGCAGCACCCCGGCCCGCTCACGATCGTTTACACCGCCGGTTACGTGTCTGTTCCCGCTGACATCGCCGGCTCAATCCGCTTGCACGCCGCCACGCTCTATTCCTGGCGTGAAGATCGCACCGCCGCCGCCGCCAACCCGGTGCACCGGCTCGACGATTTCTACGCCGCCCGGTCGTTCAACCCGCGGGTGTTCTAATGGCCATCGCCGCCGGGCTTCTCAATCGCCGTGTTACGTTGCTTGCCCCGCAGACGCGTTTGGCCGGGGCGAATGAAGCCGTCACGACGCACCGGGCCGTGTGGACCGTGTGGGCAAACATCGTGCAAACGGCCGCGACGGAGACGCCGGCAGACGGCCAAATGCGGGCACCCGTGACGTATCTCGTCACCATCCGTTACCTGTGCGACGTCAACGAATCATGGCGGATCAAGATCGACGGCAAAGAACACCCGATCAGCAGCGTCATCGAACGCGGCCGGCGTGAGGAATTGGCCATCACCGTGCACGAGGTTCGGTGATGGCAAAGGTTCGCGGCCTTGATCGTCTTTTGAAAAAGCTCGGGCGGCTCGAAAAGACGGCCGCAAAACGCGTGGTGCGGAAAGCCATCCGGGCCGGCACGACGATCGTCGGCAAGGCGATCAAAGCCGAAACGCCGGTCGATCAGGGCAAGCTCAAAAAGGCACAGACGACCCGCGTCACGTCGCGGCGGAACCGTGCAACTGGCGTGGCCGGTGCGGACCAGGACAAGCTCAACGCCGACGCCGAGGGTGGCAAGCGGCCGTCGAATATCGATTGGCTCGTGGATCAGGGGCACGTAGCACCAGACGGCACCGTGATCCCGCCGAGCGGCTACCACCGCCGGGCCGAAGACAAGGCGATGCCCGCCGCCGTCGCCGCGATGGAAAAGAAGCTCGCCGAGGAAATCGAACGCGAGGCGTCAAAATGATCGACACGGCCGTTGCTCAATTGCTCACGAACGCGTCCGAACTCCCGCCGCTGCAGGTTCGGCCTGGCACCGAGCTTGTCCGCGTCACGGATGGGTTGACACGTCTCGTCTTCACGCAGATCGGCGGCGAACGGTCGTACAACGACGACGGCAGCGACGGCGTCACGCCCGCCCGTTATCAACTCGACTACTTCGCACCAACCCTCACCGCCGCCCGGACGCTGGCCGACAAAGTCCGCGGCGTGCTCGACGGCTTCAAGGGCACCCGGGACGACACCGCGATTCTGCGGATTCATTTTCCGTCCGACCGTTTTACAGCCGGCAACCGCGAAGCTGGTGCGAATAACCCTACGGCACGGTTCACGCAGGAGTGCGTTGTGACCTACCGCGACAGCGTTTAACGGAGCGATCATGGATACCGGCTTTGGCAAGATTCTGGAATACTCGGACACCGGCTCGGGCACGTGGACGAAAGCCTCGAAAACCGTCGAGATTGAAATCCCCGATGCCGAACTCGGGGCCGAAGAATCGACGCACGACGATTCGACCGACTACCACCGCGAGTACATTCCGACGCTTTACGATCCGGGCACGCTGCCGTTTACGTACCGCTACGAAAAGGCGGCATTCGCCCTCATCGAAGCCGTCTTCCAACTGGCCAACACGTCGGCCACGCGGGCGAGTGCGACGAAGTTCTGGCGACTCACACTGCCGGACGGCAGCAAAGTCGCTTGGAAAGGCTTCATTACGAAACACGGCCTGCCCACCGACATCGACGGCGTTCTCACGTGCGAATGCGAAATGCAAGTCATCGGCAAACGCACTTTCACGCCCGCGGCTTAATCATCGTCTCTCACGCTCGGAAGGCTCGAAGCAATGGACAAGGCATCGTTTTTCGCCAAGGCACGCAAAACCAGTACCGTCGAAATCGACGGCGAAACCTACACGTTCCGCAAGCTCACCCAGGGCGAGGTTGAGCGTATGCGGAAAGACTTCGGCACGCCCGAAAATGCCCTCGCGGGATTTCGATACGTCGTTGCCGCGGCCGTCGTTGCCGAGGGTGGTGGGCAGGTGTTCAACCCCGGCGACGAAAAGAGCTTGGCCGAAGTCGATTACGACGTGGTGTCTGGCATTGCGTCGGCCATCATCGAATTCAGTGGACTCAACGCAAAAAAAAACTCGCCCCTGACGAAGTAGAGCGGCATCGAATCGCGTTGGCGTTCGGTGAACGTGACGTTGATGCGTTCGTCGAAAGCCTCACCCATGAGCAGTTCGAACGCTGGAAGTCTTATTTCAGCGTTGAGCCTAATGGGTGGCTTGCTTTCCAGCACTTAATCCGCCGATCGACGTTCGTGGTAGCCCAGGTCGGCAGCCGAAAAAAGCTACGCGAGCGGGATTTCGAATTGCGGCTTGAGCCGGCAGACCCGGCGGCGGCGGCGGCGGCTGAACGGGCACGATTCGAAGCCGCTGCCGTTCGTGACGGTGTGCGGGCCGAAATGGGATTGATCGATGGCTAAAACAATCAGCACGCTCGCGACGATCCTGACGGCGAACGCACAGCCGTTCGTTGACGCTTTACAATCCACCACGGCCCCTCTACGCGGGTTTATGGACAACGTGACGTCCGCGGCCGGGACGATTGCCAAGCTCACCGGGGCCGCGGCCCTCGTCTCGACGGCATTTGAAGTCTTCGGATCGGTCAAAGACTCGATTAGCCTGGCGGCGGAACTTGAGCAGAACGCCGTTGCGTTCGAAACGATGCTCGGCAGTGCCGACGCGGCTAAAACCGTCATGCAGCAATTGCAGGACTTCGCCGCCGCCACGCCGTTTGAATTCCCCGAGCTTGCAAAGTCGGCAAAATCTTTGCTCGCGTTCGGCGTGTCGGCTGACAGAATCCTGCCGAGCCTCAAGGCGATCGGCGACATCAGCAGCGGCATCGGTGCACCCGTCGCGGAGATTGCCGAAATCTTCGGCAAGGCCAAGGTGCAAGGCACCCTTTTCGCCGAGGACATCAACCAGCTTGTCGGCCGTGGTATCCCGGTTATCCAGCAGTTCGCCAAACAACTCGGCGTGTCCGAAGGGCAGGTTAAAAAGCTCGCGAGCGAGGGGCAAATCAACTTCGGAATGCTGCAAAAGGCGTTCACTGACCTCACCAGCAGCGGCGGGCAGTTCGCCGGCATGATGGAAAAGCAAAGCCACACGCTTGGCGGCATGTGGTCTACGCTCACGGACACGGTTTCGATGACGCTGGCCGGCATCGTTACGCAGATCGTCGAAACGTTCAGCCTTAAAGACGGCCTTTCAGCGTTGCTCGACGGGCTTGGAACGGCGAGTGCCTACATTACGGCCGGCGTGGCCGCGTGGGCACCGGTGCTCAAGGGTTGGGCCGTGAGCACGTGGCAGACTCTGACGGGTATTTGGGATTCGATTTACGGCACCGTCGCCCCAGTGGTGACGGATATCGCCGGGTGGGTCGTCCAGAATTTCAACACGATGGTTGCGACCGCGGCCGGGTATTGGGCGAGCCTGTACAACTTCACCAAAGCCGTGCTCGGGGCAACATGGTCGATCGTCTCTACTGTTGGGGCGAACCTGTCGGCTGTGTGGCAGTCGGCAATGGAGTCCGTTGGGCTTTCGACGTCGAGCACGGGGACAATCATCGGCGACGTTTTTGCCGCCGTTCAAGGCGTGTCGGTTCTGTTTCAAAAAACCGTCACGCTCACGCTCAACACGCTCGCGTTCTCGCTAGAGAACCTCGGCAATATCGCCGCGTTCGTGTTCACCGGGGCCGCTTATCAAGCGGTGAAGTTTGGCAACGAAATCGCCTACGTCTTTACAGACGTTATCGGCGGCACCCTCTCGTGGATCGGGCGAAACTGGCAACAGATTTTCGTGGACATTGGCAACTTTCAGGCGACCGTGTTCAGCAACATGCTGAAAAACGCGGCCGATTTCGCAAAGGCTTTGTGGTCCGCGATCAAAGGCGACGGGTTCAACTTTGAATTCACAGGCCTTACGGAAGGTTTCAAAAGCTCACTGCAAGAATTGCCGGTGATTGCCGAGCGGCAAATCGGCGGGCTTGAGAAGATGCTCGGCGATGAGTCCGCAATCCTCGGCCAGACGCTGGCCGAAGGTTACAGCGACTACATGAACAACGCCGACCGCGAAGCGAAATCGGCTGCCAATTCCATCACGGGCGGGATACAGGACGCTTTGGCATCCATCCCGACCATTAAACTGCCCGATCCGCCTACGCTCGCGGTGAACGCGGATACGGCGGGGCCGGACGCGATGACGGCTGCACTCAACAAGACAAACAAAGCCGCCAAAGACACCGCCGACGCCCTAAAGCTCACGGTGGCCGGCAGTGCTGAGGCGTTGAGCGGGCGGGCGGGTTCTGCTGCCGAAATGATCCTAGCCGACGCCCGCAAGGCCCAGGGCGGCACGGGGACAACTGCCGGCGGCGTTGCCGCCTCGCCCGGTGCTGTCGCTTCCGCCCCGCCGGCGGTCATCGCCTCGCGGCTGCCAGACATTCGGCCGAACACTGGCAACACGGAAAGCAAAATCGAAAAACTCTTGTCGTCGGTCGTCCTGCTGGTGCAACAGGTCAAGACCGAAGCCGCGACAGTGGCCCGGAATACGGAGGCGTTGCCCGAAGTGGCAGCGATCTAAATGGCAGCCGCTTTAATCGAAGTTCGCCCGCTCACGCTCATGCAGGGCAGCGAGGAAGAAGACGACGCCGGCCGGCGGAATCAGCTATACCACGTCCGCTTGACGGAGAAGCCGGCAGACTTCGCGGCCGTCTGGACGCTCGCCGCGGCCTTCATACCGGCGAAGGGATCGACCGACGCCAGCGGCCGTTACTGCAAAAAACGATACGTCTCGCGTTTCCCGAATGCGGCCTTGACCGACTTTATCGTTACGTGCGAATTCGAGTACCAGCAGTGGGAAGCCAAAGACCCGAACCCGCTCGACCGCAAAGACGAAATCAGCTTTGACATCGACGCCGAAACTGAGGCGTATTTCACTGACAACAGCACCCCGCCGAAACGCGTCATCACAGCGACGGGTGAACGGTTCGAACGTCTGCCCGAGCGGACGACGGGCGGTGTAAAGCTGGTGATTGAGGGCAACCGGGCGACGTTTAACGCTGCCCAGGCGGTGACGTACACGCGGCCGTCGAGCACCAACTCTGATTCGTTCACCGTGCGGGGCATCACAGTCGCGGCCGGGCAGGCGAAGCTAACGAGCATGTCGGCCAAACCCGTCACGGAAGGCACCTACACCTATTGGCGGCACCGTTGGGAATTGCCGCTCGCCCCTGATTGGCTGCAAAAATTCGAGCACGTCGGCTACCTCGAAATGGTTGACGGCGTTCCTTGGCCGATCCAACGCGGCACGCCCCCTGAACTCATTACGACGCCTTGGCCGCTGAACGCGGACGGCACGGCGAAAGCAAGCGTCACCGACACGCCCGACGTGCTCGAATTCAAGCCGTACCCGGCCCGGCCTTACAGCGTGTTCGCATGGACGGCGGCGGCGTAATGGCAAAGGGCTACACACTTTCGGCCGATGATCTTCGCCGCGTGTCGCGAACCGTGCGGAAGTCCGAAGGCGATCCGGTCAGCACGGCCGGGCCGAAGAATGAGGACAAGCCGACACCCCGCCGGCCCTGCCTTCAATTCGTGCCGGGCACGCCTCGCGGTTTTGGCAAATACAACGGCTCAATTTTGTTGCCGCCCGATGGAACGATCGACCCCGACGGACCATTGACGCTCGCCGAACTTGGCACAGAACACACGCCCGAGGCCGACGTTGTTGTCATCGGCTGCAATCGGCTTGAGGTGGGCACGGAATCGAACGTTGTTGACGCCGGTACGGTTTGGGATTGCGAAGTGATTCGGCACCCCACGCCGACGTCGAAATTCCTCTACGTCGCGTTCAGCGGGTTCAAAATCACCGACTGTGAAGAATCAGTTTAAATGGCCAAGGCACCCGTTTTCCTACGCCGACCGAACGGAACGCTCTGCGGCACGGCCGCGGCGATCCGCCAAGCCGTCGCCGGCGTTGTCGGCGAGGCGTGCGGCTGCACGTCGGCCGATGAATGCTTCTGTGCGGCGTTCATGAAAGTTTCGTTCGCCGGCATCGTGACCGAGCATTACGACCTTGACGGATCCGCCGGTGCATTTCTCCACGAAGAGGTTATAGGCGACTTCCTCAACGGGGATTACTACGTTCCGTTCGCACGCCTCCCCGGCGGTCCCTGTCGATGGTTTCTTCGGATCGACAATTATGGCCCGGCGAAGTTCGTCAACACTGACGGGGCATGGTGTAGCCGCCGGCTCGAAATCGAAATCGTTCAGTATCCGGGCAACCTTTTCAGGATGCAGGCGAGCTTAGGCGACCCGGGTTTTTACACGGTGGCGATGGTGTTCGCTCAGATCGCCGCCCCCGCACCGGCTGTCGATGGTGTCATATCGTTCACCAGCGAACTTTCCGGGCATGGCGAAGACGAGACGGACCATTTCCCGCACTTCCACGGCGGCACGGCGACGGTTGTTTGTGCGACCGAAGACAGCGGGTTCCCGGGCGGCACGATCGACGATGAGTGTGTGAGTGGCGATCCCGATCCGGCCACCGTGTTCTACGCGATGAACGCATGTTCGGCAGGCGGCTTATCGAACGTCTTCATCAGCAAAGCCGACCGAGACGCTCATACATCAAAAGCCGTCGAACCTTATGACGGGAAATGCTACGTCGTAAATGAATCGGCGTTGATTGCCGAGGTCGATCTACCCGACCCGGCCATCCTCCTCGACAAACTCTCCTTCACTGGCTGTGCCGAATGCGAATGCGGGCCGTGCGGAGACGCGGAGATTAAAGTCGGAGCAACCGGCGATTTCTCCTTTGGTGGGCAGGCGGCGGGTGTCGACCCGCCGCCAATCTGGAACGATGCCTGGGGCGTTTCGTTTCCGCCCGCCGGATACCCCGCCGGCGGCGTGATGAAACTGGTGAGCAGGGAAGGAGACGTTTTTGTTTTCGAAAACACGACGACTGGCGTTATCGCTGTGCGTTACGACTGCATCGCCGGAACGGCAAGCCTGTCCTATAGCGGCCCATTGGTGTTCTTTAACGACCGCACCGGCGGGGTTGGCAGCGGCACGCTCAACATGTTCGTGCCAGACGTGCTGGTTTCCTTCGATTCCTCCCACCTGACAATGCACGTTGAGAAAGACGACTGGCCATCAACGATCGACGGGCAGGCCGTTGCCGTAACGTTCGCGTTCGATTTCAGCCTGACGAGCGGGGCGTTCTGTGAGTAGCCGAACCGTCAAAGTCCGCACGGGCGGGAAGACGCTCACCATGAGCGAGCGTGATGCCGCGGGCTTCGGTCGGGCCGAACCACCGACGCCGCCCGTCGATGAACGCGTGATGCTGTTCCGGCGGATCAGGTGCAAAACCTGCCCGCACTCGGCCGACGTGTCCGACGCCGGCGGGCGATGCACGAAGCGTTGTCCGGGGACGTGTGCCCGCTCCATCGTCACGTTCGCGGGGCTTGAGTCGCAGTGCCCGCTGGGGCGGTGGGCAAGGCCCGGCCAAAACGAAGTTCGATAGACGACGATTTGGCCTTTCCATCCAGCGACACGGGAAACTTGTCGCCAGCATTTGCCGTTAAATGCAGCGTGTCGCCATCGACACGAAAAACGCATGAATACAAGGCGACCTCTTTGCCGCCCGCCCGATTTGAGATCGTGAGCCTGTTGGGCGTAATAGACGTGTCAGAACTGTAGAACAGCGTTCTACCTTTCGGGAACGCCACGCGACCGCCCGAAAATGCGATCGTCCCCCATGTCGCCCGTGCATCAAACGGTTCGCCTGACGCCGTGCTCTGGCCGAGCACCCAGGCACCTTCTAGCCCCGTTCCACTGGGCGTGGCCGCTGCGGCCGGGGCGACGGGTTGCGTTGCCGCCGCGGCCTTGCCGATTTTTAGTGCGTCCACTTCGGCTTCAAGGGCCGCAATTCTTTTTTCGAGTCGAGCGACGTAGCTTTCGAGCTTGTTAACGTCCGCTTGTTTCGCCGCCTGGCCAAGCGACATAGACGCCATCGCCAGAACGATCCCCGGGGCGAGCATTTTTCGATTCATTTCCCTGCCTTGCGTGAGAGGCCGCAAGTGTAGCGGAATGCTGTGCATCGGTGCAAACCATGTACTCGCCGTACTCACTTAAAGCCTAAATACTCACATTTCACGCAAGAACACGCCTGAAATTGTTTTACCTTGCAAGCCTAAAACCTCTGATATACAGTGCTTTTCTTAGACATCAGCGTGATTCAGGCTTCGGCTTATTCGGCTTCCCAAACACCAGGTTGAGGGTTCGCCACGATAGTTTTATCCGTGGAGTCGCATCACTTCGCGAGCCTTGGCTGTGTCGATCTCGGCATAGATTTCCGCAGCTTCCACCGTCTTTTGTCCAAGTAGTGCCCGGGCCGCATCTAGGCCATGGTCACGACGGAACCGCGTTCCGGCGGTGTGGCGAAGCTGGTGAGGGTGGAAGCGGTTCGCCTTGTCCCACGCCGCCAACTCTGCTTTTTGTTCGGGCGTGAGCCGCTTCCGCCAGCGGGCCAGCAGTTCATTTTCTTGAGGCCCGAGCGGGAGCGGCGGCAAAAATGCTTTCTGGCACGCGAGTTTAACGGCTGTCGCGTAGCTGCCTACGGTGAATTTCTCGCCGGGCTTACGATCCGGCCTTGCTTTGCGATTGGTTCCCGGGCGATTCCCGCAGCTTTGTGGCGTTTTCCGAGCCCGCCGGCGGGCTTCCAGTCGGGCCGCTTGGTCTTCGGCAGGGCTGAACACAAACGCCTCGCCGTCCATCTTGAGGAATGGTTCGATAATCTGCTGGCACCTGCCGCCCAAATGCACTTCCCGTGAATGCCCGTGGTGTTGGGTTTTGTGCTTTCGGGGACGGTAGGTCCAAGTGTAGCCGGTGCGGTCGATATCGGCCGTGCGAATCGTGACAAGTTCCCCCGACCGCATGCCGGTAAGCATTTGCAATTCGATCATCGCCGCGACGCAGGGCGAGGCGTGGGCAATGGCTGCCATAACGACCGACTCCGACACCGGCTTGATGGGGGCTGTTTCCTTGGCATCGGTTCGGCCACGCTTCAAACCATTGACTGCCTTTAGCCCGTCCAGCACGGCCGGCGGTATCAATTCCTCGCCCACCGCGAAGCGAAAAATCTGCCTGATTCGCCCGATGCGTCGATTGATGTTTTTGCGGGCAAGGCCAGCGGCAACCATGTCCGCCTGGCACGCCTTCAAGCATCTCGGGCTAAACGATGCGGCGGGGGCCGATCCGTAGAGCTTACGCAGGGTTTTGATTGGCCCGGTGAACGCGACGTATTCCCCTGTTGGATTGCCATCGCTGTCGCGGTAGTACGTCTGGGCGTGCTGCAAAAACCTTAAAACAATTTGATCGACAGAGGGGCCGGCATCGGGGGCGGCGGGCATTGCGGGCAGGGAAGCCGGCCGGCCGACGCGAAGCCACTCGGCAATTAGACGCCTATACGCTTCTTTGCTTGAGGACTTGTCGTGCCTGCCCAGGTAATGATCTTTTCCGCCAATCGTGACAACGGCATTCCCAGAACGTTTGTGAAGGCGATAAGCCGGGACGTGTTCTTTGTTGTAGCGAGGCATGAGCAAACCCCAAAACCGCATTGACGGTACGATTACCGTCAATGCCGCTATTCCGGGCCGCTCTGCCACACGCGGGCAGGTATTGCTACTTCAGCAATCGGCGTGACTTACGAACAATGGCACCACCCGGACTCGAACCGGGGACCTTGGGCTTATGAATCCCGCGCTCTACCAACTGAGCTATAGTGCCGACGAATCGGGGCGGCCAAATTAACCGGTTCGTGGTGATTTAGCAATCGACATCGCGATCCAAGCATTGTTCGAAACCCCAATCCCCCGTGTAGCCGCGAGCTTGCTCGCGATTTGATCGGAAAAACGCGAGCAAGCTCGCGGCTAAACGAGCAACCCTTTATCCCGCCCGTGAAAATTAATGGCAATTCAACAATTTGCCGCAACGGGCGTAAATTTGTTGCGGAGGACTTACCGTGAAGACGTTGTTGCTGTGCGGTGCCGTGTTATCGATCGGGGCGGGCGTATCGAGTGCGGCGACCCTGGCGTTCCCGGGCGCCGAAGGCTTCGGCGCCCTCGCCAGCGGCGGCCGGGGCGGGGAAGTCGTTTACGTCACCAATCTCAACGACGCCGGCCCGGGCAGTTTCCGCGACGCCGTCAGCAAGCCGAATCGCACCGTCCTGTTTCAGGTCGGCGGCGTGATTCGTGTCAAAAAACAGGTCGAAGTCGAAGACAACATCACCATCGCCGGCCAAACCGCGCCGGGCGGCGTCGGCCTGCTGGGCGGCGGGATTTCGCTTAGTGCGCACAAAAATATCGTCGTCCGATACATGACCTTCCGGGGCGGCATCGAAACCCCACGCGGCAGCAAAAGCCTGAATATCTACAACGGCCAAACTATTATCGTCGACCACTGCTCCATCGGCTGGGGCCGGTGGGATAACGTCGGCATTACCGCCAAGGGCGACGCGCCGACCTTCGATGTCACCCTGCAAAACTGCCTGATTCACGAAGCCATCAAAGATCAGCAGTTCGGCATGATCGTCGACAACGTCCGCCGACTGTCGCTGGTCCGCAATCTCTGGAACAATAACCGCGCCCGAAATCCCAAGGGCAAAGGCGACCTGCAGTTCATCAACAACGTCATCTATAACTGGGGCACGCAAGGCTACGGCGGCGGCCACAGCGGCGCGCCGTGGAACCAAGACCTGCAAGGCAATTACCTCATCGCCGGCCCCGATTCCAACACCGCGTTCTTCACCTTCACCAACGCAAATGACCTGGTCTACAGCCAGGGCAACTTCGTCGACCTTGACCGCGACGGCACGCTCAACGGCCGGGCGTGGACGACCGAAGACGTCACCAAGCCCGACCCGAAAAGCAACGAAGGCGCCGTTGCCAGCACGCAGCCGTTCAATCAGCCCGGCGTGCCCGTAACCGTACTGCCCGCCGAGCAGGCGGTGGCGGAAGTCGTCGCCCGGGCCGGCAACAGCCTGCACCGTGACGCGATCGACCAGCGGCAGATCGACCAACTCAAAAGCTTCGGCAAACTCGGCAAGAACCCGCAGACCGAGGCTGACGTCGGCGGCGCACCCGCCACCCAGCCCGCCAACACCAATGCCCCCGTCGACACCGACCGCGACGGCATCCCCGACGCCTGGGAAACCGCCCACGGCCTCTCACCCACCGACCCGAACGACGGAAAACAACTCACCGCCTCGGGTTACACGAACCTCGAAACGTACCTGAACAGCCTCGTCCCGTAAGACAAGACCGCCGTTTAGCCGCCGACTTGTCGGCGCTTTTCTCCGAATGCGTCCCGTCGGACGAAAACAGACGCGTCGACAAGTCGACGGCTAAGCGACGTCCGACAACCCGGTTCTGCGCCGAATCCGGCGGTTTTCCTTCAGACGACCCCGTGGAGGTTTCGATAGACTTTCGTGCGGAGGATTCATACGATCCGCTAGCCGAAATGAAGTGCGAAAACTGCAATAATCCCGCTACCGTTCACCTGACCGAGATCAAGGGCGGCAAAAAGATCGAGAAGCACCTCTGCGAATCGTGTGCCGCCTCACTCGAAGGCATCGGGCAAAGCAAAGGGCACACGCCGATCAACGAACTGCTGACGAACTTCGTCATGGCGCACCAAGGCACGGCGAAAGAAACCGCCACCCAAACCCAGTGCGATGCCTGCGGCATGACCTGGGCGGAATTCCGCCAGAGCGGCCTGCTCGGGTGCGCCAACGACTACCGCGTCTTCGAAAAAGAACTCGCCCCGCTCATTCAGCGGGCCCACGAAGGTGCGACCCATCACGTCGGCAAAGCGCCGACCCGCCGGGGCAGCACGAACCTGTGCCGGAGCGCCGCGTTGACGCCGACAAACTGAAAAAAGACCTCCAACGCGCCATCGAAGCCGAGGACTACGAACGGGCCGCGAAAATCCGCGACGCCATCCGGGCGGCGGAAGCGGAATGAAGGAACAGTTGATAGTGGATAGTTGATGGTTGATAGTGAAAGACAAAAACCATTCGCTCTGCCGTATTTCACTATCAACCATCCACTATCAACCATCAACTACCCCCTATGAAACTCAACGACCTCACCAACCGCGCAGGCGAATGGCTCCGGGGCAGTGGCCCGATGAGCGAGGTCGTCATTTCGTCCCGCATTCGGCTCGTGCGCAACGTCGCCGGGCACAACTTCCTTAGCCGCTGCAGCCGGGCACAGCGGAACACGGTCGAAAACAAAGTCCGTACCGCCCTGCTCGGCGAATCCGCCAAGGTCGCCAAGGGGATGTTCTATGTCGACCTCGCCGACGCCCCGGAAATTGACCGGCAGTTGCTCGTCGAACGGCACCTGATCAGCAAGCCTCACGCCATCGCCGAAGGCGCCCGCGGCGTGGCCGTGGGTGAAGAAGAATCCGTCAGCGTCATGGTCAACGAAGAAGACCATCTCCGCATCCAGGTGCTCAAAAGCGGCCTTCAGCTCGAAGAAGCCTGGGAACAGATCAACGCCATCGATGACACCCTGGAAGCCCAGCTCGACTTCGCCTTCCACCCCCGGTTCGGCTACCTCACGGCCTGCCCGACGAACGTCGGTACGGGCATCCGCGTCAGTGTCATGCTCCACCTGCCGGCCCTGAAACTCACCGGCGAGATCGAAAAGGTCTTCCGCGCCGCCAAGGACATGAAGTTGGCCGTCCGCGGCCTGTACGGCGAAGGCACCGAAGCCACCGGCGACTTCTACCAGATCAGCAACCAGACCACGCTCGGCAAGGTCGAAGAAGACATCATCCAGGACTTCAAACATGTCGTGATCCCCAAGATCATCGACTATGAACACCACGCCCGCCGCACCCTGCTGAACGACCGGCTCGTCGCGTTGGACGACAAGGTCCATCGCGCCCACGGCGTCCTCCGCTCGGCACGCCTGATCACCAGCGAAGAAGTGCTCGGCCTGCTCAGCCACCTCCGCATGGGCGTGAACCTCGGCCGCCTGAAGGGGATCGAAACACGCACCATCAATGAAATCCTGCTGATGACCCAGCCGGCGCACCTGCAGAAGCTGATGGGCAAAAAAGTCGAAGGCGACGCCCGCCGCAGCGCCCGCGCCGACTTCATTCGCGGCAAACTCGGCGCGGCGTAACGAAACATTTCTTATCGCATCCGGATTTCGTCTTTATCCACGTCAAAAACCGAATCAGGATTCGGAGTTTCATCGGTCTGCGGTAAACTGTCGGTTCGCATGGACGATGCCTTGGCCAAACGCTTGGCCGACATTGAAGCCCGGCTGCGTGCGATCGAAGCGGCTTTGCCGACTGCGAACGCGTCGGCGTCGGCGGAATTGGCGGCCGACATTGCCGCCGTGAAGGCGGAAGCGACGCTCGAAGCCGCGAATCTCGCCGAACCGCCACCCGTCATCGATCCGCCCGCAGTTCCGCCACGGCCGCACTGGGACGGGCAGGTCGACGAGCGAGGCTGTCCGACCGACCGCATTGCAGCAAATGCCGTCGGTGACTGGGAAGTGAAATACGGCAATGCGGCGGCGGCCCCGACGTTGCCGCCACCGCTGCCGAAGCTGCCGGCATCCCGTTCGACGCCGGCCACACCAGCACAGACGTTCGAGCGGTCATTTTCTCCCCGCGATTCAACCGACCCCGCCGGCCCCGCCGTGCTGCGCGACGACCTCTTGCCGTCGCACCCGCACCGGCCGCCCGCGGACGGGATGGACCTCGAACACGTCGTCGGCCTCAAGTGGGCGGGCTGGGTCGGGGCCATCGTCCTCGTCATCGGCGCGGCGCTCGGCATCAAATTCGTTTACGAGCAAGGCTACTTCCGGGGCGTGAGCGACGGCACGCGCTGCGAACTCATCGCCGTCGGCGGCCTGGCGCTGCTGGCGATGGGCGAGCTCGTTTACCGCCGCATTAATCGAATCGCCTCCAGCGGGTTCTACGGTGCCGGCGTGGCCGTGCTTTACCTGGCGGTCTACGCGGCGCAATCGTGGTACCAGCTGATCGACCCCGGAACGGCTGTCGGACTGCTGACCGGCGTGGCGGCAGCGGGCATGCTGGTGGCGGCGCGCCGACCTCGTCAGCGTCGCCGGCGTCGCGGTGCTCGGGGCGGCGGTCTGCCCCATGTTCACCGGCGCCCTCGAACACCGCCCGGCCGGATTCCGCGTCTACCTGCTCGCCATCGAACTCATGGCGATGGGCTTGTGCGCCTGGCGGGCGTCACCGAAATGGTGGGTTCTCCGCGGCCTGACCCTCGCCGTCATTGCCAGCGACATGGTCGTCGGCACGCAAGGGGAAATCGTCGACGGCGTGGTGCTCAACGGCGTGCTGTTCGCCCTTCTGGCGGGCACGATCTTCCAGGGAGAACTCGTCTTCACCACCTGGCGTCGCCCGCGCGGCCTGCCGGCGGAGTGGGTGAAGGGGACCTCCTATTCGTTCTTCGTCACCGCGGTCGTGGCAGCCTTGATGCTCGTCGATACGCCGTTCCAGCCCCGCTGGGTGCGCGGCGAACTGCTGCTCTGGCTGGCGCTGGCGGTCACGACAACGGGCCTGTTCATCGCGCGGCGGTCGGTCGCGCTCACACTGCTCGGCCGCGGGTTTTACATCCAGGCGATCCTGCTGCTGATGCTCGCCGTCCCCGTCGCCATGGACGGCCCGGAACGGCTTTTCGGGTGGATGGGGCTGGCGGTCGGGCTGGCGGTGCTCGCCTGGGCGAACGGTGACGACCTGGCGGCCGGCGGCGCGACCGTCGTCTGGCTACTCGCCGGCGTCATGACCAACGTCTGGGGCTACAACGACGCCAGTGCCGAACGAATCTGGCTGACCCTGTTCGGCGAACCGGTGTACGCCCTGACCGTCGTCAGCACCGCACTGATGCTGACCGGCCACGCCGTGGCGGTGGTGTTACAGCGACTGTTCGGCCTGCCCGCGCGTCGGCCGGGCGACCGGATCGAAACCTCCACCGCCCTTCTGATCGACTGCCTGGCCGCGGCGACTTTTGCGACCGCGTTGGTCGCGACGCAATCGCCCGACTTCGCCACGCGTGCGGGGCTGGCGTACGGCGCGTTGCTCTGGCTCGCCACGCTCGTGCCGGCAATGTTCCACCTGCACCCGGTGGCGTTGCTGGTGCTGTCCGCCGTCGCCGTAAAATGGGCGGCGTTCGACGTCATCCGCAACCGCATGCTGCCGACGTACGTTTCCACGGACCGGCCGTTCCTGAATACGACCGCGGCAACGGGGGCGGCGATCGCGGCGGCGTTCGGGGTGACGGGCTGGGTCGACCGGCGTCGGGCGTACGGCATTAGCCAGCGCCGCTGCGCCGGCTGACACGCTCTGGACCACGCTCGCCAGCCTCATGGTCGCCGTCTTCGGCTTCGGGCTGATCTCCCAACTCGATCTCGTGCTCGACCGACACGCCACCTCCGGCGGCTTCTGCGGCTGGCCGGGCCGGTCGGCGTACGGGCTTTGGCATACGGCGGTGGCGGCAGCGTGCGTGGTCGGGTGGATGGCGCTCGATGCGCCGCACGCTCTACGGCCCGGACCGCCGCCGCGGCGCGGTCAACGCCGCTCGCGTGATGGCGTACCTGCTGGTCGCCAAGTTCGTTTTCGTCGACGTCCTCGCCAATGCCGTCAACTCCAGCCCCGTGACCGCCGAGCCGGTGTTCAATCTGCAGGTGGCGGTTGCGGTGATTCTGCTGGCGTTGCTGGGCATCGTCGCGCTGCGTCGGCCGGAGATTAATACGTCGGGCAAGTCCGGGCTGGTCGCCCTGGGCCTGCTGCTGATCGTCGGCTCGGCGGAAATCGACCGCTACGCCGTCCAGCAAACCGCCGGCCCGACCTGGATCGTCCGCCAGGTCGGCTGGTCGGTCTACTGGGGCGTGTTGGCGATCATCACCCTGGGGATCGGCTTCATCAGTCGCAGCAAGCGTTTACGCGTCGCCGCCCTGGTCCTTCTGGCCGTCACGCTGTTGAAACTGGTGCTGGTCGACATGGCCGGCGCGGGGACGGGCTGGCGGATTCTTTCTTTCCTCGGCCTGGTGCGGTGCTGCTGCTGACGAGCGTACTGTACGGGCAGTTCAAACGCCTGCCGCACGGGACGAGTTTCGTCGACCGCAGCGCCGTTTAGCCGCCCCGTGCGGGTAGATTTCGCGTGATCAATCCGGGTTTTTCCGGTATGATTCGCGGGCCGATTTACCCCATTGGAGTGCGTTTTATGTCGACCGGTGGTACGCAGTTAGAAGAACCGAAATTGACCGCGGAAGTCTCCGACGCGTCGGGCCAGCCGCAGATTCATATCGAAGAACGCACGCTGAAGCTCAAAGACTTCCTTCGCACGGTGGTGAAAGTCGGCGGCTCGGACTTGCACCTGCAGGCCGGCAGCATCCCCATGATTCGCGTGAACGGTGCCGCCCGTTACCTCGACTGCCCGCCGGCCACCGACGAGCAGATGGAAGAGATGTGCAAGGAACTCGCCTATCACAAAGAGGAAGTTCTTAAAATCCTCGAAACCCGCGGTGCCGTCGACTGCGCCTACGCCATGGCGAACAACGAGGCGCGTTTCCGCGTCAACATGTTCCACAGCCGTGGCAAGTACGCGTTCGTGCTTCGCCGAATCGTCACCAAGATCCCCAACTTCGCCGACCTGAACCTCCCCGCCGTCGTCGAAGGTCTGGCCGACTTCCATCGCGGCATCGTGGTGGTGGCGGGCACGACCGGTTCGGGCAAGAGCACCTCGCTTGCGGCCATCATCGGTAAAATCAACCAGACCCGCAGCGAACGCATCATCACCATCGAAGACCCGATCGAATACCAGCACGACAACGCCAAGTCGCTGGTCAGCCAGGTCGAAGTCGGGCAGGACACCGAGAGCTTTGAGTACGCCCTCAAAGCCGCCATGCGTCAGGATCCGGACACGCTGCTGATCGGCGAAATTCGTGACACGTTCTCGCTGACCACCGCCCTGCGTGCCGCCGACACCGGCCACCTGGTTTTCACGACCATCCACGCCACCAACGCCAGCATGGCCGTGCAGCGTATCGTGTCGCTGTTCGACAACAATCAGAAAGAACTGATGCAGCAGCAGCTGGCGCTGAACCTCAACGCCATCATCTGTCAGCGTCTGGCCAAGCGTCGCGACGGCAAGGGCCGCGTGCCCGTCATCGAAATCATGCAGGCCACGCCGATCGTGCGCAAGTACATCCTCGACGGCGAATTCGACAAGCTCAAAGGCACGGTCGGCAACAAGGAAAGCGGCAGCCAGAGCTTCGACCAGCACCTCGTCGAACTGTTCAACAAACAGCTCATCGACGTCAACGAAGCCAAACGCCTCGCCAGCAACGTCGACGCACTCACCCTGGCCCTCCGCGGCATCGGTAACAGCGACACGAAACTGCGGTAACGACAAGCCTGTAGTCAAAATCAAGGCGGGGGCCACTTCAGTGGCCCCCGACTTTTTTACTTAGTGGTCGCGGCGTCGAAGAGTCGGCAGAAATTACCGCCGCCGATTTTCCCGATCTCCTCGGCCGAGAATCCCTGCTTCAGCATGGCGTCGACGACGGCGAAGTAGAAGCCGTTTTTGATGCCCCACGACTGATTCGTCTGGTTCCCCCCGCCCCCGCCGCCGCCCTGCCGGCGTCCGCCGCCGGGGCCGCCTTGCCCGCCAGGACCGCCGGCATTCCCGGGCCGCGTGCTCGGGCCACGATTCCCACCGCCGCCTCCACCACCGCCGTTAGGGGGCGTGAGCTTCGTATCCGTGCCGATCGCGACATGGTCGACGCCGATGACATCGACGAGCGCCCGAACATTCTGAGCGAATTCCTCCGGCGTGTCGGCCAGGTGCGTCCAGACGCCGATCACGCCGCCCGCGTCGGCCACGACTTTGGCGTTCTCTTTGCTGATCAGCCGTGCCCGCATCATCTGCGCCATGCGCGGGTTCTTGCCGAGTTGCGTGTCCAGGCCGGTGTGGGAGATCAGCACGGGCTTGGTGGTGATTTTCAAGGCGGCCTTCACCGTGTCGGCGCTGGCGTGGGCGAGGTCGACCAGCATGCCGAGGCGTTCACATTCCTTGATCGTCGCGGCCCCGAGTTCGGTCAGGCCACCCAGGCGCGGCGGATTGGTGTAGACGTCGCCGAGGGGCGGATTGGCGTCGTTGTCGTGCAGCAGCCCGAGGTGACGCAGGCCACGCTGATAGGCGACGGCCAGGCGGTCGATTTTCCCTTCAAGGAAGTGCGCCTTCAACAGACTGCACGACGATCGGCTCCCCTTTTTCATGCGCGGCCTTGAGGTCCGCGAAGTTCAGTGCCCGCTGCATCTTGTTCTTCGTGAGCTGCGCGTCCATCGACGTCAGGCCGTTCAGGAAACGGTCGTACGCCTGGCCGGGCTCGGTCAGCCGCTGGTAATCGACGGCGAACGTCATGCAGATGGCGGACAGGCCCGATCGCTTGAGTTCACCGGCCAGATCAATATCCGGGCCGGGGACGGCGTTGGCGGTGAGCGGGACGTCGACGTGGTTGTGCGTATCGATACCGATGCTGTCGGCGACGATTTTCGCCACCCGCGGGTCGATCTCTTCCGCCGCCCGACTGACACCCGGCGTCCACGCCGCCGCGACGCCAGCGGCAGCAACCCAACCCAAAAACGTACGACGCGACGGCTGTGACTGTTCGGTGTTCATGTGGTTCCCTCGCGGCTTAATTTCGTTCAGCGTATCTGAATGCCGAATGAAGGCCGCCCGATCTGACGGGAACAATTGAACACTTATTTCATCCGCCAGGCCCGTTTCACTTGCGCGTAGCGGTCTTCGTCCAGCAGTTTGCCGTCTTCGGCGAGCAGGTCGTAGGCGCGATGCCGGCGGGTTTCGCGGGCGTCGGCGAACCAGTAGATGCTGCCGAGGCTGAACTTCTCGCACGCGTCGGCGACGCCGTGCAGGTAGGCGACGTGGCGTTTGGAGCTCAGATCGATCTGTTCCACCGACGGCTTGGAATAGTCGTACGCCGGCCCGCCCCAGCAGCCGAATTCCGTGATGACGGTGCGGCTTTCCACGCCCTTGAGTTTCTGAGCGATTTCATCGGCGTAGCGTTCGCGGGTGAACAGCGCGTCGCCGGCCTCACCGCCGAACCAGTTCGGGTAAACGTGGTAGGCGAACCAGACGTCGGGCTCGGGGAAATCGTTCTTGATGACCTGCACGTCGTCGGAATACCCGATGCCCGCCACCAGGATTTTCTTGCCGCGGCGGTCGTCGCCGATGGCTTTGATCAGGGTGCGCATGTCGCTGACGTAATCGCCCTTCTTGCCTCGATAGCCGAACGGTTCGTTGAGCAGTTCGTATCCGATGACGCCGGTGTCGTCTTTGAAGATGGCGTGCACGGCGTTCCACATGGCGGCGTAGGTGTCGACGGTGCCCGCGCCGAAGCGGCCGTTGTGCCCGCCCCGGCCGTTGCCGTGCACCGTCGGCGACTGCTCCCACGCGCACAGGATCACGCCCAGACCGTTGCCGGTCAGCGTACGAATCACCGCCGAATAGGTCGACCACCACTTCGTGTCGTTGACCGTCGGCGGATTGATCCCCAGCCGCACGACGTTCACGCCAATCCCTTGCACGCGCGTGGCGTAGGTCTGCGCCACCTTGGCGGCCGACTCCGGCGTGTCGGCTAGCGATAAGTGGGCGGGCACGATCTGTGCGGGATTGTAGTTATCGCGAGGGTCTGACCAGCTCACGCCGCGGATCTGGGAAGCCGACAGCTCGATCGGCTTGGTGGTCTGCGCCATGGCGGCGGCATTGAGGGCGAGCACGGCGGAGAGGAGAATGTATTTCATCGGTTCTTTCTCCGCCCGTCGGCCGGTGCGGAACCCCCACTTCGACTGCGTGCCCGTCGGCCGCTCAGTCTACGCCTTACCTTTGAGACGCCGAAGTGTTGTACCGCGGGCGATGTCCGGCCGGGAGATCGCCCTCACGCTCAAACTTTTCCGCCAGTTTCTAGTCGCAAAACGGCTGGAAATTCGCACAGTGATGAGTGTGAAGCCCCTCAAACCTGCTGCCGTGCTGGCTTTGTTGTTTCCCTATTTCGCGTTCGCCGCCGTGCCGACGACGAACCCGGCCGACTTGGACCGGGCGGCGATTAACCTCATGGAAACCGGGAACGACCACGACCTGATCGCCGAATCCCCCGACAGCGTCTACGGGATTCCGCTGGACGAAAAGGCGGCCGACTACCTCAAGCGCCGCAAGCCCGGGCTCGATCTGCTCCGGCAGGCGACGACGATGCCCGCCGCCGAATGGGAGCCGGTCGACGCCGATCTGAGTAAGGTCATCCGATCGCTCAGCGGCTTTCGTTGGGCGGCGCAGGTCACATGGTTGTCTTCGCGTTACCAGATGTCGCAAGCCCACCCCGGCGAGGCGGTTGATGACCTGCTCGCCGGGTTCGCCGTCGGTCGCCACCTCGGCCAGCGGCCGCTGCTGATCACGCGGCTGACGATGATGGCGATCGAAAGTGAGAGCGTCGACCAGCTCGCCGCCCTGCTGCCGAAGTTGCCGCCGGACGTCGCCAAGAAACTGCCGGCGAAGTTCGACGCCCTGCCCAAGCCGGCCACGCTCGCGGACGTCTTTGAAGGCGAACGCCAGCTCGCCCCGAAGCTTTACGACCAGCAATTCGCCACGCTCCCTGCCGCCAAACGTGCGAAGTCCAAGGCGTTGCTGGACGGCGTCGCGCCGTTGTACGACGCGATCAAGGCGGCCTCGGACAAATCGCCGGCAGACTTCGACAAGGCGATCGACGACGCGATGACGAAGCTGAAGGGGAACCCGTTCGCCGAGACGCTCGTCCCCGGCCTCAAACGAATTCATGACACCGACGCCCGCATTCAAGCCAAGACGGCGATGCTGCGCACCGCCATCGCCATCACCGCCGACGGGCCGGGTGCCCTTGAGAAATCGAAAGACCCGTTCGGCATGGGCCCGTTCGTGAGGAGCGATACGGCAAAAGGGTATACCCTCACCAGCGCCTTGCCGCCCGACCGGAATGGCCCGGTAAGCCTCACGATTGCGAAGTGATAGCAGACGGGTGCCGATAAAAAATGCATTCGAGGGCAAGTCCTGCCCATTTTTACTTCAACCGAAGGAGCGTGAACGTCCGATATCTGCAAGCAGCCGACCCTCTCCGAAGGAGCAGGCCACACAGGAGTGGCCGTTGGCCGATGGCAAGGAAGCCGTTATGCAGTTAAACACCCCCAAAGCCGTATCCCCGGAACGCACCGGCACCGCGCTCGCTCACATGCCCGCCATCGACGGGCTGCGGGGCATCGCGATTCTGCTCGTGCTGTTCCACCACTTCACGCCCGCCATCAGCGGGACGTGGTTCACCAAGAAAATGCTGACCGTCACCCACACGGGGTGGATCGGCGTCGACTTGTTCTTCGTGCTGTCGGGCTTCCTGATCACCAGCATTCTGCTGCGGACGAAGAACGCCCCGGACTACTTCCTGAACTTCTACGCCCGCCGCACGCTGCGCATTTTCCCGATCTATTACGCGGTGCTGGCCGTCGTATTGCTGGGCCTGCCGGCGTTGCTGACGGTGCCGTACGTCGGCACGGCGATTAACGCCGCGTTCGGCCGCCTCGTCAGCGACCTGCCGACGATGATCAACGGCCAGAGCTGGCTGTGGCTGTACGGCAGCAACGTGAAGATCGCCGTCGTCGGCGAACGCTGGGGCGCGGTCAACCACTTCTGGAGCCTGGCGGTCGAAGAGCACTTCTACCTCGCATGGCCGTTCGTGGTCTACTTCTGCAGCCGTGCGAAACTCAAGCAGGTCTGCCTGACGCTGATCCTGGCAGCGCCGATCCTGCGGGCGATGCTCTTCCTCGGCGGGTTCGACTCGGTCGTCCCCTACGTCCTCACCCCGACCCGTATGGACTCCATGGCGCTCGGCGGCCTGATGGCGGCGCTGCTGGCGGAAAAAGACGGCATGCTGAAATGGCGCCCTGCGCATTGCGATCGCCGCCGTCTTCTCGATGATCGGCCTGGCCGCCATCGCCGGCTACCACCGCCGCCTCGACCGCGACGACTTCGTCACGACTTTCGTCGGTTACTCGCTGCTGGCGATCGTCAGTGCATGGATCGTGCTCGAATGCGGCCGCATCAAGAAAGGGACGACCGCATGCAAAATCATCAGCAACCCCGTGCTCGCCAGCCTCGGCCGGTATAGCTACGGGCTGTACGTGACGCACATGTTCTTCGCCAAGACCTACGACATCCTGCTGCCGTACACCACGCTGCATCACCTGCTGGGCAACTACGCGGCGGCGATCATCGTGCACGCGGTCGGCTGCATCGCGATGAGCTGGTGCATCGCCTGGGTCTGCTTCCACGCCTTCGAGAAGCACTTCCTGCGACTCAAGAGCCTGTTCGACTACAAGAAGCCGGTCACCACGACGGCCACCCAACGGACTCCGGCGGCCGATGTCTTCCGCCCGGTCTACGCCGCCATGCGACGGGCCGCGTAAGGCCCGCGTCCTTCGTACATTAAAAAGAACCGGGCGAGACGATCAGACGTCTCGCCCGGTTACTTTTTGTAGGGGCGACGCCTGCGTCGCCCGCGAACGTTAGCGCGGCTGCCGGGCGACGCAGGCGTCGCCCCTACAAATGCATAAGCCTGATCACTTCACCGACGCCAGCAGCTTGTTCACCAGTTCCTGCGTCGGGATGACGACAAAGCTCGTGCTCTTGTCGGCCATGGCGAACGGGATGAACAAATCGCCGGCCACTTCCATTGCGCCGCAGGTGTATACGACATTCGGGACGTACCCTTCGCGGTCAGCGCCATCGGGCGTGATGATCGGCTCTTTGAGATGGCCGATGACTTTGCGCGGGTCGTTGAGGTCGAGCAGCATGGCGCCGATGGCGTAAGTCCGCATCGGCCCGACGCCGTGGGTCAGCAGGATCCAGCCTTGCGGGGTTTCGATCGGCGCGCCGCAGTTGCCGATCTGCATCAGTTCCCACGGGTGTCGCGGCGAAATCAGCATCTCCGCCGTTTCCCAGAAGTGCACCGAATCACTGAACGAGATGAACAAGTTCTCCCCGTCGATGCGGCTGCACATGACGTACTTGCCGTTGATCTTCCGCGGGAAGATCGCCATCCCCTTGTTCGCGGCGGCCGCACCGTTGAGGCTGGCGAATTCGATGCGGTGAAAGTCGCGCGTGTGCAGCAGCATCGGCATGGTTCGGACGCCGTTGTACGCCGTGTACGTGCCGTGATAGATGATGCTGCCGTCGTCGTCGACGAAGCGGGTGAGGCGCAAATCTTCCAGGCCGTTCGACTGCTCTTCGCTCATCGGGAAGATGACGAATTCGCTGAGACTCGCGTCGGCCGCCAGATCGATGTGAAAATTGCTCTGCCCGATCCAGAGCAATGTTTTGAGCGTGTCGGCGACGCGGCCGTCCTGGGCGTTGTGGGTGCGGACACGGTCGACCACGCGGTGCAGTTCGATCAGCGTGAAACGGTCGCCGAGCTGGTTCATCACCTCGTCAAGCAGGCCGTTCTTGGCGATGGCCATTTCTGTGGCCTTGCGGCGAAAAATGTCCTTGTGATAAATCCGGTCCGGCGCGATCCGCGACCGGTGCAGCCTCGGCGGCAGCGGGTCGATCACCACATTATCGTCGTGCGTCAGCAAACCGGTGCGGAAGACGATGCTGCTGACGTGCCCTTCGCCGGTGGCGCGCAGGCTCATGACGAACCGCGTGTCGCCGTGTGAAACGCCGCTCTGGTCCGGGTGCATGACGATCGACGGATTGAACAGCGCCGCCGAGTCGACGGCGTATTCCATCGTCAGATACGCGCCCGCCAGAAGTCGCCGCCCGGTGCTCCAGGCGCGTTCCCAGCCGATCATGGCGGCGCCGCTCTCGTAGTTCTCGTGGAACGTGAACGCCAGCCGCGGGTGGCGGTCGGCGTACGCGCCCTCGACGCCGCGGAGCAGGCCTTCGATCTGTTCTTCGGGTATGCCGCTGAGTCGTTCGAACAGGCTTCGAACGCGACTCGCGCCCATCATGAACGGGCGGGCAATTACACGTCGGTCATCACTGGTGAGTTGAATCGGAAGTCGTCGCACTGGGCTCATTCCTTCGAGCGTGTGGTCGGCGGTAGTGTGGCCCGAACCGAATCGGAACACAACTAAATACAACCAAACCTAGGCGACAAAGTTTCGCATTGGCTACTCAAAAATTCATTCGGCGATCATTCGTTATCACGCATAACACGATGGGCTTCGAGGATTCGCCTGTCGGGGTTACAGCAACCCGCGCACGTCCGCCGCGACGTTGAGGCTCGTCGCGGCGATGTCGCCTTTGAGACGCTCGGCCGTGAGGAGGGACGCGTCGTCTTTGGTGGCGTTGGCGAACGTGAGGCCGGCGATGACCCAAGCCAGCGTGCTTTCGGCGCCCTGGTTGTAATTCACGCCCGCGGTGTGCAGGCCGTCGCAACAGCCGGCGGTATCGGGGTCGACGAGGTTCACGCCTAGTTCGTTCGCGCCGGTAAACCAGCCGAGCACGGTGCGGGCCTGGTCGATCCAGGACGATTCGCCGGTAACGCGGGCGGCTTCGACACAGGCTTCGACGAGCGCCATGGCTTCGACGGGCTGCTGATCGAACCGTGCCCGGCGGCCGTCGCGGTGCAGCCATCCGTCGTTGCCGATCAGGCTGACCGTGCCCTCGGCATCGACCTGCAGTTTCAGCAGCCATTCCAAACTCGCCAGTGCCTGCTGCACCATCTCTGGCCGATCGAGCTGTTCGCCGGCGAGCAGCAGTGCGTGGCAGAGCTTGGCGTTGTCGTAGGTGACGACATCTTCCAGCCACGGCCAGTCGGCGCCGGCGTTTTTCTGGAACAGGGCGAAGAGCTTGTCCGCCAGTTGCGACAACTGCCGGGCGGCGGCGGTATCACCGGCGTAATAGTGCAGGTGATGGCTCAGGCCGATGATCGTGAACGCCCAGGTGCGCGGGCTGGTGAAATGCAGCGTCGCAGGCATCGCGATCCGCAGCAGCCGACAGGCGAGCGCACGCGTTGTGCCCGTGAGCGCCGAACGAACCGCAAAGCCGAGCGCCCAGACCGCGCGGCCGTGGCTGTCTTCACTTCCGACGTTCTCCAGCCAGCGCCGGTCGTAATGCATGAAGTTACGGAAGCGGCCGGTGTTTTCGTTCAACGCGTAATGCAAAAACGACATGTACCGGTCCGACAACGCCAGGGCCTGCTCATCGCCGGTGCGGTGCGCCTGCATGAGGGCGGCGATGAGCGCGCGGGCGTTGTCGTCGGTGCAGTAGCCGTGACGACGGTCGGGCGTGGCGTGGATGGCGTGCTGCAGAATGCCGGTGTCGTCGCTCAGCCGGGCGACGTGACTGAAATCGAGCTTGATGTTCGTGGTTTCCGGCTGATCGCCACGCAACAGGGCGACCACCGATCGCCCATTACGGCGCTCGGCGACGGCGTCGCGGATGATGTCGAGGTACTGCCCGGCGACATCCTTCCAGACCATCGGCCGGGCGTAGTCGTACGCGTGACGGCGGACGTTGTGGCGGACATCGGGCTTGTCCAGCAATTCATTGATCTGGTTCGCCAGCGCGTTCGGGTCATTGAACGGGAAGAGCAACCCCCGGCCGTCGGAGAGCAGTTCTTCCGCGTGCCAGAACGGCGTACTGACGACCGCCTTGCCGGCCCCCACCGCGTACGCGAGCGTGCCGGAGGTGATCTGCGCGGGGTTCGGGTACGGGATGACGTAGACGTCGGTCACGCCGAGGTACTTCATCAGTTCAGGCGTGCTGACGTACTTGTTGTCGAACCGGACATGGTTTTGCAGGCCGAGTTCGGCGATGAGCTTTTCCAAGCTTTCACGATAGCGATTGCCCTCGTGGCGCAGCACGTGCGGGTGCGTCGCGCCGAGGATGATGTAGAGCACGTCCGGGTGCTTGGCGATGACGGCCGGCAGCGCACGCAACGCGGTTTCAATGCCCTTCCCCGGCCCGAGCAGGCCGAACGTCAGCAGCACACGCCGGCCGACGGTGTTGAACTCATTGCTGTAGTAGTGCGGGTCAACAAAAGGCACGTCCGGGATGCCGTGCGGGATGTACGCGACCTTCCCTTTCGGCACCTGCCAGACGGGGCCTTCCAGGATGTCCTGGGCACGCTGGCTCATGACGACAACGCGGTCGCACAGCCGGGTGAGTTCCTTGAGCGTCGATTTCTGCGTCGGCGACGGCTCGGTCAGCACCGTGTGCAAGGTGGCGACGAGCGGCATGCGTAATCTTCGGGCAAAATTGAGGACATGGCTGCCGTCCCGCCCGCCGAAGATGCCGTACTCGTGCTGAATGACGACGGCGTCTATTTGTTGTTCATTCAGCGTCTCAGCCGCCACGGCATAGTCGCCGACGCGCTGCTGGTTGATCTGATACGCCACCTCGTTCGGGTAGGCGTATTTTTCAATGCCGTCGTCCATGGCGACCACGCCCGCCCCGTCACCGATGTGTCCAGCGAGCGCGTCTCGTAAGTCCTTGGTAAACGTAGCGATGCCGCACTGCCGCGGGACATAGCTGCCCAGGAGGGAGACGGTCTGGATCGGTCGGGTGCTGGGGTGGACTGGGACCATTGGCATCCTTGGTACGAAGCCGGAATGAGCTTACAGAACCCGAGGAACGCATCGGGCCGACCAAGAATAGCCTACCGACTTTCTGCCGGACAAGGCGTTAAATGATGTTCATCGAACAGGCATTTCGCCACCGGAGAATGCCTGATTTTTCAGCGAAGCTTCGCCAGGAAGTTCGCAATCCGGTCGATGCCTTTGTCGATCTGTTCCATGCTGGTGGCAAAGCTCAGTCGGACGTGCGAGGCGTAACCGCTGTCATTGCCGGGCACTACGGCGACGTGGTCGGATTCCAGCAAGGCGGCGGCGAAGCTGACGGCGTCGGAAATCGTCTTGCCGTCGATGCTCTTCCCGAAATACGCACTGACGTTCGGGAAGCAATAAAATGCCCCCTGCGGCCGAACGCAGATGACGTTGGGCAAAGCACTTAAACGCTTCCACATGTGCTCGCCACGCTTCTCAAACTGCTGCCGCATGGCTTCAATAGCTTCGGCGCCGCGTGGGTCAGTCAGCGCGACGGCGGCGGGCACCTGCGTGAAGCTGGTGACGTGGCTGGTCATCTGGCCCTGCAGCTTGTTCATCGCGTCAATCACGTCCTTCGGCCCGCCGACGTAACCCAAGCGCCAGCCGGTCATGGCGAAGCTCTTGCTGTGGCAGTTGAAGGTCAGCGTGCGGTCGAACAGTTCCGGGGCGAGCGTGGCGAAGCTGACGAACTTCAGGCCGTCGTAGACGAGCTTTTCGTAAATCTCGTCGGAGAAGACGACGACGTTCGGGTACTTCACGATCACGTCGGCCAGCGCCTTGAGCTCTTCCGGCGTGTACGCGATGCCGCTGGGGTTGCTCGGGCTGTTGATCATCACGACCTTGGTCTTGGGCGTGATGGCCTCGTCGAGCTGCTTCGGCGTGAGCTTGAAGCCCTTGGATTCATCGCCGGTCACGATCACCGGCACACCGCCGGCGAGTTTCACTTGCTCCGGGTAGCTGACCCAGAACGGGGCCGGGATGATGACTTCGTCGCCGGCGTCGAGCAGCGCCATGAACGCCAGGTACAGGCAGAACTTCCCGCCGGCGCCGACGGTAATGTGCTCCGGCTTGTATGGCAGGCCGTTTTCGGTGTTGAACTTCTGGGCGATCGCCTGCTTCAGCTCGGGAATGCACGGTGTCGGCGTGTACTTGGTCTGCCCCTTGTCGAGGGCGGCCTTGGCGGCATCCTTGATGAAGGCGGGCGTGTCGAAATCCGGCTCGCCGGCGCCGAAGCCGACCACGTCCACGCCGGCTTTTTTCAGGGCGTTGGCCTGGGCGCTGACCTTGAGGGTGATCGACTCAGAGACGAGGTTCATTCGTTCGGCGAGTTGCATGGGAAATCCTAGCTGGCGGCTAGCGGCGGGCGGCTAGCGGCAAAAATTCGTTTCGGCTTCAGCAGCCAGCTGCTCGCCGCCAGCTGCCAGCCAGATCAAACGAAAAGCAGCCCACCGAGCTGACTCGGCAGGCTGCTGGAATTCGGGGTGACGAAAGAAGCAGCGACCGAGCTTACGCCGCGGCCGTGGCTTTCCAGGTGCGGCGGACGGGCTTCTTGATCAGGCCCATCTTGATCGCCTTGGCGCTGACCTTCACACGGACGATCTTGCCGTCGATGACAGCGCGGACCGTCTGGATGTTGGCCTTGAACGGCCGGGCGGTGATGCCCGTGCACTTCGTGCCGACGCCGCCCAGGTACTTGGCCTTGCCGCGGTGGGTCTTCTGGTTACCGATGCGGGTCTTCTTACCCGTAAAATGACAAACGCGTGGCATAGCAATTCCTCGGTCAACGAAAATCGGGCCGCACACAGTAAGGAGATCAGGCCCCAATTGCAAGGCGCTTCTTCAAGGAACCGTCGGCGGTAGCAAAATCGGGCCGGCGGTCGGGTCGTCGAACGGCGTGGAAGCGGCCGGGAGGTGTCGGTAGGTCGACGACAGCCGCACCAGTTCCGCCGGGTTGACGAGCACCCACCACCCTTCCCGGCGGAGCTGCGTCACGGACTTGCCCAGCCAGCCGTCCGCCAGTTTGTCGTCCGGCTGCATGTCGACGTTAAAGACGTTCCGGTAAAGCAGTTTGCCCGGCTCGAACGGGTAGAAAAACGCCTGCGTTTCGCCCACCAGTGCGAGCTTGCCGCCAGTGTCCTGAATTTTTTTCACGTCTTCGGGCAGCAGTTGGGTGAGATCGCCCATTCGGAACAGCCCCACCTGCCGGCCCCGGGCGATGTTCTCGGCGGCGGCGTGGATCGTGAACTGCAGGCCGACCAGCGACGTAATCACCACACCGGCCGCCAGCACGATATTCGCCCACTTCTTCGCCGGCCAGAATCGGATCAGCAGCACCGCCAGCGGGATCGCCGGGGCGAGAAACCGGGGCATGTCGTGCGTGCCAAACAGCCAGACCCCGCCGGCGGCGATCAGCACGACGGCGGCGTAACGCCCCGTCGGCGTCCGCCAGCCGAAAACGATGCCGACGACCGCCAGCGGCAAAAGGCCGTAGGCGTACTGCGGGTCGGTCGCCACGCGGCTCCACGCCGCTTCCAGACGCCTGGCGACCGGCTGCTCGGCGGGCGGCGGCTGGTGGGCGACCTGAAACCGCTCGGCCAGTTCCGGCGTGAACGGCCCGCGTCCGAACACGCTCGTGCCGACGGGGAAAATCGGGTTGCCCGTCCAAATGATGTTCCGAATCATCCACGGCGACACGGTCACCAGGCAGACCGCAATGCCGACCAGCCACGGCACGACCCAGCGTTTGAAGTTCCGCCCCGCGAAGACCGGCCAGAGCGCGAACGCCGGCGCAGCCGTCATCGCCAGGGCCGTGTATTTCATCCCGCCCGCCAGGCCCGCGAAGATTCCCGCCAGCACCAGTGATCGGCCGCGGCGGACGGTCATCAGCCACCCGACGGTCAGCGTGCTGTAGAGGGTGACGCCTGATTCGACGTAGCCGACCGTGCCGAGCATCATCGTCCACGGCACGAACGCCACGAGCTGCCCCGCCGGCCAGGCCCATGCGGCCGCCCCGAGCTGCCGCATGATCCCGACGACCGCCAGCACCGTCATCAGCGTGAAGGCGACCGACTGGTACTGCGTCACGAACATCGCCGCCCACGGGCTTTTGTAGACGTGCATCGCCAACAGTGCGTGCATTTCCTGGCCCATCGGGAAATAGGAAAACGCGTTATGCCCCAGCGGCGCGATGCGGCCGAGTTCGTACCACTCGCGTGGCACTTGCAGGTGGTAGCTCATCACGTCGAACGGGTGCGGGTCGAGCGGCCGCCACAACAACATCGGCGGCAAAGAGGCCAGCGGGATCATAATGCCCGCCAGGAGCGCCACCGTGCCGACACCGATCCAGAATCGCTTTCCCGCCGGCTCTTTCGTCCACGGCCCGACGGCCCGGAAGCGCCACCACGGCAAGAGCGCGATGCCGACCGCCAGCACCGCGATCGCCGACTTATGCCCGAGCAATCCCGCCCAGCCGAGGCCTAACGTCAGCAGGCCCATCACGCCCAGCCCGAACGCCGTGGCGGAGGTGTTGAAGAGCATCGGTTCGCCGCAAGGCTCGCGGTTTTCCTGCGGAATCGGCAGCATGCAGACCGCCCGCCACCCGTAGCCGTAGCCGGCGACGAGCCAGAGCGTCACGAATGCCAGGTCGATCGCGGTATCGATCAGCCAGCTGATGAGCACCGCCGGCCCGTTGGTCGCGCCCAGGCCCGCCACGGAGTTACCGCTGAACGCGCCGAACGCGAAGAGAAGAATCAGGACGAAAAAACCAAAGCCCGCGGCCAAGGCGGTGGTGCGGGGGAACGCTCGCGAGGCCGGCGTGTCAGTCATCTTGGTTTTCCGTCGGCGGCTGTTTCAGGCCGAAGAGTTGTTCGACGGCGTGAATGTACGCCTGCTCGCCGCCCCGCGGGTCGTGGCCGTGTTTCAGACGGCTGACCGGGCCGTGCAGCATTTTTTGCACGACGCGATGAACAAGTTGTTCGACCTGCTGGCGGCCGGCGTCGTCGAGGTCGAGCTTGCCGAGCGTCCGCTCGAGTTCGGCACGGGCGATATCGCCGCTCTGCTTGTACAGCGAGTCGATGAGCGGCCCGATTTCGCGCTGGCGGTGCCAGGCGGCGTAGGCGTCGACGTGCCGGGCGACCACCGCCTTCGCCGCCGCCACCTGCGAATCACGCCCCGCCAGCGTCTGACTGACGACGGCCTGCAGGTCGTCGAGGTCGTAGCGGTAGACGCCTTCCAGGTCGCCGAGCGCCGTTTCAAAATCGCGTGGCACGGCGATGTCGAGGAAAAACGCCGGGCGGTAACGGCGCTTTTTGAGCAACTTTGCGAACTGGTCACGCGTCACGACCGGGTGGGCCGCGCCCGTGCTGCCGATGACGATGTCGGCGGCCACGAGGTGGTCGTTCAGGCCGCTCATGGTCACGCCTTCGCCACCGAACTTACTGGCGAATTCCGTCGCGCGGCCCTGGTCGCGGCTGGCGATCAGCACGCGGCCGGCCTTGAGGTTTGTGAAGCCCTGCAGCACCAGCCGCGTCATCTTTCCCGTGCCCAGGCAGAGGACGGTTTTGTCTTCGAAGGTGTCGAAGATTCGCTTGGCGTAATCGACGGCGACACTGGCGACACTGACGCGGCCGTCGCCCAAACCCGTATCGGTCAGCACTTCTTTCCCGACCGTCGCCGCCCGCTGGAAGAGCGGATTGAGCACCGAACCGGTCGCCCCGGCCTGGCGGCTGACTTCGTACGCCTGGCGGACCTGGCCGAGGATTTGGCTCTCGCCGAGCACCATGGAATCCAGGCCGCTGGCGACGCTGAACAGGTGTTCGACCGCCGCCCGGCCGTGGCGTTCGTAGAGGTGCGTTTCGAACGCCGACGCCGGAATGCCGTGGAATTTCGAGAGAAAATCAATCACCGCCCGCCGCCCCGCCAGGCCGCCGCTGGCGTAGAGTTCGACGCGATTGCAGGTCGACAGCAGCACCACTTCCCCGCCGGCCGACTGCTGCTGGAAGGCGGTCACCGCGTCGAACGCCCGCTGCGGCGCGAGCGCCAACCGCTCGCGTACGTCCAGCGGCGCGGTGGTGTGGTTGAGGCCGATGAGCAGCAGATCGTTCATGCCGACAGGTTGATTCGGTTGATGCGTTGATGGGTTGATCCGTGCCGTGCTGAAGTACGCGAGGGTGCTCCGAATTTCAGCGGGGCACGGATTAACTGATCAACCGATCAACGCATCAACGCCTCCTTCACTTTTGCACCGCCACGAGCGTTCCTAATAACAGCACGAATCCCGCGATGCTGAGGATAGCCGTCCGTTTGCCACGCAATGCCGGGGCGATCGGGCTGTTCAGCACGATCGCGTACAACAGATAAGCGCCAAGACTCAGGAGCACCTTCGGCGACCAGTACCAGTGCTCGCCGAGCGCGGTCGTCGATTTACTCAGGGCGCGGGTGAAGCCGCTGACCAGGCCGATCGTCAGGAGTGCGAAGCCGATCTGCACGGCGGTGTAGTTCAGCCGTTCAAGCCGTTCCAGGCTGCCGAACCCGGCTTCGGGCGGGCCGTGGGGTTTTTGGCGGAGCTTTTTGCGGAGGACGAGGTACAGCACGCCGCAACCCGCTGCGACCGCGAACGCCACCGGGCAGGCGAAGCTGCTGAGCAGGTGCGTCCAGGTCCAAAGGCTGTGCGTGTATTCGCGCGGCCGCCCGACGCCGAACGCCCCCGCCGCCGCCAGCAAGAGCACGACGATCGGCCCGCTGACGAGGTCGAGCCTCGGCACGGTTTCACGGGCCCGCAAATAAAGGGCGACGCCGCCGACGAGGATCGCCAGCCAGAGCAGGGCGTCGAAATTGTCCTGCAGCGGCAGCCAGTCGCCGCGGACCGACGAGTGCCAGCACTGCACGGCGGCGGCGATCAACAGGCCGGCCGCCCCGAAACCGACCGCCGCCCGCGCCCGCCCCGCGGCGGACAACGCCGTTCCCGCCGCCACAGCCAAAGCGGCGGCGGCGACACCCGCGAGCTGCACTATCGTCGAACCTTCGGCCATGGACAGACCCGCCAGTGTAGCAAAAACACGGTTCGGGCTCACGGGGCGGGAAACACCTTCGCCAGGAGGCACCGCCTGACCCCACGCCGCGCCGGGTACCGCGGTTTCACGCCTCTGACCGCGGCGGCAAAGTAGGACATTTCCATATTTTTGATTACGAGATTTTTTTATTCGAATGCGGCATACTGTTCCCGACCAATCGCCCGTCGAACCGGGAAGGGGCTTGCCGACCGAAGACGACATTCGCCACGCCAACCCCGTCGCCGAATTGACACCGGCCGATAATTGGCCGACGCTACCGCCCTTCCGATCGCCTTTCGCCTCTGTATGAGTACTCACACAGCCGACACCGGACACGCCCCGCGCCCCGACGCGTTGAACCTTCTGAGCGCCGAACGCCCCCGCAACCTGGGCTGGATCGGCTCGGCCGGTCTGCTCTTCGGCGACTGGGGGACGAGCCGACTTTACGTGCTCGGCCTGGCGTTCCTCGTCGCCGGCCGCACCAGCTTCGCCCTCGTCTGCGCGATGAGTTTGCTGATTCTCGCGGTCGGCTGGGCGTACACGCAGATCTGCCGGCTGTATCCGGAAGGCGGCGGCGTTTACTCCGCCGCCCGCGCCCGCCACCCGCTGCTGGGCGTGCTCGCCGCGTTGCTGTTGTTCGCCGATTACACCGTCACGGCGTCGCTGTCAGCGCTCGACGCGTTCCACTATTTCGGGCTGGAAAACACCGCCCAGCACGACGACGCCACGCGAAAAATCACTGACGCCGGCGACCAGATCGTCCGCCCCAGCGAAGAGCACACCGAGCCCAGCGAGGCCGAAACCCAGATCGAAGGGAAACTCGAAGGCAAGCCGCACCTGCCGATTTATAAAACGGCGGCGTTCTGGGCGATCGTGTCGATCCTCGCCATCGGCGCCATCAATCTGCTCGGGCCCAAGCACTCGGCGGGCCTGGCGATCCTCGTGGCCGTCGCGATGATCATCATCACGCTCGGCGTCACCTGCTTTGCTCTGCCACAGATCAAATGGAGCGAGCTGAAATTCGGCAACCTCTGGGACCACAAGCCCAGCGACCTCTGGCACGCATTCACCGCCATCGTGCTGGCGCTCTCCGGTGTCGAAGCCATCGCCAGCCTCACCGGCGTCATGAAAAAGCCGGTCTATAAGACCAGCAGCCGCGCGATCTGGATCGTGGCGGCGGAAGTGGCGCTGTTCAATATTCTGCTGGCACTGGTCATGCTGTCGATCTACCCGCTCGACCGCAAAGAACACTCGGCCGACATGCTGGCGCACATGGCGTACACGTACACCGGCGTCTGGGGCGAGTGGCCGGTGCGTATCCTCGGCGGCCTGCTGCTGCTGTCGGCCGCTAACACCGCCATCGGCGGCGCTCATGGGCCTGCTCTACATCATGAGCCGCGACAAAGAGCTGCCGCAGGTGCTGCAGAAGCTCAATTCGATGGGTGCCCCGTGGCTGGCGGCGATCGGCGCGACGCTCATTCCCGCGGCCGTGCTGCTGGTCGTCAGCGACGTGGAAGGCCTCTCCCACCTTTACGCCATCGGCATTGTTGGTGCGGTCGCGATCAACTGCGTGCTGTGTGCGTTCCACCCACGGCTACGCAGGATTTATCGCAAGGGCCCGATGCTGGCGATCGGCATTTTCCTCGGGCTGATCTGGATCACTATCGCTTACGACAAACGGGCGGCTTTGATCTTCGTCGGCATCGTGCTGGCGAGCGGTTTCGCGCTGCGGTACATGACGCACTGGCTCGCCGCCCGCCGCCCGAAGATGAGCCTGCTCCGCCAGGCGATCGTCGAACAGCTCACGCCCGAAGCCCTCGCCAAGCCCCGCTTCATGCTCGCCACCGCCGGCGGCAGCCAGCTCGCCGACCAGGCCTGCCAGGAAGCCAAAGCGCACGGCGAAGCACTCGTCGTCGCATTCGTCCGCGAACTGAGCCTGAACTATAAAGTCGAAGGCGCCGCCTCGATGACGCTCGACACCGACCCGGCCGCCCAGGATTTGTTCGTCGACTTCCTCGACGCCGGCCACCGTCATGGCGTGCCGATCATCCCGGCGTATGACACCGGGACGAACAGCGCCGAAATCCTCGCCGAACTCGCCGCCATGAACGGCGTCACCCGCCTGGCGATCGGCAGCAGTCGCCGCGGCACGCTGCACACGATCATCAAAGGCAGCGTGCAGCGCAAGCTCGAACAGTTGCTCCCGAGCGACATTCCGGTTCAAGTCATGAGCCCACGATGAGTGAACCCGCCGACGAAAACGGTCCGTCAGCCGCGGCCGAAATGACCGGCGGGTACGCCCTGTTTGCCGGGCTCCTCGGGATCGTCTTCCTCTACCTCAGCCTGCCGATGATGATCTGGTTCTTCGGCAACGAAGCCAACCCGTACGGCACGACCTGGAACGACGGCCGCCCCGTGGCGTACCACGAACTCCAAGGCGGCGCGATGTGGCGCGACATCGGCACATTCGGCTCCGGCCTGCTGATGCTCGACCATGCCCTGCTCTACGGCCTGACGGCGATCCGCCCGAAAATCGCCAAGGGCACCCTGCTGGCCGTCATCGTCACCTCCGGCCTGGGGATCGCATTGAACGGCGCGGCGGCGGGCATGCAGATCAAGGCGGGCTTCACGTCGCCGCTTTACGCACTGATCGGCGTGATCTTGTTCGCCCTCTCCCTGGCGACCGCGGTGCGACTGCTGCGGTCGAACTAACCATTTCGAACAACCGCCACGCTGCAGCGCAGCTGCTGATCGCGTTTTTCTATTCCAGTAATCAGCAGCTGCGCTGCAGCGTGGCGGTACCGACTTCATCTTTCGACGGGTGATTGCGTCCATTCGGCGCAAGAAAGTGCCCCGGGCGGGGGGAAGGCCGCTCCGGGGCTGGGGGCAGGGGATCGTGACACCTGCGTGTGTATCTTTCTGTACATAAGACGTTGACGGGACAGGCTTCTAACCGCCGCGCAAAAGAAAACGGAATTAGGGATTTTCTTTATTCGCTCGCGGCGGTCGTCAGCCGGACCGCCCATTCCGCCCGGCCGCCGGGGCCGACGCGGCCGGCGGAGCCGTCGGCGATGCTCGGGGCCAAGGCGTCACTTCGACCGGTGGTCGGCTCGAGCGCCAGGTGCTTGTGCCCTTCCCAGCCGCCACTGTTCACCCAGACCCCCCAATAGGCGGCGACATCGGAAGAATCGGCGGAGTAGGCGATTTCCAGGCCCCGGCCGCGCAGCGGGTAGCCGATTTTCGCCGCCGCCGCGATCGGGTCGCCCCCGAACCGTTTCCACGCCTGGCCGGCGGGAAGTTCGTCGCTGCGGGTGAAATTCGTCGCCACATCTAACGCCGGCCAAAGGGTTTCGTGCGTTTTGGCTTCGTCCCGCAGGTGGACCATGTCGCCCAGATCGACGGTCACCGGCGACGCCAGCGACAGCAGCGCGTGCATCGCCCAGACGAACCGGAACTCCAGCGGGGCCAGGTTGATCAGCGTGTACTCCGCCACGACGCTGTTGCCGTCGAGGTAGAGTTTTCGGGTCAGGCGGTACCCGAACCGCAAACCGTGCCAGACGGTGGTGATGCCGCCGCGGGTGGGTACGGCCGTCGTCGGGAGCGCCCAGAGCTCGCCGTGGTCGGGCACCTGGATGCCTTCATACGGGTGCTGCGGGTACGGCCCGGCGTCGACTGCGGGGAAGCATTCGTCCCACCCGGCGAACCAGCCGTTGGCGTACTTGGTGCCGTACTGGCAGCGGGTGGGGAGTTCGAGCGGGAAGGAAAACAGCAGCTCGTGCCCGTCGGCCTTGTCGATCATCGAGCTGACCTTGCCCCCGAACTGCGGCCAGACTTCCAGCCGCCACGCTTCGTTCTCGATGATCACCGGCACGGTCATAGACGAATCTCCCGACGCGACAACTCGCGAGCGGGGAATTCTAGCGCGAAACCGTAGGCGTTCCCACTGCGAATACGCGTGGAGTAACGATACCGTCAGAAAAACGAGGGCAGCCAACGCCACGGCGGAAGCCGTGGATTCTGCAGTCTTCACGAAATGATCCACGGCTTCCGCCGTGGCGTCGATTAAGCCCGCCACTCACGGCATTTCGCCCATCCCCGCCGGCTGCGTGACGGCGGGCGCAGTCGTCGGCACGGCCACGGGTTGCGTGGCGGCAGGCTTGGTGTCGTGGACGATCAGAACGTACCAATCCGCTGCTGACATGTAATTCGTTTTTGCGAGTTCGGACGGCTGCGAAGACGCTGCAGGTTTTGTTGCAGGTGCAGTGCCGACATCCGCGAGAATTGCGAAATCCGCGGTCATCGTGTCATCAAATCGGAAGCCGGGCTGTTCCAACAGCTTTTGTGTGGTCGGCGATTCGCCGCCGGCTTGCCCCAAGACGAGCGGCTGTGCACGGGTGTACGAAACGACCTTTGACGATCGAAACCCAACGCCCGGAACAGAAAGCGTGGCTGTCAGTTTTCCGATCGTTAACCCAGGCACGTTCGGAACATACAGCGGCCGCGCGGGAAGCAAGAGATTGCGTGCCGTGCCGGGCGGCAGGTCGCCGCTGGTTTGGAGCTTTGTCACGATCTCTTCGATCTCGGCCTGATTGAGTTCTTCGCCCGGCTGCGTTGTCGCCGTCGACAGTCGGACAAACCGCACATTCTCCTGCACCAGCCCGCCGATGAGCAGGTTGGACGTCAGGGCCGGGTCTTCGGTGCGGACGAGCAAGACGTTCACGGCAGTCGGCTGGGTCGCGGGGACGGCCTCGGCACTGAGAGATTTTTCCGCCGCGATGACGTTTTCACGCTTGGCCATCGCGCTGAACTGACGGTCGCGCGAGGCATTATCGCCGCCGAGGACCGGCGTTTGCGGCTGTTGTGTCGGCGTCTGCTGCGCCATGCCGAACTGCTGCTGGTTCTGCGATTCGTCGCGGGCGTTGTTGGAGTTATTCGCGTTGTTATAGAACTGCTGTTGCCGGGCGTTGTTGTTCGCGATCGTCGGCGCATTGGCGGCGACGGGCGGGACCGCCCCGGGCGCGGAAGGCTTGGCCAAATCGTTATTTAGGGCGACGCCCTCGCTCGGCACGGTGTCGCCGCCCTCGGGCTGGCTGGCGGCGGAACTGGTCAGCAGCGCCAGGTCATTCTGCGACGGCCGGCCGCTGGGCATGACGGTGTAGATCAGCACGCCCAGCCCCGTCGTCAGCAATAGCACGGCGGCCACGGCGCCGAACTGCGGCCAATGGCTGATCCGCATCGGGGTGACGGATTCTTCCACGTTTTCCAGCAGCGAATGCCGCTCCAGGTTCGCCTGCAGCGTATCGAGCACCTCGGCCGGCGCGTTTTCCCTGGGCAATGACGCCACGGCGGAGCGGATCGACTGCAGCTCGGTGATGAGCTTGGCGTGCGTGGGATTGGACTTCAGGTAAGCCTCGATCTCCGCGCACTGCGCCGGCGGCAACGTGCCGTCGATGTAGCCGGCGAGGCGGGCTTCCATTTCTTCCATTTCGTGGGACATAGGAGTAGCTAGGAGTTAGAAGTTAGGAGCTAGGAGAAAGCAGGCGACTGCAATACGCACGCAACATTCGGCTCACCTCATCTGCGGCGGCCAGCACAGGCTCAGTATTTCCATAACCCAAGTCCCTGGCCAGGATTAAGTAGTATGATGCTTCCGCGAGACTGCCTTGGGCGATGTTGTAAAATCTCGCTTTGTCGGCTCGCCCGCGTTTGCCGTAACCTTCTGCGAAATTAGCCGGCACAGACACCGCGGCCCGCCGGAGTTGGCTCGTCAGGCCGTAGATTTCATGCTTGGGAAAGGATTCGGAGATTCGATAAACGGCGAGCACCCACGCGTGTGCTTTTTGCCAAACGCCGACTTGCTCGAAAGAGGTTGTCGGCATGGTCTGCCGCATTTCTCCTAGCTCCTAACTTCTAACTCCTAGCTACTTCTTGATGGCTTCCAACAGCTTCTCCCTCAACGCCAGCCTTGCCCTGAACAGTTTGCTTTTCAACGTACCTAACGGCACCTCAAGGACTTCGGCCATTTGCTGGTAGTCCATGCCTTCGATGTCGCGGAGGACGATCAGGGCGCGTTGGTCTTCGGTCAGTTCGCCGAGGCAGCGGACGACCTGCTGCCTCGTCTCGTGCCGTTGGGCGACCTGGTCGGGCGGGGCGTCCGGCGACGCCAAGCGTTCGGCCAAACCACTGGCCTGGTCGGAACTTCCGGGCCGCGGCGCGTCGAGGCTGAACGTCCGCCGGCGTTTGACCTTCCGCAGGTGCGTGATCGCCAGATTCATGCCGATCCGGAACACCCACGTGTACCACCCACTTTCGCCCCGGAAACTGCTCAAGGCGCCCAAGGCTTTGACGAAGGCGTCCTGCGTGAGTTCCCGGGCCTCTTCGCGGTCGCCGACCATTCGGACGACGGCCGTGTAAAGTCGGTCCTGCGTGCGAGTTGCGAGCTGGCCGAACGCGCCACGATCGCCGTCACGGGCCCGGCGGAACAGGTCGGCCTCACGGCCGGCGTCGACGGGCGGCTGCCTCGAGCCGTTGGCCGGCGACTTTGAATTGGACGCACGTGGGGGCACAAAGTTCCTTCACTTCAGCGGTGCGACAGTTTGTTGTACCGCCAAGGCCGCGCGAATCAACGCCGAAGCGCCCCGGATTCTCCAAGTTTTCAAATCCCGCGCCCCCGCCCGCAGCCTTGACGCCGCCGCCGGATCGGGTTCATCTTCTAACTCCTGACTGGCCCGACATTTTGCCCCGGTGAGCTGCCATGCCCTTCCCGACCCTGCAGGATTTTCTCGACCACCTCGGCAAAAATGGCGAGCTGCGCGCACGTCAAAGTGCCCGCCGACCCCAACCTGGAAATCGCGGCCATTTCAGACGTTATGGGCAAAAAAACCGCCCCGCACGGCCATAACGAACGCGACCGCCACCCGGCGGCAGCCCTCGGCGGGAAGGCGCTGCTGTTCGAGAACGTCGCCGGCCATTCTATCCCCTTGGCCATCAACACCTTCGGCAGCTACTGGCGCGTCTGCGAAGCGCTCGGCTGCGACTCCCTCGACGCCCTCGCCGACCGCGTTCAAGCCCTCATCAAACCCGAAGTGCCGACCGGCATTCTCGATAAGATGAAGAAAGGCATGGACTTACTGAAAATCGCCGGCTTCCCGCCCAAGAGCGTACGCTCGGGCATCTGCCAGCAGGTCGTCCTCGAAGGCGCAGGCGGACCTGACGAAACTGCCCATCCCGCAGTGCTGGCCGCTCGACGGTAACATCAGGAGCGGCCAAGTTTTAGATAGCCGGGCCGCGGCAGAAGTCGCCGATTCCGGCCGGTTCACCGGCACGGGGCGTTACATCACGCTGGCCGGGATTTACACGAAGCACCCGGAAACCGGCGTGAGAAACGTCGGCATGTATCGCGTGCAAGTCCATGGCCCGCAACTGGCTGCGATGCACTGGCACATGCACCACGACGGCGCCCGCCACTTCCGCGCCTACGCCGAAAAAGGCCAGAAAATGCCGCTGGCCATCGTCTTAGGCGGCGAAAGCGTCCTGCCCTACGCCGCCACTGCCCCCCTGCCGCCCGGCGTGGAAGAACTCCTCTTCGCCGGCTTCCTCAACGGCAGCGGGATCGAACTCGTCCAGTGCAAGACCATCGATCTCCAAGTCCCTGCCAATGCAGAAATTGTGATCGAAGGCTACGTCGACCCGGCCCAGAAACTCTACGAAGGCCCGTTCGGCGATCACACCGGTTTTTACTCCATGGCGGACTGGTACCCGGCGTTCCACGTCACCGCCATCACCCACCGCAAAAACCCGGTCTTTCCGGCCACCGTTGTCGGGAAACCGCCCATGGAAGACTACTACCTCGGCAAGGCGACCGAGCGCATCTTCTTGCCATTACTGAAGATGCTGGTGCCCGATGTCGTCGATTATTCCCTCCCGATCAGTGGCGTGTTTCACAACTGCGCGTTCATCAAGATCAAAAAGGAGTACCCCCAGCAGGCCCGCCGCGTGATGCACGCGATCTGGGGCGCGGGGCAGATGAGCTTTACCAAGTTCATTGTCGTGGTCGACCATGATGTGGACGTTCATGACGAGCAGAGCGTCTGGTTCCATACGTTCGCGAATGTCGACCCGCTGCGCGACGTGGAAACCGTTAAAGGGCCAGTAGATATCCTCGATCACGCGAGCATCGAATACGGCTGGGGCGGGAAGATCGGCTTTGACGCTACGCGGAAATTACCCGGCGAGGGGCAGGTTCGGGCCTGGCCGAAAGAATTGGAGACGGACCGGGCGACGGCGGAAAAAGTTGCGCACCGCTGGGCGGAGTACGGCGTATAACATGCGTCGGCCGCGAGAGTAGCGGCCGGACCCTTCTCTTTTCAGGACTGACTTATGCTCCGCAAACTTCTCGCCTCGTCGCTCGCCCTGACCGTCGCCGCCGGCCTCGCCTTCGCCGCCGAGCCGTCCACGCAGCCCGTAAAGTCTTATCCGTTGAAGACTTGCATTGTCAGCGGGGAAGACCTCGGCGACATGGGCGAGCCGCACGTGGAAGTCTATAAAGGCCAGGAAGTGAAGTTCTGCTGCAAGGCGTGCGTGGCGAAGTTCGAGAAGGACCCGGAGAAGTACCTGAAGAAAATCGAAGCCAAAAAAGGGCCGACAACCAACCCGGCCTGAGGTAGACTCTGTCTACCGATGTAAGATCGGCGGGCAGGCTCTGGGCCGCCCGCCGGCGACGCCTTTTTCGTCGCCGGGCGAATCTTCTCCGCCAATTTCCGGCCGATCTTCCCGCAACCGATCTTTACAAACGGTCTTGTCTCGCTACCATGATCGGCCCTTTCGCGCGGCTTCGTGCCGCGCGTTGGCCGTTTATAATTGACTGAGTGAGGACGTCATGACCGACAGCGCGACCGCCGTGGCCGAACAAGAAGAAGCCGAATTCGTCTACCCCGTCACCGTCGAAGACGCCGGCGTGGCCACCAAGAAGGTCTCCGTGACGATCCCCGGCGATCGCATCACCAACGCCATCAAGCTCCAGTTCGCCGACCTCCGCACCCAGGCCGCCCTCCCGGGCTTCCGTGCGGGCCGCGTCCCGGCCAAGCTCATCGAAAAGAAGTTCACCAAGGAAGTCCGCGACCAGGTCGCCCAGACCCTCCTGCGTGAGAGCTACCAGCAGGCCATCCAGAAGAACAACCTGCAGGTCCTCGGCGACCCGTCGTTCGAGAACGAAGAAAACATCAAGCTCCCCGAAGACGGCAGCGACCTGAGCTACAGCTTCAGCGTCGAAGTCCAGCCGGAATTCAACCTCCCGGCCCTCGAAGGCATCAACGTCAAGAAGCCCAAGATCGAGGTCAAGGACGAGCACGTCGAACAGGCGCTCAAGAACCTGCGTGAACAGCAAGGCACCCTGCTGCCGGTCGAAGACCGCGGCACGCAGGAAAACGACGCCGTCGAAGCCGACGTTCATGTCAAAGTCGGCGACGACGAAATCGTCCACCAGCACAACTTCCAGTTCTACCTCCGCAAGCCGCTGAACGTCTTCGGGCTCAAGTTCGAAGACGTCTCGGCCCTCGAAGGCAAGAAGGCCGGCGACACCGCCGAGATCACCATCACCCTGCCGGACACCTTCCCGCGTGAAGACTACCGCGGCAAGGAAGCCCGTGCCGAGTTCAAGGTCAAGGACATCCGCCAGCTCGAACTCGCCGAGATCAACGCCGAGTTCCTCGAACAACTCGGCTTCGCCGATGAAGCCGAGTTGAACAAGGCGACTCCGTGACGAGATGGAAAACCGCGTCAAGAACGACGTCCAGAACGCCATGCGCGACCAGGTCGCCAAGGCGCTCCTGGAAGCCACGCCGTTCGAACTCCCGGCCAAGCTCAGCCAGAACCAGGAAATGCGGATCGTTCAGCGTCGCGCGATGAACCTCATCCAGCGTGGCGTGCCGCAAGACCAGATCGGCGCCAACATCGAAGCCCTCAAGGGCGGCGCCAGCGAAGAAGCGGCCCGTGAGCTGAAGCTGTTCTTCATCCTCAGCAAGGTCTCCGAAAGCCTCGACGTGGAAGTCACCGGCGGCGAACTGAACGCCGAAATCGCCTCCATCGCCGAAGCCCAGGGCGTCCGCCCCGACGCGGTCCGCCAGCAGATGCAGAAGGACGGCTCGATCCAGAACCTGTTCCTCCGCCTCCGCGAACTCAAGGCGATCGACAAAATCCTCGAAAAAGCCCATATCGAAGAAGTCGAACCGGAAGCGCTCAAGGCCTGAGCGAACGGTTTGACCCTGTAGTTTGAAGCAAAATGACAAGGCACGGCCTTGTCATTTTGCGTTTGGTTCCCTCTCCCGGTATGGCCGGGAGAGGGTTAGGGTGAGGGCCGAGCGACAGACGGCGTTCAGCACGCCAGACCTGTCGCCCGGCCGATTCGCCAGACCGTCCGACCGTCTCCGGGCTCGCGAGCTTATTCGTCGCCGGCCCTCACCCTAACCCTCTCCCGGCCATACCGGGAGAGGGAACCCGAGTCCGTCATGGCACAACCCACCACCGTCCGCGCCCTCACCGGCTTTAAAGACACGCTCCCCGCCGAGTCGGCGAAGTGGCAGCACGTCGAGGGCATCGCCCGCGACGTCGCCGCGGCGTTCGGGTACCGCGAAATCCGCACGCCGGTGCTCGAATCGACCGACGTCTACCACCGCGGCGTCGGCGAAACGTCGGACGTCGTCCAGAAGGAAACGTACACCTTCACCGACCGCGACGGCTCCAGCGTCACGCTCCGCCCCGAAGGGACGGCCGGCGTCGTCCGCGCCGTCATCGAGGCCGGCTATCTCAACGACCAGGGCGCCCGCGTGAAGTGCTTCTACATCAGCAGCAACTTCCGCCACGAACGGCCGCAGAAAGGCCGGCTGCGTCAGCACCACCAGTTCGGCGTCGAAGCGTTCGGCGTCGGCTCGCCGGAGCAGGACGTCGAGTGCATCCTGCTGCAGCTCGCCTTCTACGAACGCTGCGGCGTCCGCGACCTGTCGCTGGCCGTCAACAGCCTTGGTGACAAAGAGAGCAAGCAACGCTACCGCGACGCGCTCGTGGCGTTCCTCTCGCCGAAACAGGCCGAACTCAGCGAAGACAGCCAACGGCGGCTGTCGACGAACCCGCTGCGCATTCTCGACAGCAAAGACCCACGCGACGTCAAAGCCCGCGCCGGCGTGCCTTCACCGGCCGATTCGCTTTCGGACAAATCCAAGGCGCACTTCGACCGCGTCGTCGAGCTGCTCACCAAGGCCGGCGTGGCGTTCAAGGTCGACCCGACGCTCGTCCGCGGGTTCGATTACTACTCCGACACGCTCTGGGAAGTGACGGCCGGCGGCCTGGGCAGCCAGGCGGCGATCGGCGGCGGCGGGCGGTACGACAACCTCGTCGAACAACTCGGCGGCAAACCCACGCCCGGCGTCGGCTTCGGCAGCGGCTTGGAACGCCTGCTGCTCGCCCTCGAAGGGCAAGGCGTCGAACTGCCGGTGGCCAAGCGGCCGCTCGTCTGGCTCGCCCACCACGGCGACACCGCCCGCGAGTACAACCTCGGCCTCGCCAACCGCCTGCGTGCGGCCGGCATCGCGACGGACTTAGACCTCACCGGCCGCGCGATGAAAGCCCAACTCAAACTCGCCGACCGCGAAGCCGCCCGCTGGTGCGTCGTCGTCGGCGATGACGAATTGGCCAAAGGCGTCGTGCAGTTAAAAGACTTAGCCGCCCACAGCCAGCAGACGGTAGAGCAGGAGAAGCTCGTGGCAGTGCTAAGCGATCTGGCGAACCGCGGGTGATGCTTCTGGTCCCCTCTCCCGGTATTGCCGGGAGAGGGTTAGGGTGAGGGCCGGCGACAAAGCGGCCTATAGGCACAGGACGTGTTGACGTTCAATTCGCTCGGCCGTCGCACAACTCAGGGCGATTGGAGTGTACTGATCGCCACGGCCCTCACCCCACCCTCTCCCGGCCCTACCGGGAGAGGGAGTAAATGCTCACCCGTTCCACGTGCCCGTGAAGACTTCCGTTGCCGGGCCGGTCATGAAGACGTGGTTGTCGCTTTCGCGCCATTCGAGCGTGAGATCGCCGCCCGGCAGATGGGCCAGCACCTTACGGTCGCACCGGCCGGTGAGGATCGCGCTGACGGCCACCGCGCACGCGCCCGTGCCGCACGCCATCGTGATGCCGCTGCCGCGTTCCCAGGTCCGCATGATGACTTCGTTGCGGGAAACGACCTGCACCCAGTGGGCGTTGATCCGCCGCGGGAACGCAACATAGTTCTCAACGGCCGGCCCGGCGGTGTTCAGGTCGATCTTGCTGACGTCATCGACGAAAAACGTGGCGTGCGGGTTGCCCATGCTGACGAACGTTGCCGGCGTCAGCACGCCTTTGGCTTCCAGGGCGAGTTCGTATTCGTGATCGCCGCGCTTTTTGATCGCGGCGTTGCGGCCGACGGCGTTCTGCTCGACGGGGATTTTCGGCAAATCAAGAATCGGCTCGCCCATATCGACGGTGGCGGTCTTCACTTTGTTCTGGCCGTCGACGTCCAGCGCGATCGACAGCACGCCGTTGCCGGTGAGAACGCGGAGCGGGTTGTTCTTCGATAAGCCGTGGTCGTACGAGTACTTCGCCACGCACCGCACGCCGTTGCCGCACATTTCGCTTTCGCTGCCGTCGGCGTTGAACATGCGCATCCGCACGTCGGCCTCGGGGGTGGGGAGGATGAGGATCAGCCCGTCGCTGCCGATGCCGAAGTGGCGATCAGACACTTTCTGCGCCACGGCGGCCGGGTCGGCGACGGTCTCGGCGAAACCGTTGACGTAAACGTAATCATTCCCCAGCCCGTGCATCTTCGTGAAAGTCATGGTCGGGCGATTATAAGGCGAAATCGCCACGAAACCCGAATGACGAAACCCGAAATCCGAATCAAATCCGAAGGTCGAAGGATGAAGATCAAGGCTTTCCTGCCTCTTGTTGAACACGAAGGGCACGAAGTTCACGAAGAGATGTAACACTTGGCGAAACCTCTTCGTGAACTTCGTGTTTCATTCGTTCGTCATTGGGCCTTCGGATTTGATTCGGATTTCGGGTTTCGTCATTCGGATTTCTTATTACAGTCACGGCCCGCAGGCGTCCGATAAATGATTCGTGACGTTGTCGCTTTCGCCTGCCGTCGATTCTGTTGCCGTTGAGCGGTTCGCGCGGGCGTGCGCGATCGTCGGCATTGCTCGGCCCTTCCCGGACATCGAAACGGCGACGGCACTCGACGGTTCGAGCTCGGCGAAGCGGGCCGGCGTCTGGCTGGCGGGCTGCTCGGTGCCGCGGCGGGCGGCGGAACTGATGATCCGCAACGAAAGCTGGTCGGCGCGATCGCTGTGCGTCATCTCGCCGACGCACGGACAGCAGCTGCGCGTCATTCTCGACCGCCTCGGCCCGACGCGCGCGCTCGTGGCCGTCGTGCCGTCGCAGGAAACGCTCGGCGACATGCTCGCCAGTGTCGACCTGCTGGCCGATCTCGACGCCGGGCGATTGCACCTGGCGTGGGACGAGGCGTCGCTGAAGGCGATTTTCGACCGCCAGCCCGGCCTGGCGGTGCCGCAGCAGATGGTACGCCTGCCCGACACCGACGCCGACGCCGCCAAGGCGGTCATCACCTGGACGCAGGCGGTGCTCGCGCCGATCACCGTCGACCACGCCCGCCGCCTCGCCGCGGCCGCCCAGGTGCAGCCCACGGCCGGCATGTGCGTCATCGCCGGCCGCAGCTTCGGCCTGTGGGACGACGCCGGCGAAGCGTTGGCGCGAACGCTCGGCGACGCCGCCGACACCGACGCGCCGCGGCTGTCATCGATCGCCGCCCTCGCCGAGCACGTCGCGCCGTTCAAAACGATCATCGCCGACCGCCCGAGGCCGAGCTGGCTGGGCGGGAACCGGGCGTGGATTCACTGGCTGACGACGCCGGCGGTGCCGGCGTACAACGCGGCGTTCGCGGGCGACGGGCTGCTCCTCGCCGACGCCGGCCACCGCCCCGCCGCCGAAGCCACCGGCTGGCCCGCCGGCCGCATCGCCGTCGCCGGCTGGCCGACCTATCGCCTGCCGTTCACGCCCGGTGCGTTGCCGGCGTTGGCGTTCGACGTCCCGAGCTTGGAGGTGCCGAAAGACTGCGAAGACGTCACGAGCCGGCACAGGTCTGGGAGGCGATCCGCGGCGAGCTGACGAACGACCCGTTCGCCGTCGGCGACGACCCGGCGAAATACGTCGCCCGCGCCCTGCCGCGCCTCGGCCTGCCCGCCGAGGAGGATTTCCCTGTCGATCGCTACGTCGAAACGCTGGTGACGCCGGCGTTCGCGGTGGGCGTCGCGCGGTGGCTGGCGAAACAGCAGTTGCCGTTCACGCTTCACGGGCGAGGCTGGCAGGCGTACGCCGACCTTGCCGCGCACTGGAAAGGCGTCATCGCAGACCGGCCGGCGTTCGAGGCGGTGGTCGCCGCGGCGGGCGGGCTGATCGACGTCGCCCTGCCGACGCCCAATGCCGCGGCGGCCGCGCTCGGCGTGCCTGTCGTCCCCGTCTTCCGCCAGACGCCCCAACGCGTTCTCCAAACCGTCGGCAGCCTGCGCGGCGGACGACTGCCCGCCAGCACCACCGCCACACCATCGCTCGCCCAGGCCGCCGCTCAACTTGCCGGCTGATGGTCTGATAAACGCAAACGTCGCGAAGCCTCTTAAAAAAGATGCCCCGTAAAATCGGCGCAGGTTCTCAACCGGGCCACCCCGTTGTTCGATGTAGTGGGCATGGCCTCCCTGCTGGAACTCACCGAGCGGATCAACAAAGGCGAACTGATCGACCCTCAGCTGCTGGAGGTCTATCAGGACTCGTCCAACGCGGCCGAGAAATTCCTGGCGAACCACGCCGGGGCGATGCTCGACCTGCGTCGCTCGTACACGCACCTGCTCGAAGCCCTGGAAGCCGTCGATTACGCCGACCAGAAGGTGCTGTTTCAGTTCCTGAGCGTGCTGGGTTTCCTCGGCATGAGCGACCAGCGGACGCGGCCGGTGCTGAAGTTCGGCGCCGCCGCCATCGGCCGGCGTGAGATCGGGCTGGGCCTTGAGGCGCTCCAGAGCAGCATCACCGCAGACCTCACGCACGACGGCCCGTTCGTCCGCGAAGCCGACACCGCCGCATTCGTGGCCAAACAGTACGAACGCGCCGCCGCCGGCCTGGCCTGGTACCCGCCCGGCCCCGCGAACTGGGAGAACCCGCAACTCCGCATCGGCTACGTCACGACGACGCTCAGCGAAGACGAGCCCTACAGCCGCACCGCCGGCGCGCTGGCCCGGCATTTGGACGCCAAGCAGTTCAAGCTGCACGTCTACGCCACCGAGGCCGCCGTCCGCCGCGAAAAACAATCCTTCACCCAAGGCCCGTTCAGCCCGGCGAGCAGCAAGAAGGGTCGTGAAACGATCGACCTGCTCACCCGCCGCCGTGCCACGCTCTGGTTCGCCCCGCTGGATCACGATTTAGCGACCTGCGCCAAGGACCTGGCCACGCAGATTTTCAAAGACCAGATCGACGTGCTGATCATCGACGCCGGCCCCGCCGACCCGATCGCGGCCGTGCTCGCCTGCTGGAAGCCCGCCAAGGCGAAACTGCTTCTGGCGCGTCGCGTGGCGATCAAGCACGGCGAAGCCGACGCCGTCGCCTACTTCGACGGCCACCGCCGCAGCCACGACGCGATGTACTGGCAGAAGGCGGACACGCTCACGCACCTGCTGCCCGACGGCTTCGAGCCGCTGCTGCCCGACGCCGCCGTGCCGCAGCGGTCGGCGTACGGGATTCCGGACAACTCGGTCATCCTCTCGACGATCCTCAACGAAGCCGACGGCCCCGTGCCGGCGGACTTCATCGACAGCGTCATCGCCCTGCTCCGCCAGCACCCGAACGCCGTGCTGCTGACCGCCGGCTGTGCCGACACGAGCGAGCTGAAGCGTCGCCTCGACGCGGCGGGCCTGGGCAAGCGGGCCGGCTTCACCGGCCGGCGGCGTGAGCTGGCGGAGTTCGTGAAGATGAGCGACGTCTACCTCGTCCCCTTCGGCCGCACCGGCGCGACCGGCCTGCTGGCGGCGATCACGGCGCACAAGCCGGTCGTCGCCCTGCCCGGCGACGGCGACCCGCAATCACCGGCGGGCCTGCTGGACGGCGACGCGATCTGCATCGACGCCGCCGCCTACATCGACCGTGCCGGCCGCCTGATCCGCGACCCGCAGCTGCGCGCCCGCGCCGCCGACGCCAGCCGCCACGCCGCCGCCCGCGGCACGGCGGACCAGAGCGTCCGCGCGATCGAAAGCCTCTGCCGGTCGCTCATCGACAGCGTGCCGACCGCGATGTCGCAGGCGGCGTAAACCGCCGCCATTTAGCGGCTTCGCTTGCGAAGCGCTATTCGCCTGCCGAATAACGCTTCGCAAGCGAAGCCGCTAACGCGCCGCGTATTCGTAAGAATATCGTCAATTTTTCCGTTTCGTTCCGATACAATCCCGGCATGACGCGTTTGCCCTTCGCTGTCGTGCTGGCTGTCGCCGCGGTCACGGTCGCCGAGCCGCCGGCGACGCAACCGACGGGCCAGCCGCCCGCCGGCACGGTGCCGCAGACGCGTCAGCAGCCGACCCGGCGCGAGCAGCTCACACGCGAACAGGCCGACCTCCCGCAGCGGCCGCCGGTGGCGGTGGCGCAGTTCCTGAATATCACGCTCGACGACAACGCCCTGACGGCGGAAATCCGCCAGCCGCTGGAAGGGATGTACGCCGTCCGCTTCACCGACTGGCCGGGCTTTGCGAACGTTGCCGAGCAACGGCAGTCGCTGGGTTTTTCGCTCACGCACTCGCAACTGACCGACAACGACAACGTCGAAACGCTCACCCAACTGCTCGTCAGCCCCGGCCGCGTGACGCTGGTGCGTGGCACTGAATCGCCGACGCGCGTCCGCCAGGTCGAATTCATCCAGAACCGCGACGTCGGTGAAGGCGTCGAGCCGGTGCAGTTGAATATCTCAGACAGCCCCGGCGAAGACGGCGGCGTGCAGGTGCCGCCGATCCACTTCGGCGCCGCCACCTTCGCCGACCTCTGCCGCGAGCAGCCCGCCGCCGTCCGCATGTACCTGTTGCCGATCCTGCGTGACATCGGCGCCGCGAACGTCATCCGCCGCAGCGACCCGGCCCGGGCGTGGCAGGTGCTGGGCGCGCTCACGCCGCCGGACACTTCGCTGAACACGAAAATCGACGCACTGCTCAAACGGCTCGGCGGCGACGATTTTGCCGACCGCTCCAAGGCGGAAGACGAAATGCTCGCGCTCGGTGCCACGGGGGCGGCGGAATTGCGGCGGCGCGACCTCGCCAAGCTCAACGCCGACGCCCGCGCCGTCGTCGAAAACGCCATCCGCCAGGCAGAAACCATGCCCGCCGACAAGGCCGAGGAATTGGCGCGCGACGTCACGTTCCTGATCGACTCGCTGCGACTGGACGACGCCCGGCTGTCGTCGGCGGCGGCGAAGCAGCTGTTGATCGTCACCGGCAAGCCGCTCGACCTGCCGACGACCCTGCCCGCCGACGAGCGGGAAAAACGGATCGAGGCGTACGCCGCCCAGTTCAAACCGACAACGCAACCGACCGGCCGCGCGGACCAGCCGTGAGTCGACTTCACTCCGTCCTGTTTTACGCGGAAATGACCGCCACGCTGCAGCGCAGCTGCTGATCCGAATACACAGTCAAACATTCGGATCAGCAGCTGCGCTGCAGCGTGGTGATGAAGCCGCATTCGTCTTATCGACGAAACCGCTTCACGCCGCGGCGGTGTTCGCTTTCACGCCGGTGGCGATCCACTTGCGGATGTTGCCGACGGTCGTTTCCCAGCCGGCCGTGCGGGCGGTGAGGAAGTCGTCGTACATCGTGTCGAGGCAGTTGGAAAAATCGCGCAGCAGCGTGATGCGTTCTTCGAACAGCGTCCGCTGCGTGTCGGCCTTTTCGATCTCCGGCAATTTGAGGCTGCCGATCGCCAGGCTTTCGCCGGTGAGGGTGAGATTGAACTGCCCGGCCGGGCAATCGACGATGAGGCCCGCCTTGCGCGGCGCTTTGCCGGTGCGGAGGGCGTCGATGGCTTCGGGCATGCGCGTGGGGCCGGTGGCGGTGAGGGTGTCTTTGCCGGTCTGGCCGAAGACGCAGTCCATTTGCAGCGTGCGGTCGAACATCACAGTCACCGTGCCGATGGCGGTCTGGAGCATGCCGCGGGTCTGCGTCTCGTGCCAAAGCCAGAGCAGAAACTCATTGCCGAGGAAGTCTTTCGCGCCGTCGCCCTTGGCCGTCCACGGGTACTCGGCGGGCATGTCGGGGTCTTCCTGGCTCTTGGCGAAACGCGTCGGCGTGAGGTCTTCGTACTCACGCCGCTTGGAGCGTTCTTCCAGCTTCCGTAAACCGATGTGGCCACTGGTCATCGGGTGCAGTTCCAGCTCGAAACTGCGGCTGAACAGTTCCTGCAGTTTCTCCCGCACGGCGATGCTAGACGGGCCGTAAAGAATGTTCGCCGGCACGTCCCAGAGCAGCGGGATGAGCTTGCTGCGGCGGAATTTGCCCGAGCGCAGGTCTTCGTCCAGCTTTCGGCCGACGACATCTTTCACTTCGCGCTTTTGCGCTTTTGAAATGAAACCGCTGGGGTTTTTGCTGGCGACGGCTTCTTCCTCGATCTGCGTGTAAGCCGCCTTCACTTCGCCGGGCACTTTATTCGTGTCGACGCGTAACCCGACATGGACACAGTCGTTAAAGACGCAGTGCTCGAAATCGAACCGCCCGTCATAAATGTGCCGGGGCCCGACCCAGCCCCACTCCACGTCTTCCGGCACGCCGATGTCGGTCGGGCGCAGCGCGTGGGCGGAGAATTTCTCTAAGAGTGCTTCATCAGGCAACTTGGGCGTCTGCCCGATGACGGCGTAGCGGGTGTACGTGATTGAACCGGAATCGAATCCCATGAGACGCGCCACCCTACCGCGCCACCGATCAATCGCAATGCGAATGCGCGTCCGAGAAAAACCCGATCCAGGCGCGGTGTCGCTTGTTCCCGTCGGCGGCATTGCGGGGGCTTTTGTTTCCGGGCATTCTGGTCCGCAATGAAGCCTGCCCGTTCTTCGCTGCTGAGTGTGTGTGCCGCCCTTTCGCTCGCTTTGACGACGGGGTGTGCGTCGATGAATTCCAAGCCTGCCACGACGCAGCCCGCCGAGCCGTTCCCGTCGGCGACGCCGGAAAAAATCACCGCCGTCACGCAGAACGTCTTCCCCGCCGTCGTCCGCATTGACGCGGCCCAGGAGGTTTACGAGAACGGCAAGCGGACGCTCCGCCGGGGCATCGGCTCTGGCGTGATCATTGACGACGAAGGCCGCATCCTCACGAACTTCCACGTCGCCGGCCGCAGTGTGGAAATGAACGTCACGCTGTTCAACAAAGAACGCGTCCCCGCCAAGCTCATCGGCGACGACCACTGGACCGACATCGCCGTCATCCAGCTCGACATGGCCGAGGTGAAGAAGAAGAACATCCAGTTCTCCAAAGTCGCCATCGGCAACAGCCATGACCTGAAAGTCGGGCAGGACGTTATCGCCATCGGCACGCCGTTCGGCCTGAGCCGCACGATGACGCTCGGCATCGTTTCCAACAACGAACGCACCTTCTACCCCGAAACCCAGTCCATCGACGATTACGAGACCGGCCAGTTCTCCAACTGGATCCAGATGGACACGCCGATCGCCCCCGGCAACAGCGGCGGGCCGCTCGTCGACGTCAACGGACAACTGGTCGGCATTAACACGCGCGGCATGCAGGGGCAGGCGCTGAACTTCGCCATCCCTATCGACACCGTCAAACGCGTCGCCACCGAAATCATTCAATCCGCCTCGCCCGACACCAAGGGCCGTGTCCTCCGCGCCGACCTCGGCCTGGACTTCAAGCCGCTGCAGGACCTCGAAACGTATTACGAAATCGACATCAACAAAGGCGTGCTCGTCAACAGCGTCGACCGCGGCTCGCCCGCGTCGCTCGCTGGGCTCAAGCCGCAGGACATCCTCGTCAGCATCGACGGGAAGCCGATGAACGTCCGCTTCCCCGAAGAACTCGCCGCCGTCCGCCAGCGCGCGTGGCGGAACTGGCGATCGGCAAGCCGGTGAAGGTGGCCGCGCTGCGGGGCGGCAAGCCGGTGGAATTCTCGATGACGCCCGTCAAACTCGAAAGCGCCGTCGGCGAAGAACGCGAAGCCAAGGCGTGGGGCCTGAGCGTCCGCGACGTCACCCGTGCGTACGCCAACGAACAACAGCTCGACGACGACAAAGGCGTCGTCATCACCAGCCTCACCCGCGGCTACCCGGCGGACAAGGCCGAACTCCGCGGCGGCGACGTCGTCCGCAGCGTCAACGGCAAACCGGTCGAAGACCTCGAAGCGTTCCTCAAACTCTTCAAGGAATCGACCGACGCCAAGCAGACCAAAGTCCTCCTCCAAGTCCAACGCGACCGCGGCATCCGCGACGCGCTGCTGAAAGTGAACTTCTAAGAAAAGCCCGAATGACGAAACCCGAAATCCGAATCAAGCCCGAAGCCCGAATGACGAAGTCGGGACTGGCCTTGTTCGGATTTCGTCATTCGGATTTGATTCGGGTTTCTGATTTCGTCATTCGGATTTCGAACTGAGTCTCACATGAAAACAAAACTCGCCACTCTCGCCTTGCTCGCCGCCTGCTCGGCGGCGTTCGCCCAGACCTCCAAGCCGGCCACGCTGATGGACGACGCCAAGCCGTCGCTGGTCGTCGTCCGCTTCACCTACGAAGGCGAAATGGGCCGGCGTGATCTGGACGCGATGGGCCTGGTCGTTCGGGAAGATGGCCTGACGATCGTGTCGTCGGAATTCACACCCCGGCAGATGCCCGACGAGCAGATGAAAGACTTCAAACTCGTCATCCCGGGCGACGAAGAGAAAGAAATCGACGCCGTCCTGCTCGGCCGCGATGACCGCTACAACCTCAGCTTCATCGCCCCCAAGGAAGCGCTCAAGACGCCGATGAAGCCGCTCAGCTTCAGCACCGACGCCATCACGCCCGGCGACCACGTCCGCTCCGTCGGCCTGCTGCCGAAGTCCGCGGGTTTCGCGCCTACATGTACTCGGCGAATGTCGCGGCGACGCTCCGCGGGCCGGTGCCGCAGGTGCTGGTCGACGGCTCGGGCATGACGGTGTCGGGCTCGGCGGTCTTCAATGACGCGGGCAAAGTCATCGGCCTGGTCAATTCCCAGAACGACCGCGTGCTGGCGCTGGGCGACCGCGTGATCCCGCTCGGCGATCGCGGGCTGGTGCTCAACGACCCGCGCAACCCCAACGCCACCGTCGAAAACGTCACCCGCGTCTTCATTCCCGCCAGCGACTGGCTGCCCGCCGTCAAGTCGCCGCCGACGCTCGATCACCCGATCAAATTCCCGTTCATCGGCGTCACGCAGCTCACCGGGCTGACGAAAGACGTGGCCGAGTTCTACGGGCAGTCGGGGAAAGTGGCGATCCAGATCGGCGACGTGATCCCGAACTTCAGCGCCGCCAAGGCCGGGCTGAAGAAAGGCGACGTCATCGTCACCATCGACGGCCAGCCGCTCGAGCGCGGCGACACGCCGGAAGAAGCCCCGATGATCCTGCTCCGCCGCATCAGCCGCATGGACGTCGGGCAGAAGGTGAGCCTCGGCATCATCGCCGCCGCGGGCGAACAGCCGAAGACGGTGGAAGTGACGCTCGACGAGCGCACGGCGCTTCCGAGCAAGTCCAAGCGTTTCTACGCCGAAGACCTCGGCTTCACCGCCCGTGACACCGCTTTCGAAGACACCTACGGCCGCAAGCTGCCGCCGGACACCAAGGGCGTCGTCGTCGCGTTCATTCGTCCGCAGAGCGCCGCCAACTCGGCCCAGCTCGACAACGGCGACTTCGTCCGCCAGATCAACCAGACGCCGGTGACCGACATCACGCAGTTCAAGACCCAGTACGAAGCCTTCCGCAAGGCCAGCCCGAAGGAAGCCGTCGTTCTGGAAGTGCTGCGCGGCGGCAACACGCAGATCATCCGCATCGAACCGCCCCGCGAATAAGCGGTTTTAAAACCACAGAGAACACGGAGGGCACGGAGAAGAATTCTTTTTCTTCTCCGTGCCCTCCGTGTTCTCCGTCGTTCATTTTTCGTTCTCGTCGTCTTCCGCCTTTACGATCACCGCCGTCATGCTGCCACGACACGTCGCCACGCGCCAATCGTTGCCGAAGCCTTGGATCTGTTGACACTTCAGCTCCGCGAGTTCGCGGTGCGTGGTGAACACAATGGCGCGGCCGCGGCGGTCGACGGTGTCGGCGAGCGTGTAACCCATCGCCGCCGGGTAGCCGAAGAGCACCTTCATCATTTCCATGACGTATTCGTGACTGTGATCATTGTCGTCCAGCAGAACGACATGGTACGGCGGCAGTTGCGACGGCTTTTTCGCCCGTTCCTTGGCGGCGGGCGTCGGACGCTTTTCGACGGCTGTGCTGGTCTCAGCGGGCATCGTGCCACTCCCGTTGGGAAAGACGCCGAGTCAATCACGACGGGCCAGTCGTTGCAAATAAATTTTACTTTAACCGCGACGAACACGACACAATTCGGCCGCCGCAATTCCCACGGTCAGTGTTCGATATTGTCGGTCTGAAACCCCGCGGGTAAGGCCGGGTGAGACAGATTCATCGGTGCCGCCGGCTGCGTCGCCGCCCCGCCGCGGACCGAAGGTAGCCGGCCGCGAATGCTCTTGAGCAGCAGCCGCGCGTACGCCTCGGAGCCGAACCAGCCGACGTCCACACGAACGCCGCAAATGGCGGCGGTTCGGCGTGTCACGGTAATTTTCACTTCAGACTCGCTGTCGTCTTCGATCTTGTAAAACGCCGTCGTTTTGTCTGATTCCAATTCTTTCACGCGCAGGCGAAGGTCGTTGAGCATCCAGCGGACGGCCTGTTCGGTCTGTTCGAAGGTGGCGAACTCGACACTCTCGAGCTTGCCGGACGAAAAGACTTCCGTGCCGACGGAAAACGCGGTCGAGCCGATGTCGCTGACATTGCCCGCCACGCCGAGTGCGGCCACGGGGATCGCCGCGCATCCGCCCGCCGACGCTGCCACTAGAACCAGAATCGCCCTGCCGAGTCGCTGCATCTTTGCATGGTAGGCGACTACGATCCCGACATGGAAATCGCTTCGCCGGCCAGCACACGGGTTGGGAACGTCATGCGCTACCGTAATGGCGTCGTCACGCCCGCCGATGACGACTTGGCCGCCGAAGAGCCGCTGGAAATCCGTGCCCGCGGCCACGCCGTCGCCGTCACCATGCGCACGCCCGGCCACGACGCCGAGCTCGCCGCGGGCTTTCTCCTCGGGGAAGGCGTCATCCGCACCGCCGCGGACGTTTTAAAAATCGAGCCCTGCGACCGCAACGAAGACGGCAACCTGCTGAACGTGCTTTTAGCGCCAGACGTTTACGTCGACCTGGAAAAACTCACCCGCCACGTCTTCGCCAGCAGCAGTTGCGGCCTGTGCGGGCGGGCGACGATCGAGGCGATCCAGCGCCAGTTCAAACCGATCGACAGCCGCCTCGCCGTTACCGCCGACGCCCTGCTGGCAATGCCCGCCGCCATGCGATCGGCTCAAAGCACCTTCGACCGCACGGGCGGCCTGCACGCGGCGGGCCTGTTCACGCCGGCGGGCGAACGGGTCGTCCTCCGCGAAGACGTCGGCCGCCATAACGCGGTCGACAAAGTCCTCGGCCACGCGCTGCTGAACGGCATCGCGACAAACGAACACGTGCTGCTGGTCAGCGGAAGATTGTCGTTCGAAATCCTGCAGAAAGCGCTCGCCGCCGGCGTGCCGATCGTGGCGGCGGTTTCCGCGCCCTCCAGCCTGGCCGTCGATTTGGCACGCGAGAATCGCCAGACGCTTGTCGGCTTTTTGCGTGAAGGCAGGATGAATGTTTACGCCGGCCCGGAACGTGTGATTTTCCCGTAATCCGGCAAACTTTTGCCCGAGGCGTTCTTCCGCCGTAGTCGCGGACTAAGATCAAAGGATGCCTCTTTCCTCTGGAGCGTCGCTGTGAAGATTCGAATGCGTAGCCAATCAGTACGTCTGCGCCTCGGCCGGAGTGAAGTCGCCGCACTCGCCGCGGCGAACCGGTGGCGGAAATTGTCTACTTCGGCCCGGCGGAAAAATTCGGCTGCGAACTCCGCCCGACGGCTGCCGACGCCGACATTTCGCACGAATTTTCCCAAGGCGTGCTGACCTGTCGCGTGCCCGCCGCTCAGTTAAATCGCTGGGCGAATACCGACGAAGTCGGCTTTTCGGAAGAACTGTCGTGGGGCGACGGGCGGACACTGCGTCTGCTCGTAGAGAAGGATTTCGCCTGCAAAGACACCAGCGAAGAGTCGCAGGCCGACGCGTACCCGAACCCTTCGGCCGCCTGTTAGTGACGGTCGCCGTCCCGGCCGGCGACGTGATGGAGTCAGTATGAGCCACCCCGATGATGCCACGTTAAACGCTTCGCCCGCCGACCCGAATAACGACCCCGATCAGTACGACCCGGTCCGCCCCAAGCCGCTCTCCGCTGAACAGCCGATGGAGACGCCCGCCGTCTCGCGGCGCACGCCGCAAGCCCAATACCCCGGCGGCAGTTTCATCCCGGAAGTCGGCCACCGCTCCACCGTCGCCGCCGGCTACCCGGCCGTCATGAAGACGATGAAGTTCGCCCTCAAGGAAGGCCCCGTCCGCACGACGATCGCCCTCACGCTCGCCAACAAAAAAGGCGGCTTCGACTGCCCCAGTTGCGCCTACCCCGACCCCGACGGCAGACGCCACCCGGCCGAATTCTGCGAAAGTGGCGCTAAAGCCATCGCCTGGGAGGCCACCAGCAAACGCGTCACGCCCGAATTCTTCAAACAGCATTCCGTCGCCGACCTGGCGAAGCAGACCGAAAAATGGCTCGGCGACCAGGGCCGCCTCACGCACCCGATGGTGCTCCGCCGCGGCAGCCAGCACTACGAACCGATCGCCTGGGCCGACGCATTCAAACTCATCGCCGATGAACTCAACGGCCTGGATTCGCCGGACGAGGCGATGTTCTACACCAGCGGCCGGGCGAGCAATGAGGCCGCATTCAGCTGGCAGTTATTCGTCCGCCAGTTCGGCACGAACAACCTGCCTGACTGCTCCAACATGTGCCACGAATCGACCGGGCTGGGCCTGAGCCAGACGATCGGCGTGGGCAAGGCGAGCATCCGCATCGGCGACCTGCGCAAGTCCGACAGCATCTTCATCATCGGGCACAACCCCGGCACGAACCACCCGCGGATGCTCACCGACCTCGAAGAAGCCGTGCAGAACGGCTGCACGATCGTCGCCATCAACCCGCTGCCCGAAACCGGGCTGATGAAGTTCCGCCACCCGCAGAAAGTCGCCGACATGCTCGGCCACGTCACGCCGCTGGCCAAACTCCATCTGCCCGTGCGGATCAACGGCGACATCGCCTGCCTCAAGGGCATCATGAAAGAAATGCTGGCCATGGACGACGCCAGCGGCGGCAAGATTTTTGACCACGACTTCATCCGCGAAAAGACGGAAGGTTTTGAACAATTCCTCGCAGACCTTCGTGCCGAGAGCTGGGAGAAAATCACCGAAGTCAGCGGGTTATCACGTGAGCAGCTCCGCGCCGCCGCCGAGATCGCCGCAAAAAGCAAGCGGATGATCACCGTCTGGGCGATGGGCATCACGCAGCACGTCAGCGGCGTGGCGAACGTGCATACGATCGTCGACTTCAACCTGCTGCGCGGCCAGATCGGACGCGTCGGCGCCGGCGTCTGCCCGATGCGCGGCCACAGCAACGTTCAGGGCGACCGCACCGTCGGCATCTGGGAACAGATGAGCGAAAAATTCCACGACGCCCTCGATGCCGAATTCAAATTCAAATCCCCGCGAAAACACGGCCTCGACGCCACCCGCGGCCTGCAGGCGATGCACGAAGGAAAGGCCAAAGTCTTCATCGGCCTCGGCGGGAATTTCCTTTCCGCGATGGCCGACACCGAATACGGCGCGGAAGCGTTTCGCCGGACCAAACTCTCCGTCCAGATCAGCACCAAGCTCAACCGCAATCACCTCATCACTGGCGAACAGGCGCTGATCCTTCCGTGCCTCGGCCGGACTGAACGGGATCTGCAAAAGAGCGGCGAACAGTTCGTCAGCTGCGAGAGCACGACCTGCGTTGTCGCCATGAGCCGCGGCGTCCTCGCGCCCGCCAGCGAACACCTGATGAGCGAAACCGCCATCGTCTGCGAAATCGCCAAGGCCACGCTCGGCGACCGCACCACCGTCGATTGGACCGGCCTGCGCGACAACTACGACCGGATCCGCGATCACATCGAACGCGTCGTCCCCGGCTTCAAGGATTACAACCAACGCGTCCGCGTCAAAGGCGGCTTCTACCTGCCCCACCCGCCGCGCGACAAACAGGAATTTCCGACGAAGAGCGGCCGCGCAATCTTCTTCACGCACGCCATCCCGACGATCGACCTTCGCCCCGGCGAACTGCTGATGACCAGCCTGCGCAGCCACGACCAGTTCAACACCACCATCTACGGCGAAGACGACCGCTACCGCGGCATCTACGGCGGCCGCCGCGTCGTCTTCATGCACGAAGCCGACATCGCCGCAGGCGGCTTCAAGCCCGGCGACTGGGTCGACCTCGCCAGCACCTACGAAGGCCAAACGCGGTCGGTCCATCAATTCAAAATCGTCCCCTACGACATCCCCAAAGGCTGCTGCGCGACCTACTACCCGGAGAACAACCCACTCGTGCCACTCCGCCACGTCGCCGAGGGCAGCAATCAGCCGGCGAGCAAAAGCATTCCGGTGAAGCTCACGCCCGCCGCCGTCGTGCCGCAGGGCAGTTTCGCGTTGGCCACCTCTTCGTAGGGGCGACGCCTGCGTCGCCCGTGACGTGATCGCGGGGTTTCGGGCGAGGCAGGCCTCGCCCCTACAAAAGCGAAGACGGCCGACGCACGGTGAAGTGCGTCGGCCGTCTTGGTTTTCTCTTCAAGCCGCCGGCTGCCCGCCGCCGGCCGCCCGCTCTTCTTAGTTCCCGAAGAAGTTGGTCGCTTCGGTCTGTTCCACCGGGCGGCCGAGTTGGTCGCTGGTGATGCTGGTTTTGAAGCGGGTGTCGCCGCTCTTGACGGCTTTGACGGTGACTTTGTACGTCGCCTTGGCCTTGGGTTGCAGGTTGGCGACCGGGGCGAAGGTGATGGTTTTGCCGTCGACGGTTTCCTTGGTCTGGCCGCTGGCGCTGACGAAGTCGGCCGGGTCTTCGAGGGTGGCCACGAGCTTGATGTTCGTGCCGGCCGCGGTGCCGGTGTTGGTGATTTCGATGGTGTAGGTCGTCTGGTCGCCGACGCGGACCGGGTCCGGGCTGTCGGCCATCTGCACGAGGATCGCGGGCACGCCGGTGAGCGTGGTTTGCGCGAAGGCGGCCTGCGTGTCGGCGCCGGTGGCGCTGGCGCTGGCGGCCGACTTCATTTCGCCGGCCACGCTGGCGGTGACGACGACGGCGACTTTCTTGGTCGCGCCCGGCGCCAGTTCGCCGACGTCCCAACGGACTTTGCCGCCGGCGTCGGTGCGGGCGTTATCGCTGGCGGCCTGCACGGTCACGCCGGCGGGCAGGTTGTCGAAGATGACGGTGTCTTTCGCGACGCCGTCGCCCTTGTTCGTGACGCTGATTTCGTACGCGATCGGCTGGCCGATGAAGGCTTTTTCCGGGCCGGTCTTGGCGATCTGGAGCCACGGGGCTTTGACGGCGGTTTTCTGGACGGCGGGCTCGCTGGCGAGGCCTTCGTCGGCGCGGGCGGTCGCCTTGATGTCGTAGGCGCCGGTCTTGTTCGCCTTGGCGGTGAAGGCGAACTCACGGCTTTCGCCGCCGCCGAGCGTGCCGGCGTCGAACGCGACCGCCGCCTTGCCGTCCGGCGTCACGAGGCCGTCGGGCAGAACGCTTTCGACTTTAACGTTTTTCGCGTCGCCGGAGCCGGTGTTGGTGACGGTGAGCTTGTACGCCAGGGCGTCGGTCTTCATCACGTCGCCGCTGCCGGCGATGGTGAGTTTGAGTGCGGGCGCGATGACGTTGGTCGCCATCATGAGGGCGGTGTTGTACTTGGCGGTGATGGTGCTGCCGAGCGTGCCGCTCTGGAGCGCCGTGCCGGTGAGGCGGACGATCTTGCTGTCGCCCGGCTCGAGGCTGCCGACCTGGTAGGTGACGGTGTTCGGCTTGCCGTCCGGCGTGCCTTCGGTGACGTCTTTGATCTTGAACGTGCCGGGCACGGTTTCACTGATCTCGACGCCTTCGAGTTTCAGCTTGGCGATGTTGGTGACTTTGATGTCGTAGGTGAAGGGTTTGTTCACCTGGACTTCGCTGGGGAGCGACTTTTCGAGCAGCAGCGCGCTGCTGCCTTCGTCGCCGGTCGGGAAGTAGAGCTTGCCGCGGACCTGGTTGCCGACGATCTGGCTGCCTTCGAGGGTGGCGGGCTTGTCGGCGGGCTTTTCCGCGACCGGCGCCGGGGCGGCGGGCGGGAGGACCGGCTTGGGCGGCGGGACGGCCGTGGTGATCGGCGCCGAACCCTGCGGCGACATTTCCTTCGGCTGCGGCGCACAGCCGACAGCGGCCACGGCCAGAGCGACGGCCATCAGGCCTTTGAGACTGGGTTGCGATGCGATCACGAGGCGGCTCCTTCCGACGGGACAATCCATTCCAAACAGAGACAGATTTTCGGACCATCGGCAATTCGGACGGCATTTCGCCAGTCTTTCCGCCGCTGAAATCCCCAAAAACCGCCCGACAATTCAGACGACATTTATTTGTTACAAGCCCTACAACCCATACAATCCGAACTCCACATCATTCGCTCGACCAGGGTTTAGGAGTTTGCATGTCGCGGAACAACAGGGGTTTAGAGGGCTTAGAAGCGCACCGTCTTTTCGCCGACACATTATCGGCCGTGTACGACGGGACGCAGGTCCGCCAGAGCGTTGACGCCATCGGGGCCGCCCTCAACAGCGGTTGGCAGCCGTCGGAATACCGGTCTTCGGCGTTTTTGAACCAGGTCGTCGGCGACCTCGGCATCACCGCGGTGCGCTCCGCTATCGACGCCGGCTGGGAGCTGACCAACGACAATTCCGACCCGAACACCTTCAACTGGGCGAAGTTCGACGACACCGCCATCGGCACGACGATGGAGTTTTTCGCCCAGGCGAAAGCGCGTGGCGTGAACACCTTCCTGCTGACCGTCTGGACGCCCCCCGCCTGGATGAAAACCAACAAGGCCGCCACCAACGGCGGGCAACTTCGGCCGGACCAGCGCGGAGTTCGCCGAGTACGTCGCCGCCGCCGTGATTCGTGCGAAAACCAAATGGGGCGTCGACATCACGCAGGTGAGCATCGCCAACGAGCCGTGGTTCACCGAGCCGTACGTCAGCAGCATGTGGACGCCCGCCGAGTACCGCGAGACGCTCAAGGCCGTCGCCGCGAAGTTCACGAAGGAAGGATTGACGACACAACTCGTCGGGCCGGAGGACGTTTCCAGCCTTTACCGCACGCAGCAGTACGTCCAAACCATCGCCGACGACCCGGCCGCCAACGCCGCCTATTCGATCATCGGCAGCCACTACCTCATCGACGCCAACATGCAGTCGCTCGCCACGCAGGCGCAAGCACTGGGCAAGAAGATCTGGTACACGGAAGTCGGCAACGGCAATGCGGACATCACCGGCGCGGTCGGTTTGCGCGGGGTATCGACAGCGCCTTCACCCGCGGCCAGGCGAATGCCTGGATCAACTGGCAACTCTCTAACACCAGTTCGTTCGAGTCGCTCATGAAAGGCGGCGTCCCGAACATCAAGTACTACGCCCTCAAGCAGTTCGCCCACTTCGTGCGGCCGGGCGCACAGCGCGTCAACGTCAACTACGGATCGGCCGGCGACCAGGTCCGCATCGCCGCCTTTAAAGACCCGAACACCGGCGCGACCACGTTCGTCCTTTCGAACAACGGCACGACCGACATCAACGTGAGCCTGTCACTGAAAAACGCCACAATTCCGGCCGTTTTTCAGCAGTATCGCACGAGCGCGACAGAAAACTGCCTGCGCATCGCCGATATCGCCGGGGCGGCCAACACGCTCGTCAACCTGCCCGCCGGCAGCATCGTGACACTCTACGCCGGGCCGGATTTGGTCACACCGCAACTCACGACCGCGTCGGCGAAAGTCACGCCCACGCAATGGGCCGACGCGTGGAACACGAACGCACTGCGTCAGGCGGCCTTCAAGGGCGACTACGACACGGTGAAATCGCTCATCGCGAGCGGCGCAGACGTGAACACCGCGTTCGGCAATGGCTGGACGCCGCTCTTCACCGCCGCCGCTTCGCCGTACAATAAGGCCGATCTCATCATCAAGGCGCTGCTCAACGCCGGTGCCAACTTCAATCAAAAAGACGTCGAAGGCCTGACCGCATTGCACGTCGCGGCGATGAACCAGATTCCCGCATACGGCACGGTCGACAGCATCGCCGCCGAGCGCATCAAGGCGCTGATCAACGCGGGCGCTGACGTCAACGCCCGCGACGCCTACGGCCGCACGCCGTTGATGTACGCCGCCATGATGCCCAAGCTCGGCGGCGACTTCGGGCAGGCCGACACCAGTTCCATCGAAGCCCTGCTCGCCGCCGGCGCCGATCAAACGCTCCTCGACAACTCCGGCCGAAGCGCTCGGGATTGGGCCATCGCCGAGAGTGCCCCCGAGGCCGTCGCCCTGCTGTCGCCGCCGGGCTCGATCGAAGCGCACGTCTTCAAAGACAACAACGGCAACGGCGCAAGACGCCGGCGAAACCGGCCTGGCCAACGTCACCGTCTACATCGACCTCAACAACAACGCCCTCTTCGACCCCGACGAGCCGACCGCCCTCACCAACAGCGCCGGCGTGGCGGTGTTCATGGACCAGCTCATCGGCACGTACAGCCTGCGTGCCGTCGCCCCCGACGCCACCTACACGCCCGCCGAAGCGGCCGGCACGGCAACGGTCACCAGCAACGGCGTGGCGAGCGTGCCGCTGCCCTTCGTGCCGCCCGTCGCCCCCGTGCCCACGGGCACCGCCACGCTCAGCGGCTACGTCGTGAATGACAAAAACCAGGACGGCCTCTGGAGCGGCGGCGAGGCGGGCATCGCCGACCGCACCGTGTTCATCGACTCCAATCTCAACGGCACGCTCGACGCCGGCGAACTCGCCGTCACCACCGCCAGCAACGGCAAATACCTGTTCACCGGCATCGGCGCGGGCACGTATTCGGTCCGCCAAATCGTGCCGAGCGGGTCAACCCAAACCAGGCCGACCAGCAACGGCGCAGTTCTCGGCCACCATCAAAGACGGCGCCGTCCGCGGCGGACTCGATTTCATGGTCTACACCGGCACCGTCACGCCCCCACCGCCGCCGCCGCCCGACGGCACGGCGTCGATCCGCGCGTACGTCGTCAACGACACCAACAAAGACGGCCTCTGGAGCAGCGGCGAAAAAGGCATCACCGGCCGAACCGTTTGGCTGGACCTCGATAACGACAATGTCATCGACGCGAACGAACAAACCGCCGTCACCGGCAGCAACGGCGTCTTCAGTTTCACGAACCTGGCGGCAGGCACGTATTTCGTCCGCCAGGTGCTCCCCGCCGGCTGGACCCAAACCGGCCCCGCCGACGCGCGCCGCTGACGATCAAACTCACCGACGGCCAAGCCAAGAGCGGCAACAGCCTGCAGACGGCAGCCGTGTGACAACGCTATTTCGCCGGCCGTGTTGTCGGCGCGACGCGTTCGTACGTTCGCCGGCGGACCTGGAAGCGTTCGATCCATCGCCAGTGGTCGCGGGCGATCCAGGTTTCTTCGTTCACGCGCCGGAAGGTGCCCTTCAGTTTCGCCGCGACGTCATCGACCTGATCGACCTGCCCCATCGGCAAAGCGGTCCAGATGATGACGCGGCTGACGCTCGGCAACCTTGAGATGTCGCGTTCGATGAAATTCGGATCGGTGTTGGTTTGCAGTTGCAGCGCCCGCTCGTACCCGCCGCGGAGGACGCCGAAAACGTCGCCGTCCACGCCGCTGAGCAGCCGAAGGTAGTAGCGGCCCGCCTGTGAGAAGAGCGTGCCGCCGCCGGGCTCGGGAGTCATGTACCAGCCGAAATTGAAGTAGCTGCGCACGAGCGGCTGTTCAGGATTTCGGCCGACGATCGACTTCGGCTGGGCGGCCACGACATCGGCGGCGATGAGCCCCGTCGGCGGCTCCGATGCCAGCAGTCGGCCGGTGAATTGCGACAGGTTCACCGCCACGAACAGCACCAGCGTCGCCCAGCGAATCAACCGCGGCAGGCGGTCGATCAGCACCGCGACGACGATCAAAAACGCCGGCAACATCGTGGCGATGTAGCGCGGCATCCAGAGGTCACCGTCGGCCTTCCGCGGCATGGCGGCGACGATCGTGCCGAGCGTCACCAACACCAACGCCAGCAGCGCCAACTGCAGCGTGCCCCGGCCGACGGCGCGTCGTTTCCAGAGCACCGCAATCACAATCGCCGCCAGAAGCAAGGCGAAGACGACAACGGCGGGCGTGGAAAGATTGTCGCGCGTCCACGCCGCCCGATAAGTTTGCCAGGCCGGCGACCAGCGCGTCGTAAAGTCCTGCCACGCGTCGCCGAGGCGGGTTTTAATCGCGACATCGGCATCGGCGTTCCAGCGTGCGCGTGGCCAGTCGACGGCGGGCGACTTCTTCAGCAGCACGTCCGCCACGCCATTCAAAACAGTGGCGGGTTTGGTGTGCGATTGCGTGTAGACCACCCACGGCACGGCGGTGAGCCAGATCGCGACCCACCACGCCCGTCGGCGCACGAACGGCCGCCAGACGCCGCGGGTTTGGGTGATGCGATCGAGCCGCGCGCGGTTCGCCGCGAAGAGTTTTCGCCACGGCACGACGCCGACCGTCAGCATCGTCAGCAGCGCCAACGTGCCGCCCTGAAGCAGCCGCAGCGCGAGCAGATTTCCCCGTTCCTGATCCACCGGCCGCGGCCATTCCCAACCGGTGAGGTAAGCGCTGGCGGTGTAGAGCAGGTAGTCGGCGAGGGTTCGGCCGTCGTTGTAGCGGGTGACCCAGCCGATGCCGAGTTCGCCGGTGTCGACTTGCGCCGAGTCGCGGTCGGCGATCTGCTGCATGCGTCGGCTGAAAGCGGAGTAGTAGCCGTTGTCGCCGAAGGCGGCCGCCCAGATCACCCACACGCCGATGCCGAACCCGATCACCACCGGCCAGCGGAAGCGCCGCACCGCCCGCCGTTGCCAGACCGCCACGCGTTGCCAGCCGCGGCGGGCTTTCCAATCGCGATTCAGCCCCACCCAACCGGCAATACGGCCGAGCAGCAGTGTCAATGAGCCGACATACACCGGGATGAGCGTCCAGAGGTGCCGCCAGTTTTGACTCGGCGACACAAAGACGACGAGCGCGTCGACCAGCAGCATCACAAACCCGCTGCCGTGCAAACCGACCGCGATCACGCCACTGAACACCCAGAGCGACCACGGCAACAGGCGACGCGTTCGCACCCACCACAGCAGACAGCCGGCGTGAAACGTCGTCGCCAGCCAGAAGTGCATGTACATCTTCGCGTCGCGAGAATAAACGAGCAGGTACGCGCTGAAGCAGGCGAGCATCGCTGTCCAGAGCGCCACACGCCGGCCGAAGAGTTGGACGGCGACGAAAAAGACCGCCGGCACGAACAGCGTTCCCGCGACGGCCGGGATGAATCGGAGTGCGAACGGCGTGAGCCGGATGTTCGCGCCGTCCGCCGAGCCGATGATGAATTTCGTCGGCACGAACTTTTTAGGGCCGCCGTCGGTTTCGGGCGGCTCGAAGCGGCCCCAGTACGGCATGCCGCGGCCGATCCACCATTCCAGTTCGTAATGCAGCGGCGGAAAAGCGGAATTGGAAAGCTGGGCGAGCAGCTGGTCGTACGACCCCGCCACCCGGCCGTAGGTGGCGGCCTCGTCGCCCCAGGCGGTCGGCCGGTCCAGCGCCGTGAACCGCAACACGCCGGCGATCAGCGTGAGCAGCAGGAGAAGCGGAAACGTCCAGCGGTCACGAAACAATTGCCGCGACACACGCCGCGTCTGAACAATCGGCAAAGTTTGGTCGGCAGGTGCCAGCGGCAATGTCATCTGCCCCTGTTACCACTGAACGGGCGAGGCGCCGCAATATTGTCAGGAGTTGCCGTTTAGCGGCGTCGCTCGCGACGCGTTTCATGGATAACGCTTCGCAAGCGAAGCCGCTAAATGACGAAACTAACCAAACAAAAAATCAGTCCCACTTGAAGACGTCTTTGCGCCACGCGTACGCGTAGGCGACCATGAGGATGGCGACGAAGATCACCATCTGCCCCAGCAGCACGCCGCTGCCGTCGGGGTGGGATTGGACGTACGGGGCGAACAGGCTGGTCCACGGGAACAGGAAGACGATGCCGACGTCGAAGACGAGGTAGATCATCGCCACGATGTAGAAGCGGACGTTGAACCGCCGGCGGGTGTCGCCGACGGGGTTCATGCCGCTTTCATACGGCGTGCTCTTGCCCGGCCCGGTGCGGCCCGGGCCGATCGTCAGGCTGGCGGCCACTGCGCCGATGGCGAACAAAAGTGCGATCGCCAGCATCAACGCCACCGGCGCCCAGCCAGTGCGCGGGGCGGAAGCCAAATCGGCAAGCAGAGACAGATCCATCCCCATAATGTAAGGAACCGGATTGGAATCGCAAAACCCAAGGCACGGCCCGATTCATCGGGCCTGTCTTCCACCTAACCACACAAAGACAGGCCCGACGAATCAGGCCGTGCCGGGGCCATTCGGTTTTTGCATCGTCCGCGTTATCATCCGGCGACTCATATGTCACAACTGCTTGCGAAAATCGAAGACCGCAGCGCCGTCGTCGGCGTGATCGGGCTGGGGTATGTCGGCCTGCCGCTCATGGCGGCGTTCCATAAGGCCGGGTTCAAAGTCCTGGGCTTTGATATCGATCCCGAAAAAATCACGCTCCTCAAAAGGGCGAAAGCTACCTCAAGCACCTCGGCGAAACGCTGGTCAGTGACATGCTCGGCGACCGCTTCGACGCCACCGCCGACTTCGGCCGCCTCGGCGAAGCCGACGCCATTATCGTCTGCGTCCCCACCCCGCTCGGGCATCACCTCGAGCCCGACCTGTCGTACATCGACAAGACCGCCGCCGCCATCGCCAAAACCCTGCGGCCGGGGCAGTTGGTCGTCCTCGAATCGACGACTTACCCGCGTACCACCCGCGAAAACATGCTGCCGGTCTTCGAAGCCAAGGGCTTCACCTGCGGCAAAGACTTTTACCTCGCCTTCAGCCCCGAGCGGGAAGACCCGGGCCGCAAGGATCACAACACGGTCACAATCCCCAAGCTCGTCGGCGGCATTGAGGCCGAGAGCGGCAAGATCGCCACGGCGCTCTACAGCAAGGCGATCAAGCAGGTCATCACCGTCAGCACCGCCGAGGTCGCCGAGGCCGCCAAGCTGCTGGAAAACATCTACCGCGCGGTCAACATCGCGCTGGTGAACGAGATGAAAGTCGTGCTCGATGCGATGGGCATCGACGTCTGGGAAGTGGTCGCCGCCGCCAAGACCAAGCCGTTCGGCTTCCAGGCGTTCTACCCCGGCCCGGGCCTGGGCGGGCACTGCATCCCGATCGACCCGTTCTATCTCACCTGGAAGGCCCGCGAGTACGGCCACGGCACACGGTTCATCGAGCTGGCCGGCGAAGTCAACCGCCGTATGCCCGACTACGTCGTCGAAAAGACGATGCACGCGCTTAACAAGCAGAAGAAGTCGATCAACGGCGCGAAGATCCTCGTGCTCGGCCTGGCGTACAAGCCCGACGTCGACGACGTCCGCGAGAGCCCGAGTTTCGAACTCATCGAGAAGATGGAACACCTCGGCGCGGAAGTCGACTACAACGACCCGCACGTGCCGAAAACGCACAAAATGCGCGAGCACGACCTGCACATGGAAAGCGTGCCGCTGAGCAAAGAAACGCTCGCGTCGTACGATTGCGTCGTCGTCGCCACCAATCACGCGGCCTACGACTGGGAACTGGTCGTCAAGAACAGCAAACTCATCGTCGACACCCGCAACGCTTGCGGCAAACACGACCACGTGGTGAAGGCCTGATGTAGGGGCGACGCCTGCGTCGCCCGTGATTGCGAACGAACGTTCCGGGCGACGCAGGCGTCGCCCCTACAAAATGCAGACGCACTACGACACCATCGCCTTCTCTGCCCTGCTCGGCACCTTCGCCGACCGTGTGGCCGCGCTCGTCGATTTGAGCCAGCCGTTCAATGTCGTCGGCATTCGGACGCGTGGCGAAGTCTTGGCCGAGCGGCTTTTGCCGATGCTCAAAAGCCGCGGCGCGGTAAGCATCGGTCACGGCACGCTGGACATCACGCTTTACCGCGATGATCTGTCCGAACTCGGGCCGCGGGCGATCGTTCATCCGACGCAGCTGGACATCGAGATCGACAAGCGTCCGCTGATCCTCGTCGACGACGTGCTCTACACCGGCCGGACCGTGCGGGCGGCGCTCGACGCCCTCGCCGACTTCGGCCGGCCGAGCGCGATTCGCTTGGCGGTCTTCGTCGACCGCGGCGGCCGCGAGCTGCCGATCCAGGCCGACGCCGTCGCCCTGACGATCGAACTGCCGACCGGCAAACAAGTGAAAGTCAAAGTCGCCGAACGCGACGGCGAAGACGGCATGGATATTTTGCAGCGTTCGTAGGGGCGACATACATGTCGCCCGCACGGATTGAATCGCTGAATCGGGCGACATGTATGTCGCCCCTACAAGGAATCGAATGTCTGCCTGGACGCACAAACACCTGCTCGGCCTCGAAAGCCTGTCGGCCGACGAAATCACTTTCGTCCTCGACACCGCCGCCAGTTTTAAGGAAGTCAGCACGCGCAGCGTGAAGAAAGTGCCCGCCCTGCGTGGCCGCGTGGTCGTGAACGCGTTCTTCGAAGACTCCACCCGCACGCGCATGAGCTTCAGCCTGGCCGCCCAGCGGCTCAGCGCCGACGTGCTGGATTTCAGCGGCTCGGGCAGCAGCGTCAGCAAGGGCGAAACGCTCATCGACACCGCCCGCAATATTGAGGCGATGGGCGTCGACGTGATGGTCGTCCGCCACAGCGCCGCCGGTGCTGCGGAAGTGTTGGCCCGCAATCTCAATTGCAGCATCGTCAACGCCGGCGACGGTGCGCACGAACACCCGACGCAAGGCCTGCTCGATCTCTACACGATCCGCGAACGCCTCGGCCGAATTGCCGGGCTGAAGGTGGCGATCGTCGGCGATATCGCCAACAGCCGCGTCGCCCGCAGCAATCTCTGGGGCCTGAAAAAACTCGGGGCCGAGGTCATCCTCGTCGGCCCGCCGACGCTCGTGCCGCGGACGTTCGAAAAACTCGGCGCCAAAGTCGTTCACGATTTCGACAGCGTCATCGGCGAAGTCGACGTGGTGAACATGCTTCGCGTTCAGAACGAGCGCATGAAGTCGGCCGCCTTCCCGACGGTGCGCGAGTTCACGCAACTGTTCGGCCTGACGCGCGAACGCTTCGCCCGCTGCAAGAAAGACGTCTTCATCATGCACCCCGGCCCGATGAACCGCGGCGTCGAAATCGAAAGCGACATCGCCGACGGCCCCAACAGCGGCATCCTCAAACAAGTCGAAAACGGCCTCGCCGTGCGCATGGCGGTGCTGTATCTCGTTTCTCAAACAGGAAAGTAGCCACGGATGAACACAGATGAACACGGATAAGAAAAACTATCTTCCGTTTTATCTGTGTTCATCCGTGTTTATCCGTGGCAACAATGTCTTCTCTCCTCATTAAAAACGGCACCGTCCTCGACCCGTCGCAGAAGCTTCAGCAGAAGGCTGACGTGCTGATCGTCGACGGCAAGGTTTCGCAGATCGGCACCGGCTTCACCGCCGATGAAACCATCGACGCGGCCGGCAAGTTCGTCGTGCCGGGGCTCATCGATATTCACGTCCACTTCCGCGAGCCGGGCGACGAGGAAGAAGAGACGGTCGCCAGCGGCGCGGCCACGGCCGTCGCGGGCGGGTTCACCACCGTCTGCGTGATGCCCAACACCAAGCCCGCCATTGATAACGCGGCACAGATCGAGTTCGTCCTCAAAGAATCCGAACGCCTCGGCCTGTGCAACGTGCTGCCGACCGGCTGCATCACCAAAGGCCGGCTTGGCGAAGAATTGGCGGAGATGGCGGACATGCACCAGTGGGGTGCCGTCGCATTCACCGACGACGGCGCCGGCATCAATGACTCGGCCGTGATGCGCAAGGCGTTCCAGTACATCAAGATGTTCGACGGCCTCGTGATGCAGCACTGCGAGGACGAACGCCTGGGCGGCGGCGCGATGCACGCCGGCGTCGTCAGCACCAGCCTCGGCCTACCCGGCGTGCCCGCCGAGGCCGAACAATTGATGATCGCCCGCGACGTCGTCCTCAACCGCACCATCGGCTGTCGCTATCACGTGCAGCACATCAGCACGGCGTTCAGCGTGGAACTCATCCGCCGTGCGAAAAAAGACGGCCTGCCGGTCACGGCGGAAGTCGCGCCGCACCACTTGCTGCTGACGGACGAAGACTGCCGCACGTACGACACGAACTTCAAAATGAACCCGCCGCTGCGGACTAAGGCCGACGTGGATGCGTGCATCGCCGGCGTGGTGGACGGCACGATCGATCTGCTCGCCACCGACCACGCGCCGCACCGCGCCGAGGAGAAAGAGCTGGAATTCGCCAAGGCCCCGAACGGCATCATCGGGCTGGAAGGCGCGATGGCGCTCTACGTCGAAGCCCTCGTCACGCCCGGCCATATTTCGTGGATGAAATTGATCGACCTGATGAGCACACAACCGGCTAAACTGATCCGGCTGGACCGCGGCACTCTCAAGCCCGGCAGCGTGGCCGACATCACGATCATCGACCCGGACGCTGCGTGGACGATCGACAAGAACCAGTTCAAGAGCAAAAGCCGCAACTGCCCGTTCCACGGCCGGCCGGTGAAGAGCCGGGCGACGCACACGATCGTGAACGGGAAAGTGGTCTGGACGCTGGCGTAGCCGCCGCCCCGCCGCCGCTGCCCCAGCCGCCGCCTTTGCCGCTCGATTATCACCACCGCGGCCGGCACGTGCCGACTCAGTTTCTCATGGACCGCGTGGTCATGGTCGGGATGGGGCTCGTCTGCGCGTTGGTGGCGTTGTTTGTCACTGCCCTGACGGTCGGCGCGTTCATCGAGACATGGCCGAGCTTCGGCATGACGCTGGTCACCGTACCGGCCGGCATTGTCGCGCTGGCGTTCGGGTATATCGCGGTCCGCTCGCTGAAACTGGCACTGGCAGAGGCGTGAGCCTTGCTCAGAGCAGGTTCAGTTCGTGAGGGCGGCGGACGCGGACCGATCGAGAATCGACAGCAGATCGTTCGCCGAGTAAACGCCCTTCAGCAACGCCGGATCGCTCGTGCCGGGACGATAAACGGCAGTCAGCGGAATTTCGCCCGTCGCGATGAGCTTATCCTTGAGCGGCACGGCGGCTTCGGTGCCGTGGGTGACGTCGGCCTTGAGCATCACGACGCCGGCGTCGCGGAGCGCTTTGACGACGGCGGGGTCATTGAGGACGACGGCTTCAAGGTAATGGCAGTTGCCGCACCAGTCGGCGGTAAAGTCGACCAACACCGGCTTGCCCGCCCGGCTGGCCTGCGCAGCGCTTCGTCACTGTACGGCACCCAGTCGTAAGGCACGCTCGCCAGACGCAGCGTCCCGAGCAGCCCGCCGACGGTCACCACCACCGCAATGCCCGAGGCGATCGAAATCGCCCGCGGCGTGCCGACGGCTTTAATCGTCTTGCCCGCCAGGAACGCCATGCCCGCGAAGACGATCGCGAACAGCGTCCACCAGAACATCGGCGGCGAGATGAGCGAACCCAGCAGCGGCCGGGCGAAGTAAAAGGCGGTCGCCAGCACGAAAAACGCCAGCGTCTGCTTGATGATTTCGCCCACCGGCCCGGTCCGCGGGAACTTTCGAACCACTTCCGGGAACGCGCTGAGCACCAGATACGGCGACGCCATCCCGCAGCCAACCATCACCACGCTGGCGGCGCCGACGGTCGGCGTCTGCTTGAGCGCCCAGGCCAGCACGGCACTGAACAGGCCGATGGTGCACGGCGTCGAGAGCGCGGCCGTCAGCACGCCGAACATCGCGTTGCCGACGTACGTGTCATGCCGCGGCGTAAAGCCGTAGACGGCGGTCGGCAAATTGACGGTGAAGATGCCGAACTGGCTGATCGCCATCACAAGCAGCACGGTGACGATCGTGATCGTGAACCAGGTTTGCTGGAACAGCCCGCCCCAGGTCAGCGTTTTCAAGCCGACCACGAGAACGGCCAGCACAGCGAAGCTGGCGACCAGGCCGATGCTGAACGCCAAACCCAGCATCACGCACTTGCGGCGGTTGTGCTGGGCGGCTTCATAAAAGCCGACGATTTTCAGCGGCACGACCGGCAGCACGCAGGGCACCGCGTTGAACAGGATGCCGACGAAAAATGCGAGCGCGAACGCGCTGACATACGCGTTATCCGCCAGCACCAGGCCGTTTGAGGCCGGCGGTTCGGCGGGAAGTTCGGGGGTCGCGGCGGCGGCGGGAGCGGTCGTCGGCTTGGTGGTCGGCTGGCTCGTCGCCGGCGGGCCGTCGCCGACGGTCAGCACGACCTGGATCGGCAGACGCTTCGGCGGGAAACAGGCGGTGTCATTGCACGCCTGGTAACGGGCAAAACCGCTGATCGTGATCGGCCCGGTGGTACCGGCTTCGGCGGTCAGGGGCACCTTCACCACCACGCGGCCGGTGTAAACGTTCAACTTGCCCAGCAGTTCATACGTCTTGTCTTCGCCAGGCGGGTAGACCACTTCGCCGAACTTAATGCCCGCCGCCGGCTTCATCGTGACGGTGAACGGGATGTAATCTTCGGAGCTCGGCTTGTTCGACTGTGCGTGCAGTTCGGGCGGCACGTCGACGGTGATGTTGATCGTCGCCGACTCGCCGGCTTTGATGGCCGTCTTATCGAGGGCGGCGGTGGCGGTGACGTCGGCCGCGAAAGCGTGGCCGGCGGTCAAAACCAGACAAAACAGAGCGAAAAAGGCGGCAATTCGTGTTTTGCGCATGCTGAGTCCTTGCACGCTTCTTATACGACAATATGCCCGCTCCGCGCACGACGAAACACGGGAACAATTGAATTAGAATCCCGCGGATGCCCTCTCCACTCCGCACCGGCCTGGTCTCCGTGACGTTTCGCCAGCGTTCGGTCGCCCAGATTATCAGTGATGTCGCCAAGGCGGGTTTACAGGCGATCGAATGGGGCGGCGACGTCCACGTCCCGCCCGGCGACCTGCCCCACGCCGCCGAAGTCCGCCGGCAGACGGCCGAGGCGGGCCTGGCGGTATCGTCGTACGGCTCGTACTACAACGCCACCAAAGACCCCGCCGACCTCGCCGGCCGTGTCCTGGCGACGGCGGCAGAACTCGGGGCCCCCACCGTCCGCATGTGGGCGGGACCGATGGACAGCACAAAGCCACGGACGACGACTACGCCCGGGTCGCCGCGGATATCGTCCGCGTCGCCGATCTCGCCAAGCCGCTGGGCGTGTCGATCACGCTCGAATACCACGGCGGCACGCTCACCGATACGCTGCCGAGCACGCTAAAACTCCTGAAACTCGCCGAACATCCGAATGTTCTGAGCGGCTGGCAGCCCCGCGACGGCAAGTCGGCGGAGGACGGGGCGGATGAAATCCGGCAGATCGGCGACAAACTGAGCACTGTCCACGTCTTCCAGTGGCGGTCCTGGACCGACCGCCAGCCGCTCGCCGACGGGGCCGACCGGTGGAAAACCTTCCTCAACGCCGCCGCCGCGGACGGCAAACCGCGGTTCGCGTTGCTGGAATTCGTGAAAAACGACGACCTCGAACAATTCTTCAAAGACGCTGAAACGCTGAAACGCATTCTGATGTAAGTGCGATGCCGCTACAGAGGCGCTACGACTTCACCGCCGCCGCGACGGTTTTGGCCATGATTGCCGCCCCTTCGGCGTTCGGGTGGATGTTGTCGGGGAACAGGTCGTGCTTGCCGTTTAAGGCGGATCGCAGGTCGATGACGGTCGCCTTTTCCTCGGCCGCGATCTTCTTTACGGCCGGGATGACTTCATCACGGATGACGTGATCGCGGATGCTCCATTCGCCGTCGAGGAAGCACTGGACCGGCAGACAGACGAAAACCTTCACGGCCGGGTTGGCTTTGCGGAAATCGGCGAGAATCGCCTTGTAATCGGCGGTGAAGGCGTCGGCGCCTTTCCAATTCTGCGGCTTGGTGTCGTTCGTCCCGAACGCCATCACCAGCACGTCGGCCTTGTAAGCGAGCGCCTTGGCGTAGATGGGGCGTTCGACGTACGGGCGGTCGGAGACTTTGAGCGCCGTCGTGCCGTTAACGCCGAAGTTCCGCACGGCAAAGCCGTCGCCGAGCAGGCCGCCGAGCTTCGCCGGGTAGCTGTTCTGTTCGCGATTCGCAATCCCTGCGCCGTAAGTGATGCTGTCACCAATGCAGGCGACGCGCACCACGCCCGGCGGCGGCTCGGCGGGCTCGGTGGCCGCGCTGGACGTGGTGCTCTGCGCGCGAACGAAGCCCGCCCCCAGCGACAACAGAAAAACGACCGCCCGCAGCCAGTTCCGCACCATGAACACGCCTCCGGCCGCAGTGTACCGTCACGGCGGCGACGCGGAACAATAGCGACGCCGCCGGCACGCGTTGAAACAAAAACGCCCGCCCGGCCCGCGGCGGACTACAGGGGTGCCGCAAGGCCCAAGCGGGCGTTCGCAATGTGCGGACTCGGCGGTTACTTCACGTCGCCCGTCGCCGCCCACTGGATGGCGCGGCGGACGATGCCGTCGAGGCCTTCGCTGCGCTCCGGGTGCGGGCTGATCGCGATGACGTGACCTTTCCCGTATTCCGAAGCGGCCATGGCGGTCGCGCCGAGCATCAGGCCGGGGATCGCGCCGTTCTTGGCGATTTCGGTTTCGTACGTCGCCAGCGGCAGGTAAGCGGGCATGTCCGGCTGCGTGCTGGGGGCGAGGATCGGGCCTTGGAAGTATTCGACATTCGAGACGTCCAGCGACGTGCCGAGGATCTTCTTGCCGAGTTCGGTGAACTTGATCTTCACCGTGCCCGTGCCACGGTTCCAGTGTTTGCGGTCGAGCACCTTGGCGTTGATAAAGCCGAGCGACCAGGTGTAGTCGTTGGTCGAAAGATACGCGCCGGCACAGATGCCGACGTAGCCGCCGCCGTTCTTGACGAACTGCTTGATGATTTCGCGGCCTTCTTCTTCGAGCTGCTTCGCTTGGCCGCTACCACTGCCGCCGGGTTGGACGAGCACGTCGGCGCCGGCGAGTTTGCCGTCACGGATGTCCTGGGCGTCGACCTTGTAAGCGTCAAACCCGTCCGGTAGCACGGCCAGGCACTTGCTGACATTGGTCCAGCCTTTTTCGCCGGCACCTTTGTCCTGATAGACCGCGACCCGCAGCTTCTTCGTCGGCTGAGTCGTCGGCGACTGTGCGAACGACGACGAAACGAACGAAGCCAGACAGGCCGCCACGGCGGCGAGACGAACGAACGAGAACGACTTTTTCATGAACATCACTTTGAGAAAGGGAAGAAGGTGAACCGCCAAGTCGCCAACTACGCCAAGAAGAAAAATGAGAAAGGTTTCCATTTCTTCTTGGCGTCCCCGGCGTCTTGGCGGTGACACAAATTTACGCGAACGCCGGCACGGCCAGGTCGGTCATCAGGTGCAGGCCCGGGCCCGCCTTGAGAACGCGCGGGACGGCGTTGACGAGGGCGGCCACGGTCGCGTGGTCGCCGGCGACGCCGCCTTGCAGCAGGCAGTCCAGAGCGGGTTCGCCTTCGACGATGACGCGGTCATGCGGGTTCGGGGCGTCGAGGTACATTTTCAGGTCCATTGTCAGGGGCGTGAACCCTTCGACGTAAGCCGTGACGACCTGGTGAATGCCGCACGACAGGCCCTTCTTCACGCTGAAGAACTGGGTCTGGATGTCGTGGTCGGCGATGACCGGTTCGCAGGTTTCGACGAGCTTGTCGAACTTCCAGCCCATGGCGTGGCAGACCATGGCGGCCGACTCGCGGAAGCCGGCGTGACCGGCCTTGCCGGCCTTCCACAGGGCGCGGAAATCGTCCGGGTCCATGCCGCTGCCGACCTTCTTCTGCAGCGCCTGACGACGCGTGCTGGCGTTGACGACGCGGTGCACTTCGATGCGATTGACGCTCCGGCTGACGCCCGTCAGCGTCACCGGCAGCACGTCCATGACGAAGCCCGGGTTTACGCCCGTGCCCACCACGCCGGCGCCGAATTCCCGACAGAGTTCGTCGATTTCCTTAGAGCGGACCGGCGACCGCAACGCCGGGTAAAGCAGCTCTTCGCAGCTGCTGACGACGCTCACGCCGGCGCGGATCATCGGCTCGATCTGGTCGAAGGTGTCATCCACCTTGCTGCCGGCCGTGTGAAGCACGACGTCGGGCTGCACTTCGGCGAGCAGCGACTCGAATGAGTTGTAAACGGTCGTTCCGGCGAGCTTTTTATCGCCGACGATCTCGGCCAGAGGACGGCCGACCTTCGCCGGGTCGATGTCGACGGCGCCGACGACTTCGATCCACGGCTTGGCGAGCGCGAGCTTGATCGACTCAATGCCGATCAGGCCCAGACCGAACTGAACGACTTTGATCTTTTCCCCCATGGTCCGAGAGTGTAGGCGCTCAGTTTGCGGGTTGAGTGGCGGGATTTGCAGTGTCACGGCGGATGTACCTCTTTAACTTGTCCATCGCCAGGGTCGTCCCCAACCCCGGCGTCGCTGGGATAGCCAGCGTCTTTCCCACTTTGTACGTGACGGGCACGGCCGACACGTTCACCTTGTACGCCCGACGCGGGATGCAACTGGTCGCCCAGTCCAACCGCGGCAGCGCGATACACAGCTGTAGATTCGCCCACGACGTGATGTCCGTCGCGACGACTCCACCGACATAAATCGCCGTCTCCGGGCTTTTGCTCACCAGGAAATCGGCGATCCGTTTACTCGCCAGCAGGCCACCGGCCTTTTGGATTTTGATGTTGAGCGCGTCGGCGGCGTTCAACTCGACCATTTTCTTCGCGTCGTCCAGCGTCCAGACGGCCTCGTCGGCCATGATGACGATGTTGAACTTCGCGTCCTTGTTCCACTCCCGCACCTTCGCCGTCACGGCCGCCAGGGCGGGCAGATCTTTTTCGTTCGTCGGCTGTTCGCAAATGAAGGTCGACTCAAACCCGCTGGCCGCCAGGGCGTCCCGAATTTTGCCGAGCACTTCCAGCGACTTCTCCGCCGACTTCCAGGCCTGGTTCACGTCGACCCAGATCTGCGTCGTCTGCTTGTGGCGGACGAGTTCGGCAGCCACGGCACCGATTTTTTTGACGTCTTCCTCGTCGCCGAGGCCGACCTTCAGCCGCATCGCTCCGTAATCGCCGCCGTCGTCGTCGGCCTTGTCGGCGAGTTCTTCGGCGCTGGCGTCGGCGTTGTAGGTCATCGCCGACACCGTCACGGTCTGCCGCTTCGCCCCGCCGAGCAGCTCATACAGCGGCACGCCGTGGGCCTGGCTCATCAGGTCTAAAATCGCTTCGTCGAACCCGCAGAGCGTGGCCCGCAGTTGCTTGTCCGCGGGCGGCGGCGAGCGGGTCGTCAGTTTTTGCCCCGCGGCGATCGTGTCGAGCGCCGCCATCCAGTCTTCGGCCGTCTTCACGTCGGCGGCCTTGTCCACCCCGCCGAACTGCTTCCCTTTCAACTCGGCGGCCATCAATATCGCGCCGGCCCAGGCGTCGGGGACGGTTTCGTTCGTCACCAGCCCGCGAGGCAAGGCGTCGCCAAGCCCCACGAACTTTCGCCCCGCGTCGTCTGTCGCCGACACCAGCACGAAAATGCCGTAGCAACTATCCGACTGCCCTTTGCTGGTGACGAAGACTTTCGTCCGGTCGACGCGGTAGTCGATCAAACGGACGTCATCAATCGTGACCGCGGCACGGGCAGCAATCGATGCGAACAACAAGCACAAGACGCTGACGAAAGGTCGGACGCGGCTCATGCCGGGGATTCTAATGCAACGCCCGTACCAGCCCGACAACAAAACTGTCACACTTGAGTACGCGTTTCCCCTAAAAATCCTCTCGTCCTGAACCGCGGCCTATCCCGATCAACCGGCATAACCCGCACGCCCGGCAAACATTAGTCCCGCTGATTGTCGACTTGTTGTATTTTAATCAACCAAGCGTTGCACAATATTCGACCAAAACCGCATTCATTGCGCACAGCGCAGGCAGACGCCGATGGGCGGCGTCTGCACTGCCAATTTGTGGATTATTGGCCAACAACCGAACGCTAACGCGTTGTTAATTGATCACGGAATGGCGTTTCGGGTGAAACGTTTTGGGGTCTAGGCCGAGGCGTTGGACCATGCGGAAGAACTGCGAGCGGTCGATCCCCGCCTGCCGGGCGGCGGCGGCCATGTTGCCGTGGTGCTTGGCGAGCAGTGAAGTGACGTAATCCCGTTCGAACCGGTCTTTCGCCTCGCTATACCGACCGGTGTAACTGACGGCGGCGGTGGCGAAACCGATCGCCTGCTGCACGATCCGCTCGGGCAACGCGTCGATGCCGATCACCGGCTCGTGGTTCAGAACGGCGATGCGCTCGACCAGATTCTCCAGTTCCCGCACATTCCCAGGCCAGGGGTAACGCGTCATCGCCTGCAGCGTTTCCGGGGCAAAACGCCGGTCCGGCCCGCCGGCGCCGAAGCGCTGCAGGAAGTGCTCCGCCAGCAAGGCGATATCATTCGGCCGCTTCCGAAGCGGGGGCAATTGAATCGTCACCACGTGCAGCCGATAGAACAGGTCCGACCGGAAACGCCCTTCTGACGCTTCCTTCTCCAGATCCCGATTCGTGGCGGCAATGACGCGAGCCTCGCTGGTCAGCACCTTCTGGCCGCCGATGCGCGTAAAGGTGCCGTCCTGCAGGACTTTCAGCAATTTCGCCTGCACGCCGTAGCCCATCTCGCCGATCTCATCAAGGAACAGCGTCCCCTTCCCCGCCTCTTCGAACCGGCCGATGCGCCGGGCGTCCGCACCCGTGAACGCACCCTTCTCGTGGCCGAACAGTTCGCTCTCCAGCAGCGTGTCCGGGATGGCGGCGCAATTCAGATCAATGAACGGCTGGGCGGCACGCTGGCTGGCGTTGTGGATCGCCCGGGCGACCAGCTGCTTACCCGTCCCCGTTTCCCCGGTGATCAACACGCGGCTGTTCGTAACTGCCACCGTGTGAATGAGTTCCATGATCGCCTGCATGGCCGGATCACGGGTGAGCATCGGCTGGGCGGGGTCGAATTTCGGGGCCAGCACGCTTTGCTGCGGCTCGGTGATTCGGCGGACACGCGCGACGAGTTCCTGCGGCGTGACCGGCTTGTTCATGTAGTCGGTCGCGCCCAGCCGCATCGCCTCGCCGGCCGCCTGCTCCGAGCCGTAGCCGGTGATCATCATAATCGGGATGCGGTTCCCGCTGTTCCGCACGCCGCGGATGACATCGAACCCGCCGAGTTCGCGCATCACCAGGGTGGTGATGAGCAGGTCGAAGTTCGCCTTGCGCAATTCCTTAACCGCCTTCAGCGGGCTAAGCCGCGTCGCGACGGAAAAGCCGGCGTCATTCAGGATTTGCTTGGTGCTTTCCAGGAAGGCCGGGACGTCGTCCACGACCATGATCCGGCGAGGCCCCCCACTCACGTCGGCTTGTTGCTCCATCGTCAACAATTTACCGGACCTTCCCGTCCGGAACAATCTTTGGCGTCCTTCGTGCCCAACTTTTAGACCGCCTAAATTGCCACAGGTAGTTCCCGTAGCCCCGTTCAAGCCGCGGGAACAACAATTTTCCGATCCTCGCCCTGTTTGGCACTCCCGTTGCAAGGGAAAGCGGTCGGCATTTCTCGTTGTTCTTTTGCTAACCGCAGGGTGACTGAATGAAACGCAACGCTCTCTCCCCCAAAAGCCCCCGCCAAGGCTTCACGCTGGTCGAACTCCTGGTCGTCATCGGCATCATCGCGCTGCTGATCTCGATCCTGCTGCCGAGTTTGAATCGGGCGCGGGAATCGGCACGTCGGATCAAGTGCGCTTCGAACCTCAAGCAGTGGTTCAACGCCACGATGATGTATGTGAACGACTGGAAGACCCTGCCCGGGCCGATCGTGTCGGTCACCCTCGCCCCGGACAAGGCCGATCAGGCGAAGGCGCTGTTCTATCCGACAGCGACCAACATCGGGTCGACGGCGGGCTTTGATCCGACGCAACCCGTCGCACGCGATCAGTGGCTGGCCTATTCGACCGCCAATCGCACGGCGTTGTTCTACCCGTACCTGAAAAGCCAATCCGTTTACCAGTGCCCTTCGAACAGCGATCTCTTCGAGAACGGCACGCCGTACAGCGGCGCGACCTACCGGAGCGGCGCATGGGGCTTCGCTTATCGCTTCAATAACCAGCCTGACACGACGACGCCGTTCTTCTTCGGGAACTGGTCGGGGAAAGATACAGATCGCGAAACACCCGATGAAAACGCTCGGCCCAAAAAGATGAACCAGGTCCGCAGCGCAAGCCGGGCTGGTTACAACACGTGGGCCCAATACGGCTCAGGGGCAACTACGGTCGGCGACATCTGGATGATGAGCGACGTCGACGGCTTGAATTGGACGAATGTTACGGCTCCGCAGATGAACGCGAACGCATCGGCGTATTCCGCCGGCGGATCGGGCCTGGCGTTCGGGCTAGAACTGTGGTCGGTTAAAATGCCGCTCCGTCGTTACCAGCCGCCGCACAAGTCGGGCACGATCGGCCGCAACTACTTGTTCTTCGACGGCCATGTCGCATGGCACCCGGTCGACGTCAATAACTCCGAAACGACCGCGTTCCCGCAGAACGCATTCAACACGACACACGAAGAAAACGGCTGGTAAGCCTCACGTGCTCTTCGGCTAACGCCGGTGAGCACGCATGTTCGTCTATCCAATGGCCGCCCGGCCCCGAAGGTGATTGCCGCTATGCCGATGCGTTTGTCCTCGAAGTTTGTCGCCGTCGCCGCATTGTTGGCTTTGACAGGGGTGGCCCGTGCCGATGAAGCCGTGCAGGCCGCTAAGGCGGTTGTGATTGCCGGGCATCCGGTGGCGTCGCAGATGGGGCTTAAAGTCCTGCAGAACGGCGGCAACGCGATCGACGCGCTCGTCACCACCAGCTTAGCGCTCGGCGTGGCGGAGCCGGGGAATTCCGGGCTGGGCGGCAAGTTCGTGATGACCTACTACGACGCCAAGACCGGCCGCGTCAGCAGTGTGGTCGCCATGGATGCCGCCCCGCTGGCGGTACCGGTCGACGAGATCGGCAACCTGCCCGCCGAGCAGCGCGTCAAAGGGTGGAAAGCGGTCTGTGTGCCCGGCCTGGCGGCGGCGCTGGGCGAGGCGCACGCGAAATGGGGCACCAAGCCCTGGGCAGGCCTCGTGTCGCCGGCGGCGCAGCTCGCCCGCACCGGCGTGAAGCTCTCCGACACCGCGGCCGACATGCTCGCGGAGTTCCCGACCAAGGTCGCCGACCCGGCCGCGATGAAAATCTACGCCCCGACCGGCAAGACGCTGGCGAGCGGGCAAACGCTCCGCAACCCCGACCTGGCCGACACGCTCGACGCCATCGCCAAGGGCGGCTGGCGGGCGTTCTACACCGGGCCGGTCGCGAAGAAATTCGTCGAAGCCAGCCAGAAGAACGGCGGCTATTTCACGCCCGGCGACTTCGCCAGCTACAAGCCACGATTTCTTGAGCCGCTCAGTGGCACGTATCGCGGGATGCAGGTTTTCAGCAGCCCGCCGCCGCTGACGGGCGGTACGACGCTGATCGCCGCACTCAAGTGCCTGGAAAATGCGTCGGACCTTCGCAGTGGTCCGCCGCGGCAGGCGGGTTACATCGACCTCGTCGGCCGCGTGCTCCGGCAGGTCTACCCCGCCACCGCCGCCGCCGCCGCCGACGTGCCCGATTCCTCCGCCCGCGTGGCCAAGGTGCTGACGCCAGACAGCATCCGTGAGATGGTCGTCAAATCGCAGAATGACGACCTGCACGGCGCAAAAAAATCACGGCCAGCAACACGCGTGTGTCGATGCTCGAACAGACCCTCGACGACACGCCCGAGGCCTGCACCACTCACCTGATCATCGTCGACAGTTTCGGCAATATCGCCTGCGTGACCCAATCGCTCGGCCTGCACTTCGGGGCGGGCGTTGTGGCCGACGGGACGGGCGTGCTGCTCAACGCCGACGTCAGCAATTTCGGCTTCACGAAGAGTTCACCGAACGCCATCGCGCCCGGCAAGTGGCCGCGCAGCACGATGACGCCGACGATCTTCCTCAAGAACAACAAGCCGGTGCTGGCCATCGGCTCGCCGGCGGGCCAGCGCATCCCGACGGCGGTGCTGCAGGTGTCGCTGGACGTGCTGGACTTCAATCGCGATCTGAAAGAGGCCATCCGCGCCGCCCGCTTCCATGTCGTTCGTGGCGGGAAGAACAACCACATCGACATCGAAGCCGCCAGCCCCGCCGGCCTGGAAGACGCGCTCGGCCGCCTCGGCTGGGACGTCGAACGCCGACAGGTAAAAGACTACTACTTCGGCTCGGTGAACGCCGTCCAATTCAAAGCCGACGGCACACTCGTCGGCGTCGCCGACCAACGCCGCACCAGCGACGCGGCGGCGGAATGAACACGAATTGATGAATGCGGAGTAATGAATGATGAATCGAGCCAAAACCTGACTCATCATTCCTCATTCCGCATTCATCATTTCCGCGTCCCGGCGATACAACTGTAAACATGCCCACCGTTTTTAAACCCCGCCGTATTCTGTTCTCGCTGCTGTTCGCCTCGGCCGCGATCGCGAATGAAGCGACCGCGCCGCACGGCATGGTCGCCAGTAACAGCAACCTCGCCACCGATGCCGGCGTGGCCGCGCTAAAGAACGGCGGCAACGCGATCGATGCCGCCGTCACCACCGCCCTCACCCTCGGCGTCGTGCAGGGGTATCACAGCGGCATCGGCGGCGGTTGCTTCATGCTGATCCACACGAAGGACGGCCAGACGATCGCGCTCGACGGCCGTGAAATGGCGCCCGCCGCCGCCACGCCGAACATGTACATCCGCGACGGGAAAGGCGACCCGAAACTCAGCCAGGTCGGCTCTCTTGCCAGCGGCGTGCCCGGCAGCCTTGCCGTCTACGACTACGCCGTTAAAACCTTCGGCAAAAAAACGCTCGCCGACGCGCTCAAGCCCGGCGAAACGTTCGCCGCCGACGGCTTCGAAGTGCCTTCGAATTTCACCTCGGCCACGAATGACGTTAAAGAGCACCTGGCCAAGTTCCCGTCGTCGGCCGCCATCTTCCTGCCCGACGGCAAACCCGCCGTCGCCGGCAGCATTCTGAAGCAGCCCGACCTCGCCAAGACCTACAACACCATCGCCACCAAGGGCATCGGCTACTTTTATAAGGACGGCTTCCCGCAGCAGGTCGAAGCCTGGATGAAAGCCAACGACGGCATCGTCACCGCCGCCGATTTTGCCGGGTATCAGATGAAGCAGCGTGAGCCGGTCGTCACGCAATACCGCGGCTGTACCGTCGTCGGCATGCCGCCGCCCAGCAGCGGCGGTGTGCACGTCGCGCAGATCCTCAACATTCTCAGCAATTTCGACATCGCCGAACTGGAAAAGAATAACCCGGCCGACCGCGTGCATGTCATCAGCGAGGCGATGCGACTGGCGTTCGCCGACCGCGCGTTCTGGCTCGGCGACCCCGACTTCGTCAAAGTCCCCCGCGGCCTGCTCAACGCCGATTACGCCAAGGGCCTGGCCGACCAGATCAAGCCCGGCAAAGTGCTCAAAGACGCCCAGCACGGCACGCCGCCGGACAGCACCACCGACTTCTTCGGCAAGCACACCACGCACGTGAGCGTCGCCGACGACGAAGGCAACTGGGTTGCCATCACCGCCACGGTGAACACCTACTTCGGCAGCAAGGTCGTTATCCCCGGCACGGGCGTGATCATGAACAACCAGATGGACGACTTCTCCATCCAGGCCGGCGTGCCGAACGCCTTCGGCCTGGTCGGCGCCGACAGCAATCTGCCCGGCCCCGGCAAGCGGCCGCTCTCCAGCATGAGCCCGACGATCGTGATGAAGAACAACAAGCCGTTCCTCAGCATCGGCGCCGCCGGCGGGCCGACCATCATCACGCAGGTGATGCTCAACATCAGCAACATCGTCGACCTCGGCGATGACTTGAACACCGCCATGAACCGCCCGCGGTTTCACCACCAGTGGTTCCCGGAAAAAATGCGGATCGAAAACACCTTCCCGCAACCGGTGCTCGACGCACTGACCAAGGAAGGCCACGAGTTAGACGTCCGCAAACCCGCCGGTGCCACGAACGCCGTCATGCAAAACGCCGACGGTCAATTCGTCGGCGTGAGCGAACCGCGCATCAAAACCAGCAAAGCGGCGGGTGAATAAGAATGAGCCACGGATGAACACCGATAAACACGGATGAAAGACAGCATTTCTTTTCTATCCGTGTTCATCGGTGTTCATCCGTGGCTACTTTTTTGCATTTTGCACGAAGAAGCCTGAAGGAACTCGAATGCTGATCAAACAGACCGAACTCGCCGCCGAGGCGAAACGTGAAACCTCCCGGCCGTGGTGGTGGCCGTCGCTGACGACGCAGATTTTCATCGCCCTGTTTCTCGGCGTTCTCATCGGGTACGTCGGCCACCGTCACGATTTCGGACGCGAAAAGGCGGACGATTACATCCTCTGGGACGTCATCGGTAAAGGCTTAGCGGCGGTCGGCCTGGGGAACGGCGACTTGCCCGTCGCCAACGCAGACAAATGGCACATCGGTGACAAAGTCTACTTCCTGCGTGACATCTTCCTGCACCTGATCAAGTCGATCATTGCCCCACTGGTCTTCAGCACGCTGGTGGTCGGCATTGCCGGCGGCGGCGACATTAAGAAGGTCGGCCGCATGGGCGTCAAAGCCTTGGTTTACTTCGAAATCGTCACGACACTCGCACTCGTAATCGGCCTCCTGGTCGTGAACGTCACCAAGCCGGGCTACGGCGTCGAACTCAAGCCGTCGACCGAAATCGCCACCCAAAACACCGACATCCAAAAGATCAAAGGCAACATCCAGACCGCCACGTCGTGGCGCGACGTCGTCGTTCACGTCTTCCCGACCAGCGTCATTGATTCCATGGCCCGCGGTGACGTGCTGCAGATCGTCGCATTCAGCGTGATCTTCGCGATCGCCCTGACAGCCATCGGCGAGGCCGGCCGGCCGGTGCTGGCGGTCTGCGAAAGTCTCTCTCAGATCATGTTTCGGTTTACCAGTTATGTCATGCTTTTCGCACCGATCGGCGTAGGGGCGGCGATCATTCACACGGTCGACGCGCAAGGGCTGACGGTGTTGATCAACCTCGGGAAACTGATCGGCTCGCTCTACCTCGGCTTGGCGATTTTTGTCATCTTCGTTCTCGGCGCGGTGATGGCGATCTGCCGTGTGCCGGTACTGCCGTTCCTGCGTTGCGTGCGTGAGCCAGCGACGATCGCCTTCGCGACGACCAGCAGCGAATCCGCCCTGCCGAAGGCATTGGAAAATGTAGAACGCTTCGGCGTGCCCGCCCGTATTGCCGGCTTCGTCATGCCGACCGGCTATAGCTTCAACCTCGACGGCAGCACACTCTATCTAGCGATGGCCAGCGTCTTTGTCGCGCAAGCCGCCGAGGCAACAACCGGCTACCACATGAGCATTGGCCACCAGATCGGCATGATGATGGCGCTGATGCTGACCAGCAAAGGCGTTGCCGCCGTGCCTCGGGCGTCACTGGTGATACTGTTGGCCACGCTCGATTCGTTCCTCCAACACGACCCGAGTCGGCCGGAGTTGGCAACGCTCGGCGCAGTCGGCGTCTTCATCATCTTCGGCGTCGACGAGATCATGGACATGGGCCGCACGTGTGTGAACCTCGTCGGCAACTGCCTGGCGACGGTGGTGGTCGCGCGGTGGGAAGGCGAATTCGACGACGAACGCGCCAGAGCGTTCGGCACGCCGCGTGAGGCGGAAATCGCCGCCGCCCGCGCCGCGGCCGAGCCGGTCGTCCCGATCGTGCCGGCGTAAACCGTCGCCTCGAACTCATTCACAAACGCCCCGGCCAGTCTTCGGCCGGGGCGTTTTATTTTGCCTGCTTTTCCGCCGACAAACGGATGCCAGGGCGATAGGTTGAGCGATGCCGCTTCAGCGGCAAGCCGACTTGTCCTCTCCCGGTATAGCCGGGAGAGGGAACCAGAAACGCCTTAAGTCTTCTGTTAAACAGGGCAATTCGTGTAGCCGTTGGCGCACGCAAAAAGGCCGGCCAACATTTGGCCGGCCTTCGGGTTATGTCGCGCTGCGCGTTTGAAAATACGCAGAACAAACGCACGCGAAAAAAATCGACTTACGGCGATCAGCCCTTCATGCCGGTCGTGGCGATGCCTTCGATGAAGGTTTTTTGCGCCAGGAAGAAGAGGACGATGACGGGCAGGATCACCAGCACGCTGGCCGCCATCAGCAGGTGCCACGGCGTGCCGCCGTGTTGGCTTTGGAAGTTTTGCAGGCCGAGTGCGAGAGTGAACTGGTCGGGCCGCTGGAGGTAGATCAGCGGGCCGAGGTAGTCGTTCCAGATGCCCATGAACGCGAAAAGTGCGACGACGGTGAGGGCGGGTCGGGAGAGTGGCATGATGATGCGCCAGAAGATGCCGAACTCACTGCAGCCGTCGATGCGTGCGGCTTCGGAGATGTCGTCGGGGATCGTCACGAAGAATTGCCGGAGCAGGAAGATGTTGAACGCGCTCCCGAACCACGCCGGCACCCAGAGCGGCTTGAACGTGCCGAGCCATTCCACGCCGGTGTGGTCGCCCAGCCAGCGGAAGATGGCGAAGAGGCTGACCATCGTCACGGGGAACGGCACCATCATGGTGGCGAGCATGACTGCGAACAGAAAGCCACGCCCTTTGAACTTGATCTTGGAAAACCCGTACGCGACCAGCGCGCTGCTGAGCGTGGTGCCGGTGACGCCGAGGACGGCGACGATGAGCGTGTTGCGTGTCCAGAGCAGGAAGTCGGTCTTCCCGCTGGCGACGACCTCGGTGTAGTTGGAAAACTTGAACGGGTTCGGAATCCACTGCGGCGGGTACGCCATGGCGTTGTCGAGCGTTTTCAGACTCGTCGAGAGCATCCACATGAAAGGCAGGATCGCCATCGCGCAGATGACCCACAGCGGCAGGTGCCGCAGCAGCGGAATGCCGCCCTTTCGGCTACGACGCGCCGAGAACGATTCCAGCGGCGGCTGGCCGGTGGCGGTGTGGCTGATCATCGCGACGTCGTTCTGCACGGGCGTCGCGGGCATGGTGGTGTTCGGGCCGGTGGGTACGTTGCTCATCAAAACTCCATCAGACTCGGGAGGCCCGGATTACTTGTTGCCGTAGTGGACCCATTTTTTGCTCGTCCACGTCGCGATCGCCGTCAGCACGAGGATGGCCAGGAATTGGATCAGCGCCATCGCACTGGCGTAACCCATGCGAAGGCTCGTGGTGAAGGCGCTGTCGTAGAGGTATTGGGTGTAGAAGTACGTGCTGCGTGCCGGGCCCGGGCCGCCCATGACCAGTTGCGCCTGCGTAAAGACCTGCAGCGTGCCGATGATGCCCATGATGAGGTTGAAGAAGATGACTGGCGAAATGCTCGGCAGCGTCACGTGCCAGGTCTTCTTCCAGGCGGTCGCGCCGTCGATCTCGGCGGCTTCGTACAGCTCGCGCGGCACGTCCTGCAGGCCGGCGAGGTAGATCACCACCGTGTTGCCGACGCCCCACAGGCTCATCAGCACGAGGGCGGGCATCGCCCAGGTCGGTTCGGCGAGCCAGGCGGGCGGCTCGGCAATGCCGATCGTCCGCAACGCGAGGTTGATCAGGCCCAGCTTCGCGTTGAACAGCCACAGCCAGAGCATCGCGCTCGCGACGGCGGGCACGAGCGACGGGAGGAAGACGATCGTGCGATAGACGCTTTGCCCTTTGATCTTCGCGTTCAGCAGCATCGCCACGCCGAGCGCCAAGAGCAGACCCAGCGGCAGCACCAGGACGGCGTAGTAGATCGTGTTGCGCACCGTCTGCCAGAAAATCTCATCGGAGAACAGCTCGCGATAATTTTCCAGCCCGATGAACCGCGGCGGCTTGGTCAGCGGGTACTCGCACAGGCTGTACCACACCACCAGGCCCAGCGGCACGGCGGTGAAGAGCAGGAAGCCGACGATCCACGGCGAAACGAACGCCAGGCCCTTGAGCGTGTTCTGCGTGTCAGAGCGGGAGGCCATGATCAGTTGTTCTCCCAGAGTTTCAGTTTCTCGACAAAGTTGTCGTACTTCGCCTGCATGCGCTGTTGCACCTTTTCCAGCCCCGCCCGGGGCTCGACCCGCATCGCGGCAACATCGGCGACGAAGGTCGTCATTTCGACCGTAACGTCCGGCAACACCTCGACCGACGGCGTGCCTCGCGCTCCGGGCCCGCTGGCGAGGTCTTCGAAGACCTTGATGTACGGATTCGGGTTGTGGTTCAGATAGTTGTCACTGACGTCCACCAGCGGAGACATCTTGCAGTGGCTCATCACCAGGCGCTCCATGTTCTCCCGCTGCTGCAGCCACGTCATGAAGGCGAACGCTTCCTTCTTGTGCCTGGCGCCGGCGGGAATGCAGAGCACGTCGCTCGTCGCCTGGGCGACACCTTTGAGCCCCGGAATGGCGGTCGGCAACGGCGCGGCGGCCCAGTCGTTCGCCAGGTCCGGCCGCTGTTTGCGGATGATGTTCGCGAAGAACGTCCCTTGCGACACCATCGCCGTCGTTCCGGCCATGAACGGGTTCTGAGGCGAATCGTAATTCCCAGCGCCCGAGCGGAAGTCCGTCACCGCCCCCTTGCCGAGCCGTTTGGAATAGCTCTGCATCCATTCGAATGCTCGGACGGTCGCGTCATTGGTGTAGGTGAACTTGCGCGTTTCCGGGTCCCAGGTGGTGCCGCCGAAGAGGTCGGGGTAGACGGCGATATCCCAGCCCGGTTCGAACGGCAGGAAGCCGGTGCGGTGGATCGTGCCATCGGGAGCGATATCGTCGAGCGCCTTGGCGTAGCGGTCGAGTTCTTCGATCGTCTGCGGCGCACGCGTCGGGTCACAGCCGGCCGCCCGCAGCTTGTCGGCGTTCTCGCGGAAAATCTTCTTGTTGTAGTGCAACGCGTAGCAGTACGGCGTGCTGATCAGGGCGTAGAGCTTGCCCTTGTAATGGCACTCGTCCCAGAAGACTTTCTTGTACTGTTCGGCCTTGATGCCGTTCGCGGCGGCGAGGTCGTCGAGCGGCTCGAGTGCGCCGAGCGCGGCGAGCTGGGCGAGATTCATGTCCCAGAGCCCGGCGATGTCGGGCGGCACGCCGCCGGCGGTGGAAACCAGCATCTTCTGCGTGATCCCGCTCGTCGACAGCAGGTTCACATAGATCTTCAGCCGCTTGCCCTCGGTGGCGTTGAAGGCGTCGACGGTTTCTTTAATGCCGTCACCCTCGCTGCCGGTCCATTTTTCCCAGTACTCGACGACGGTGAAGTCGGCGGGTTGCCGGGTGTGCTTGTCGGGCCCGAAGGCCAGCAGCAGCACGGCCGGCACGAGCAGCGCCAGGATGCCGATGAGTTTGAGCGTCTTCATGATCTCCGCCGTAAGGTACGGCACTTTCCGGGCGATCATGAGCCGGGTCAAGGTCAGAATGCGTCGTTGCAATGTAAATACACGACACGAGCGCGAACGAGCCCACTCAAGTGGGCCACGCCGGGGGGCGATTTATCGGACGACGGCGACGGGCGCGGCGACCGCGGGGCGGTCATTGGCGGGCGGGTTTTCGGGCGTCGCCGGGTGCGTCAGGCCGTGCAGCGTGTACGCCGCGAGGCCGATGACGAAGCAGGCGGCGATCGCGAAGGCGAGAATGCCCCGCGCCTGCCCGACCGCCATGTCACACGCCGCCCCGTCCGCCAGTGCGGCGGTCGGTCCCGGGGCGATGTTGGCGGTTTTGAGCGACGAGACGGTGAGCGACGCCGCCAGCCCCGGCGGTGCGGCCTCGGCGGCGTGGCTGATCACCAGCACGCCCAGTGCCGTCGCCGACATCGCCACGCCCCGCCGGGCGAAGAACTGGCGCATTTTTTCCAGCGCGCGGCTGACGCGCATCTGGGCGGCGTGCTCGCTGACACCCATGGCGGCCCCCACTTCCGCCATGCTCCGCCGCTCGAGGAACCGCAGCACCACCGCCGACCGCTCCGCCGGACGCAGCCGCGCGATGGCTTCGTCCAGGTGCGGGGCGACGTTCGCCCAGGCACTGCTGGTCGGGCTGGGCTGCTGTTGCGCCATTTCGGCGGCCTTCCTTTCGTGCTTGCGCCGCCGCAGGTCCGCGCACAGCGCATTCGCCGCCGCGTACCGCGCCGCCTTGTACAGCCAGCCCGCCACCACCGTGCCTTCGGGCAGGCGGTCGGCCTTGCGCATCAGCAGGACGAACGTCGCCTGCGTGACTTCTTCCGCCAAATGCCCGGCCCCCACCTGCCGCCGGGCGGCGGCGTACACCATGTCCGTGTGTCGTGTAACCAGACGTGCGAAGGCGGCCTCGTCGTGACGCTCGACGTACCGACGCAAAAGCTCAAAGTCGTCCGACGCGTCCGCCATCCGAATAAGTATCGCCGGGGTAGAGGGAAATCTCACGAAAGAAAATGTCGAATGTCGAATTTCAAATGTCGAGTCCGAACGGCACGTCTTTTTTCACTCGACATTCGACACTCGACATTCGTCATTTCCCGATCTCCCTCACCGCCGACGCGGTCGCCTCACTCAACGTCGGATGAATGAACATTCCCCGGCAAAGCGTGCTGAGTGGGGCTTTTGCGTTCAGGAGGGTGGTGTAAATCGCGATCAGTTCGCCGCCGGCTTTGCCCAGGACGGCGGCGCCGAGCAGGCGGTCGTCGTCGGTCGGGTGGACGACGAGCTTGAGCAGCCCGTTCGCTTCGCCGTCCGTGGCGGCACGGCCGTTGCGTTTCATCGGGAAGCGGGCGACCCGGACGCCGTCGCCAAACTGCTGCCGGGCCTGGGTTTCGGTCAATCCGACGCGGCCGAGTTCCGGGTCGGTGAAGACGGCGTAGGGGACGATCCGGCCGGCGGTGGTATGGCGGCCGTCTTCCAGGAGTTGCGATTCGAGCACGCGGTGGTCGTCCCAACTGCTGTGGGTGAACATCGGCCCGCCTCGGATGTCGCCGGCGGCGTAGACGCCCGTGACGGCGGTTTCCAGCCGCTCGTTCACGGCGAGCGTGCCGTCGCTTTCGGGCGACAGGCCGATCGTTTCCAGGCCGAGGTCGGCGGTGTTCGGGCGGCGGCCGGTGGCGAGCAGCAGGTCCGTGCCGTCGAGCGACCGGCCGTCCCCCAACGTCAGCCGAATGCCGTCGGTGGTGCGGCGGACGGCGCGAACCTCGGTGCGCAACGAAAAGTGAATGCCTTCCTCTTCCAGGCATTGCCGCAGTGCGTCGGCGATGTCGGCGTCTTCATTTTTCATGACCTGCGGGTTCGGGTCGATCACCGTCACAGCAGCCCCGCAGCGGCGGTAGAACTGCGCCATTTCCAGGCCAATGTAACCCGCACCGATCACCAGCAACGCGACGGGCAGACGCTCGTGCTCCAGCCAGTTGCCCGCGTGGAGGTAATCGACCGTTTCGATGCCCTCGATATTCGGCCGGTCGCTATGCGTGCCGGTGTCGAGCACCACCCGATCGGCGGTCACGGCGCGGTCGCCGACGAGCAGCCGGAAGGCGTCGCCGGATCGGCCGGCGAAGCGGGCGTGGCCGGTGAGGAGGGTGACGCCGGCGTCGTCCAGGCCGCGTCGCAGGCCCTCGACGCTATTAAACACGAACTGCCGCGCCCGCTTCAGCACGGCCGGCAGGTCGACATGCACGTCGCCGACGCTCACGCCGAACTCGTCCGCCCGCCTCGCCAGATGCGCCACATGCGCCGACGCGAGGACGGCCTTGGTCGGGGTGCAGCCGAAGTTCACGCACGACCCGCCGAGGTGACGCCGCTCCGCGATGGCGACGCGTCGCCCGTCCTTCCCCAGCCGCCGCGCCAGCGGAATGCCCGCCTGGCCGGCGCCGATGATCAGGACATCAAAGTAGTGGGCGGCATGGGTTTGCGCGTCGGCCATGGTCTTAGGAGCATAGGCGGACCGGGCCGGTCAAAGGGCGTCGGCGGCCGGGCGGAAGACGACGCCGTCGATCGTCGCCACATTGCACGCGTCGGGCCCACCGCCCTCGTGAGCGGTGTAGACGGCGTTGTGCGAAAAGTGACTCATATTCCGGCTGAACGCGTCTTCGAAGACCTTCAACGTGAATGGGCCGCCCTTCTCGATCGTTACTGTCAAACAGGACGAGAGTTGGAAGAGTTCCCACCCGCCGGTCTGGGGCATCGTGAAGTACCCGCCCGCGACGGTGCCGCCGGTGCCGGCGACCAGTTCCGCGCGTTTTACGCAGCAGGTGAGGCCGGTGTTGATCGCGCCGGTGCCGTTGGCATACCGCAGCCGCAGCACGTGATGGCCGGGCGGGAGATCGATCGGGATTTCTACGCAACCTTCGCCGCACGATTGAGGGTGCCGCTTCGGGACGTCATCCTCATCAGGCGGCATCGGCACAAAGCTTCGCCCTGCCGTGGGATACGAACACGTGCCCGTCTCCGGGTAGACGGCTTCCACAGCGTACTCGCGGACGTGCGTGCGCCAGTCGGCGGAGTCCGGGTCGGTCCAATCGGTTGCCGTGATGCCACGCGCGACACGCCGGCCGTCGCGGTAGATCGTGTAGCTGACGTTCCGATCGCCGACGGGCCAGTAATGGAGAGTGACCAGGCCGTCGACGACGCTGATGCCGCCCTGCCCGATCGGCCGCCAGTCGGGCGTCGGCGGACCGAACAGCGCACGTGGGTTCGCGAAATCGTCGAACACCGTCACGCTGCCGTGCGGCGGACAGGCGGCGGACTTCAGGCGGACCGTCCAGGCGTTTTGATCCAGCAGATCATCGGCAGCAACAAAGCCGGCTTCGATTTGCTTGCCGTTCAATTCGATCGTTTCGATGGTAAAGGCGCAAGCGGCTTCGGGAAGCTTGATCGTGACGTCGATCCGCTTGCCTCGATAAGAGACGTTGGTGAGTTTGAGTTCGGTCGCGCCAGCGAAGAATTGCTCGCGCGTATCATTCGGAATGCACGGAATGAAGCGGACGCCGCGTTCGGTGGTTTCCATGCCGAAGAGCACGTCGCGGACGATGCCGACGCTGCCGGCGACGCTCCAGAGTTGCCGTCGGCTGTTGATCTTCGGCCCGACGAGGCCGTGCGAATGGCCGTCGAGGTCGCCGCTGCGGACGTCGAGGTTTTCCATGTTCGACAGGTGCCGGGCCGCGGCGGTGGTGATCGAGTCGATCGCCGACGCCACCGCCGCCTCGTGCCCGCAGTGGCGTGCCGCTTTCGCCCAGTAGGCCGTCACGAACGGCCAGATCGCGTGGTTGTGGTAGATGGCGACCGTCGACTCCTGCGGCCAAACCACCGGCGGGCCGAACGGGCCGGTCGGGTAGGCGTCGAGAATGCGGTGCGACTGCTTGCGGCCGGCAATGCCGTGCAAAATCGCCAGGCAGTTGCCGAGCAGATCGTAGCGGTGAATGCGGACCGGCGCGGTCGGATCGACCAGCAAATAACCGGCGTAAAGGCCCGCTTCGTCGTCCCACAGGCGGTCGTTAATCGCGACCTTCAATCGCTCCGCCCAGGCGGCGTATTTTTGGCCGTTCTCGCCCGCCCACGCTGCGGCTGTCTTCAGAATGACGTAGTGCGTGACGTTCGTCGACAGCGATTCGCTTGTCGCCACCGCCAGCACGTTGTTGGCGGTGCGCGTGGGATAGGTCTGCTCGCGCCAATCGAGGAACGATTGCTCGCCGCGGTACAAACCGGTGGCCGGGTTGAAGACGAGGGCGCGGTCCTGCTCGATCGTGTCGATGAGAATCGGCAGCGTTTCTTTCACCCAATCGGCCTGTTCGTCGGCGTTCAGGAAATGCCGCACGCGCTCGGCGGCGAGGGCCCACACGACGCGATCGGTGGAAACGGGATAACTCCCACCGCTGCCGGTGTCCTGCAGGATCTGCCGGCTCGGCTTTCCGCCGACGCTCGGCTTCAATTCGCTCGTCTTGTACAGCAGCGAATTGATCACCCGTTGCACGTCCAGCCCCGCCAAGCCGAGATCGGCCGCGTACGCCAGGTCGCGCGTCCAGACGTACTGCCAGAGTTCGCCGGTTTCGAACGCTTCGATCGTCACGGGTTTGCCGTGGTTGAAGGCGTGGGCGTGGATGTTGGGAACGCTCAGCTCCCGCACTTCGTCGAGCGCAGCGCGAACAGGCCGTCAAACAAGTCGCTGCCTGTCTCGGTAAACGGGTTCGCTTGGCGCTCGGCGACGTCGCGGGTGAGTTGGCTGGAGCGGAACGCGAAAACGCGTTCCCCCGGCTCGCCGGACACGACAACGGACCGGGCAATCGAAGCTTCCGGCGAGGCGACGTAAGTCATGCTCCTTATTTTTAGCCCCGCTCTCGACGGGATTTCAGAACGCTTTGACGTTTTTCTGCAATCACACGCCACGTCTTGCGTGGTAACCCTTTTCAACGAGGAGCAATCGAATGAGCGGAGTGCGTCGAATCGCGATGATCGTCCTGGCGGCCGCGTCCGTCAGTTTTGCCGCAAATGTGCCGGCCTTCCCCGGTGCTGAAGGCTTCGGCGCCGGGGCCACCGGCGGCCGGGGCGGGGAAGTCTACCACGTCACCAATCTCAATGACGCCGGCCCCGGCAGCTTCCGCGACGCCGTCAGCCAGGGCAACCGCACTGTCGTCTTTGACGTCAGCGGCACGATCCTGCTCGACAGCCGCCTGGAGATCGGCAAGCCGAACATCACCGTCGCCGGGCAGACCGCGCCGGGCGACGGCATCACGCTTCGCCGCCACGAGCTGTTTATCAAGAACACCGAAAACGTCATCGTCCGCTTCATCCGCAGCCGCCCCGGCGATGAGGCCAAGGCGGAAATGGACGCCGTCACGATCTGGGCCGCCAAAGACGTCATCCTCGACCACTGCTCGATGTCGTGGAGCACTGATTCACTGAACGACGTCGTCAAAGAGAGCGGCAACGTCACTGTGCAGTGGTGCATCCTCTCCGAGCCGCTGGCGCACAGCGTTCACAAGAAAGGCGATCATGGTTATGCGACGGGCTGGGACGGCCGCACGCGCGGCGGCATGACGGCGCACCACAACCTCATCGCCCACGCCGTCAGTCGCGCCCCGCGCATCGGCTACAACAAGACCGGCCGTGGCCTCATCGACTGCGTCAACAACGTCATCTACAACTCCGGCCCCAGCTACGGCGGCGAGACCGACAACCTGAACTTCGTCGGCAACTACTACCGCCCCGGCCCGAGCACGCCTGACGACCGCAAGAAAGGCGAAGTCTTCGCCGTCTGGTCGGGTGACAACCGCACGTTCTTCGACGGCAACGTCGTCGAAGGCGCCGCCGACCCGAAGGGCTTCGTCTCCTATAAAAAAGGCGTCACAGCCAACGGCGTGGAAAAGACCCAGGCCAGCGAAGCCGAGTGCCGCGTGAGCACACCGCACAAAGTGGTGGCCGTCACCCAGCAGTCGGCCGAGTCGGCGTACAAGCTCGTCCTGCAGTACGCCGGCGCGACGCTGCCGAACCGCGATGCCGTCGATGAACGCGTGCTGAGCGACGTGAAAAACCGCACCGGCAAATTCGTCGACACCCCCACCGAAGTCGGCGGCTGGCCGGACCTCAAATCCACGCCCGCCCCCAAAGACACCGACCAGGACGGCATCCCCGACGCCTGGGAAACCGCCCACGGCCTCGACCCCAACAACCCCGCCGACGGCAAAACCATCACCGCCAGCGGCTATTCGAACCTGGAACTCTACTTGAACGAACTCGCCGCCAAGGCAATGCCGTAATCCACCCTCTGGTCCCCCTCTCCCGGTATTCCGGGGGAGGGTTAGGGAGGGGGTCTGCTGTCGTTTTGATTGCCGCTCGACGACCGGCAGACCCCCTCCCCTAACCCTCCCCCGTGAATACACGGGAGAGGGGACCAGACACCCTTTACTCACTTTCACCGCTCCCTTGAACAGATCACAATCCGCCCAATGCCCGACACCCAGCCAACAGCCCCGTGGATGCCCGACCTTGGTGACGGCACGTATAAAAACCCCGTCCTCTATGCCGACTATTCCGACCCCGACGCCGTCCGCGACGGCGACGACTATTGGCTGACCGCCAGCAGCTTCAACTGCACGCCGGGGCTGCCGATTCTGCACTCCAAAGACCTCGTCAACTGGACGCTGGTCAACCACGCCATCAAAAACAATCCCGACCCGCGCAAGGTCTTCGCCACCTACCGCGGCGGCGAGGGCGTCTGGGCACCGGCCATCCGCAAACACGACGGCCGTTTCTGGATCTTCTTCCCGCTGCCAGACGAAGGCATCTACGTCACCACCGCGACCGACCCGCGCGGTGAATGGTCCGAACCCTGGTGCCTGCTCGAAGGGAAAGGCTACATCGACCCCTGCCCGCTCTGGGATTCGGACGGCCAGGCGTACCTCGTGCACGCCTACGCCAACAGCCGCATCGGCATCAAGCACCGCCTGCGCGTCGTGCCGATGTCGCCGGACGGGAAGAAAATCCTCGGCGACGGCAAAGTGGTCTTCGACGAGCCGATCCGCCATCCCACCTGTGAAGGCCCGAAGTGGGAGAAACGCGACGGCTACTACTACATCCTCGCCCCCGCCGGCGGCGTGGCCACGGGCTGGCAACTCGTGCTCCGCTCGAAAAACGTCTACGGCCCGTACGAAGAAAAGATCGTCCTCGAGCAAGGCAAATCGCCCATCAACGGCCCGCACCAGGGAGCACTCGTCGACACGCCGACGGGCGAATGGTGGTTCCTGCACTTCCAGGATGACGGCCTGTACGGCCGCGTGGTTCACCTGCAGCCCGTGCAGTGGAAAGACGGCTGGCCGCTGATGGGCGTCGATGCCGACGGCAACGGCGTGGGCGAGCCGGTCCTCACGCACAAAAAGCCGAACCTGCCGACGCAACCCATCGCCGTGCCCGCGACGAGTGACGAATTCGACGCCGCCACACTCGGCCTGCAATGGCAGTGGAACGCCAACCACCCCGCCACCGGCTGGCACACACTCGGCAACGGCAAACTGCGCCTGAACGCGATCGCCAGCGACCTCGGCCTGCTGCACGCGCCGAACGCGCTCTGCCAGAAGTTCCCCGCGCGATCGTTCACCGCCGAGACCGAACTGCACGTCGCCGGCGACGACGCGAACGCGCAAGCCGGCCTCGTCATCCTCGGCCTCAAACACGCCGCGCTGCTGATCCATCAAAAGGACGGGCAGCGGGTGATTTCGGTCGTCGTGAACGACGAGATCAAAGCCACCGACCCACTCCCGAGCGACACGGCCAAGCTCCGCGTCACCGTCGCCGACGGCGGCCTCTGCACGTTCGCCTTCGCCCGCCCCGGCGACGCGAATTTCACGCCCATCGGCGAAGCGTTCCAGGCGACCGAAGGGCATTGGATCGGTGCCCGCGTCGGACTGGTTTGCCGCACGAAAGGCACGGCAAATTCGAATGCATACGTCGATGCCGCGTACTTCCGCGTGAAGTGAGCGCCTTATCCCCTCTCCCGGTATTCCGGGGGAGGGTTAGGGAGGGGGTCTGCTGTCTTCGGGCTTTATTGTGAAGACCGGCAGACCCCCTCCCTAACCCTCCCCCGTGGGTACACGGGAGAGGGAACCGGATGCGTCGTTCGCCCAGTTCGCGTTGTCGCGCATCGCCCGGCCGACGAGGACGATGTCGGCTTTGTTCGCTCTGAGAATTTGTTCGGCCTGCGGCGCTTCGGTGATCACCCCCACCGCCGCCGTCGGAACGTTCGCACCGCGCTTCACGGCTTCGGCGAATTTCACCTGATACCCCGGCTTGGCCTTCAGCCAACCGCGTGGGGTTTGGCCGCCGGCGGAGCAGTCGATGAGGTCGACGCCGTGCGATTTTGCGGCCATGGCGAACGCGATCGTGTCGCCGATCGTCTGCCCGCCCGGCTCCGGGTCGATCGCACTCACCCGAACCCACAACGGCATCGTCGCCGGCATCTCAGCACGCATCGCGGCAATCACTTCGAGCGGGAAACGCACGCGTTGTTCGATCACCCCGCCGTAGTCGTCGGTGCGTTGGTTCGGCAACGGCGAGAGAAAGCTGCTGAGCAGATAGCCGTGCGCAGTGCAGTTCGATCATCTCAAACCCGGCCGCGATCGCCCGCTGCGTCGCCTTCACGTAAGCCTCGCGAACGCCGATCAATTCGTCGGCCGACAGCGCCCGCGGCACGGGCCGGCCGGCGTCGAAGGGGATCGCGCTCGGGCCGACGACGTCGATGTTTTTCGTGCCGTCGACGTCTTCGAACGCTCCCGCTTTTCGTCCTGCGTGTGCCAGTTGAATCCCCGCCGCCGCCCCGCCGGCTTTGATGCGATTCGCGATGTCCGCCAGGCCGGCGACATGGTCGTCGGCCCAGATGCCCAGATCATCCGGCGCGATGACGCCACGCGCTTCGACGGCCGTCGCTTCGACCATCACCAGGCCGGCCCCGCCGTGGGCGCGGGCGGCGTAATGCTCGCGGTGAAAGTCGGTGACAAACCCGCGATGCCCACGGAAAGTGCACATCGGCGAGAAGCCGACGCGGTTGCGCAGCGTCAGGCAGCGGGAGGTGATGGGCGAAAACAGCAGTGACACGCCGGGCAGGTTACGCGTAAGCGGTCGTCACCGCATGTACCGCGCCATCAATTCGCTGCGACTGGCGACGTCGAGGCGGCGATAGAGGATCGAAACGTGCCGGTGCACCGTGTGCTGAGACAACGCGAGTCGCTCGGCGATCTGCTTTTCTGACAGGCCGATGATAATCAGATCGAAGACCTGCCGCAGTCGCGGCGAAAGGCGGTCGAGGGCGGCGGCGCGGAGCGAGACGGCGGCCGACGGCGGTGTGTGGCGGAGCAGCAGCGTCGATTCCGTCGGCCCGCGCAGCAGCCGCGCGAAGAACTGCCCGCGGTCGGCCGCCATAATGCGGAAACTCTGCTTCTCCGCCGATGTCAGCTCGCCGGGCGAATGCACATCAGCCAGCCAGGCGAGCAACGGTTCGGGCAGCGCACCGCGATCGGGGCGGCGAGTCCAACTCGTGAAGCAGGTGTCGAGCAGGCGTCGTGCCGCCGCGTTGGCATGAACGAATTCCCCGGCCAGCGTTAAACGAACGACGGCTTCGCCGATGGCGTCGAGCTCCTGCCCGAGCGCCTTGTTCGCCACGCTCAAATCCGTCAACAGCTCGGCATTGCGGTACGCCTGTTCGATGTGTGGCTGCAGCAGCGTGAGAATCTTGCGGTCGCGGTCGGTGAACGTCCTGTTCTTCCGCCCGACCGCGGTCGCAACCGTGAGGCCGCCACGACTGGCGATGAACGCGCCGAGCTGGTCTTCGATGTTCCCCTGCTGTCGATAAAAATCGTTGTGCAAAACCGACCGATGCCAGTCCGCCCGCGAGACGAAATCAGAGATCGCCAAGGCCTGCTGGCTTTTGGTTTCGGCGAAATGGGCGATCAGCGGGTGAAGGTGCATGTTCGACTCAAAAACCGCCATTAATCGAGGGTTGCCCACCGGGCGAATTTCCGGCGGGTCGGCGTAGCCGGTGGCGCGGTGGCGGGCGAGGTTCATCTCCTCGTACACCGCGTATTCCCCCGCCACCAGGCGGCGGAGCTGGCCGACGAGCAGCAGCGGGAACAGCTCCAGCGTCGCCGGCTCGTAGAGCAGCCGCGTGCAGTCCATGAGAAGTTCCAGGTCGTCCCCGGTGAACACGATTCGATCAACCTTTTCAGCAACCGTTTCAGCAACCTTAGCGCGGCCGGATCATCAACACGGCCTGCGGGAAACGCCCGAACAATATTGGCCTGTTCAGGCCAATTGTTGGCCCTCGATGACCGGTTTATGTTACCCCCTATTCGCATCCCAGCTGCCGCTCGGGACGATTGGGGGGTCGGGCGGCGGCGGGGTGCGGATTATTTGCCCTTCTGCCGATTCCCCTGATTACAATCGCGTGCATGCGTCGCCGAGTGGTCTTGTTCAGCGCCTTGGCGGTTTTGTTGCTGCCGATCTTGGGTGTGGCGGCGGTCCTGCTCTGGCCGGACCAGGTCGGCGACATTCGCACGGAACTCCTGGCCGCCACGAATGATCGGGCGAACCACGCCCCTTACGCCGAGTTGGTCCGCCAGGAACTCGCCGTGCGCGACCGTCTGAAAACCTGCACCTTCGCCATGCCCTGCTTCTGGGCGGGCAAGGCGCATTTCGGTGGGATCGACGGCGTTTACCGCACGGTGCCGGGCCGGCAAGGCGGGAAGGAAGTGGTCCGCGTCGACTACGACCCGGCCGTGACTTCGCCGCAGGAACTGCTGCTGCACCCGGTCGACCCCGCCGCCATCGGCCGGGGCTGCCGGTATCAGCCGGAAGAGACGTTTCTCGTCGCCAATGATTCCGCCTTCCGGCCCGACGACCTGCCGAAATGGTCGATCCGGCAGACGGACGCGCTCAAGTGCGTCCCGATGACGCCCGCCCAGGCCTGCCGCGTCAACGCCGACTTCCACGCCGGCCGCTACGTCGACCGCTGGCTGTCGCCGACGCAAAACGCGTTGGTTCAAAAGGTTCGCGACAACCTGAAAGGCGGCTGGCGCGAATACATCCACGACGACACGTTGTGGAAACGCCTGAATCGGACGAATGACGCGCATTAAACGAATTTTGATTTCTCTAAACGCCACGGCGTGAGCCGCGGATTCTTTGGGTCTTGAAGAATCCACGGCTTCCGCCGTGGCGTTTGCGGATGCGCCAGTACTATAATCCGACAAGCGTGCGGCATTCCGCCGCATCACAACCATCCGCGGAGGACGCTATGTCGGTTGCCACGTATTCGCTGCTCGCACCTGTTCAAAATTTCGTCAGCACGCCCCGGAAAATGCTCATCGACGGCCAATGGGTCGCCTCGGCGTCGGGCAAGACCTTCGACACCTTCAACCCCGCCACGGGTGAGGTGCTCGCCAAGGTCGCCGAGGGCGACAAGGCCGATATCGATGCCGCCGTGAAGGCGGCCCGCCGCGCCTTCGAGAGCGGCCCGTGGGCGAAAATGAAAGCCAACGAGCGCGGCAAGCTCATCTGGAAAGTCGCCGACCTCCTCGAAGCCCACGCCGACGAATTCGCCCAGCTCGAAAGTCTCGACAACGGCAAGCCGCAGACGGTCGCCAAGGTCGCCGATGTCGCCCTCGCCGTCGACCTCTTCCGTTACATGGCCGGCTGGGCGACGAAAGTCGACGGGCACACGCTGAACATTTCCGTGCCGTACATGCCGGACGCGCAATTCCATGCATTTACGATGCGTGAGCCCGTCGGCGTGGTCGGCCAAATCATCCCGTGGAACTTCCCGCTGCTGATGGCCGCCTGGAAACTCGGGCCGGCGCTGGCGACGGGTTGCACCGTCGTCATGAAGCCCGCCGAGCAGACGCCGCTGACGTGCCTGCGGCTCGGCGAACTCTTCGAAGAAGCCGGCTTCCCGAAAGGCGTCGTCAACATCGTCCCGGGCTTCGGCGAAACCGCAGGCGCGGCCCTGGCGGCGCATTACGACGTCGACAAGATCGCCTTCACCGGCAGCACCGAGGTCGGCAAGATCATCGTCAAGGCGGCGGCGGGCAACCTCAAAAAGGTCACGCTGGAACTCGGCGGCAAGAGCCCCAACGTTATCTTCGCCGACAGCGACGTCGACGCCGCCATCGCCGGCGCCGCCAACGCCATCTTCTTCAACCACGGCCAATGCTGTTGTGCCGGCTCACGCCTGTTCGTCGAGAAAAAGGTGTACGACCAGGTCGTCGAAGGCGTCAGCACGTTCGCCAAGAACATGAAGCTCGGGCACGGCCTGGATCCGCAGTCGCAGATGGGCCCGCTCGTCAGCCAGGAACAGCTCGAACGCGTCAGCGGCTTCCTGAAAAGCGGCCAGGAGCAAGGGGCCACCTTCACCGCCGGCGGAGCTCGCCACGGCGATAAAGGCTACTTCGTCCAGCCGACCGTGCTGACGAATGTGCACGATCAGATGAAGGTCGTGCAGGAAGAAATCTTCGGCCCCGTCGTGGCGGCCAGCCCGTTCACGGACATGGAAGAAATCGTCAAAGCCGCCAACAACAGCACCTACGGCCTGGCGGCGGGCATCTTCACGAAAGACATCGCCAAAGCGCACCGCCTGGCCAAGGCGATCCGTGCCGGCACGGTCTGGGTGAACTGCTACAACGTCTTCGACGCCGCCCTCCCCTTCGGCGGCTTCAAACAAAGCGGCTGGGGCCGCGAAATGGGCCGCGAAGCACTGGAACTCTATACCGAAACCAAAGCCGTCTGCGTGCAGTTGTAAGAGTTATTCGCCACGGATGAACGCAGTTGAACACGGATAAGAATAGATCAACCACAGATTGCGCAGATTTCACAGATTGAAAATCGCTTTTTTCTTAGAGCCCCTAAAACTGGCTATTAGGCGCGCCTATCATCTCCGTGGTTTTCAACGTCACGGAGGACGTCATGAGCAAGTTGCTGGTACCGGACGGACTGTGGGAGATCGTCGAGCCGTTGTTGCCCAAGCACCCGTACACGCCCGGCGTCGGCAAGCCGCGCGTGAGCGACCGCGTCTGCCTCACCGGCATCCTCTTTGTGCTCAAGACCGGCATCCCGTGGGAAGACTTTCCGCAGGAGATGGGGTGCTGCGGCATGACGCTGTGGAACAGGTTCGACGAATGGTCCAGGGCCGGCGTCTGGCAGAAACTGCACGAGGTGCTGCTGGCGAAGCTGAACGAGGCCGGCCTCTTGGACCTGAACCTCGTGGCCGTGGACTCCTCGAGCGTGCGTGCCGTCGGCGGAGGAAAAAAACGGGGCCGAGCCCCGTCGACCGCCGCAAAAGCGGGAGCAAACACCATGTCGTCGTCGACGCACGCGGCACGCCGCTGGCGACGACCCTCACCGGTGCCAACCGTCACGACGTGACGCAACTGCTGCCGCTGGTGGAGGCGATCCCGCGAATCAAAGGCCGCGTGGGCCGGCCCAGACACAAGCCCGGCCTGGTGCTCGGCGACCGCGGCTACGACTCGAACCCGCACCGGGCGACGCTTCACGACCGCGGCATCGCGACCCTGATCGCCCGCCGTGGCGAACCTCACGGCAGCGGCCTGGGCGTGCTGCGGTACGTGGCCGAGCAGACGATCGCGCTCCTGCACCAGTTCCGCCGGCTGCGGACGCGGTTCGACCGACGGGCCGACGTGCACGAGTCGTTCATGAGCCTCGCCTGCTCGGTCATCTGCTGGCGAAGATGGCGACCGTTCAGGAACCATTTTTAGAGGCTCTTAATCTGCGAAATCTGTGGTTAAAACTCATTCTTCTCATCCGTGTTCATCGGTGTTCATCCGTGGCTACTTCTCTTTTCGCATTTTAAAGAATCACGATCGTCCGCGCCGAGTCGCCGTCGCGTTGTTTGGAATACGGCAAGTCGATCGCCGGGCGGTCGCAGGTCAGCGTCACCGGCATGCCGTCTTCCAGGCCGGCGATGTGGCGTTCGACGAGGAATTCCTGCTTGTGCGGGTCGAGCCGGTGCCAGGACCAATGGCCGACGTACATCAGGGCGTTCAGCGGCTGGTTCGGCCCGATCGCGATGCGGCAGCGGACGAGGTCAAACACTTCGCCGCTCTCGCCGTCTTCACCGGCCGGCTTCCACCGCAACGGCGGCGTGCGGCAGTCGGAGCCGGCGACGATCAGCATCGGCCCGAAACGAACGTTCACCGTCGCCGGGTAATAATCGCCGATCGTCGGGAATGATTGTGCGATGTGCGGGACTTGGTGGACAAGGTTTTGCTTCGCCTTGTCGGTCCACGTTTGCTGATAAATGCCGGTGGCGGTGAACATGAGGTCTTTTGTAGGGGCGACGCCTGCGTCGCCCGGTTACCACGAACGACTGCCAAGGGCGACGCAGGCGTCGCCCCTACACCGGGCGTTTCACACCGACATCCCGCCGTCAACATAAAGCGTTTGTCCGGTGATGTATTCGCCGGCGCGGCTGCAGAGCAGCACGCACATGCCGGCGCAGTCCTGCGGTTCGCCGAGGCGGCCCAGCGGCAGCCACTTGCCGCGGTCGCGCTTGGTTTCTTCGTCTTTGAGGTCCCACTCATTGCGGTAGGTGTTGTACCAGCCGGGGGCGATGCAGTTCACGGTGACGCCTTGCTTGCCGTACTTCTTCGCCAGGCCGATGGTGAGATTCGTCATGGCGGCGCGGCTGATGGCGTAGGCGGCCATGTGGGCGTTGCCGCGGATGCCCTGGATGCTGCCGAGGTTGATCACACGCCCCCACCGCCGCTCGGCCATCGGCGGGATGAGCAGCTGGCACAGCCGCATCGGCGCGACGATGTTGGCTTCGAATTCCGTTCGCACGCGGTTGAGGTCCTGCTCGGCGAAACTCACCTGCGACTGGATCGAGCCGTTGTTGATCAGGATGTCGACCTGCCCCATCGCGGCGACGGCTTCGGCGGCGAGGCGGTCGGGCATGGCGACATCGGCCAGGTCGCCCCCGAAGGCGACCGCGCGGCCGCCGGCGGCGTTGATGCGGTCGGCGGCCTCCCGGGCGACGGCTGAGTCGATGTCCTGGATGCCGACGATCGCGCCGCCCGCCGCCAACGCCTCCGCCATCGCCAGCCCGATGCCGCGCGCGGCGCCGGTGATGAGTGCGGTTCGGCCGGAAGTGCAAAAGTCGGGCAACTGCATGGGGCGGGATCATACGCACCCGGGCGGCGAGGTGTTACTCGCCGCCGAGGCCGCTACGGCTCACTTTCGATTCGCCGAGCGTCCGCACCCCCTTGCCGTCGCCGCCCGCCACCAGATACCCCGGGATGCCCAGCGACAGCAGCGTGCCGGGATTGGGCCGGGCGGCTTCGGCGGCGGCGTCTTCGAGCGACTGGTTCGCCTTGCGATTGATGATCGCACCGGCGCCGAATTTCATCTCACGCGACCAGATCGTCTGCCCGTCCCGCGTCAGCGTGGCCGTCACCAGGGTGCTGGGCGCGCTGATCTCCCGAAGGAACGGCGGGCCGCCCATCTGGTAGACGCGCGTCTGCCATTTCTCCGTCGGGCCGGCGGCGGAGACGAAGTTCAGCTTGTACTGCGCGGCGGTGTCGTCACTTTTGTGGCCGGCGTTGGTGAGTGACTTTTCGACGTTCTGTTTCGCCTTGGCGGCGTCGCCGAACGCGCCAAGGTCGCCGGTGATCGCGATACTCGCGCCTGGCGTGATGGCGAACTTGTCCGGCGACAGGGCCGTCTTGGCGCTGGTCGCGTTTTTCTCGGGGACTTCGCCCATCACCGCCAGCGACTGCCGGTCGGTCGAGCCGACCCACAACACCTGGCCGCTGGGCAGTAGTGCGCGTTTGCAGCGTTCGTCGGCGTATTTCCAGACGGGCACGCCGGTCTTGAGGTCGTAGTAAATGTCGCCGACGAGGAGAGTGTTTTCGTTGATCAGTTCGATGTCGCCGCGGGAGGCGCTGACGCCGGCGAGTTTGCCGACTACATGCTTGCTGTTCAGCCGAATCACGCTGATGCCGCCGCCGTCGTTGTAAGCGGCGTAGTTAGCGGTCGGGTCTAGCGTGAATGAGCCGTTGACGTTCGGCACCATGGCGACGATGGCCAGGTCATTCGGGCGGATCAGCGCCGCGTCGGACCCGAAGCGGCCGACGAAGTAGCGGCCGCTGGGGTGAATCTTCAGGTCCGAAATCTTCGCCGACGCCAGTTGCCGGCGCGTCGGCAGGTCGATGAGGTAGGTCTCGTCGAACCCGCTCTGGATCAGCAGCGTGCGTGGCGTGACGAGGACGGCTTCGCGGGGCGCTTTGTTGCTGTCGCGGTCGCCGTTGCTGCCGAAGGTGTAGTTCGCCTTGAGTTGGTACGCCTGGCCGTCCCATTCCCACTGGTGGAGGGTCAGCGCGCTGAAATCCTGCGGCCTGGAGATGAGGATTCTGCCGCCGTCCGCGGCGGCGAGGACTTCGTGCTTGGCGGGCAGCACGCGGGCTTCGGTGGCGGCGGGGTTGTTGACGTCGATGCAGAGGAGCGTCGCTTCGTCCTTGAACGCCACGCGGCCGGTGGCGACGAACGTGCCGGGCTTGTCGACGCACTGGATCAGCCGCTGCACGTCGCCGAGGCCGGTGTCGCCGTTGGGCGTGAGGTCGGTGAACGACTGGCTCGGCTTGGTGGCCGGCGGCACGATCACGCTGATGTTGCCCGCCGCCCGCTTGGGCGCTTTGTTATTCGACTCCTGCAGCGCAATGACGGTGAACGGCCCGTCGAGCGTGACCGGCGTGCCGGTGCCGGGCGTTTTTGTGACCGGCGGCGTCACACCGCCGGCCGCGGCGGCGGGCGCACGCAGACGGTCGGCGGCGACCCATTCTTCCGTGCCGTCGGCGTATTTGATCTGGAATTTCCGGCCTTCCTGCTTCAGAAAAGTCGCCGGCGACCAGCTGTCGCCCTCGCGCACTTCCACCGACTGTCCCGGCGAATACGCCGCCACGGCGACACCGCACGCGGCGGAAACCAGCAACGCGGCTACGAAAGCGGAACGACGGGTCGATCGAATACTCACTTCAGACTCCGGATCAAAATGCGCGACGGCCGCGGTGGCGGCTGTCGTGTCATGCGTGTTACCGCCTCGGCGACGCGGCGTTGGCGGGTTTTTCGGGAACGAACCGCTGCCCCGACAGGGTCGAAGCGCCCAGCGCCGCCGATGCGCCGGGCTTCTGCGCCGACCGGCAGGTAGCTCGGGATCGACAGCTTCCCCAGCCGATCGGCCGAGGGTTTGGCGAGTTGGTTGGCGACCTCCTGGAAGCTCTGGTCTTTCTTCCGCATGATCGAATACCCCGCCTGGAACCGCACCGTCTGCTGCCAGACCGGCTGTCCCTTGTAGTTGAGCGTGGCGGTGAAGACGTTGCTCGGCGCGCTCACCGTTTCGGCCACACGCTGGTTCGGGGGCGTGAACATGTCCGGCACGTACTCCCGCGTCTCCGTCGGGCCGCCCGCCAGGCTGACGACGAGGTGGAACGGCTCGTCGTTGTCCGACACCTTCAGGCCGGCACCGGTGATGCTGTCGCGGACGATATCGGCGGCCTTGTCTTTGTCTTCGCCGAACCCGCCGAAGTCGCCGTCGATCTTCACCGCCATCCCCGGCTTGAGGATGAAGCTGTTGGCGTTGATGGTCCGCAGCGCCGATCGGCCGGCGGTGTCGGGCAGCGTCGCGATCGCCAGCGACGCCATCTTGTCGCCCGGCCCCGCCAGCAGGAACTGGCCGCTCATCAGGGGGAAGACCTGGATGTCGTTCGGCATCTTGTATTCCCAGACCGGGATGCCGGTCTTCACGTCGTAGACCATGCTGCCGTTGACGAGCAGGAACTGCGAGTCGACCAGGTCCAGCCGGCCGCGGAACGCCGCGCCGACCGACACCGTGCCGAGCTGTTCGCCGTCGCTCAGCCGGGCCACGCGCACGTTGCCCGCGGTGGTGAGGTACGCGACGGCCGTGCCGGCGGGGTCGACGCTGACATTGCTGCCGTCCGCCGCCTCGTCGAATTCTTTAAGGACGGCGAAGTCGGACGCGCGGAGCACGGTCGCCCGCCCGCCGACGACGGCCGTCACCAGTTCGCCCGACGGGTGGACGTTGACGCTGGAATCGCCTTGCGACTCGACACTTGCCAGGGCGGCCTTCTTCTCCAGGTCGACCAGCAGCACGCCGCCGCGGTCGAGCGAGATGACGGCGCGGCCGTTGGGCAGCAAGGTGGCGGCGCACGCCCTTGTTCGGGTCCGGCCGAAGGTTGGCGGCCAGCGTGTAGCTCTTGCCGTCCCACTTCCACCACTGCAGCTTCTCGCCGAAACCGATGACCGTCAGCAGCGTATCGCCGTCATCGCCGGCGGAGAGGAACTTCAGGTCCGGCAGGTACAGCGGCCGCGTGTCGAGCTGCCCGCGCGTGCGGAGGTTGGCGCGGATCAACGTCGACCACTTCCCCCACGCCCCCGGGAACGCACAGACCGCCGTCTTCACGTTGCCCACGCACGGCAGTGCGGCGGACATGCGGTTCTCACTCCCTGCGCACCGCCCAGGCGGCGAATTCGGACGCCGGCCTGGTGGTCGGCACCTTGACCGGCTCGTCCGTCGCCGCCCCCGCCGATGAGCCGTCGAATGAGAGTGTGTCGAACGTTTCTTTCAGGTCGTCCAGCGTCAGCAGCCGCTTGGACTCGTCGGCGGGCGCGGTGCGGTTGCCGATGGAACGCGGCGCGGCATCGGGCTTGTTCTTCGGGGCGAGTTGCCCCGGCTTGCCGCCCCAACTGCGGCTGCCGTCGGACTCGATCTCGTACGCCGCCCCCAACGCCCGAACCGCCCACGGTTCGGCCCAGCGTTGTTCGCGTTCGCTTTCGTCTTCGACGACATAGACCCAGGTCGGCGTGACCTGCGTGATCTTGCCCGCGAACCACTTGCCGCGACGCTTGATCTCCACCGCGTCGCCGACGCCCAGGCTCGCCTTCGCGGCGGGCGTCTTCGCCCCGGCTTCGGCACCGGCGGCGCCGGCGGGCTTCATGCGGTCCTGCCCGACCCATTCTTCCGTACCGTCGTCGTAGCGGACTTTGACTTTCGTCCCCTCGGCTGCGACGACTTTCACCTTGGTGTAGGCGTCCCCCTCACGGACCTCAATCGTCGACCCCACCGGCGGCGGCGGCGCGGCCACGCTCACCACTGCCGCGACCAGCCAACTCCCCACGACAACCCCTGCAGATCTGCGCATCCCTCAACTGTACCGTTAGCCCGGCAGACGGGGCAATTGAAATCGACCGGCATAGCCTGCAACCCACTCAATGCGGCTGCGTCGCGGGCGGCGGCCGCATCTCGCGGAGCTTTTCGAGCAATCCTGCAACCTTCGCCTGGGTAGCGACGTCGTTGAAGACGACCAACGTGTCGCCATCAAAGACGAGTGTGCCGCCTTTATCGCCGGGCTTTTCCGCCCAGCTCCCAACGGCGATTGTGTCTCGAATGAGGCTCGTAATGGAATCTTCGAGTTCCGCCCGAGTCGGAACCTCTTTGTATTCTGGTGATGGCATAAACACGAGCAGATCACCGACCGGGTATCGCTTGGTTTCGATGAACCGCGACAACAAATCACTCTGCGTGGTGACGATAATTCGCCCGCTCGGCAATACCCGGTATTGAATGGCTTCCGTCACCTTCCCGCCATTCGGGCCTTCGGGCAGATGCTCATATGCAGTCGTGAGCACAGTACTCAACCTTACGTTCCGCAGATTTAGAGAAACAGCGCTCTCCTTTTGCCAGCCGGCTTTGGTCAGGGCGTCCCATTGAACGTCGATATCAAGCTTGGCATTGCCGGCGAGTGTTTTGATCACACTCTCGAATGGCATTGCGTCGAACTGAACAGTGAAGACGCTGCTTTCCAGAATCGTCTCGGTTCTTTTGCTCGGCGATTGCTTCAAGTCCGCGGCAATCAGGCGATGCACCTCTGGCGTGTGAGTGACAATCAGCTGCCCGCCGAGTTCGCGGACGCTGCCGATCGAGCCGCCGTTGGCTTTCCATGTCCGAGGCTGAATGCCCATCACCCGACGGACGGTTTTCTCGGCGGCGGCGTCTCGCAGCTTCGGGTCGACCGTGATCGGGCTCGGCCCGAGCGCCGGGGCGTTGCCGTTCGCATCGCTCATCACGGGCAACCACGCGCGAACGTCGTAGGCTCGGGTTTCGACATTCTTCGCGAGGTCTTCGGTGCTGCTGACGGTGACGACGCCGTCCTCGACCGCAAAGCCGATCGTCGCGGGGCAGCCGGGCGTATTGAGGTTGTCGACCATCCGGGTCATCGCCTGCCCGAGTGTCAGACGTGAGAACGTCAGCGTCACCGGAAGCGTCCGCGACACGCCCGCCGCTTCCAGCGCTTTCCAGTTCACGAAGATTTTCTGACCAGAGCCACCGGCCAGTCTTCCGAAGGATTCTTCCACGGTTTCGCCGGTAAGACGAAAGCCCCCGGAGGGCATTGCCAGGACGTCTTCCGCCTTGATTGGTTCGGCGGCTCGGACGACTGACACGAGAACCAGGCTCCCCACGACCGCGCTGGCGAATGTTCGCATCCGCCCCATTCTACCAATGTGGCGTCGGGCGGCGAAAACTATTTCACGCCGCGATCTTGTCTTCGCCGCCTTCGTCTTCGGGCAGAGTGGCGTCATCAAGAACCACGTCATCCGCGCCGGGCAGTTCGCGCAGGCGGTTGATGCCGTCCTGGGCGGCGACTTTGTAGCACTCGGCGAGCGTCGGGTAGTTGAAGACGCTCTCGACGAAGTAGTCGATCGGCAGGCCGGCCGCCATCACGGTCTGGCCGATGTGAATCAGTTCCGTCGCCCCCGTGCCGATCGCGTGTACGCCGAGCAGGCGGCGGCTTTGCGGGTGGAACAGCAGTTTGAGCAGGCCGTTCGGGTCGGAGATAAGTTGCCCGCGGGCGATCTCGCGGTACCGGGCGATGCCGACTTCGTACGGAATGCCCGCCGCCGTCAGTTGCTGTTCGGTCTGGCCGACGAGGCTGATTTCCGGAATCGTGTAGATGCCCAGCGGATACAGCGGGCTGGTGCCTTCGCTGTAGCGGCGGAACATGTGGTTGGCGGCGAGGCGGCCCTGTTCCATGCTTGTGGCCGCGAGTGCCGGGAAGCCGATGACGTCGCCGGCGGCGTAGATGTGCGGGACGTCGGTCTGGAAGTGGTCGTTCACTTTCAGGCGGCCGCGGTTGTCGGCGGTGAGGCCGGCCTTGTCCAGGCCGAGGTTCGCGGTCGCGCCTTGTCGGCCGATGCAATACAAGAGCGTGTGCGAGTGGATTTCTTTGTTGCTGGCCATCGTGGCGACGACGTCGTTGCCGTGGACTTCAATTTTCGCAACACTCTCGCCGAGGCGAAGCCGCACGCCGCCTTCGCGCAGGCGGAACTGGAGGGCTTCGGAGAGTTCTTCGTCGATGAACTCCATCAACCGCGGCCGACTTTCGACCATCGTGACTTTCACGCCCACCGCCGCCATCATGCAGGCGTACTCCGTGCCGATCACGCCGCCGCCGACGATCGTCATGCTGCGGGGCAATTCGGTGAGGCTGAGGAATTCGGTGGAATCGATGACGCGGCCGGGCGTGAACGGCACGTTCGCGGGCCGCGCCGGCTCAGTGCCGACGGCGACGAGAATGTAATGGCCGTAGAGTTCGGTCCGCTGCCCGTCGGCGGCAGTGACGCTGACGGTGTGCGGCCCGGTGAACTGCGCCACGCCGTAGAAAACGTCCACGCGGCTCTGGCGCATCTGGCTTCGGATGACTTCGGTTTCGGTCCGGACGACGTGCTGACAGCGGTACAGCAGGTCTCCCATGGTGATGTTGTCTTTGACGGTGTAGTTGTCGCCGTAGACCTGGCGCAGCGTCATGCCGGTGAGGTGCAGGACGGCTTCGTGCATCGCCTTGGAGGGGATCGTGCCGGTGTGGATACAGACGCCGCCAAGGCTGTCGACGCGATCGATCAGCGCGACCCGTTTGCCGAGTTTGGCGGCATTGAGCGCCGCCTTCTGCCCCGCGGGGCCGCTGCCGAGGATGATGACGTCGAAACTCTGGCTCATACGAAACCTCTCGTCGTCATCATCGGCACGATCGGCACGCGTGTTAGGTCGCAAAGGTGCCGATAACGTGAAGCGGCATTAATCCTCAGGCAAGCAAAAGATTTCGGCCTAACATTTCGGCCTACAGTCTGGAAGTGTGCTGGTTGCACGATCAGGGCGTCGCGGCGGCGACTGTGATCACTCGCTCGATCAGGCGACCAGTACCGATTCTCAATGCCGGAGCAGATGGTTCGAGCAGCCAGATGCCCGAACCGTCGGTGTAGACGATACCCTCGCCGTCCTGAACAAAATCGTACGACCCGACCCCTTTAGCCAACACAGTCTCCGCGCCGCCGGGCGAGCGGCGGATAAGTTGCCAGTCCGCCGGCACGAGCGGCGACGTGTCTACGCGCTTACGAAGCAACTTATCGGCTTGGATCACGCGGCCGTAAAGCATCAGGAATTTCGGGTCCTGCCCATGGCTTGGCGGGCCGCCGCTCGTGATGAGCGGCTTTTGACGAAACATCAGCGAGAAGAAGTTCAAAAAATGCACGATCGCCAGCACCACCCCGATCGGGAACAGCAGGATGTCTCGCAGCAAACGCCAAGGCGACGCACGAGGCACCCCCTGAAATGGCCGGCGAATGTAATACAGGGTCCCGTCGGCTCGCTGGCGTGGCAACAGAAGGTCGTGCCGCTCGTCGACCAGCAGTTCGTCATTGTTCCCGGTTGTCAGGTCCAGACGATAGATCGCGAACGACGATTGCCCCGCATAAAAGCCGGAGGCATTCCGACCGATGCCCGCTGACTGATAAACCAGCGTTTCGGGCTGCCCCTCCACCCAACTAGGTGCTTGGTCGATGGCATCACCTTCAGTGACGGTTCGCAACTTTCGCCCGTCGGGCTCAGTGATGCCCAGACGTACGGTGCCAGCGTCCGCGGCAAGGGACATTGCTAACCGGCCACTGCCAGGATGGCGTTGGACATCGCCAGCCCGGAACTGATTGCGGTGGTAAAGCCGGCGTTCAAAACCGTCACCCGTCTGATATTCGAATAGGCCCCCGACGGTATCCGTCCAGAGCGTGTAGATCAGGTCTGCCCCAGCCGACGCGACACCAGAAAAGTGAATCTGCCGTGTTTCCGCAATGGCCGGCAGTCCGAAGCCGAACCGATTGCCGGTCAGATTCCAGCCGGCATGCCCTGCTTCCACTCATTTTTCTCTCGCACCGGGCCGTCCGGTCATGCAATTCTTGAACGAACGGACTGTCGAGTAATTCAGCGGCCCGGCCCGGTCGCTGAAGGTAAAGCTTTCCTTCGGCTATAAATGCGATCGTCGGTGTCATCGGCCCGGACACTAACTGCACGACCGCCGCGGACAAAATGGAAAGAAGATTCCATACAGCCTTGCAATCGCGGCGGATTTCGCTACAGTTTCCCGTCTCGACTGATTTGGAGCAATCGATCATGGCCCGGCAAAAAGAGCAGTTTCAGAGCTTTTCAAAAACCAAGACCCGCGTCACCCGTACCGCCGAGAGCGGCAAAGTGTTCGTGGACTACAAAGACACCGAGAGCCTCAAAAAGCTCATGAGCGGCAACGGCAAGATGAGCAGCCGCAAGCGGACCGGTGCCTCGGCGATGGAACAGCGCATGATCAGCAAGGCCATCAAGCGGGCCCGCTACATGGCGCTCGTCCCGTACGCCGCCGTCGTCGGTTAATCCGGCTTCGCACAAAACGATCGGCCGGCCGCGCGGGCGTAAGCCCTGCTGCGACGGCCCCAAAGACGCCCGGCCTGCGGAGGATCGGGCGTTTTTTCGTGCGCGCATCCCACGCCCCAAACCGCCCCGTTTAGCCGCCGGGCTTGCCCGGCGAGTTCCCTTAAACGATTGCGAGTTACGGCCGAACCGAAGACGCGCCGGGCGAGCCCGGCGGCTAAATGCGAGCGTGTTGTTCCCGATTTCGTTTGCGGATTCCCAACGCACCGGCGTGGCGCGTGTCACACGGTAAGGCCAGCGTTGACAGCGTATCGCGCGGGAGGATAGAACCGTCGTTGCTGCCCGGCGAGGGCCGAAGCGGCCGGCGGAAACGGTGACGAATTCTGTGGTCACGCCCGATCGGTAATGTCGTAGCCCGTGCTGGCGTCTGTGAGGCGTCGGGGTGAGCCTTATCCGTCGTAAGCGAATCCCCGTCCCGATCGTAAAGTCCCGCACGAAGAGCCTGGCTGAGGAGAAGCGCAAATGTCCCGTGGCCGTACCCCGCCACGCCCGTTGTGAGCCGCCGTCCCCTGTCTAAAGCTGTCCAGCATGTCGAAATGCTGGAAGAGCGTCGTCTGATGACGACGCTCGTCGGCGGGCAGACGTTCGATTATCTCGACGCCGAAGGCGACGTGATGCGAATCCGTCTGATCGGCAACATCACCGCCGAGTTCACCGCCGCCCGCGTTCGTGAGACGAACAACACGGTGGTCATCCGCGACCTCATCGCCCCGCCGCCGGAAGATTCGGACCTGGACATCTCCACCGGCGCCGACCTGTTCAACATCTACATCGCCGAAGCCGACTCCAACGCCCAGATCATCATCACCGAAGTCGCCGACGCCGGCGCCGCCGACGCGACCGCCACGCCTTATTCGGGCGATGTCGGCACGATCCGCGCGCCCGACGGCGAGCCCCTGACGATCGACCCGGACACCGGCGACGTCAGCGGCGCGACCACCACCATCGATCCGGATGCCACCGGTGGTGTTTACATCGCGCGCGCACCCGCGATCTTGAACAGATCGACGGCAGTGACGAAGCCGACATCCCGATCATCTACAACCGCACCCGTCAGGGCCTGGGCGTCCGCCCCGCCGCCAAGGGTCTGTTCGCCGGCATCTACACCGCACCGGGCGTCAACATGGGCAAAGTGCTCATCGGCGGCACGGTGACGGGCATGGTGAACTTCCAGGGCAGCCTGCGGACGTTCTACGCCGGCAACGTGCTGACGGGGAACATCAGCGGCCTCTCGAACCCGGTCACCGGGGGCATCGGTTCGTCGCCGCTGCATAACAACTTCCAGGTCGGCGGCGACCTGCAGAACCTCTACATCGCTGGGTCGTTCGGCACGACGGTCGACGGCAACTTCCAGAGCGGCCTCGAAGCCCGCATCGGCGGCCGGCTGGGCAACGTGCACATCGGCGGGTCGTACAACGCCTCGGTCGACGTCATCGCCAGCCCCAGCGCACCGGCCTTGAATATCTCCGTCCAGGAAGAAGAAACCTGGACCGGCGGCAGCGCCGCGATTCGCTTCCTCCGCGGCCAACTCAGCGGCGGCGTCGTCACCAACGACACCGAAACCTCCGCCGCCTTCGCCTACAGCATGCTCAACAGCAAGGGCGTGGGCGGCCTCAGCTGGTCGGGCAGCCTCGACCTGCTCGCCGGCGACAACATCGATAACTACGCCGTCTCCCTCATGGCGGGACAGCAGGTCACGCTGGAACTCCAGAGCGAATTCGCAGGCGTGCAGCTCGGCGTCTACGACCCGCTCGGCCGGCTCGTCGCCAGTGAATCGCCCGGCCCGACCAACGAAGCCCTCGGCACGCAGTTCCAACTCACCGCCAACATCCCCGGCGTCTACCGCTTGGCCGTCGTCGGCGCGGGCGATGACACCTACGCCGGCGGCGGTGTCGGCGGCGGCTCTTACACCCTCAATGTCAACAACGTCGGCACGCTCTCGCTCGGCGGTGCGACCGTCGACGGCGTGACCCGCCTGCGGACGTCCGGCAAGGGCGTGGCGATCCGGACCGGCGACCTGGGCGCCTGGTACGGCATCGGCGACGTCACCGGCACGGCCGCCCTCTTCAGCACCGACGGCGCAGCCAGCGCGTTCGCCGTCAGCCGCGGTAACCTCCGCGCCCTCTACGGGGCGAACGTCGGCATCGTGTCGGCGACGCTAACCGAGTACACGCCGCTCTACGTCCCCCGCGGCAGCGTCGGTTACATCAAGGCGACCGGCATGCTCGCCCTCAACGCCGACGCCTCCTACAGCACCGGCGACCCGGTCCTCAGCGAAGCCATCGGCGGCGACTACCAGCGCGTCGAAGTCACCGGCGACCTGCAAGGCAATCTCGTCGCCAACGGCAACATCGGCACGATCATCGCCGGCAGCATTTACTCCGGTGCCGTGCTCGGCTACCGGCCGGTCATCAGCACGAACACCGACGGCTCGGGCGACGACGGCGACATCGACGCCATCTACGTCACGGGTAACGTCGGCGGTGGCGGCGCGGGCGGCCCGGCGATCTATATCGGCCGCGGCGGCAACCTGAAATACTTCACCGCCGGCGGGCAGGTGGAACGCGATCCATACTTCGGTGGCACCTTCGGGACCACGAACACTTATGCCGTCGGTCGCGCCGTGAAGCTCACCGACGACAGCGGTGCGGTCGCCGTCATCACGCCAACCGCCGACCCCGTCGCCACGAACACCGTCACGGACCCGACAACGGGTACCGCCGTGATCGACCCGCTCACCGGCCTGCCGCAAACCACGCCGGTGCAAGGCCAGCTCACACTCACCACCTACCCGATCCGCACGGGCGGCGTGGTGCTGATGGACGCCACCAGCACGACGAACATGATCGTCACGACGCAGGCGGGCACGCCGGGCTCGTTCGACATCGGCGAATTCTCCGTCGCCGGCTCCGGCTCGGTCGTCCAGACCGAAGAGACCACCGACGCCACCACCGGCCTGGTCACCTCCACCACCGTCGGCTATGAACCCGAAACCGATACGGGCACAGGCACCGGAACCGGGACTGGCACAGGGACTGGTACGGGCACCGGCACCACGACGCCGACGCTCACCGCCACACCGACGGTCGTCGACAACATCATCTTCAACGGCTCGCTGCCGATTAACGTCTTCCACATCACCGGCACGAACATCACCAATCTGTACAACTACACCTCCGGTGAAGTCGTCAGTGCGGACCTGGCGTCGCTGGGGACGCTCGTTGTCCAAAGTGCCGGGCGTCTGGACAGCTCCACCGCCGCCGACGCCGAACTGCCGGGCAACCTGTCGGGCGTGACGTTCAATGCCTACTCCCGCGGGATCAATATCACAGGCAACGTCATCGGCCTGTCGCCGCGTGACGGCCTGGGGGCAACGAACGTCGGCGGCACGATCGGCGTCATCCAGCCCAACAGCGACCAGAAAAACGCCAAGGGCGTGCTGGACGGCATCAACGGGCCGGTGCACGCGAACGTCATCAACGTCGCCAATATCGGCGAAGGCGTGGCGTACCAGGGCTCGGGCAACTTCTTCCAGGCCGGCATTTTCGCCGACACCCGCATCAATGCCGCCGGCGGCAACAATGCCGACGTCCGCGGCCCGATCGTCTCGCAAGGCACGTTCGGCTCATTCACCCTCAACAACGGGTCGGTCATCGGCACGACCGTCGGCTCGGTCGGCACGACCGATGCCGATGAAGCGACTGGCGTCACCGGCGGCGGCTACCAGTCGACGCTCTACACCAACGGCGTCTACGTGCTGCCGGAGTTCGAAGGCACCTTCAGCCTCCAAAGCTTCAATATTACCGGCAACGGCGGCCTCTTCGGTTCCGCGGTCGTCGGCGGCAGCATCGGCTCGGTCAACGTCGAAGGGTACGGCGTCTTTAACTCCATGATCTTCGCCAACGGTATCGAACGCTCCAATGGCTCGATCACCGTCGGCGGGCTGGGCATCCGCTCGAGCTACATCAACGCCGGCTCCTCGTTCGCCTCCATCGACGCCACCGGCAACGGAAACGTCCTCGACGTCAGCGCTTACCCGTCTACCGTCCGCCAAAGCAACGGCAAGCGTCGCTTCGACGCCTACACCGGCCGCCTGCTCGACGGCACGAACGACCTCAACCGCTACCTCGGCACGACTGCGACCAGGACCAAGATCAGTGGCGTCACCAACAGCGGCGTCCTGCAGAATGTCCAGATCACCGGCAACGGCAACCTGGGCACCCTTAACGCCTACGCCATCGTCAGCACCGACACCACCACCGCCATCACCGGCGCCGATTTCCCGATGCGGATCGCCATGGGTAACTCCATCGGTTCGATCAACATCGACAACGGCATCAGCGGCCTGCAACTGCGGACCGGTACGCTCACGGAAATGAACGTCGGCGGCAACATCGCCCGCGCCAGCATCGTGACCAGCGGCGACATCGGCGACATCAACGTCGGCCGAACCATCCGCGGCACGGCCAGCATCACCGCACTGGGTAGCGACAGCTTCATCGACTCGGTCATCGTCCGCGGCAGCCTGCTGGGCATCCTCCAGGCCGACGCCGGCATCGGCCTGATCGCCGCCGGCAACATCGGCGCGAACATCGCCACCAGCGGCGGCATCGGGAAGGTCGCCATCACCGAAGACCTCCTCCAGGACGCCGTCATCCGCGCCCGCAAAGCCATCGACGAAGTCGTCATCGGCGGCGATATCCAGAGCGGTGCCAAGATCGACGCCCGCAGCATCGGCAAGTTCCGCCTCGGCGGCACGAACAACGGCACGGTCACCACCAAGGCGTAAACCGCCTTCCCGGCCGCTCGCTGTCCAGACCGCGTCCCGTTTCGCTCAACCGAAACGGGACGCGGTTTTTTATTGGACCAATGACGCGTGGATCGCGCAGCGTCATCCGCCACGCTGCAGCGCAGCTGCTCATTCATCCCGACAGTGAAGGTCTATCAGCCGCTGCGCTGCAGCATGGCGATAACCCGGATCGCACTTTTCAAGACAAAACAGGTCCTAACCTTCCCCCCGGATCGCGCCGATGAAAGCATTGAGGACTTTATGGCCGACATGACGCCCGATGATCAGGACGAACGGACGATCGCCATTCGCCGCGATGTTGTTGACCGCCGCGCCGGCCTCGACCGCCGCCAGGGCGAAGACCCGGACTACGACGGCGAAGAACGCCGCGAGGCGGACGCCAAGTCCGACCGCCGCACCGGTCTGGAACGTCGCCGCGGTGCCGGCATCCGTCGCGAAGACGAACGCCGCCAGGCCGAGGAAGGCGAAATGACTGCCGAGCAGTTCGAGTTCGTCATGGCGATCGAGACTTATAAGAAGGTCAACCGCAAGCTCTTCCCGACCTGGACGGAAGTGCTCGAAGTGATCGAACAGCTCGGCTACAAGAAGGTCGAGCCGCGCACGCTTCGCCTGGACAACGTCCCCGAAGCCCCGCTGCACAAAGCCGCCTGAGCCGCCGCTTCAATCGACCGGATCAAAAACACCAAGCCACCCCCACCGCCCGGCCGGGCCCGATGTGCCCGGCCGGGCGGATTTCGTTGGGCGGGCGGCCTAATTCGCGTCGCCGCCGCGTGCCGCGACGTCCCACGCCTCTTGCACGGTCTGGCAGCCCGCGCAGGCGTAAACCTTTCGGCCGACGAGGGCGTAGGTTTCGATCGCCCCGCCGCAACGCGGGCACTTCGGCTGTTTGTAGATGTTGAACCGCTCGGCGGCCGACGGCTTCTTCGGCGGATTCTTCTTCTCCGTCAGCGCTGTCGTGACGATCATGCCGAAGTCGACGGCGAAGCGCATCCACCGCACCGCGTCGTGCCACATCGCGTCGAACTGCTTTTTCGTGACGGCCTTGCCGGGCGTGCGCGGGTGGAGTTTGATCTGCCAGAGCATTTCCGCGCGGTAGATGTTGCCGACACCTGCGATGACATTCTGGTCCATCAGCAGCTGCCCGATCGACTGCCGGCTGCCGGCGATGCGTTGCCAGGCTTGATCGGCATCGGCGTCGTCGCGCAGCGGGTCGGGGCCGAGGCGGGAGAGGATGTCGTCGCGGGCGGCGGTGTCGATCACTTCGCACTGGTTCGGGCCATTGAGATCGAGCGTGTGCGTTTTGCCGACGAACCGCACGCGCACGGCCCCGCGTGGCTCGGGCGGGCCGTCGCTTTTGGCGAACGCGGCAACGCGGAATTTGCCGTACAGCCCGAGGTGCACGTGCAACACGCGGCCGCCGGCGAAGTCGTAAAACAAATGCTTGCCCCACGCCTCGGCCTTGATGAGCTTCTTCCCGTCGATCGTCGCAGCCGCCTCGGCGAAGCGGCCCTGCGGCGAGGTGATCGAAAGCTTCTGACCGGCGAAAAGTTCAGTGTGATCCCGGGCAAGCCGGTGCAACGTAGGGCCTTCAGGCATCAGCGTAATTTAGCCACGGATGAACACGGATGAACACGGATAGAAGAGGAAAAAAGTAAACCACAGATTTCACAGATTGCACAGATTGGAAGACGTTTCTTTTCATCTGCGAAATCTGCGAAATCTGTGGTTCCTTCTCTTCTAATTCGTGTTCATCCGTGGCCATCCGTGGCCAAATATTCTTCCGCCAGGGACGCCGCGATTTTGCCGCTGAGCGTGACCAGCGGCAGGCCGCCGCCGGGGTGGGTGGCACCGCCGGCGAAGAAGAGGCCGCGGACGTCTTTGTCCTTGTTCGGCGGCCGCAGGAACGCCTGCCGCACGCCATTACTACTGATGCCGTAAATGCTCCCGGCGTTGGCGTTGTAGAGGCTTTGCAGGTCCGCCGGCGTGATGCGGCGTTCGACGACGATGCGCTTCGACAAATCCGACAAGCCGAACCGGTGCTCCAGCGTGCGGACGATCTGGTCCCGATACCGCGGCCCTTCGACCGCCCAGTCGATCGTCCCGTCCAACGGCGGCGCGCTGCAGAGCACGAACAGGTTCTCGCAGCCGTCGGGGGCCTGGGTCGGGTCAGACCGCGTGCTGGCACAGACATAGATGCACGGGTCGGCGGGCACGGTGCGAGTTTCGAACATCGCCGTCAGGTCGCTGCGGTAGTCGGCGGGCATGAACTTGGTGTGATGCGCCAGCCGCGGGTAGGTGCCCTCGACGCCCAGCAGCAGCACCATGCCGCTGCCGCCGGGTTCGACTTTCGCGAGCCTGCCGTCCGGCCAACTCGGGCGGTCTTCCGGCGCGATAAGCTCGCGGTAAGCGGACATAACATCGGCGTTGACGATGACCGCCTCGGCGGGGAGCGTTTCGCCGGCCGCGGTCATGACGCCGCTGACTTTTTTGGCGTTGCTGTTCCCGTCGACCAGAATCCGGGCGGCCGGGCAGTTCGTTCGGATCGTCACGCCGATTTCTTTCGCGAGCGTTTCGACCGCCTCGGCAATGCGGTACAGGCCGCCCGGGACGTAAAAGCCGCCCTGGTCGAGTTCCACGTGCGGAATCACCGCCAGCGTGGCCGGGGCTTTGAAGGGGCTGGCACCGCTGTAAGTCGCGTATTGATAAAGAATTTCGCGCAACCGCGGCGACTTAACATGCCGATCAACCCGCGCCGCGAACTTGGCGAACATGCCGATGCGGACGGGCACGGTCAGCATGTCGAGCGCCCGCCGGGGCGAGAACGTGCCGTCGCCGCGGAGGGCTTGTTCGGGCGATTGGCTGAGGAACAGGTCGCCGGAGAGGTCCCAGACCTTTTTGCCGAAGTCGAGGAAGTTCACAAAACCGGCCTCGTCGCCGGGGGCGAAGCGGCGAATTTCCGCCAGCAATTCCCGCCGATTCGCCCGGAGTTCCACCGCCTGCCCGTCCGCCCAGACGAACCGGCAAACCGGGTCTAACCGTTGAATCGGAAGGTAGTTGCGAATATCCCGGCCGGCGGCGGAGAAGAGGTCGGCCAGGGCGAGCGGCAGCGTCAGCAGGCTGGGGCCGGTGTCGAAGGTGAACGGCCTGTCGCCCGGCCGGGCCGGGTGGGCGGCGGTCCAGCGGTTCAATTTCCCGCCGACGCGAGGCCCGGCCTCCAGCAGCGTCACCCGCCGCCCCGACGCCGCCGACCGCACCGCCGCCGCCAGCCCGCCCAGTCCTCCGCCGATGATGACAACACGCGATTCGGGCATGGACAATCGATCAATCCTTAGGCAACAGAAGGATGAAAACTCCTTCATCGAACACTAACACGGCAATCGTATGCTTCTCGCCCGGTGGTCCGACCGCCGGCGGGTATGAGAGTTCATCTCACCCGGCCCGTGATCAGGCTGAATTTCAGCCTGTTTATCGGCCAAACGCCTTCGGTTGGTACACCGGTTGCAGTGTATCTCAGACTGGTCGGCCGCGAGGGGGAAAGGGTCCCCCTGCTGTGTCAGTAACGTGCTTCGGAAGAGGTGCCAGGCGAGCGGCGTTTCGGGTGAAATCGGGCTGCATTGTTGTGGATGCGGCCGCCGCTATCGGGTCTGGCACGGAAATCGATTGGCGCGTTGCGCTTTTTTTGTTGCTCGGGTTCGATCGAATTCGTTACCCTTGCTAGGTCGTCTGTAGCGAGTGATCCGCACGATGTCTGATCGGCCGCCCGGAAACCAAGGGGGTAGCGATCGAATCAGAACCGTGACCACGGCCCCTCGGCGACTGCGTTTCGCGTTCTCGGCGTAGACCCGCTCCGGCCGGGTCCGACCGGGGCAAGGCGAAAACCCCCATCCGCACGGCCCCCGCGCCGGCGATAAGATGCGGGTCAGGCAGCACCAAATCGGCCGTCGAAGGTTTTGCCCTTTATCTCGTGGGAGTCGCTATGTCCGCTACCAACCGCACCGCCGCCTCTATGGTCCGCCGCGTGAAAGCGTTCACGCTGGTCGAACTTCTCGTCGTCATCGGCATCATCGCCCTGCTCATCAGCATCCTCCTGCCCAGCCTGAACTCGGCGCGGCAAGCGGCGCAAACCGTGAAGTGCCTGGCCAATCTGCGCACGATCGGCCAAGCCATGATCATGTACTCCTCCGAAAACAAAGGGGCGATCGCCGGTACGGGTGGCACTTCGGGGCGGCACCTGTTCGGTAGTCCGCTTTCGACAAGCCCTCGCTACACCTATTCCGCTACCGGCACTGTCACACCTGCGGCCGGTGCTCCCGCTTTCAACATGGATGGCGCGATCACTGCTACAGACTACATCGGGCCGCTCGCCCGCCTGATGAAGCTACAATTCAAACCGACAGACAGCGTCGCACAGCGTTTTAAGGAATACACGGAAACGAAATACTTCCAGTGTCCGAGTTCGAACAACGTATTGATGTCAGCATTCGCGGCACCCGATGTCGGCCCGCTCCCTATGCTCGGCTACGTTACCAACTGGTGCTTCCTTGTCGGTGGTATCACGCCAAACCCCGGCGTTACTGGCCTCACTCGTATGAGCAGCGGTGCCGGTATCAGCTCCAACGTTTGGCCGAACACGCCGTCAAACTACTATCCTTACATGGGAAAAATTCGAGATTCTTCCAACAAAATTATGGCAGCTGACGGCTCAAAATTCATGAACCAGATTAGCACCGCTGCCACACCCACCTATAACTTGAGCAGTGCCTACCAGACCGTGACGACGAGCTATGGCGATACCGGCAACTTTGCTGACCTCGGTGCTTGGACTACGATGACCACGGCGTACGACCGTACCGTTGCCAACGGCGGCACGGGCATGGACGGCCGCGTGTTCTCGTATCGTCACGGCCGGCGCACCGCCGGCGGCCCGTACGGCACCTATAAGCTCAACGCAGTTTTCTGGGACGGCCACGCCGAAACGCTGACGGAAGATCGTGCGACCGATCCGAACCTCTGGTTGCCCAGCGGTACGACGCTCTCCAGCCAGATCAAAATGGCGGCCGACGTCAAAGCCCGTCACAACATTACTGCTGATTACATGATTCGCTAAGGCACCCTTCACCCTGAATGGTGAACGTGCAACAAATTCGAAACGGCGGCCGACAGACCTGTGTCGGCCGCCGTTTTTTTGGCAACATGCTAATTCATGACCGAGCGACAAGATCGACATCTCCTCCGGACGCAACGATGGCGTGAGAGCCTCTTGGCCGGATACGTCATTTTCTTCGCGTTCGCCGGTTGTGATCGCCATGACGGGGGCGGCAAGCCATTCGATCTCGTCTCGACCGCGACGCCGACGGTCACGGTCAGTGAGGCGTTATCGCTTCGGCCGGATCGGCGGACGATTCTTCGGGCGTTTGACGCGGGGAGCGTGCTGGTCGGGCAGCCGGGGGGGGAAGACGCCGGGCCGGTGACGCCGTTGAAGTTGCTCTTGCCGGACGGCACGGCCCGGCGGGCGCCGTTTGACGGGCGGGCGATCGCGGCCGCACTCAATGTGCCGGAGAAAGACGTCTTCCTCCGTGACGCCCTGCCGATCGGTGGCGGGCGGTGTCTGGTCTTCGTCAACGGGTTTTCCGGGCCGCGGGCGCTGTTGGGCGTCTGGCTCTACCGGCCGGGCGAGAGTTCGCTCGTGCCGATCGCCGGGGCGGAACGGCTGGGGCAGATCAGCGGGCTCGGCGACTCGGCGATGCTCGCCGACGGGCGGCTCATCGCCGGCGACCGGGGCGCGTGGCTGTGGCTGAGCGGGTTCGGGCAGTCGGCGGTGATCTGGATCGGTTTCGGCAACGGGACGGACGCGGCCGCGGAGCTCCGCCGCGTCGAGCACCGCCTGGTCGACGATTCCGGCCTGCCGATCGGGCTCGGCGACGCGTCGCTGTGGCGCACCGAGGACAACGCCGTGCTCTGGGTTCGGCCGGGCGGGACGACGGCGTATCGCATTTCGCTGGAGAACTTTACGGCGACCGACCGCCCCGGCGGCCTGCCGCCGATCGTCGTCCGCGACCCGCTGGGCCGTCGCACGAGCTGGCAATTCACGCCCGCGCCGGAGAAGCCCAAAACCCAGGCCGAGGCGCTGGCGGTCGAGGCGACGCGTTACCCGCTGCTGACGGTGACGCCCGTTCCCGACGCCCCCAAACCCGCCCCGCCCGCCGCCGACGCGGATACCGATCCCACCGGCCCCAGGCCAACGGTTTACGACCGCGACGCCCTTCGCACGCGGCTGGCGTTCCCGCGTTACGCCATGCGTTTCACCCAATGGTGCCCCGACCCCACGCCCGGCCGCGCGCTGGCGTACGACGCCATGAGCGGGGAAGTGCTGCGGTTAAAGGCGGAATAGTGGGAAGTGGGCGGGTGGCAGGTGGCAGGGAAAGGGGAGTGATTTCAGGTCTTTCTTTTCCTGCCACCCGCCCACTGCCACCTGCCACCTCATCGGCCGCTGGCCGGCGGTCGGTGTTCCCTTTAGACTCCGCCCATGACCGCCGACACGTATGAATCGCCGCTGGTTTCCCGCAATGCTTCGCCGGAGATGCTCAAGCTGTTTTCGCCACGCCACAAGTTCGGGCTTTGGCGGCGGTTGTGGCTGGCGCTCGCGAAAAGCGAGCGTGACCTGGGCATCGACCGCATTTCGCCGGCGGCGCTCGCGCAGATGGAAGCGGCGCTCGACGAGATCGACTTCGCCTCAGCGGCGGCCTGGGAAAAACGCTTGCGGCACGACGTGATGGCGCACGTGCACACCTTCGAGGAAGCCGCCCCGGCCGCCAAGGGCGTGATCCACCTCGGTGCGACCAGCCAATACGTCGTCGACAACGCCGACCTCATCATCATGCGTGACGCCATGAAGCTGCTGGCCGGCAAGCTGGCGGCGGCGATCGACGCGCTTAGCACGTTCGCCGAGCGATACAAAGACCTGCCGACGCTCGGCTACACGCACTTCCAGCCCGCGCAGCTCACCACTGTCGGCAAGCGGGCCACGCTCTGGGCACAGGACCTGGCCATCGACCTGGAAGAACTCGAATACCGCATCGCCACGCTGAAATTCCGCGGCGTCAAAGGCACGACCGGCACGCAGGCGTCGTTCCTGACGCTCTTCAACGGCGATTCCGCCAAGTGCGACCGGCTGGACGAAGCCGTCACGCGGGCGTTCGGGTTTGAGAAAAGTTTCTGCGTTACCGGGCAGACGTATCCGCGGAAAATCGACGCCGCCATCATCAACAGCCTGGCCGGCCTGGCGGCGAGCATCCACCGCTTCTGCAACGACATCCGCCTGCTCGCCGGCATGAAACAACTGGAAGAACCGTTCGAAAAAGAACAGGTCGGCAGCAGCGCGATGGCGTACAAACGCAACCCGATGCGCTGCGAACGCGCGACCGGCCTGTGCCGCTTCGTCATCAGCCTGGCGAACAGCCCGCTGCAGACCGCCGCCGAGCAGTGGTTCGAGCGGACGCTCGACGACTCGGCCAACAAGCGTCTGAGCATCCCCGAGCCGTTCCTGGCGATCGACGGGGCGCTCAGCATCGTCATCAATGTCGCGCGCGGGATGGTCGTTTATCCGAACGTGATCGCGAAGTTCGTGAACGACGAACTGCCGTTCATGGCGACCGAAGAAATCCTGATGGCGGCCGTGCAGCAAGGCGGCGACCGGCAGGACCTGCACGAGAAGATCCGCGTCCACAGCCACGCCGCCGCCGCCGAGGTCAAACAAAACGGCCGAAGCAATGACCTCATCGACCGCCTGAAGGGCGACACGGCGTTCACCGGCGTGAACCTGGACGACGTCATGGACGCCAAGCGTTTCACCGGCCGCGCCGCCGAGCAGGTCGACCGCTTCATCACCGAAGTCACCACCCCGATCCGCCAGCGCTACGCCGCCGCCTTGAAGGGCGACGTGGAATTGAAGGTCTGATGGCCAAGCGTCCAAAATTGCCGCCGGTGACGGTCGCCCAACTCGAGGCGACGCTCCGCCACGGCCCGGGCGATTACGGTTTGTTCGATCGGTACAGCAAGCAGAAGCCGACGCCGGACGCCATTCCGGTGCTGCGGCAGGCGTTGCACGACCCGTATCACGCGGTGGTCAAGGCTGCCGCCGTCTCGCTCCGCAAACTCGGCCCGACGGCGATCGCCGCGACGGACGACCTCCTCGCCGCGGCGGCCCATTGCGACGCGCACGGCATGCCGCAGGCCTACGTCCATTGTCTGGAAGCGATGGTGGCGATTCAGCCGGACCATCCCGACCTCGTGCCGTTGGTCGAGCGGTTCATCGCCTTGGACAATTGGGTGCCGATCAGCGGGTCGATGCGGACGCTCCGGGCGATCGGCACGCCCGAAGCGCTGGCCGCGCTCCGGCGTTTCGGTGACTACTGGCTGCCGAGGCTCAATAACGCCATGCACGTTCGAGTGGCGACCGAACTGCTGCATGGGCCGGACGGCGAAGCAGGCGGACCGGTTCGGCAGTGAACTCGACGGGTGCCTGACTCTGATCCCCTCCGCCGTGACTCAACGGGAGAGGGAACAAGCAACTCGAAAAACAAACCGCCGCCGGCCTGTTGAGGGGCCGGCGGCGGTTTGTTTTTCGATTCTACCTGAGCCAGGCGATTAAGCCCGACGGCGGCGGACGATGAGGCTGCCGCCGACCAGGAAGACGGCGAGGCTGGCCGGTTCCGGGACGAGGGTCGGGTCATTGATGATGATGTCGACGCCCTTCTTCTGGATGAAGGCGGTCGTGCCGCTGGTGCTGGCGGCCTGGAGGATGTTGTTCAGGACGACGGTTAGGCTGGTCACGCCGGCCGGGAGGTCGTAGACGTAGTCTTCGACCCAGACGCCGTCACTTTCGCCGTTGGGCTTGGTGGTGGTGGTGACGCCGGTATCGGTGTTGGTGTAGCGAACGGTCGGGACGATGCTGACCGCGCTCGAGCTGCCGTTGGTCAGGAACAGCGCGCCGGTGGCCTTCACGGTGGCGGTGCCGCCGAGGATGGACCAGTCGCCGAATTCGTGGATGGTGATGTTGTCGATCACGCCGCCGCCGGTGAGGGCGACATTGAACGAAAGGCGGTCCGACGTCGTTTCCGCGGTGCCGTTGCTGGCTTCGGCTTCGAAGTCGTGCGGGGTGAGGAACTTAAAGTCTGCGGTGGTGCCCGACGAGGTAACGGTCGGGTTGCCGTACAGGCCTTTATCGGACTGGCCGTCCGAGTACGAGAAATTGCCCACGGTGCCGGACGGGGTCGTCCAATACACCGGCCCGGCATAGGCTTTGGTGCCCAAACCGGCGCAAACCGTCACTGCTGCCACCCCAAGAACTGCCAATTTCTTCAGCATTTGACTCCCTCTCTTCGCCGCCCACCAGTGGCATGCAATTTACATGCCTGGCGAACAGTTTACATCACCGGTGCGTTGGTCACCGGACTACTGCATCGTACCACGGTAGAGTAACACTGTTGCAAAAATATGCGACTGATTAATTAGGGTTTATCCGGACCATTTGCCGCAGTAACTGTAAATTAGGGCGCTTTTTAGCGACCTGGATGCTGTAATACGTGAAGCTGGGAGAACTTTTCCGCGCCCGGGGTGGATTGCCCGCCCCGATCAGCCGACATAACTGTCAGGATTTGCCCATTCGACAAGGACGGCTATGCCACGTGACATCCCGATCGGGAACGGTCGACTTCTGTTCACCTTCGACCAACGCTACCAGATTCGCGACGTCTACTTCCCCCACGTCGGCCAGGAAAACCACGCCGGCAACGGGCCGTGCCGCTTCGGCCTGTTCACCCAGCTGCCCGGCCAGGAGCACGGGCAGGTCTGCTGGACCAGCGACAGCGACTGGAAAATCCACCAGCGGTACCTCCGCGACACGCTCACGACCAGCGTCAGCCTCGAACACAAGTCGCTCAAAGTCGGGATGTACTGTAACGATGTCGTCGACTTCCACCGGCCCGTCTACGTCCGAAAAATCAAAATCAAAAACCAGCACGACCAGCACCGCATGATGCGCCTGTTCCACCAACAGGACTTCAACATGTGGGGCACCAAGGTCGGCGACACCGCCTACTACGACCCCGAACTCCGTTCCGTCGTCCACTACCGCGGCAAGCGGTACATCCTCACCACCTTCTTCGACGGCTCCGAACAACGCATCGACGAATACGCCTGCGGCAACAGCGGTTTCAACGGTGCAGAAGGCACCTGGCGCGATGCCGAAGACGGCACGCTGCAGGGCAACGCCATCGCGCAAGGCGCCGTCGACAGCACCGCCAGCATCCACGTCCACGCCCCCGCCAACGGCGAAGCGACGGCCTACATGGCGATGATCTGCGCCGAAAGTCGCGACGAACTTTTGATGCTGCACAAGTGGCTGATGAAGCAGACGCCCCAAGGCGTCATCGACCGCACCACCGCCTACTGGCGGCTGTGGGTGGGCGGCACGAACATCAACTTCGGCAACCTGCCGGCCGGCGTCGTCGATCTGTTCAAACGCTCGCTGCTGGTCGTCCGAACGCAGATCGACAATCACGGCGCGATCATCGCCGCCAATGACTCGGACTACCTGCACTTCAACCGCGACACCTACAGCTACATGTGGCCACGCGACGGCGCGCTCGTCGCCGATTCGCTCGACTTGGCCGGTTTCTCCGACGTCGCCAAGAGCTTCTACAGCTTCTGCCAGCGCACGATCACCGACGACGGCTACTTCTATCACAAGTACAACCCGGACGGCTCGCCGGCGTCGTCATGGCACCCGTGGGTCATCCAAGGCAAACAGTCGCTGCCGATCCAGGAAGACGAAACGGCGCTGGTCGTCTGGGCGCTCTGGCGGCACTACTTCCGCTACCGCGACATTGAATTCATTCGCCCGCTCTGGGTCGACATCGTCCAGAAGGCGGCCGATTTCATGTGCGACTACCGCGACCCGCGGACCGGCCTGCCGCACCCGTCGTACGACCTCTGGGAAGAACGCTGGGGCGTCCACACGTTCAGCGTGGCGGCGGTTTACGGCGGTCTGAAGGCGGCGCGGAACTTCGCCGTCTGCTTCGGCGACCGCGAACGCGCCGAGCGCTACAACAAGGCCGCCGAGGAAATCAAAACCGCCGCCGCCAAGTACCTCTACTCCGAAAAGCTCGGCCGCTTCGTGCGCCGCCTCGTGCCGAAGGACATTCCCGTCCCGCCGCAGGACACCGATTACCACGAAGACGTCCCGCTGCGCACGGATTTGGATTGCGGCGACTTGTACGAAGTCGACGAAATCCTCGACGCCAGCATTTACGCCGTCTTCAAATTTCACCTGTTCGAAGCCGACGACCCGCGTGTCGCCGCGACGATGCAGAAGATCGAAGACCGCCTCTGGGTCAAGACCGAAGTCGGCGGCGTCGCCCGCTACGAGAACGACTACTACCACCGCATCAGCAACGACATCGAGAAGGTGCCCGGCAACCCGTGGTTCATCTGCACGCTCTGGCTGGCGGACTATTACATCACGATCGCCAAGGACACCAACGAGCTGAAAAAAGCCCTGCCCATCTTCGAATGGACGGCCAATCATGCGCTCGAAAGCGGCATTCTCGCCGAGCAGGTGAACCCGTACACCAACGAGCCGATCAGCGTGTCCCCGCTCACCTGGAGCCACGCCACCGTCGTCAGCACGAGCATCAAGTACCTTGAAAAGCTCGAAAGCCTTCAGCGGTGTGATTCGTGCAACCAGAGCGTCTTCCGCCTGCGTCGCCGCGGCACGGTCGACATCAAGAGCCAGGGCACCTTCAGCCGCTACGAGGCGGAATTCGAAGCCGTCGGTTCGCGTGAAACCACCAGCACGCACGCCACCTTCACCCAGCCCGGCTGCGACCACAAACCCGCCCGGAAGGTGACGCTCGGCATCGACGTCCGCGACTGCATCGGCTGCGAAATCTGTGTCGCCCACTGCAACCAGGGCGTGCTGAAAATGGTCGACGGCAAGGCACTCGTCGACCTCCGCAACATCAACCACTGCAACGCCGACGGCGAATGCGTCGACGTCTGCCCGACCGACGTCGTCGAACTCGATTTCGAAGACATGCCCCAAGCTGAACACACGCCGATCACCGGCAAAAAGACCGACGAGGACGGTTTGCATTTAGCAGTCTGATTCGAACACACCTTCTTCGCGCCGTGGCGTCTGAATCGGGTATGTTTGCTCGCGGATGCGAATTCAAATCACCGAAATGACCGACGCCGAGCGATTGGCGTTCGCCGAGGCGCACGTCGTCGATTACGCCGCCGCGCGGGTCGCCGAGGGCGATTGGACGGCCGATGAGGCCGGGGCGAAATCGCGGCAGGCATGTGCGCCGTTGTTCGCCGGTGGCCCCGCGCTCGCCGGCAACACGCTGCTGACGGCGACGGCCGAGGACGGCACGGCGGTCGGGCAGATCTGGGTCGCCCCGCCGCCTCAGTTCCTGGCGGAAACGCCGGGCCGATTCCGCTGGCTGAACATGATCGTCGTCGATCCGACACATCGCCGTCGCGGGCACGCCGCGGCAATGCTGACCGCGTTGCACGACCGCCTCGCCGACGACGGCGTTAACGCCCTCTGGCTCCGCGTCAGCAACGCCAACGTCGCCGCCCGGGCCCTCTACGACAAACTCGGCTACGAGGTGATGCGAACGTTCGAAACCGACCGGCACCTGAGACGGCAATTGCCCGCACGACACCGGCAACCGGAGATCGAAGGCGAACCCTTGTAGGGGCGACGCCTGCGTCGCCCGCTACGTGAGGACGGGCCTTTCCTCGCCGACACGGGCGACGCAGGCGTCGCCCCTACAAGAGTCATTCCCCGCCGAGGACGAGGGACGGCGACGGGCCGTTCGTGACGGCGTCGGCGGCCGGCTTCGGTTTTTTCGATCGCACCTTCGCCAGCACCGGCCGCACCAGGCGGCGGTAGGAGAGGGCGAAGCCGGTGTAGACCAGCACGAGGGCGGCGAAACTGGAGAGTGCCGCGATCGTCATGCCCGTGACGCCGAGGATTTCGCCGCGGTGAATCGGGACGATCAGCGACCGCACGCGTCGGCCGATGGGCTGGTCACCGAAGGTCTGCTTGCTCAGCAATTCGCCGCTCTGTCGGTCGAAGGTGAGCGTTTCGCGATCGAGGGGCGAATTGGCGGCGGTGTAGCTGACGGTCAGCGAGACGCCGTTGGGGTTTTCCGCTTCGCCGCCACCACCGCCGCCGCGACGTCCGCCGCCGAGGCGGGCGGTGATGGCGTGGTAGCCGTTGTTTTGTTTAAAGGCGTAGGCGTCGGCGTTGTTGAAGGCGCTGTTCAGGCCGCGGGTGTTAGCGCCGCCCTGTTCGCCGCCCGCGCCGCCGCGTCGATTCTCACCCGGCCCGCGTTGACCGCCCTGTCCGCGTTGGCCGCCCTGCTCGCATTCGCCTGTTGAGGCCCGCCTTCCTCGCGCGGGGCCGGCGGCGTGTCGCCGACGAGCCGGAACATCAGATTATTCGCCCACGGGTAGCTGATGACCGTCCCCGTCAGCACGATCACCGACAGCGGGACCAACGCCCAGAACCCGACGGCGTTGTGCCAGTTCCAGTCCCGCGGCTTGCCCTTGAGCTTGAGGCTCGGGACGGTGACGGTTTTGATCGCCTTCCATTTCAGCTTCTTCGGCCACCACAGCCACAGGCCGCTGACGATCAGCACGAGGAAGCCGAGGTTGACGACGCCCGTCCAGTTCCGGCCCCAGTTGCGCCAGTCGCCCGTCGCGGCCAGCCAGCGGTGGAGTTCTTCGACGGTGTGGAAGAACCCGCGCCAACTCTCCGCACCCTCGCCGACGATGTGGCCGGTGTAGTTGTTGACGTAGACCACGCGGTCCCGCCCGAGCTGCACGACGGCGGGCTTGTTGTAGTCGGCGAATGAGGTGATGCCGCTGGGCGTGGCGTCGGGCACCTGCTCATTGACGGCCAGCAGCAGGTCTTCGACCGACCAGAGCGCCTGGTCGGGCTTGGTCGGGCTACCGTCGTAGCGTTCGACGCGTTCGAGAATAGGCTTCTCGTACGCCATCAAAATCCCCGTCCCCGCCATCACCGCCACACCCAGTCCGACGACAAGGCCGACAACCAGGTGCAGCCAGAAGAACGTTTTACGGATGATTTTTGGCATGACGAAACGGGGTTACGGGCAAAGCGGTGAATCCATCTTCCAAGACGCCGGGTCTGAGGTACGCCGAAGGCCCGGGCCTTCGGCGTACCTCAGACCCGGCGTCTGCGACACCTTCGGAGGGCGAACGTTTTTAGTCGATCTGGACGGTCGGGAAGTCGCCGTAGACGAACCAGCCGTTGCGTTCGTTGCCCGGGCCGAAGGGCGAGAACAGACGCTGGTGAGAGGCGAACGGGCTGTACTTGTCCTTGCTCAGGCCGGTGGGCCAGGCGGCGTCGGTCGGCCGCCAGTCTGAACCGGGCATCATGTCTTGGCCGTTATTTTTCAGGGTGATTTTGGCGGTGAGGGCACCGACATGGCCGTCAAGATAAGCGGCATTGCAACGGCCTTGATGACGGAAGGCGATCGTCCCCATCGATGTCGTGCCCAGGCTCGAGAACATCGGCTGAACGGTGGGAACGGCGATCTGTTTGCCGCCGTTTTCGGGACGGTCGGGATTTTCCGGCGGGTTTTGGAAGTCGCCGAAAATCATGATTTTGGTGATATCTACCGAGTTCAACACGCTGTTCAATGTCGTGACGCTCGGAAGCATTTTAAACGTGTTCGGCTTCACCCGGCGCCCGACGAGTTTGCCGCCGGACACCACCGTGCCGTTCGAAAACGCGTTCACGTTGATGCCGATCGAGACTACAGGGTTGTAGACATCGCCTTTGCGGTCTCGCAGTTGGTAGTCGTACGCGGGCGTGGTCGGCGTGGCCGGCGTGTACAGGCCGATCGTGCCGAGGCGGGCCTCATTGTCCGACGGGCAACGCGTGACCGATTCGTCGGCGAACCCCTTGCTCATGTACTTCGGCAGGCCGGCGGAATAGTCGAGGTACTTGTAGCCGTCGGGCATCATGTCGCGGTTTTCACTGCGGTACATCAGCGTCGCCATCGCCCACTGACGCAGCATCGACTTGCACTTGATCCCGCGCACCGATTCCCGGGCCTTGTTCAGGCTTGGCAACAAAATGCTGATCAGCAACGCGATGATCCCGATCACCACCAGCAGTTCCACGAGCGTAAAACCCACGGCCCGACGGGCGATACCGAAAGAGCGACAAGACGATTGCGGCATGATGGCTCCGATTCCCTTTTCCCCGCCGGCCCGCCCGGGCCACCCGTCCAGTGGGCACCCGATCAACCCGGCGACGCGACATGGTATTGAGATTCCATCTCAGTTCAAGAAAGAATACTGAGATTCATTCTCACTTCAGGCAGACGTGACAATCTGTCCGGATTTTCGCCGACAAGGCAAGGCCAGGGCGGTACGGTGGGGAAGAGCGGGCAGCAAGCGGCTGGCGGCATAATGCGACGCCGCGCAGCGGCAAGCCGTCTTGTCCTCTCCCGGTACGGCCGGGAGAGGATACAGGTGAGGGCCGGTTCCGGCCGGCTTCGCTCGTCGGGCAGAAGGAAGTGCCGAATGCGTTTTGAGCGTCAAATCGTTTTGGCTTCGATGACGCCAATCGCCGCCGGCCCTCACCCTCGCCCTCTCCCGGCAATACCGGGAGAGGGGACAAGAATGGCCATAAGTCGCCTGTTAAGCAGGGCAATTCACGCAGCCGTTGCGCCCCCATTTCCCTGACCGAACGCGTGGCCATTTCTGCAGTTATGTCGCGATGCGCGTTTAAAAATATGCAGAACAAACGGACGCGCAAAAATTCGACTTACGGCGATTGCCGACGGCTCAGAAACCGATGCTCGCCCCGCCGTCGACCGGGAGGATGACGCCGGTGACGAATTTCCCGGCCGGGCTGGCGAGGTAGACGGCGGCGTTGCCGATGTCCTCGGGCTGGCCGAAGCGGTTCATCGGCGTTCGGGCCAGGATTTTGTCGCGCCGCGCCGGGTCGCCGCTGAGCGCCTTGGTCAGCATCGGCGACTCGATCCAGCCGGGGGCGATCGCGTTGACCCTCACGCCCCGGCCGCTGACTTCCGTCGCCAGGCCCCGCACCATGCCGAGCATCGCGCTCTTGGCGGCGGAATAGGCGATGACGTTCGGCATGCCGAACAGGCTCGTCATCGACGCCGTGAACAGCACGCTGCCGCGACCGCGTTCCAGCATGCCCGGCAGCACCAGCCGCGTCAGCTCGTGGGCGGCGGAGATGTGGGTCCGCAGCACGTTGTCGAATTCCGCCACCGGGGTGTCGACGGCGGGCTTCTTCAGGTGGATGCCGGCGTTGTTGACCAGGATGCTGATCGCCCCGCCGGCGACGGCCTCGGCCTGCTTGATCAGCGCGGGCAGCGCGTCGAACTGCGTAATGTCGCCGGCGACGACGAACGCACGTTCGCCCACTTCGGTGGCCGCGGCCTGGAGTTCCGCCTCGCGTCGGCCGACGAGGACGACCCTCGCCCCCGCCGCCGCCATGCACCGGGCGATGCCCAAGCCCAGGCCGGTGCCGCCGCCGGTGATCAGGGCTACTTCGTTGTCGAGTCGGAAGGGAGAAGAATTCATGTTCTGTTGCCTTGTAGGGGCGACGCCTGCGTCGCCCGAAACCCGCCATCACGCTCGCGGGCGACGCAGGCGTCGCCCCTACATTCACGCCCGGCAGCCGATCTGCAACGGCGGCGTGTTCTGGTGCTTGTACATCACGAAATATTCCCGGTGCCCGAGCGCCTCCGGCTTGCTCGGCTGCCCCGCCGCGGTGGCGATGACGAGATCGGCCAGCTCGTCCGCCGCGGCGGCGAGCGTGAGTTCGCCCGTCAGCACGCGGCCGGCGTCGAAGTCCATGTCGTCGGCCATCCGCCGGTACGTCTGGCTGTTGCCGGTCACCTTGATCAGCGGCGACACCGGCGAGCCGATCACGCTGCCCCGGCCAGTGACGAACAGCACGATCTGGCAACCGGCGGCGATCAGGTCCATGAGCCCTTCGGTGTCATTCGGATTCGTATACCCGAACTGCATGAAGTGCGGGTCGGGCACGCTGTCGAGCAGCCACAGGCCCGGCGCGGGCGGCTTTTCGGCGACGCGGATCACGCCCCGCACCGGCCGGCTGCCGCTCTTGGCGAACGCGCCCATGCTCTTTTCTTCGATGGTCGTCAGCCCGCCGGCGAAGTTGCCCGGCGACACGCTGTACTGCCGCACGGCCTGGCAGTACGCGACGGCCTTGTCGTACGCGGCGGCGAGTTGGTTTTTAGCCACGTCTGTCGCCCCGCGGCCGACGAGCACGTCACGCAGGCCGACCATTTCGACGACTTCTTCGAAAATCGCCGTGCCACCGGCGTCGATGAGTTTATCGAAGAACGCGCCGACGGTCGGATTCCCGGCCAGCCCGCTCGTGCCGTCACTGCCGCCGCATTCGCAGCCGATGACCAGGTCCGCCAGCGTCATGGGGACACGGGGGACGTCGTGATCGATCTGCTCGCGCATGCGTCGGACGATCGCCTTCCCCCGCTCCACGCCCGGCCGCGTACCGCCGGCGTCCTGGATGTAAAACCAGTCCGCGGGCCGGCCGCTTTGTTTGGCGACTTCGGCAATGCGATCGGGCCGCGTGTACTCGCACCCCAGGCCGACGCTCAGCACCGCGCCGACGTTCGGATGCCGCGCGAGCGCGAGCATCAGATTGACCGCGTACTGGTTGTCGTAGCACCCGCCGAACCCGATGACATGGCACCCTTCTTCGCCCGCGGCGATCGCATGCGCGACATGGCTGGCGCACTCGACGGTGTAGACGACCAGCACCAGGTTCCGCACGCCTTTTCGGCCGTCGGAGCGAAGGTAGCCAGGCCAGGCTTGGTTCGAAAAGTCAGTCATTTTTCAGCCGCAGATGCACGCGGATCAACGCAGATCAAAACAAAACACTCAACAGTAATCGGAGCGGTTCACATACGACCGCGCCGTACATCACACTTGCCAGCAAAGACAAAACTGTGATGCCCAAAAAGAGAATCAGCTTTTGAGTAGAGGACATCTCTTCAAACGCGCCGAACATTCTGGCGACCAACGCGAGCACGAAGACGGTTACCAGCCAGCCGACCACCATCGCAAACCAGAAAATAGGCCGCCTGACGTAATTCATATTTCCATTCTATCTGCGTCCATCCGCGTTCATCTGCGGCTCACTCGTATTTCGTATCCGTCAACGCGCCGGTGTGGAGATCGAGGGTGCCGCTGCGGGCGTCGAAGTTGCTGTCGCAGTTGTGAAGGTGGACCCATTCGCCGCGGCGGATCGGCCGGCTCGCGCGGCCGATGGGGACGCCGAATTTTATCACCGGATCGCCCGCCGCGAGGTCGCTCAGGCGCCGCCTTGTGGCCGAGGGAAATCGGCTCGAGCAGCGGCAGCAGATCGCCGCCGACGATTTGGCAGTCGCCGGGCGTTTTCGCGTCGTCCAGCAGCGTGGCGACGTTGTCGGCCGGGTGAACGCGGAAGGATTTTGGCAAAGAAGAGGCCATCACAGGATGCCGAATTTTTCGAAAGCCGCCGTCGCCGTCATGCCGCCCTCGATGGCGGCCCGCACGACCTTCTCGCCGCGCACCTTGATCATCGCTTTTTCGATCACTTCGGCTTCGACCTTTTTCGGCACGATGACCACGCCGTCGAGGTCGGCGAAGACGAGGTCGCCGGGTTCGACGCGCACGCCGCCGACTTCGATCGGGCAGCGGTAATCGACGACTTGCGTCCGCACCGCCGAGTCCTGGGCGTAGCGGCCGCGGCTGAAGACCGGCCAGTTCTGCTGAAGCACCTGCGGCGTGTCGCGGTGGTAGCCGTTGATGACCGCCCCGGCCGCCCCGCGTGTGCGGGCGGTGGCCGTCAGCAGTTCGCCCCAGTAGGCGCACCGCATGTCGCCGCCGCTGGCGAGGTAGACGTCGCCGGGCTGCAGTTGGTCGAGCGCTTCGGTCAGTTTGCCGAACGGTTTCTTTTGCGGGCCGAAGACGTCGATCATCAGCACCGGCATGGCGCGGCCGACGAGTTTCATTTCTTCCCGCATCGGCTGGATGGGCGCGGGCAGGAACTGGTGCTCGTAGCCGAGCGCAGTCGAGGATGTCGCCGACGACGGGCGTGTAGAGTTCCCGCCGGGCGGTGTCGAAGAGTTGGGCATCGGTCATGCACTAAACAGTATACCGCATTGCAAACCCGCGCGGCGACTGCCGCGCTTTCCGATTGCGGATAAACTGCCCGGCGTGAGTGAATCGGCCAGCCCATCCCGCACCCTCGTCTTCATCGTCAGCTATGCGGCGGAGCGGCATATTGCGTCGGTCTTCGAGCGCGTGCCGGCGGAGATCTGGGACGATTCGAGCGTCGATTTCCTGGTGATCGACGACGCCTCGCCGGACGATTCCGCCCTGGCCGCCACCGCCTGGGCACGCGACCGCTATCCCGGCCGCATCACCGTTCTGCGAAACCCGGTCAATCAAGGTTACGGCGGCAACCAGAAGCTCGGGTACCGCATCGCCATCGAGCGTGGGTACGACTACGTCGTCCTGCTGCACGGCGACGGGCAGTACGCGCACGGAGCTGCTGCCCAAGTTCATCGAATCCTTCAAAACCGCCGACGCCGACGTCGTGCTCGGCACGCGGATGGACAGCATCAAGTCCGCCCGCGCCGGCGGCATGCCGTGGTACAAAGTCATCGGCAATCGAATCCTGACGACGTTCCAGAACCGCCTGACCGGCCAGAGCTTCGCCGAGTGGCACACCGGCTACCGCGGCTACGCCACGCGCTACCTCGCCGCCGTCCCGTTCGAGGCCAATACCAACGACTTCCACTTCGACACGGAAATCCTGCTCCAGGCCGTCCATGTCGGGGCGAAAGTGGTGCAGTTCCCCATTCCCACGCGGTACGGCGACGAAGTCTGCCACGTCGACGGCACACGCTACGCCGGCGACGTGGTGCTGGCGACGCTGCAATTCCGCCTGCACCAGATGGGCATGATGTGCTCGCTGAAGTACCGCAACCTCAGCATCGCCCGCTACCGCGACAAGACCCATACGCTCTACGGCTCGCACACGCGGGCGATCGAGATCCTTCGCAAAACCCGCCCCGCCCGCGTGCTGGACCTCGGCTGCGGGCCGGGGCATGTGCGCGCCGAACTCCGTAAACTGGGCATGACGGTGACCGGCGTCGACGCCCACCAGCCCGACGCCGGCACGCTCGACCACTTCGTCCGCGCGGACCTTGATCGCGACGAGCTGCCGCTGGACACGTTCGATTACGACGCGGTGCTGCTGCTGGACGTGATCGAGCACCTGGCCGAGCCGGAGCACTTTTTAATCGAGTTGCGCAACCGCAGCCGCGCGACAGCCGCGGTGCGTCGCCCGCCGCTGCTGGTGCTGACGACGCCGAACGTGGCGTTCATGGGCGTGCGGCTGAACCTGCTGCTGGGCCGCTTCAATTACGCCGAGCGTGGCATCCTGGACATCACGCACAAACGCCTGTTCACCCGACGAAGTTTGCTGCGGGCACTGGACGAAAGCGGGTACACGGTGGAACGGATCGCGCCGATCGCCGCCCCGTTCGAGGCGGTGCTGCCGGGCTGGAAGGGCCGACTGCTCGGCTCGATCGCCCAAGGCCTGGCGGCGGTCTGGCCGGGCGGGTTCGCGTTCCAATGGCTGGTGACGGCGCGGCCTCGGCCGGGGGTTCGGCAGTTGCTGGCGCAGATCGAGCCGCACTACGCACCACGGACGACCGCTCAGCGCGCCGGCGACGACGACGCTGTCGCCGGTGCGGTTGTCGCCGACGCCGGGAACTCCACGTAGAACGCCGGCATCTTGCCGGGCAGGTCGGTCGCTCGTTCGAACGGGACGGCGTTGAGCACCTTGACGTGCGGCAGGACTTCCTGGCCGGTGCGCTGCAGGTCGGTCATCAAGACCCACGCCCGCCGCCCCGCCAGTTGCCGGGCGAGGTCATCGGAAACTGGCGCGTCCAGCAGCACCGCGTCACGCGGGAAAAGGCCGGGCACGTGCGAGAAATCGAGCAGTGTCCATTCCGGCAGGTAGCTCGGCACGGCGGGCGTGGACGTGCCGTAGAGCATCAGCACGTCGCCGGGATTCATCTTCGGTGCGATCGCCATCACGGCGGTGGTGGTCGTCGGGGCGTCGTGCTGGAGGGCGTTGGGCATGGTGATCAGCACCAGCAGGCACGCCGCAGCACCGGCGACGTGAACGACCCACGCCTGACGCACGTAGCCGAAGACCGCCGGCACGAAGACGGCGATCGCCGGCAACGCGGCGGCCGGGTAACGGATGTACGCCAACTGCATCGTTTGCCGAAGAACGTCCGTCAGCAGCAGGTATCCGGCGACGGCGCCGTACCAGACGACGAACGACCGCATCGGCCGTCGGACGATCGCCAAAGTGAAGACCGCGACCGTCAAGGCGCAACAGCCCGTCAGCGCCAGCCATTGGGGCGGCCAGAACCAGATTTCCGACAGCAGCCGGTACGGCAGGGAGACCGCCAGCTTCAGCTTCCAGCCGATCGCCGGCGTGTCGCTTCTGAGATACGACAGGTCCTGGCCGAGGATGTGCAGTTGCCGCAACAGGAACGGGCCCCAGATCACGGCGTAGACCGCCGCCGTCGCGACGCCGGCGAGCATCACCCGCCACCACTTCCGCCCCGCCAACGCCATCACGTACAGCCCCGCCGCCAGGCAGGCGGGTGCGGCAAAGTAATGGGTCAGCATGCACGCCAGCATCGTGACGCAGAAGCCGACCAACTCGCCCCGCCGCACGCCGAGGCGGGTCATTCGGACCATCAGCCAGATGGCGACTGCGCTTTCGCCGACGAGCATGGAATAACTGCGGACTTCGAGTGCGTAGTAGCTCCCGACGGGCGACACCGCGAAGACCGCCCCCGCCCAGAACGCCACCGCCGGCCCGAACGCCTCGCGGGCCGCCAGGTAGACAAAGACCAACGCGATCGCCGACCAGAAGCAGGAGTAGCTGATCGCCGCCGCGTCGCTCTCGCCGAACACGGCGCGCCAGAACCGCAGCGTCTGCACGTAGAGCGCCGGGTGGAAACGCGCTGTCCATGTGCGTCCACGGCGACCACCACGGCGGGGCGTCCTTGAGGCTCGTCCAGGCGGGCACGTCGCGCTGCAATTCGCCGTGACGGTACAGTTCTAACAGAGTGCCCCGGCCGGTGCTCAGGGACAGGTGCAGCAGTTCGTCGAGTGAAGGCGGGTCGCTGGTTTTCAGGCTCGTCGCCGGGCCCATGATCGACGGGTACGCCGCTGACGGCGTGGGGCCGCGGAGGTAGTGCAGCGTCATCGCCACGATGACCAATGCCACCACTGCGACGACCTCCAGGGCGTGACTCTTCGGTGCGGCCGGCGGTGTCGGCGGCGTTGTGAGTGGCGGCGTGGTCATGCGTGTGTGAGCCCGGTCATGGATGCCACTATATTCGCCGCCGCGGGAGGCGTCGAAGCCGATAAAGTCCTGGGGTTTCGCCTGCCGCCCGATCGACATACCATGCCGTCGCGCATGAGCCCAGATCCGAAGCCGATCATCTACCAGCTGGTGGTTCGCTACTTCGGCAACACGAACCCCACCCGCGCCTTCGCCGGCACGCTGGCGGAGAACGGCAGCGGCAAGTTTGCCGACGTCAGCGATGCCGCCCTGGCGTCGATCAAGGCGCTCGGCGCGACGCACGTCTGGCTGACCGGCTGTCACCGCCAGGCGACCCTGACCGACTGGAGCAGCATCGGCCTGCCGCCGGACGACCCGGACGTCGTCAAAGGCGTGGCCGGCAGCTTCTACGCCATCCGCGACTACTTCGACGTCTGCCCCGATTACGCCGTCAATCCGAATGACCGCCTCGCCGAGTTCGACGCCATGATCGCCCGCGTTCACGCCGCGGGAATGAAGGCCATCATCGACTTCGTCCCCAACCACGTCGCCCGCGGCTACGAGTCGGTCGTGCGGCCGGACCTGCAGTTCGGCGTCGGCGACGACACGGGCGTTTTCTTCTCGCCGCAGAATCACTTTTTCTACGTCGCCGACGGCACGCGTGATCCGCTGCGACTGACGCGCCCGGCGCACTGGAACCCGCCGGGCTACGTCTTCGACGGCCTTTACCCGCGTGAAGACGGCTCGCCGGAGCGGCCCGTCAAAGTCACCGGCAACAACGTCCGCCAGACCCGCCTCGGGCCCGATCCGTGGTACGAAACCATCAAGGTCAACTACGGCTATGACTTCGAATCCCGCACCGGCCACTACACGCCGCGGCCACGGACGTGGGACGTCATGGACAGCGTCTTCGCCTACTGGCAGCAACGCGGCGTCGACGGCTTCCGCTGCGACTTCGCCCATTACGTCCCCGCCGAGGCGTGGCAGTTCCTCGTCGACGGCATTCACCGGCGCGACCCGAACGCCTACGTCTTCGCCGAGGCGTACCCGTGGGAAGGCAGCGGCGACCCGATCGTCCGCCGCGAACAGCTCATCGAAAGCGGCTTCGACGCGGTCTACAACGACCACACCTACCACATTCTCAAGAGCATCTACCTCGGCCGCTCGAGCCAGGACGATTATCACCACGCCCTGACGAGCGTCGGCGGTCCGGCGCGGCGGCAGATGGTGCAGTACCTCGAAAACCACGACGAACGCCGCATCGCTTCGCCCGTCAACCCCGCCGCCGGCTGGGCGGGTGACAGCGGCTTCGGCACGGCTGACGCGGGTTACCTGCTCGCCCCGCTCCAATACCTCGCCACGCCCGGCCCGGTACTGATGCTCAACGGGCAGGAGATCGGCGAGCCCGGCGCCGACGCCGAAGGCTACAGCGGCCGCGACGGCCGCACCGGCCTGTTCGATTACTGGTCGATGCCCGAGTTCGTCAAATGGGTCAACGGCCACGCCTACGACGGCGGCGGGCTGGCCGACTGGCAGCGCACTCTCCCGCGCGTTCTACGCCAGGCTGTTCGCACTCTGTCAGCACGAATCGGTCACGGCGGACGGCTACTGGGGCCTGAAGTATTTGAACCGCCCGGACCGCTTCGGCGACTGCCCGGACTCGTTCTACACCTTCGCCCGATTCGCCGACGGCGGCCGAAAGATGCTGCTGGTCGTCGCCAACTTCGACCGTGACCGCACCCGCGCCGGGCCGGTGCGAATCCCCCGAGAACTCGCCGAGTTAGTCGGCCTGACCGGCACGCTCCGGCTGCGACAACTCCTCGACCGGATCGCCATTAAGCCGGACAACGGCGAGGCGATCGCCACAGACCAATTCATCCACAATGGGCATTGGGTCACGCTCACGCCCCAATCGACGGCCGTGTTCGAAATCTCCGTTTAGCCCCGAACGGATTTGCCCAGTTATTCGTGACCATTCGTGGCCCGGCTGATGAATTTAATCATTCTTCATACCCCTCGCGTTTGCCGGCGGGCATAAAGTCGACCGGCATGAACGGAAACCTCGCCAACATTGCCCCCGTTTCTGCAGCGCAAGCCTCCGCGCGTGTGCCGGATCGCTCGCTGGGGCAAAGCCGCGTGGTGATTGAAGACGTGACGCCCGTCGTCGACGCCGGCCGTTTCTACGCCAAGCGTGCCGTCGGCGACACGGTTCGCGTCGAAGCCGACGCCTTCGTTGACGGCCACGACAAGATCGCCGTCGCCCTGCTGCACCGCCTCGGCGAAAATGACGCGTGGAACGAAATCGACATGGCCCCGACGGTGAACGACCGCTGGGCGGGCGAGTTTGATGTTCACGCCGTCGGCCTGATGCAAGTCAGCGTGGCGGCGTGGGTCGATCACTTCGGCACGTGGCGGTACGACCTGAACAAACGCATCGCCGCCGGGCAGGACGTCGGCGTCGATCTGATCATCGGCGCCGAACTCGTCGAAGAGGCCGCCAAGGCGAACGAGGGCGACGTCAAACGCCAGCTCGACATCGCCGCCGAAGTGATGCGGTCCGACAATCGCGGCCTCGCCACGCAGATGGCGCTCGACCCGGCACTGCTGGACACGATGCGCCGCCATGCGCCGCGGAAATTCGTCAGCCACTGGCCGACGCCGCTTTCCATCTGGGTCGACAGGCCCAAGGCGCGGTTCAGCAGCTGGTACGAGTTCTTCCCTCGCTCGGCCGCTAATGACCCTTCCAAGCACGGCAATCTGAACGACGTCATCAACCGCCTGGATTACGTCGCGAAGATGGGCTTCGACGTACTTTATCTGCCGCCGATCCACCCGATCGGCCGCGCGTTCCGCAAAGGGCCGAACAACAACCCCAACGGTCAGCCCGGCGACCACGGCAGCCCCTGGGCCATCGGCGGCCCGGAAGGCGGGCACGACGCCATCCATCCGCAGCTCGGCACCATCGAAGACTTCGACCGGCTCGTAAAAGAATGCAACGCACGCGGCATTGATCTGGCTCTCGATTTGGCGTTCCAGTGCTCGCCCGATCATCCCTACGTCAAGCAGCACCCGCAGTGGTTCAAGCACCGTCCGGACGGCACGATCCAGTACGCGGAAAATCCGCCGAAGAAGTATCAGGACATCTACCCGTTCGATTTCGAATGCTCAGACTTCAAGGCCTTGTGGGACGAGCTGCTCCGCGTCACGCTGCACTGGGTGAAGCACGGCGTGCGAGTCTTCCGCGTCGACAACCCGCACACCAAGCCGTTCCCGTTCTGGGAATGGCTCATCGCGGAAGTGAAGAAAATCGAGCCGGACGTGCTGTTCCTCGCCGAGGCGTTCACGCGGCCGAAGGTGATGTACCGGCTCGCCAAGCTCGGCTTCACGCAGTCGTACACCTACTTCGCCTGGCGGAACGACCCGTGGGGCTTGCGCGAGTATCTCAACGAACTCACGCAGCAGCCGGTGATCGACTTCTTCCGCCCCAACGTCTGGCCGAACACGCCGGACATTCTGCCGGAGTATCTGCAGACGAACGCGCGGGCGGCGTACATCACCCGAGCCGTGCTCGCGGCGACGCTCAGCAGCACGTACGGCGTCTACGGCCCCGCCTTCGAACTCATGGAAGGCCGCCCCGTGAAGCACGGCAGCGAGGAATATCTCGACAGCGAAAAATACCAACTCCGCCAGTGGGACTTGAACAACCCGTATTCGCTCGCCGACCTGCTCGGCCGCCTCAATCGCATTCGGAAAGAGAACGCCGCGTTGCAGTTCAACACCGGCCTCGTCTTTCACAAGAGCGACAACGACCGCGTCCTTGTCTTCAGCAAGACGCACGGCAATAACACCATTTTCGTCGCCGCGAACACCGACCCGTACACCACGCAATGGGCGAATCTGAACCTTGATCTTCACAAGATGGGCCTGGACGAGCATACGCCGTTCCAGGTGCACGATCTGCTGACGAACGAGCGTTACCGCTGGCAAGGCTGGCACGCGATCGTGAAGCTCGATCCGGGCTCGAACCCGTGCCACGTTTTCGCCGTTCGCCGCCGCGCCGGAACGGAGGCCGCCTTTGAATACTTCGTCTAACACCCTCCGGAGTTCGCCCGTGAGCAAGAGCGTCGTCCGCAAATCCGTCGCCGCCCGCAAGCCGTCACCCTCGGCCATGCCGATCGATCCGACGTGGTACCGCAACGCCGTCATCTACCAGATGCACGTCCGCAGCTTCAGTGACTCTAACGGTGACGGCAACGGCGACTTCCTCGGCGCGCTCAGCAAGCTCGATTATCTCGAAGAGCTCGGCGTCACCGCCGTCTGGCTGCTGCCGTTCTACCCGTCGCCCAGCCGCGACGACGGCTACGACATCGCCGATTACAAAAGCGTCAACCCCCGCTACGGCACGATCGACGACTTCAAACGCTTCATCGACGAAGCTCACCGCAGACAAATCCGCGTCATCACGGAACTGGTCATCAACCACACCAGCGACCAGCACGCCTGGTTCCAACGCGCCAGAAAAGCGCCAAAAGGCAGCCCCGAACGCGACTTTTACGTCTGGAGCGACACTCCCGAAAAATACGACGGCGTCCGCGTCATCTTCAATGACAGCGAACCCAGCAACTGGACCTACGACCGCGTCGCCGGCCAATACTTCTGGCACCGGTTCTATCACCACCAGCCCGACCTGAACTTTGACAACCCGGCCGTCCACCAAGCCGTGCTCGACGTCTGCGATTTCTGGATGTCGCTCGGCGTCGACGGCGTGCGACTGGACGCCATCCCGTATCTCTACGAACGCGAAGGCACGAGCTGCGAAAACCTGCCGGAAACGCACGAATACCTCAAAAGCCTGCGCAAACACGTCGACGAAAATTGGCCCGGCCGCATGCTGCTCGCCGAGGCGAACCAATGGCCCGAAGACGCCATCGCCTACTTCGGCGACGACGGCAAAGGCGGCGGCGACGAGTGCCACATGAACTTCCACTTCCCGCTCATGCCTCGGCTGTTCATGAGCGTGCGGATGGAAGACCGCAACCCGATCATCGACATCCTCGAACAAACCCCGCCGCTGCCGAAAGGTGCGCAGTGGGCCATGTTCCTGCGGAACCACGACGAGCTGACGCTGGAAATGGTGACCGACGAAGAGCGTGACTACATGTGGCGTGTCTACGCCAGCGACCCGGTCGCCCGCATCAACATGGGCATCCGCCGCCGCCTCGCGCCGCTGCTCGATAACAACCGTCGCAAGATCGAACTGATGAACGCGCTATTGTTCAGCATGCCCGGCACGCCGGTGCTGTACTACGGCGACGAGATCGGCATGGGCGACAACATTTTCCTCGGTGACCGCAACGGCGTCCGCACGCCGATGCAGTGGAGCGCCGACCGCAACGCCGGCTTCAGCCGAGCGCGGCCACACCAGTTATTCCAGCCCGTCATCATCGATCCGGAATACAACGCAGAATCCGTCAACGTCGAAACCCAAAATGCCAACCCGTCCAGCCTGCTCTGGTGGATGCGGCGGCTGATCGCGTTGCGCAAAACGCATGCCGTCTTCGGCACGGGCGAAATCAAATTCCTCTCGCCCGCCAATCCGAAGGTGCTGGCCTTCATCCGGGATGACGGCGAAGAACGCGTGCTCGTCGTGGCGAATCTCTCGCGGTTCAGCCAGCCTGTCGAACTGGACCTGGGCGAATTTCCAGGCGCCACTCCGGTCGAAATGTTCGGCCTGACGCGGTTTCCGACGATCGGCAGCGACGGGAAATACACGCTCAGTGTCGGGCCGCATGGGTTTTACTGGTTCCTGCTGGAACCCGCATCGCCAGTGGACGCCGCGCCCTTGCCGCCCGAAGTCAAAGTGAACCTCAGCGGCGACACGCTGCTCGATGACCCGGCCTTCGCCCGCGCGCTCAACAGCCGCCTGCCCCGCCTGCTGCCGACGCGGCGATGGTTCGTCAGCAAGGCCCGCACCATCCGTGGCACGCACGTCATCGCGAAAATCCCGCTCCCGAGCGCGGAAGAGTTTTCGGCAGAACACATGCTGTTTTTAGTCGGCGTCGACTTCAACGACGGCGAGCCGGAAACCTACGCACTCCCGCTATCGGCCGATATCGCAGACGCAGAAACGCCCACCGAGGCCGGCGTCCTTCGTGTCACCGACGGCGAACGAAACTGGCTCGTGCGCGACGGCATGAATGACGCCGATTTCGCCGCCACGCTCATGCAGCTGGCGATCGGTGGCGAACAGGTGCAGGGCAAACACGTTAGCCTCATCGGCCGCCCGATCGGGGAAGCGGTCGACCTTACCGATCTGCCGATCAAACTCCCCAACGCCGAGCAAAGCAACACCAACGTGCTCTTCGGCGAGAAGCTCATCCTGAAGCTCTATCGCCGCATCGGCGAAGGCGCGAACCCGGAACTGGAAATCGGCAGGCATCTGACCGAGGTCGCGAAGTTTGAATCGACCGCGCCCTTGGCGGGAGCGATCGAAATCAAAACCGACGGTGCGCCGCCCCAGACGCTCGCGGTCGCCCTCACCTACGTGCCGAACCAGGGCGATGCCTGGGGCGTTTTCCTGGACGACGGCGCAGCGGTATTTCGAAAACCTGTCGACGGTGGCCCCCGATCAGGTCGCCCGGCTTTGCCTGCCCGGCGACGCCGGCTGCACGGGCGATGACGCCCTGCCACCGGAAGAGGTCGCCCGCCTGATCGCCAATCCGATGGAGCGTGCCCGCCTGCTCGGCCAGCGCTCCGCGGAGATGCACGCCGCCCTCGCCGACGCACAAGGCGACGCCGCCTTCGCACCCGAACCCTACAGTGCCGTCTACCAGCGTGGCCTGCTGCAATCGATGCGCAACACCACCCGCGCAACGATGCAAACGATCGGCCAACGTCTGTCAACGCTCAATGGCGAGGCGAAAGCATTTGCTGAGACGGTGAAGTCGCGTGAGAGCGACATCCTGGCGATCTTCCGCGACCTCACCGGCCGGCCGGTGAAGGTGCCTCGCATCCGCATCCACGGTGATTACCACCTCGGCCAGGTGCTTTGGACCGGGAAAGATTTCGTCATTATCGACTTCGAAGGCGAGCCGCTGCGGAGCATCGGGGAGCGCCGATTGAAACGCAGCAGCTTCCGCGACGTGGCCGGCATGGTGCGGAGTTTTGACTACGCCGCCTGGACGGCGTTGCGAAAACATCAAAGCCTGCTTCCGCCTGACGGCCCGGCCGCGAATCGCGAACGTGACACGCGCGGTGCCGAACTCTTCGGCGCCTGGCTCGGCCGCGAATTCGTCCGCGCCTACACCGCACGCCTGCGCGAAATTCGGCCGGAACTGCTGCCGCCGTCCATTGCGGACATGGAACTGGTGCTCAAATCATGGGTGCTGGAAAAGGCGTTGTACGAAGTCCGCTACGAACTCAACAGCCGACCGGATTGGGTGGAGATTCCACTGCGTGCGGTGACGAAAATTCTCGACGGATCGACGGCCGCTGTGCCGCCTCTGAATGGCGTGACGACGACGGCGAAAGGACGTAACGCATGACCGCCGTGGCTGACGATATTTCCCGTATCGGTGAGCATGACCTCTACCTATTCAACGAGGGGACGCACAGCCGTCTTTACGAAAAACTCGGTGCACACGTGCTGCCCGACGGCGGCGTGCGGTTCGCCGTCTGGGCACCGAACGCCGATTACGTCAGCGTCATCGGCGACTTCAACGGCTGGGACAAAGGCCGCCATCCGATGCACGCGAGCGGCGAGAGCGGCATCTGGGAGATCGATATTTCCGACGCGACCGTCGGGGCTTACTACAAGTTTCACATCGCCTCCCGGTTCAACGGCTACACCGTCGACAAGGTCGATCCGTACGGTTTTCTGCACGCCACCGCGCCCCGCAAGGAATCGGTCGTCCACGACCTCGAATACGAATGGCACGACGCCGACTGGCTCGCCGAACGTGAAGCCAAACAAAAGCTCGATCAGCCGATGAGCATTTACGAGTTGCACTTCGGCTCATGGATGCGCGTGCCCGAAGACGGCGATCGGCCGCTGACGTATCGCGAAATCGCGCCAAAACTCGTCGAATACCTCAGCCACCGCGCGTTCACGCACGTCGAATTTTTGCCGCTGATGGAACACCCGTTTTATGGCAGCTGGGGCTATCAGACGACCGGTTACTTCGCCCCGACCAGCCGTTACGGCACGCCGCAGGATTTGATGTTCCTGATCGACGAACTGCACAAGGCGGGGATCGGCGTGATCCTCGACTGGGTGCCCAGCCACTTCCCCGAAGACGAACACGGCCTGAAGTTCTTCGACGGCACGCACCTGTACGAACACGCCGACCCGCGCAAGGGATTTCACCCCGACTGGAAAAGCGCGATCTTCAACTACGGCCGAAATGAAGTACGAGCGTTCCTGCTCAGCAGTGCGATGTTCTGGCTCGATAAGTACCACATCGACGGCCTGCGCGTTGATGCCGTTGCGAGCATGCTTTATCTCGACTACGGTCGAGCGCACGGCGAATGGATTCCGAACGAACACGGCGGCCGCGAGAACATCGAAGCCATCGAGTTTCTCCGGCAATTAAATCGTGAAGTCTACGCCCGATTCCCCGGCGTGCAGACGATCGCCGAGGAGTCGACCAGCTTTCCGATGGTCAGCCGCCCGCTCTACATCGGCGGCTTAGGTTTCGGCATGAAGTGGGACATGGGCTGGATGAACGACACGCTCCGCTACTTCAAGCAGGAGCCGATTTACCGCAGCTATCACCAGAATTTGCTGACGTTCCGCACGATGTACCAGTATGCGGAAAATTACGTGCTCCCGCTCAGCCATGACGAAGTGGTGCACCTCAAGGGCTCACTGCTCAGCCGCATGCCCGGCGACGTCTGGCAGCAGTTCGCCAACCTCCGCGTGCTACTGGCCAGTCAATGGACGGCTCCCGGCAAGAAGCTGCTGTTCATGGGCGGCGAGTTCGGCCAGTGGGGCGAATGGAACCACGAAAAAAGCCTCGACTGGAACCTGCTCTGGTGGCCGAGCCACAAGGGCGTTCAACAGTTAGTCGACGACCTCAACCGCCTCTACCGAAAAGAGCCGGCGCTGCATGAAGGCGACTGCGAGCCGTTCGGCTTCGAATGGATCGACGCCAATGATGCCCAGCAGAGTGTGACGGTTTTCCTGCGGCGCAAGGAACCCGAAAGACGTGTTGCTCGTCGCGATCAATCACACGCCCGTGCCACGGCCGAACTATCGGATCGGCGTGCCTCGCGGCGGTGTTTGGCGTGAGGTGTTGAACACCGACGCCGCCAGCTACTGGGGCAGCGGCCAGGGAAACCAGGGGCAGGTCGAGTCTTCGCCGTTGCCGTTCTACCACTGGCCGCGGTCGATCACGCTGAACCTGCCGCCGCTCGCGGCGGTTGTGCTCAAACCGGTTGAATAAAAAAGCAGGGCCACCGAAGTGGCCCTGCCTATAGGTTTGGTCAACCTAGTGATTTCAAACGGCTCGAGACTAGCTGCGGAGCAGGCTCAGCACCTGTTGCGGGGCGCTGTTGGCCTGGGCAAGCACGCTCGTGCCGGCCTGGGTGAGGATCTGATCACGCGTCAGCTCGGCGGTTTCCTTGGCGAAGTCTGCGTCGCGGATGTTGCTTTCGCTTGCCGTGACGTTTTCCAAGGCGATCTGCTGGCTGTTCATGTTCGTCTCGAGCGTGTTCTTCTCGAACGCACCCAGACGACCACGCAGCGTGGCGACCTGGTTGATCGCCTTCTCGATGATACGGCTGGCCTTGGCGGCCTGGCCGTCGACGAGCGTCGCGGCGCCACCGCTGACGAGGTCATTCAGGAAGCCGTCCTTCTGGTCGCCGAGCTTGCTGGCCGCGACCGACTGCAGGCCGATGTTGACCTGCTGGTTCGCGGTCACCTTGCTGCCGAGCTGGAACAACGCCCCGCCACCGGTGATGGCGAAGCTGCTTTGACCTTGGCCGAAGGCTTCGTTGAGGCTGACGGTCATGTCGAGCGAGGCGGTGGCGACCTTGAGGTCCAGGCCGTCGGCGACGGTGACGGCGCCGTTGATGGTCGCCTTGGCGTCGCGGCCGGTGTCGCGGCTGTGGGCGTTGCCGTCGACGTCGACGACATCGAACGTGCCGGTTTGCGCCTTGATGCTGACGAACTGCTTGCTGCCCCAGCCTGTGCTTTCGAACATCACGCCACTGGCGGCGTTCGAGGAGTTGATGAGCGTCGCCTTGACGCCGGTGGCGTCACTCAGGCGGTTGACCGCGCTCGATGATCGCTCCGGCACCGGTGCCGCTGGCGAAGGTGAGCGTATCCACGCCTTCGTTGCCGTTGATTTCCAGGGTCACCGTCTTACCGATGGCCGAGGCGCGGAATTCGAGTTGGGCGTGCTGAGCGGATTGGATGACGTCCACATTCACGGGGATGTTCGCCGCCGTCCCGAAGTTCGCCTGATTGATGTGCAGGCTATTGAACGAACTGGTGCTGGCACCGCTGGTGAGGTAGTCCATGCTGCCGTCGATCAGGCGAAGACCGGCGAAGGTCGTCGTATTGCTGATGCGGGTGATGGACTGAACCGCCGAGTCGACCTGCAGTTGGTTCGCCTGAACTTCGTCGGGCGAAAGGGCACCGCTGTTGGCGGACTGGACGACCATGCCCTTGATGTTCAGGAGCAGGCTGCTGACTTCGCTGAGTGCGGCTTCGGCGGTGGCGATGACGTTGTTGGCGCGTTGGCCGTTGTCGATCGCCTGGTTGATGCCGCTCATTTCGCTGCGAAGGCTTTCACTGGCGATCAGGCCCGACGGGTCGTCGGCGCCGCGGTTGATCTTCAGGCCGGTGCTCAGGCGTTCGAGCGTTTTGCTCTGCAGCGACTGGCTGTTCGCCAGGCCTGCGCTGGGCGGTAAGTGCGGCGACGTTCGTATTGATACGGGACATGGGTCAATCCTCCGTGATTGAACTTCTGTCGCGGGCGTCCTTTGCCCGCGGGGCTATGGCTTTCGCCTTTCGCCCGACTGGTCATTGCGGCACGATGGCCGGGGGTAAGGGGTTAAACAGTTCCTCTTAAGGTTTCTGAGGCGTGTCGCCGGACTTCGGTCCGATCTTGCCGAGCCCCGGGAGGTCTTCCGGTTTCACCTGGGCGGCGGCACGATTTTCGCGTTTGATCGCCTCGTACACTTCCTTGCGATGGACGGCGATTTCCTTCGGGGCACTGATGCCCAGGCGGACTTTGTCGCCGCGGATGTCCACGACGGTGACTTCAATGTCGTCACCGATCATGATGGTTTCATCCCGCTGACGGGACAGGACTAGCATGTCTGGCTCCTTCCAGTGCGGGGCCCGTAACGAGCACCCCGCGGGCCGGCGCGTTCATCCGTGAACGCCGGGCGAAATCCGTTTCGCCCTTTGACGGCCTGATGTCTCTTCGTTCTTTCGCACACACGCGTCGCACACCGACGCGATTCACTCAGCGCCGGCTCAGGCGCTCTTGGCGAGAGGTTCGGGGGCCAGGCTCAGCAGCGGCTGACGCGTGGTCCACTTCTTGTCCGTGAGCACCACCTGGGTCGCCAGTTGGTTCGCCACGTTCAGAACGAGCGGCCCGAGCAGATTGCCCGTCAGCCAGTCGTTGATCTTGTTGCAGATCACGAGCACCTGCGTGGTGCTGGCGTCTTCCAACTCGATCTCCAGCTGCGTCTCTTCACGCAGCGGGACTTCGTAGTCCTTGAAGAAGGTCGACGGATCAGTCACGACAAAGGCCAGCGACGGCTCATCAATGCTCTGCAACCAGAAGAAGTAATTCTCCTCGTTGGTCTGGATCAGCGCGAACTTGCTGCGGCCGGGGAAGCCGAGCAGGCCCTTCGTGAACGTGATGACGCGTTCGTCTTCGACTTCGAGCAGACCGAACCGGCTAGTCATGATCTCCATAGCGAACTCCATTTCCTGGACCGGCGACGTGGCCGGCACACACCCGCCGTTCCCTGGCGGGCAAAGGGTCCAACCTTCTTACTCTCCGGCCGCTACTCCGCGGCCGACCGGGCACGCCTGGCCGGCTCCACCGGCAAACCGCGTGCCTCGCTTTTTCCCTAGCCCCCGGCAAACGCCGCCGCGGGCCCCACGTGCCGGTTTTTCACCGGAAAACACGCCCTTTTCGTCGTTATCCACACGTCCCGCACCGGCCATTCACAGGCCCGGCCGCACCCGCAATTCATGCGCGGGCCGCGCAGCTTTTTCTGCGCCATACCCGCATTCTTTGCTCGCAATGACACATTTCTGCATCACAAAAAGAGTGAAAGCAACCGCCGTGCCAGACTGGGCGAAAAATTCCGTCATTTGATGAAATCCATCAGCGACAGGTTTTGGATCGTCGCCGTCGTCTGTAATGCAGCCTGCAGGCTGGTCTGCAGAAGCGAGTACTCCGTCGCCGCTTGCGTGAAATCCGTGTCTTCCAGCTTGGAGAGCAGTGCCTGCGTGGAAACGTTCTGGTCTTCCAGCCGGGTTTGGCGGCTTTCGACGGCCTGCACGCGTGCGCCGACTTCGCCGCGGCTGCGAACGACGCGGTCGTAGTCGCTCTGCAATGACTCGGCGGCCTTGGTGATCGCCAGCTTGTCGCCGCTCCGCATGGCCGCCCGCAGGGCGTCGATGTTCGCGAAAACGCCCTGGGCGGTGACCGGGTTGACGTCTTTGCCGGTGATCACGCCGCCGGACGCGGGAACGTCCAGGCCGAGGTCTTCCAAGGCGGTCGAATTGTTCGCCGAGACGATCTTCAGGCTCGCGCCGCCGCCTGCGGAGTCGGTCAGCGTGATGCCGTTCCCCGTCGTCGCGAAGCCGGCCGTTACGCCCGCACCGGCGGTGGTTGCGGCGGCGTTGATTTTGTCGAGGACGTCCTGAACAGTCGTGTCATCCGTGTCGAGATCCACGCTGAACGTGACGCCGGTGGAATCGGTGATCGTGAAATCGTTGCCGTCGACGATGCTTACGCCGTCACCGTTGTTGAGTTCACTGAGCGGGCTGGTCGGCGAATAACTCCGTAGGCCGAGTTCGGCGGCAGTGGTCCCGCCGTTTTCGCTGACGGACAGATCCGTGCCCTGCGTCGTGTTGAGCAGTTTCAGGCCCGAGCCGTCGTCGTTGATTTCCATCCGAACGCCGGTGTTCGACCCGTTGACGGCGTTGAGCAGGTCTTCGACGGTGTTCGCTGACGACAGGTCGATGGTCGCCGACGCGCCGCCGTTGGTGATTTTGAAGCCGCTGGTATCGATTCCCGCCCCGCCGTTCAGGGCAGAGAGTGGCGTCAGATTGCTGATTTTTGCGTGTGGTTCGGCACCCACCACCGGCGTGCCGGCACCGGGCGAAGTCGTCGCCTTGATGCCGAGATCCGCCGCCATGGTTCCGCCGGCCACGTCGTTGACGGTGAGGGTGTCGCCCGCCCCGCCGCTGATCGTCAGTCCGCCGCCGCCGGCAGTGATGGAGGCGGTCACACTGGTAAAGCCGGCCGCGTTGATGCGATCAATGACGTCGCCGAGGGTGTCGGCAGAGCTGAGGTCGACGTTCTTGGTGGTCGTCCCGTCACTGATCGCGATCATGCCGGCCCGAACGCCCTTGTCGGCCGTACCGCCGAGGTCGGCCAGACGGGTGGTCGACGAGACGCTCGGGGTCAGCGTCGTGCTGCTTTCGATGCGGGTCGAGAGGGCGCCCCAGACTTTGGCACCGTCGACCTGGAAGTTCGCGTCAGTCGATTCGTCGACCTGGTTTGAAAGCGTGTTTTCGGAGCCGACGAACTGCATGCCGCCGCCGTCACCGACGATGAACGGGGGCTGATCGAGTTTATCGCCGGCGAAGAGGTAGCTGCCTTCGAAGCTCTTATTGCCAAGGTCGACCAGTTGGGAATAGATCGAATCGAGCTGGTCGGCGGCGGCGTTGCGGGCGTCCTGAGTGACGTCGTCACCCACGTTCGCCTGGGCGAGCGTCTGCGCCTGCTGCAGCAGGCCGCTGACATCGCCGAGGGTCGTATCGACGGCGCTGAGCGTGTTCTTGCTGGCGTCGAGATTGGCAGAGAAAGAAGTGCGTTTTTCGAGCGATTTGCGGAGCTCAGCGGCAATGGAGGCGTCGCCGGGATTGTCGCTGGGCGCATTGAGCTTGCGGCCGGTCGTGAGCTGGTTCTGCACGTTCAGCAGCTTGGCCTGCGTGCTCTGAATCTGGTTCAGAGAGACGTTGGTGCGGAGCTGATTGCTCACCCGGGCGAGACTGACTGGAAGAATTGCCATGACTTAACGGACCATGTTCAGCATCGTGTCCATCAGTTCGTCGACGACGGTGACGAGACGGGCCGCGCCCTGATACGCGCGCTGGAAACGCATCAGGTTGACGGCCTCTTCGTCCATGCTCACGCCGCTGAGCGTGTCGCGTTGGTTTTGCAGCATCTGGGTGACGGCTTCGGTGCTGGTGACGTCGGTCTTCGCCTGGCTGGTGGCCGAGGCGAGTGAGTCGATCATGGACGCGTACGACTCTTTGAGCGTCGCCCCGGTAAGCGTGGTCACGCCGGTGTCTTCGAGCTTTGAAATCGCCAGTGCCGTCTGGTTGTCGCCGCTTTCGCCGTTCTGGGCGGCGGCGATGAGCGACGGGTTTTTCAGGAAGGCGTCAGAAACTTGAATGTCCTTGGCGTTGGTGCCCTGGAAAAACGAGTTCACGCCCAGTGACGCCAGAACGCCGGAGGTGTCCTGGCTGAAGGTGATTTCGGCGGCGGGTGCGTTGTCGGCGGTGATCTGCAGGCGGCCGCCGTTGTTCACCGCCGTGATGCCGTCGACGCCGTCGATCTGTGCGATCAGCGAGTCGAGCGTGGTGTCGCCGGCCGTGCCGTTGAGGTCGACCTTGATCATCTCGCTGGTCGTCAGGCCGGTGGCTTTGTCCTTCACGTGGATCACAAAACTGCCGTTGCCCGGCGGCTGCTTGATGCCCGATTCCGGGTCGTTGAGCGGCTTGGTGCTGTCGAGGACGATGGTCGTCCCGACGGCGGTGGTGAACCCTTCGAGTCCTTGGCCGCTGCTGTGAATTTTGTTGAGTTCGAAAGTCAGGCTGCTGGCGAGTTGGTCGACCTTGTCGCTGGTGCCGCGGAGGGTTTCGCCGACCTTGGTGATCGCGCCGAGCTGGCCGCTCTCGATTTTCATCAGGCCGTTGTTCGACTTGAAGACCGCTTTGAGGACGGTGTGTTCGCCGTCCTGTTCCTGCACCGTCGTCACGCCGTTGGTCTGGCCGTTCATGACGAGCGGCTCGGAGTTGACGTAGATGTTCGTCGCACCGTTGGCCTGCGGCACGGTGGTGATGTCCATGATCGACGACAGCTGCTTGATCAGCCCGTCACGCTGGTCCCGCAGGCTGTTGGCGCTGGCGCCTTGGTTGCCGCCCTCGGCGGCGGTGATGCGGGTGTTGAGGTCGGCGATCTGCTTACTGAGATTGTCGGCCTGGTCGGCGAGCCCTTTGGTCGAATTGTTCAGGTCCGTCTGCAGGCTCTCGAGGCCGTTATCGATCTGGTGGAACCAGTCGGCGACGGTGCCGGCGTTTTCGAGCACCACCTGGCGCAGGCTGGCGTCCTGCGGCTTGTTCGCCAGGTCGCTCCAGCCCTTGAAGAAGGTGCTGAGCTTGGTCGAGAGGTCGGAATCGCTCAGTTCGTTGAAGACAGACTCCACGCGGCCGAGCCAGTCTTCGCGGGTGCTGGCGCTTTCGCTGTCGGACGTCGCGCCGCGGAGGCGGGATTCGAGCGCCTCGTTGATCTGCCGCGTGATGCCGTCCAGATTAACGCCGTTGCCCAGGTATTGGCCGGGGCCGATCTTGGTGTCGCCCTTGGACGACACGTTGGTGGCTTGGCGTGTGTAGTCGGCGTTCCCGACGTTGGCAATGTTGTTGCCGGTCGTCTGGATGGCGGCGGTATTGACCGCCAGCGCCGTGCTGCTGAGGTTGAGAATGCCGCTCAGGCTCAAGCGACCGCCTCCATCACGCCGACGCGTGCCGCGACCGTATGTTGCCCGTACCGCGTGTAAACCGCGGCCTGGCGGACGGCGCCGCTGACCATGCGGACGACGCTGTTGAGGTGCCCCATCATGGCGGTGGCGACCTTGGCGGAAACGCTGTTTTTCGCCGTAATCTCTGCCGTGAGCTTGCGAAGCTCGTCACGGTATTTCACCAGATTGACGCGATGCGCCGGCACGGCCTGGGCGATCTGGGAGATCGTCACGTCATTGGCCAACTTGTGAGTCCGGGCGACCAGCAGCGTCTGGTGCCGACGGCGGTTTTCGAACATCACGATCTTCGCACGGCAGGCCTCGACGGCGTCGGCGCCGGCGTTGATCTGCTGCAGATCGAACGTGCGCAACGCCTTCTGGTAAACGTCGGCCGCGGCGGAGAGCGCGCGGTGCTCGGTCACCAGCAAGGCGAGTAGTTTTTCAAGCTCGACGATCGTGGGTGACATTTGAAGAATCCTGCTGAGACTTGGCTTCTGCCGACTGCTGTTTTTGTTTCTCGTACGCCGTCTTCGCGAGGGCTTTGTATCGCTTGATGATCGGCCGCGCGAGCTTGTCGCCCGACCGCTGCGCCATGGCGGTGGCCAGGTGCTGGTCGTACATCGAGTTGAACGCCTCACCACCGCGGCCGCCGCTGAACAGGTCGCTCTTGAACGGGCTGTCGTGCATCTGTTTCAGCAGCGTCGCGTAGAACGTCGTGCCGACCAGATTCTTCGCCTGCTTTTCGAGTTCGCCGTATTCCGTGAGCTTCGGCGAGGCGATCACGTCGCGTGGCGCAAATTCGGCGCGAACGGGCGATGCTTCCTGCGCGGGCTGATGATTCAAACCCTTGGCGAACGCGAAATCGGCCTGTTTTTGCGGGGCGATTGTCATCTGTAGAGTCTCTAGGCAAGGGGCGTGCCAGAGACGAGAAAGTTGGTAGTTGATGGTGGGTCGTTGGTAGAAAAGAAAAACACGCGCCATTCGGCGCGTGTCTGGAACTACTCACTACCAACCAACCAGTACCGACTCTTCTCCGCTATTCCATGATCAGCTTCGCGTGCAGGCGGCTGGACTTGTGCAGCTCTTTGACGATGTCGATGCGGTCCTGCACCGGCACTTTCAGTTGATCGAGTGCGTTGATGAGGTCCTGCAGCTTCGCCCCGCCGGCGTTGTTGGTGTCGATCGCGACGACGTCCGACGACTTCACCACCGGGGCACGCGGTGTCGGCACGGGCTCGGGCGTTACCGTGCTGATCGTCAGGCCTTTATGGCTGATGACGACCGGGGAAATTTCGACATCGCCGGTGCAGATGATCGTGCCAGTGCGTTGGTTGATGACGACTCGCGCCTCGGCCGGCACGGGGTTGATTTGCAGCTGTTGCAGGTTGGCGACGAAGTTGGCCGGGTACTGCTGTTCGCCGGGCGGGATGCGGACGACGATTTCTTTTTCGCTGACCGCGGTCGCCCACTGCTGCCCGTCGTAGCCGTTGTTGATGGTGCTGGCGACCTGGCTGGCGAGGGCCCAGGAGGCGCTGGGCGGGTCGAGGTAGAAGCTGAAGCTTTCGCCTTTGATTTCGCCGGCGGGCAGGATTTCGTCGACGACGAGGCCGTGCTTGACGACGCCGCTGGTGGGCGTGGTCGGGTCGTCGAGGTCGACCGTGCCCGCCGCTATGCCGACGAAAATGCGTTTATCTTTGCCCGCCAGGAATTGCATCGGGCAGACGAAGAGCGTGCCGCCCTTGAGGCTGCTGGCCGAACCGATGCTGGTGATTCGGACGTCGATGGCGTCGCCCTCCCGCGTGCCGCTGGCGGGCAGCGTGGCCTGGAGGTTCACGAGCGCGACGTTTTTGACGGACTTGAGGTCGAGAACGGTCACCGGGTTGTCGAACTTCGACAGCGCCGCCGCCAGCATGCGAATCGCCGGCTGGAAGTCGCCGCCGTCGCCCGTCCCCTTCAGCCCGTACACCAACCCCATGCCGTTGACGACGTTCGTCCGCTCATTGCTCGGCTGAGTGACGTCGGCAATGCGGGCGGCGAACGCCGGGGCGGCCAGCAGGGTCACCAACAAGCTGAAGACGATATTTCGTTTTTGGTGTTTGGTTCTTTTGGAATACATCTGCCAGCCCTCTTCCCAAACATCAAAACACGAAACACAAAACATCCCTCTTTGTTTCGTCAGAACGGGTTGACCCAGTCCAATAATCTCGGCACCCAGCCGCGTTTGGTGGCGTCGCGGACGGCACCGCGGTTGGTTTTCTTCACGTCCATGTCGAACAGCTGCGTGCTGAGGACGGTGTTGTCGGGCGTGATGTCCTGCGTGCGGCAGATGCCATTCAGGATGAGCAGTTGCTCTTCTTCGTCGGTCGTGATCCGCTTGCGGGCCTGCAAGACGAGCGTGCCGTTTGGCTTCACGTCGACCACTTCGGCCTGAATTCGGGTGGTGAAGGTATCTTTGCGGTCGACCGTGCCTTCACCTTTGTAATTGCGATTTGCGGACGCTTTGAGTTCCGGCGTGATCGACCCGATGGTGTTTTTAAGGGCGAAATTCTGCAGGCTGATCGACGGGAATTGCTCGAGCTTGGCGTCGACACCCGCGTCTTTCTTCGTGTCCGTCGTACCGTCGGAGCTGAACGAGCTCTGTTCGCTGATGACGATCGTCACTAAGTCGTGCTTGTTAAATTCTTTAGCCTTCGGCGGCACGACGGAGGTATAGCTCATGTCCGCGGGCGTGGGGACGCGCGGGTCGTTGGCCATCTGCATGGCGGCGCGGCGGAGGCTGCCGCCGTTGGCGCACATCAGCTGCGAAATGTTCGGCGGCGGACCGGCCGGGATGGCGGTCGCCGGCTGCACCGTCCGCGCCGGCGCGGGCGGCACCTGGGCGAAGGCCGCAGAACCGGTCCATAGTACGGCAAAAGCGAGTTTGTACGTCATCGGTCTGCTTTTCCTGGGGACTGCCCGAACGGGCCGGACTGGCAAAATAAACTTCGGCCGGACAATCACTTAGCGAACACTGCCCGCCATGCCGCTGGCCGCCAGGCTGACGGTCCGTGGCCCGGTGACGACGGCGTTGAACTGCTGACGCGTCTGTTCGTTCCGCAGCAGCACGGTCTGCCCCATCGTGCCGTCCGACAGTGCCCGGGCGGCGATCCGCAGACGAACCGCCCCACTGGCGGTGTCGACCATCACGTCCTGCCCCGCTTTAACGAGTTGAACGGCGTTGACCATCTGCGGCGTGAAGGCGGTGCCGGGCTTGATGTCCCGCGCGGCCGCCTGACCGACGACTTTGTCCATCGGCAGCAAACCGTCCGGGCCGAGGCGGTCGACCAGCGTGCGGCGCTCGGTCACATCGCCGGCGGCGATCTGCTGACGCGCCGTGATCGTGCCGTTCGCGATCACCTGCGTCCGCCAGGCGCGGGCATTGGCGCTCAGGAAGATCCGTTTTTCGCCGCTGACACTCACGACCCACGACACGTCGCCCAGGTCGCCCGTCCGCTGCGGCCGAATGTCGAACTTGTCGTGCGGCTCGGCGCGACGTAGGACGGCTTCATCTTCAGGCTTGAACGAGAGTTGCAGGTCTTCGGCGTCCAGGTGCAGCCGACCGGCGAGGTCTTCGGCCAGGGCGCGGCGGAGCGTGCGGACGCCGGCGGCGTCGGGGGTTTGCACCTGCGTCGTCGCCGGCGTGTTAGTGACGGCGGCGGTGTATTGGTCTAGAGCCACGCCGGGGGCGAATTTCGCGTCGCTGCGTTCAACGCGGCAGGCGGTCGAGCCGAGGAAATTGATGTTCCCGAGCCCCACGCCGGCATCGGTGAGCGTCGCTTTCAGCTCCGCCAAATCCAGGCTGCGAAAGCCTTTGCCCTGCCCGAAGCGGGCGATGACGAGATCGCCGATCGGATCGAGTTGGGCTTTGTCGGCGTCGCTCCAGCGGGCGACCTGGCGGAAGCGGATTTCGTCGCCGGCGACCGAAACCTCCGGCCGGAGCGACACTTGCGCCGCCGTCCGTTCGCCCGGCAGGAACGATTCGCCGTGCGCCATCTGCCGGCTGCACAGGCTGGCGAGCATGGCGATGATGAAGATGAACAGGACGGTGCGGAGCGCCGTCGGGTCTTGGCCTTGCGGGGTGAACATTTGGAGTCCTCCATGACTCGGTGAGTTCGACAGGTACGATTAGCCGCGGCGCAGGTTGCCGATCGTCTGGAGCGCCTGGTCGGCGGTCTGGATGGATTGGCTGTTCATTTCGAATGCGCGTTGGGTTTTGATCAGGGTGACGAGTTCTTTGACCGGGTCGACGTTGCTGGCCTCGAGGAAGCCCTGCTTCAGCGTGCCGGCGCCGTTTTCTTTCGGCTTGGATTCGATGGCGTTGCCGCTGGAATCCGTTTCCTGATAAAGACTTCCGCCCAGCAGGTTCATGCCGGCGGGGTTGACGAACTGGTAGACGTTGAGTTGCCCGACGATCTGCTTGGCGGTCTGCCCGGGCCGCATGACCTGGATGACGCCGTCTTCGCTGATGGTGACTTGCGTGGAGTCGGTCGGGATGGTGACCGGCGGGTCGAGCAGGTAGCCGTCGCCCATGCCCAGCACCATTTGGCCGTCTTTGTTCGTAAAGAAGTTGCCGTTGCGGGTGTACGCGAAGCCGTCGCCGAGGTTCGGGTCGACTTTGACGCGGAAGAAGCCTGGGCCGCTGATGGCGATATCCATGTCGCGGTTGGTGGTTTCGAGCGAACCTTGCTCCATGTCGACCTGCGTGTTGCTGATCTTCACGCCCAGGCCGACGAACGTGCCGGCGGGCGAGATCTGGCCGCTGGAGTTCTGAGCGCCCGGCTGTTTGAGCGTCAGGTACATGAGGTCTTCGAAGTTCATGCGGCTGCGCTTGAACGCCGTGGTTTCGGCGTTGGACAGGTTGTTGGCGATCACGTCGATCCGGGTCGACAGTGCCCGCAAACCGGTCGCGGCGGCATTTAAGGCGTTAATGGCCATGAGCTTACGTCTTTCTTATCAGCCGATTTTGCCGACGTCCGTTACGGCCCGGCCGAGGGTTTGGTCCTGGGTGCGGATGAAGTTGGCGTTGGCTTCGAGGAGCCGCTGCGTTTCCATCAGCCGCGTGAGTTCGGTGGCCGGCTCGACGTTGCTGCCTTCGGTCATGCCGCTGAGCAGGCGTCCCTTGGCGGCGACGAGTTGGCTGCCCTCGGTCGGCGCGAAGGTGTTGCCCCCGGCCGCCTTGATGGTGTTCGGGTCGGTCGGTTCGAACAGCCCGATCTTCGCCAGGGCGGTGTCCTCGCCCTGGATTTTGATATTGCCGTCGTTATCGATGTTCAAATCGACCTGTTTTCGGCCGGTAAGGTCGAGTTTGATCGGTTGTTTCTGGTCGCTGAGGACGAACTGCCCGGCGCTGGTGCGGAGGAAGCCGTCCTTGTCGGTCATGAGCGAGCCGTTGCGGGTGAGGCGGAACTGGCCCTGCCCGTCCTGCACGCCGATGAACCCGGTGCCCTGGAACGCGACGTCGAGGTTATTGCTCGACGTTTCGAGGATGCCCTGGCTTTGGTCGTAGTAGCTGGGCGCCAGGAACTGTCCGCCGCCGATGTTGTCGCGGATCGGGTCTTTGAGGCCCATCGCCTGGCGGACACGGCTTTCGACCTGCCGCGTTTCCGTCAGCGCCAACTGCCGACGGAACCCGCCGGTTTCGGCATTCGCCAGGTTGTTGGCGATGACGTCCTGCTGGTGGCTGTTGGTGATGACGCCGGTCGCCGACAGGTAGAGGCCGTAAATCATGCGGCCTCCCGCATGCGGGGCATCGGGGTGGACTTTTCGATCTTGGCGAAGACTTCGCCGAGCAGGTCCGGCACGGGCCGGGTCAGTTCGGGCGTTTCAGTCGCCCCGTCGGCACCGTCTCCGCCGGTGCCGGCTGTGCGCCGGGACGCAATGGCGTCCATTTCCTGGCGCACGTGCTCGATCGTCGCCAGGCGGGCCGACAGGACGATCATCTCTCCGAGACTTAGCACGTTCTTCTTCAAATCGCACCTCCATGCGCGAATCGGGTCGGACTGCATAAAACAATCGCCGTGCCAGAGAATATTTTGGCGTTCTTTGCGTTAAAAAGGACGACGGCCGGCGTCTGTGGCGCATACCCTGCGCGGCATCACGCAGGCTTTGCCCGTCACCCGGCCGAATCGGCTCGACGATTTTTCGCGAGACGTTTCGGCCCAAACGGGACACAAGTCCGGGGCAGGAATGGTCGATGCCAACCCCAGGCCGTCGGGTTGGCGCGATTCGCAGTTTGCATGTCAAAGTTGCGCAACGCCTGAGTCAATTTGGCCGAACAACGCCCCCGGGAGTGGCGTGTATCTTTTGCCGGAGAGCGCAATGAAGGATCAGCAACGCATTACCGGAACCCCCGCCACCCGCCGTCAGGCCGGCTTCACGCTGGTCGAACTGCTGGTGGTGATCGGCATCATCGCGGTGCTGATCGCCATCCTGCTGCCCGCCATGCGGGCCGCCCGGCTCAAGAGCCAGCAGGTCGTCTGCCAGAGCAATCTCAAGCAGATCGGCGCGTACATGGTCATGTACTGCAACGCCAACAAGGGCTACATGTTCCCCGTCGGCCCCACCGGGGCAAATGGCATGGCCACCACATTGGGCACCAACGTCATGCCTCACCTGCGTTGGCCGGCGATTCTGTTCGAGATCAAGTACAAAGAACTGAAATACCCCGACGATCCCGTCGCCTATAACGCCGCCCAGCCGTCCACGAGTGATCTGAACGCGTTAAACGCGTTCCTGCAGGTCTACGACCCCGCGCCATTCACGCCGAAGATCATGCTCTGTCCGAGCGATCTGAACCCGATCGAGGCTCACTCCTACGTCGTGAATCACGAGCTCGTTCAGAACAAAAACCCCGTCCGCTTCGCCGGCGGCAACCGCGGCGGGCGGTCTGCGTCGGAAATCATCACCGCGGGCGAAAAACGAAACCTCGTCCGCGACTACCACATGGAACGCCCCGTCTCAGTCGACGGTAAGCCAACCGACCCCAACGCCGACCCCAACGGCGTTTCCTACGCCAGCGACTACGACCGCGTCGTCGAGCCGTACCGTCACGGCTTGAGCTACGGCAGCAACTTCCTGTTCCTCGACGGCCACGTCGCCACGCAACTGCCGGACATGGCCAAGACGCAGATCGACCCGTGGGACGTGCCCGGCAGCACCACGCCGCCGACCTAATCGCCTTTTGTCCGCTTCCAGGGAACCGCCATGTCGACCGTATCGTCCACCCAGCCGCCGCTCACCGAGGCCGCCGCCGACACCAAGCCTCGCCGTCGCGGCGTGAACATGCCGGCGTGGCTGGCGATCCTCATCGTCGTCGTCGTCACCGCAGGAGCCGGTTACGCCGGCTGGAAACTCCTCGCACCGGCACCGCAGGTCGACCTCACGCAGTACGAAACCAATGAACGCCGCGGCAATGCGAACGGCGTCCGGAATCGCCCGAACAACGGCGGCAACGCCCGGCAGAACAACGCCGTGCCCGCGATGGTCGAAGGCGTCGAGCTGAAACCGGACGGCACCGGCGTCGCGCAGACGAACGGCTTCAGCGTCCGCTTCATGGGCAGCCCGAAGCAGACACTCGTCCCGATGAGCCGCATCGGCGAAGCGGCCCAGGACGATCTCAAAGCACTCCGCGCCCGCACACAAGCGATCAACGACAGCGGCGCCCGCACGGCGGTCGGCATCACCGACGACCAGGTCGCCAAGCTCCGCGCCGCCACGCTCACGCAGCCGCCGCTGGTCGACCGCCCACGCCAGGCGAAACTGCTGGACCTCTGGGCCAAGCTCCGCGCCGCGGCCGCCGCGGACCGTCCCGCCGCCGAGAAGGCCGTGATGGACGCCGTGCGTGACGCCGAGGCCAGCTACCGCACCGCCCGCACCGCCGCCTACCGCGCTCACGCCGACGCCGTGCGCACCGTGCTCAAACCTGAGCAAATCGACAAGCTGGCGCAGCGATAATCACTTGAGTTTCAGCCCGAGCGTTTTGGCGGGGAAATCGACGTAGAAGAATCCGAACGCGCCGTCGTGGATGTCATCGACGCCGCCGGTCATGCCGCCGCTGACGCTCGCACTGGCGACCAGCATGTTCATGCCGAACACGCCGTCGAGCGTGTACGACTGCTTGGTGGCCTCGTCGACAACGGTGACGTCTTTCACCAGCACGGGGACTTTCACATAGCGGACGGCCTGGCCGGTGGTCGGCAGGACGAGTGCGTCGATGAAGCAGCCGGGCACGTCCGCCGAGCCGCCGATGCCGCCGATCGGCAGGCTGAACTGCTCTTTCGCCGGCACGTTGGTGATGCGGCCCTTCTCGTCGAACGTCAGGCCGAGCTCTTTCGCCTTGGCGGTGCTGATCATCGTCGCCGCCGAGCCGGTATCGAGCAGCATGGTGGCGTTCGTCGACTTGCCATGATGACTGAGAACGATCGGCCTGGCGGCGTCGCGTTGGAACGGGTGCGGGCCGATCATCGGGTTCGGGGCGTTGTCGACATTCACGCTGCTTTTCGGCTCGGTTTCAGTAAACCGGGCGAAGTCGACCATCGTCAGCGGCACACGGGCGTCCGCCTTGGGGATCGACTTATCACCGGGATTAACGAGCGTCGTGCGGAGCTTGTCGTACTGCGCGATCGGCCGGCAGTCGACGAGCATGACGCGGCCTTGCATGAGCGGCGTGCCGGCGATGTCGATTTCTCCGGTGAGCGATTCCAACAGCCCGCCGGCCGCACGAATCTTCAGGGCCGCGGGCGCACCCGCCGGCGAATACTGGCCGAGGTCCTGGCCGTCGGTCTTTCCGCTGTACTCGGCGGCGCGGAGTCGCAGCGGTTCGGTGACGCCGAACTCTTCTTTCCCGCCGACGCCGACGTCATAAAACTTCACCGGCCGGCCGTTCACTACCGCCGCTTTGATGCCGAGCGCGTCGGCGGTGGACTTGGCGAGCATGGTGCCGCTGGCGCCGGTATCGAGGAAGGCTTCGACGGTGAAATTCGGCGCGGGCGGATGGTTCTTGTCGGGCTTTTCGCCGAGCAGTGCCGCCAACGCGTCGCCGCCCGCTTCGCCCTTGGCCGCCAGCGGCGTGCCGTTCGCGTCACGACAGACGGCCAGGTAAATCCGCGGCTGATCCATTGACGCCGGCAGCACGCCCTGCACGTCGACCGCCAGCGCGCGCGTCGCAACACTCAACCCGATCAGAACAGCAATCGATTGTCGCATCACATCCACCTTTTGAGCGGCAGTTTGACCACGAATCGGCCGCCCGGCACGACAAATGCGTCAGCCGTTTTCGGCCTACAATTGCTTTATGCCGTACTGCCTGAGTGTTCTGGACCAATCCCCGATCGCCGAAGGATCGACCGCCGGCCAGGCGCTGCGAAACAGCGTTGACCTGGCCAAACTCGCCGACGAACTCGGCTATCACCGCTACTGGCTGGCGGAACATCACGGCACGCCGGCCTTGGCGTGCAACAGCCCGGAAGTGTTGATCGGCCCGGTGGCGGCGGCTACGGCGCGCATCCGCGTCGGTAGCGGCGGCGTGATGCTGCCGCACTACAGCCCGTTCAAAGTCGCCGAAAACTTCGCCATGCTCGCCGGACTGTTCCCCGGCCGGATTGACCTGGGCATCGGTCGGGCGGCGGGCACGGACCGGATGACGACCTTCGCCCTGCAGCGTGACCGCACCCGCGCTTCGCCGGACGATTTCACCGAGCAATTCGACGAACTGCTCGGCCACCTCGCCGGCGAGTTGCCCGCCGAGCACACGTTCGCGCGGCTCGCCAAACGAACCGCCTGCGACGCCCGGCCGTGGCTGCTCGGCAGTTCGCCGCAGAGCGCGATCTGGGCGGGCGAGCGTGGCCTGCCGTACTGTTTTGCCGACTTCATCAACCAAGGCGGCGCCGACAACGCCGGCCTGTATCGCGCGCAGTTCGAAGCCAGCCGATGGGGCACGAAGCCGTACGTCGCCGTGGCGGTCTGGGCAGTGGCGGCGGAAACGGACGAGGCCGGCCAAGACCTCGCGGCGAGCAGCCGCATGATGCTTGATTTGCTGCACCGCGGGCAATTGATCGCCGTCCCGAGCGTGGAGACCGCCAAGGCGTTTCTCGCGGAGCAGCCGCGGGCGCGTTCGCCCTGGCGAACAGTCGCCGCATCATTGCCGGCAGCCCCCAGACCGTAAAAGCCGGCCTCGACGCCGTCGCCGCGGAGTACGACGCTGACGAAGTCTTCGTCGTCAACATCCTCCACGACCACGCGGCACGCCGGCGTTCGTACGAACTCGTCGCCGAAGCTTGTGCGGATTCATTGGCAGAATAAATAAGCCACGGATGAACACGGATAAACACGGATGAGAAGATGGGTAGACACAGATTTCGCGGATAACAGACAGGCTTTTCAAGCTGCGTCATCCGCGAAATCTGTGGTCAGAGCTTTTCTTCTCATCCGTGTTTATCCGTGTTCATCCGTGGCTTAATTCGTTTTCCTTAAAGCCGCGGCCGCCCATTTCACTTCGGTGGCGATTGCTTTTCCGATGCCGCGGCTGACGACGCTCAGTGGCGAATGCTCGCCGCAGAACGCCGCGCCGGCCGCGTGAAGTGCGGCGAATGAAAACGGCCGGGTGTTCGCCACGAAATGCAACGGCTCGCGGTAGTCAGGCCGGAGCTTGTCGCGGAATTTCGCCAGGCCGTCATAGTTATAAAAGCGCCGGCCGTGCGCGGGAGAATTCGGTCAAGGCGCGCATCCAGAGCGGATTTTTGCGCATGGCGTCGACGGCGTACGGAGACAGAATGACCAGGCCGAGCGTGGCGTACGTGCTGCCGCTTTCGGCGACGCCGCGCATAGCGGCGTCGATGAGCAGTTCCACCGTGCCGTTCGGCGCGTCGTGCCGGCGGGCGATGAGTTCGAACAAGTAGCCGTTCCGCTGCACCACCGGCGACGCCAGCAGAAACGCCACGACCCGGCCGTCTTGTCGGGCGACCCACGCGCGGCGGCCAGCGAGTTCGCCGTCGAGCGATCGCGGGTCATTCAGAAAACGCATCGCCGGCAGCGGCCGCGTCGTCAGCCAGTCGGCGACGACCGGGCGGAGTTCACCGGCGACGGCGGCGATGGCGTCGCCGAACAGCGGCGAGACGCGGACGTGCTTGTTCCGCGCCCGGTTCAACTGCTGCCGCAACGACGCCGACTGCCTCGGCCGGTGCCACCAGTACTGCGGGTTCCAGACCGTCTCGGCCCCGATCGTCACAAAGCCGTGATGGCCTTGAGACAGCAGAATCGATTTCAGGCGATCGTCCGCGCAGACGAAGACGACGCGACACCCTTGACGGGCGGCGGCGGCTTCGATCGCCCGCCCGGCGGCGGCCTCATTTTCGTCCGCGCAGACCGGCCCGCCGCCGACCACCCACCAGTCGCCCCGCCGCACATAACCGGCAACGGCGTCGAGCGACTCGTCGAACCAGTAATCAAAATCCGGATTCAGAATCTGGTACGCCGACGACAGCCGCCCGTGCCGCATGACACGCTCGCGGCGCACAGTCTGAGCCCCTTTCCCGGTTCGACGGGGAGAGGTTTCGGGCGAGGGCCACTTTGGACGTCAATCCGCACGCTCAGTGAGCGTAGGCGGTGGCCGATCGATCTGCGAATCCGCAACGCCCGTCGAAAACAAACAATCGCCTTCCCAAAATCTTAATCAAACACTAACATTGGCCCGTTGCGCTTTGATTTGTGAGGAAAGACCGTTGCCGCTCGACCCGACTGTGATTGATTCGACCCAGGAATACCAAGCCCTGGCATACCAGGCGGCGCTGGCGACGGGCATCGGGCTGCTGGTCGGCCTGGAACGGGAATGGGCGCAGAAGAAGTCGGCGTCCGAACGTTCGCCCTCACGGGCCTGCTCGGGCTCATCACGTTCCTCGTCGCACCGTCGTTCACCCTCGCCGGGCTGGCCGGGGTGCTGCTGTTGGTCGTCTTCCTGAATCTGCACAGCCTGACGCGGGATCAGTCGCTGGAACTGACGACCTCGCTCTGCCTCATCGTCGTTTATTTCCTCGGCGCGATGGTCGGCAAAGGTCAGGAAAGCACGAAGTGGTATTTCATCAGTGCCACCAGTGGCATCGTGGTGGTGATGCTGCTGGCGTGGAAGCTTGAGCTTCGCAAGTTCGCCGGCGCGTTGCGCCGGAAGAAATCCGCTCGGCCGTGCTGCTGGGGCTGCTGAGCGTCGTCATTTCGCCGATGCTCAAGGACGCGCCCGTCGGGCCGTTCGGGCTGTTTAATCCGCACCGGTTCTGGATGACGGTCGTCATCATCGCCGGCATCGGGTTCCTGAACTACGTGCTGCTGCGGCTCTACAGCGATCGCGGCCTCTACTACGCGGCGGTGCTTGGCGGCCTGGTGAACTCCACCGCTGCCGTCGCGGAACTCGCGTCGCAACTCCGCCAACGCGCCATGCCGGTCGCCAAGGCGGTGTCGATTCTCATGCTCACGAACATGTCGATGTTCGTGCGGAACGGCGTGATCCTGGCGATCTTCGCGCCGATCGCGATCTACCACGCTGCCGCCCCACTGGCGGCGATGGCGATCTCGACGGCGGTCATCGCGCGCCTCAAGGGCGAGTCCGACCAGACTCCGGCCGAGCCGCTGAAGCTCACCAGCCCCGTTTCGCTCGTCCGCGTGACGAAGTTCGGCCTGCTGTTTTTCCTGCTGGCGGTCAGCGGCACGCTGGCGAAGCGGCGCATCGGCGATTACGGCTTCCTGATCGTCAGCATTGCGGGCGGCCTCGTCAGCAGCGCGAGCACCACCGCCACGGCCGCCCAACTCGTGGGCGACGGGCAGATCGGCCCGGGCACCGCCGCCATCGCGACGATCCTCACGTCGATCGCCAGCGCCGTCGTCAACATGCCGCTGGTGCAGCAGCAGACGAAGAACCGCGACCTCACGCGCCGGCTGACGCTCACCACCGCGGTGACGATCGCCGTCGGACTGCTGGCGCTCGGCGTGTCTGAAATCGTGCAGCACCGGTACACGCCCGACGCCGGTACGACGCAGCCGACGACGCCCCAGTAATTGAATTGAACCACTCCCTATTATTTAGCCGGCGGGCTTGCCCGCCGTGTGCTACCGAACCACTGCGAAGTACCGGCAAACACGGCGGGCAAGCCCGCCGGCTAAATGGCGTTCCGCGTTCTAAACCTTCCGCCAAGGCAGCAGTGATCGGAGTCGGCGTTCTCGCAGGAGCAGTGCGATCCAGGTGAGACTCGCGAAGACGATGGCCGGGATGATCATCGGCAGCGGGTCGCCCATGCGGACGTGCGTCGCCACCGCGCCGCCCATGTACGCCGTGATGAGCAGGCCGCCGAGGATGGCGGTCTGCGGGATCAGCAGCACCGCCGCGACGCCGACCATTGTCCAGCCGAGCGGCACCATCGCCCCTTCCGGGTAGCCGGCGCGTTCGAGGCCTTCTTTGGCCATGTCGGTCTGGAGGATGTCGGTCAGCCCGCCCATCACCATGGCGGCGACGATCAGCAGCGTGAGGACCCAGCCGATGATGACGGCGACCTTCCCGGCCTTGGCGGGCGTCGGGGTTTCAACGGGCGTCAGAAGCGTTGTTTCGGTCATGATTCATTCCTTCCCAATGAATAATTCGGCCTGATTGGAACAGCGTCGGTCGGGAAAGCAAACGGCCCGGATTGCTCCGGGCCGTCCGCCTTCCCATTCGTGTGTAGTGTCACAGGCCCACTGAAGTGGGCCGTGCCTGTTACCCGGCCTTAGCCGGGTAATGCGGGGGGAGCGTAGCCGGGTGCGGGATGGTGTCGCTATGAGCCCGCGGGTGGGCGTGGTCGTAGACGTCTTTCATCCGCTTGGTCGTCAGGTGCGTGTAGACCTGCGTGGTCGACAGCGACTGGTGGCCGAGCAGTTCCTGGACGCTGCGGAGGTCGGCGCCGTTGTTCAGCAGGTGCGTCGCGAAGCTGTGACGCAGCGTGTGCGGGCTGATGCCCGGGTCCAGGCCCGCCATGCCGAGGTATTTGTCGAGCTTGCGGCGGACGCTGCGGGTGCTGAGCGACTCGCCGTGCTTGTTCAGGAAGACGCGGGCGGCGTCGTTGGTGTTCATCTTCGGGTCGGCCTGGCGGGCGATGAAGTATTTCTTCAGCGCCATGATCGCCTGGCTGCCGATCGGGGTGAGGCGGTCTTTACGACCCTTGCCCCGCACCCGCAGAATGCCTTCGGCCAGGTCGATATCAGTGGTTTCGAGTTCCACCAGTTCGCTGACACGGATGCCGCTGCTGTAGAGCACTTCGAGCATCGCCTTGTCGCGCAGGCAGAGGATGTCGCCTTCGCCGGGGGCGTCGAGGAGTTTTTGGACTTGTTCGAGGTCCAGGCACTTGGGCAGTCGGCGTTCCTGCTTGGGGGTGCGGATGCTCGTCAGCGGGCTGCTGCTGCACAGGCCGCGTTTGATGGCGAACTTATAGAAGCTGCGGAGCGTCGCCAGTTTCCGGGCGGTGGTGCTCTTGGTGTAGTTCTGGGCGGCCAGGTAAGCGAGGAACTCGCGGACCGTCGTCATCTCACAGCGAACGAACTTGGCGTCGAGCGTTTCGCCCGCGTCGCCGATGCGTTCCTTGTTCGAGTACGCCGTACCGATCTGCCCGGCGAGGAACTGGCCGAACTGGAAGAGGTCGGCACCGTAGCTGCGGACGGTGTAGTCGGAGAAGTGTCGCTCGAGCTTGAGGTAGTCGAGGAACGCCCGCACCATCGGGCAGAAGTTCTTGTCGTCGGCCGATTCCGTCGGCGCGGCTAGGGGAGACTGGGTCATGAGGATCGCTCGAAGGCGCTAAACTCAATCCTTTAAATCGTGCGCGGGACGCCCCGCACACACGCATGAGCCGATCCTCAGCTCAAGGGGTACAACTTGCGTTGATCGGTTGATCCGTTGAACAGTTGATCAGTGGCCACCCGGCAATCGGAAACGGCGTCGCGTTTCAGCCGGGCACAGATCAACCGATCAACCGATTAACTGCTCAACTCCTTTTCCGGCCCGCACTTCCCCGTGCGGCCGGCCTTTTATTATCGGCGTTATGCGGCCTTTTTCGGCAGCATCGTTTTGAGTTCTTTCGCCAAATGCTGCCCGAGCTGGTGACTCAGCACGGCGGCGTCGAACCAGTCGAACGGCACGTCGCGGCGGTGGACCATGTCCACCAGCGTATCAAGCACGTGGCTCTCCTGGCCGGGCTCGTACTTGAAGCAGAAGTGGTGCTTCCCCTTTGAGAGAGAAAGCGTTTTCGTTTCGTCTGCCATCGGTCTGCCTCGTCTGGGCGGGTTATGCCGCCCGATAGTTATCGACCATTTTGTAATCGGACTAAAAGCGATTCTGTGAGGCTGTAGTAAGCAAAACCACAAAACCGGTCCATGCTGGCGAAATACTCCTTAACGCCCATCGGCCCCGCCGGCTCGTGCCGACCCCGGGCGTAGTTGGCGACCGCGTCCCGCACACTACCGTTGGTAGAGTCGTACATGCCGACCACCTGCGTGAACGATTCGTCGCGCTGCATGGCGGTCTCCGGGCCGGGCGACGGGGCGCGCAGCATTTGTTGCACATCGGGGGCGGCCAGACGCTGGCGGTCGCGCTCGAACAGCTGCATTGCCGCGCCGAGTTTCGGCGGGTTGTACGGGTCGAACTGCGTCACCGTCGTGATGACCAGCCCGTCACACCCGAGCGCGTCCATGACGGCTTGCGCCTGTTCGGCGGACTGGATCTGATCAATGCCCGCCGCCGCGTAAACCTGGGCGACGCGATCGACCGGCACCACCGTCAGGCCGGCGACCGTCTGCAATTGCTGATAGACCAGGTCCGCCTGCAGCAGCGGGTCGACGCCGCCCTGGCCGGAGAGGTTCACGACCGGGGCGACCGCCCAGACCTTCTGCTTCTGCCCCGGCATCGCCAGGCCGCGCTCGCGACCGTACTTCGGGTCGGCGTCGCACCCGCCGGAGAGCAGGCACGCCGCGACGATCAGCACGATGATGGCGATCCATTTGGCGTTGGTCATGAGCTTGCTCCGCAAGCGGTTGATGGGTTGATCCGTTGATCGGTTGATCAGTGGCAAGTCGGCAATCGAAGGCGGTTCTGCACTTCGGCCGGACACGGATCAACTCATCAACCGATCAACCCATCAACGTCCTTTACTCTTTCCCCACCGTGGCGACGTTCCCGACGTTCTTCACCATGCCGGTGCTGACGCTCCAGACACAGTCGGTGCCGCTGCGATTGCTGACGAAATAGATTCGGCCGTCGCGGGCCCAGGTCGGACTCGTGTAGACACCGCGGCCGTCGGTGATGCGGTGGCGGTTGCCGCCGTCGCTGTCGACGGTCCAGACGTCCTGCTGGCCGGTCAGTTTGCCTTTGTTATCGACGGTGTTCGGGCGCGACGACGGTCGCGAACGCCAGCATGCTGCCGTCGGGGCTCCAGGTGGGGCTGACGACGGCGGCGTTGGTGCTGACGACGACCTCGGTCAATTGCCGGGCTTCGCCGTCGATCAGTTCGCACGTCCAGAGGCTGAACCAGCGGGCGCCGCGGTTGCGGGCGCGTTGGAACGCGATGACGTCTTTGCCCGACTTCGGGTTCCACGTCGGGAACAGGCCGTACCCGATCTGTCGGCGTTCGCCGGTGCCGAGCGTGATCGTCCAGAGCTCCCACTGCCCGCGTGGGCTGAGGCTGCAGTAGACCATCCGCGTGCCGTCCGGCGAGAAGCTCGGGTGCATGTCGTGTGACGCCCCGCTGGTCACCTGCACGATGTTCCGGCCGTCGCGGTTCATCATGTAGATGTTCCACGCGCCGTTGCGGTTGGAGCAGAACGCGATCTTCTGCCCGTCCGGCGAGAAGGTCGGGAAGGCGTCGTCCGCCTGGTCGCTCGTCAGCTGGATGGTCGTCTGGCCGTCGGTTTTCTGGAGGTAGATGTCTGGGGTTTTGTTGTGGCGGGTGCTGGCGAAGACCATCCACTTGCCGTCGGCGCTGATGCTCGGCTCGGCGTCGTAGCCTTCGTCGATTTCCGTGTGCTGCTGGAAGCCGGCCTCGTTGGCACCGGCGCGGGCGTCGGCACGCGTCTCGGGGAGTTCGCCGAAGACATTGGCGACGGGGAGAATCTTCGTCGGTGTGCCCTCTTTGGCGTCGGGACGGGGCAGGTCGGCGACCTCGGCGGAACGCGTCGGCACCGGGCCGTTGGCGGCGGGCGGCTCGACGGTCACGGTCTCGCAACCGCCCAGAACCGCCGTCATCGCGGCAGCCAGAACGCCAGTCGATACGCCCCGTGTCATCGCTCGTGAGATCATCCCGTTACGCCTCTGTGTTAGGACCGGCACGTAAAACACACGCCTCGCCAGCGATTATCGGCTCAGGGGTGCGCAAAACTGGAGTTGCAAAATAGGAAGAGATTCCCTATCGCACCCGATCAGACCGAATTCCCACAAACGCAGAACAGACAAAAGCCGAAAGCGCCTTCGCGAGCGAAGGCGCTTTCGGCGGCATTCCTGTGTGATCGTCGCGGGGCTCAGCGACCAGGCGCGGCCGGGCCGGCGGCGCCGGCGGGCGGCTGGTTGCCCGGGGCGGCGGCTTTGGCGGGGAACAGCTGCGGAATGGAAAAAATCTTCCATTCGTCGTTGCTGTTGCGGTAGCGGGCTTCGGTACGGACGGCGTCGTCGCCGTGGCGCTTTTCGAAGTCGATGAAGATATACCCCACCGCCATCCGCAGGCCGGTTTCGGGGTCGGAGTCGATCTGGAAGATCTTATTCGTGCGGATGCCCTGCAACGCGCCCAGCGACGGCGCATTGATCAGGCCGTCGAATGCGGTTTCGAACGTCGCCAGGTTCACCTGCTCCTGGAAGCGGGCGTCGGTAAGCTTGTAGGCGTCGGCGTATTTTTTATCGAGGACCGACTTGCTGAACTGATCGACCAGGGCGACGAGGTCGGCGTTGTCCTGCTTCTCCTGCGAGCCGGCACGGAACGCCTTGAGGCCCGTGAACGCGCTCAGGCCGAAGCAGAGCAGCAGCGCCAGGACCGCCAGCGGCAGGCCCGTCTGCGTGCCGTTCGACGAAATCACCTGCTTCACCGCCACCGCGGCGATGATCACGCCGACGACCGGCAGGAACAGGAAGACCGGAGAGAGCAGCGCCAAGGCGCTGGCGAGCCCGATCAGCACGGCCACGACGGCGGCGATGTTGACGGCGGAGTACTCGCTCGACCCAAGCCCCGCCGTCCGCGACATGCGGTGCAGGTGCGAGAGCTTCTGGAGATCGGCTTCGGTGGAGGAAGCGGCGGTGGTCGTAGGTGTCTGCGGTGCGTCAACCATGATCATCAAGATTATTGGAGCTAAACCGCCGGGCCGGCCGATGCGTTAAGCGAACAAACAAGACCGGTCGGTCCGAGCGAAAGTAGCCCTGCCATGGATAAACGTCAACTGATCGAAGCCATCCGCCAGTACAACCCCAGCGCCACGGAAGCGTTCCTCGAACAGTTCGACGTCCCGGCCCTGGAACAGTACCGGGCCCGCCTGGCTGATACGCAGCGTCGGGCACCGCAGATTTCGTCCTGGGTTCGCCCGAAGACACGCGACTACCGAATGGTGTCGTAAAGCAAAGACAAATGATGAATACGGAATGAGGAATGATGAGTCAGATTTCCTTTGACTCATCATTCCTCATTCCGCATTCATAATTTATTCAGAGCGAGCGTACGTCGGCCGGGAAGGCCCGCCGCTCGCCGTCCGGCCGCTCACGGGCCCGGGTTGACGTGCCAGTCGCTCAGGCCGCTCATCGGGCGGAGCAGAAGGGCATGGTCGATGTCGTCCTGCATGAACTTGCCTTCCATGTCCCAGTTCCGGGCGATGGCGTTAGCACGTTCGCCGGTGGTGTAGGCGGGCGTCCAACCGATTTCGTTCGGCCGGGCGCACCCGACCGCCATTGCAGAGACGACGAGCAATCCGAGAGCAACGACTTTACGCATGGGGCTGCTTTCCAACTGAGGGAATACGACTCAACTCCGCCTAACGAGCGGCATTAAAGCGTTGCGAGGCGGCCGTGTCAAAGACTATCCACGCCACACACAGTCGGACACGCCCGGCAGAAGTCGGTTAGCTCCGTTCTTAAAAGATTCAGACGTCCGTCGCCACGCCGCAGCGCAGCTGCCGGTTCGTCAATCCTCATCAATCAGCAGCGGCGCTGCAGCGTGGCGGTACCGGTGTCGCATGAACCGATTCGGTTCAGTGCCCGGATTTGGGGTTCTTCACCGCGGGGGGCGGCGATTTTTCGCCCTTTTCGGGCTTTTCCGGCGAGACGCCGTTCTTGATCAGGTCGCTGAGTTGCTCGTCGAGCGATTTCCCCGGCACGCCGGCGATGCTGCTGAGCCAGTCGATCCGCCCCGCTTCGGTCAGCCGTTTGATCAAGGCCGGGTGCTGGGCGGCGTCCTCGGCGGTCCAGGCGCGGGCGTCGACATAGGTGTCGGTGAAGCTCAGGTGATCTTTGGGAACAACACCGAAATTCCACCCCGGCAGCACCAGCACGTGCAGCGACGCCGCCGCCAGCAGCCAGCCGCTGACCATGATCGCCGCGAAGATCAGCCGAATGATTCGACGCATTCCGTCCGTTCTACGCCTGTTCCGGCCCGTCGGTTGCCGCCGAACCGTCATCGTCCGACGCGTCGGGCAACGGCACGCGGGGCTTCAGCGGGTCGGTGATGCTCTGGTAATACCCGTGGGCGAACAAACCCTGTTCGGTCTGGTACGGCAGGTTGATCAGCTCGCAGAACTCCCGCACCAGCGACTGCGCCGCCGGGTCCTGCCGTTCGGCCGATTGCACGCTCAGGCAGTGCTTTTTGTCCCGAAACTTCAGGAGCTGCACGTACCGCCCGCCCGTATCCGAGCCCGACCAGTTGGCGCCGACCTGCTCGTATACTTCGAAATGGTCACACCCGATGCGGTTCAGCACCTGGCGGAACCGCTTCATCAGGTTGTTGTGTGCCGCCTTCTTTTCCGGCGGGACGATGTAGCTGTTGGTCTGCAGGAGCATAACGATTGGTGCGGCGAGTCATTGTGCCACAGATGTGAAGCACGTCAAACCGCCGAAGAAAACCCCTCTCTGGCGAAAGATTATCGGACCCGGTACGCTCGCGGGCGTCAAATTTCTTTCAGGGAGATGGAAGATGAATCGCGCATGGATGGTGCCTCTGGTCCTCGTAGCCGGTGTCGGCGTGGGCTGTCAGAACAAGGTTCTTGAAGAAAATAAGCAGCTCCACGACCAGAACGTTGAGTTGCAGGACCAACTCCGCCAGAAGGACGGCGAAATCGCCAGCCGCCCGCAGGCGTCCGATGTCACCGCCCTCCAGGGCCAGCTCGCCGACCGTGACCGGCAGATCGCCGACATGCAGGCGCAGCTCAACAAGCCCGCCGCCGGCGAAGCCCCAACCAGCGATTCCTTCGCGGGCATCACCGTCACGCGCGACACCCGCGCGGGCACGATCACCGTCAATGTCCCCGGCGACGTGCTGTTCACCAGCGGCGACGCCGCCCTCAAGCCGACTGCCAAGGCGACCCTCGGCAAGATCGCCGGCGTGATCAAGAAGCAGTTCTCGGGCAAGAAATTGTTCGTCGACGGCTTCACCGACACCGACCCGATCACCCGCACCAAGGACAAGTGGAAAGACAACCTTGACCTCTCCGCCGCCCGCGCCGCGCCGTCGCCACTGAATTGGCGAGCGACGGGATCGCCAGGGGCAGCATCGGGCTGCGTGCGTTCGGCGACACCTCGCCGCGCAGCAGCAAGGAAAAGAGCCGGCGCGTCGAAATCGTCGTCGTCACGAAGTAACGCACCCGACCCCGCCCGCGCCCGCCGCCCACGCCCGTCGCGTGGCCGGCGGGCGTGGTTCATTTTCGGAAGGCTTGCCATGCGAACCTTTCTGCTGCCGGTCGTCATCGGTTTATGCCTGACGGGTTGTGCCCCGCAGCAGGACCCGGGCGTGCCGATCCCGAAAAAGTCCGGCGCCTTGGCCTTGAGTGCCGCCGACGCAGTGGTCGCCCAGACCGCCGACACGGTCGACGCCATTGACGCCGCCCGCCGCGTCGTCGCCGAAAATCTCGCCAACGCCGACACCACCGGCTACAAGGCGATCGCCTGCCGCGTCAACGCCGGTCGCCCGGAAAGTTACTTCAACATGGAGCAAGGCTCGCTCCAGTCGACCAACCGCGATTTCGACGTCGCCGTCAGCGGGCCGGGCTTTTTCCGCGTGAAGGTCGCCCCGAACCAAGGCGACGGCTTTGCGTACACGCGGAACGGGAATCTGTTCAGCGACCGTGACGGCCAGGTGGTGGTCGGCATCGATGACGGCTACCGGCTCGACCCGCCGGTCACCGTCCCGACCGAAGCCGTGAAACTGAGCATCACGGACGACGGCGTCGTGCAGGTCATCCTGCCGGGCCGCGTCGAGTTGCAAACTGTCGGGCAAATTCATCTTTATCGTTTCCCCAACGCCGCCGGCCTCGGGCGGCTGCCCATGAGCGTTCTCTTCCAGCAAACCGACGCCAGCGGCCCCGCCATCGAAGCCAAGCCCGGCGAAAACGGCAACGGCCGACTCCAGCAAGGCTTCCTCGAAGCCAGCAACGTCAGCCTCACTCGCGAAAAACTCCGCGGTGAATTCCTCGACCGCTGGCGCGACACCGTCCTCGCCCAGACCGCCGCCCGTTGAGGCGATTTGCCGTAAGTCGAATTTTTGAGTCCGCGTTTGTTCTGCGTATTTTCAAACGCGAAGCGCGACATAACTGCGGACTTGGCCAAGCATTCGGCCGGAACAATGGGTGCGCCAACGGCTACGTGAACTGCCCTGCTTAACAGGCGACTTATGGCCTTTTGCAGAAAGAATCCGCGGCTCACGCCGCGGCGGCGTCCGGGCACGATGCCCCGGCGGCATCGCTCAACCTATCGCCTTGGCGACAGTTTGTCGGCGGAATTCGGGGCATCCGTGTGTCGCGTTTCCGCGGCCGCTCGCGTCAGGTCGGCCGCAGACCTACAATGCCTTTCCCTATGAGCGAACAACAATTTGACGTGATCGTGATCGGCGCCGGCCCCGGCGGGTATGTCGCCGCCATCCGCGCCGCCCAGCTCGGCCTGAAAACCGCCTGTGTCGAAAAAGAATTCCTCGGCGGCACCTGCCTGAACATCGGCTGCATCCCCAGCAAGGCCCTGCTCGACTCCTCCGAACGCTACGCCGAGCTCAAAAAAGGCCTCGATAAGCACGGCATCGGCGTCGGCAGCGTGACGCTCGATCTGCCCAAGATGCTCGAACGCAAGAACGGCGTGGTCAAAGCCCTCACCGGCGGCGTGGGCCTCTTGTTCAAGAAGAACAAGGTCGAACACCTCAAAGGGGCCGGCAGCATCACCGCGCCGGGCACCGTCACTGTCACCGACGCCGACGGCAAAGCGACCAGCTACACCACCAAGAACATCGTCATCGCCACCGGCAGCGTCCCCAGCCAGGTGCCCGCCCTGCCCTTCGACGGCAAGAACATCATCAGCAGCACCGAAGCACTCAGCATGAGCGAGTTGCCCCAAAAACTGCTGATCGTCGGCGGCGGGTACATCGGCGTGGAAATGGCCAGCGTCTGGAGCCGCCTGGGCAGCGAAGTGACGGTCGTCGAATTCCTCGACGGCATCCTGCCCGCCTCCGACCGCGACATGGCCGCCGCACTGCAGCGCAGCCTTGAGAAGCAGGGCATCAAGTTCAAGTTCAACACCGCCGCCCAGGGCGTGAAAATCGAAGGCGGGCAAATCAAGCTCGCCTGGAAGAGCAAAGACGGCGCGACCAGCGGCGAAGAAGTCGCTGACAAAGTCCTCGTCTGCGTCGGCCGCCGCCCCATCACCGACGGCCTGGGCCTCGATAAGGCCGGCGTGAAAGTCGACCAGCGCGGCTTCGTCCTCGCCGACGGCCACTTCCGCACGAACGTCCCCGGCGTCTACGCCATCGGCGACGTCATCGGCGGCATCATGCTGGCGCACAAGGCGGAGAAGAAGGCGTCGCCGTCGCCGAGATCATCGCCGGCAAGCCGGGCCACGTGAACTACTCCACCTGCCCCGCCGTCGTCTACACCCACCCCGAACTTGCCAGCGTCGGCCAGACCGAAGAGCAACTGAAGGCGGCGGGCGTGGCGTACAAGGTCGGCAAGTTCAACATGATCGCCAACGGCCGCGCCCGCGGCATGGACGAGACCGAAGGCTTCATCAAGGTGCTCGCCGACCAGAAGACCGACAAGCTGCTCGGCGTCCACATCTTCGCCGCCCACGCCAGCGACACCATCGCCGAGGCCGTCGTCGCGATGGAATTCCACGCGAGTGCCGAAGACCTCGCCCGCAGCTTCCACGCCCACCCGACGCTGCCCGAAGCGCTGAAAGAAGCCGCGATGGCGGTGGATAAAATGCAGATTCACAGCTAAGGCGCGGTCGAGTAGCGGTTCGGGGCCAAAGGTTGTCGACGCCACGGCGGAAGCCGTGGATTCTGATGGAGAGTCGCCAGAATCCACGGCTTCCGCCGTGGCGTCAGTTTTTGCTGCCCAGAATCGTCTCTGTTGACCAAGCCCCGAGTAGTTACAATCGAAGCAAGGGCGAGGTGTAGCACCTCGCCCTTGCTTCTTTTGCCGGAGGGGACGCCATGGCCGACGACGGGAAGATTCGGTTCAACCTGATTCACCTGATCGTGATTGTGGGGTGCGTGCTGTTTGCGATCGGGCTGCTGCTACCGGCGCGGCGATATCGCGAACCGGCTAATCGCATTAAATGCTCGTCGAACCTCCGCCAGATCGGCTTGGCGATGAAAATGTACGCCAATGGTGAAACGCGAACGATGTCGTTCCCTCGCACGCGATGGTCGCCCGAGACTGCCGACCGGCCGGTGTTTTTCACCAGGCCGAGCGCCACACAGCCCTTCGCCGACGACGGCCCACTGCCGAATGACGTCACCGCCGCAATGTTTTTGGTCCTTCGGACGCAGGAAATCACGGCCGACGTCTTCCTTTGCCCGGATGACAAATCAGCAGGCGAACGGTTCACCGTTCCGGCCGGTAAAACGATTCAATCATTCAGCAACTTCACCGCTCAAAACCAGCTCAGCTACAGCATGCAGAACCCGTACCCCACGAAAGCGGCCTACGACGCCGGCTTTAAGTGGAATGACGAAATGAACGCCGACTTCGCCATCATGGCGGATAAGAATCCGGGCGTCGGTGACATTCTGAAAGTCAGTTTCACCGACTCCGGCACCGAGCAACAAAAGACCAACAGCCTTGACCACTACCGCGCCGGCCAGAACGTCCTCTACGCCGACGGCCACGTCGATTGGTCGGTCAGCCCCTGGGCCGGGGCGAATCAGAACCACATTTACGGCCACGACCGCGTCGACGCCGCCGCCGCCACTCAGCCCGCCTCGCCGCCACTCACGCCGATCGGCATCGTCGGCCCGCCCGGCGGCCCGATCGACAGCGTGCTGCTGCCGACGGCGGAAACGAAGGTGCCGTGAAGTCAGTGCCACCCATTCAATCCGGATCGTCGCGATTGCGATTCGGTGTCATCTGCATTTTTGTCTTGAAAGCATCCGCGGGCCACGGCTATAGTCTGTCGTCTCGGAGTCCCGCGATGCTGAAATCTCACGCATCCATCCTCTTGCCGACCGGCCGCGAAAGCGGCGTCTATTCGGTCGATCTTGCCCTGCCACGCAACGCGTCGCGTTGAGTGTATCGGCTTGGTTTTGACCCTGTTTTTCCTCAATTCTTGAAGATTCCAAACCGACTTCACCGTCGTCGTGTCCGAGTGGCACGGAGTGGTTTTATGTTGACCCTGCCGACCCAATTTCGTACCCACGCGCCGCAGACCGTGCTCGGCGGTGACGTGGTCTTCAGTGAGCACGCCGTGACCGTGCTGCGCCGCTGGCTGCGCGACGCGGGCCTGGACGAGTGGCGAATTTTTCACGGCTCGGTGCCGCATTTGCATGGCATGGACAACGTGCTGGAAAAGCTCGACCCCGACGCCGTCTGGGAATCGGCCGACCTCGCGCTCGCCGGCGAAGAGCCACTGGCGGCGATGACATTCGAGGACGACCCGCATCCCGCCACCCGCGCCTGGCCGGGCGGCGTGGTGCACCTGCGGGCGATGCAGGTCGTCGTCGCGCGGTGGTACTGGTACGATTTCCAGCACCGCTGCCTGACTGCGATTTACTTCGTCGCCGCGCCGCGCTGGCGTGCGTGGAAGCGTTCCGTCAACAGCTCATGGCGTTGCACCGCGGCGGCGACAAGCCGGTGTGGCACGTCTGGGGCGATTACGGTGCCGATTCCACCACCCCGCGTGGCACGCCGGACGACCACCGCCTGCTGCTCGGCGACACCATCCGCCGACGCATCGAAACGGAAGTCATCGGCTTTTTTCGGCCGCAAGTCCGGCGGATGCACGAGCAACTGAATGTCCCCTACCGGCGCGGCGTACTGATGTACGGCGACCCGGGCAACGGGAAAACGTCGCTCATCCGCTACATCGGCGCGAGCCTGCCGAACGTCGCCTGCACGCTGTTGCACGCCGGCACGCAGTTCGACACCGACTCGCTCGTCGAGCGCGTTCGACGACTGGAAACGCCAGGCCCCCGCGATCCTCGTGATCGAAGACCTGACGGCCGTCATCGAGAAGGTGAACCTCAGCACGCTGCTGAACGTGCTCGACGGCGTCGACCGCAAAAGCCGTGACGGGCTGATGCTCATCGCGTCGACGAACCACCCGGACAAGCTCGACCCGGCACTCTCAAACCGGCCGGGCCGGTTCGATGTGGTCATCGAGCTCCCCTGCCCGGACGAACCGCAGCGGCTGGAATACCTTCGGCAAAAGCTGATCGAGATCGATCTGCCCACGCTCAAGAAGGCCGCCACCGATTCCAAGGGGATGAGCTTCGCTCACCTCGAAGAAATCACGCGTCTCAGCGGCATGGTGGCGCTGCGTGACGAACGCGAATTCCGCAACGCGGCCGATGTCGTCGAAGCGGTTTCGCACGTCCGCGACGCCTTCAACCGCGCCCGCACCGGTTACGCCAAGCTGCCCGAAGCCCCGTTCGGACTTGCGGGGTTTCGGAAGGAGTAATATCGGCGCGATTCCCGCTCGGCGTAGCCGCGAGCTTGCTCGCGACTCTGAACGACCACAACGCGAGCAAGCTCGCGGCTACGCCGGGTGGGGCGCATCTTATTCTTCAATCACCGCAAACTTGGGCTTCAGGGTCAGGAATAAAACCGCCGACACCGCCACCACGCAGCCGGTGACGATCATCGGCATGAAGGTGCGGTCGCGAATGTCGTCGACCACGCGTAGCGTCGCCAGGAGCGCGCAGACGAGTGAACCAAGGATCGGCACGATCATCGGCGGCTCGAAGCCGCCGCGTGGTTCGCTCGGGCGGAGTTTCAGGACGACCAGTGCCGCGTTCACGATCGTGAAGACGATCAAAAGCAGCAACACCGTGGACGCCGCGAGTTGGGCGATCGCACCGCTGAGCACCAGGAGGATGATGATCCCCAGCAGCGTGCCGACCGCCACGTGTGGCGTGTGCCGCGTCGGGTGAACCCGCCGAACACCGCCGGCAGCAGGCCCTGCCGGCTCATGCCGTACATCAGCCGCGACGCCATGATGTAATTGAGCAGCGCACTGTTCGCGACGGCGAAAATGGTGATGACGCTGAAGAGGTTCGACGGGAACCACGGCGCCGCTTTCCCGGCGACGGCGCAGGCCGCCCTTGATGAGTTCGCCCTGCGGCAGGCCGACGCTTACCGCGGTGATCGCCACGCCCATGTAGATGACCGTCGCGATGAGCATCGCCCCGATGAGCCCGATCGGCACGTTGCGGCGGGGCTCGCGGACTTCTTCGCAGACGTTGAGAATGTCTTCGAACCCGATGAAGCTGAAGAACGTCAACACCGCGCCGGTCATGACCGCGCCGAGCGTGATCGCCGTGGCGACGCCGGCGTCGTCGGGCGGGCCTTGAAGGTAATTGACGCTGCCCCAGAAGCATGCGCCGACGGCGATGACCAGCAGCAGCCCGCCGGCTTCGATGAGGGTGCAGAGGACATTGAGCGCCATGCTCTCGCGGATGCCGCGGTAGACGACGCCCGCCAGCAGCAGCAGGTAGAGGATGGCGACGCCCGCGACCGCCCAGCCGTGCGGGCCGGCCTCGGTGCCCGGGAGCAGGCCCATTTTCCCGATTTCGTTGCCGATCGCCCGTGCGCCGGTCGCCATGGACGCCAGCCCGCTACAGGCGACGGCGAGGCCAACGGCGTAGGTGAGCATCGGGCGGCGGTAGGCGCGGTCGGTGACGTACGCCGCCCCGCCCGCCTTGGGATACCGCGAGCCGACGCACGCATAGCTCAGGCCGGTCAGCAGCGCGGCGATCATGGAGACGACGAACGCCAGCCACACCGCGTTGCCCAGTTCGCCCGCCGCCGTACCGATGAGGGCGTAAATCCCCGCGCCGAGCATGCTCCCCAGCCCGTAGAGAACCAGTTGTGCCGGGCCGATGGCGCGGACGAGTTGGGGCGAATCGTGATCGGCACCGGCGGCGGTAGACGGCGAAGTTTCGGCCATGCCGCAAGGTAGGCGGCGGAATTCGCCGAGTGCAATGATTTTTTCGCACTTCGTTTTGACTACACTCCCCGCCCCATGCCCGAGCACGCCATCGGTTCCCTGTTCGCCGTCGCCACCGCCGTGTTATGGGCGAGCAGCGCCACCTGCTTCGAATTCGCCGGCCGGCGGATCGGGTCGTTGTCAGTCAACGTGCTGCGGATGGCGGTCGCCCTGCTCCTGCTGGCGTTACTCTGCAAAATCCGTCGCGGCATGGCGTGGCCGGGCGACGCGGACGCCCACACCTGGCTGTGGGTGGCCGCCAGCGGCGCTCGGATTTTTTCTCTGTGACCTCTGCCTGTTCAAGGCGTACGTGCTGATCGGCGCGGCGCAGCACGCTGCTGCTGGCGCTGGCGCCGGTGTTCGCCGCCGTGCTCGACGCGCTCGTCCTGCGACGGCCGCCGACCTGGCTGCAGGGCGTCGGCATCGCGGTCACGCTCGGGGGCGTCGTCTGGGTGATCGCCGAACGGCCCGACGCCGAAGCGCCACACTCCCGCAAGGAACGCCAGACCGGCATCGTGCTGGCGCTGATCGCCGCGGTCATGCAGCCACTGGGCGCGACGGCGGCGACGATAGGCACGAAACTGCCCGACGGCCGCCTCTACGACCCGATGGCGGCGACGTTCATCCGCGTGCTGACGGGGTTCGTGCTGTTCGCGACCCTCACCGTCGCCGCCGGCCGGGGCCGGCGCATCGCGGCGGCGACCCGAAACCGCCCGGCGATGGCGGTACTCACCTTCGGCGCGATCTGCGGCCCGGTGCTGGGCGTGACGTTCTTCCTCGTTTCGCTGCAGCACACGCAGACCAGCGTCACGCAAGCCATCCTCGCGACGATCCCCGTGCTGCTGCTACCGGTCGCGATGCTGCAGAAACACGAACGCGTCACCTGGCGTGCAGCCCTTGGCGCGTGCGTGGCCGTCGGCGGCGTGGTCGTGCTCTGCCTGGCGTGAATTTCAGTCCGCTTTCCGCGTGGCGGCCTGGTACTTCGCCGAGAGCTGCGCCACGTCCAGGCCGGCGACATCGAAGCGGTCGACGAGGTGGCCGTCTTTGATGACCGCGACTTCGTCGGCGTAAACCGCGACGGCGGGCTCGTGCGTCACCATCACGATCGTCTTCCCCTGCCGGCGGCAGAGGTCACGCAGCAGCTCGCAGACGCTCTGGCTGTTGGCCGAGTCGAGATTGCCCGTCGGCTCGTCGGCAAGGACGACGGCGGGGTCGTTGATCAGCGCCCGGCCGATGGCGACACGCTGCTGCTCGCCGCCGGAGAGCGCGTCCGGCCGGTGCTGCCGCCGGCCCGCCAGGCCGAGCATGGTCAGCATGTCGGTCACACGACTTTCATCGGCACCGGTCACCCGACGATCAAGCCGCAACGGCAGCAGCACGTTGTCTTCGGCGCTGAGCGTCGGAATGAGGTTAAACGCCTGAAAGACCAGGCCGATGTGTTTGAGGCGGAACTGCGTGAGCTGGGCGTCGTTCAGCGTGCCGAGGTCTTGCCCGTCGACGATGACCTGGCCGGCGTCGGCTTTGGTGAGGCCCGCCATGAGGTGCAGCAGCGTCGATTTCCCCGACCCGCTGGCACCCATGACGGCCATGAATTTGCCCGGCTGCACTTCGAGCGACACGCCGTCGAGCGCGCACGCGGCGACTGGCGGGGCCGTATTCTTTGACGACGTTTTGGATGACCAGCGGCGACATCGGTCGCGGGATCGTAGGACAAAGCGGCCCGCGTGACGAATCACGCGGGCCGCGCCGTGGGACAAGGGTTCTGGAAAAATCGCGACTCAATCGCGCCGACGCCGGCCGAGCATCAGCCCGCCGAGCGAGAGCAAGGCCAGCGACGCGGGCTCGGGGACGGCTTCACTCGCGAGCGTCTGTGTGACGCTGATTTGTGAAATCGTGATGCTCGGAATCGCCGCATTGCTGGTGGCGCGGAAGCCGATCGCGATGGAATCAAAGTTGTTGTAGAGGAACGTGCTGTCGGTGCGAGACAGGCTGGCGACGAGCGTGCCGGTTGAGTCGGTCCCCTGGTAGAGATTGCTCGTCAGCGTGTACTGCCCCGCTGCCGTGAGGGCGATGGTGTACTCCTCAAAGTAAGCCGTGCTGGCGACGAGCGCCGCGACACTCCCGGCGGTGGCGGTGGAACCGATCGTCGTGCCGCCCGCATAGCTTTGCGAGCTGCTGGCGCCGGCGCTGACGAGGTCTTGATTGATGTTCGAGGTGCCGCTCTGCGCCGGCCGCGAGGCGAAGCGCGAGTTGGACGCCGACTGAACCAGGTTCGCATAGCCGACCCAGCCCGCCACGCCGTCGCTGACGTGGGTGGTGACGGTGTTGAGCATTTGCGCGTTGGCCATGTCGGTGGCGGGTTTGACGCCGCCGGAGTTATAGAGGCCGAAGTACATCGCGCCGGGCACGTCGGCGCCGTTGGTGAACTTGACGCCCAGCTTCACGCTGTCGCCGACGTCGGTCAGTGCGAGCGCACTGGGCGAAACGACGGCCTGAAGCTCGGCGATGCCGCTGGTCGTCCCGGCGGTCAGGCCGAGCTTGAGCGCGCCGCTGGTGATGCTCGACGCCGACCCGCTGGCATTTTTCGACGAGGCGATGTCGTAGCTGGTGCTGTTCGCCGCCGGCGTGCTCGTGCCGTTGATCGTGCTGGTGGCGAACGTGTCGACGAACGAAAACGCCGCCCGGGCCGACGAGGCACCGAGCAAAAGCGACGAAGCAAGGGCCGCAGCCCTGAGAACTGAAACTCGCATTTTCCCTCCGCGTTGCGCGAAACTAGAAGTGGCAGACTCCGCTCTGCTGCGGCAGAAAGTACCACCGCAATCACTGAACGCCATTCAGTTTTTGCAGCAATGCCTTACGGACTTTCGGCGATCTTTCAGGGGCATCCCGCTTCAGGGTGATCAATCCGCCGCCAGAGTGTTTGCAATTTGTTCGGATTGTTGAAGCGGGCTATAATGCGTAGCTTCGCCGGGCCCGGCCGAAGGGTGCCGGCGGTCGTTCGTTCGTTTTACGGGTGCGCGCGTGGCCAATCAGAACCTGCCGGTCCAAAACCTCCAACGCCTGCTCGCCAAACTCCCAGGCCTGGGCATGCGGTCGGCGGAGCGGATCACGTATCACCTGCTCAAGGCGAGCGAAGAAGAGGCCCTCGACCTCGCCGACGCCATTCGCGACATCAAAACCAAGATTCGCCATTGCTCGAACTGTTACAACCTCACGGAAAATGACCCGTGCGGCATCTGCACCGACCCCCGCCGCCAGCAGAACATCGTCTGCGTCGTCGAACAGCCTAAAGATTTACTCTCGATTGAATCGGCGGGCATGTACACGGGGGCGTACCACGTGCTCTTGGGCCGGCTCACGCCGCTGGAGGGGATCGGCCCGGGGGATCTGACGCTGGATTCGCTTTTCAAGCGGGTGGCGGGCGGCACGATCAGTGAACTGATCCTGGCGACCAACCCCACCATGGAAGGCGACACCACCAGCCTCTACATCCAGAATGTCGTTCGCTCGCGCTTCCCGCAGGTGCAGATCACGCGCCTGGCCCGCGGGCTGCCGACGGGCAGCAGCATCGAGTTCGCGAACAAGAACATGCTGACCGACGCCATGGCGGGTCGGCAGAAGGTCTAACGCCGCCCGCCCACGCCGGCCGGCGGCTTCACTCGATTTACCACCGCGGGTAGGTCGGCCCGATGCCAAAGCGCGGCGACGGCTGGCCTTGCTCATCCCAGGTCGAAACCGGGGCGATGACATTCAACAGAAACTTTGCGACGAATTTCAACGACTTTCGCATACTGCCCTATTATCGAGCGAAGGCCGTGCCAACTTTGCTGTTATTTTTGGCACACTCCCGAGCATTCACAAAGCAGTGAAGCTTTCTTTATGCTTTCTTATCGAGCATGGCCGCTTTTGATGGGGAAGTAGGCAGACTTTGACGCCGGGAGTCGCAATTCCCACGGATTAGTCACCCAAGGCCGAATGTCGCAGTGGCACCCTGCCGCGGCGGCGCGGGTTTCAACCCATGTGGCGGGATTGCGCAGGCGCGTTAATTCGCTGCGCAATTGATGAACGGTTCGATTGAAAGTTGTGCAGGCGGGAACAACAAGCAGTCAGGCGGCAGGACGGGGCCGGCGTTCGATGACGACCCGCACGCGAGGCAGTCGCGGGCGATTCCGCCACGCCCGGGCGATCTGCCGCCGGCCGAACCAGAGCAACGCAGCCCCGTTCACACCGAAGGTCCAGAAAAACGTGACCACGAAAAATCGGGCTATGCCGGGAACAACTGCGTAGTGAAACCCCGGAATGCCGTAGCGGCGAATCGGGCCACTTTCGGGCCACTGGCCAGGCGAATAGCTCTTCCAAACAACGAAAGCACCGCCCGACGCATCAAAACCGGCTTTCCCAAGGTCATCAATGGCAAGCCTTCGAAAGCTTTGGGTCGAAAGTGCATTGACCAGCGCAATGATCGCGAATTGAGACACAAGAATCAGTACCGCCAGCCGAAATAAAGTGACTTTCGGCCAGTGCGGTTTCGGGTCATTGCTCATCGCGTCCCTCGATTCTCTATGGGCACTCACACCAAACTGCGATACACGTCCAGCAGCGCGTCGACTCGGCTTTCCCATTGGAAATGGTCGACGGCCCGCTGGCGGGCGCTGTCGCTCATCTGTTTGCGGAGTTCGGGCGACTCGGCGAGTTTCCGCATACCCGCCGTCAGGCCGGCGATGAAGGATTCGCGGGTGTCGGGTTTGACGAGCATGCCGGCACCGTCGGCGTCGGTGCCGACGTAGTCGGCGGGCCCGCCCCAGTCGGCGGCGATCACCGGCAGGCCGACCGCCATCGCTTCCATCACCACTGCCCCGCCGCACTCGCGCAGGCTCGGGAAGACCATGGCGTCGGACTTGGCCATGATCGGGGCGGCTTCTTTATATTTCATCCAGCCGGCGAAGTTGACGTTCGCGGCGATGCCGAGTTGTTTCGCCTGCGCTTCCAACTTCGGCCGCTGGTCGCCCTCGCCGATGATGTCGAGCTTGGCGTCGAATTCCCTGGCGATTGGCGCGAAGGCTTTGAGGAGCAGGTCGATCATCTTGAAATCGACGAGTCGGCCGAGGAAGCAGAACCGCGGCGGCGCGTTCAGTTCCTTCTGCGCCCGCTCGGGCGGCACTTCCCAGGTCTTCAAATCGACGGCGTTCGCGACGAGGTGAACCACCTTGCCAGTAATACCGGCCGGCAACGCGTTGGCGGTGCGGGTGTTCGAGACGAGGATGACTTTCGCGTGCAGTTTGCCCGGAATCAGCTTGTTGGCGATCTTGCTCAGCGTGCGGCCGAACCAGACGCTGAGCCGCACGGACAGACTTTCCATGTGCGAAAAAGCGGCCGGGTAATTGATGTCGCCGTTCAGCGGGCCGATGACGACGGGCGCGGACATTATCAATGGCGGTCGGCTGTTTCGGCGAAATCGGGATCGGCTGGTGGACGACGTCGATGCCCTTCTGCGGCACGAGCAGTTTCATCATCCGCTTCTGCCAAAGCTGCGTCAGCAATTGGCTGAGCGCGCCGGTGGTGCTGATGCGGAGCTGCTCAGGAAAGGGTTTGCCGATCCGCCAGAGGAGTTTGTGTTTCCAGGTGTCGGGGGCGAAGGTGACGCGCTCGATGTCCGGGCCGAGCAGTTCGGTGAGTTCTTTCTGGCAGCGTTCATGGACGCACAGCCAGGCCTCCACGCCGCGTTTGCGCATGGTGCGGAAGTAGTGGACCGGCCGTGCGCTTTCGCCGCCCATCTTGAGCGAAGCGTTGTCACAGACGATCATGACGCGAGGATAAGTCGGGGTGTCGGAAGTCGGCATCACGTCTTTCGATTATCGGCAATCAGGCGGCCTGATCTTACAAGCGGCCGCGGAGCATGACATGGCGGACCTGAAAAACTGTGCGATTCACACCATCACCACCAAGCACTGGACCCTGGCCGAGTGCTGCGACAAGTATGTCGCGGCGGGCTTCGGGGGCGTCTGCGTGTGGCGAAATGCCCTTGAGGGCATGAGCCTGGCCGAGGCGGCGAAGATCATCGAAGGCAGCAAACTGAAGGTGCCGAGCCTCGTCCGCGGCGGGTTTTTCGTCGCCACCGACAAAGCCAAGCGTCAGGCGGCGGCGGATGAGAACAAAAAGTGCATCGACGAAGCCGCCGCCATCGGGGCCGAGCAAGTCGTGCTGGTCGTCGGCGCCGAGCCCGGCGTACCGTTGCCCGAAGCCCGTCGGCACGTGCAGGACGGCCTGGCGAACCTGCTGCCTTACGCCGAGTCCAATAAAGTGAAGCTCAGTATCGAGCCGTTACACCCGATGTACGCCGGCGACCGCAGCTGCGTGAACCGCATGGCCGAGGCGCGGAAGTTGTGCGAAGCGTTGCAAAGCCCGTGGCTGGGCATCGCGGCGGACGTCTACCACATCTGGTGGGACCCGGACCTGAAGCAGGAAATCGCCCTCGCCGGCCAGCAGGGAACGCTGTTCGGCTTCCACGTTTGCGACTGGCGCTTGCCGACGCGGGATTTATTGAACGACCGCGGCCTCATGGGCGACGGCTGCATCGACATCCCGACGATCCGCGACTGGGTCGAAACCGCCGGTTTTAACGGCCTCAATGAAGTCGAAATCTTCTCGACCGAAAAATGGGCGATCGACCAGGACGAATACCTTGGGCAGATCGTCACCGCCTGCCGGCAGCACGTTTAGGCCGCCATCGGTTGGGTCGACAGGTAGAGCCCGAGCAGGCCGCGTTCGCCGTCGTTCAGGCCGAGCAATTGGCCGGCGACGTCGTAGGTGCCGTCTTCGAGCGGGACGACGCGGGTGACGTGCAGTTGGCCCTGCCATTCGGTGCTGAATTTCTGTTCGTCCAACTGGTCGACGAACGGCCGGATACCGGCGTAGGCGGGCAGGGTGAGTTGGACGTCGATTCGGCCGCCGGTGGCGACCGTGCGGCTGACGGTGCGGAACCGCATGCCGCCCGCCGAGATATCGATCAGCTTCCCGAGCACCGTTTCACGGGCCGGGCCGTCGACCATGGCGTAGACGGGGAGGTTGAAGTCCGACAGGTCATGCCGGCGGTGCTTGCGACGCTCGACATTGTCGGTCAGCGTCATGTACGGGACATTGGTCGTCGGCTTCAGAGCATCGCGTTTCAGCGCCAGCATCGTTGCACTCCTGTTAATCTAGGCAACTTGCGTTGTCTACGCAAAACATATCGGCGAAGACGGGCTGAAACTTTGTTAATTTAGGTAATTTTGCTTCGGAAGTCCGGTAATTTATAGTGTCGCTCGCACGACGGCCTCCGGGGAAAAGGGGCGACCGGCGCTCATTTCGATGTTGTTTTTCGCAGTAAGGTTCTGATGTCTTTCGAACACGACGCCGACTCTGACGAGCAGCCCACGCGCGGCCGCCGGGACGGGTTCGTTGACCTATTTCTCGCCTTCCAACGCACCGCCGACCGGCTGATGCAGGGGTTGGAAGACGCCCTCAAACCGACCGGCATCACGCCGGTGCAGTATCTCGTCCTTCGCGCCCTCCGTGAGGCGGGCGTCGCGGGCATGCCGAGCAATGAAATCGCCCGGAACATGACCACGCACGACCCGGACATGACGCGGCTGCTGGATAAATTAGAGGAACGCGATGTCGTCCAACGCTGGCGCGACAAGGAAGACCGCCGCATCTACCGCGTGCGGCTGACCCGCGAAGGGGCCGTGCTGCTGCGGTCGCTCACGCAGATCACCAAGGAACTGCACCGCAAACAGTTCAACACGATTGACGGCCGCGAAATGCGATCGCTCACGCGCACGCTGCAGGCGATCAATGAGGTGCCGATCCCGGGGAGCAAGAGGAGACAGGAGCCAGGAGACAGGAGACCGAAGAAAGAAGCTAGGAGCTAATAGTTAGGAGCTAGGAGAAGGCGAAATTTGCATTTCTCCTAGCTCCTAACTACTAGCTCCTACCTACTCTTCAGCTCACTTCCAGCTTCGCCTGTTCCTTGGCGTTCGGCGCGGGCAGGCGGCCTTCGTCTTCGAGGATCTCTCGGACGTAATCCTTGATGCGGTTGTCGTTGAGCAACTGCCCCATCAGCACGCGGCGGTAGCCGATGTTGCGGAGGCTTTCCTGCACGGCGTCGGTCCGCTCGGTGGTGAGCTTGGTGTTCTGCTTGTGCAGGGCTTCTTCGAGGGCTTCGTTCTCGAGCAGTAAGGCGTACATCGCGTCGGACTTTTTGCCGCCCGTGTTGAACAGCCCGCCGAAACCGGCCGCCTTGCGACGGTATTCTTCGACCTTCTTCGTCAGCGACTCATTCTCGGCGACGAGTTTTTCGCTCTGAGCCTTGAGGGCGTGGATTTCGCCTTCGTAGAGCTTCTTAAAACCCGCCTGGGTGGTGAACAGGTCACGCCGGCTGCTATCGAGCTCCCGCTGGTAACTGCCGGCGGCGATCCACCGGCCGACCTTGTAGCCGATCGCCAGCAAGGCAATGCCGGCGATGATCGCGGCGAAGTAGAACAGATATTGCGCCGGCACAGAGTCAAAGCGTGGAAGCATGCCGACATTGTAGCCATTGCTCCCTCTCCCGGTACTCCGGGGGAGGGTTGGGGAGGGGGTCTTATCGGACGGCGAGCATTTTGTTGAACTGCAGCCCCCCTCCCTCACCCTCCCCCGGAATACCGGGAGAGGGAACAAGAAGCATTGCCCGCCCTCCCGACCGAATGTACGGTTCTGCACATGATCATCACCGCACACGCGTACGCCCGCGCCGGCCTGGTCGGCAATCCGTCGGACGGGTATTTCGGGAAGACGATTTCGTTCGTCATCCGCAACTTCGCTGCCACCGTGCAGTTGTGGGAGAGCCCGAACTTTGAAATCGTCCCCACCGACGAAGACTTCGCCAAGTACGCCAGCGTCGCCGACTTCCTCAAAGAACAAAAGCTCTACGGCTACTACGGCGGGCAGCGCCTGATGAAAGCCGCCGTCGTCCGCTTTCACGCTTTCGCCCGCGAGCAAGGCTGGCACCTGCACGACAAAAACTTCACGCTGCAGTTCAGCACCACCATCCCCCGCCTCGTCGGCCTGTCTGGCAGCAGCAGCATCATCGTGGCGACCATGCGGGCGCTCAGCGAGTTCTACGGCGTCAAAATCCCCAAACAGCTCTTCCCGACACTCGTCCTCAGTGCCGAAAAAGACGAACTCGGCATCACCGCCGGCCTGCAGGACCGCGTCATCCAGGTCTACGAAGGCATGGTCTACATGGACTTCGACCGCAAACTCATGGAACGCGGCTACGGCGACTATGAAGAGCTCAAGCCCCACACGCCCCCGCCACTGTACGTGGCCTACGACGCCGACCGCGCCGAGGTCAGCGACATCACCCACCGCAACCTCCGCCAACTTTTCGAGAAAGGCGACCCCACCGTCGTCGGCGCGATGCAGAAATACCGCGAGCTGACCGACCGCGGCAAAAAGGCGTTGCTCAGCGCCGACTGGGACGAGTTGCACAAGGTGACTAACGAGAACTACGACCTCCGCCGCACGATCATGAACGTCGCGCCGGAGAACCACCGGATGATCGAGACCGCCCGCGCGATCGGTTGCAGCGCCAAATTCGCAGGCAGCGGCGGCGCGATCGTCGGCGTCTACCACAGCGGCAAACAACTCCAGGAACTCACCGAAGCCATGAGCACCATCAACTGCACCGTCATCCGACCGGAAATTTGGCCAAAAGCTTAAGCACGAAGATCACGAAGGACACGAAGATGGCGCTGACGATTCAATCGCCCTTAGAGCCGGAACTGGAACAATTGGCTGAAGTGGTGGTGGATTGCGCCTTTGTCGTGCATTCGGAACTCGGGCCGGGGCTGCTGGAATCGACTTACGAAAAATGTCTGGCGTGGGAGATCGCCTCGCGTGGCTTGCAGGTCGCTCGGCAAGTGATCCTACCGATCGACTACCGCGGCCAACGCATTGACGACGGCTTTCGAATCGATCTTCTCATCGAAAATCGAATCATTGTCGAGGTCAAAGCAGTCAAAGACATTGAGCCGATCTTCAAACGCCAACTCACCACCTATCTCAAACTCAGCAAACTCCGCCTCGGCTTTCTCATCAACTTCAACAAAATCCTCATCCGCGACGGGATCGATCGTTTCGTCGTCTAACTCTTCGTGTCCTTCGTGCTCTTCGTGTTTAACTGACTCCCTATCATGATCACCAAAGCCATCATCCCCGCCGCCGGTTTCGGGACTCGCATGTTGCCTGCCGCCAAGGCGATTCCGAAAGAGATGTTGCCCGTGCTGGATAAGCCGACGGTGCAGTACGTCGTCGAAGAGGCCGCGTTGGCGGGTGTCACTGACGTGCTGATGGTCGTCTCGCGCGACAAGAAAGCCGTCGAAGACCACTTCGACCGCCATCCGGAACTCGAAGCGCGTCTCAAGGCGGGCGGCAAAGAGGCGCTCGTCGCGTCGATCGCCGCCATCGCGAACAAACTTCGCGTGCACACCACCCGCCAGGCCGAACAGCGCGGCCTCGGCGACGCCGTCTACCAGGCCAAGCAACACGTGGGTGAAAACCCGTTCCTCTGCCTGCTCGGCGACACCATCTTCAGCGGCACGCCCTCGCCCGCGGAAGAACTCATCGCCGCCTACAACAAATTCGGCACCACCGTCATCGGCCTGGAAGAAGTCGCGCCGGAGAAGGTCGAACGCTACGGCATTGTCGGCGGAACGATGCTCGACGCGAAGACCATTCGCATCGACACGCTCGTCGAAAAGCCGAAGAAAGAGGCCGCGCCCAGCAAGCTGGCGATCGCCGCACGGTACGTGCTGACGCCTGATATTTTCGAGTGCATCGAGCGCACGCCGCCCGGCAAAGGGAATGAGATCCAACTCACCGACGCCATCAAACTCCAACTGCAGCGCGGCCCGATCCACGGCGTCGTGCTCACCGGCAAACGCCATGACATCGGCAACCCGATCGACTGGCTGAAGACGAATCTGATCTACGCGAAGCGCGACATCGCGACGTGGCAACAGATCGCGCCGCTGCTCGACGAACTGATGAAGTGAAGTACTCACCGCCAAGACGCCAAGCGCACAAGAAGAGAAAGAGAGGTGATGCGTTTCTCTTTCTCTTCTTGCGCTTGGCGTCTTGGCGGTTCAACTCTTTTCGATGTCGTCATTCGAACGCCGCGCGAAAAATTTTCGTCACAAGCGTGTTGAGAAGTGAAGATCGTGTTGACTCGTTTGATTCGCCTGCTAGATTCTTATCAACGATATTTTTTTGCAGGCCGGAAGTGGTGGCTCCCTTCCGGCCTTTTTCTTTTGTGTAGTTGAGTCGGTGAGTCGCATGAATGGAAGCCAGTGCTTCTTCGCGACTCAACGACTTACCGACTCACCGATTTTTCTTTATCGCTTCAGTTCGATGAACTTCTTCAGCGCCGCCACCGTGAACGTGTTGATGACATCCGCGGCCGTCGCGCCGGCGCGTTGGGCGACGCTCACGCCCAGCACGGGTTTTTCCGACAGCATGCCGACGTCGTGAGCATCGGTGTTGATCGACAGCTTCACGCCGCCCGACAGTGCGGCCCGCGCGTTGACGTCGTTCAGGTCCAGCCGCGGCCAGCCGCTGTTGATCTCGAGCGCGACGCTGCGCCTTGCCGGCGCGGTCGATGACTTTGGTGATGTCGAGCGGCAGCCCCGCTCGGCTGTTGATCAGCCGGCCCGTCGGGTGGCCGATGATGTTCACGCACGGCGTGTCGATGGCGCGGAGGATTCGGTCGGTCGCTTTGTCCGTCTCCTGCTTCAGCGACACGTGCGGCGACGCCACCACGATGTCGAGTTCGCGCAGAATCGCTTCCTCAAAGTCCAAACGCCCGTCGACTAAAATGTCGACCTCACACCCCGCCAGCAGCGTGATGCCCTTGACCTTGTCGGCCGCCTTGCGAATCGCGGCGACGTGCTTGAGCAGCCGCTCGGCGGTCAGGCCGTTGGCGATCACCTGGCTTTTGCTGTGGTCGGTGATGGCGAGATAGGCATACCCGGCGGCCTTGGCGGCCTCGGCCATCTCTTCGATGGAGTGGCTGCCGTCGCTGGCGGTCGTGTGCGTGTGCAGGTCGCCGCGAATGTCGGCGACGGTGATCAACTCGGGCAGCTTTTTTGCCTTCGCCAGGTCCACCTCGCCGCGGTCTTCACGCAGTTCGGGCTCGACGAACGCCAGGCCCAGGGCTTGATAGACATCGGCCTCGCTCTTGCTGGCGACGGGTTTGAGCTTTCGCGCCTGCCCGGATTTTTTCTCGGCCGACTCGTAGTCGGCGATGTTGTAGAGGCCCCATTCGTTGAGCGTGAGGCCCTTCTCCTGGGCGAGGCCGCGGATTTTGACGTTGTGGTCTTTCGATCCGGTGAAATAGAGCAAGGCCGCACCGAAGTTCAGTTCGGGCACGATGCGGAGGTCGATCTGCAGCCCGTCGACCAGCACACTCGCCTTGGTCGGGCCCTGGCCGAGTATTTTTTCGACGGCGGGCAGTTCGGCGAAGGCCTTGGTGACGGCAGCGGTGTCGGTCTTGTCGTTCACGCTGGCGACGATGTCGACGTCGCCGATGGTTTCGCGCCACCGCCGCAGGCTGCCGGCGATTTCCGCCTGGGTGACGCCGGGGAGTTTCAACACCGCTTCTTTAAACGCCGTGGCGACCGGCCGGGCGTCCGCCAAACCGACTCGACCTTTACTGCTGTTGAGCAGTTCGATGCCCTCTTTGATCGCCTGGATTTTCTTCGGGCCGATGCCCGCGAGCCCTTCCAGTTTGCCGGCGTCGATCGCGGCGACGAGTTCCCCCATGCCGGTGATCTGCCGTTCTTTCCAGAGCAGCTTGATGGTCTTCGGCCCCAGGCCGGGCACGTCCATCAGCGGGATGAGGCCGGTGGGGATGCTGGCGACGAGTTCGTCGATGTCGGTGCTCCGGCCGGTGCGGACGTACTCTTCGATGATCTTCTGGCTGGATTTCCCGACGCCGTCGATATCGCCGACCGTGCCGTCTTCGACGGCCTTCTTCAGGTCGATCGTGCTATCGCCCAGCAGCCGGGCGACCTTGCTGAAGGCGATCGCCTTGAAGACCGCCTCGCCGCGGATTTCCATGACGGCGGCGGCGGTTTTGAAGAGTTTTTCGAGCTCGTGGTTCAGCGACATGCCCAGAGTCTACGCGCCAACGGCGATCGGGCCGAACCGCCCAGCACCGCCGGCCGCGATCACTTGTCTTCGCGGTGGCGGAAATGGCTGACGATCAGCTCCGAGCGGCTGCGGACGCCGTAGTGACGGTAGACCCGCTTGACGTGGGCGTGGATCGTGTGGGTGCTGCGATTCAGGCGCACGGCGATCTCTTTTTCGGGCAGGCCGGTCAACAGCAGGTCGAGCACGGCCCCGGTGACGCCGCCGGGCGCCGGGCGGACGGGCTGGATCGCCCAGGCGATCGCCGGGTGGAACAGCCGAAGCAGCGTCACCTCGCGCTGCCCCAGCGGTGCGGGCCGCCAGCCGAGTAAGGTCGACGTGACACCCTTGTCCTTATAGACCGACCGGACCGAAGCCAGCCCCCTGCTGGCTTCGGTGGGCGGCTCGAGATGGATTTCGGGCACACCCTCAAGGGCGACGAGGACTGACGGGCCGCCCGGGCGGATCTGGCGGCGTACGACACGCCCGTGCGTCCCCGCTGCAGGATCGACGGCCGGATCTGCCGCGGTGTCGACGCCGAGCGGCTCGGCCGCGTCCGGCGAAGCCTCCGCCTCCCCGGCCGCCCGCATCGCCTGCCGCTGCCGTTCTTCACGAAGTCGGCGGGCCCGATCCCCCGCCCGCGGCCGCTCGCTCAGGGGGCGAGACACCCGGGACGTCATTCCCGACGGCGGAACCAGGCCGTCACTCAACAGCCGTGCCGTGCGGTGATTCACCGTCACTTCCACCGCCCCCGCCTGAAGCTCGGCGAGCCCGAAAAAGGCGTGCAGCACCGCACCGAGTCGACGATCGGCCGACTCCTCGTAAATCCCACCGACCGCATTGAGCAACCAACGCGTGTCCGTGAAAGTGGGTGCTCGTAGACCAGACGTGTCCAACAATGTCATGAACGTAAGGTGAGAAAACCACCTCTGGCAATCAAATGACCTAAAAAGGTGAGCCCTTATTCAGGGTATTCGCCGCATCTCCCATCAAAACCCCCTGAACAGGGTATTCAGACAGAGCGAATGAAGCGGGCAAGCAGTTCGCCCCGCGAAGCAACACCCAGCCGTTTATGCAGTTGCTTCACGTAGGTGTGGACCGTGTGCGGGCTCAGCGACAAGTCCCGCGCGACCTGCTTTTCGCTCAAACCGGCGAGCAGGCCGGCGAGCGTTTGCGCCAGCCGGGGCGGCAGACCCAACACGGCGACGGCGGCGGGCACCGGGGCGGGGACTGTGGTCGGCGATCCCATGGCGGCATCCGGGTCGTCGGTCGTTAAACCGACGGCGTAGGTCAGGTCCGATGCCGGCGTCTCCAGACCCGACGCTGCCGCGACGGTCGAACGGTTCGCGCGGCGGGTCGAGAGGCAAGCACTGTTATCGAGAAGACCGGCACGCGTCTCACGCGACACGCCTGCCCCGCCTCGCTGTTGCACCGCGCTATGAACGGCGGCGGGCGGTGTTTCGGAGATGTCGCGATTCGAGGAAGAATGGCCGCCGGAACGAGACGGCCGCACAGACGGCGAGCGATCGCCCGTCATGCGCTGCGGCACTTCAGTGCCGAGAGCGAGGATATCAACCGCCGGGCCAGTATCAGACTGGTCGCCCGGCCGCAGCATCGCACCGGCAGGCCCGTCGGCGCGGACGCTCGGCCCGGTTCGCGTGGCGTGATTCGGATCGAGCCCGCGGACGTACTCGGCCAGTTGCCGGCGAGCGTCATCCAGACGAACCGGCGTCTGCTGCGAAACTGTCGCCCGGCCTCCGGCCGATCGCGATGCCATCCCCTAACTATACCCTATTCAACATGTGCTGACAGTTTTGAATTATGTTTGCTACAAACATGGCGACGATGTCGCGCCGCGTCAGAGCCCTTCGGTCGCCAGTTGCACGCTCTTGAGCAGCGCCATCGCCTTGTTGAGCGACTCCTGGTACTCGCTGGCGGGCACGCTGTCGGCCACCACGCCGGCGCCGGCCTGCACGTCGTAGACGCCGGTGTCGCCGGTTTTGCGGTAGACGATCGTGCGGAGCGCGATGCAGGTGTCGGTATTGCCGGCGAAGTCGAAGTAGCCGACCGCCCCGCCATACGGGCCGCGTTTGGTCGGCTCGACTTCGTCGATGATCTGCATGGCGCGAATCTTCGGCGCACCGCTGACCGTGCCGACCGGCAGGCTGACGCGCAGCGCGTCGAACGGCGTTTTGTCCTTCGCCAGTTGGCCGACGACATTGCTGCTGATATGCATGACGTGGCTGTAGCGTTCGACGACCATGCACTCGTCGACTTTCACGCTGCCGATCTCGCAGACGCGGCCGATGTCGTTGCGGTGCAAATCCACCAGCATGATGTGCTCGGCCCGCTCTTTCGGGTCGGCGAGGAGTTCTTCTTCCAGCGCTTTGTCCTCGGCGTCGGTCGCCCCGCGCCGCCGCGTGCCGGCCAGGGGACGCGTCGTCACTTTCCCGTCGTGGACACTGCACAGCACTTCCGGACTGCTGCCGATGAGCGTGCAGTCGGGCGTTTTGAGATAGAACATGTACGGCGACGGGTTGATCAGCCGCAGCACGCGATAGACATCGAACGGGTCGGCCTTGGATTCGGCACGCAATCGCATCGAGGGCACGAACTGGAAGATGTCGCCGGCCTTGATGTATTCGATGCCCTTGAGCACGGCCGCTTCGTATTGCTCTTTGGTTTGGTTCGGCGTGAACGGCATCGTCAACGGCTTGGCCGGGTCGACTTCGCCGAGGCTGTTTTTGGGCGTCTGCTTGAGCCGTTCGATGATGGCGTCGACCCGCCGGCAGGCGTCGGCGTAGGCGTCGGCCGGGCTTGGGGCTTGGGGCTTGGGGCTTGGGGAAGACGGGAAGGCGGCCGGTGTTTGCTTTTCACCAAGCCCCAAGCCCCAAGCCCCAAGCCCCACATCCGCATTGGCGACCACGCGAACGGTTTTGTCGACGTGATCGAAAATGACCAGCTCGCGGTACAGGCCGAAGCAGACGTCGGGCAAATGGCGGTCGTCGGCGGGCGTGCCGTTGAGTTTGTCCGGCTCGTAGTAGCGGGCCGAGTCGTAGCCGGCGTAGCCGACGAGGCCGCCGGTGAAATCGGGCAGGCCGGCGACGCGGGCGAACCGCCCGATGCCGTGCGCACTGCCGAGGTAGAACAAATCTTTGAGCGGGTCCGTCGTCGTGCGGACGGTCGGCGGGAGCGGTTCATCGGCGCCGCCGAGGTGATACTGGTGCACGACCTTCGCCTCGCCGGGCGTGGCCGAGGGCGTCACGGTGTACGTGAACGCCGGCCGGGTGGCGATGAAGCTGTACCGCCCGACGTTGACGCCGCCGACGACGCTTTCGAGGAGGAAGGCGTTCGGCTCGTCGCGGCTGAGCAACTCGAACGCCGACACCGGCGTCAGGTGATCGGCGAGCAACTGCCGGTAGACCGGCACGATGTCGTGGGTTTCGGCGAGTTCGGTGAACTTGGCTTCGTCAGGCGTGTAACGCGGCATATGAGCGGCTTTCTGGTCCCCCTCTCCCGTGTACGCACGGGAGAGGGTTAGGGTGAGGGCGAGCGTAAGTTGAGAATAGTCATCAAAACCGAGTCGATGTCTTTCACCACATCGCCGGCATAGAAACGGACCACGCGCCAGCCCAGTTCACCCAATGTTGCCGTTCGATTCGCGTCATAATCAATCCTGTCATCGTGCTGCAGGCCGTCAATTTCGACAATCAACTTACATTCGTCACACGCAAAGTCCGCAATGAACGGTCCGATGGGCACTTGCCGGCGGAACTTCAGGCCGCCTAACTGGCGACTCCGCAGGCGATACCAGAGCATGCGTTCGGCATCGCTGGGGGCTTGCCGCATTTCTTTGGCGAAGGGGAGAAGTTTTCTAGAATTCGGCCGCTCCATGAAAACGCCCTCACCCTAACCCTCTCCTGTGAGTACACGGGAGAGGGAACCAGACTTACACTGCCGGCATGTTCGAAATCTCCGTTACGCGTGTTTTTTGTGCGTCCCACCAGGTCCGGCTCGGCAACGGTACGCTGGAGCCGTTGCACGGGCACAACTGGACGTGCGTGGTGACGGTCGGGGCGGCGGAGTTGGACGCGGACGGGTTCGTCATCGACTTCCACGACCTCGAAAAACAGCTCGACGCCATCGTCGGCCCGCTGAACACGTCGCACCTGAACGACACGCCGCTGTTCGCCGGCCGAAACCCGAGTGCGGAGATCGTCTGCCAGACGATCGGGCAGGCGCTCAAGATCGTGCCGCCGGCGAAGTTGCTGTCCGTGTCGGTGACTGAAGCGCCGGGCTGTTTAGCGACTTGGCGGCCGGAATGACGAGTGACGATTGGCGAATGACGATTGAAAGACAGTTCGGCCTGCATTTCTCATTCGTCATTCGACAATCGTCATTCGTCACTTCTTCTTAGATTTCCAAGAACTCCGGCGCCGGCTCGTTCATTTCGACGCTCGTGGGCACTTCGACGGCGGCGAATTCGTCGCCGAGTTCCTGCCGGACGACGGCCGGGTCGTACGAACCGAGGCCGAGGAGTTTGGCGTAGACCGCGCCTTCGACCATTGCCCCCTGCCGCGGCGGGAAGGCGGCGGTGAAGGCCTGGATCTTGTTCTGCCAGTTCTCCCACGAGCCCTCTTTTTCCACCCACACCGCACTCGGCAACAGGACGTCGGCGCTTTGGGCCAGGCTCGTGGCGAGCAAATCCTGCACGACGCGGAAGCCTTTTTTCAGCACCGCCGGGATGTTGCCGCCGAGCCAGTCGCTGTGATAGCCGGCCGTCACCCAGCCGGCCTTGAGGGCGGCCGGAGCTTTGGCGGCGGCGAACTCGTCCCACGGCATCGTCGGGCCGCCGAGCTTGGCGATCACGCGCTCAATGCCCCGGCGGTTCGGCACTTTTTCCGCCTGGATGCGGAAGGTTTCTTTCTTGCTGATGTAGTGGTTGAAGACCTGGTCGGCCGGCGCGGTCGGCACGGGGCCGAGCACCAGCACGGCCTGCGGGTCGATGCTCCGAATGTACTTGCCCAGCAAATACGCCTCTTCACTGGCGAGCATCGGCGACAGCACGGCGAACAAACTGCCGTCGCCGTTTTCGGTGTGGGCCTTTTTCAGCTCGGTGTCGGCGATGCCGATCGCCTCGTAATAGCCGGCCTCGACTTGGCGCCGTACTGGCTTTTCATCGCACCGAACAGCCGATTGTCCGCGGCCACCACTTTGTAGCTGTACCGCGTGTCGTCGCTGATCCACCACGTGTTCACTTCCGCGTTGTAGCGCGGCTTGAGGCGGTAAACCTTGCCTTCGGTGGCGTTGTAGTGGACGTAGATGTTCTCGCCGCCGGCGTCGACGGGGCTGATGCTGGGCGCGCCTTTGAGGAACCAGACGCGCTGTTTGAAGAGGAAGTCTTTGTCGAGCAGCGCGCCGACCGGGCAGAGGTCGACGACGTTGCCGCTCAGCGGGTTGTTCAGCGGCTGGCCGGGGAAGATTTCGATCTCTTCCTTGCTGCCCCGGCCGTCGACGAACAACTCCGAAGTGCCGGCCACTTCGCGCGTGAAGCGGACGCACCGCGTGCACATGATGCAGCGGTCGTTGTACAGCAGCACGTTCAGGCCGATGTCTTTCTTCGGCTTCTTGTATTTGTCTTCCTCGAACCGCGATTCACTCCGGCCGAACTTGTAGGAATAGTCCTGCAGGTAGCATTCGCCGGCCTGGTCGCACACCGGGCAATCGAGCGGGTGATTCACGAGCAGGTATTCCATGACCTGCTTCTGGTTGGCGGTCGCCTTGGACGAATTGGCCATGTGGACGACCATGCCGTCGCGGACGGGCGTCTGACAGGTCGGCACGAGCTTGGGCGGGCCGCCCTCGATTTCCGCCAGGCAAATGCGGCAGCTGGCGACGACCGACAGGCCGGGGTGGTAGCAATACTGCGGCACGTCCATGCCCGCTTCGTTACAGGCCTGGAGGATCATCTGCCCGGGTTTGGCTTCGATCTTTTTACCGTCGACGGTGATGGTCGGCATAAGCCCCGCATGGTAGCGGAAATCGCCCCTGTTGCCACGCCGCCACGGTATCATCCCCGCATGGCGACTTGGCAGAGCCGGGACGACGACTCGCTCGACGAAGACCCGGTTTACACCGACATGGACGATTCGGAGGACTCATCCTTCGACGAAACCCCGCTGCCCGATCCCGCCGGCCCCGGTTTTATCGCCGTGCTCGGCATGTGGCTGATCCTCGGCGTGCCACTGGCGTTCCTGGCCGTCATGGCCGCCGTCGGTCTGGCGCGGGGCGACTACGACGGCCCGGAACGCGTCCTGGCGGCGGGCATCATCATCGCCGCCGTTGCCATCGGGTCCGCGCTCTGGAAGTACACGCAACGGTATAGCGCGGCAAAGAGGTAGCGTAGTCTTCCTGTAGGGGCGAGGCCTGCCTCGCCCGCGAGCCAACCGCCGGGGTTCGGGCGAGGCAGGCCTCGCCCCTACATCAGGCCCCGTCATTTTCCCTGCGCGTTACGGTAACTCCCCGGCGTGCGGCCGAGCTTGGTTTTAAAGACGGCGTTCATGTAGATCTGCGTGCCGAAGCCGGCCTTGTCGGCGACCGCCTTGATTGTCAGCGTCGTGTCGGTCAGCAGTTCCACGGCCCGGTTCAATCGCACGCGGACGATTTCCTCATTGATCGACCGCCCCACCGCTTTACGGAACCGCCGTTCGAGCACGCTACGGCTGACGTGCACCTGCCGGACCAAATCGTCCACGCCGATGCCGTCACACGCACGCTGGCGAAGAATGCGCAGGGCACTGGCGACGATGTCGTCGTCGATGGCGAGAATGTCGGTGCTGGCGCGGGCGCGGACGCCGGCCGGCTCGACGTAGACGGGCCCTTCCGGCGGCGGGTGGCCGTCCATCATGCGGTCTAAAACCGCCGCCGCCTCGAAGCCTCGCTGGTGGTCGTTAATGATGACGCTGGAGAGCGGCGGCATGGCGATGCGGCAGATGGGCTCGTCGTCATCCGCGCCGACGACGGCCACCACTTCCGGCACGCTGATCCGCAGCCGCTGGCACGCCTCGAGCACCTGCTGCCCGAAGACGTCGTTCGTCGCCATGATGCCGACCGGCTTGGGCAACCCGGCGAGCCAGTCCGCCAGGCTCCGCTGCTGCTGCTCGTAAAACGCCGGCCCGCCGCTGCCCGCCGTCGGGCGGGGCATCTCGTAGCGATGGCACGCGAGCCCTTTTTCCGCCAGCGCCGCCTCGAACCCTTCCCGCCGGCGGACGGACCAGAACTGATCGGTGTACGCGCAGAACCCGAACTGCTGAAACCCGCGTTCCATCAAATGCTCCGCCCCGAGCCGGCCGACCGAAATGTCGTTGGTCCGCACCAGCGGCACGCCCGGGCGGCGGACGAAGCCGGCGACGTCCACCACCGGCACGCCGACGTTGAGGATGGCGTCGGCGGCTAAGTCGTTGAGCGCCGCGATGATGCCGTCGCCCGTCCAGGTTTCCAGCCAGTTCTGGATCGACTTCTCGACGGCCTCTGGCTTGAGGTAGACCGCCCAGGGACGGTGCTCCTGCATGTACCGGGCGACGCCCGTCAGCATCAGCCGACGCGGGGCGATCGTCGTCTCGACTATCAGGGCGACGCGTTTGATGGGCAGCGGATCGGCACTCATCGAAATCCTTAATGCGACAAACCGCCAGGATGCGCCCAAAGGCACATCTGCAATTTCCATACGCCTGGCGGCCCACAGCGTCGCCGCTGCGGCAGTATGCCATACGACGCAAAAACTTAAACAGAAGGTTGAAACCAGTAACAGTTCGGCATTCCGAGGGGTTGAAACGGGTGATAATTTATGCGGGTCGGAACATGTCTGCGGATTGGCGTTTGTAGGACAAGCACAACAACTCAGCCGGCCTCGCCCACCATCTCACCGGGCGGCCGGCCGGTGTGCGGAGGACATCATGAAAGCTGTACGAACCGGGTTGCGTGGTTTTACACTCGTAGAATTGCTCGTGGTGATCGGGATCATTGCGCTGCTGATCTCGATTCTGATCCCGTCGCTAAGCAAAGCGAGGGCTCAGGCACAGCAGGTTTCGTGTGCCTCGAACCTGCGGCAGATTTTCAATCTGACGCTTCTCTACGCACAACAGCATCGTAATTACATGCTGCCCTCGACGGCCGGAACCGGCAGCGCACAGGCTTACAATTGGTGGGGGTATGAAGTCATCGGGCCGACGATGGGCTTCTATCGCCGCCAAGGCACCAGCGCCGGCCAAACCGAGGCGCTCGCCCGGATCAACAAAATGATCACCTGCCCGGGGAATGACCGAAAGACGAACAACCCGCTCAATCTCGCCTTCTACGCCAGCTACACTTGGAACGGCAGTTTGGGTGACTTCCGCGGCGAAAACATGGATCGCGTCACCAATCCCCAAGCGACCTACGATTCTTATAAAACCTGGGCGTTCTTTAAGAAACGAGACCGCCTGCCCCAAAATGTGGTGATCGCGCTCGATGCAGCCCCCGTCGTTGATAGCAATGACGACCGCTTCCAAACCCTCGCGAATCTCACCACGCTTACCCCGATCCCACGTGGTGGCGTCTGCCACTTCGGAAAGGCAAACGTACTCTTCACCGACGGAACCGTGCGACTGCTTAAAGTCGTCAACAAACAAAACCCGTCAACAGGATCAGAGTTGCAGAAATTCATGATCTACTACGGCGACTGGAACCGGCAAACCCCACTGCAGTTCTAATCCGATTCACAACTTCGGCGAGGAACTTCCGCACTCCTCCGCCCGGCGACGCCCTTTGCTTTGGGGGGCGTCGCCGACTTCGTTTTAGGAATATCGCGGGCAGGGCGTTTCTGGTTCCCCCTTCCTCAAGGGGAGAGGGAAAAATCATCACCCGCGGAACGGGCTCCAGCCGCGGGGCGGGGCCGTGCCGGTGACGACATCGGGGCGGCTCTGGGCGGCCGGGCGGGTGCTGAACGGCGAACGCTGCTGCGTCGGCGTCAGCGGCGCGGGGGCGAGCAGATTCTGCTGCCGCGGCGGCTCGCGGCCGGCCTGGGTCTGCAGCGCTTCCTCGTACAAATTCATCATCGCCGGCAACACCGCATCGAGGCTGTAACGCTCGGCGATAAACTGCTCCGCCGCCCGACCCAACGCGCGATGGCCGGCGATGTCATTCAGGGCGGCGCAGGCTTTGTCGGCAAAATCGTTGGGATCGAAGAAGTTCGCCAGCAGGCCGTTCTGGCCGTGGGTGATCATCTCCCGCACCGGCGCGGTGTCACTGGCGAGCACGACGGCGCCGCAGCTCATCGCGTCCATCATGCTCCAGCTCAGCACGAACGGCACGGTGAGGTAAACGTGCAGATCGGTGGCGGCCAGCAGTCGCGAGAGTTCGTCCGGCGGGATGCGGCCGACGAATTTGATGCGGTCTAAATCGTACTCGTTCTGCTCCAGCACCCACTGCTTGAACGTTTTGCCGTCGGTGTGGTTTTCGTCGCCGCCGTACGCCACACGGTCGGTGCCGACGACGAGGATTTGCACGTCGGGCATGCGCTGGGTGATGAGTTTGGCGGCCTTCATGAAGATGTCGAAGCCGCGCATCGACTCGAAACCGCGGCTGACATAGGTCAGCACTTTCGTGCCGTCGGGAATGTCCACGCCGCAGAGTTTCCGCGGCCCCCGCACGCCCAGCGCCGGCCGAAGCACTTCGTTAAAGCCGTGGTACAGCCCGCGATCGATGCCGTCGAAAATCGTTCGGATTTTGCCGTCGTATTCGCTCGGGAAACGGCTCTTCTGGAACTGCGTCGGCGTGTAGCCGACCTGGCAGTTCTGCAGATCGAGCAGGATCATCGCATTCCGGCAGCGGCTGCGGAGGTATTTAATGTCTTCAGTCTGCCAGCCGAGGTCACGGCGGAAATCCATGTCACTGTCGGCGTCGTGCGTGCGGTAGTAGTACTCGAAGAAATTCACCACCGGAACGTCGGGGTACAGCTCCCGCAGGAACAGCGTGCTGCCGAACCCGCTGTGGCCAACGATGAGGTCGGGCTTCACATCGGGGCGGGCTTTGAGCGCGTCGTAGACGCCCTGGCAGTGCCAGACGGTGTTTTCGAAGGTTCGGGTGCAGAAGTGGTTCTGCTTGGTCGCCCCGCCGCGGAGGTCGTACTTGATCTTCTCAATGCCGTTGGAAAGTCCCGGCGGCGTATTGCTGACGAAGCTGCACTTCCAGCCTTTGTGCTTCACCAGATGGTTGGCGATATGCCCGAACTGGGCCGGGTAATTCTGGTGAACGTACAGGACGTGCATGGCGACAGAATGACGAAATCAGAAAACCGAATCAACTGCCGGCTTACAGAAGTTCGTCGGCGGCGCGCAACGATTCATTCGCCGGGACGAGTTCGTACGCGTACGCCGCCTCGCCGCCGACGTAATCACGACTGCCGAACGATTTGGAGACGAGCGTTTTGCCCGACGCGAATGCGTTGCCGTTGACCGTCAGCGACACCTTGACCGACCGCTGGCTGAGTGGCTGATCGAGTTCGAAGCTCGTCGTATGCGGCGTCAGCGCCTGCGTCGCCCCGCCGAGCGGCGCGTACGTCGTGGCGTTGACACTCACTTCGCCGCGGCTGTTTTTGACCAGGTCCCAGTCGATTGCCCAGCCGCCGCTGCTGACGGTGATGATGGCGTCGAGGTCGAGCGAGTCGCCGTCGCGACGCAGCGTCACGCGGCCGGCGAGGGCGGTGGTCGATTCGGCGGTCGGCATGAGGGTCGACCGGTTCGGGTCGAAGGTTTCGATCGAGTCGATTTCATCCGGGGCGGCCTGCAGCACGGCGGTGTCGTCTTCGCTGCCCCCGTCGATCAGGTTTTCCGGCGAATAGGAAAAGAGTTGATCGCCGCCCGCGCCGCCTTTGAGGGTGTTGGCGCCTTTCTTGGCGATCAACCGGTCGCTGCCGCGGCCGCCGTCGAGGAGGTCGTTGCCTTTATTATCGCTGATCTGGTCTTCGCCGGCCTCGCCGTAGAGCGAATCGTCACGCAGGCCACCGGTGATTGTGTCGCCGCCCGCCCCGCCGTGGACTTCGGCGGGAATATCGAGGTTGCTCAGGTCGACGACGTCCGCCCCGTCGCCGGCGAAGACGACGACTTTTTTCACATCGGCGAGGCTGACGCGATAGAGGTCGCTTTGCGGCGTGATCGGCATCACCACGGTATCGCCGGCGGAGTCATAAAGAATGGTCCCCTCAGCAGGCAGTGCGTCGTAGATCACCGTGCCGAGCTTCGGATAAGCACCCGTGGCGAAATAGCGGGTGACTTCGAACGAGAGCGTATTTTTGCTGATGACGGGGTGGAACCGTTCGCCCGATGACGTGCCGTAGACGGTCAGTGTGCCGTCAGTGTCGAGGGTGAGCTTCGCCAGGCCGATCGTGCCGGTTTTTTCACCGGTGTAACCCGGGCCGACATCGGTCATGGCTTGTTGTGTGCCGGGACTGATGGTGGCGGTCATCAGTCGACGGTTTTCCAGCGTTTCGAATCGAACGGCATTCGGCATCGCGTGGTCCTCTCCCCGTGAAATAACTATCGCCCCGGTCGCCCGCGATGCGTTACTCGAAATGTCGCCGCCGGGGTTTCCCGCCTTACATCGCCGCCATTACTGGCCTGAGGCCGATAACAGCGGCATTTCGGACGTTATCGCGGCGGTTGCCGACATAAATTCCCCATTCGGAACTAAAGCGACACGCCAGACCGTCGATACATCAAGTGTCGGCGGCATGTCCGCTGCGGGAGAAATGAAGCGAATATGTCCATGACGGCCACCAAAATGAAAGACGTACTCACGACCGGCGAAGTCGCCAAGATCTGCAACGTCGCCCCCCGAACTGTGAGCAAGTGGTTCGACTCGGGCACGCTGACGGGCTACCGCATCCCCGGCAGCAAAGACCGCCGCATTCCCCTCGCCCAGCTCATCAAGTTCATGAAGCAGCACGGCATGCCGCTGAACGGGCTGATGACCGGCGCCACCCGCGTCATGATCGTCGACGACGAACAGGACATCGTCGAAGTCCTCGAACGCATCCTCGAAGGCGAAGCCAAATACGAAGTCGAAGTCGCCAAGAGCGGCTTCATGGCGGGTATCACCGCGGAAAAGAGCCGCCCGCACGTGATTCTGCTGGACATGCACCTCAAAGACATCGACGGCCGCGAAGTCGCCCGCGTCGTCAAATCGAACCCTGACCTGCAATTAACGAAAGTCATCGCAATGAGCGGCAAGCTCAGCGAGCAGGAACTGGCCGCCCTCGTCGGCAGCGGGTTTGACGGGTACCTGAAAAAGCCGTTCAACGTCCGCCAGGTGATTCAGACGATCGAAGACGCCACGCACGTGACGTACTGATCGCCGCATCGCCGACACGAACGGTCTGAAAAAAGCGAATCGCCGCGAGTGACTCCTCCTCCCCTCGCGGCGATTCTGTTTTTGTGTTTCGGAAGTGATTTTGCGTATCGGACGCCTTCGTCTAGCGGAAACCGCGATTGGAGGGCGTCACTCCGTGACGCTTCTTCATTCAGCGATACGGCGTCACGGAGTGACGCCCTCCAGGTCGCTGTGGCGAGAGGCTGCTTGCATTAATCGCCGCGGGGTCGGGTCGACGGCTGGGGCGGCGGGCGCTGGCCGTCACGGAAATCGCGGCCCTCGCGTCCGCCAGGACCGCCCGGTCCGCGGCCCCAATTCTGTCCCGGGCCGGCCGGGCCCGGCGTGCCCGCGCCGCCCCACGCGCCCCACCCGCCGCCCGCACCGCGGCCGTCGCGGCCGAAGTTCGGGTCGTCGCCGCTGAGCACGCGAATCTGCCGGTCGACCAACTCATCGACGTTGCCCTGATCGGCTTCGAGCTGTTTTTGCTCTTCGGTGATAGCGTCCTGCAGCCGCTTGAGGCGGTCGCTGCGTTCTTCGAGCAGGTTTTTCACCAGGGCGCTGACTTTTTCCCGCATGGCGGCGTCGAGCTTGGGGTCGTTGCGCTTCTTGCGGTACGCCATCACCGCACCCCAGGCTTCGTCTTCAAGCTTGCCCTGTTTGATCGCCGAGTCGTAAAGGTCGCGCATGCGGTCTTGAATGCGCATCAGTAACCGGTATCGGCCGAAGAATCGGCTGCGAAGGGTCTGGACGAGCTGATTATCTTCGCCACGGCTGGCCTGGAGTTCTTCGAAGAGTTTGAAGCGGTTGGGGAAGTTTTCCTTGGCGAACTCGACGACCACCTGCCATTCGTCCTGATTGGGCTGTTGATCGACGGGCAGGCGTGGCCAGTCCGAGCCCGCCAGGCCCAGGTCGCTCAGGCGCACCACCCGATTGCCGAACGGCGTCGGACGGGTGGTCGGCACGTGCTGCGCACGGTCGGTCGACGCGGCGGGCTTGGGCGCGGGGACTTTCGTCTCGTAAACCGCCGGCACGGTGGTCGGCTCCTCCGCCAAGGTCAGGCCGGCCATCACGCCGGCGGCGGCGAGGACGAGGAACGTCGTTCCGGGCGAGCGCGTGGGCCTTTTCATTGCATGGTTTCCTCAAGGAACTTCAACTGCGCGTACTGGCGTTCCACTTCGCCGCCGTTGGAGCGTTCGGGCAGAATGATCGAATCGAACTGCCGGTTGATCTGTTCGTCGGTGGCGTTCTGGTCGGTCGGCTGGATTTCCGGGTTGCCGGGAAACATCAGAACGGTCGGGCCGCCGTCGTCTTGATAGACGGCGGCGGACTGGGCGTACTCGTCGTGGACGGTGTACCACCAGCCGAGCATGCCGAACACCAGCAGCGCTGCCGCCGCCGCCGGGTAAACCGCCCAGGTCGGGACGCGAATTTTGAACGACTTCTTCGGCTCGGGCGGCACTTCGACCGCCCCGGCCATGGCGCCGACGACACGCCGCGCCGCGACCATGGCGGGCGGCAGTGACAGTCGCTCGGCGTCGCGACGCAGCGGCGCGTCCAGCCGCGCGAACGCGTCGGCGAGGTCGGCTGACGCCGGCGGCGCTTCGGCCCCCGCGGGCAATTCGCCGGCCAGACGCAGCAACGCCAGTTCGTCGTCGGTGAGGTTGTCGGGCAAGGTCGCTTTCATAGGGATTGGGGGTTGGGGCTCGGGGCCGGGTGAAAAGCATCGGCGAGCGACGGCGATTCTCCGGTCTCCTGTTTCCTGGCTCCTGATTCCTCTTCCATCAGCGTCCGCAGCTTGATGAGTGCTTTGTGCATTCGGCCGAGCGCGGTGTTGAGCGGGCAGCCGAGGGTTTCGGCGATCTCGACGAACTTCAGCCCGCCGTAGTAACGCAGCACCACCACTTGCCGTTGCGCTTCGGGCAATTTGGCGACGGCGGCGCGAAGTTTGTCTGCCTGCTCGGCCGCCTCCATTCGGCCCGGGGCGTCGGGGGCGGCGGCGCTGTCGAGCGCGAAGTCCCCCGCCGGCTCGTGCTTGCGACGCCGCCAGAGGTCATTCGCCTTGTTCGTGGCGATCCTGAACAACCACGCCTTGAACGACGCCCCCGCCCGTTCGTCGAACCGCGACACGTGCTGCAACACGCTCAGCCAGGTCTGCTGGTGCAGTTCCTCCGCGACGGCGGCCTGGCCCCCCAATCGGCGCAGGTAGCCCATCAGCGGTCGGTGATACCGCACCACCAGCACTTCGGCGGCAAGCGTGTCGCCCTTGCGCAACCGGGCGACCAACGCGGCATCCGTCGAGTCGTCGGCGGCCGCGAGGCTGTCAGGTCGGAAGAACGTCAACGAGGCGTCCGTCGCACGGGTCGTCATAGGCTAAACGCTCGGTCGCTGAGTTTATTGCGGAGCGAATTCAGAGTCGACTCCGCGGTGCGTCGGCAAACAAATCGCGGTATCGTTCCGCGGATGAAGCGTGGTTTGTCCGCCCTGCTCGCGATCGTCTGTTCCGCCGTCGCCGTCGCCCAGCAAGTCCCCGAAAGCGTCTACGCGCTGCCCGACCTCCCCTCCGCCGACGCCGTCGACGGCGCGGGCCAAGTCCACTTCGGCTTGGGCGTATCTTATTTTACGGACTACGTTTATCGCGGCGTGGAGTTCTTCCAGATCCCCGGCCGCGAGGACAACCCCAACTTCCAGGTCGACGCCAAGCTCAGTTTCGACCTCGGCAAGCTCCCGCACCCGTACGTCAGCGTCTTCACCAATGCCGCCGACAGCGACCCGGTGAACAGCTTTGAGGAAATCCGCCCGCAGGCCGGCTTCGATTGGCCGATCAAGCCACTGGTTTTTTCTGCAGGTTACACCGCTTACCTCTACCCGGACCGCGAAGAACTCCAGACGAATGAAGTCTTCTTCCGGGTCGCCTTTGATGAAAAAACGCTCTACCACGGCGAGCCGATCCCCACGCCGTATCTCCTGGCCGCGTATGACTTTGACAAATATGACGGCTTCTATTTAGAGGCCGGCGTGAAGTACCGCGTGCCGATCGACGAACTCGGCATCACCCTGACCGGCGTGGCGAGCGTGGCGTACGTCAGCGGCTACCGGGCGTACCTCGGCGATACTGCGGACATCCCCGGGTTTTTCACCACCGCCGCCACCGACGGCGACCGCGTCGACGGCTTCCAGCACTACCAGCTCGGCCTCATCGGGCAGTATTCGATCAGCAAACTCTTCGACATCCCCAGCCGCTTCGGCGATTTCAGCCTGCGTGGCTACCTGTTCTACACCGACGGCATGAGCAACGACCCGGCCGCCACCAGCGAACTCTGGGGCGGGGCGAGCATCAATCTGGAATTCTAAAACCGCGTAACCGCGAGCTTGCTCGCGCCTTACACGAAAAGCGCGAGCAAGCTCGCGGCTACGCCATGGGGACCCACAAAACGAACCCGCCGCGAAGCGAATCGCGGCGGGTTCGTTTTATAAATTCAATCTCAATCGAGACTTATTTACACCGCGGCCGGTGCGTCGGCTTTGGTGGTCATGACGGTGAGGACGTCGTCTTTCATCTGGGCGACGCCGCCTTCGATCTGGTAGACCTGCTGTTTGCCGTCCGTGCCGTCGACGGTGAGCGGGCCTTTGCCGAGCTTCACCAGCAGCGGCGCGCGGCCGGTGAGGATGCCCATCAGGCCGTCGTGTGCGGGGATCACCACCTGATTGGCGGTGGCTTCAAGGACTTGAGTTTCCGGGGTCAGCACCACGCAACGAAAAGCCATCTCTCGCTCCGATTAAAAGGCTTCATAGTCTAGCGGCGACAGTGGGCAGTGGCCAGTGGGCGGTGGGCAGAATGAACGGACAAATTGTCACCGGCTTTTTCCTGCCCACTGCCACCTGCCCACTGCCCACTCTTTTCCATTGCACCATTCGCCTGGCCTGTTACACTACGTCATTGCTTTTCCCGTCACCGCGCCTTCGCGGTGATTCGTTTTTAACGGCCACACTGGAGCGTCGCCATGCAGATTGTCAGTGCCGAGGAGAAGGCGCAACTGGAAAAGAAGCGCGAAGAGATGTACGTCGCCAAGATCAATGCGCAGGAGCGCATCCGCAAGGCGGCGGCGCTGGGCGACCTGTCGGAAAACGCCGAGTACCACTTCGCCAAGGAAGAAAACCGCAACCTCGAGCGCGAACTCGCCGAACTCGAAGCCAAGCTCCGCAATGTCGCCGTCGTCAGCAATGACGACGTCCCCGAAGGCATGGTCTATCTGGGTCACACGGTAAAATTGCTGGACCTCGACGACGACAGCGAGCAGCTCGTCCGCATCGTCGGCGAAGCCGTCCCGCCGGACGCCAATTCCGACGTCCTCCCCGTCAGCGCCAGCAGCCCCATGGGCGAAGCCCTCATGAAACAGCAGGTCGGCGCGACCATCAAAGTCAAAGCCCCCCGTGGCACAATGGAGTTCAAGATCCTCGAGATCGTGTAACGCCCCGCCCGCTAAAATGACCACCCCGCCCGGCCGACGCCACCGCGTCGGCCGGGCCCGTTTTGTCCCCGGCACGGCCCACTTCAGTGGGCCTGTTCCGAACAGCCCGACTGAATAACAGGCCCACTGAAGTGAGCCTTGCCGGGGAACGGTTTGGCGCTTTTCCCGAGAGATCGGTCGGCCCGTCGGATATGTTTCGGGTATGAACCACCTCTTTCGCGCCGCCGTCTTCGGCGTGCTCGGGCTCGCCGCCACCGCCCGCGCCGCTGATGTCCTGAATGTCACGCCGCTGGTAACTGACCGGACATTTGTTGTCGCCCGGATTGACCCCTCCCAGCTGAAAATACGAGCCGCCGGTGACTGGGTGATCGCCCTCTTGCAAAAGGCCGGCCTGCCGGATGACGCAATCAACCAGGCGCGTCAGGGCATCGCGGGGGCGGCGATGGTCGCCCAGCCGGGCGTCGACGGGCTGACCCGCGCCGGCGTGGGGGAAGTGGCGCTCGTGGTGAACTTCCAGGACACCTTTCAGAAGACGCCGATCCTGCTGGTCGCCGTCGCCAAGCCCGCCGACCCTGAAGCCGTTCGTCGCGCCTTCGCGCCGACGGGGATGCGGGACGGCGAAAAAGGCGGGCTGATGGTCTTCTCGCCGAACCTGCCGCGCGGCGTGCTGGCGGGGATGCAGGCGGCGGACCGGCCGGAACTGCTTGATGCCGTCGGCGCACTCGACGGCAGCATCGCCACCGCGGCGGTCGCCGTCCCCGACGCCATCAAAGCCGACATCGCCAACGCCATCGCGCAGCAGAACCGCGTCGCCCCGGAAGAGCAGGAAGCCCACGACCTGTTCATCCAAGGCGTTCAGCAATACAAGGCCCGCCTCTCCGCGGCGGCGGGCCCGAGCCTGAGCGTCACCGCCAACACCACCGCCCCGACCGTCGCCGACCAGATCGTCGAGTTTCTGCGTCGTGACCGGAAAGACAAAACCGTGCAGTCGATGGTCGACCTCGCCAAGTCGCTGCCGCCCAAGAAGGACGAGTCGGCCGTCACGTGGGAACTCAAACAGGCGGACTTCGAAACCGTCGCCAAGGCGGCCGTGCCGGCAGTCATGAATGCCCGGGCGTCGGCCGAACGCGTGAAGTCGATGTCGAACATGCGTCAGCTCATGCTCGCGTGCATCATGTACAGCAACGAAAACCGCGGCGCCGTCCCCAACGACCTCACCGGCCTAGGGGAGTACCTCGGCTCAAAAACCGGCGTTCCCGACGCGATCCTCACCAACCCCCAACGCCCCGACCTCGCCAAGCAAGGCTACGTCTACGTGCCCGCCACCGAAGGAAAGGTTCAAAGCGTCAAAAACCCCTCCACCCGCCTGGCGATCTATGAGGCCGGCGACTGGAAGGACGGGAAAAGCGTCGCCTTCTGGGACGGGCACGTCGAATGGGTCAAGGACAAAACCAAGTTCGACGCCCTGCTCGCCGAAGCCCAGCCCGACAAGCCGTAACCGCGTCCCGGCCCGTGAAACGCGCCGAAACACTGGCCCCGACGTCCATCGGTGGTACACTGTTCGCCCGACGCTTCGGCGCCGCCTTAGCTCAATTGGCAGAGCACCGCTTTTGTAAAGCGGCGGTTGTCGGTTCGACTCCGACAGGCGGCTGTTTTCCCTTAGTCCGGTCCCGGGCTTGGGTTATTTTCACCCTCAGAAAAAAGTCGGGCTCGCGGCTGCGACAAAATGTGCCGATACTTCCCTTGGCCGCCCGACGTGCGGCCAAGGCGGTCCGGGTCGAGGTACGCGTTTCCCACCAACACGTGCCACCCGGACCGTTTCGTTTCCCGACCGAATCCGCCGGGAAACAAGATTTCATGCCGGCCCGCGTCCTGCGTGCCTACAGTCCCCCGCACCACGTCGAGGGACTATGCGACGCTTCAACTGCGACCACTGCGGCCAACTTATTTTTTTCGAATCCACCGTTTGCGTAACCTGCCAGCGAACACTCGCCTGTATCGAGGATCTGGTCGAAGTCACCTCGCTCGACCCGGTCGGCGACGGGACGTGGACCAGCCCGGTTCCCGAAGCGGCGGGGAAGAAATACAAACTCTGCGAGAACTACACCAAGCACCAGGTCTGCAACTGGGCGATTGCGGCCGACGACCCGAACACGCTCTGCGAGGCCTGCCGGCTCACGCGGACGATTCCCGACCTCTCCGCCCCGAATGCGCGGCAGCTCTGGTACAAGATGGAGGTCGCCAAGAAGCGCCTGCTGTACACGCTCTTCTACCTCGGCCTGCCGCACGAGAATAAGCACGTCGACCCGGAGAACGGGCTGATCTTCGACATCCTGGCCGACCCCGCCGACCCGAACGCGCCGAAGGTAATGACCGGCCACGCCAACGGCGTCATCACGCTCGCCCTCGCCGAAGCCGACGACGCCGAGCGCGAAAAGCGTCGCCTCGCCATGCACGAACCGTTCCGCACGTTGCTCGGCCACTTTCGGCATGAGGTCGGGCACTATTACTGGGACGTGCTCATCAAGCCCGACCCAAAACGTCTGGAAGCCTTCCGAAAACTCTTCGGCGACGACCAGGTCGACTACGGTGCCGCCCTGCAGAAACACTACAACGAAGGCTCGCCGCCCGACTGGCAGACGCAGTACATCAGCGAATACGCCACCATGCACGCCTGGGAAGACTGGGCCGAGACCTGGGCGCACTACCTGCACATCGTCGACACGCTGGAAAACGCGTCGGAGCTGGGCATTCAGATCCGGCCCGACCGCCGCGGCGAGCCGGCGGTGAAGTCGATCCCCGACCCGGTCAAAGACGACGCCTCGTTCAAAGAAATGATGGCCGCCTGGGGCCCGCTCACGTACGTGATGAACAGTCTGAACCGCAGCCTGGGCATCGGCGACGCGTACCCGTTCGTCCTCAGCGGCCCGGCCGTGGAGAAGCTGCGATTCGTCCACAAAGTGGTGACGGACGTCGGGAAGAATTAAGGGGTGGGAGGGGAAGAGACGTGAGGCGTGAGGAAATTTCCGACCTCACGTCTCACGCCTCTTCACCCTATTTGCCCGCAAGATACCCCTGTTGGATGCAGGCTTCGAGCATGGTTTTGACGATGCTGCCCGCCGCCGAGCCGCCGCCGCCGCCGTATTCGACGAGGACGGCGAACGCGACCTTCGGCTTGTCCGCCGGCGCGTAGCCGATCATCCAGCCGTGGGCGGGCAGGGTCTTTTCATCTTTACCGATCGCACGGTACCAGGGCGCTTCGGGCGTCGGGTTCGTTGCCGTTCCGAGCGGGACTTCGTTCCAGATGAATCGGCCCTTGTCGTCTTTGATGGGCTGGCCGTTGGCGTCGATGTCTTTGATGCGCAGCGGCCCGGTTTGGGCCGAGCCGGTCTTGGCGGCGACGACGAGGTCGTCCATGTACGCCGTGCGCCCCGTGCCCGCCACGGTGTTGACGACGGCGTACATCCCCTTCGTGCGCCTCGGCGACGGCGGCCGGGCTCAGGTGAAGGTCGACGTGATCATTCCGTTCGCCCTCGAGCAGCGTCGGCTTCACCGCGATGCCGTTGCGGGCGATGGTGGCGGCGACGTTCGCCATCTGGATCGGCGTGGCGTTGACGTGGCTTTCCCCGATGCCCGCCATGCAGGTGACCGCCATCTTCTGCGCCGCCGGGCCGCTGTAACTGTCGGGCAGCACGCCCTTGGCTTCGGGCAGGCCGATGCCCGTCGGTTTGCCAAGGCCGAATTTGTCGAACCAGAAGCTCACGCCGCCCATGCCCAGCCGCCAGGCGAGTTCTTCGTGGAAGACGTTGCACGAGCGTTGCAGTGCTTCGGGGAAGGTGAGAAACCCCGTCGGGTGCGGTGCGGCGGACGGCACCTGCTGGTGCGTTTTCCCGTTGAACATCCGCGCCGTCCAGCACTTGCCGAAGCTCGTGTAACGGCGGCCGCCGATGACGACGTAGCCGTCGCACTGGATGGTTTCGTTCGGCCCGAAGACGCCGGCGGTGATCGCGCTGATGCCGATGATCGGCTTGACCGTACTGCCCGGCTCGACCGCCATCTGCGTCGCGCGGTTCGTCAGCGGCCGACGCCATTGGTCACGCAGCAGTTGCGGGAAAATGTCGTTGTAATCATTCAGGTCATAGGTCGGCCAGGAGACCATTGCACGGACTTCGCCGGTCGGCACGTCGATCAGCACGGCGGCGCCGGGCATGTCGAGTTGCTCGTTGGGCAGTTCGCTGTGGCGGACGAAGTTCACGTGCCGGAACGACTGTTCGACTGCGGCCTGAAGTTCGATATCGAGCGTGGTCTGCACGTCTTTCCCGGGAACGGCGGGCTGTTCCTGCGTCTCGCCGCCGTTGCCGTAGTTCGTCGCCGCCACGCCGCGTGTGCCGCGGAGATCGCGTTCGAAGAGCTTTTCCATCCCTTCCTGGCCGTACCGGTCGAAGGCCTTGTACTTGCGGAGCGGGTCTTTGGGTTCGGGGTCTTTGGCGATCGTCTCGGCGGTGACGTTCGCGACATGCCCGATGGTCTGGCACGCCACCGACTTGTACGGGTAGACCCGGATCACGCCTTCCTGCAGCACCAGCCCGGGATACCGATCGCCGGCCTTGGCAAGGGTGGTGCGCGTGTCGTAGTCGATGTTCGCCAGGACAACGTGGGCTTCGCTTTCTTCGCTGACGTGGACGTCGAATTTGTCCAGATCGACCGGCCCGCCGCTGCCGAGCAGGGTTTCGAGCCAGCCGGGCTCGTCACGGTCTTTGCTGGCGTTGTTGTACTTGGCGTACCAGACGAGTCGGCGGCGGGTTTCGACGCGGCGGACGATCTGCCGACGCTGGTCGTCCATCTGCTCGTCGGTCTGCTTCGTGAGCCGGGCGAGTTCGTGCCACATGGTTTCGATGTCGCTGATGACATCGATCACGCCGGCGTTGAGGAGCCGCCATTTTTCGGCAAGCGGCTTGTCGTCGTAGGTTTCGACCTGCCGCCGCACGCGTTGGCGGGCCTTGGTGCGCAGCCACTTGAGGGTGGCGGGCGAGGTTTCGCCGATGACCTTGCTGACTTCTGCATCGAGACGGCGGCGCTGGTCGTCTTCGGACAGTGCCGCGACGCCGGCGTCTGCCTTGAGCAGCCGTTCCCACGCCGTCTGCCGCAACGACCTCAACGGCCGCATGAACGCGACGGCCTCGTAATGCACGCAGGCGTCGATGCACGGCTGGTCGATCGCCAGTTCACGCCCCTTCACGTCAAGCAGGCGGCCGCGGGTGGTCGGGAGTTCTTCCTCGTCGATCTGCGCCTTTTTCTGACTCGTTCGCCCAATACGAATGCCCCACCGCCTGCAGCGACACGGCCCGCACGACCAGCGCCACGCAAAAGACCGCCAGGACGGCCAGCAGGATTTGTAAGCGACGTTCGAACATCCGTGTTCGCCTCAAAATGTCTGTCGGGTGACCCGACTGCTCGCCGGGCCGGAGATGAACCGCACGGGTTCATACGGTCGCCAAGACTACCACGGCCGACGCTCAACGGGGCGATTCATGCGGAAAATCCCTTTGCTCTTGTTTCCGTGTGCCCGGCGTGCATAATGGCGGTCCAACTTTTCCGACCCGGCAACAGACGCCATGACGAAAACGACGACGAAAACCACGACCAAGTAACCCGCCGGCCCCCGGTGTGTTACTTGTTGTGGTTGGCGATCGTCGTTGGGAAGTCATCGAAGTCTGTTGCCTTTTGCGTTTTAGGGAGCGTGTGTCATGGCTGTGAACGTTGCCGTCGTAGGCGCCACCGGGGCCGTGGGCCAGGAATTCCTGGGCATCCTGGCCGAGCGGAACTTTCCCATCAAGAACCTCAAACTGCTGGCCAGCGCCCGCAGCGCGGGCAAAACGGCGACGTTCAAAGGCCGCGAATACGTCATCGAAGAACTGACGCACGACAGCTTCAAAGACGTGCAGATCGCCCTCTTTTCCGCCGGCGGCAGCACCACGAAGGAATACGCCCCCAGCGCCGTCAAAGCCGGTGCCGTGGTCGTCGATAACTCATCCGCGTTCCGCATGACCGACGGCGTGCCGCTCGTCGTCCCCGAAGTGAACCCCGACGCCATCCACACGCACAAGGGCATCATCGCCAACCCGAACTGCAGCACGATCATCATGAACGTGCCGGTCTTCCCGCTGCACCAGAAGAACCCGGTCAAGCGGCTGATCGTCAGCACCTACCAGGCCGTCAGCGGCGCGGCGCGTGGGGCTTGTATGAGCTCGACGAGCAGATGAAGCAGCACGCCAAGGGCGAGCCGATCAAGAAGGAAAAATTCCCCCACCAGATCGTCAATAACCTCTTCAGCCACAACACCGCCATCGGGCCGGAAGGCTACAACGAAGAGGAAATGAAGATGGTGAAGGAAACCCGCAAAATCTTCGGCGACACCTCGATCATGGTAGCCGCCACCTGCGTGCGCGTTCCGATCCCGCGGGCACACTGCGAGAGCATCAATATCGAGTTCACGAACCCGATCACGCCGGACGAAGTGCGGCAGATTCTCAGCACCGCGCCGGGCGTGCGACTGGTCGACCGGATCGAGGAAAACCACTTCCCCATGCCGCTGGAAGCCAGCGGCCAAGACCTCGTGCTCGTCGGCCGCATCCGCCAGGACATCAGCCGCACCGACGGCCGGGGCATTGAGCTGTTCGTCGCCGGCGACCAGATCCGCAAAGGTGCCGCCACCAACGCCGTCCAGATCGCCGAAAAACTCATCTAACCCAAACAACCATCAAAACCACCCCCGGCAGGGCCACTTCAGTGGCCCTGTCTTTGTTTTATCGATCCCGAAGTTCCGAATAAGTCTTCGCCTCGAGCTTCCGCAGCGCCATCACTGCATCCGGATGAACGGCGGCATCGACTTCGTCCAGCGGCGTCTTCCGTGAAAATTCGTGCACGGCATTGATGTCGCCGCCACGCTCTTTCACCAGAAACTCCACCACCCGCACGCGGCCGTGCCGGGCGGCTAAATGCAGCAACGGCACGCCTTCCGCGGAGGTCGGCCAGGCGACGGGCGAGGCGTAGCGGGCGTCCATCAGCAGATCGATCGCCTCCGATTCCTTGCCGCTGATCACGGCCGAGAGAATCGCCGCGTCGTTGGACTTCGCCGAAACCGGCGGCGTCACCGGCGACACCCCGGCGGCCGGCTTGGTTGTCGGGATTGAGACGACGGGCGTGGCGTGCGTTTCTCCCGCCGGCTGCGGTTGTGTGCTCGCCTTGGCGGCGTGCCGGTCGGCGTTCGCGGTCATCGCCACGTACGCCGCCGCCGCCCCCACGACCGCCAACACGCCGACGGTCGCCAGCGACAGTCGCGACCGCGTCGACGCTCTCCCCGCCCTCGGCAGCAACGTCGCCGCCGCCGTGACGGCCTCAGTCGCGCCCGGCGTCGCCGGGGCACTTCCCGGCGTCGCCCCGCGCACGATCGCGGCCAGGTCTTCCACGACATATTTCATGTGCGCGTACCGGTCGCAAAGCTGTCGCGCCATGGCCCGTTCGATCACGTGCTTCAGCCCGTCGCTGATGAGCGGATTGAGCTGCTGCACCGGTGTCGGCGCTTCGGTGAGCAGGCGGCGGATGATCTGCTGCGTGCCGCTGACGTCGTCGCGATCATCGAACGGCGCAAAGCCGCTGGCGAGTTCGTAGAGCATCGCGCCGAAGGCGTAAATGTCGGCCCGCGTGTCGCCGGCTTTCCCTTCGGCGATCTCCGGGGCCATGTACCGCGCCGTGCCGATGGTGAACCGCGCTTCGCCCTCCGGCACGGTTTCGTTTTCGAACAGACTTTTGACCAGCCCGAAGTCGGCCACGAACGCCACGCCCTGCCCGTTTACCAGCACGTTTTCTGGCTTGATGTCGCGGTGGATCACGCCGACGTCGTGCGCGAACTTCAACGCCTCGGCCACCTGCACGGCGATCGCCAGGGCTTCGCTTTCACGCAACGCTTTATTGCCCTCCACGAACCGCGCGACGCTCCCGCCGGCGATGTAAGGCATGACGTAGTAGGGCGCGTCCGCACGCCGGCCGATGTCGAGCACGGGCAGGATGTTCGCGTGCGCCACCCGTCGCATGTTTTCGGCTTCCTTGTAAAACCGATTGCGTGCTTTTTCGCTGCCGAGATACATCGGCGAAATCTGTTTGAGCGCGACGGTCTGTCCCGTGGCCGTGTCGCGGGCGAGGTAAACCACGCCCATCCCGCCGCGGCCGATGAGTTGCTGGAGTTCATAGTGATCCAGCACCCCGCCCGGCCCGCCGGCAAACACGGCCTCGGCGACGCGCGAACCGGTGCCGCCCGCGTTCGTCTGCACCGTTTTGTCGTCGCCACCCCCCACCGGCGGCGGCACGGTTTCGGCGCTGGCGCTGGACGGTTTGTGATTCGGTTCGTTAGCCATGTCGCACCCGCACACCACTGCATTTTCAGTTCAACTAACGCCACGGCGGAAGCCGTGGATTTCTTCGAATTCAAATCCACGGCTTCCGCCGTGGCGTCCAGAATGCGTCACTCGAACGCCCAAACCATTCGCCCGGAAACCACTTCCACGATCTTCCCCTTCCGCACGCCGGGATACTCCGCGGCCCGCGTGGTCACGGCGTTTTTCAGCGTCTCCAGCTTGCCGTTTTCCATGACGACCACGAACGAACCGATCGCATGATCGAACCGCGTCTGCTGCACCGTAACGCCCTCAATGCTGTCGACCGCGGCCGCGAACGCTTTGACTTCGTCGAAGGTCTTCGCATTCCTTACTTCGAACGTGGCCGAGAGTGATTTGCGGGCCCATTGGGCGAACATCTCGCCGACGAGTTTGCGTGCCGCGATCTCGCCCGGCCGCGCCTCCCGGAAGAAATTTCGGCCGATGGTTTGGGTTTCGTCGCGCGAGATCGAACCGTCGCCGTCCCACGTCGCCGAGGCGACATAATCGCCGGTGGCGACGTCGTAAATGCGACAGGCGATCGACGCGGCGGCGGCGTCTTTCAGTTCGGCGTCGCCGGCGAGGCGCACCTCGGCGAGCAGGATTTTGTCGACCTTCGCCGTGCCGGCGAGCAGCTTGGTCACTTCGTCGGGCCCGGCGACGGCTTTGTTCTTTTCGGCGTCCGCTTTGAAGGCGGCTTCGACGGCGGCGAAGTCTTTCAGCCGGATGCCGGCCGCGTCCAGCTGGCGATTCAGCTCGCTGCCGAGCTTGTCCAGACTCACCGTGCCCGTGCCGACCGCTTTGTCCGCACGCGGCTCGCTGGTGGTGATGCTGACCGCGGGCGCGGACCATGCCGCGGTGTAAAACAGCGCCTGGCCGTTGATGACGAACTGCGCGCGGTCGGCGGCGGCCTGTTTCGGGTCGAGCACCCAGTTCACGACGACCGCCATCGTCTGCGGCTCATTTTTGAGCTTGGTGAGAATCTGTTCGCGACTGCCGGTTTTGTCCTCCGGGTCGGTCATGCGGAACCAAAGGCCGGCGGCATTGTTTTTTGCGGCGGCATGGTCGGCGGTCAGCGTGATGCGGTTCGGGGAACTCATCACGCGGCGGAGCGAAACGCCGTCCTCTTTCGCAGCAGCGATGACGGCGTCGACCACCTCGGCGGCGTCGAGCTTGGCGACGAGGGTCGCCTCGGCGTTGAGCAGGTCGTCGGCGTCAGCGACGACGTCGCCGAGCTTCGGCACGCCGACCGCGCCTTCGATCTTCAGCCACGCCTTGATCTGCGACGCCTTCGTGCCAGCCGGGAGTTTCTCCAGCCGCACGGCGATCTCCTGCCCGCGGGCGGCCCGCTTGGTCATGGCGACGTACTGCGTCATGAACTCTTCGGCGAGCGCCGCCGTACCGCTTGGCGTTGCGGGCGTCGATCGGGCCGTCCCAGTCGAAGCTGGCGACAACGCGCTTTGTGCCGCGGCGGAGGTGTTTCAGCTCGGCGACGCAGCGATACTTTTCGCCGTGCGTCGGCCGGTCTTCGGGGGCGAGCGGCTGGAAGCGGATGTAGATGACGAGGTCGGCGTTGAGTTTTTGCTTCAGCGCGTTGATGCCTTCCCGGTCATCCCGGCCGACTTTGTTGAGGATTTCCTGTCGGTCGCGGACGGCGATGGCGCTGGGGTCGACGAAATCGCCGAAGCCGTCCTGCAGATATTTGCCGAGCGCGCCGGCGAGCATGTCGGTGATGCCGCTGCTGTCCGCCTGGACGAAGTCTTCCCCGACGGCCGCGGGCGACGTGGTGGCCGCCCCGCCGACGTCGCCGGCGTGGTTCGTCGGCGCGGCCGCCTGGCCGATCATCAGTAGCACTTTCGGCGAATTGTCGGCCTCACAGGCGGCGACGAACTGCTCGGTCAGCTCTTTGCTCGGCTCGAATTTCAGCGGCTCGGACGGCGGCGCTTTTTCCCCGTCGCCGGCGGTTCGTCACTGCCGGCGGGCGGCTTTTTTTGCGCGAACGCCGGCGCGTGACCGATCAAGCCGATCGCCACGGCGGCCGCGAGGGTTACGGAATAGTGCCGTCGCATGACAACAGTTATCGCACAAAGCGGCGTCGCGTTGCGAGGGTTTTACGCGTTCGGCTGCAGTTCCCACACGCCGCGCGTCGGGTGCCACATGTAAGTGCGTTTGAATGTCTGCGTCTTCACGTTCTGGCGGGTGAGCGGCTTGATCAGGTCCATCTGCATTGTGAGGGTGATGCTGTGGTTGACCTTGTCGTTGGTGCTGATGAGCTTGCCTTGGATGAAGTAGACGAATTTCGGGTCGTAGGTTTTCGCCTTGGTGGGGTCGATGTCGCGCTGGAGCGGGTCGCGGAAGCCGCTGAGGTCTTTGCCGGCGATTTTCGCCAGGGCCTTATCGGCGTCGGCTTCGTCGGTGGTCATGACGAAGTAGGCGTTGGTGACGGCCTTGTTCTGAAAGAGCTTGCCGACCAGTTCCTGTTTGGCCACCTGCACGCTCGGGCCGGGCGGAAAGCTGACGAAATCGCCGAAGCCGAGGATGTATTGCGTGTCGCTTTTTTCGACTTCGCTGATCTTGGGCAACTCGACGACGAAGAACCTGGCGACGTCGTCGACCATTTGGTCGATCGCCATTTTCGGCAGGTCGCTGGCCATGGCGGATTCGGCGGCGGCGTCGGCTTCTTTGACCTTGCTCTCGCGGAAGCCGGAAATGTCGCGGCCGAGCACCTGGCTGGTCAGCGCGCTGCCGAACTGGTCTTTGGTCTCGTTGTTCCGCATTTCTTCCCAGGCCTGGGCGGCGGGCATGGTGTTAAGTTCGTTCGTCGACTTGCAGCCGAGTCCCGCCGACACCAGCCCGGCGGCGGCCAGTGCGGAGAGAATGCGTTTGCTGTGGAACGTCCGGGGTTTCGTCTGAATCATGGTCCTCGCCCTTTTCCCTTTTACGACTGATGCGGATTGCGAACGGGAATTATGAGCGGCCATCGCCACGCGTCAACGATTTTGACCGCCAACGACGGCGTCTCGTAAAGTCGCGCTGCAAGGAGACGCCGCCTTTGTCCGACGCCGGTGACAAGCCGCACCCGCCCTCCCGCCGCCGCCTGGCCGAACTCCGGCGACGCGGCGAGGTGGCGACATCGCGCGACCTCACCGCCGCCGCCGTGCTGGCCGCCGCGGTGTTGCTGTTCGGGCTCGGCGTAGACGACCTGGCGGGCGTCATCGGCCGCCACGCGGCCGCGGTTTTCTCGGCCGCCGCCACCGGAAACACCGACACGTCGATAGCGTTCGTGACGGCGGTTCTTCGTCCCATGGCGTGGCTGCTGGCGGCGCTGTTCGCCGCGGCGATGGCGGGCGGTTACCTGCAAGTCGGCCCCCTCGCCGCGTTCGGCCGATTGAAACCGCGGGCAGACCGGCTCAACGCCGCCACGAACCTCGCCGGACAGTTTTCGCCCGGAAAAATCGCCGTCGAACTGCTCAAAACCGCCGCCAAAGTGCTGGCCGTCGCCGCCATCGCGTTCCTGGTCGTCCGTTCGAACCTGAACTTCGTGCTCGCAAGCCCGACGGCGGAACTGCCGTTTTTGATCGCCGGCCTGCGGGCGATCGTGCTGGCCTTGCTGCAGGTCTGCGTGGTGGCGTTCGTGGTGTTCGGCGCGATCGACTTCATCGTCCAACGCCAGCGATTTTTCGCCCGGCACCGGATGTCGGCCCGGGAACTCAAGCGAGAAGCCAAAGACGACACCGGCGACCCGCTCGTCCGCTCGGCGCAACGGCGGTCGCAGGACGACGTTTCGCTCGCCCGCACGCTCGACGCCGTTCGCGGGGCGACCGTGCTGATTCTCGGCGACTCGGCGGCGGCGGCGGTTCGGTACGCCCCGCCGGCGGACGACGCCCCCCGCGTCGTCGCCTCAGGCCGCGCCGAACTCGGCCGGCGGATTCTCGCCGCCGCCGATTCGGCCGGGATTCCGGTGCGGCGGGACGCGGCGTTGGCCCTGGCGCTGGCGAACTCCCCTCCGGAAGCCGCCGTCACGCCCGACCTGTACGCCGCCGTCGCCGCCGCGTTATTCGAAGCGAATCGGTCGAAAACGGCACCGCAGTCGACCTGACACATGCCTGATCATCGTTCGCCCGGGGTAATTGTTGCGGGCCGGTGAAATTTTGATCGCCCCCGCGATCCTGTTTAGAGTCGGCCCGCGTTCGTCGCCGGGACACATGGAACATTCGATCCCTATCCAACCTCGCAGCCTGCTGGCCCGTCATAGCGACGTGCTGCTGGCGGCCGGCGTGATCGCGATGCTGGCGGCGATGATCGTCCGCGTGCCGCCCGGCGTGATGGACGCACTGATCGCCACCAATATCAGCGTCAGCGTGCTGGTGTTGCTGGTCGCCCTCTACGTGCCCGACGCCGGCCGCCTGCCGAGCTTTCCGACGATCGTGCTGCTGACGACCCTGTTCCGCCTCGCACTGAATATCGCGACGACGAAGCTGATCCTCCTCGAAGCCAACGCCGGCCACATCATTAATGCGTTCGGTAATGTGGTGGTGCAAGGCAATTTCGTCGTCGGCGGCGTGGTGTTCGTCGTGCTGGTGCTGGTGCAGTTCATTGTCATCACCAAAGGTGCCGAACGCGTGGCCGAGGTGAGCGCACGCTTCACCCTCGACGCGATGCCCGGCCGGCAGATGAGCATCGACGCTGACGTCCGCGCCGGTGCCCTCACGCACGAACAGGCCCGCGCCAAGCGCTTCGCCCTGGAGCGGGAAAACAAGCTCTACGGCGCGATGGAAGGCGCGATGAAATTCGTCAAAGGCGACGCCATCGCGGGCATCTGCATTTCGCTGGTGAACATCATCGGCGGCTTACTGGTGGGCATCACGCAGCAAGGCATGGCGGCCGGCGATGCGGCGCGGACCTACTCGGTGCTGACCATCGGCGACGGGCTGGTGACACAAATCCCGTCGCTCCTGATCAGCGTTTCGGCCGCCCTCGTCGTCACGCGTGTCGCCAGCCGCGGCGAGGGCGAACAGACCCACGCCGCCGGCGACATCGTCGAACAACTCTTCGGCCAGCCGAAGGCGGTGGCGATGGCGGCAATTCTGCTGCTGATCCTCGCCGCCCTCTCCGGCCCGACAGGCCTGCCGTGGTGGCCGTTTTTGGTGTTGGCCGGCGTGCTCGGCGCGGCGGCGGCGGTGCAATACCGGCAGACGAAGCGCGACGCGGCGGCCGGGCCCGCCCAAACCGCCACCGCCGTCGCCGGCCCCGTCGAACCGATCGCCATCTCCATCGGCCTCGAAGCGCTGGCGGCTTTTTCGGACGACGCCTTCAATGACTTCGTAAGTTCCCTAGACGGCGTGCGGTCCGACGTCGCCGGCCGCACCGGCGTATCGCTGCCGCCGGTCCGCGTCTTCAATCCGCTGGACGCCCAATCGCCGCCGAGCGGCTACGAAGTGCTCGTCTTCGGCCGCTGCGTCGCACGCGGCATTGTCGAACCTTCGCCGGACTTGCCCCAACAGATTCGCTCGACGATTCAGTCCGCACTCTCGCGCCACGCCGCCGATTTCCTGGGCGTTCAGGAAGTCAGCAATCTGCTCGATTCGCTTCGGCAGACGCACCGCGACCTCATCGCCGCCGCGTTGCCGCCGTTCACGGTGCCGCAACTGGTCGACATTCTGCGGTCGCTCGTGCGTGAGCAGGTCAGCATTCGCGACCTTCGGCAGATTCTTGGCACGCTGGTGACGCAGACGAAAAACGCCGACGACTTGCCCGCCGTGATCGAAGCCGTGCGGGCGGATTTGAAGCATCACATCTCGCGGCAACTGGCGGACGCGACGCAGACCATCCGCTACTGGGACATCGACAGCGACCTCGAGCGCCTGGCCGTCGACAGCTACCAGAAACTGCCCGGCGGCGAAGCCGTGGTGCTGCCCGAGCCGGAACATTCGGCGTTCGTCAAACAGTTGCGCACGGCCGCCGCCCAGGCGAAGACGGCCGGGCACAAGCTGGTGCTGATGACCAATCCCCGCACGCGCCGTCTGGTGCGGCTGGCGGTGGAACGCGTCGAGCCCGACGCGTTCGTCGTCTCGCCGATGGAATTCGCCGGCGACTACCGTGGCAAGCCGCTGGGCCGCATCACCGCGGAGGAAACGGCCGTCTAACGCCGCGTCGCCATGCCCGCCGCCGCCGAAACAATCTCACCTTCACTCGCCGACGGCGTGCTCGCCTGGGCACGGCTCTGCGGCGTGCTCATCGCCCGCGAGTGGAAGACGACGGTTCGTATTTCGCCGGCGACGACACATGAGATTTCTCCCGCAGGGCGATGGCGTTTGGCGATCGGCGAAAACGAGGTGGCCGTGGTACTGGCGGATGAGCGGCTGCTGCGGGCGTTCTCGCACGCCGTGCACGCCGCCATGAGCCTGCCGCTCGGTGCCGGCATGCTGACCGACGTCGAGCAGGGGTTGATCGATTTCCTCTCGACCAAGCTCCTGCACGCCCTCGGCCCGCATTCGCCGAGCGACACGCCCGCCCTGACGGCGATCGACTTTGACGGCGTCGCCACGAATGAATCGGCGGCCGCGCTGGCGTTCGTGGTCGCGGTCGGCGGCATCGCGGGGCGGTTGCGGGTCGAACTGCCGGCGATCGCTGTCGAATCCCTGCCAAGCCCCGCATTCACGCCCGACGCCGACGGCTCAGCCTCGGCTGAAGCATTCGTTGAGCTCGCCACGGTGCCGTTATCCGATGCCGAGTGGCAACACCTCGAACCCGGCGACGCCGTCACGCTGGCGCTGTCGTCGCTGCTCGACCGGCCGCTCGCCGTGCAGACCCAGAACGGCCGGCGCCTCGGGCGTGCACGGGCCGTGATTGATTCGCCGACACTGCTGACCGTCGAGTTCACCGACATCGCCCAGGCCGCGCTATCTGAACCGGCTGATCACGCAGCCGTCCGGCTGGCCACGCCGATGAAACTATCGATCGAAGCTCCGCTGACCATCGGGCAGCGCATCGACTTCGCCCGCACGGCCGCCGATGTCGTCGTCGAGCGCGACGGTGAATTCTGGCAAGGCGAACTCGTCCGCATCGACGGCGAACTGGCGGTGCGGCTGCTGGGCAAAACCGACGGAGGCCGGCCGTGATTGTCGTCCCGCTCTCTCTCGTCGCGATCGCCACCACCGGCCCGGCCGGTTTGCCGGATTTCGGCGAACAATTGGTGCGGATGCTCGTGACGCTCGGCGTTTTTATCGTCGTGCTGTTGGCGCTTCCCGCCGTGCTCCCGCGGTGGCTGCGGTCGCGCGGGCCGAGCAAAGGCGGCGGGCTGATTGACGTCGTCGAAGTCCGCCAACTCGAGCCCGGCAAGCGATTGCACCTCGTCAAAATCGCCGGCAAACCGATGCTGCTGGCCACCAGCGGCGACCGCGTCACCTACCTCGCCGGCGCACCGCTGAACGCCGCCGACCTCGACACCGCCGCAGCCGCATCGACTCGGTCGCCATCGAACGGCGGGCCGGCCGCATGACCGCCCTGCTCGCCCAAACCACCCTGCCCGCCGCGACACCGCTCGGCTCACTCGCCGCACCGTCGGTCGGGTCTTGGCTGCTGGTGCTCGCCCTCGTGGCGGTACTGCCGTTCCTGCTGACGATGGTGACGAGTTTCGCCAAGCTCGTCATCGTCGGCGGAATTCTGCGGCAGGCGCTGGGCACGCAAAACGTGCCGCCCAACAGCGTCATCACCGGCCTGGCGATTGTGCTGACGATTCACATCATGGCGCCGATCGCCCTGCGCGGCTGGCAGGCGTACACGCCGCCGTCGAAGGTCGGCACCACCGAGCCGACGCTACAAGACCAACTCACCGCCGCCGCGGATGCGTTCGAGCCGCAATTACGGGCGTTCCTGGAAAAGCATTCCACCGCCGCGAACCGCGACTTATTCACCGGCCTGCAGGCCCGGCTCGGCGGGCCGGATGAGGCGGCGCTGAACTCGCAATTTCCGCCGGCCGTCGCACGCGGTATCCATGACCTGGTCATCCTCGCGCCGGCCTTCATGCTGACGGAATTAACGACGGCGTTTCAGATCGGCTTCATCCTCTTTGTGCCGTTTCTCGTGATCGATTTAGTCGTCGGCAATATCCTGCTGGCGATGGGCATGCCGTCGATGTCGCCGATCACGATCGCCCTGCCGTTGAAGCTGTTGATGTTCGTCGCCATCGACGGCTGGCGGCTGGTCTTCCAAGGCCTGGTGCTGAACTACGCATGAACGTCGACACATTGCTCAACCTCGCACAAAACGGGCTGATGCTGGTGCTGATTCTCAGCGCGGTGCCGGTGCTGGCCGCACTGGTGGTCGGGCTCATCGTCAGTGCGATTCAGTCGGCGACGCAGTTGCAGGACAGCACGGTGTCGGCGGTTCCGAAAATCGCCGCGGTCGCGGCCGCCCTGCTGATCGCCGGGCCGTGGATGTTGAAGCAGTTGTTCGATTTCTCTGCCGCTTGGATCGGGGCGATCGGTGGGCAGTGACGCCGCGCTCACCGCGTACGCGTGGACAGGCGTGCTCGTGTTGCTGCGCGTCGGGCCGATCGTGCTGTTCTCGCCCGCTTTCGGCGGGGCCGTCGTGCCGAAGCGGTTTCGCGTCGCACTCGCATTCATTCTCTCCGCGACACTCGCACTGCAGACCGCGCCGGCCGTCTTGCCGTCATCCTTAACGCTCGTGGGCCTGGCGGTGAAAGAGATCGTCATCGGCGTGACGATGGCAGTCACCGTGACGCTCGTCTTCGACGCCTTCGCCATGGCGGGCGCGTTGGTCGATCAGTTCCGCGGCGTGACCTCAGACGAAGCACTCGACCCGACCGGCGGCGAACAAACGTCCGCCATGGCGGCCTTCTACAAGCTGCTCGCGCTCGTGCTGTTTCTCTCCGCGGGCGGGTATCAACTGCTGCTGCAGGCGCTTGTCGACAGCCTGCAGTTTCTGCCGCTGACGACCGTGCCAGACACATTCCACGGCACGCTGGCGGCAAGCGACCTGTTGACGTTCTTCGGACGTTTGCTGGTGTTGGCGGTGCAGATCAGCGCGCCGGTGCTGCTGTTGAGCGTAGTGACCGATGTCGCGATCGCGCTGCTCAGCCGCCTGTCTTTGATGGACGGCGTGCAGTCGCTTGGACCGCAGGTCAAAGCGCCGCTGGGCGTGCTGATTTGCCTGTTATCGCTGTCGGTGGCCGTGTCGCGTGTACCGGACGCGCTGACCGAAATGCTCAAGCGAATCGCACACGCCAGCGGCTGACGACTTGGGATGCCCCATTAAATCGCGAGTCGGCCACGCATGCCGGCGACGTCGTCGGGCGACGCGTGGTACGGGTGCCGCCATTCGCTGAAGAGGATTTCGCTGCAGCTGAGGCAGTTCATCGCCTCGGCAGACCCGAAGAAACCTTCGCTGGTCTGAACGAAACCACGACGCATCAACCAGCTTTCCAGGTCCACCGCGTGTGCGGCCAGGGAATTGCAAAGACGAGTGTACAACTGCTGAATGTCGATCTCGACGTAATACATCTGCCTCTCCTCCGTGGGCCCTACATCATAGGGCCGGTTTCGCGAGGAAAGTAGTGTGCGTCGCTTTTATTCGATTCGAATGAACAAATCTTTGGCAATCGGCTAACGTCGAGGAGGGTTTTCACCCTCGGAAAAAAGCATTCTCCACTGCGGCGAGTCGAGATCGTCGTACTGGCCGCGACGTGTCGCAAAGATGAACGCCGCCAACGCAATGCCCGCCATGACGATCGCCAACGGCAAAATGACAAACAGCACACTCATCGCGCACTCCCTTTCGGACCCCGCCGGGCGGCAAGCACCGTGAGCGTCATCACCGTCACACTGCTCATCGGCATGAGAACGGCGGCGTTGAGCGGGTGCATCAGCCCGCAGACCGCCAGCACGCCGGCCAGCACGTTGTAGCTGGTCGCGATCAGAACATTCCGGTGGACGATCGCCAGCGTGTGCCGCGCGACATCCACTAACTCTGCAACACCCGCGAGCCCCGGCCGGGCGATGTAGACGTCGGCGGCGGCGAGCGCCGCTTCCGCCCCGCCCGCCACGGCGATGCCGACGTCCGCCGCCGCGAGCGCCGCCGCATCGTTCACGCCGTCACCGATCATCACCGTGCCGCCGTGCGCGCGAACGTGGTTGAGCTTTTCTTCCGGCAGCATGCCGCCGAGTGCCGAGCCCTGTTCGAAATCGAGTTCACGGGCGACCCGGGCGACCGCGCCTTGCCCGTCGCCGGAGCAGATTTGCGGGGTGAATTTCGCGCGGCGCAGACGCCCGATCGTTGCCGCGGCGTCATGGCGAAGCGGGTCTGCCAGGGCGGCGATCGCAGAGACTTTTCCGTCGACCGCGATCATCACAACCGTGTGGCCGTTCGCTTCGTAACTCGTAGCCTGCCGTGCGAACGACGGCGGCAACGTTGCGTTCAGCGTTCGTATGAACCGCAACGAACCGACGGCGATGCTTCGCACACCCGCGGTGGCGAAAATGCCGCCCGTCTGAGTTCGGATGGAGACGTCTGCGCCACGCCACTCGGCCGGCGCTTCGCGGTTTTCGTACGCCTGGAACAGGGCCCGCCCGACGGGATGGACGGCGTGACGCTCGATCTCCCGCACCACGCCCTGCCATTGCGGATCGCCTTCCCAGGCGACCACACTCATTCGGCCGGCGGTGAGCGTTCCGGTTTTATCGAGCACGAGGCGGCCGCCGTGGGCGAGGCGTTCGAGCGCGCTCGCCGACTTCACCAGGATGCCCCGCCGCGCGAGCCGCCCGATCGACAAGGCGAATGTCATCGGCACCGCCAGGCCGAGCACGCACGGGCAGGTGACGATCAGCAGCGCGACGGCGATATCGGTCGCCGTCGCCACGCCGAACCGCGCCCAGTAAGCGAACGCCAGCACGGCCGCCGTCAGCACAACCCAGGTGAAGCGTGACGCCACGCGATCCGTCAGCCGCACGATCGGCGGCTTGTCGGCCAGGCCTTGCTCGATGAGCTTCATCAGCTTGCCGACGCGTGTCTGTCCACCGGCGGCGGTGATGTGGACACGAACGGTGCTGCCGACGTTCCGCGCGCCGCCGTAAACGAGGTCGCCCGGGGCGATATCGACGGGCTTGCTCTCACCCGTCAGCAGCGAAGTATCGGCCGACGATTGGCCGGCCATCACCACGCCGTCGGCCGGGAAAAGTTCCTCGGCGTGCACTTCGACGGTGTCCTCGGCTTGCAGCGACTGGATCGGGATCGACCGCGTCGCGTCGCCGTCCACAATTCGGCAGGTGGACGGCGTGAGCGAGAAGAGCAACTCAACGGCCGTCCGGGCACGGCGCTGCTGGCTGAACTGCACGAGTCGGCCGATCAGCAGCAGGAAAATCAGGGCCGCGAGCGAGTCGAAGTAAATCTCGCCGCTGCCGCGCAGCACGTTGATCGAACTCGCCACGCCACCGACCGCCAAGGCCATGGCGATCGGCAGATCGAAGTTCACGCTCCGCAGCCGAATCGCCGACATCGCCCCGCGGAAAAATGTCCGCCCCGGCCAGGCGAGCGACATCACGCCGAGCAACAAACTCGCCCAGCGCATCATCTGCTCGTACGGCCGGTCCATGCCCTGCATCCAGCCGGCGTACAGCGCCGTGGCCAGGAGCATCAGATTGCCCGTCAGCGCCCCCGCCACGCCGAGATCAACAAGCCGGCCCCGCAATTCGCGGCGATCCAGATCCGCCTGCTTCACGCCCCGCGCCGGATGCGGCCGGTATCCAAAACGCATCAGCTCCGCGGCGATCTGAGACAACGCCGTTTCTGCCGAATCCCACCGCACACGAAGCGTGTTGTCGGCGAGGCTCAGTTGCGCATCGATCACGCCCGGCACGCGCTTGGGGAGCCGTTCGACCAGCCACACGCACGCCGCGCAGGTGACGCCTTCGAGGACGAATTCCGTTCGCGCCTCATGGCCAGCGGTTTCCACGTACAAGTCGGCATATGCCGGCGAATCAAATGCGGCGGCGTCCGAGGGCAAGGCGGCGGCTTGGGGGAGCAGGTCGCCGGCGTCGCGCAGGCGGTAGTAATCTTCCAGGCCGCACGCATGAATCTGCTCGTAGACCGCGCGGCAGCCGGGGCAGCAGAATTGCGCCGCATCGCCGTCCCGAACCAGGCCAGCCGGAACAGGGAGCGTGCAGTGCGAACAGGCGATTTCAGTCTGCGTGAGCATCGGATTCCTCACAGCAAGGGGCTTTCGTATGAATCGTCGGCACGGCTTGCGCGGGTTTGTCCCACGCGAGCGGATTGAGTTGGGCACGGCCGAGCACGGTGAACAGGCCGACGGCGATCATGGCGGCGCACGTGAGCGTCGGCACGCGCCGCTGCGCCGCGCCGAGCAGCCCGCGCAAGCCGACGCCCAGGCTGAGCATCGCCGGCAGCGTGCCCGTCCAGAAGACTGCCATTACCAGTGCCGCCTTCGCCGGATTCGCCGTGCCTGCCGCGGTGATCAGAAACGTCCAGAGCCAGCCGCACGGCAAGAGCGTCGTCAGCAGGCCGACCAGCATCGCGCGTTGCACCGGCGGGCGCTTCATCGCGGTGCGGTAACCCGTGTTGGCGATCGACGAAACGAAGTTCGGCCGCGCCGGCGTCGGCACGCGGATGCCACGCAGCCGCAGCCAGGTGATCGTGCCCATCAGCACGACGGCGATTGCGGAAATCGTCACCGACGCCGTCTGCATGCCGGCCATGCCGCCGGCGATGTTCATGCCCTGCCCCACGGCACCGGCGATCGCGCCCAGCACGACGTACGTGAGCAGACGCCCCGCGTGGTAGCCGGCCTGCGTGGTCGCCTTTGGCGCGTCACCGACGACGACCGCCAGGAACGCCCCACACATGCCGACGCAGTGCAGACTGCCCAGCAGCGAAGCAAGAAAGACGGCGGAAACGAGCGTGATCACCGCACGCCGCCTTGGCCGACCGGCATTGCGGCGGCCTGTTTCGCCTGCTGCGCTTTGATCTCGTCCCAGTGAACGGCCTTCTCGTAGTAGTCGGGAATCACGCCGTTGTCGTGGTGCCGGACGAAGACGGTTACGGCAAAAATCATCAGGCTCGTGTGCGTCAACAATATGCCGGCGGCGGCCAGCGCCCAGCGACGCGGGAACTTCATGTTTTGTGGAGCGGTCTTATTCATGGTTGGCCTCCGGGGCCGAAGAATTGGAAAGCGACCTCACGCTGTGCGCCGGTTTCGTCCTGCACCCGAAGCGAAGCGTTCTGCATGCCGTCCGGCACGAATTTTTGTTCGGAAACCAGGTTGATCGGTTGAACGACCGTGCTGTGTGCCGGCACTTCGAAGGAGGCTTCGCCGTTCATCACCGAAATGCCTGGCGTCTGCGACTTCAGAGAATATGTTTTCGGTGATCCCGTGCGATTGCGGATCGTCAGCCTCATGACATTTTCGACCTGCCCTGTCGGCGTAGTGAAGAACGGCAGCCCGAAGTTGCGTGCCAGCGACGCATCGAACGGCTTCTTCGTTGCGATCAGCACCAGCATCACGGCCAAAAAGCCGAAGCTGACGACCGAGTACAGAACGACGCGTGGCCGGAAATACTTCGTGCGTTCGCCTTCGATTTCCGCCTGGGAAAAGTAGCCGATCAAATTCGTCGGCCGGCCGATTTTTGTCATGACGGCGTCGCAGGCGTCGATGCACTGGGCGCAGTTGATGCACTCCAGCTGTGTGCCGTCGCGAATATCAATGCCCGTTGGGCAGACCTGCACGCACAGGGAGCAGTCGACGCAATCGCCAAGAGTAGCTGGCGGCTGGCGGCTGGCGGCTGGCGGCGAGAAGACATCAAGCGCGACAGTTTTTGCGGCCTGCTGCCTGCCGCCGGCCGCCTGCTTCTTCCCTCGCGGTTCGCCACGCGGGTCGTTATAGCGAACGACGAGGGAATTGCGGTCCAGCAGCACCGACTGAAATCGCCCGTACGGGCAGGCGATGATGCACATCTGTTCGCGGAAGAAAACGAAGTTGTACCAGACCGCCAGTGAAGAAATCGCGATCACGCCGAACGCCCACGGGTGGTTGGCCGGGCTTTGGGTGATCCATTTCCGCAGCTCATCGACGCCGACGAGGTAGCTCAGCAGTGTGTGCGTGATGACGAGCGAAATCAGCACGAACGCCAAGTGCATGCCGACTTTTCGCAGCGGCGACAGTCCCGCCTTCGGCTTGCCGCCGACGCCCGCCCGGCCAAGGAACAAGCGTTCGATCGGGCGGTAAACGAACTCCATGTAAACCGTCTGCGGGCACGTCCACCCGCACCAGGCGCGGCCGAGGACGGCGGTGGTGAGGAAGATCGTGGCGAACCACGACACCATCAGCAGCGCGAACAGGATCGTGTCGGTCGGCAGGAATGTGTAGCCGAAGAATGTGAACTGGCGGTCGGGCACGTTCAGCAGCACCGCCGGCTTGCCGTTGATCGGGATCAGCGGCAACGCAGTGAGCAGCACGATCAACCCCCACGCCACCAGGCGGCGGCGGTTGAAGAGCTTGCCGACCGCCAGCTTCGGCGTCAGCCAGCGGCGTGAGCCGTCGCTCTCCAGTGTCGACAGCACTCGACCGTCGGGTTTGATCAATGAACTACTCACGGCGATGCCCTTGCTGATTTACTTCACGGGCCAAGGTTCGGCGGCGTTGCCTTCCTTGGGTCGTCCGCCAACGCTCGGCTTGTTCTGGCCGCGTAAGCTCGCGACATACGCACTGACGAGCACCTGTTCGACATTCGGCAGCCGCTGGCCCCAGGCGGGCATCGCGCCGTTCTGTCGGCCACGGTTGACGACGTCGTAGATGTCCGAAACCTTCTTCACGTTGATGTAGAACTCGTCCGTCAGGTTCGGGCCCGCAATGCCGCTGCCGTCGGCGCCGTGGCAGGTGACGCAGTTGCTCTGGAAAATGGACGCACCGACCTTGTTCCACTTCTCGTCGCGCATCAGTTTCAGCAGCGTTTCGTCGTCGCCCTTCACGTCGCCGAGTTGGCCGTACTGGGCTTTCATCAGTTCGACGTTCGCCTGGTTGTAGTAGGCAACGACTGACTGATCGTCGCCGCCGACGACAAAGACGATGACATAGAAAAAACTGAAGAAAACCGTGATCACGAAGATCCACGTCCACCAGCCCGGCGCCGGGTTGTCGTATTCCTGGATGCCGTCGTAGTTGTGGCCGGTGAGGTTGTCTTCCGGCGGCGAATTGGGAGTCATTTCAAGCTGGCTCATGATCGGGCCTCCGGTTGAGTCGAAACGCTGTCTTCCAACGGCAGGCTCGACCACTGCTGAATGTCGCGCTTCGACCGAATGACGGCGTTGAGCACGATCATCACGAACACCGCAAAAAAGATGACCAGCCCGACCGAGGCAAACCGCTCGGCACCGGTCATGTGATTGAGAACGTCCTTAAACATCACTCGGCCCCTTTCGTGGCGACGGCGGCAGGCTGACTCGCCGGCTGGGTGGCGGCAGCGGGCGCGGGTTTCTTGTAGTCCGTGCCGACACGCTGCAGGTACGCAATCAATGCCACCACTTCCTTGTCACGCAGGTCACTGAGCTTCGGGTTCTTCGACTGCTCGACCAGATTCGCGGCGATCTTCTCGGCTTGCGCCTTGGCGTCGTCCTTCGCGTTCTCGTACTGCTTGTCCGTGTACGGAACGCCCAGCCGCTGCATGGCCTTCACACGCATGGGGATCGACTCAAAATCCAGCGCGCTGCCCTCGAGGTAGTGGTAGGCCGGCATGATGCTGCCGGGCGACATGTCACTCGGCTTACGGAAGTGCAGCAGGTGCCAGTAGTCGCTCTGCTTACCGCCTTCACGCGCCAGGTCCGGGCCGATGCGGCGGCTGCCCCACTGGAACGGATGGTCGTAGACGAATTCGCCGGGCTTGCTGTAATCACCGAAGCGTTTCACTTCCGCGACCAGCGGACGAATCATCTGGCTGTGGCAGTTGTAGCAGCCTTCGCTGATGTAAATGTCGCGCCCGGCGAGTTCCAGCGGCGTGTACGGCTGCACGCTGGCGATCGTCGGAATGTTCGAACGAATGAGGAATGTCGGGATGATCTCGAACAGACTCGCGACGACCACGGCACCAATCGTCAGCACGGTGAACGTGACCGGCAGCGCTTCCCACCGGCGGTGCCACCACATGCTGGTGAAGACGGTGAGTTTCTTGCCGATGTCTGCGACGGGTGCGTGGTCGAGGGCGGTTCTGGGCGGCGTGCGATCGCCGTCCCAGCCGCGTGCCAGGGCGGGTGCCTGGTAGACTGGCACGTCATAGACCGCCGGGCGAGCGGCCCAGGTTTTGTAGAAGTTCCACCCGCCGACCAGCGCCCCGCCGAGGTAGAGCGTGCCGCCGATGGCGCGCAGGCCGTACATCGGGAGGATGGCGTTAACGGTTTCCATCCAGTTGGGGTATTGCAGCTGACCTTCCGGCGTGAGGGCGCGCGACATGAGCCCCTGCGTGATGCCGGCGACGTAGATCGGGACGATGTAGAGCAGGATGCCGAGCGTCGCCATCCAGAAGTGAGCGGTGGCGAGTTTCTTGCTGTGCAGCGGCGTCTGGAAGAGCCGCGGCAGCAGCCAGTACATCATGCCGTACGCCATCAGGCCGTTCCAACCGAGCGCGCCGCCGTGGACGTGGGCGATGGTCCAGTCGGTGTAGTGCGACAGGCTGTTGACGGCCTTGACGCTCAGCAGCGGCCCTTCGAAGGTCGCCATGCCGTAGAACGTGATGCCGACGACGAAGAATTTGAGCACCGGGTCGCTGGCGACTTTGTGCCAGGCGCCGCGGAGCGTGAGCAGGCCGTTGATCATGCCGCCCCACGAGGGCATCCAGAGCATGATGGAAAAGACCATGCCCAGACTCGCCGCCCAGTCCGGCAGACTGGTGTAATGCAGATGGTGCGGGCCCGCCCAGATGTAAATGAACGTGAGGCTCCAGAAGTGGACAATGCTCAACCGGTAGCTGAAGACCGGCCGTTCGGCCGCCTTGGGGAGGAAGTAGTACATCAGCCCGAGGAACGGCGTGGTAAGGAAGAACGCCACCGCGTTATGGCCGTACCACCACTGCATGAACGCGTCTTGGACGCCGGCGTAAATCGGGTAGCTCTTGAACAGCCCCGCCGGGATGACCAGGTTGTTGAAGACGTGCAGCACGGTGACGGTGACGATGGTCGCGATGTAGAACCACAGCGCCACGTACATGTGCCGTTCACGCCGCTTGATGAGCGTCATGAAGAAGTTAGTGCCGAAGAACCCGAGCCAGACGACGGCAATGGCGATATCGATCGGCCATTCGAGTTCGGCGTATTCCTTCGACTGCGTGATGCCGAACGGAATCGTTAGCGCGGCGGAGACGATGATCGCCTGCCAGCCCCAGAAGTGCAGATTGCTCAGCCAGTCGCTCCACATCCGCGCTTTGCACAAACGCTGCGTGGAGTAGTAAATCGCGGCAAACAGCGCATTGCCCGCAAACGCAAAGATGGCGGCGTTGGTATGCAGCGGACGAAGCCGGGCGAAGCTCAGCGGCGGCAGACCGAAGCCCAGCGACGGGAACATCAGCAGCACCGCCGCCAGGATGCCGACCAGAAACGCCACGATCGACCAGCCGTACATCGCCAGCAGGAATTTGCGGACGACGGCGTCGTCGTAACTGAACGATTCCAACGCCGGCTGCGGCCCGGCCTGTATGTCCGCGGGATGCGGCTTGGGTTGAACTAGCATGTCTTCTCCAGCACACGCCGGCGATTACGCCGGACGAATTCCACGCACACCGACACGCGCGGCATGCGAACGAATGCGTCTGGGAGAAGAAGGTCAGTAAAGACGCGTCTTGACGGTGAACTTGGCGGGCTTCACCGAGGTTGCGTCCATCTTTCGGCACAACGGCTTGACGGTGGCGCTCTGCTTCAGCAGGTTGCCGACCGTCTGCTCCGCGAGGGCCCTCTCGACCGCCGCCATGGTGTTATCCAATGCCCGATGGAGCGGGCAGAGCGTCTTGCCGTGCGTCGAAATCTTCAGCGGACAGGTATGAATCCGCTGCACCGGCTCGACCGCGTTGATCACGTCCAGCAGCGACAACTCGTCGATATTCCGCACAAGCACGTACCCGCCACCCAACCCTCGCTGGGCACTTAAAATGCCAGCCCGGGTGAGCGGTTGGAGCACCTTGGCGAGGTAGCTCGCGGGCATCTGGCAGCCCTCAGCGATTTGCTGAGTGGTCTGCGGATCACCCGCGTGCTGGCCTAGCCAGACGGCGGCTCGGAGTGCGTATTCGGCGGTTTGCGACAGCTGCATACAAGTCAATCGCGGCCCCAGTACTTTATGACCTTCGACTCCAGATATCCATTTCAAAACAAAACACGTTTACGACTCAGTCATTTCGATCCGTCACGGGTAGGTGAACCCGAAGTGCGGGTTTTTCTCGCTCGTGACGCTCATATCGAGCTTCAATTGGTTGTAGAGTTTCGGCGGGTGCGGCGGCGCGAACTCGCCGTTGCCGGTCTGGTTCACGAAATCGCGAATCAGGTAAAACGGGCCGACGCCATTCATCAGCTTGAACGGATAGGTGTTCGCATCGATGAATTGCTGCCGGTACGGACGCCCGTTGAGATACTTCAGGCTGAACTCATATTTCGGGCCGGCGGCGGTCATGAGGTCTTCGAGTTTCCGCGGCTGCCCGTCGAAGTTGTTCGCCGACGACACCCGGTAGGCCATCTTCACGTCGTCCTTCGGATAGCCGAGCCGCGACGCCGGGCACTGATAGACTTTGAGGTCTTTCAGATAGGGCTTCATGACGTTTTGCAGGCTCTGCGGCTCGGCCGTCGGATCGGCGGACCAGTTCAGTTGCCCGTTCGTCTGCCAGACCGGTTCAATGACATACGGCAGGTGCTGGCGGTTCTCACTCGCGTACATCAGCAGCCCCGCGCCGATCTGCCGGAGATTGCTCTGGCAAACCACCGCACGGCTTGTGCGAACCGCCTGCCGCAATGACGGCATCAGCAGACCGACCAACGCGCCAATGATGCCCATCACCACCAGCAATTCGACGAGTGTGAATCCGTTCCGCTTCTTCATCGCATCACCTTGAACCGGCAATCACGCCCGACGACGACGCAGCAACAGGCCCGCTACAACAGCCCCGCCGGCGACCAGCGTCGGCTCGGGCACGGATGAAATCTGCAGGTACGGCTTGTTCGTTCCCGCTGACGCCTGGAACACGACGTTCACCCAGCCGCCGCTGTTCACGGCCGCGTCCTGCGTGAGGAAAAACCCGTTATTGCTCGACGGCGTCGCGAGCCAGGCTTCGACCAGGCTGGTGACATCAACGCTCGCCCAGTAACCCGTGTGATCGACGCTGAAGCCGGCAGCGGTCGCACCGCCGGTGATACCGGTGTTCCAGGTCGTGGTAGACGCCGTCCAAGCAGAACTGGCCGCGGCGACGTCAACGAGCACCACGCCGGTCGCCGACGGCGACACCGCCGGGAAGCCCGCGGTTTCGGTCGAATCGACGTAAAGATTCAGTGTCGCCTTTTCGCCGGCGCCAAGCGCGACGCCGGTGAGATCGAACTTGATCAGGCTCTGCAGGTCATGACCCGCCGACGACTTGCCGACGACCAGGAGCTTCTCAAATCCCATCGAATCGAGATTCCAGGTCGGCATGCCCTGGTAGACGAAAACGTCCTGCGCCAAGGCGGCGTCGGGCTGAATCGTGACCGGGGCGGCGAGCGATTCGGACGCGACCAGAGCAGAAACCACTACGGCCATGACGGCCGGGCGGGCGGCCAACCGATAAATTGAGTTAAAGACATTCATGTCCAGATATCATCGTTCAGACGTGCTTGTTTTCAAGCGATATTTTTCGTTTGGTTTGTCGCGGGATTTACACCTATCCGCCCCATCGGGTGATGCCCGGATGGGGCCAAACGCCCTTCAGTCTTTCCCCTGATGGGCAAGAGGGCGGCCGCGGATCGATAAAGGATTCACGCGGACCGACTGGTCCGCCTCACCGGCTTAGGCCCGCCCGCAGGCCTGCCGGGATTGCTTCATGCGGGGAAGGGAAACCGATCATGTCTCGTCTCAGCCGCCTCGCCGCTCTCGCCGCCGTCGTCCTGCCGACCGCCGCTTACGCCCAGCACGCGAATTTCGTGCTCTTCGGCACCGATAACCCCGCCGCCGAGCAGACCAAGGAACAGAAATTCGTGCACCCGCTGACCGTGCCGTATTACAACGAAGACTCCTTCGTCACCACCGATGCTCGCGCCTGGTTCGCCTATCACAAATTCCCGGAACACAGCCTCATCGGCGGCGGCCATGCGACGGACTACGCCCTGCAGCTTCGCCTGGCTTTGACGGACACGATCCAGTTCGTCGCGTACAAGGACGGCTACCTCGATCTCAACAGCAGACTCGTCGACGAAGGCGGCTGGAACGACGTCGCGGCAGGCATCAAGTGGAACTTCATCCAGAACTGGAAAGACCAGTTCCACATGGCCGTCGGTGTCGGTTATGAGCTCCCGGTCGGTGACGCGAAGGTCCTCCAGAATGACCAGGAACTCCGCGTCTGGGGCAGCGTGAACAAAGGCTTCGACAAGTTCCATCTCGGCCTGACCGTCAACGGGCTGTTCCAACTCGGTTCGGCAGACGCGCTCGGCAACAGCGACCGGCTCATCTGGAACCTCCATGCCGACTACCACGTCTGCGACTGGTTCAGCCCGGTCGTCGAAATGAACGGCATCCACGTGCTGAACAAGAACAAGGAAGTCCTGCCCTTCAGCGGTGCCGACGTGGCCGACCTCGGCGGCGGCGATGACGTCATCACGCTCGGCGTCGGCGGCGAATTCCGCATCACCGACAACATCGCCGCCCGCGCCGCCTACGAACTGCCCCTCACCGACGGCGAAGATCTCTACGGCTGGCGCGTCACGGCGTCGGTCGTCTGGTCGTTCTAGTCGCTCATCGAGTGTTGTCTTGTCTCAACGCCGCGGCGTGAGCCGCGGATTCTTCACCCGAATCCGCGACTCACGTCGCGGCGTCTTTGGTCGACGCACTATTCGAACACGTAACGTTTCCCGTATCCTTTCTCCTCATGCGATACCGCAACTTCGGCGCGACGGATTGGAAAGTTTCTGAAATCGGCTTCGGCGGCTGGGCACTCGGTGGTGGCGCCTGGGGCAATCAAGACGACGGCGACTCACTCACAGCCCTGCGCACTGCACTCGACTCCGGCGTCAACCTCATCGACACGGCCGCGGGTTATGGCAACGGCCGGTCTGAGCGTGTGATCGCAGAGGCGCTCGCCGATCACAAAGACAAGGTCTACCTCGTCACCAAAACCCCCGTCGCCGTCGGCCCCTGGCCGCCCAAGCCGAATGACGGCTGGCAGGAGCGGTATCCCGAAAAATACCTGCGCGAAAATGTCGAAGAGCGACTGAAGAATCTTCGCGTCGAAACGCTCGACGTCCTGCTCCTTCACATCTGGAACCGCGCCTGGAACCGCGACCCCGGCCCGCTCGAAACCCTGCGAAAACTCAAAGCGCAAGGGAAAATTCGCGCGTTCGGCATCTCGACGCCGGACTTCGATCAGGACCAAGTCAACAGCCTGTTTATCGATCGCCAGATCGATGTCGTGCAGTTGGTCTACAACATCTTCGAACAGATGCCCCGCGCCGAATCCCTGCCGCTGGCCCATGCGAACGGCGTGGCCGTCATGGGGCGACTGGTTTTCGACGAAGGTTCGCTCACCGGCAAACTGACGAACGACACCGTCTTTCCTCAAAACGATTTCAGAAGCAACTACTTCCGCGGCGATCGCCTGGTGGAAACGGTTCGCCGTGTAGAAAAGGTTCGTGCCGATCTCAGCGGCACCGGCTACGACATGCCGACGGCGGCGATCCGGTTCGCCCTGGCCGAACCGGGCATGAGCGTCGTGATCCCGGGCATGCGGAACGAGCGGCAAGTCCGCGCGAACGTCGCCGCCGCCAATGCCCCTGATCTTTCCGCCGATCTGCTCAACACGCTCTACGGTCATTGGTGGAACCGCGGCAACTGGCACGCGGGCTGAGACTGAGTGTCATCGCCCGCAACATGAACTTTGGATGAATGCAAAAATCTTCATCAGTTCTTTCCTATAGTGATGCATTCGAGATCGCGGCCGGCCGGTGTTTTTTGGACACGGTCGCCGCGATCGCAGTTTGCGGCATTGGAAGGAACGAGTTGTGGCGGAACACCAGCAACGCATCGGACAAATCGTCAGGCAGCACGAGTCGGCATTGCTTGCCGACTGGCTTTCGAATTTAACGACCGCGAGCACGCGCCGCGACGACCTCATCAGCCAGGCCGACGTGCGCCGGCAGGCGGCGGAGTTTCTAAACCTCTTCGCCGACGCCGCCGAGTCCACCACCGGCGATGACATCCGCTCGAACGCATGGGAGCCGATGCGCGATCTGCTCGGCAGCATCAGCGCCAGCCGCACACAGCAAGGGTTCAGCCCGAGCGAGGTCGCACAGTTCGTCTTCTCGCTGAAGCAAGCGTTGTTCGTTCTGCTCCGCAAAGAGCTCGTAAAAGAGCCAGCCGCACTCGCCGATGCGATGTGGTCCACCACACTGCTGCTCGATTCCCTCGGCCTGTACACGACCGAAGTATTCCAACGCACGCGTGAAGAACTCATTTCCCGCCAGCAGGACGAAATGCTGGAACTGTCAACGCCGGTCGTAAAACTCTGGGACGGCATTCTCGCATTGCCGATGATCGGTACGCTCGACAGCGGCCGCACGCAGGTGGTGATGGAAACGCTGCTGAACCGGATCGTCGAAACCGGTGCCGAGATCGCCATTCTCGATATCACCGGCGTCCCGACGGTCGACACGCTGGTCGCCCAGCACCTGATCAAGACCGTCACCGCCGCCCGCCTGATGGGGGCCGACTGCATCATCAGCGGCATTCGTCCGCAGATCGCGCAGACGATCGTTCATCTCGGCGTCGATCTCAAAGACGTCATCACCAAAGCCAGTCTCGCCGACGCCTTTCAGCTCGCGTTGCAGCGGCGCAGCCTGCGTGTCGTCAAAACCCAGCCGGCCGTCGCAAAGGCCTGAATCGGAGAGAGGAGTAAACCGCCGTGGACCGCATCCCGATTCTTCGCATGGGCGAGTTTTTGCTCGTCACCATTCAGGTCGACATGCACGACCGCCTGGCGATGGCGCTGCAGGACGACTTAACGACGCTCATCTCCACGACGGCCGCCCGTGGCGTGTTGATCGACATTTCGTCGCTGGACGTCGTCGACTCCTTCATCGGCCGAATGCTGGCGAACATTGCTCAGATGTCCCGCGTGCTGGACGCCAAGACCGTCGTCACCGGCATGCGGCCGGCGGTGGCGATCACGCTGGTGGAACTCGGGATGACCCTCGACGGCGTCAGCACCGCATTGAATGTCGAGCGCGGCATGGCGCAGCTCCGCGAAACGCTCGCCGAGTCTGCCCTGGATTTTGAAGACAAGGAAGTTTCCGATGCCCCCGACGCCGCCGGCTGAACACCTGCCGATCCGCGCGTCCCCCGACGTCGTGCTCGTCCGCCAGGCCATCCGAAACCTGGCGGCCAGGCTCGGTTTCAGCCTCATCGACCAGACCAAAGTCGTCACCGCCGCGAGCGAATTGGCGCGCAATACCCTCGAACACGGCGGCGGCGGCTCGGCGCAAATCGAGGCGGTTTATCGCGGCATTACGCCCGGCATCCGCGCCGTCTTCGAAGACCAGGGCCCCGGCATCGCCGATACGCAGGCCGCCCTCTCCGACGGATTCACCACCGGCGGCGGCATGGGGCTGGGCCTGGGTGGCTCCAAACGACTCGTCAACGAATTCGACCTGCACACCGCCGTCGGCACGGGCACGCGCATTACGATCGTCAAATGGAAGTGAACGTCGTTACCAAAGACCCCGTTTGCGTCCGCCTGAGCGATGCCAGCCAGGTCGGCGAAGCCCGCCGCGCCGCCGTCGCCATCGCGGCCGCACTCGGGCTCAATGAAACACGACGCGGCGAAGTCGCGATCGTCGTCACCGAACTCGGCACGAACCTGTTGCGCCACGCCGGCGGCGGCGAAATCGTCGTCCGCTCGCTGCCCGAAGTCGCCGGCGGCGGGCTGGAAGTCCTCGCGATCGACTGCGGGCCGGGCATCGCGAATCTCGGCCAGGCGATGCAGGACGGCTTTACGACCGGCAACACGCCCGGCACCGGCCTCGGCGCCGTCCGCCGGCTTAGCGACGCATTCGATGCGTACACCGCCGCCGGCCAAGGCGCGGCGATCATGGCGCGGTTCGGCCGAAACGCGGCGGCACCAAACCTCGCCGCCGTCTGCCTGCCCAAGGCCGGCGAAACCGCTTGCGGCGACGCGGTCGATGTCCTGAACACAAGCACCGGTGGGCTCCGAATCTTGGTGGTGGACGGCCTGGGGCACGGCGTGCAGGCCGCCGACGCCGCACGCCGCGCCGTTCACATTTTCCGTGCCAATCCCGGTGCCGAAATCGGAAAACTGTTCGAGCTTCTTCACGGCGGTTTGCGCGCCACCCGCGGTGCGGCCGTCGGCGTTGCCGAATCCAATGTCGGCGCGGGTGAAATCATTTACACCGGCGTCGGCAACATCGGCGGCCGTGTCGTCAGCCAGGGCACCTCACGCGGCCTCGTGAACCAGAACGGCACCGTCGGCGCGGAGATGCGCCGCGTGCAAAGTTTCACCTACGCCTTCCCACCCGACGCATGGCTCGTGCTCCACAGCGACGGGCTCGCCAGCCAGTGGCAACTCGAAAAATACCCCGGCCTCTCCCGCCGCAGTCCGTCACTGCTGGCGGGCATTCTTTACCGTGATTTCCGCCGCGATCGGGATGACGTCACCGTTCTAACCTTTCACAACGGGGCCACGTCATGAGTGACCTGCCGCTGTTGTCGATCGACATTCGCTACGAAGAAGACGTGGTGCTGGCGCGCCAACGCGCCCGGCAGATCGCGGCGGGCGTCGGCTTTTCGAACCAGGACCAGACGTCATTTTCCACCGCCGTCTCAGAAGTCGCACGCAACGCGTTCCGCTACGCCGGCCACGGCCGCGTGGAATTCACGCTGCAGATGCAGCCACTGCAGCGACTGTGCGTCCGGGTCGTCGATAAGGGCCCGGGCATCGCCGACCTCGACGCGGTACTCGGCGGCCAGTACGCCTCAAAAACCGGCCTGGGCATCGGCTTGATCGGCACGCAGCGTCTCAGCGATTCGTTCGATATCGCCAGCTCTCGCGAACAGGGCACGACCGTCTGCTTCGGAAAAAATATCGCTCGCAAACTCGGCCCCATCTCACGCGATGAGGCGACGGCCCTCATCGGCAGCCTGGCCCGCCGCACGCCGAACAGCCCGCTCGAAGAAGTCCAGCTGCAGAACAAGGAACTGCTCGAAGCAATTGAAGCGTTGCGGCTTCGGCAGATCGAAGTCGAACGGCTCAACGCCGAGCTTGCCGAAACGAACCGCGGCGTCGTCGCGCTGTACGCCGAACTGGACGATCGCGCCGAATCGCTTCGCCGAGCGTCGGAATATAAAAGCCGTTTCCTGTCGGACATGACGCACGAACTGCGCACGCCGCTCAATGCCGTCATCAGCCTGTCGCGGCTGCTGCTCGACCGTGCCGACGGCGACCTGACGCCGGAGCAGGAAAAGCAAGTCTCGCTCATTAACCGCTCGGCGACTTCGCTCGGCGAAATGGTGAACGACTTGCTGGACCTGGCGAAAATCGAGGCCGGAAAAACAGAGCTGCAAGCCGCCCCCTTCGAAGTCGCCGACCTACTGGCCGCCCTGCGGGGCATCTTCCGTCCGCTTCAGACCGACAGCCGCGTAACGCTCGTCATCGATGACCCCAGCGGCGGCCTTTCCGCCATGCACAGCGACGAACGCAAAATCACGCAAATCCTCCGCAACCTCATCTCCAACGCACTCAAATTCACCGAACGCGGCGAAGTCCGAGTCACCGCAACGGCGGACGGCGGTTCGGCGGTTTTTACCGTGCAGGACACCGGCATCGGGATCGCGCCGGAACACCTCCAGCGGATTTTCGAAGACTTCGCGCAGATCGACAGCCCCATCCAACGCCGCGTCCGCGGAACGGGCCTGGGCCTACCCCTGGCGCGGAAGCTGGCGGCTTTGCTCGGCGGGACGATCAGCGTCGACAGCGCGCCGGGCGTCGGCACGATGTTCACCGTCATACTGCCGGTCATCCTTTCTTCCGGGCCTATCATCTCTCAGTTCCCTGAACCGCTTCCCGGGCAAACCGCATGAACTCCGGCAAGGTCAAAATCCTTCACGTCGACGACGACGAAGCCAATCGCTACGCCGTGACGCGATCGCTCCGTCGCGCCGGCTTTGACGTTACCGAAGCCGCCACCGGCGGCGACGCGCTGCGGCAGGTGCAACAAAAGCCCGACCTGATCATTCTCGACGTCCGCCTGCCCGACATCGACGGCTTCGAAGTCTGCCGGCGCATCAAGAGTGATCCGGCCACGGCGCAAATTCCCGTCCTGCACCTGTCCGCCAGCCGTGTCACCAGTGAAGACAAAGCGTTCGGGCTGAACGGCGGTGCGGAAGGTTACCTCGTGCGGCCGGTCGAGCCGGTGGAGCTTGTCGCCACCATCCACGCACTGCTTCGCGCGCGCCAAAGCGAGGCGAAACTGCAGGAGCGTGAGCAGCAGTTCAAAGCGCTTCTGGAGGGCGTCCAGGAATACGCAATTTTTGCGATCGACACGCGCGGGACGATCGTCTCCTGGCACGCCGGCGCCGAACGCATGATGGGTTACACCGCCGCCGAGGCAATCGGCATGTCGTACGAGCGGCTGTTCCCGGATGAAGAGCTTCACGCCAACACGCCAGAGCGGGAGCGTGCCGCGGCCGCCGAAATCGGCGAGTGCCAGATCGACGGCGTCCGCCTGCGAAAAGACGGCACTCGGTTCGATGCCGCCGTTGTCCTCACCGCCACGCGCACGGCTACGGGTGAACTCATCGGCTACCTGAAAATGGTGCAGGACGTCTCGCTCCGCAAACAGGCGGAGGCGGCACGTGAAGCACAACTCGCCAGCGAGCAGGCGGCGCGCATCGAGGCCGAGCGCGTCGGCGGATGAAGGACGAATTCCTCGCCACGCTCAGCCACGAAATCCGCACGCCGCTGAATGCAATCCTCGGCTGGCGCAGGTGATGAAAGCGTCAACGGACGACCCGGTGGAAATCATGCGTGGCCTGGAGGTCGTCGAGCGCAACGCCCGCACGCAGGCGCAGATCATCGACGACCTGCTGGACATGAGCCGCATCATCAGCGGCAAAATACGGCTGGAAATGCAGCCGATCGACCTGCTCGCCGTCGTTCGCGCCGCCGTCGACACCGTCACCCCCGCCGCCGATGCCAAGGGCATCACGCTGTCGTGCGAAGCCAACACCAATGAAGGCCGCGTCTTCGGCGACGCGAATCGGCTTCAGCAGGTCTTCTGGAACCTGCTCAGCAACGCCATCAAATTCACGCCGCCCAAAGGCCAGGTCGGCGTGCGGACTCGCGTCATCCGCAGCGGCTTTGAAGTGTCGATTACTGATAGCGGCGAAGGCATCGCTCCGCACTTTCTGCCCCACGTTTTCGACCGCTTCCGCCAGGCGGACGCCAGCACCACCCGCAAGCACGGCGGGCTGGGACTCGGGCTGTCGATCGTCAAACAATTAATCGAAATCCACGGCGGCACGGTCGACGTCACCAGCGACGGCCTGGGACAGGGAGCGACCTTCAGCGTCCGACTGCCCACCGCCACCAGCCAGGCGGCAACGAATCGGCCCGGACGCAGCGGCAGCGCTTTGACGAAAACGCCGGAAGCGCCCGGCGATGTCACATTCGATGGCGTGAACATTCTCGTCATTGACGACGAGAGCGACGCCAGGAACCTTATCAAACGCCTGCTCGAAGACCGCCACGCCATCGTCACCACCGCCGACAGCGTGGCGTCGGCGATGGAACTTCTCCGGACCAGCGCCTTCGACGCCATCGTCAGCGACATCGGCATGCCCGGCCAAGACGGTTACGCACTGGTTCGACAACTCCGCGCCGCCGACCCCGCCACCCCGTTCGCCAGGACGCCCGCGATCGCCCTCACCGCCTATGCCCGCGACAAAGACCGCCAGCAAGCCCTTGCCGCGGGGTTCTGTGAGCATCTCACCAAACCTATCGATATTACGCCCTGCTGAACGCCCTCGCGCGCGTCGTCACCCCACGACACTGACATCCGGAATTACCCTATAGAGGGGATGACAACTGGATGAATATTTTCGGCAAAAAGTGAAAAAAGCGGGTGCTGAACCGCTCTGAAAACGGGGCGGTGCACTATACTCTGCCAACTGAAGCTGTAACCATGTCTATTTCGATTGTATTGGCGGACGATCACGTGATGTTTCGACAGGGCCTGAGGCAGTTGCTGGGCCGTGACGCCACTTTTCGGGTCGTCGGGGAAGCAGGTGACGGTGCCACGGCGGTCCGTCGCACAGCCGAACTTGCGCCCGATGTCGTGATCACCGATATCCGAATGCCCGACGTCGACGGCGTTGAAGTCGCCCGACGCATCGTCACCGAGTCGCCACGGACCAAAGTCATCGGGCTGACCGGCTACTTCGACCGTAACCTCGTCGAAGCCCTGCTCCGCGCCGGCGCGACCGGCTACGTGCTCAAAAGCGCCGCCGTCGAAGAACTCGGCCGAGCCATTCACAGTGTGATGCGCGGCGAAACATTCTTCGGAACGCCCACCCCGAATGACGCCCCCGCCGCCCCATCGCCGGTTCTCATGCGGGCACTCTCCCCGCGTGAAGAGCAGGTGCTGCGATTAATCGCCGACGGCATGTCGACGAAGCAAACCGCCAGGCAGTTGTCCGTCAGCGTGAAGACCGTCGAAACCCATCGCCGAAACCTCATGGAAAAGCTCGGCATTGATAATGTCGCCGAGCTCACCAAGTACGCGTTGCGGCAAGGGCTGTCGACGCTGTGAATTCCTTCAACGTCCGAGCATGTCTCGAAGCATCTTCACCAGCCGCGCCGGGTCGACCGGCTTGGTGAGATAGGCATCAAACCCGCAGCCAATCGCCCGTTCCTGGTCCTGCGGCCGACCGAATGCGCTGAACGCCAGCGCCGGCACGCGGCGTTCGCCGCCGTGTTCGAGCAGGCGAATTTGCTTGATCAGCGCGTACCCGTCTTTTTCGGGCAGGCCGATGTCGGAGACGATCACGTCCGGCGGCTCACTCATGAACGACGACACCGCCGGGTCCGCCATCCCGAACACACGCATTTCCGCGCCGGCCCGGCCGAGGATGACTTCCATGACCTGTCGCGTTCGTTCGTCATCTTCGATGAGCAGCACTTGCACGCCACTCAGTTCTTCCTGAACCGGTGCGACTTGTTCTTGTTCAACCGACGTCCATCGTTTGGGCAGCGGCAGTTCGATCGTGAAACTCGCGCCGCGACCGAGGCCGGCGCTTTCGGCGCGGATCGTGCCGCCGTGCAATTCGATCAATTGTCGACTGATGGTCAGCCCCAGCCCGAGCCCGCCGTGGCGGCGAGCACTGTTGGGGTCTGCCTGGCGAAACGGTGAGAAAATGTCCGGCAGCATCTCCGCGGAAATGCCTTGCCCGGTGTCAGAAACGCGAATATTCACCGTCGCGTCATCGCGCCACACGCCGACCGTTACCACGCCGCCCTGGGGTGTGAATTTGACGGCATTGCTGACGAGGTTCCAGACGACCTGTTGCAGACGATCTGCGTCGGCGTGGACGGTGCCGAGGTTCCGGCCGAATTCCATGCGTAGCATCACGCCGCGCGCCATCGCCGCCGGCCGCATGGTTTCGGCCGCCGCCGCCACGCTCGCGGCCAGGTCCGCCGGGCGGAGTTCCAGGCTCAGCTTGCCGGAATTGATCCGCGCCGAGTCCATCAGGTCGTCGATCAATTTCTGCATCGCCTTGGCGCTGTGATCAATCGCCGCCAACCCTTCGGCCTTGGTCTTCTCGTCGATCGCGCCGCTGCTGAAGAGGTTCGACCAGAGCAAAATGACCGACAGCGGCGTGCGCAACTCATGGCTGGCGCTGGCGAGGAATTGGTCTTTCGCCTGGCTGGTCGCCTCGGCCTGGGCCCGGGCGTGTTGTTCGGCGTCGAGGGTGTTTCGCTGCGCGTCGATGTCGGTCACGCTGCCGAACCAACTGACGATCTTTCCCGACTCATCCCGCTGCGGCTGACCTTGCGACAGGAACCATCGGTACGCGCCGTCGGCGGCCTGGCGAATGCGGTGCTCGTGCTTCCACGGTTCGCCGCACGACAGCGCGGCTTCGAATGTCGTGAGCGTCGACGGCACGTCATCAGGGTGGATCGACGAGTGCCAACCCAGCCGCTGGCTTTCTTCCACGGTTTGCCCGGTGTACTCGGTCGCCTTGCGGTTGTGCCACAACAATCGTCCCGCCGGACTCGTCTGCCAGAGCATTTGTGGCACGATGTCCGCGAGCGCCCGGAACTTCGCCTCGCTCTCGCGCAGGGCCGCTTCAGCGCGGGCGCGGTGAACGGCGTCCCATACGCGCTCGGCAACGGCTTCGAGCAACTGCACTTCGTCCGCCGACCAGTCCCGCGCCGAACGACAGTGCGCAAAAAACACCGCCACCAGTTTGCCGGCTTTGAGCAGGGGCACATTCACGGTCGCGCCGAGTTGCAGCGAGGCGTGCGCCTGTCGTTCGGAAATTGTCAGTGATTCGTCACTGGCGATGTCCGGGCGGACGACGGTGCGTCCCTGCCAGAACGACCGCAACAGTTCCGGGCCGTAGTCGTCGTATCGGTAGACCCCTTCCAGGCCCAGCACGCCGGGGGCGGCGTAGCTGCGTGTGACGGCGATACGATGGTCATCGAGTCCCTCGGCGTAGCCGACACGATCACACCGCAGGTATTCCCCCGTCACGCGGGCGGCCTCGTACTGAATGATCTGCGGGCCGACGAGCGGGCGGAGCGTGTCGCTGAGCTTCAGCAGAAATGCCTGACGAACCTGCGCCTGCCGGAGCAGCGCCGCCGAGTCTGCGGGCCGGGTCAGGTCGGCAGACAACACCGCACTGCCCGCCCGGGGCAGTTCACGCGAATGCTTATCGCTGAATGGTGTCTGCGTCGGGTCCATGTACACCTTTAAGTCGCCGACCGTCGCGGCATGGTGGCGACCGATTCAGACCAGGTCAACGACGAATTCATCATGAATAATTATTTAACTTTTACCAACTGTTTTAGTCCAGCGAATTCAAAACGTTTAATCGGACGGCAGGATCGATCGTTGCGATCCACACCGATCCTTCGCCGGCCGTTCGCAAAGTGCTAACAAACGATCGCAATACTCCGTCAGCCGGGCGGCCCCGCCGGGCGAGTCGTTTTACCTGCCGGAGTCGTCATGAAGTGCCGTTCGTCGCTGATCCTTGCCGTGCTCGCCCTGTCGGTTTCCTTTGCCCGCGCCGCCGAGCCCACGACCAAGCCCGCGACCGACAATCGCGTGCTGATCATCAGCATTGACGGCTTGCGTCCGGACCTCATGCTCCGCGCGAACACGCCGACCCTTCATCGTTTGCTCGAAGAAGGCAGTTTCACACTCTGGGCGCAGACGACGGCCGTCAGTGTGACGATGCCTTCGCACGTCAGCATGCTGACCGGCGCCAAGCCGCAGGTTCACCAGATCGAGTGGAACCACGACATGCCGCTCAGCCAGCCCATCTACCCGAAAGTGCCGACGCTGTTCGAACTGGCGAAAAAGGCGGGATACACGACCGGCATGGTGGCGGGCAAGAGCAAGTTCGAGGTGCTCGCCAAGCCCGGCACGCTGGACGTCGGCTTCGCGCCGACGAGTGAAGTCATCACCGACCGCGAAGTGCTCAGCCACGCGCTCGACGTCATCAACGCCGGCACGCCGCAGGTGATGTTCATCCACTTCCCTCAGACCGACCGCACCGGCCACACCATCGGCTGGGCGACGCCGCAACAGCTCGAAGCGATCCACGGTGCCGACAACGCCATCGGCACGATCCTCGGCACGCTCGCCAGTAAAGGCCTGCTCGAGAAGACGCTGCTGATCATCAGCGCCGACCACGGCGGTGCGGGCAAAACGCACGGCGCCGACGACGTCCGCAGCCGCTGCATTCCGTGGATCGCCGTCGGCCCGGGCGTGCGGGCGGGCATCGACCTGACCAATTCCGCCCCCGATCGCACGATCCGCACCGAAGACACCTTCGCGACGGCGTGTAACTTCCTTGGCATTCCGGTCGACCCCGCGCGTGAAGGCCGGCCGGTGATGGAAATCTACGACCGCCGCGGACAGGAACTGCTGACCGATTCGTCGCCAACCGTCGCCGAACCGGCCCCGGCCGCCGTTGCCCCCCAGCCCGCTGCCACACCCGCACCCGCAGCGGTCGTGAAGTCGATCGAAACCGCCAAGGCAGAGCCGGCCGGCCCCGTGAAATCGCCGGCGACGACCCGGCCGGCGAGCACGCAGCCGCAGGAAACCGCCGCCGCGGCGTTCCTTCGTCGCGCCGTCGACGCGATCCTGCGGTAACCGACCGCCACTGACATCGCCGCGTCATTTAGCCGCCCCGCTCGCGGGGCGTGTCTGCATCCCGGATCACCAAACGCGCTTCACCAGTGAAGCGGCTAAACGGCGTGTTGTCAGTGATTGGCAACACGGGGCCGGCGGTTTAGCATGACGGGACCGCTCGCGTCGGCCAGGGACGGTTCGCCGCGACGGTCGTCGTCCGGGGCGAATTTTCCCCGGCAAGAGTCCCGTCCGCCCGAGCCCCGTAGCAGATTGCATGGAAGAATCCGCCCCCCGCCCCACGCCGGCCGCCGCCGACCCGCTCGCCGCGCCGGCCTTTGACCGCCGACGCATCCGCCGATGGTCCTTCGTCGTCGCCGGCGTGCTGATGATCCTCTATCTCGCCCTGCAAAACCCGTACTGGGTCCCCGGCGGCGACTCCGACTTTTACGTCGCCATCGCCCGTTCCATGGCGCGCGGGCAGGGCTTCCTTTACAACGGATTCCCCGTCGCCATCAGCCCGCCCGGCTGGCCGTGGGCGATGGCGCAAGTCCTGAAGATTTCGCCGACCTTTCTCGCCCTGAAGTTGACCGCCATGCTGAGCATGTACGGCTCGTTGGTGATCGGCTACTTCATCGCGCTGCGATTCCTCAAACCCCGCATCGCCTGCTGGGCCACGATCCTCGCCGGCCTCCTGATGCCGGTCTACAGCCTGACCTATTTCCTGCACAGCGAAGGCCTTTATTGCCTGCTGAGCGCGACCGCGTTGCTGCTCGCGCTGCGGCTGCGCGAAGGCCGCGGCGGGAAGCTGCACATTTTCGGCCTGATCGCGTTGTCGGTCGCCATTCCGCTGGTGCGATTCGCCGGCGTGTTCCAATTGCTGCCGATCGTCGCCGTGCTGATGAGCGGGCGCCGCGGCCTGCCACTGGTGCAACGGCACTGGAAAACGGCACTCGTCTGCGCCCTGATGATCGTCGGCGTCTGGGTCGGCACACGCGAAGCCCTCAAAGTCAGCAAAGAAGACCAAAAGAAATGGGCCCTCGAAGGCGGTATCGGCACCGGCGAAACCGACGTCGAGGAACAGCCGAGCAGCAACGAAATGAACGGCCCGACCATCGACCAGGGCATGAAAGACGCCAAGCACGGCCCGGTGCGCGAATACCTCGACCGCACCTGGCGTGCCGGCAAATGGTTCAGCTGGACGCTCTGGCAGCCGAGCCGGTTCGTCAGCGTCATTAAAGCCGCCGACGTCTTCGTGATCCTGCTCGGCTGGGGCGTCATCCTCATGCTCGGCTACCTCGCCGTCGTCGAAGCCAAACGCGGCGAATGGCTGTGGGTCAGCCTCGCGCTCTACACCGGCGGCCTGTGCCTGAACTGGGACAACCCCAATAGTCGCTATTTCGTACCCGTCGCGCCGCTGATCATTGTCGGCCTCATCCTGGCGACACGCCGGCTGTCGGCACGGATCCCGCTGGCGACGTTCGATCTCTGGAAATGGCTCCGCCGTGGCCTCGTCTACAGCATCCTGCTTTGCAACCTGGCGATGTACGGCGTGGACGTCATCGTCATGCGGAACCCGAAGTTCTACGAAACCTTCGAGGCCGGCCAGCACAAAGACCTCATCGCAATCTCGCACTACCTGATGAGCCTGCCGCCGCAGCCCGCCGAGCCGGCCACCGGCCCGACCACCCGCCGCACCCCGACCACCGCCGAAGCCATCGAAGCGTCATACGCCCAGATACGACCGGAGGACGGCGACATCATGATTAACGAGCGGTACGAAAACCTCGGCCGCGTCCGCTTCAGCAAGGCGGGCAGCCGCTCGATGGTGCTTCTGACCGATCGTTTCCTCAAGCCGCTCGATTACGGAAAGCTCAGCCGCGCGATCGAGCCGCCGTTCCCCGTCAGCCTTGGCACGGCGATGCGTCGCCGCAATACCGAATGGCTGCTCGTACAGGAAAAGAGCGTGCCGTGGCGGGTCTGGCACTTCCACCTGCCGATGGACTGGTACCAACGATTGTCGAAGAACGCCGAGAGCACGCCGTCGGGCGGCTGGAAGCTGTATCACTTCTCCCGCTACGATCGCACGTTCACCGAGCAGCCCGTGCCGCCGATCGAAAACTGGCCGACGCGCGTGCCGGGGATGTAATGTTTTGTTGTTTGGTGTTTTGTGTTTGGTTGTTTTGGGAATCGCTCTGTCATGGCTTCGGACCAAACACAAAACACAAAACACAGAACAACGATCGTGATTCCCGTCGTGGCCGGCATCGGGAACGCGCTGATGGCCGAGCCGATGGTGCGGCAGCTCAAGGCGTATCGGCCGGACGCGCGTGTCGTCGTCCTCGCCATGATCCCGCCAATGGCGGCCGTCTTTGCGGGCATCGCGGGCGTCGAAACCGTCGTCACCGGGCGTGGCCTGAAAAAGCTGATCCAAAGCGTCGGCACGACGCGCAAGCTCAAGCCCGACGTTTACCTCGTCCCGTTCCCCAGCAACCGCTGGCAGTACAACGCGCTTGCCACCGCCAGCGGCGCGAAGCAGACGATTCTCCACGGTTACCCGGTCGGCCGATTCAGTGCACTCAACTTCCTGCACGGCAATCGCGTACCGGCGGAAAAAGGGCTGCACGACGTCGTCCAAAATCTTCGCCTGTTGCAGCCGCTCGGCATCACGCCCGACTACGCCGACGTGCCGCGATTCAACCCTACGCCCGCCGACCACGCCAAGGCGGAAGCACAACTGGCGGACCTCGGCCTGCACGACTGCCCGTTCGTCGTCGTCCACGCCGGCAGCGCCAAAACGATCCTCGCCGAGGCCAAACGCTGGCCGAGCGAAAAATACGCCGCCCTCGTCGAACGCGTCGTCAAAGAAACCGGCAAACAGGCGCTGATCATCGAAGGCCCTGATGAAGCGGGCATCGCGCGCGAGATCCTCCAGCACTGCCGTGATCTCAACGGCATTCACACGCTGCAACTCAAAGGCCCGCTCGGCGAATCGGCGGCGCTGCTCGCGCGGGCGAGTTTTTATGTCGGCACGGACTCGGGCCTGGCGCACCTCGCCGCCGCCGTCGGCCGGCGTGCCGTCACGCTCTTCGCCCCCGCCGACCCCGACCGCGTCTGCCCCGCCGGCTGTCGCGACCTCGTCATCCAACCGCCCGACGGCCGGGCCGCCTCGTTCCTCTATCCGTGGCAAAACACCAAGCCGAAACTCCCGCCCGAAGAACGCGGCCGCATTAACACGATTGCGGTGGAGCAGGTGATGGAGAAAGTCCTCAGCGTCGCGAAAGTCCCCGTGACATGACCGACCTCGCCCCCGAACCGATCGCCAAACAAAAGCCGTGGTGGATCAAGCCGCTCAAGCTGGTGCTGCTACTGATCGTACTGGCGTTCGTGGCGAAGGTGCTTCTGACGCAGTGGCAGAAGATCGCGGCGAATGACATTCCCGTCGTGATTCGTCCGCTGCCTTTAATTGGCGCGGCGGTCATGCTGATGAGCGTGGCGGTGGTGCAGGCGATCAGCTACCGCACGCTGCTGGGCGCGTACGCCGGGGCGCCGGCGTGGCGGGCGATGCCGACCATCGGCTGGGTGCCGCCGATGGGGAAATACATACCCGGCGGCGCGGTCGTGGCGGCCGTGGCGATGCTGCGGCGGCTGAAGATTCCCGTGCCCGTCGCCGTCGCCGTGGTGCTCGTCCAGGACGGATTGTGCCAGCTCGCCGGCATGATTTTTTCGACGCCGCTGCTCTGGTGGCAGCCGGTGAGCGAGCGGGTCCCGTGGGCGAAATACGCCGCGGCCCCGCTGATTCTCGCCGCCGCGGTTTGCCTGTGGCCGAAAGTTTTTGCGTTCCTCGTCAACACGCTGCTCCGGCTGATCCGCCGGCCCCCGCTACCGCGCACGCCGCCGATGGCGAAATACATCGTCCCGCTCGCCTGCGCGTTCGGCCAATGGGTGCTGCACGGGGCCGCGCTGGGCTTCATCGTGCAGAGCGTCACGGGCCAATCGCCGTGGCCGCATTTTTTGCTGCTGATGAGTTTCGCGGCGTTGTCGCAGACGATCGGCTACTTCGTGATCTTCGCGCCCGGCGGACTCGGGCCGCGTGAGGTGATCCTGCTGGCGTGCCTTACGCCCCTGCTCGACCGCCTCGGCGGCCTGGGCCCGCTGGCGGCGGTCATCGTGCCGATTCGCGCCGTCGCACAAGTGTTCGTCGATTTATTGATGGGCAGCATCGGCCTGGGTTTTGCACGGCTGAATCGCGCCGACGAAAACATTGACCCGCCGCCGGCCACGCCGGTAGTCTGAACGTTCCACCCAGGGAGGAACCGTGAAGACCATTCGATTCGCCGGCCTGCTGTTCGCGTTCGCCGCCATCGGTTGCGGCACCCACTACACCGTGCCCGGCGGGCCGGCTCAGCTTTCCAACCGCGCGGATACGGATCCGAACATCCGCTCGGCCTACGACAGCAAGCCACTGGCGAACTTTCCGGCGATGATTTCGGTGGTGCGCCTTCAATCGCCCGACTATCGGTCGCGCACGTCCATGGCGTATTACGGTGGCGGGCCGTTCAGCATCGTCACCACGCGCGACGTCGAAACCGATGCCGACTTCGAACGGATCAGCAACTGGGCCGGCATTGCCGGCGTCGCCCCGATCAATCGCATGCTGCTTTCGTCGGAACAGCCGAGCGAAGAATCATTGCGTCGCGCGGCCGCCCGAACGCACTCGGACATGGTGCTGATGTACACGTTCGACACGCAGTTTTACGTCAAAGACTTCGCCGGCCCGGTCACCGTCTTCACGCTCGGCCTGTCGCCGAACATGCGGGCGTATGTCACGACGACGGCCAGCGCGATGCTCGTCGACACCCGCACCGGCTACATCTACGGCGGTGCGGAAGCGACCGCTAAATCTGACCAACTCGCCAACGGCTGGACGAGTGATGACGCCGTCGATGACACACGGCTGCGGACGGAAAAAGAATCGTTCGGGAAACTGCTCGGCGAACTCGAAAAGACTTGGGCCGGCGTGTTGAAGCAATACACCCCATCGACCAAACCACCGACGACGGCACCGTGAACGGCGAGCGTGCTTAGACGGCCGTCTTCTCGCCGCGGGTGACCTGCACTTCGGTTTCGTGGTGTTCGGGCTGCTGGCTGACACTGTGGAAGATCGGGGCCCAGGCGTCGCTCATGGTGGCCAGGCCGGCCTGGTGGTTTTCGTCGGGCAGTGCGACCTTGATCGTCCGCTTGCTGCTGTAGATGCGCCGGCGGGCGAGGTAGAGCATCTCTTCGCTGATCTTCCGATGCCGCCCCATCATGTCGGCCAAGAGCGCGACTGCGCCGATGAGGAAGCTCAGCACGAACAGAATGCCCGCCACGGTGATGAGGCTGGTGAACGGTGCCGTCTTGTGCACCCACCCGATGGCCGTGCCGTCTTTGGCGCGGGTGATGATTTCGGTGTTGAAGACCCACCAGATAAACACGAACAGGCCGGTCACGCTGCCCAGGCCGAACAAAATGCCCGCAATACCGCCGAAGAATTTCAGCGGCTGAATGTCGCGCATCGCCCGGAGGATGATCGGCAGCGAGTTGGTGGCGTACTTCAGCACGCTGCTGGCGACGCGGCTCTTGCCGTGCTCGCGCACGCCACGCACCTTCAGCGGCACTTCCTCAATGCGGCAACCCTTGCTGAACAGATCGATGAAGCATTCCTGCGTGTAGGTGTAGCGGCCGAACAGCGTCATGCGGTAGGCGGCCTCGCGGTTGAAGGCACGGAAGCCGCAGCTGACGTCGGAAAAGCTCGTGCCGCCGCAGACCCAGTTGATGATGTCGGTGACGACCTTGTTGCCCCAGAACTTCACCGGCGGCATGGTCGGCCAGAGGGCCGGGTCTTTGAAGCGGCTGCAGGTGACGAAGTCGGCGCGGTCTTCGAGGATCGGCTGGATCAGGTGGCGAATGTCGCCGCTGTTGAACTGGCCGTCGCCGTCGATGTTGACCATCACGTCCGCGCCGCGGCGCATCGCGCGTTCCAGCCCCGTGCGGAAGACGCGGCCCAGGCCCGGACGGCCGTGGATATTGATGACGAGTGCGCCGGCTTCTTCGGCGAGTTCGGCGGTGCGGTCGGTGCTGCCGTCGTTGCAGACGATCACTTCGACTTCGTCAATCCCCTCGATGTCCCGCGGCACGCCACGGATCACGTCGGCGATGGTCTTCTCTTCATTCAGCGCGGGAATCGTGACGATCAATTTCATAAGTGAATCTCCCCGCACCGGGCGACGTGGCATCCTAGCTGTTGCGCCGCAGGGGTACAACCTCAAGAGACGACGCGGGAGAAGGCAGATTACAGGAAAGGAGCTAGTAGTTAGAAGCTAGGAGTTAGGAGAAAAATGGAGCTTCGCCGCTTCGCATTTCTACTAACTCCTCACTTCTAGCTTCTAACTACTTCTTCTTCAGCATCCCGATGTACGCCCCGTACACGCCGCGGATGGGTTCCATGCGGCGGCTGAGGTTGCCGTCGGCGCCGAGGGTGATCGTGTAGAGCCAGCCCGGCTCGAAGTTGCCCCAGACGCCTTTCCCGACCGCCACTTTCACGCCGGCGGCTTGTTGGGCGTCGGGGTCGGATTCGAGGTACCAGAACCGCTTCCACAAATTCATCTCGAATTCAGACGCCGGCGTTTTTTCGTCGCGGTAGAAGCGCGGAATGTCGCCGGGCGTGTCGATCGGCTGGGCGGCGCTGGGCGGCTGCTGGTCGCCGTAGATTTTGGTGAACAGTGAAATGGCGTGGCCGCGGAGTGGATCGCCTTTCATGACGAGGTCTTGCTCGAACTCGATGACGCCCGCGTCGACATGAATCTGCTTGCCCGCGACGGTGAACTCCGCGGTTCCAGCGGCTTGCCGGCGCGGTCGTATTCGACGAACAGCAGCGTCGTCGCGGTTTTGCCGTCGGCGGTTTTCTGGTCGGTAACGATGATGTCGGCGACGCGGCTTTCGGTGTTCAGCCGCGTGACGACCTGTTCCAGCTCGTGCTTCTGCTGTTGGAGTTCGGCGACTTTGAGTTCGGCGGCATTCATCGAGCGCCACCAGACGACCAGTGCCGTCGCGATGACGGCGAGGGACGCCGCCGTGCCGAGTCGCAGAAAAAGGCGGAACATCACTTTCATATCGACCCGGACGCCACGGGGGCGTGAAAGATTTCGGTGTCGTCGGCCGGCGCTTAGAGTGAAGACATGAGCGACGTTCACTTTTACGAGGTGGCCAAGGGCCACGGTTTGCCGCACGACCCGTTCAAGGCGATCGTCGCGCCGCGGCCGATCGGGTGGATCAGCACCGTCAGTTCCGCCGGGAAGCCGAACCTCGCGCCGTACAGCTTTTTCAACGCCTGCTGCGACACGCCGCCGATGGTGATGTTCGCCAGCGTCGGCCGCAAAGACAGCCTGCGGAACATCGAAGAGACCGGCGAATTCGTCTGCAACCTGGCGACGCGCGGTTTGGCGGAGGTGTTGAACCAGACCAGCCTGCCGCTGCCGCACGGGCAGAGCGAATTCGCCGCCGTCGGGCTGACGACGGCCGCCTGTCGCCTGGTGAAGCCGCCACGGGTGGCGGAGGCGGCGGCGGCGCTCGAGTGCCGCGCCGTCAAAACCTTCCAACTGCCGACACTCAGCGGCACGCCGGCGAATACGTTCATGACGATCGGACAAGTCGTTGCGGTGCATATTGATACGGCATTTTTAAAGGACGGCCTGTTCGACATGATCGCCGCCGGCACGATCGCCCGCTGCGGCTACCGCGGCGACTACGCCCACGTCACCGAACTCTTCGAAATGCTCCGGCCGAAACCTTGATCTAGCGCTCATCCGACTCGAACAATCGGCCTTAACAATTCACCATCAGGCATATTTCTATATTTTTTATAGATTTAGTATTGAATAAATGTTTTTTGTGTCGATACTGGGAATCCTGCATCGGTTATTCGGTACAGGCCTCAGGAGTAGTACTGACGGGAGGATTCCCCTCATGAAAAATGGGGCATTCCGTCGAAAATTGGATCAAGTCGCCCGGGCAAGGGCGGCGAAAGAAGTCGCGATAGTCGCGGCTTGGATTTTGGGAAGGAAACGTATGCGAACCACCGCTTGCATTCTCGCAGCCGCCGTTGCGGCGCTGCCCACGTTCGTCATGGCCGCCGATGCGACCACCACCGGCCCCGCCGACACCGCCGCCCTCAAGGCGAGATCGAAGCCCTGCAGCAGCAGGTCGGCCGGATCGAAGCCGCCCAGGCCGCCCAGGCCGAGCGTGACGCCACCACCGCCGCCGTTGCCGCCGATGCCGCCCGTCAGAGCCAGTTCCTCCAGACCCAGCCCTTCACGGCCGGCTGGAATAACGGGTTTAAGATCCAGTCCAGCGACGGCAACTTCGTGCTGCAGCCGGGCCTGATCGCCCAGTTCCGCAACATCACCAACTGGAACACCGGCAGCGACGACATCCAGAACGGCTTTGAGTTCCGTCGTCTCCGTCCGCGTATCGACGGCAACGTCTTCACGAAGGACCTGACGTACACCGTCGTCCTCGACACCGGCCGCAACGTCGGCACGATCAGCCTGCTCGACGCCTACTTCAAGTACCAGTTCAACAAGGAATGGAGCCTGAAGTTTGGCCAGTTCCGGAACACCTGGGTCCACGAAGGCGACGTTCTCCGACACCCGCCAGCTCGCCGTCGAGCGCTCGCTCGTCGACGCCACCCTCGCCGGCAGCCAGACCGACCGCGTCCAGGGCGTGGAAGTCGGCTACACCAGCCAGGAAATCCCGCTCCGCGCCGCCGCTTCGTTCAACGACGGCGACAACAGCAAGAACACCGACTTCCGCGACAGCGACGGCTCGGCGGACACCGCCACCACCGCCCGCGTCGACGGCAACTTCGGCGTCAGCGGCCGCGTGGAATACAAGTTCTTCGGTGACTGGAAGGACTACTCCGACCTCACCGCCAAGAACGTCAAGCAGGACCTGCTCGTCGCCGGCCTGGGCGTCGACATCAGCCAGAACGGCGACGCCACCGTCGACCGCTTCGCCGCCGACCTGCAGTACGGCCGCACCGACGGCTGGACGGCGTTCGGCCAGTTCGTCTACGTCTACAACGACACCGACAACAGCAGCAACTACGGCGTGACCGGCCAGGTCGGTTACCTCGTGAACCCCAAGGTCGAAGTCTTCGGCCGCTACAGCTACCTCAACTTCGACACCCCGATCGGTGGCGAAGACAACTTCCACGAACTCACCGCCGGCGTGAACTACTACTTCGGCCCGGACGGCGCGTGGCAGAACAACGTGAAGTTCACCCTCGATGTGAACTACCTCCCGACCGGCAGCCCCGGCAACCAGACCGGCGTGGGCTACCTGGCCGGCGACGAAAACCAGATCGTCGTCCGCGCCCAGTTCCAGCTCGTGCTGTAAAGCCGCTGGCGGCTGGCTGCCAGCAGCTAGCCGCCAGCGTGTTCTGAGCCTTCTTCGGCGTCCGGCGGGCAGACACTCGGTTTGCCCGCCGGACGCTTTTTTATCACCGAGTCGTCCGTGTTATCGGACGCCCGGATCGGACGGACCATGACCAGCACTCCCGACATCCCCGGCCAACTCCGTCGAGCGATCGACGGGCAACTCCTCGACAGCGTCCTGGCGGTCCACCGCCGCAGCGCCTACGACGCCGGCTACGCGCGGCGCTGGCCGACGTCCTGGCCGCCAGCGTCTTCGCCGCCGAGCACGCCCTGCGCCAGGCCCCCCACTCCGCCGAGGCCCGCGCGGTGCTCTACCGCTTCGTCGCCGACCTCGAAGACCAAACCCGCCGCCTGGCCAGCGGGGAAGGCTTCGTCAGCGACGGGGCGGGGATATGAGAGAGTGGGCGGGTGGCAGTGGGCGGTGGGCAGGAAAAGCGCGAAAGCCGAGTGAGTTCTTGGTCTTTTCCTGCCCACCGCCCACTGCCACCTGCCCACTGCTTCGAACTTCGGCTATACTCGCCCGACTCATGGCAGCCCGAGAGCGTCAAACCCGAGAGATCGCCCTGCAAGTCCTGTTCGTCTGGGACGCCGCCGGTGCCGTGGACGAACGCGCCGCGCTCCAGATGGCGATGGACGCCGAGCCGAACGACGCCACTGTCCGCATGAAGGGCATTGAAATGGCGCAAGGCACGTGGGAATACCGCAAACAGGCGGACGCGTGGATCGCCCGCCTCGCCCCGGGCCGCCCACTGAAACAGCAGCCGTCGGTCGACCTGAACATCCTTCGCCTGGCGATGTGGGAACTCACCAGCCGCGACACCCCGCCGAAGGTCGTCATCGACGAAGCCATCGAGATCGCCAAGGACTACTCCACCGAGAACAGCCCCGGCTTCGTGAACGGCGTGCTCGACTCGGTTCTCAAAGAGCTGGGCAAACTGACCGCGGAGTGAGCCCGATTTAGCCGCGTCGCTTGCGACGCGCGTTCTCTGAGAACTCCGACACGGCAAAACGCGCGTCGCAAGCGACGCGGCTAAATCAGGCGTTCACCGATTGATCTCACTCAGCAGCGTCTGTTGCGCCGCCTTCCCCGCGGCGAGGTACGGCACCTTCGCGCCGTTGTAGTTTTTCAGATCGAACGGGAAAACCGGGCCGCCGGTGAGGTCGGTGATCAGGCCGCCCGCTTCCAGCACGATGGCGGCCGGGGCGACGCAGTCCCAGAGTTTGCCGTTCACCGTGATCGCCCCGTGCGCCACGCCCGCCGCCACGTGGACGGCCTCGAGCGCCGCCGAGCCGAACATGCGGATTTTCCAGTTCGTCTGCGCCAGCCAGCGGGTGGCGTACGCCGGGCAGTTGCCGTTTTTGTCGAGCAAATTACTCGTGAGCATGATGACGGTCCGGTCGCTCAACGGCGTGTCGAGGGCGGCGATCTTCTGGTTCCCCAGCCAGGCCCCCTGGCCTTCGGCGGCGAAATAGGCGAGGTCGCGGCTGACGTCGTACACCACGCCCAGCACCGGCCGACCCTGGTCCATCAGGCCGATGCAGACGGCGAAAATCCCCACGCCGTTGACGTAATTGTTCGTGCCGTCGATCGGGTCGATCACCCAATTGCGGCCCATGGGGTTCTTGCACTCGAACGTGATCGCGTCGCCGGAATCGCTTTCTTCCCCGATGAGCCCGTCGTCCGGGTAGCGGTCGCGCAACGCGGCGACGATGTGCCGTTGCGTGGCGCGGTCGCCCTCGGTGACGGCTTCCTCGGTGGTCGTGGCGTGCGTCTTGGTCAGCCGATCGACCTGCCCGTAATACCGACGCACCACCGCCCCGGCACCCCGGGCCAAATCCACCGCGAAACGTAAATCATCGGCTAAAGACATGCGTCCGAACCTAGACCGTGATGGCCCCGAATGCAACGCAGTTCGTCCCCCGCAACCCGATTCCAGGCCGAATCGCCGTAAGTCGAAAAAACGGCGTCGCGTTTGTTCTGTGTATTTTTAAACGCGCAGCGTTGCGTAAGTGCAAGGCAGGCCACGGATTGAACCGGAAAAGTGGGTGCGCCAACGGCTACGTGGATTGCCCTGCTTAACAGGCGACTTATGGCGGTCCGCTTGGAACACGGGTACGAGGAAAGATGCTGAGGCAAGGCTTGGGTGCCACGGCGTTGTACTCAACGCCGTGGTGCGGCCGGGGTGCCGAACTGGCGTCAGTAATCCCACCACGGCGTTGAGTACAACGCCGTGGCACCCATTCGAAAATCCGCTTGCGTCCGTGTTCATCCGGAGCCCCTTTCCAGGCCGAACCCGGCAGGCCGGCTGCGATTCACCCTACCGCCCCGCCGACGCCTTGTCGGCAGAAAAATCGCTAAATCTCACTCGGCGCTTATACGAATCAATAAATTTGCAACTGGGTTGCATTTGCTTGTGAGATTCATAAGCTGCCGGTCGTCTATCGAGTGACCTTATGCCCCTTCTTCTTGAAAACATCGCCAAGCGGTACACCGCCCCGGACGGCAGCACCTCGACGGTGCTCGACGTCGAACGCTTCGAGCTACTCGACGGCGAACAGGTCGCCCTGCTGGGCGGCAGCGGGACGGGAAAAACCACCCTGCTGCACTCCATCGCCGGCATCGTGCAGCCGGACGCGGGACGCATCGTTTTCGCGCCGCAGGGCATTGATATCGTCGCCCTGCCCGAAGCCGACCGCGACGTCTTCCGTGGCCGGAACATCGGGTACATCTTCCAGACGCACCATCTTCTGCCCGGCTTTACCGCGCTCGAAAACGTGCTGCTCGGCCTGACGTTCACCGGCCGGGCGCCCGACCGGGAATGGGCCAAGCATTTGCTGACGGAAGTCGGTCTCGGCGAGCGGCTGGACTACAAGCCCGCGAAAATGAGTGTCGGCCAGCAGCAGCGCGTCGCCGTCGCCCGCGCGCTCGCCAACCGCCCGAAGCTCGTCCTCGCCGACGAGCCGACCGGCGCCCTCGACCCGGCCACCGCCCAACAGGTGCTCGACCTCATCCGCCAACTCTGCCGCGAAGTCGGCGCGTCGCTCATCCTTGTGACGCACGACCTGTCGATCGCGAATCAGCTGGAGCGGGTGGTGAAGTTGAATGAACTCAATCGGAGTGGGCGGGTGGCAGTGGGCAGTGGGCAGGAATAAAGCCCGAAGCCGATTGCTGTTGTTTTTCTGCCCACCGCCCACTGCCCTCTGCCCACTTTCTTATGAATCTCTTCCAACTGCTCCTCAAACAGCTCCGCCAGCGGGCGCTTTCCAGTTCGCTGACGGTGTTGTCGATCGCGCTGGGTGTCGGCCTGGCGATTTCGATTCTCGTCATGCAGCGCGGCAGTGAAAACCTGTTCGCGCAGACCGACTACGGCTACGAAGTGCTCGCCGGCGTGAAAGGGTCGGGATTGCAGTTGACGGTCAACACCGTCTACCGCATCGACAAAAGCCCGGGCAACGTGAAGTGGGCGGTTTACGAAAACCTGCTGAAAAACCCGCTGTTCCGGCGCAACGTGAAAATCGCCATCCCGCAATGCGTGGGCGACAGTTACAACGGCTTCCCGATCGTCGGCACGACGCCGCAGTTCTTCGCGTACGACAACGACGGCAAGCGCATCGAAGAGGCCGGCAGCCGCTTCGAGTATCGGCCGGGCAAGAGCTTTGAGTTCGCCGAGGGGAAGCCGTTCAAGGAAAACCGCTTCGAAGCCGTGATCGGCAGTGAAGTGGCGAAGAAAAGCGACCTCAAACTCGGGAGCACATTCCACGCCACGCACGGCTTCCCCGTGCCGGGCCAGACGCCCGACGTCCACGCCGAGGAATGGACCGTTACCGGCGTGCTGGCCCCCACCGGCACGGCGAACGACAAGTGCGTCTACATCGGCCTGACGAGCTTCTACACCATCTTCGAGCACGCCGAGGCGGAAATCGCCCGCGACGCCATCCGCACCGGTGCCAAGCCGCCCACGCCCGGCGTGAAACCAAAGGACGACCACGACCACGCCGGGCATGACCACGGCGAAGACGAGGTCAAACACTACGCCGTCGCCCCGGACGGCACGATCCTGCTCGACAAGGAAGTCGTCGACGCCCGCGAAGTCTCCGCCATTCTCATCAAGGCGCGCGGACAGGACGGGACCAGCGGGTTCAGCACCATGAACCTGATCAATAACTTGAACTTGCAGCCCGACGTCATGGCCGTGAACCCGGCGAGCGTGATGCGCGACTTCTTCGGCAACTTCGTCAAAGGCCCGACGCTGCTGCTGCTGGCGATCGCGGCGCTGGTGATCCTGGTGGCCGCCATCGGCGTGCTGACGACGATCTACAACGCGATCGCCTCCCGTGTGCACGAAATCGCCGTGCTGCGGGCGCTCGGGGCGACGAAAAATCGCATCCTCGTCATGGTCGCCGCCGAGGCGACCGTGCTGGGCCTGGGCGGCGCGGTGATCGGCTTGGTCTTCGGTCACGGCCTGGCGGCGGCGGGGTCGGCGTTCATGGCCAAGACCTTCGGCGAAGGGTTCAACTGGGCCCACGTCACCGAAACGGAAATCTTCGTCCTCATCGGCACGGTGGTGCTCAGCTGCGTCGCCGGCCTCGTCCCAGCCCTGAAGGCGTACCGAACACCGGTCGCGACGAATTTGGCAGGATAAAACGGAATGTCGAGTGTCGAATGTGGAATGTCGAATGAACGCTGCCGATGGCGGCCGGTTTTTCATTCGACATTCGACACTCGACGTTCGACATTCCTGAATCTTTTCCGTGGGTTCGTGTCGTACACCTTGCTAAACTCTTCGCCCATGCGTCGTACCCTCCTGATTCTCGCCGTACTTGCCGCCCCGCTCTGCCCGGCCGTTTTCGCGGATGAGACCGGCGATCTGCTGGTCCGCGCGACCAGGCGTTCGCCGCCGCCGATTACAAGACGGCCGTCGCGTTGTACGAGAAGCTCGACGGGAAAATTACCGACGCGTCGCAGAAATCGGCGATGCAGGAGCGCCTGCGGTTCGCCCGCCGGCAGTTGCCCGCGGACAACACGCCTGCCGCGAACGGCCCGACGACCGTCCCCGCCGCCACGCAGCCGGCCGAGGTCACCAACGCCGCCCGCAAGCCGCACGTCCGCCCCGCCGACGGGCAGGTCTTCAAGACCACGCTGCACGAACTGGGCAACTTCGAATACAACGAGGACGACGACAAAACCATCCCCGACGACGTCCACAAACTCGACGGCGTGAAAATCCAGATCGACGGCGTGATGCTCCCGCTCGACCAGGCCGGCCGAGTGACACGATTTTTGCTCGTAAATGACATGATGAGCTGCTGTTACGGCACGGCCCCGAAACTGCAGAACGTGGCAATGGTACAATTGCCCAAAGACAAGTGGATGGCCGCCACCACCGACCGCATTGTCATCCAGGGCACATTGCACGTGAAGGTGCGTCGGGAAGACGGCTTTGTGCTGAGTATTTTCGAGATCGACCCCAGCAGCATCAAATTCTCCGCGGAGTAACATCGGACCAGACGTCGCAGGACACCGCCATGAGCCAAGTCACCGCCAACACCCCCGTCAGCACCGCCACCCCAGCCGCCGCTTCGCCGAAACCCGTCGTCGACTACACCGTCCGCCCGCCGGCCCGGAAATCGTCCTGGCTGAACGCCCGCGTCATCATCTTCGTCCTCTTCTTCGGCGCCATCTTCGGCATCCCGGCCTACATGGGACTGAAGGAATACTTCACCCAAGGCGTCAGCCAACGCGCCGACGGCAGCTTTGAAGTGGACCTCAAGGCGATGAGCCTCTTCCCGCTCGATCAGCAGAACGGCCGCACCGAAGACGTTCCCGAACGCTTCCGCGCCCTCGACGGCAAGAAGGTTTCGCTCGTCGGCGAAATGTGGGCGCCCAACGCCAGCAGCGACCGCGTCGGCTCGTTCGACCTCGTCTACTCCATCGCCAAGTGCTGCTTCAGCGGCCCGCCCCAGGTGCAGCACTTCGTCAAAAGCACGCCCACCAAGGCCGGCACGGGCATGCCGTTCTACAGCGGCCTGGTTCGCGTCACCGGCACACTGACTGTCGACGTGCAGCGCGACGCCGACAAAGTCTCCAGCGTCTACCGCCTGAGTGTCGATTCGGTCGACCCGATCTAAGTCGTTTTACGACGTGCTCGCCGATAGTTCCGCGTCACACGTCGGGCAGTTCGGCGTGGCGCAGGGTTCGACGTGCGCCGTCGCGTTGCCGCTGCCGAGCGTCTTTTCGATTTCCCATTCGATCGCGCTGGCGATCTTGTGCCCTTCCGCCACGCTCAGGCGGCTGGGGACCATGATGTGGAAATCGACCCAGTGATACCGCCCGCTGTGGCGGTGCCGCAGCTTGTGGTAGCTGCAGATCCGCGGCGTCGGGCCGGCTAAATTGACGTGGCTGTCGAGGATGGCGACGAGTTGCTTTTCGTCACCGGAGTCTTGTTCGTCCATGAGCCCGGCGAAGCTGCGTGCCGCCATCTTCAGGCCGGCGACGGCGATGTAGATCGAGATGCCGACCGCCGTGATCGGGTCCGCCCATTTCCAGCCGGTGAGTTTGACAACGACCAGTGCCGCGACGACGGCAATGCTGGTGACGGCGTCGGTCAGCAGGTGCAGGCCGTCCGCTTCGAGGGTCAGCGACCCCTGCCGGCGTCCGACGCGCACCAGCGCCAGCCCGATGCCGCCGTTGACGAGCATCGCCAGGATCATCAGCCACAGACCGATTTCCACGTCTTCCGGGCCGACCTGCCGGTTCACGATCTGGATGACCGTCTGCACCAGGATGAAGACCGCCGCCAGCAGGATCATTCCGCCCTCGAACGCGGCGGAGATGAATTCGACTTTCCCGTGCCCGTACGGGTGCTTTTCGTCCGGCGGCGTGTGCGCCAGCGCCAGCGACCAGAGCGCCACGCCCGACGCCAGCACGTTCACCACGCTCTCGACGGCGTCGGAAAAAATCGCCGCCGACCCGGTTATGAAATAGGCGATGAACTTCACCACCAGAAGCGTCACGCCGACGCTCACGGACAAGCCGATGGCGACTTTTTCGGCGGTCGGAATGCGCTGCCACGACAAAAGCATGCGCGGCAAGATGCCCGATCGATTCACCGGAATCAATCACTTCGAAAGCGCAAAATCAGACTGTTTTTACAGGACAATCCGCTTGGATCGGCCGGCGAACGCACTTTGAGACTTCAAATTGAATCGAGTGACAAAAGCCTCACCGAAAACGCCTTACGCCTGCTGTTGCTGCTTGGCGGCCAGACGGGCTTCGCGGGCCTCTTCCTCGCGGATTTCGGACAGACGCACGAGCCCGAAATAGACCGAGTACCCGAGAATCCCCGGGATCATCAGCACGAAAATGATGTTCACGTAGACCGTAAGAATGGCGAAGACGATGACGAACAGCACCCAGAGCCACCACGTCTGCTTGTAGAAGTCGCCGATCGAATGCATGGCCGAATCATACCGAATTTTCGTCGGCACGATGCGCCGCGGGGCCGAATGCCACGCTTCGGTTTTACTTATCCCTCCGCCTGGAGGGCGTCATTCCGTGACGCTTCTTCGGCTTCAACCGTCGATCGCAGAAGGCGCAGGGACTGCCGCCCCCCAGTGCATGGCAACCAAGGTCCGTTGCCTAGACTGAGCCAGGGCGATTCGCCTCAGGAAAAACCCGACAGTTTATCCACACTTTATTCACACGCGGGCGACTTGCCGTCCTAACATGCGGCGGGAGTGGAGTATGGATACGATCACTTCGCAATTCCTTCAGGACGATGCGCTGCAACGGCTGCGGTCGCTCCGGCGGACGCAGTCGTGGGGCTTGCTCGCCTTCGCGGCGATTTCGATTGCCGTCGGTTTTGGCCTGCTTGGCTTGCCGAAAGAAAGCGTTCAGGCCCGATTTCTCCAGGGTTTTGGCTGGCAGTGCGTGGTCTGGGGGATCATCGACTTGGTCTTCGCGTTGCTCGGCGTCGGGCAATCGGTGCGCGCCGACCGCCGCCCGAACACCCCGCAGGCGAGTGCCGATGAATTCCTGGCGGCCGAGAAATTGCTCCGCTCGCTCCGCTTCAATCAACGCCTGAATGTCGGCTATGTCACCATCGGCGTGGTGTTAACACTCTGTGGATATCTCGTGGCGAACCCGATCCTCGGCGGTCACGGCACGGGGGTTCTGGTCCAGGGCGGCTTCCTGCTGCTGCTCGACGCCGCCGTCGCCAATCGGCTGGACCGGCTGATGAACGAACCGGCCAAGTTGGTTTAGCGATCTGGAGGCGTCACTCCGTGACGCCGAGTTGTTGAACGAAGAAGCGTCACGGAGTGACGCCCTCCAAGCCCGGTTTCCGCCACATGAAGGCGGCCGGGTTCAAATCTTCGGCATCACGCGGCTTTTGATGTTTTCCAGCACGTTCATGAAGTTGATGTACGCGTCGTACGGACTTTCGTACGGGCTGAAGTAGCGATGCACTTCGCCGTCGGCCCAGAACTTCGTGGACATGTAGTAGAAGTGGTCGCTCGTCCCCAGCCGACGCCAGTCTTCGGTCAGCTTTTCGTCGCCGTGCTGCACCAGGGCGTTTTGCAGCTTGTGAAGCTCGTGCAGCGAGTTGCTCTGCATCGCATTGCCGGCCCAGGCGGAGAGGTCACGCTCGGTGTCCGCCCAGCTGGTCATGTGCTGAACGTCGAGTTCGTCGACGGCGGGCAACGCTTCGATCGCTCGGCCGGGCGTGGTGAAGGTGACGTTCGGCAGCTTCAGCAGTTCGCCGGGCAAGGCGTGGAGGAAATCGAAAATGCCCGTTTCCTTCCACTGGTGTTCGCCGAACGCTTCGTAGTCCATGAACAGGTTGCAGAGACTGGCGTCGCCGTCGATCTGCCCGACGCGCCGCGCGAACTTGTCCGCAGTGAGCGGGAACTGCGGCCAGCTGCGGTCGCTGAACCGGAAGGCGATGTCGTCACTAAGGCGATAATTTCGCAGCAGAAGTTTCGTGCGCACGCCCCGGGGCCGCGTAAACGGCGTTCGGCGTCCGCGGGCCGAGGATGCCGTCCACGCCCTCGCACAGCACGCCGGAATAACCCATGTCGGCGGCCAGCAGCGAGAGCTCATTGCTGTAGATCAACTCGGTGTTGCGAAGCACCCGCGACGTCTGCCCGAACAAGTCGCGCACCAGGTCGCGGTGCATCACCACCTGCTGGCGAAACTCCTCGCGCGAATACAGGAACGCAAGCGAGTGGTAATACGTCTCGTTGAGGAACTCCACCTGTCCGGTGGCGGCCAGCTTTTTAAAGCTGTCGATGACCTCGGGCGTGTGCGCCTTGAACTGCTCCAGCAGAATGCCGCTGATGCAGAAGCTGACACAGAATTCGCCACGGAATTCGTTGATCAGCTCCAGCAGGATTTTGTTGGCCGGCAGATAGCAGCGGTCGGCGATGGTGCGCAGCAGACCGGCGTTTTTGAAGTCGTCGAAGTAGTGCCGATCCGTATCAAAAACACTGTAACGGCGAAGCCGGTACGGCTGGTGCAGCTGAAAATAAAAGCAAACCGCCGGCATTGAAGCGGGCACCCCGGCCCTAGGGGCGGATTCTAGTCGCCCCTCAGGAAAAGGCGAGCAGGAAACACGCAAACCGATCACCGAACGAACAAGAAGTGACAACACGGTGTTGCCACGCTGCAGCGCAGCTGCTGATGCAATTTCGGAAGAACGATCAGCAGCTGCGCTGCAGCGTGACGTATTAAACGTTGTCGGATTGAGAAGCGTTAGCGCTTCACCACGCGCCGTGACGCCGCGAAGCGGATCGCCATGTTCAGGACGAAGATCAGCCCGATCAGCACCAGAATGCCCGCCCAGGCCTGGCGGTTCTGGTCCGGACTGGCAGCGGTGGCGTAATCGAAAATCTGCTTCGTGAGGCTGGGCATCGGCTCATACGGGTTGCCGACGATGAAACGGCTGCCGAGCGCGGTAAACAGCAGCGGTGCAGTCTCGCCGGCGACACGTGCGATGCCCAGCATAATGCCGGTCACCAATGACCCGGTTGCCGCGGGCAGGACAACGCCGAAGATTGTCTGAGCCTTCGTGGCCCCTAAACCGATGCTGGCCTCGCGGTAATTGGCGGGAACCAGGCGAAGCATTTCTTCGGCGGTGCGCGCCACGATCGGGATCATGATGAACGCCAGCGCCATCGCACCCGCGAAACCGTTGTATTGCCCATTCGGCATCAACGGGCGGTCGATATGAATGAACAGAAAATCGATATGGATGTACGGGTTCCAGAACCCGATCGGGCGAACCAGCAACTCGTAACCGAGGATGCCGACGACAATGCTCGGCACGCCTGCAAGCACGTCGCAGATGAACCGCACCGGCGTGGCGAGCCAACTGCCGGTGTCGTACTCGCTCAAGTAAACGCCCGTCAGAATACCCATCGGCACGCCGACCGCGCTCGCAAGGCTGATCAAAATCAGCGTGCCGATCAGGGCGTGTTTCATGCCGCCGATGTCGCCGTTGAGTTCACCGGACGGCACTTTGGTGAAGAAGTCGACGCTCAGCCCGCTGCCGCCGAGGTAGACGAGGTAGCCGACGACGGCGACGAGGGTGGCGAGGATGATCGCCGTGAATGCCACGCTCAGCGTGACGGCGGTGTTGCTGATGAGGCGGGTGATTTTGTCGTGGAACGGGCCGCTCATGACGCCTTCCTCGAGCCGCCGCCCACCACGAGGTAGCGGGCGACGATGTTAAAGCCCAGGCTCATGACCAGCAGGATGAGCGCGACGGCGATCAGGGCCGAGCGGTGCAGGTCGGACTCGGGGTTGCCGAATTCGTTGGCGAGTAGCGACGCCATGGTTTGTGCGGGTTTGAAGAGGTTGGCGGAGATCTGGTTGTTATTGCCGATGACCATGGTGACGGCCATGGTTTCGCCGGCGGCGCGGGCGAGACCGAGCATGATCGCGCCGAACAGGCCCGCCTTGGCGTACCCTAGCATCTGCCACGCCGACTGCCACCACGTCGCCCCGAGTGCCAGCGTCCCTTCGATCTGGTGTGTCGGCACGGCGGCGAGGACGTCGCGGCTGACGGCGGTGATGATCGGCAGGATCATGATGCCCAGGATCAGCCCGCCACAGAGCATGTCGCGGCCGGTCACCGCGACCGTGCCGCTCAGGCCGAAGACCTTCAACACGCCCGGCTCGATATAACCCTGCAACAGCGGCACGAGCACGAACAGCCCCCAGATGCCGTACGCAATACTCGGCACCGCGGCTAAGAATTCGATCAGAAAACTCACCGGCCCGCGCATCTTTTCGGGCGCCAGGCGGATCAGGAACAACGCCGCCCCGATCGCCAGCGGCACGGCGATCACGAGCGCGATCACCGCACTCACGGCCGTCCCCCAGATGACGCTGAGCGCACCGAACTGAGCGGGCAGCGTGACAGTTTCGACTTCGTTGTCTTCGTTATAAATCAGCTTGCCGGCGGCGTCGCGCTTGGGCTGCTCCAACTCGTTCGGCCGCCATTCTTTGCTGGTGACGAACTGGCTGCCGAACGTCGTCCACGCCGGCCACGACGCCTTGAGCAGCACCGCAACAAGGCTGACGAGCATCAGCAGCACAATGACGGCCGCCCCGCGGACGGCGATCGCCAGCAGCTGGTCGCCCGTCAGCAGTCGCTGTTTTTTGATCGCCAGCGACGGGAACGGGGCTGCGGTCGGATGATCTGTGGGGATGGATGACATGCGGTCGTTCGCAGCAGTCTGCCGTTAGCGGCTTCGCTCGCGAAGCCTTATTCCATCGTCGCGAACAAGGCTTCGCAAGCGAAGCCGCTAACGGCACGCAGAAAATAACCGTCGTCCCTTCCCGTTCGGTCGTTCGGGAAGGGACGACGGCGATCGATCTTACTTACCCAGGTGCTTGGCGGCTTCGAGCGCCTTTTCGGCGACGGCCGGGGCGAGCGGAGCGTAGTCGAGCGAGGTGCTCAGCTTCTGGCCGCCTTCCGGCGACACGGCCCAGGTGATGAACTTCACGAGGGCATCTTTCTTGGCGGTATCGGCGATGTTCGACAGGTCGCCGTAGACGATCAGGTAGGTGAACGCCGAGATCGGGTAGGCTTCATCGCCGGCCTGGTTCCAGATGCCGACGGCGAGCTTTTCCGGCTTCATTTCGGCGGCGGCGCCTTCGCCGGCCTTGCTGACGGTTTCCGGGCTGGCCTTGATGAACTTGCCGGCCTTGTTCTGCAGGAGCGCGAACGGGATCTTGTTGGCGGTGGCGTAGTTGAGTTCGACGTAACCGACCGCGCCGGCGGTGCTGCGGACGGCGGCGGCGACGCCGTCGTTGCCCTTCCCGCCCGTGCCGACCGGCCACTTCACTTGCGTGCCGACGCCGATCGTCTGCTTGAAGTCTTCGCTCTGCGTGCCGAGGTAGCTCGTGAAGACGAAGCTCGTGCCGCTGCCGTCCGTACGCCAGGCCGGCGTGATCGCGGTGGCGGGCAGGCCGCTATTGATGGCGGCCAGACGCGGGTCGTTCCAGGTCTTGATCTTGCCCGAGAAGATGTCGGCGACGATTTCGCCGGTCAGCTTCAGGTCACCCGAAAAGCCCGGCAGGTTGTACGCCAGGACCACCGCGCCGGCGGTCGTCGGGATGTGAACGGCCTTACCGGCCAGGGCTTCCATCTGTTTCTTGGTCAGCGGAGCGTCCGAGCCGGCGAAGTCGACGGTCTTGTCGGTGATCGCCTTGATGCCGCCGCCCGAGCCGATCGACTGGTAGTCAATCTTCACGTCCGGGTTGGCCGCCTGGAATTCCGTCACCCACTTCTGGTAAAGCGGGTTCGGGAAGGTCGCCCCGGCACCCTGCAGCTTCACGTCCGCGTGGGCCAGCGTGCCTGTCAGGGCCACGCCCATCAAAAAAGCCGGCACCTTCTTGCTCGAACCGAGGTAGGCACACGACAGAACGAATCGCTTCAAGAGACTCAGCATGGTTGGTTTCTCCTTCGAGCTTGAAGGCTAAACCGCGATTGTTAAGACCGGGTGAGGGAGAAAAAAGGGAGGAGTTAGAAGTTAGGAGCTAGGAGCTAGGAGCTAGGATAGATTATCGGACGACAAATCTTCTCCTAGCTTCTAACTCCTAACTTCTAGCTACTTTTTTCAGCTCGCGTGCAGGTGGCGGATAATCCGCCCGCTCTGCACATAAACGATGTCTTCGGCGATGTTCGTGCAGTGGTCGCCGATTCGCTCGATGTTCTTGGCGACCATGATGGTGGCCAGGTCGCGGTTCGCCCGGTGCTCGGCTTCCAGGCTGCTGAGGCTGTCGGTGATGATCGTGTGGTAGAGCGCGTCGACCACGTCGTCGGCCTTGAGGACCTGCTGGGCGAGGGCTAAGTCGCTGAGATTAAAGGCGTTAATCGTGTCGCGCAGCGTGCCGACGGCGGTGTTGGCCATCACGCGTAAATCGCTGCTGACGAGGTAATCGCCCATGCTGGCGAGCAGCGGCACGCGCTGGGCGATGTTGACGGCACCGTCGGCGATGCGTTCGAAGTCGCTGTTGGCCTTGATGATGCTGGTGATCAGCCGAAGGTCGCCGGCGGCCGGCTGGTAGCGGGCGAGCAGGTCGATGGCCTGTTTCTCGACCTGCACTTCCTCTTCGTCAATGCGGTTGTCAATCGCGATGACCTTCTCGGCCAATTTCACGTCGAGGTTGACGATCGACTCGACACTCTGTTCAACGATCTGCTGGACCAGGCTGGTCATCCGCGCGACGCGGCCGCGCAGGGCTTCGAGCATGTCCACAAACTTGATCGCCATCGCAAAGCCCCTCCGTGAGTCGCCAAATCAGCCAAACCGGCCGGTGATGTATTCTTCGGTCTGTTTCTGGGTCGGGTTGGTGAACATTGTGCTGGTTTCGTCGTATTCGACCAGCTTGCCCAGGTAGAAAAACGCCGTTTTATCGCTCACACGGGCGGCCTGGTGCATGTTGTGCGTGACAATGACGATCGTAACGACCTTCTTCAGGGCGACGATCAGGTCTTCGACCTTCGCGGTGGCGATCGGGTCGAGCGCCGAGCAGGGCTCGTCCATGAGCAGCACGTTCGGCTTGGTCGCCAGGGCGCGGGCGATGCACAGCCGCTGCTGCTGACCGCCGGACAAGCCCAAGGCGCTGCCGTGCAGGCGGTCTTTGACTTCGTCCCAGAGGGCGGCTTTTTTGAGGCAGTCTTCGACGATGTTGTCGAGTTCGCTCTTCTTTTTCACGCCGTGCAGGCGCGGGCCGTAGGTGATGTTCGCGTGGATGCTCGTCGGGAACGGGTTAGGCTTCTGGAAGACCATGCCCACGCGGCGACGCAGGCGGACTAAGTCAATCCCCGGCCCGTAAATGTCTTGGCCGCCGATCTTTAGTTCACCGGTGACGCGGCAGCCACGGACCATGTCGTTGATGCGGTTGATCGACCGCAGAAACGTCGACTTGCCACACCCGCTCGGCCCGATGAAGGCGACGACGTCATTGGTGGCCACGTCGATGGAGACACTTTTAATGGCTTCGAACGCGCCGTAAAAGACGCTGACGTTCTTGGCCTCGATGAGCGTCGGCCGCGGCGAGGCGGCGGCGGCGGGGGCCGGCGTCGGGTGCGGTGACGGCGCGTCAACGGCGGGTTGTAGGGTCGCAGCGGTCATATCCACTGGAACGAGCCTATCCCGCCAAAGCCGATTGGCCAAGCAATTTACCAAACATTAACGCAGCCCGACGACGCCCGCACCGAGCGCGACCGCGGCCGCAAAGAACAGACCGACCTGGATTAATGACGAAACGATATCGACCGAACGCACCGGCATGGGGAACTCCGTTCACCGAACACGCGGCCGCCCCATGTGTGGGAAGGCGACCACCGCGATGAATCGGCCGGGCGTTCCACACCCGCTCGCCCGTACGTCCCTGGGCGGCCGACTCCGCAAAAGACGTATCGGCGATCGGCGTGGAATTGCTGCAGTATGGGGAGAAGTCTTCTGTGACCGGACGAACGAACGCCGTTAGCGGCTTCGCTCGCGGGGCCTTGTCTATTCTCCGACGGCACAATAGAAGGCCCCGCAAGCGGGGCCGCTAAAATCATTTTTTCTTCCCGCGGCGGTGCTGGGTCTTTTTCTGATCCCGACCTTTGCTGCGTTGGGCGCGCTTGGTTTTGCCCTCGACGAACTTCGGCTTCCCTTTCGGTTCCGGCCGGTCCCCCATGGGATGGCCCGGCTTGCCGCCCTTGCCCGGTTTGGCTTGGCTGGGTGCCCCGCTTTTGCCTCGGGTGAGGACTTCGTCGACTTTGAGTTTGAGTTCCCGCCGGGGCAGGTCGACGGCGAGCACGGTGACTTTGCAGACGTCGCCGATGCGGATGGTTCGGCCGGTGCGCTGGCCGCGGATGATGCCGGACTTTTCGTCGACTTCCCACCAGTCGTCCATCAGTTCCGGGTACCGGATGAGGCCTTCGACCATGTAAGTCTGGATCTGCACGAACAGGCCGAAGTTGGTGATGCCCGCCACGACGCCGGTGAATTGTTCGCCGACGTGGTTGCCCATCAGTTCGAGCAATTTCACCTGGCGGAGTTCGCGTTCGGCATCTTCACTGCGGCGTTCGGTGTAGCTGATGTGCCGGCCCGTATGGGTAGCGTCATCGAGCGACGGAATGTCCTGCAGGACGACCTTTTTGCCCTTGGGCTTAGCGATCGGGCCGTCGGTGAAATCGGCGTTCATAGCGGCGAAGAACGCGTCCATCAGCCGGTGGATCGTCAGGTCGGCGTACCGCCGGATCGGGCTGGTGAAGTGCCCGTAGTGCGTGCTCGCCAAGGCGAAGTGCCCGATGTTTTTCGGGCTGTACTCGGCGCGGCTGAGGCTGCGGAGCACCGCCAGATTGATCGCGAACGCCTCCGGACGCCCTTTCACTTTGGCGAGCAGCGCCTGGAGTGCGTGGCGGTCGACATTGTCCGGCAGCGGGTGGCCGCAGACGCCGGCGAAGTGACGCAGCCGCTGCGTCCCCTTCTCGTCCGGATCCGGATGCGTGCGGCGGAGGAACGGCACGTTCAACGAGTCGAGCAGCCGCGCGACGGCTTCATTGGCTTCGACCATGAACATTTCGATCAGCGTGTGCGTGAAGCTGTGGTCTTCCTCCACGGCATCGACGACCTTGCCGTTCTCGTTCAGCACCAGTTCCATCTTCGGCAAGTCGAGCGACAGTTGCCCGGCCTTCTGGCGTCGCTTCTGGATGAGGCGCGACAGCGTGTTCATGTCGTCGAGCAGTTTGAGGACGTTCTCCGGGTAGTCGGAGCGCTTCTTCGGGCCGTCGGTGTGGTAGATCTCGTCTTTGCCGTCGATAAGGTCCTGGGCTTCTTTGTACCGCAGGCGTTTGGCGCTGTGGATGACAGAGTTGCTGAACCGCGTGCGGACGGGTTTACCGGCTTCGTCGATGACGATGAACGCACTCTTACACAGCCGCGGCACGGCTTCCATCAGGCTGCAAATGCCGTTGCTGAGCACTTCCGGCAGCATGGGAATGACCTTGCCCGGGAAGTACGTGCTGTTGCCGCGTTCGTACGCTTCAAGATCGAGCGGCGAACCTTTGGGGACGAAGTGGCTGACGTCGGCGATGTGCACGCCGAGTTCCCACAGGCCGTCTTCGGTGCGTTCGAGGCTGATGGCGTCGTCGTAGTCCTTGGCGTCGTCCGGGTCGATCGTGCAGATCGTGACGTCGCGCATGTCGTAACGATTCTCAAAATGCTTGGTGGCTTTGAATTCTTCCAAGGCGGCCGACGCCTGGTCTTTCACCTCGTCGGGGAATTCGCCGGGCAGGTTGTATTGGACGACGATCGTGCGCAGATCGACGTCTTTATCGCCCTCCTGGCCAAGGACGTCGGTAATGACACCGACGGCGGCCAAGTCGCCGGTGGCGAACTCGGTGATTTCGACGACGACCTTCGTGCCGGGCGTGATGTACTTGGTGGCGGCGTCGGGCGTGTAGATGGTCTCGGTGAAGGTGTTGCCGTCCGGCAGCACCTGCCACTGGCCGTCCTTCTTCACGAGGCTGCCGACAAAGCGTTTCTGCTTCCGCTCGACGACCTCAACAATGCGGCCGCTGACCATTTCTTTTCCGTCGCGCTCATTGCGACTGACAATGCGGGCAACCACCACGTCGCCGGTGATGGCGCCGGCGCGGTTGTCATTTTCGCCGATGTAGAGGTCTTCGCCGGCATTCGGGTCGAGGGGAATAACGAAGCCGAACCCTTTCCGGTTCTGGCGGTAGGTGCCGGTGATTTCGTCGCGGCCCGGGGCGCGCTTTTCGTTCGATTTGGTGCCGCCGTGCTTGGCGGGCGTGGGAGTAGACAAAACGACTGTTCCTTTTTTGCCGGCTTGGATCCGGCCTGATTGCTTCAGCTGCTTGAGGGCATCGCGGAAGGCGGGATAGTGGTCATCGCCGGCCTGGCCTAATTGCTTGGCCAACTGCCTCGGGCGGACCGGGTGGTTCGGATTAGACTTTAACTGCTCGAGTATTCGCCCGACAAGCGGAAGATCCATCGAATCGAATCATATTCTAACCCAAAACGGCTGGCCACGTCTGAAAATCGCGGTTTTTTGCCAATTAGAGGGGATTCCGGCTAATTTGGGAAAATGCCCACGTCTGTTGAGCGAATGCCTGCCGCCCGTCCGCAGTTTTATAAAGTCGACGCTTCCCGAGTCAGTTTGCGTGAATTCTGGTTTGAAACCAGGGTGTTTTTCTGGGTCGGGCTGATCATCAAAGCCTTTCGGCTCAAGCCGCGTGGGTCGACGGACGACTGGGCGGTGCAGTCGATTCTACCGTTCGAGGCCGACCCAAGCCGGCTGGGGGAAGACGTGCTGTCGCGGTTCGATGCGACCCTCGATCGGCTGTACGCCCTCGATTTCGGCCCGCCGACCTGGTTCGACCAGGACGACCCGTTCCAGGCCACGCACAACACCGTCGCCGCCCTGATGCAATACGACGGCCGCGCGATCGCGCGGGTGCAGCGCCGCACGAATTTCGCCCGCGTGCCGGCGAAAGTGAAGTTCACGACGACCTTCGTCACGCCGACCACGAACGGCGGATTCATCGTCACGGGCAACGGCAAGTACGACATGCTCTGGCCGGATTCGCATGACACGCTGCGTTTCCCTGGGCTGGACGTCGAAGCGGTCTGGACGAAGCACCTCGAACGGATTGATGCCGCCGCCGCCCCACGCATCACGCGCCATTCGTCGGCGGAGGTTGCCGAGGCGTATCACGTTTCGCTGCGTGAGTTCCACGTCGCCCGCGGGGTTTTCCAGCCGTTGGGTGAAGAAGAACTGGAGATGGTCGCCCCGCCGCCCGTCCCGGCTACGCCGTCCCCGTTGCCCGATCCCTCGGCCGACACGCCGCCCGCACTGGCCGCCGCCACGGTGGTGGCACCCGACGCGCCGATGGATCACATGGAAAACGCAACGCTCGACGAATTGCGCAAACTCCAGAAGAAGCAGGCGAACTGGGTCGTCACGGTCCTGCTGCTGTTCCTGTCGGGCCTGCTGTTCGTTGTGAACAGTCGCCAGGGGAATAGTTCAGAACAGAATTGGGAATTCATCGGCACGATCGTCGGAATCCTGCTGTTCCATGAGTGCGGGCACTACCTGGCGATGAAACTGTTCGGGTACCGCAACCTGCGGATGTTTTTCATCCCCGGCTTCGGCGCCGCCGTCTCCGGCCGACACTACAACGCGGCGGCGTGGAAGAAGATCGTCGTCTCCCTCATGGGGCCCCTCCCGGGCATTGCGGTGGGCGTGGGCATCCTGGTGGCGTCAGTGTGGCGGCAGGATGACCTGCTCTACCGCATCGGCCTGATGGCTGTCGGGCTCAACGCGTTCAACCTTCTGCCCGTCCTGCCGTTGGACGGCGGCTGGGTCGCCCATGCGGCGTTGTTCGCCAGGCACCCCAAGCTCGACGTCGGTTTCCGCCTCATCACGGCCCTGCTGATGATCGCGTCCGGCGTCTTCCTGCCGGGCTTCAAGCTGCTGATGTACTTCGGCATCGCGAGCCTCTTCACCCTGCCGATCGCCTTCCGGCGGGCGCAGATCGTCCGGGAACTGCGTAGCGTTCCGGGCATCGGCGTGTCACCGGACGACCAGTCGATTCCGACCGACACCGCCCGTGCCATTCTCGTGCGTGTTCGGGACCGTTTCCGCTTCAACCTCAACGCCAAAATGGCCGCCCAGCATGTCGCGGAGGTTTTTGAATCGCTCAACGCCCGCCCGCCGAACGTCCTGGCCACGCTCGGGCTGTTGACGCTCCACGCGGGCGGATTTTTCCTGGCCGCGTTGTCGCTGCTGGTCGCGGTCGCACTTCACGACCGCGCGAATTTCAACGAATTTGCGATGGGGCATACCTATCCCGTCAGCGCCGCCACGATCCAGACCGTCGGCACGCCGCCCGCGGACCGCCATGTCGTCGCGCTGCAATTCAAATCCGACGCCGAAACCATCAAGGCGATATCGGAACTGCCCGCCGGCCGGGCGTATACGCGGTTCGGGCAGGCGTTGTTGGTCGACTTCGCCGCCGACGAAAAAACGGCAGAGCGGGCGATGTTTGCGGCGTTCGAAAACCGCACCGCCGACGCCTTCGTCGCGAATGACAAAAACTACCTCGCCGCGAATCTCACGTTCAAATGGCCGGAAACGGAAGCGGCGAAACAGTCGTTCGATGAACTCGCCGCTTACATGACGCTCGCACGCTGGGATTTAGCCCCCACCTGGGCCGCCCCCGACGTTTGGCCGCAAGGCGATCGGCAGGAGATGGCGTTCTACCGTCGGCTCGCCGGCGCACTGCAGAAACTCCCGCCGTTGCCCGAGAATTCTGGCCGGGAATTCTACCAAAAACGCGACGCCGCCCGACGCCGTGGCGACGACCAGGAAGTCGAGCGACTCGACGCCGAACAAAAAGCCGCCACCGATGAAGCACTAAAGGCGTACGACAAGACGATCGTCGAACAGTTCGGCCATCCCGAATTCGTCCAGCAGTGGCGCCAGATCGAACAGATCAAAAAATTCCCCGACCGCGAAAAAGAATTCAAAACCAAAATCGCCCCGCTGCTCGGCATTCAACGCGGCGGCGGCAAAACCCTGCAGTACGGCCTCGCGTATCAGTCGCAATTGCACGGCTACTCAGTCGGCGGCACGTTCGTCGACGGCGAAGCCAGCCTCGTCCGACTCACACAATGGTTGATCAGCCAAGGCGCAACAGACCTGAAGTACCAGATCGAAGGCGCGCCCGCCGCGGACGATAACGAACCCGAGCCGGAAGAATGACCGCCCCGCTCACACGAACGCCCGGCTCAGCGCCAGCGCCGCCGCCAGGCGTTTTTCGTATTCGGTCGCGGGAACGTAGACGCAGCCGAACTGTTTCATGTGGCTGGTGACCATCTGCGTGTCCAGGAGCGCGAAATCGCGCTCCCGCAGCCGCTGCACGAGGTGAACGAGGCAGACTTTGCTGGCGTTGGTGGCGCGGTGGAACATCGACTCCCCGAAGAACGCCCCGCCGAGCGCCACGCCGTACAGCCCGCCGACGAGTTCGCCGTTCTGCCAGGCTTCGACACTATGGGCGAACCCCATTTCGTGGAGCTTGGTGTAAGCGGCGATGAGTTCGTCGCCGATCCACCCGCCGCCGGTGCTTTCCGGGCGGTACGCGTCGCGGCAGCCACGCATGACACCGGCGAAGGCGCTGTTGATCCGCACTTCAAACTTCTGCTGGCGAACGAGTTGGGCGAGATTTTTCGGGCAGTGAAAGGCTTCCAGCGGCAGCACGCCACGCGGGTCGGCGGTGTACCACCGGCTGACGCCGTCGGCGTCGGTCATCGGGAACGCCCCGCTCGCGTACGCGCGAAGAAGCGTTCTTGGACTTAAGTCGATGCCCTGCACGGCCCTGAGTGTAACCGCGCCCGGGCGGCGGGCGGGAGTGTGGCGAAAATCAGCGTATCCACCGACCCGGCGGCATCGTATATTGGGACAGATATGCCGACGCGGCAGCGCATTCTCGGGGGCCTGGTCACGCTGATGATGGCGGTCGTCGCCGTCTGGTGCTGCTGCCTGCCCGCCCGCGCCATGGCGGCCGATCACCCGAGGCACTCTTGCTGCGATGTCCCGGTGGAGCACGGCCCGAAATGCCCGGGCAATGACGCCCCCGGCGACGGCTGCCCGATCATCAAGCTCCGCCAGCAGATGCCGAGCGTCTCGCCGACGGTCCTGGCGACGCCGATCGACCTCGCCACGCCCCTGGCCGACTGGCTCACGCCGGCCGCTGTGGTTGTCGAGCCGACCGTATACGCCCGCGAAGAGTCGGCCCTGCCCGCCACCGGGCCGCCGACGTTACTGAATCTGCACACCTCTCTCCTGTGGTGAACCGCAGCGGCTGTGATTCGTTCGCACCGTTCTGGAAGTTCACTGTTTCGATTGATTCATTCCCGGCCGCTGTTTTTTGGCCGGTTTTACAGGAGATTTGTCATGTCTAAGTTTTTTGCCTTCACCGCGTCCGCTTTGCTGATCGCCTCTTCGTTCGCCTTTGCGGGTTCGACCACTAAGCCGTCGTGCTGTGACTCGGGCTGTTGTGCGAAGAAGACCTGCTGCAGCCAGCCGTGCTGCACGGGTGAGAAGTGCACCTGCCCGGACTGCAAGGCCTGCTGCGGTTCGTGCTGCAAGTGATTGCGGCGGCAGAACAGGCCCGATGAATCGGGCCATGCCGGTAACGCCGGACGCCCCGTCGATTTTTGGTCGACGGGGCGTCCGGTTTTTTGTTCGAGGCGAACGGGTTATTTCTTCACGATGTCGAGGAGTTCGACTTCGAAGACGAGGGTGGCGTTCGGGGGGATGGAGCCGTCCGGCGTGCCGCCCGGGCCGTAGCCGAGGTTCGGCGGGATGACGAGTTTGCTCTTGCCGCCGACTTTCATCAGTTGCAGGCCTTCCGTCCAGCCGGCGATAACGCCGTTGAGCGGGAAGCTGATCGGCTGGCCGCGGTCGACGCTGCTGTCGAACGTCGTGCCGTTGATCAGTTTGCCGGTGTAGTGAACCTTCACGGTGTCGGCGGCGGTGGGCGACGTGCCGGTGCCTTCCTTGAGGGTTTCGACCTGCAGGCCGCTGGCGGTGGTTTTGACGCCGGGCTTCTTGGCGTTTTCGGCGCGGAACGCGTCGCCGTCCTTGACGTTGGCTTCGCCGGCCTTGGCCTGCTGGGCCTGCATGTTCGCCATCATTTCCTGCTTGATCTTCGCCATGGCGGCGTCGAGCTGGTCGGGGGTGACCTTGCTGGTGCTGCCGGCGAGACCTTCCTTGAGGCCCTGGATCACGACTTCAGGATCAAAGGCGATATTGCTGTTCTTCACGTTGCGGCCCAGGTCGTACCCGATGCCGTAGCTGGCTTGCTGATAAAGGTTCATGGTCGGTTGGGTGGTGGCGGGAGCCGAAGTCGGCTGCGTGGCCGGCTCGACGGCCAAGGAAACGGACGCCACGGCCAACACGGCGGCGGCAAGAAGGCTGGTCGTCTTCATCGAAACTGCAGTCCTTTCATCGATAAGCCCAAACGGTAGCCGCCACCCAACGTGCGATCCACCCTCGGGCGCGAGATTTCTTCAGATATCGTACGAGCGGGGCTCACCCATCGGATGATGCCCGCTCACTTCCCCGCCGGCTGGCCGGCCGCCGGCGCCGGCTCGTCGGGCAGCTTCACGATCGCCGCCGCCAGGTTCTTCACCAGCGGATCGGCGTCAGTGACGAGGTCTTTTAGCAGCGTCGCCCGGTCCGCCTGCTTGGCCTGGGTCGTCAGCAGCATGCCCAGCGTACGCGACTCCAGGTCTTTCGATTGCAGCATCGCGGTAACGATCTGCACACGCTGCTGGTCGCTGGCGAGCAGCGAAACTTCCTGCCTAGCGACCGCACGGACGACGGGCGACGCGTCTTTATCCGCCGCGCCCTGAAGCATTTGCGCCGCCTGGCTGAACAGCGGCTTGGCGTCGTCACTGCCCGCCTGGGCGAGGAATCGGCAGCAGGCACCCGTCGCCTGCACGGGCGCAAACGGCGCATCACGTCCGGCGAGGCAAGGTCTTTGGTCAGCGCGTCGCGCGTTTCCGGCCGAGTGAACGCCACCTGCGGCCGGTCGATTACGCCCCGGCCTTGTGTGCGATACCCGCCCGGCCCCGGCGCGACGCTGCCTTGGCGCACCACCGGGTTTGTCACGGTGCTGACGAAGATCGCCGCCCCGACCTGAGGCAGGTTGCCGAGGAAACCGCCCAGTTCCATGCTGTCGAGCCGCACGACGGTGCTGATCGACTGTTTCGGCTGCAACACCAGCCGTTGGGTCAGCTTCGCGATGGCGACCGCCGGGAAGCTTTGCTCGGCCAGGCCGCGGACCGTGCCGTCGAGCGCCACCTGCTGCGGCACCGCCGCCCCCGGGCCGATCGCCAGCGGGTTTTTCGAAACGTTCTGCAGCGTCACCTTCACGAGAATCGGCTGCCCGATTTCCACCGAGCCGCCGATCGGCTCGACATCCACCAGGTAAAACTGCCGCCCGTTGGCGGCGAAGTCGAAGGTCTCTTTCGGCAACCTGGCGTACTCGGCGGCGACGGCGTCGGCGTCGACGGCGCGGAACGCCGGCGCGCCGCTCTCCTTCACCGCGTACCGAATCACCAGCGGCCAAATGTCGGTCGGCAAATCGCCCAGCAGCTTGCCCGCGTCGGCGACAATCGCCGCCTTGTCCTTCCCCTGCTTCTGACGGAGCATCAGCAAACCGAGCCGTGACAGCGGATCCGTCCCGGCGACGGGCGTGAACGCCACGTCGGCCTCGTCCAACCGCCCCGCCACGAGCGCCGAAAGACCGGCAACGCGGTGCGACAGCGGACTGTCCTGCCCGGCGAGCGCGTGGATGGCGTCCACCACCGCCGGCTCCGTCGCACGCCCGGCGAAAAACAAATCCTGCCACGCCAGGTCCGCGAGCGCCCCCAGATAATCGTCCGCCAGTTTCTTGTCCTGCCCCGCTTTCAGGGCGGCCGCGTCGGCTTTGACGTCGGGCAACGCGACGGCGCTCGACGCGTCCAGCCGCGGCGCTTTCGGGTCGACCAGCGTGTGCAGACCCATCAGATTACGAATGGCCTGCGTGCGGGCGTCGGCGAGCGCGGTTTTATAGCCGGCGTCGTCATTGCCGGCGCTGGTCAGCAACAGCCGAAGCGAATGCAGACGCAGGTCGCCCGGATCGGCCTTGAGGGCGTCGGACGCGATGTCGACCGCGTCACGGTCCCGCTTGGCGATCTGCAGTGCCGTGGCGGCGGCGATGGAATCTTCGCTGCTGGGTGCGTAGCCGGCGGCATCAACGCCGTCCATGAACTTCTTGTAAAACTCCGCCGCCTGATCCACCAGGCCGGCCCGCAGCAGCTCTTCCCCGACCCGCGACGCCGTCGGAAATTGCAGCGGGTCCGCCTTCAGCAGATTCACCAGCGCCGCGATGCGCTCGGCGGCGTTGCCGGTCGGCATGATGCGGTCGGCCTTCATCTGCAACGCCTTGGGGTTGTACGGGTTCAGGCCCAACGCCTGGTCGACTGCGGCGGCCGCCTCGGTGTCGCGGCCGCGCTCCAGCTCGATGCCCGCCAGCAGCACCGCCGCGTGCGATCGCACTTCCGCCGCCAGTTGATTGCTTCCCGCCACGCGGGCGAGATAATCCGCCCGTTCGCCGGCGGTTTCGAGCTTGCTCTGCTGGAGGTCGATCGACTGCACCTGCGCGATCTGATCGCCGGCATCGAGCCGACGAAACGCGCCAGCGCCGCCAACGCTTTATCGCGGTCGCCCAGCGACAGCCGCAAATCGGCGGCCGTGCGGTAGAGGCGGGCGTCATTCTCGAACATCGTGTCGGCGATGTCCGCCAGCGCCGACGCCACATCCCGGCCCGCCGGCACACTCACCAGCCGCTGCCCCGTCTGCAGGAACCGCTCGGCCAACTCCGCCTGCTCCTTCGTCGGAGCGGCGCCGGCGACGGCGGACGAAATCAGCACCCCAACGACGGCTCGGCGAAGAATCGGATTCATGGGCATCGCTAGACTATCCGACGCCACCCGACCGCGAAACCGAACACCGGTTCCGATAACCGGCCCCCGCCACCCCGAAATTTCCGGCATTTACAACCGCCCGCCGAACGGTATACTCACCCGCCCATTCGCTCGGGTGGCGAAATTGGCAGACGCACTACCTTGAGGTGGTAGCGCCGCAAGGCATGCAGGTTCGAGTCCTGTCCCGAGCATCAGAAGGCCGACCCACACGGGTCGGCCTTTTTCGTTAGGTTCCCGCCCCACCTCATTCACCGGTAACGACTTACGACCAACGCTTCTGCACTTGGCTCGCGGACGGTGAGATGGGTCTGAAGTTGCAGGTACGACGCGCGAAGTTGCAGGTAAAGGACTGCCGACAAACAGCCCAGATTTGGCCAGATTTTCCCTCCCACAGTGCGTTTTGGCCGCGGTAAGTTCCCGCCTCGTTCAGAGAGGCTAGAACATGCCATCCATAGAAGAACTTGCGTTCAAGACCAACGCTCACGTCACTGGAATCCGCTGGCACGATCCAAGCGAGCAATTCATCGCTGAGATTGGCTACCACGAACTAAGCAGCGTCGCGCCCGATGGCATAGTGACGACAAAACGGGTTCGGACCGTTCACTACCTCGGCGGCAACCGCGACCGCGACGCATATCTGGCGAAGTTTCGGGCGCTTAAAGACGAATGGGAACAGATCGTTGGCCAACTTCGTGCCACATACGATAAAGAGCGAGAGCGATGCGAGCGGCTGGGCCTTCCATTGCCGGCCCGGTTCAAACCCGTTTGGCCCGACCGCAAGACAGTTCGCCGAGGACAGAAGCCAACGGTCGATTTTCAGGCCGAAGTTCATCCAGCCGTCATCAGCGTCACCCCCACGTTTAGTCCGTCGCTCCTAACCGACGCCGAGGCCGACGAAGACCGCCGTCGCCTCAATTTAACAGTTCGCGAAGCATACGCCTTGTATGTCGAGCAGCAGCAGCGACGCATTGGTTTGATGGGCGGTAAGGGCATCAGCCAGAACACTTTCGTCAAACACTGCCAGTGTCTCATGCTCTCATTGGGGCTTAACGAAACGTACAGCCGGCCGACACGCCCAATCAATCTGGATAAACGTCTGGGCGATCTAACCGCGAATGACTACGAGTCATTTGTAATGTTCTGGTGCAATAAGGCCCATCTCGCGTCCGAGCGGTCGGCCTTCAATTACACAAGGGCATTCCGTCAGATGATTACGCGGCTGGAAATTCGAACGCCTCGTCGGTTCAAAGAAATATTCGAAATCCGGATCACCGAGCCGACAAAAATCACGCGGTACGACGCGGACTTGCTCCGCATCTTCACCCATAACGAGGTCGAGCGCGTCCGAATGATAGCGCTGCTGGCCCTTAACTGCGGCTATTACCAGATTGACATCGCCCGATTGAAGTTCGAACACATCACGGATTTCGAAGGGAACCCGTATCAGTCTGGCGAAATGTTCATCAAAAGGCGACGAGAAAGAACCAAGCACCAAAACCGGTTTACAACCACCACATACATTTGGCCTGAAACGCAGCGGCTCATGGAGAAGTTCCGGGCACCATTAGCCAACCCGTTCGGCAACTATTTTCTGAGTCAGATAGGCACGCCGTTCAGCGAGAAGACCGTTGCCTGGGACATCGACAAGGTGAAACGCGACCTCAAACTTCGGGGCAAAATCAGCATGAAACAGTTCCGGAAGATCGGAGCGAGTCAGATCATGGCATTGGCTGATTCTGATGCGATGCACCAGTACAAAGCTAACGCCTTTAACGCCGCCGACGCCCCCTACATCGACCGCGACTTCACGCGGCTGACAAACGCTCTAAAAAAGTTCCGAGAGAAACTCATCGCTGATGGGGTGATGCCGTGAGTCGTAAGCGATATCCCGTCTATCACAAGACGTTTCTAGACTTTACAACGGCCGGTTTCGAAATCGTTGAAGAAATAGCCGCCGACCGAACGACTCGGCTTAGAAAAGCTAGCGATGCACGCCGCCGAGAAATCTTGCACCTCTTTCGATCCTCCGCTCCTTCCGAACGAATTACAGCGGTCACCAAAGCGTTTAGATTTGCATCCGCGAAAAAGCCGCTGCCCATTAACTTCGACGTGCACTTTGTGACGGGCAAGGTCAATCAAATAGAGCGATACAGCCTTAACGATGTAGGCTTTCCCAATCACCTTTCCAAACACGGCAGGCTGGTGGCCAACACCACAGCAATTCGCCTTGCCGTCAAACGCGCTTCAAACATCGCTCCCAATTTCGTTCACCAAGTGCGGTTCAGGTGAGGCCGATAGCCTGACATACGCTAACGGCGTGCCTGAAGGAGTCGAGCCCCCGCTCGTGGAAGGTAAATATAAAACCTAACCAATAGGAACCCAGCCATGAACGAACCAGAGGACAAAACGCCTACGACGAAGCTGACTAAACGACAGCTTCAGAACGCCATGTCGAAACGCATGGGACAGAAAACGGTTGACGAGCAGGTGCTTGATTTTCGATGCACGTTCTTTATCAATATGGCGAAAAAGCAGGATTCAGGTGTCGATGCGACGCGCCGTAATGACACTGACATTAAGAGCAACCAGTAGCGGGAGCCAATCTAGGCAAGCTTAGGCCGACGTCTTGTGTCATGTGGCTACTTTGGTAATCGCGCCAGAAGACATTCACCTAAAAGCGATGCGACTCGCTTTCAAGCACTCAAATAAGGCCATGCACAGCGGAGAGGGGGAGAGACTGGGCTATGCCCCCTCATTTTGACCCTCCGATGCCTCATCTCTCGGCCCAAGCGACACTTAGAGAACCTCCGTTCAATCTCCATTTTTCCCCCTGATGCCCTCAGGTGAACCATTTTGAGCGGCCAGTTCAGGGCAACCCGCAGGGCAAAGCCAATTGCTCGTCTGCCGCGCCGTAGAAAGATGCTCATTCGGACTTTCGGAAATAGAAAGTGACAGGAATGGAGACTGACGAATGAGCGACAAGAACGGGCCGAAGGGTAAGAAGCCGTTGACGAAGCGGCAGCAGTGCGATGCCATGCTCAGAGCGATGGGCCTTCAGACCCCCGACGAGCAGGCGTTGGAATTCCAGAGACGATACCTCGCCAACTGGATGAGAAAACGCGGCGGCGGCGACTCGTCCGACGCTCAGTAGCTCTCCCGTCGTCCGAGGCGTCGGACGACGTACCGGCTGACGCTGAACATTGACGCGCATTGGTTTGGTATAACTTCGATGGGCGTGACAAGCTGCGCGCCTCGGACAGTTCGCAGTCGGGCTTTCGAGGGGACGCATCGTTATTTCTCAGGAAGCAGGATGCCAACGAATTTATTCGAGATCGACCAGCGTTTGATGAAGAACTCAAATATTTTCGGATCCCATGATCGCAACACATCTATAAACTCGACATCGCGAGCGTTACAGCCGTGTTGCATCAGTAGTTCAATCATGTCGAGACGCCTCTCAGCGAGCGCCCGACCGATTGGTGAGCCGTAACCGCTTGGCGGATCCTGAATTGCGCCCGCACGAAGCAGCACTTCTACAAGACTGTGGAATCCCGATTCCATCGCGATATCTAGAGGTGACCGGGTACGTGATCCCTTCCCAAAATGCAATGGCGGATTGACTGGTTTGCCCTCAGCGATCCATGCCTGAACATCGAAGAGCTTACCGGCGCGACAGAGAGCGACCAGTGGCATGATCTCTTCGCGCGTATCGGCATGGTTCGAGACGGCTTTCTCATGTACCAAGGGGTTTAGCGATTCCGGTTCCACCAGTTGCGTTGCTCCCAGTAAGACTTCGGAACGGCAGGCTGAGGCACTCCCCAAGTCGGCCGGGGGTCATCTTCCTGAAAATGCTCGTCAAGTATTGAGGGCTGGCTTTCGGTAAGCGGATCGATGCGATCAGCATGATGCATTGCCCATTCAAGCCAGCGCGAAATCTCGCTATCTGGGTCAATCTGCCCGTTCTGTTCATGTTTCGCACGGACGGCAGCGATGAAGTTGCGCAATTTCTTACTGCGATGGAAGTCTTCACTCTCTTCCAACAATTTAGTCAAGTTTATCTTTTCCGCGCGGTGCTGTTTCAGTCGCTTGGCCCGCTGCTCCGCAACTTTAGCGTGCTCAATTGCTTCTAAACGTTCCTTCTCAGCGCGTTGTTTTTGCTCTTCCTTGTGCTGCCGTGCCGCTTCTGCTGTCCGAACTAGCGTGGGGATAACCTTATCTAACCGTTCTTCTATCCGTTGCTTATCGGTATCACGCCAACTGGACCGGGTTCCCACAGCCCAGTAGTCACGCCCGTCTGTTATCGACAGAACAAGGCGGCCCGTCGCGACACGCCTGCTCTTGACGCGACTGTGCCCAAACTCGTAGGGCTTGTTGAAATCTATTCCGTCGTCGGGCTCGCGAACAGAATCAACGATTTCATGGATTCCGAGCGTGATCGAATGCCCCTCGACCGTCACTGCCGGCCCTTTTCCCACTGGAAAGCTATGACGCATGCATTCTTTCAATACTGCGTCGAAAATTAGAAGCGCACGGTAGACGCAATTCTTCGAGGTTCGAATATCCAGAGCACGCCGCTCCGCGGCGATGATGATTCCATCTTCGTCAGTTCTGGCTGCTTGCAACTCTTCTTTGGCACGGCTTACCAGATCGAGACATTCTCGCAGGCTGTCAGCAACACGGATCGGGATCGGCTGCACTTTTCCAGCAACCTTCTCGACGTCCGGCAGGGACGGCCTGTCAGCTAATTCGATAGTTTGGTTTTGGTCTGGATTCGGTAACGGCGTCTTCGGAGGATGCTGGCCGTGCTGAAGGCGTGCCCAATATCCGCGAGGCGGCCGCGGGATATCGTGCCGGTCGCATAGCTTTGCTAGCCCGACATCCGAGATGCCGTAGGTGCGGGCTACACGCGTCGTCGGCTCCGCCCAGAGCTTTTCATACAGTTCTGTCCGAGTGAGTCGGGTTGCTTGCCCCATTCGCGACAGGATAACTGTGCGACCACGCTGCGGTCACGGACATTCGGAACGGGAGATGGCTGAACTCGGGCAGTCCGCAGAGACCTCGCTAACCAAGCCATGAACTCGGCGGGTGAGTGCGGCTGTGTACAGCGGAGAATTTCCTGGACAATTACCTAACATTAATAGAACATGTCGTTCAGAAAGGAACGGTGGATTATGGCTAAGCAAGCAGTGATCACGCAGGAGCCGGACGACGCATTTATTTTCGTTGCCCGTATTCGGGGGAACGCCGCAACCGTGACGGCGGTCACGGACAAACTGACTCAGGCCCTTCAGGCCACTCAAGGTCGGCCGGTCGCTCGCCCTGCAAAGGCGATCGAAAGCGTTGCCAAACCCGCAGAAGCAAGCTTATTTGACCCGCCCGAGTCGACGGACGAGACAACCGACGTCGAGGCTGCGAGTGATGGAGCGACGGCCGCTCAACCCCGCACACAGCGCGGTCAAGGGCCGAAACAGGATCGGAACGCCGGCATTACTGTGGTCGGCGATGTGGACTTTGTGCCGAGTGGAAAAACACCACTCAAGGTGTTTTTCGCGGAAAAGAAGCCGAAAACCGACATGGATCAGGTTTTGGTGATCTGCTACTGGTTGCAGAATATCTTGATCATTCCCGCCATCACGCCTGGGCATGTCCTCAGCGGCCTTAAACACGTCGCAGAGCCAGTTCCGAAGGATTTGGCACAGACCATTCGAAATGCGGCCAAGAAGAAGGGGTGGTTCAACGTCGCAGACATCAATGCGATTCGCCTGACCACGGTCGGCGAGAACGTCGTTGAACATGAGCTTGGAAAGGCCCCCGATACAGGCAAATGATTTGGCACGCTAAAGAGCACGGAGGCTTTAGTTGATCTTGGCGGCGGCGGGGACACATCTTTTTGTACGCCCGCCCTGCTGCCAAGGCCATATTTTGCGGTCGCTGCCCAACGCTCAACTCCGTCGAAACGCAGCAGGTTTAACATGCATATCTCGCTCGATGATTTTTGCCCAATCGTGGCGGCCTTGGATCGCTCGAATGCCGAAAAAGCACTCGCGATTCTTTGGTACATGGACTATCAGCAGCCAGACACAGCCATGACGCCGGGGCGTTTGGCGAAAACGATGGGCGACCATCATGTCGGGACGCCCAATCCCACAGCGCTGGGAAAGATGATTCGCGAGACAAAACTGGCCAACGAGACAAAAGCCGGCTTCGTCTTGAAGCCCGGCTCACGTCGAATTGTGCGAGAATGGCTGCCGGCAGATTTTGATGGCATTCAACCAATGATGGATCACGCCTCCGGCTTTTTATCCGATGCGATCTGGCGAGGCACGACTCCGTATCTTGAAGGCGTTTGCCTGCAACTGAACGGTTGCCACCGGGCCTGCTTCTATGATGCTGCATCGGTCATGCTTCGGCGGGTGATTGAAACGCTGATCATCGAGGCCTACGAAGTGAATCATCGCCGGGCACAGGTCGAGGATGGGTCGGGCAACCCGCACATGCTAGGCAAACTCGTCGATCTGGCGACCGCCTCCGCCTCGCCGAATGGCGTCGGTTTGACGCTCGGACGTGAAGCAAAGCGAGGGCTTCACGAAATCAAAAAACTTGGCGACCGCTCCGCCCACAATCGCCGCGTCCTGGCGAACCGGGCTGATATGGAAAACGTACGCAGCGGAGCCAGAACAGCCGTGGAGGAACTGCTGGTGATTGCCGGCCTCAAGCGGATGATGTCGAAGTCAGCTTGAACTGGGAAATCGCCCAGTGAAGCTCTCACGACGGACCTCAAATAAGTGCGCCGCCGAGTTTCGAGCGCTTAAACCCATATTGCAGCGTATGTAACGATCTTTTTGTTTTCCATGCCTTCAATGCCACCAAGTATGGTCGAAAGATCACGCAGACTCTCGAATCAATGGGCATCCGGGCATGGCGGGCTCGGAAGTTCGCGTAAACTAAAAGGCTGATGCGACAATCATTCGGGTTGGCAAGCTGCGGCGGATATCGGATACAAGCTATAGGCTCACCATTGGGTACGCATACATTATGTATGGTCGTCGTTTTGCTGATGCCTTGAGCATTAGCGAGCCGACGTTAAGATGAGGTGCGGTCATCTGGCCGTTGACGAGGGGCCACGAAAGGCAACGGACATGAATCGACTCCAATTAGCGACATTGCTCTCGTGGGCTGGCGATTCCGGCATTCAGGGGCGGAAACGACTGCAAAAGGTCGTTTTTTTCCTTCAAGACGCTGGCTGCGCTCTCGATTGCCAGTACACGCTGCACCACTTCGGCCCTTATTCGCGCGACGTCGCAGACGCTTGCGATGAGATGGTGGCGGCAGGCTTGGTCGTCGAATCTGGTGGTCCGCAAAATGGCGACATGCAGTATGGCTACAAACTTAAGCCGGACACCCGTGCTCTGCTTGATAGAACACCGAACGAGCCAATGCAGCGATTCAGAGAGTTGGGCACCAGCCTGATTTCAGAAAACCTTTGGTCACTGGAACTCGGCTCTACCATCTTGTTCTTCTTTAAGCAGAACAATGACTGGAACGCCGCCCTCATGCGTGCTTGCGAGTTCAAGAAAGTTTCGGCGGAATTAAATGCGAGCAAGACGGCGTTGGCACTCGCCCAGCGCGTCCATACACAATCGCAGCGGTGATCGAAGTGGAGGGGGCGTGTCCGACAAAGTCTTTCGCGATCCGCTTTACAACTACATCTCATTCAACAAAGACCGTGATGGTTGGCTGATCGATCTTCTGGACTGCAAGGAAGTCCAGCGACTGCGACGAATTCATCAGTTGGGGGTCAGCAATCTCACTTATCCCGGTGCCGACCATACTCGCTTGGCTCACAGTCTCGGCGTGACGCACCTGATGAAGCTGGTGCTGGATCACCTCGAAAAAGTGAGCAATGCGGAGAAAATTAAAAACGCGCGGCAGGCGCTCCTCGCCACGGCACTTCTTCACGACGTTGGACATGGGCCATTCTCGCACCTGTTCGAGCCGTGTTGAGGGATTAATCATGAGAAATGGTCAATCGCGGTCATTCTAGATCCCGAAACCTCAGTCCACCGAGTCCTCAAAGCGCAAAGCAAGCACTTGCCGAGCCATGTGGCGGAGTTGATCGACTCCGACAACGCCGATCACCCAGCTTGGCAGCGGGCATTAATGTCGAGCCAGCTTGACGTTGATCGCATGGACTACCTTCGTCGTGACAGCCTCTATACCGGGGCAGGCTACGGACACTTCGACTGGCATCGCCTGCTAACTACTGTCGAATTTCTGGACGACGAAACTGATCTGGTTTGGCCAGCGAAATCGGCCATGGCAATCGAAGAGTACATTTTTGCCCGCTACTACATGTATCAGAACGTCTACCTGCACAAGACCACGTGCGGGTTTGAGCAATTATTGCAGGCCATGTGGAAGCGTGCTGACCAGCTAAGAAGCGACGGAACACTGATCAATGCGAATCCCGTCTTGGAGCAGTTCTGGAAAATCGAAAAGCCAGAACCCGGCCAACTTGCCGTGGCCGACTACCTGAACGTTGAAGAGTTTACGGTGTTGGAACAAATCCAACGCTGGACGGCACACGCTGATAAGTCTTTGGCCGACTGCGCCAGGCGATTTCTAGATCGGGACGGATTCGCGATGGTTGAGCCACCGCCGCCGATCAGCGCTCTCGCGTCAGACGATTTTGGCGAATGGGAACCGGAATTGCATAAACTTCTTAAATCGAAAGGGTTTGAAGAGCCCTCAATGTATTGCTTGGCCGACCGAGTGAAAGGCAAATACCGCCAACCATATCGAGAGGAAAAGGATCCCGAAAACCAATCAGCGGTTAATACAATACGTGTTCTGGTGGACGGACAGCCGAAAGCTATCGGCCGGCACCTGCCGCGGCTCGGAGCGGTCATCGCACCACCAAAAGACAGCGTTCTCTATTATGTGCCGAAAGAGATTCGTGCCGAAGCCCAAGCCTTAAGTGACCGACTTCGCCAGGAACGCACGAAACCGCCAGAATGGTATTACGAGATATGACCAGCACCGACCAGAAGCAACTCTGTTATTAAATGTTCTGGAAAATCTCGGAGAGCGTCCAACAAAACGTGTGAGAACATCCGTGCCGCCAGCAGCCCCGAAATTCAGCAGCGTGAATGCCACATCTGGCCCAAACTATTGCCCTTCCAAGTTGCAGGTATAGCCTCAGAAGTTGCAGGTAAAAGGCGTTTTGAACGCTCGAAAGCCCTTGTGGCAGCACGTGTTACGAATTTTTTATTGCTTCGAGTCCTGTCCCGAGCATCAGACGCCGCGATCTTCGGGTCGCGGCGTTTTGCGTTTGATCTGTCGCAAGCCGTTTCCAAGACATGGCTTACGCCGGTATCACTTCTCCGGATGGACATCGCTGCAAGTCCAAGTTCTCGTTACGGCCCGATGTAAATCGGCGACACGGAGTAATCCGCAGACGTCGCCGCAACGCGGCATTGCGTCTGACCATGAAAGAAAACGCCGGCCCGTTTCGGGCCGGCGTTTGGCTTGGCGTGTCGTGCCGCGTCGGGAAACGGCGCGACACGCTGCGGAGTAACGTGCCGGCGGGCGTGTGGGGAGGAACGACGCCCGCCGGCGTTTAAAAACGTCTTCAGCCGCCGGTTCAGGCGACTTTTTTCATGTTGAAGTCAGAGAAGTCGTCGCTGGTGAACGCCCCGTCTTCGAGTGGGATCTCATTGCGATTGAGCGTCTTGCGGACGAGCGCCGGCTTCTTCGGCGTCATGCCTGCGGCCGGGCGAGGTGCGAACTTTTGCGTGGCCGCCGGGGTGTTGGTCTTTCGGCCGACGAGGGCCATCAGTTCCACCACCACGCCGCTCATGCCGGCGGCCTGGGCGGCCAGCTCTTCGCTCGCGCTCGCCGACTCTTCTGCCGCCGCGGCGTTGCTCTGCGTCACCTTGTCCATCTGCGTCACCGCAGTGTTCACCTGACCGATGCCCTTGCTCTGTTCGCTGCTCGCCTGGGCGATCTCGGCGATCAGGGCATTGACCTTTTCCGACGTCGACGTGATCTCGCCGAGCACCTGCCCGACTTCTTCCGCGATCAGCACGCCGCCGCGGCTGTTCTGCACCGACTGCTCGATCATCGCAGACGTGCTCTTGGCCGCCTCGGCACTGCGCATCGCCAGGTTCCGCACTTCCTCGGCGACCACCGCGAACCCCTTGCCCGCCTCGCCCGCACGCGCCGCTTCCACGGCCGCGTTGAGCGCCAGCAGGTTCGTCTGGAACGCGATCTCGTCGATCACTTTCACAATTTTTGCAGTTTCTCCGGCACTCTTCTGGATGTCGTGGATGGCCGTCGACATCTTCGCCATCGACGCGTTCCCCTTGTCCGCCGCCGCCTTGGCTTCGGCGCTGAGCACGCTCGCCTGCTGGGCACTGTCGGCATTGCGGCTGACCATCGAGCTCATCTCTTCGAGCGAGCTGCTGGTCTCCTCAAGGCTCGCCGCCTGCTCGCTGGCCCCTTGCGCCAGCGACTGGCTGGAGCTGGAAACCTGCGTGGCAGCCGCCGCCACCTGGTTCGAACCGTCGGCGAGCGAATCCGCCATGCGGCCGAGGGCGTTGCCGACACTCCGGATGATCGAGAACGCGAGTGCGGCCCCGACGATCAACGCCGCAGCGACGCCGATTTCCAGGCCCAAAATGCCACTGCTGACGGCCGCCTGCAGGCTGATGGAGCTGGCTTCGGCGCTTTTGGTGTTGTATTCGACCTCGTTTTTGATCGTGTCGTCGAAATGCTCGATCGCCGGGAGGACCGCTGACTTAAAGTGTTCCTGCGCCTCGGCGAGTTTGTTGTGGTGCTTCAGTTCGAGAGAAGCATTTTTGGCCGCGACATAAGCGGCCCGGGCCTGTTTGATCTGTTCGAACAGTTTGCGGTCTTCGTCGAAAACGATGGTCTTCTCGTAGTCCGAAAACGCCGTATCAAGTCGTTCCGAAACGGCCTTGCTGGCGGCCTGGATGCGTTCGAGCTCTTCGGGACTTGTGGAGTCGATGTAACGAACCAGATTGGTGACGTTCCGCTGCTGGTCGGCGTCGATCGACAGGATCTGCCGCACGCTGGGCAAGGCGTCGTCGGCGACGATTTCGTGCTCGAATGGATCGTCTGCATCTTGCCGTACGTCACGATTCCGAGAACACCAGTAATCGCAATTGTTGAAATAAACCCTACTGAAATACGCTTTCCGATTGTCATGCCTCTTCCGACCTTTCGACTGACGTTGAAATTCCCCTGATGGACCGCGTCCTGCGGCAGGCAACTTCGCCGGTTCCCGGTGCGCGGCCGGGAACGCTGTAACTCAAAAGTTGCGCCTCTCGGACCGCTCAGGAGGTCAATAGCGGTTCCGATCCACACCCTATGACCCAAACAGGCTTCAGTACTTTCACTCTAGCCTATTCAGGTCTTCCCCTTAGATTTCGGCACACGATGGCGGTTTGAATAGTTTTATTCTCGGGAAATCCCCTAAAATCATTATCGGACAATCGGCCTGAATGAACAGACCCACCCCGAATGGGAACAACAACGGATAACTGTATTTAAACTATGAGTTTACGATTTTCTAGGGTTGCCCAAAAATCTTCACAGAACGTTGTCGCCAAGTCACTTTTTGATTAGGGGCGGCTCATTTTCGTAAACGTCTTTAATCGGATCGCCTCGACATGCACGGCCGCTACGCGAGGGCGAATCGCAAGACTCAACGGGCCTCGACTTCCAGGATGAACCGGCGGACGACGTCGAGGTAACGCTCTGTCTCTTCCAGGTGCGCACAGTGTGCGCCTCTGTTCGAAGACCACCAGCTTCGAGCCGGCGATGCCTCGGTGGATGGTCTCGGAACAGGCGGGGGTGATTTCGTCGAATCGGCCGACGGTGACGAGCGTCGGCTCGGTGATTTCGCCGAGCCGGGCCGTGCGGTCCCAGTCTTTGAGGTTGCCGATCACGATGAATTCGTTCGGGCCGTTCATCGTTTCATAAACCTGGTTGTTCGTCAGGTTCGCCACCGTGCGTTGGAACGGCTCCGGCCAGGGCCAGGTTCGACAGACGTGCTGGCGGTAAAAGACTTCCGCCGCCGCCTCGTACGCCGGGTTGCGGTAATCGCCGGCGGCTTCGTAGCGTTTGAGCGTGTCGTAGACGTCCGCCGGCAGTTCTGATTTGAGGCGTTCGGTCTCGGCGACGAACTGCGGCAAACTCGCCGACGTGCTCGCCAGCGTCACGCTCACCACGCCCGGCGGCCGCGTGAGCATGTATTCGATCCCCAGCCAGCCGCCCCACGACTGCCCGAGCAGGTGAATGCGGTCGAGCCCCAACGCGCGGCGGACGAGGTTCACTTCGTTCACAAACCGCCCGATGCGCCACCGGCCGGGGTCGTTCGGCTTGTCACTCCGGCCGCAGCCGAGCTGGTCGTAAAAAACCACCGGCCGCTCGTCCGCCAGGCCGGCGAGGGTTTCGAGATAGTCGTGCCCGGCGCCCGGCCCGCCGTGCAGGCAGAGCAGCGGCGTGCGATCGCCCGTGCCGACGCGGCGGTACCAGATGCGGTACCCGTCTTCGACTTCGATCGTGCCTTCGTGCGATGCAATGGCCATGTGAACAAGTTCCTGTGTGAACCCAATGGTTACTCGGTCGAACGTATGTAGGGGCGACGCCTGCGTCGCCCGTCAGCCCGTGTCACGCCGCGGGCGACGCAGGCGTCGCCCCTACAAAAACCGTTCGCTATTTCCCGAACACTTCGAACGCCCAGACCGACGCGCCGGCCCCTTTTGCGGCCGCCGGAAAGTTCAGCCGCACGTAGCGCCATTCGCCGGTGGCAACGCCGGCAATCGGCGATCCCGTGCGGGTTTCGACGGCGGCGATCGGCGACCACGTTTTGCCGTCGGTCGAACCTTCGACGGAAAACCTCATCGGCACGAAGGCATACTCCGGGCGGACTTCAAAACGCGTGACCGCCGTCGGCGAACCAAGATCCAGTTGCAGCCAATTCACGCCGTCGCCGGCCGGTTTCCAGCGGGTGGCGTACGAGCCGTCGACGGCGTTCGCCGCGTCGTAACCCTTGGCCGAGGATGACGCCGTCGCAATCGCTGCCAGCGGCTTCGACTGCGCTTGGCCGGCGGCGCAGAGTTGCTGAATCACGTCGCTGTCGCCCGGCTTCGGGTGCACCGGCAGCAGGTTGCCGGCCGCGTCGTAGGCCAATTCGCTCACCCACGTCTGCCGAAGAACCAGCTTGTCGTCGTTCGGCGTGAGGACGTGATAGACGACAAAATCGCGATCGCCCTTGCGGAACACCGCGTGGTGCCCGGGGCTGATGATGTGATTCGCTTTATCCGTCTTCAGAATCGGGCTGTTCGGCCCTTCCGTGAACGGGCCGAGCGGGCTGTCGCCGACGGCGTAGTGCACCTGGTAGGTGTCCTTGGTCGTGTTGCCGTTGGAATACATCAAATAGTAGCGGCCGTTGCGTTTGATCATGAACGGGCCTTCGAAGTAGTTCGTCGGCGTGACGACTTTCGGCTGGCCGTCAAAGCCAGTGAGATCGGCGTTCATTTTCGCGACATAGCAACGGCCGTTCACCCAGTTGTGGCCGCTGCCCCAGTAGACGTAGACCTGGCCGTCGTCATCGACAAAGCCCTCGGCGTCGATCTGATGATAAACCTCGTCGAACATCTTCCCCACGAGAGGCGTGTTATCCGCCCGCGTGTTCTTCCACGGCCCCGTCGGCGAATCGGCGACGCCCGCCCAGACTTCGCCGCCGACGCTGATGAACATGTAGAACTTGCCGTGCGCCTTGATGACCGACGGCGCCCAGACCATCGCCCCGCTGCTGGTGGCGGTTTTGCACGCCTCTTTGGTCGGCCAATTCAGTTCGCGGTAGGTCCAGTTTTTGAAATCGGGCGACTCCCAACACCCCAGCGTTCGGCCGCCCCAGGGGTCAAGCGTGGCGTAAATAAAATACCGGCCGTCGTGCTCGACGACCGACGGGTCGGCGTAATACCCCGGAAGAATCGGATTGCCGGCAAGTGCGAGATTCGACATAAAAAGGCCGATCAAGAAGATGAGATGGGCAAAGCATTTTTCCGGGTGCCACAGGTCGGCGTACTCGCAGACCTGTGGCGTTTTCACAGTCCGGCACAGGTCTCGGAATACCGCGACCTGTGGCACCCATCGAATCCGATCAACCACCCGTTCCTTTTTAACCTTCGCCATGACGTGATTGTTGACGGCGGCGTGAATCGTGACAACTCCGCCGCCCGCGTTACCCTTCCTGCCATGCCGACGCCGCATTCGCTCGACTGCTCCGCCCCGCCGCCGTTTTCGAACCTTGAGCCGTTCGTCTTCGGCACCGCCACGAACCCGGCCGGCGTCACGCTGACGGCCGACGGCGTGAGCTTCCTGGAAGACGGCGGGCGCGTCATTCCCGTGATGGGCGAATTTCATTTCGCCCGCTACCCGCAAACGGAATGGCGCGACGCGATTCTCAAGATGAAGGCCGGCGGCATCACGGTGGTGGCCACCTACGTCTTCTGGATTTTTCACGAAGAACGCCGAGGCGAGTTCGACTGGGCCGGCGACCGTGACCTAGCGACATTCGTAAAAACCGTTCACGACTGCGGCCTGCGGTGCGTGGTGCGCGTCGGCCCGTGGTGCCACGGCGAAGTCCGCAACGGCGGCCTGCCGGAATGGCTCTTCGACCGCGGCATCGCCGTGCCGCGAAAATGATTCGACCTACCTCGGCGAAGTCCGCCGCTGGTACGACGCCATCGCCGAACAACTCCGCGGCACGCTCTGGAAAGAGGGCGGCCCCGTCATCGGCGTGCAGATCGAAAACGAATACGGCGGCGCCGCCGAGCACCTGCTGACGCTCCGCGACATCGCCATCGAATGCGGACTCGACGTCCCCTACTACACCCGCACCGGCTGGCCCGAACTGCAAACGCCGATGGAGTTCGGCAAACTCCTGCCACTCTACGGCGGCTACGCGGAAGGGTTCTGGGACCGTGTCCTGACCAGCATGCCCGGGCCGTACTGGAAAGAGTTCGTCTTCAAAACCGTCCGCACCGACGCCGCCATCGCCAACGAACAATTCGGCACACGCGAAGCCCGCGACGAGCCCGGCACCGATCGCTACCCGTACCTCACCTGCGAACTCGGCGCGGGCATGATGTGCAGCTACCACCGCCGCATCAGCGTCTTCCCCCAAGACCCGCTTTCGATGTGCGTCACCAAGCTCGGCAGCGGCAGCAACCTGCCGGGCTACTACATGTACCACGGCGGCACGAACCCTGCCGGCGCAGGAACCCTGGCTCAACGAACACCAGGCCACGCGTTACACGAACTACAACGATCTGCCCGTCAAAACCTACGACTTCCAGACCGCCATCGGCGAGTTCGGCCAACTGCGACCGCAATACCATCTGCTGCGGCCGATTCACCTGTTCCTGCGCGACTTCGGCGGCCGCCTGGCGTCGCTGGCGACGATCCTGCCGGAACAGAACGCCACGAAAACCGACAGCCAGACGCTGCGCTACGCCGTCCGCACCGACGGCCGCCGCGGCTTCGTCTTCGTCAACAACTACCAACGCCTCCTGCCGATGCCCGCAAAAGACGGCGTGCAATTCCGACTGAAACTCGCCGACGGGGAAGCGATCATTCCCAGCGAGCCGACAACGATCGCCGCCGATCGCAGCTTCGTCTGGCCGTTCAATTTTGACCTCGGCGACGGCGTGACGCTCGACTACGCCACCGCCCAACTCGTCTGCCAGATCGACGCCGACGACGCCACCTACACCCTCTTCACGAGCACCGGCAATGCGGCGGAATTCAGCGTCGCCGGCCACGTGACACGCGTCAGCCGCACCGGCCTGTCACCGGCGTTAACCATCGCCGAGCCCGGCAAACGCGTGCACAAACTGCTGCTGCTCAGCGAAGCCGAAACCGACCGACTCTACAAAGACAAACTCTTCGGCCGCGACCGGCTGCTGCTGACCGACGCCGGCGTGATCGTCGACGATGACCGCTTGCAACTCACCCCACCGGCGTCGCCTGCCACCATCGCGCTGCTGCCCGCGCCGCCGACGCTTCAGGCGAACGACCAAACCATCGGCGGCCAGGCGGACGGCGCGTTTCAGCGTTTCGAATTCGCCGCCCGTGCCTGCAAGTCGATCACCGCGATCGCCACGCCAGTCCGCCCGGCCGGTGAGTTGCGAACGATCCGCATCGGCGTCGCCGGCGTGGCCGCGCAGCCCGCCGACGCCGACTTCGCCCACGCCGCCGAGTGGCGCATCGACATCGCCGCCGACCAGCCGACCGATCGCCGGCTGATGCTGCGTGTCCATTACGTCGGTGACGTCGCCCGCCTTTACGCCGGCGACAGGCTCATCACCGACAATTTCTACAACGGCACGCCGTTCGACATCGGCCTGTGGCGCATCGATCCGGCCGCGCTGCAAAACGGGCTGACGCTGAAAATTTTGCCGCTGCAGCAAGACGCACCGATTCACCTGCTCGACGCCGTCCGCCCCGACTTCGGCAACAAGCCGGCCGTCGCTGAGTTGCTCGACGTCCAACTGACCGAACCCGTTGAACTCATCGCTACCGCAGACTTTTTGTAGGGGCGACATACATGTCGCCCGCCGGCCGGAATCAATGCTCACGCTCGGGCGACATGTATGTCGCCCCTACATCAGAACAGGATTTTCAACCGCGCCCCGAGCACGAACAGATTATCAACGTCCGGCTGCAGGGCCGGGTGATTGATCCACTGCACGTCCGGCGAGAATTCCAGGTTCTCCGTCACCTTCACACGGTAAAACGTTTCGAACAGCAATTCCTCGCGCAGGTCGCGGTCACTCGGCCGGGAATACGTCCCGGCGATGCCGAACATGTCCGCCCGCCGGCCGAACGGCCGAACGTTCGCCACGCCGAAACTCACGAAATCACTGATGTAGCCGGCATCGCGCTCGACATGCCCGACGCGGCCGAAAGGCGTCCAGCCGTCGGCGATTTCCTGGTCAAAGCCCAGGCTCATGCCCCAGCCGTTGCCGTCGTCGCTATCATTGTGATAGACCGTGAGGCGGTAATTGCCCGGCGGCGTGTCCGGCTGATTCGCCCCACCGACCTTGTAGCCCACTTCTGCAGCCTCGTAAAAATTCCACTCGCCATCCAGTCCGCTCGTGCCGGTTCGGCCCTCATTGTTGGCGACGACGAGGTTGGCGTACCAGTGCTCGTCGATGTTGTATTCGAACGCCACGCCCGGCACCCAAAGCCCCTGCCCGGGGTTGGCCAGGTTGCCTGTGTACGCGCCCGCCATGAACTGCTTGGTTTCGTCGTTGGCGATCGGGCTGAGGTCGATCCACGAATTCGGGTGAATCTTGCCGATGTTGACCGCGAACTTCTGGTTCATGAACGTCTGCCGCCAGTAAAGCAGGTTCAGCGAAATAGGAATTTGCTCGCCGCCGCCGTGCAGGCTGTTCGTGCCCATGATGCTGCCGGCGGCATCGCTGACGGCGTAGTCCTGCCGCATGCCGATGTTCTCGCTCGATCGCATCAGCACGATCAATTGGCCGACGTCCTGCTTCGGGCCGTCGCCGTATTTGAGCAGCGTCCAGTTCGCCGCCAGATCCAATCGCCCGCCCAGCTCGTCATTGCGGCCGCCGTCGATCACCCGCGTGGCGTACTGGTTGTGAAAGGTGTAAGACCCCTCAATTTTCAGGCCATAATCATCGTTCAGCTTCTTCTTGAACGCATTCCACGGCTCATACGCAAAGCCCAGCGGGTCCGGCGAAATCAGCGGATCCAACTGCGGGGCCGGCTGCGGCGGCAAGTCCTGCGGCACCTTCGTTGAATCCACCGGCCCGCTCGCCGGTTGCTGCTGGGCGAAGGCTTCGCCTTCAATTGTTAATGATGCCACAACCACGGCCAGTGCGGCCATTTTTACTCTCGTATGCATAACGTCTCCTCGTATCTCGCCCCTGCCACTTTTGAATCAAATGTGGGCCGGCTTCTTGGCAAAGCGTAGCGCGATCGTCGTCACCAGCGTGCCGATGACGATCGCAATCACGTACGGCACCAGGTGTTCCACCGCCCTGGGGATCGCCAGCACGAACACGCCGCCGTGCGGGACGACGAGTTTCGCACCGAACAGCATCGACAGCGAGCCCGTCACCGCCGACCCGAGCATGAGGCACGGGATCACGCGGAACGGGTCTTTCGCGGCGAACGGGATCGCACCCTCCGTGATGAACGAAATCCCCAGCACGGCCGCGGCTTTGCTGGCGTCGCGCTCGTCGGCGGTGAAGCGGCTCTTGAACAGCGTTGCCGCCAGCGCCAGGCCCAGCGGCGGCGTCATGCCCGCCGCCATCGTCGCCGCCATCGGGCCGTACACTTTGCTCGCCAGCAGTCCGACGCTGAACGTGTAAGCCGCCTTGTTCACCGGACCGCCCATGTCGAAGCCCATCATCGCGCCGAGCACCAGGCCCAGCAGCAAGGCGTTGCCGTGGTTCAGTCCATTCAGCCAGGTCGTCATCGCGTCCAGCACGTACTTCACCGGCGGGCCGATGAGATAAAGCATGCCCAGCCCGACGATGAGCGTGGAAATCAGCGGCAGAATCAGCACCGGCTTAAGCCCGGCCAGGTTCGGCGGCAGTGGCGTGGCCTTGTTAATGCCTTGTGTGGTGTATCCGGCAAAGAACCCGGCCGCGATGCCGCCCAGGAAGCCCGCGCCGATCTGTTGTGCGAGCATCCCGCCGACCAAGCCCGCCGCAATGCCGGGCCGGTCGGCGATGGAATAGGCGATGAACGCCGCCAGCACCGGGATGTAAAGCTGAAACGCCGCACCGCCGCCGATCTGCATGAGCGCGGCGGCAAACGTCTCCTTGGCGTCGCCCGCGTGAATGCCACCGATCGCGAACGCCAGTGCGATTAAAAGTCCGCCCGCCGTCACCAGCGGCAGCATGTACGACACGCCCGTCATCAGGTGCTTGTACGGCCCGGTCCGCGTCGCCGAGCACTGCGCCTTCAGCTTCTCGACATCGCCGGCCAGGTTGCCGCTAGTGGCCGCACCGGCTACTTCGGCCGTGAGCGCGTCGTTCAACAGCTTGGCACTGTCGTGGAGGGCGACTTTCGTCGTCGTTTGGAGCAGTCGCTTTCCGGCAAACCGTGACGTATCGACCCCGGTGTCTGCCGCGATGACCACGGCATCGGCGGCGGCGATTTCTTCGGGCGTCAGTTGGTTCTTCGCGCCGACACTGCCTTGCGTCTCGACCTTGATGCGATAACCGAGATTTTCTGCCCCCCTTTCAAGTGCTTTTGCGGCCATAAAAGTGTGCGCGATGCCGGTCGGACAACTGGTGATGGCGACGAACGTTTTGACCATAGTGGCGACGCCTGCGTCGGCCAAAGCGGGCGAGGCAGGCCTCGCCCCTACATGAGACGCGTCGGGTTGCGCAGGCGCACCAACGGCCGCTTCGATCAGGGCCTGCGTGTAACGGATGGCGTCGCTTGCGGTGGCGGCGTGCGTTCGCTTGCCGTCGAAACGCTTGCGGTCAACGAACACGTCCGCGGCAATGATGGCGACATCGGCAGCGGCGATATCTTCGGCCGGCAGTTCCGCCGGCGGCCCGCCGTTACCGAGCACCTCGACCTTCACCTGGTGGCCCAAGCGACGGCCGGTGACTTTGATCGCCTCCGCGGCCATCAGGCCCAGGGCGGGAGCGGCTTTTGAGCCCGTAATTGCAATGATTTTCGCCATGGTAAGGCTCCATTTCCTTCTCCCTCAAGGGGAGAGGGAACCCGATTTCACCCGATCACTTCCACACGCACATCGTTCAGATACGCCTTGTACGCGTCCGGTTCGTGCAAGCCGTTCCCGACACGGGTGACGGCGTAAGTGCCGAGCGCCGTCGCCAGCGTGGCGGCGTCGCGTAATGGCAATTGTTTTGATAGCGAGTAGACCAGCCCTGCCACCATTGCGTCGCCGGCGCCGACGGTGCTGATGACGTTCACCCGCGGGGCAATCGCCCGAACCGCCTGCTCTGCTGTGACAAAAACGGCACCGTCTTCGCCCATCGACACCACCGCCAGCTTCACGCCACGCGCCAGAAGCGCCTGCCGGGCGGCGTTTACGACGTCGGCGGTTTCCGGCATGTCGCTGTCGATCAGTTCTGCCAGCTCGATGAAATTCGGCTTGGCGACTTCGGGCGCCGCCTGCAGCGCGAGCTTCAGCGGCAGGCCGCTGGTGTCGAGCACCACCTGTCCGCCACGGCTGTGGACGATCGCGCACAGCTCGGCGTAGATGGAATTCGGGAGCCCCGGCGGCACGCTGCCGGCGAGCACCACCCATTGCCCCACTTGAACAAGGGCGGCCAGACGCTTCATCAAATCCTCGCCCGCAGTGGGGGGAAGCTGCAGGCCCGGAAAGTTGATATCCGTCGTCTGGCCGCTTGATTCGTCGGTAATTTTGATGCCCAGCCGCGTGTCGCCGAGCACGCGGACGAACTTGTCTTCGAGTTTTTTGTTCAGGAACAGCTGCTGGAAAATCTGCGCATTGCCGAAGCCCAGGAAGCCGGTGGTGACCGCCGCCATGCCCAGGTCGGCCAGCATGGCCGCCACGTTCACGCCTTTGCCGGCGGCGTAGCGTTCGGACGATTCCACGCGGTTCACACTCCCCGGCGTGAAGCGCTTGAAGCGCAGCGTCTGGTCGATCGCCGGGTTCAGCGTCACGGTGATGATTGGCAGTTCGTTGCTCATGCGATTCCTTTCCGAGCAACGATAGGCAGCCGCCGAACCTCTTCAGCGGTGCCGCAGGCGAGGGCGCGTTCGGCTAGTGATTGCGTTTGCTTTAATGACAATGTTCGCAGTAACGCCTTGATCGTCGGGATGGCGGGAATGCTGACCGACAGTTCCGCCACGCCCATGCCGGTAAGGATGGCGGCGGCGAGCGGCTCGCCGGCGATTCCGCCGCAGACGCCCGTCCATTTTCCGTGTTTTTTGGCGGCTTTGACGGTTTGGTCGATCATCCTCAGCACCGCCGGGTGCAGGCCGTCCGCCTGTTTGCCGAGCTGCGGATGGCCGCGGTCCATCGCCAGGACGTATTGCGTGAGGTCGTTGGTGCCGACGCTGAAAAAGTCGCACTCCTGCGCCAGTTCGTCCGCCATGACGACCGCCGATGGCACTTCGATCATGATGCCGACATCGACCTTCGGCGCCGAGTTCGCTGCGGACTTGCTCAAGAACCACTTTTGCGGCCCGCAGGTCTGCCAGGGTCGACACCATCGGGAACATGATCTTGATGTGGCCGTAAGCGGCCGCCCGGAAGATGGCGCGGAGCTGGGTGTGGAAGAGTTCCGGCATGGCCAGGCAGAGGCGAACGCCGCGGACGCCGAGGAACGGATTTTCCTCGTGCGGCATGTCGAGGTACGGCACGGGCTTGTCGCCGCCGATGTCGAGCGTGCGGACGATCAGCGGCAGCCCGCCGAGGCTTTGCGCCATGGTTTTGTAGGCCTGGAATTGTTCGTCTTCGGTCGGCGCGGTTTGTCGGTCGAGGAAGAGGAACTCGCTGCGCAGCAGGCCGACGCCCTCGCCGCCGGCTTCCACGGCGTGGGCGGCTTCGTCGGGCTTGCCGATGTTGGCGACGACTTCCATGCGGTGTCCGTCGGTGAGGATGGCGGGCTCGTAACGGTGCTCGGCCTCCTGCGTTCGAACGTCGAACAGGCGCTTTTGGGCGACTTTTGCGGACTCAAGATCGGCCGGCGTTGGGGAAAGGTAGAGTGCGCCGTTGTCGCCGTCGAGAATGGCCATATCGCCGTCGGCCTGGTTCATGACGGCAGGGCCGGCGCCGACGACGGCGGGCAGGTTCATCGAACGTGCGAGAATCGCGACGTGGCTCGTCGGCCCGCCGCGGACGGTGCAAAATCCGAGCACGATTTTTTTATCAAGCCCGGCGACATCGCTGGGTTCAAGATCCTCAGCCAGCAGAATGGCCGGGGTTGCGATAGCGGGCGCGGGCGACTCTGTTTTTCCTGTGAGAATACGCAGAACGCGGCGGCCGACGTCGCGGAGATCGGCGCTTCTGGCGGCGAGCGTGGGGTCGTCGAGTTTCGAGAGATTCACGGCTTCGGTTTCGATCGAATCATTCCACGCCCAGGCGGCGGTATAGCCGGCCGAGATGCGGCCTTCGGCCAGGGCGTGGAGGGCGGCGTCTTCCAGGAATTCGGCGTGGGCGGAAAAGATGGCGGCCGTGCCGGCGTTGCCGTTGGCTTTCATCTGTTCACGGAGTTCGTTCAGCTCGCACTTGGCGACAAAGACGGCTTCTTTGAGGTGGATGCGCTCGGCGGCCGCGTCTGTGGCCTTGGTTTCGAAGGTAAACCGTTCTCGAACGAGCTTGCGGACGGGCCCGATCGCCAGGCCGGTGCTGGCGGAAATACCCGGCAGCGTGGTGCCGCCGCCCGCGGGCGTCCAACCGTGCGCGGGGCCGGGGGTTGTGGCCTCTTCCTCTTCGCCGGCCTCGATCAACTTTTGTAGAGCGGAGAGAGCGGCATCGGCTTCGGGTCCCTGGGCGCTGATTCGGATGACGCCGCCGTGCTTGACGCCGAGCTTCAGCAGCGCCGCCATGCTTTTGCCGTTGGCGATCTTCGCGCCGTACCGGACGACGACGTCGGCGTCGAAGGCCTTGGCGCATTCCACAAATGCGGTCGCGGGCCGGGCGTGTAAACCGTGGCTGCCGGCGATGGCAACGTCGACGCCCGTGGCGAATTCGCCGTCGCCCTTCTCGCCGGGCAGTGCGGATTCTTCGCGGCTGGCGGCGAGTGCGGCGACGATGTCTTCGACGTCTTTCGTGCGGGACAGTCGGTCGACGAGGTCGTCCTGGTAGAGCAGGTCGGTGAGGTTGCCGAGCAATTCGATGTGCTCATCGCCCCGGGCGGCGATGCCGACGATGATTTTCGCCTGCTGCCCGGGGATCCATTCTACGCCGCCGGGAATCTGGAGCACCGCAATTCCGGTCTTGTGGATGAGGCCGCGGTCTTTGGGCAGCCCGTGCGGGATGGCGATGCCCTTCCCGAGATAGGTGTTGGCGACGCCTTCGCGGGCGAGCATGCTGCGGGCGTAGTCGGCATCAATTATACCGTTGCCCGAGAGCACGTCGGCGACGCGGCGGATGGCCTCGTCTTTGCCGGTCACGTGCTCATTCAGACGAACGTCCGCCGGGGAAAGCGAAAGCATTCGGAATCCTCCTCTAATATCGAACCGCCGGACCAACTGTAAACGATTACAGTTAACAGTCAAGAAGATTCTAGGCATTTTGCCGCAGTCATCGCCTAAGTTCTTATTTATTCTTGCGATCCATTATTGAAATCGTTTACAAATTTCAGGCATGGCGAGTATCAAAGAGGTGGCGGACGCGGCGGGCGTGTCGACGGCGACCGTATCTCGCGTATTGGCAGGAACTTCCGTGCGGCCGGGCGTGCGTGAAACGGTGCTGGCGGTGGTTCAGAGGCTCGACTACCGCCCGAACCGCGCCGCACGCAGCCTGCGGTCAGCCCGCACCACCACACTAGGCCTGGTGGTGGCGGACATTCAGAACCCCTATTTCACGGAAGTTTCCCGGGCCGTGGAAGATGTCGCGAATCGTGCGGGGTACTCGGTTTTTCTCTGCAATAGTGACGAAAACCCTGAAAAGGAAACGACTTACCTCCGACTGCTGCGCGACGAAAACGCGGCCGGGGTGATCGTGGCGCCGACGGCGGAGGCGCTCAAATCGCCTAACCACAATGCGTTCAATGGCTTACCGACGGTCGTCATCGACCGGCCGGTGAGTCGCGGGACGATCGACACTGTCGTCGTCGATAACAGCCTGGCGGCAGAAGAGTTGACACAACATCTTATCAGCCAAGGGGCTAGGCGAATCGCCGGGTTGTTCGGCAACCACAGCGCGACGGGCCGGGCGAGGCACGAAGGGTTCGTCGCGCGCATGAGAAGGCCGGCCTTGAGGTTGCGATCGCCGAGTTCGCCGAGCCTCGCGAACAGACCGGCTTCGAGATGACCCAGGCGCTCTTGGCCCGGCCGGATCGGCCCGACGCCATCCTGACCAGCAACGGTCTGCTGCTGCTCGGCGCGTTCCAAGCCTTGTCTAAATCAGGACTTCGGTGCCCGGATGACGTGGCATTGGCGGGGTTTGATAACGCGAAATGGACGCAACTGGTGTCGCCGGGGCTGACGGTGGTGGAGCAGCCGACTTACGAGATCGGCCGCACGGCGGCGGAATTGCTGCTCGGCCGGCTCGTTAACCCAGGCCGCAGCAGTCGTTGCGTGACGTTGCCGCATCGGCTGGTGGTGCGGGGGTCAACGTTGCGCGTAAGTGAATAAATGGCCGGGACTTCATTGCGAATTCAGGGAACGCCCCGAATCGTCGCAACCGCAATAATTTTAATGTTTTAGGCGCGGAATTCTGTTGCCCGCGGCGGGTCGTTCGCCGATCTTGTCCGGCTATGCCCCACGCGCGGAAACTCCTCGCGGCCTCGGCCCTGCTTGCCAGCTCGCTGGTGCTCACCGGCTGCCTATCGACGCACCCCAAAAACGCTGCAACCTCTGGCCCGGCCGTGGGTTTGAGCAGTCTGTCGTTCGTCGGAACGCCCCTCGGGGCGACCACGCAGGCGGCCCCGACTCTCTCGGCCGACGATATCGGGTTCGATGTCACCTGGGTCGCCCTCGAAAAGATGCCCCCGGACGCCCTGTCCCCGCTGGACGCCCTCTCCGCCCTCACCAGCTCCCCGCTGGCCGGCGAGCCGATCCTGACGACCGGCCAGCAGACCCGCCTGGCGCGGTTTGGCACCGGCGAAGCCGTTCGCGAACTCGTTGGGAATATTGCACTTAGAAAAACCGGGGCGGCTCAGCAAATCGGGCACCAGGTGGGTGTTGTCGGGCCGGGCGTGACGACGCGGTTCCGCTGCGATGTCGGGCCGGCCGGGCGAAGCCAGAGCGTGGTGGTGTCTCTTTCCCGCTCGAAAACGACGGCTGCGGCAGCGCATACGGCCCGCCAGGCGGTCACGCGTCCGGCGACAACTACCGCCCCGGCAACGACTTCCGCCGCCACCGAGCCCGCCGCCAGCCAACCCGCCGTCATCGGCGATGTCACCGTCGGCCTGCGCGGGTTCGCCGGCGACGCCGTCGATATCACGCCGATTCAGGCGGTGGAGTCGGCCTTCCTGGACGGCGTGGATCTCACGCCAGGGCAAGTACTTGCGCTGATCGTGCCGTGCCGATTCGAGGGGCAGCCGTACTCAGCATTGCTGGCGTACATTGAGGTCACAACTGCTGAAGCAGCCGGGGTTTCCGCCACGCAGCCCGCCGAAACCGCCGCCGCCACGACGCTGCCCGCCGATCGCACATCGCTGCAGAGTGCGATCAACGCCCTAGCCGGCCGGGGCGACCTGAGGCCGCCACTGCTTTACCTTGCCGGGGCGACCGGCGCGAAGCTCACCACCGACGCCGCGCTTGTCGCCGGGCAGGCAACGCTTGAGCATTTAAGAGACGATATTACAAAGGCTTACGCCGCCGCCCCGCCGGCCGCCGACACGGCGACTTTGGGTTGGATCATCGACCGGGCGACGCTGCTAGCGCTATCGTCCGAAGCCGAGAAAGGGACGCTCTCGCCGGAACTGGCTGCCGTGCTGACGGTACACGCCGGCGAAGTCGGCCGGCACGCCGACAGCGTTGCGGAAATCGCCAAGGCGGTCGGCAGCCAAGTTGATTGGCAGTCGAGACTTATCGGCGAAAACTTTATCGCGTTGGAAGACAACTCGCCCAGCGCCCGCGTGCGAGCGTACGACTGGCTGAAGAACCAAGGCCGGGCACCGGACGGGTATGACCCGCTGTCGTCCGCCCGCGCCCGCCGCGCCGCAATCAACCGAGCCCTTGAAGCCACCGGAGGCCAGCGATGAGCGACGCCACCCCGCCGACCGAAAATCCCACGCCGCCCGCCGACGCTAAACCGTTGAAGCCAAAGAAGAAGCGTCGCACCTGGCGGCAGCGCATCCGGCTGACGATCCTGGCGCTGCTGATCCTGGCGTTTTGCTTCCGCATCGCGCTGAATTTCCTGCTGCCGACGGTGATCAACCGGATCGCCGCAATGTATGACCTGGAAGTGGGTTATGATCGCCTGAGCCTGAGCATGCTCGGGGGCAATGCGCAGATCTGGGGCTTGAAGGTTCGCCCGGCGAACGGCGGTGAGCCGATTTTGCAAGGCGAATACCTGCAGGGCGACATCCAGCCGTTGGAGCTATTTCGTGGCCGGCTCGTGGCTTACCGCGCGGAAGTCGACGGGTTAGTTGTCGCCGTCGATCGCGAAGCCGACGGGTCGATCCCGCTGATCAACCGCTTCGTCGCCCAGCAGCAGAAGCAGGCGTCCCCGCCGCCGGCCGTGGCACCGGGGACGCCGCAACCGATCAAGTTGGAATCGCCGCTGATCGTGGAAGCCGTGCGGCTGAATCATGTTACGGTGCGGCTGCACGACAAGAGCGTCACGCCGGCGTTCGAAGGGATGGTCCGCACGAGCGTCCGGATCAGCGACATCGGCCTGCCGGGCGAGCCGTTGAAATTCGAAGTCGACGTCGGCATCGACGGGCCGAACTACACGGCCACGCCGCTGATGGACGAATTCCGCGTGGTCGGCGAAGCATTTACCTCCGCCGACGAGCTGAAAGTCGGTGCCCGCACACTGGTTAGAGGCTTTCACCCCAAGGCGGCGCTCGGCTACCTGAACCTGCTGAACCTTGCCCCCGCCGCCAACGCCGTCACCGCGGACGGCAGCCTGGCGCTGACGCTCAAGACGATCCCGAAATCGAACGATTTTGCCGTCGATTTGGCACTCACTGACATCAAGGCGCTGGCCGACGGGCGCGAGTGGGCGTCGCTTAAGTCCTTTAAATTACTGGCGAAGCGACTCGGCGCGACGGCGGCGGAGGTCGAGTCGATCGCCGTCAACGGCGGCCGCGTCGCGGTGCACCGCAGCGCCGCCGGCGACATCCAGACCGCCGGCATTGCCCTGGTCCCCGGCGTCGCCGCCCCCGCGTCGACCCAGCCCGCCGTCGCCGCCGCGCCGCCCGCCGTCAGCAGTGCGCCGCCGTTCCGTGTTTCGCTCGGCAGTTTGACTGTAACCGATTGCGTGGCCGCGTTTAATGACGACGCCGTCGTGCCGCCGGGCATGTGGACGGCGAAGCTGAATTCGCTGACGCTCAAGGGCGTCGACACCGACGCCGCGAGCGCCAAAACGCCCGTGCCGTTGTCGCTGTCGGCCTCGCTGCCGGGGCTGGTGGAGCAGATCACCGTCACCGGCGACCTGCTGCCTTTCGCCGACGAAAAATCCGCCAAACTCAAGCTCGCTGCGACCGCCATTCGCCCGGACCTGCTTCGGCCGTACCTGGCGGCGTTCGGGGTGGAGTCGTTGTTGAACGCCGGCACGTTCGGGGCGGAAGTCGCTGCGAAGGTAAAGCTTGATGCCGACACGGTTTCCGCCGGCCTTTCGGCGACGAACGTGAAGTTCGCCGACGGCGACGAGCCACTGATCGAGCTCAGTTCCGCGACGTTGGACGGGCTGAGTTATTCGCTCCGCACCGGCGAGATCGGCGCGAAGCTGATTGACCTTGTCGGCCCCGGCCTGAAGGTGACGCGTGACGCCGACGGCATGCCGATGGCGCTCGGCTTCAAATACACCGGCGTGCCCGCTGCGCCGGTCGCGGCCAAAGTCGCCGTCGCCCGCCCTGCCACGCAACCCGTGGCCGATGCTACAGTTAAGCCGGCATCGCCGTTCGTGCTGCCGCGTGTTTCGGTTGATTTATTGAACTGGCACGGTGCCCGATTGGTGCTGGAAGACCGCGACCCGGCCTCGCCGGGGACATTCGCCATCGAGTCGGCGGGGCTGTCGCTGGACCATTTCCTGCTCGACCTCGGTGCTAAAGAAGCGACATCGGGTGGCACGTTCGTGGCGTGGCTGTCGTCGCCGGGGCTGGCGGATTCGCTGGTCGCCAGTGGCGGCTTCGCCCCGGGCCCGAACCGCCTGACCGTCACCGCCGAAGTCGCCGGCCAAGGTCTGAGTGGCAGCAAACTTCGCCGTACCTCCGGCCGTTCGGCGTCGTGCCGACGCTCGCCGCCGGCAAGCTCGCCGCCAAGGCGTCGGGAACGGTTTGGCAGCTCGATCCGTCACAGCCGATCGGCGTAAACCTTGAGGCGCACGACGTTTCCTACGCCGACGGCGCGACCGAACTGGCGGGCGTCGACTTCGTGAACGTCAACAATCTGTCGGTGACCGCCAAGCGGATTGACGCTGATGCGATCAACGTGCTGCGGCCGCGCGCCAAGGCCGCCCGGGAGGCGGACGGCGCGCTCGCCGCGGCGGGCATTCGGCTCGTGCCGGTGAAAGCGCCCGCCGCCACGCAACCCCTGGCCGGGCCGGTGCTTGCGCCGACGGCCACGCAGCCCGCTGCCCTGCCGACGCTGCAGCTCGCCGCCTTGCCGATCGATATCGGCATTAAGTCGCTGCGGGTGGCGGACGCCTCGATCGAGTGGACCGACGCCGCCGTCACCCCGGCCGCCGCGATTAAAGCCGTCGCCACGCACATGCAGTTGTCGAATCTCGACACCGCCTCTACGAAGCCGGCGTCGCTGGACCTCGCCGCCCGGGCGGATGGTGTGATTCAAAGCGTTACCGTGAAAGGGGATATCGTCGCCAAGCCGGACGCGCCGTCGGCGAAACTGGCGATCACGGCCGAGCGGTTGCGCGTCGGACCGCTGGCGTCTTACCTGCCGATCCCGATTGAAACGACCGCGAAAGACGACCGGCTGCGCCTTCAGCTGACTGCCGGTGCCGCAAACGCTGCGGCCGGCGGACTTTCGGCGAATCTGCGGGTCCGCGATCTGGAGTTCGCCGACGCCGCCCAGCAGCCACCGGCCACGCTGGCGCGGGTGGACGATTTTGCGTTGACGATCGACCGGTTCGACCCCGCCGCCGACGTCTACGCGATCGGCCAACTCACATCGATCGGCGTGGAAGCGTACGCCCGGCAGTCTGCCGCCGGTCTGGAAGCGGTCGGCATTCGTCTGCCGACCGCCAAGCCCGCGGCCACGCAACCCGTCGCCGCGTCGCAGCCGGCGAAGGCGGACGAACCCGCACCGGCGAGCGCCCGTAGCGTCGCTGGCGACGATGGTCGGCGACGCCCGTAAACCGTTGCCAACGCTCACGATCGGCAAGCTCGACCTCGGCCTGAAGAAGTTCACGGCCGGCGGCTTCAGCGGCGACGGGGCGGCCGCTGTCGTCGTGCATGACGTCCGCTTCAGTTCGCCGGACGCCATCACCCTCGGCGGCCGGCGTGCGGACGAACTGCCGCCGCTGAAACTGAACCTCGTCGGCGGTGTCGAGCCGCTCGTCGGAGCGTTCGATGTCGCCGTCGCCCTCACGCCGTTCGCCAACGAACCGCGGCTGACGATCGACGTCAATGCGACCGGCATCCGCGGCGACGGCGTCACGAAAGTGCTGCCCGCACTCGCCAGCCGACTCGACGGCAGCCGACTGAAGGCCGGCACGTTTAAAACGAGTTTCGACGGCACGATCAACTTCGGCCGAAAAGGGCCGCGGGATTTCGGCGTCGATCGCGGCTTTACCGCCATGTTCGACGTCAAGCCGCTCGAATTCCGCGCCGAACCCGACGGCCCCGTGCTGGCGGGCGTCGGGCAGGTCCACGGCGAGGGGATTAAGGTCGAGCCGAAGAACGGCAATATCACGGTCAAAGCGCTCGAAGTCGGCACGCCGCTCGCCCGCGCCTACCGTGACGACCGCGGCATCAATGCGCTCGGCCTCACCCTGCTGATGGGCAAAAACGAATCGGCGGAAACGCTCACCGAGCCGGCCTCCCAACCGGGCGAAACCCCGGCCGCCCCGCCCGGAAAAACCGAGCCGACGCCCCGCCCGGCGAACGAAATCCGCCTCGACCGCTTCACCGTTACCGGCGCCGACATTCTCATCGAAGACCGCACCGCCAAGCCCTTCACCGTCGTGCCGATCAAGGGCCTGGACGTCGACGTGCAGGGCCTGTCGAACCAACTGCCCTGGAACGGGAAGGCCGTGCGGTTCAGCGTGCTCAGCACCAGCGACAAGGTCGCCCTGCCGCCCCGCAAAGTGCGCAAAAGGCGAAGCGACAACGAACGTCGCCGAGGGCGGCGACTACACCGAGCAGCGAGAACTCTTCAGCCAGGTGACCGCCAGCGGGAAAGTCGGCTTCGCCCGCAACGGCGACGCGCTCGCGCTCGACGGCTGGGCGAAGACGGCCGTCAACGGCTTCGAACTGCTCGGCGTCCGTGGGCTGGCCAAGCAGTACAGCGTCACCATCGGCGGCGGCGTCTTCGACGACACCAACGACATCCGCTTCAACCCGGCCGGCATGATCGAGACGAAAAACAAAGTCGTCTTTACCAATCTGTCCCTCAGCGAACCGGAGAACGGGCCGTTGCGCCGCCTCCTGAAACTGCCCGCGCCGATCGACGCCGCCATCGCTGCGGTTACTGATACCGACGGCTCGATCACGATGAACGTGCCGGTCCCGATTAAAAATGGCGCGATCAACCCCGGCGATATCGCCGGGCCAGCGCTCGGCGCGGTGGCGAATGTGTTCCTGACCGGCCTCGCGAGTGCACCACTGAAAGTCGTCGGCGGCGTGGGCGAGATGTTCGGCCTCGGCGGCAAAGAGGCCAAGCCCGAACCACCGGTCGTCGTCACCTTCCTCCCGGGTTACGCCGGCCTGAATGCCGACGCGTCGAACGCCCTGGCGAAACTCGCGGAGGAATTGAAGAAGGACGAAACGCTGGAGTTGCAGGTCAAGTCGACGCTGACGGACGCCGATGTCGCCCGTGCCGGCGTTCGGGCGAACCCGTCGCCGGAGACGGCCCTCGCACTGGCGACCCAGCTCCGCAGCCAGCGGGCGGGCCTGGTCGAGAAATACGCCGAACTCTCCGCCCAGGCGCGCGGTGCTTTCGGTGCACAGGACAACGCCACCGCAAAGCAGACCGCGGCCGAGCTGGCGGACACCGGCAAGCGGATCAGCCAGGCGGACGCGTCGCTCGATGACCTCTACGCCCTGACCACGCCGAATGCCGCCGCCCAGGCGGAACGGCGGACCAAAAATGCCGCCCTGCAGACCGCCCGCGACCGCCTCGACGCCGTAAAGTCCGCCCTCACCCTCGGCAACGTGCCGGGCGCCGAAACACGCGTGCATACCACCAATCCGCAGTACGCCCCCGTCACTGGCGACACAGGCGGGAGCGTGACGATTATTCTGGTGCGGAAGAAGCACTGACTGGCGGATTGCGCCACGCGGTAAACCTTCTGCGATGTATCGCACGGGAATGCGGTCAACGGCCCGGGCGGCCGGGCGTACAGTCTGGGTATGCCAACGCCCTCAATCCGTCGTACCGCAGTGATCGCCTTGGGTTTGCTCGGGCTGACGTCGCCGGCGGTGTTCGCCGATGACGCCAAGGCGATGACGGTCGCCGACATGGTCGCCGCCGTGAAGCCGACCCTGCCCGCGACCGATGGCAAAGACCTGGCGGTGGAGTCCGCGACGATGAGCCAGGCGCTCAACAACAAATTCGCCGGCCAAACCATCAACTTCGACGCCGGCCTGATCATCCAGATCATCACCGAAGGCGGCGGCGCCAAGCTCGTCACCTTCCCGCCCGTCGACGCCGAAAAGAGCCTCGGCCGGTCGCTCGGGTACGCGGAGTTGAAGGACTCCGAAGTCGCCGCCGGCAAAAAGCTCGCCCCCGGCGACGCCGCCCGTGTCAGCGGGAAAGTCGTGAGCGTCTCCGCGAAAGTGGATGTCGACTCGGCCGGTAAAAAGCTCACACATGTCCGCGTCACGATGGAAGATTCTTCCATCACCGGCACGACGCTGCGACCCCGCAAAAAGCCCGCCAATGCCGCCGCCACCCAGCCGACCGCGGAATAACCCCAGAACCCTTCGTATTCACCGCCGTTGGCGGCTTCGCAACACGAAGCCGCCAACGGCATATTTGTTTTACGCCGCGACATGTTGTCTTTCCGCATCGCTGACGATGGCAATTTGTAGACAAACGCGGCAGAATAAAGCACCCCTTCCCAAGGATACTGAATGGCCGGTTCCGCTCGCGTTCGTGCCCTGATCCTCGCCGCCCTCCCGCTGGCCACGCTGGCCTGTTCGTCAAAGGGCCTGCCCGTGACCGCCATCGGGCCGGGAATGAAGACGACGACCGTCGCGTCCGACCCCGCGTTAGCCGCCATTCGGGATGAAGGGCTGAACCGGTCGAAAATCTCCGAAACCGCCGAGTACCTCTGCAATGTGATCGGCCCGCGTCTGACGGCGTCGCCGGCACTGCAGCAGGCGAACCTCTGGACGCGCGACACGCTCACCAACTGGGGCCTGTCCGACGCGCGCCTCGAACCCTGGGGCCCCTTCGGCCGCGGGTGGCTGCTGGACGAATTCTCCTTCCGCGTCACGCAGCCATACACCTACATGCCGGTCGCCTACCCCAAGGCGTGGTCGCCGGGCCTCGACAAGCCGCTGGACGCCAAGATCGTCTACCTCGACACCAAGACCGAGGCCGGGCTGAACGCGTACAAAGACAAGGTGAAGGGGGCGATCGTCCTCATCGGCCAACCGAAGGCGCTGCCGGCGGACTTCGAGCCCGACGCCAAGCGTCTGACCGATGAACGGCTGACCCAGCTCGGCAACCTGCCGCTGAACACCAAGCGGGCGACGCTCGACCTGATCCAATCGGCCACAGACGCGGCCGACGCCGACAACCCCAAGCCCTGGCCCACCAGCGGCCCCGCCGCCATCGCGGAAAAGCCCGCGGCGGCCCCCACTGCGACCGCCGCCGCCAGCGCCCCGACCACTCGTCGCCGGCCGACGACGCGCCGCGCCGCCCCTGCCGCCGCAACCGACCTCGCCGCCGCTTCTTTTGCCCAGAAAGCGCTCACCTTCGCGGCGAAGAACGGGGCGGCCTGTGTTGTCACGCCGAGCGCGACGGGCGACGGCGGCACGGTCTTCGTGACCCAGGCGATGCTCGCCGACACCACCCCGCGGAAAGGCCCGAACGGCGCGACCACGCAGCCGCGCGTCTGGTGGCCGGACAGCGACGTTCTGCCGCAAATCATGGTGTCGATCGAGGATTTCAACCGCCTCGCCAGTCTCGCCCGGCATGACGTGCCGACGCAGGCCACCGTCGACCTCAAGGCCCGTTACACGCCGGGCTTCCCGCAGCAATACAACACCGTCGCCGACCTGCCCGGCACGGACAAGGCGGACGAAATCGTCATGATCGGCGGCCACCTCGACAGCTGGCACGCCGGCACGGGCGCGACCGACAACGCCGCCGGCGCTGTCGTCGCCATGGAAGCCGTGCGCCTGATCAAAGCCAGCGGGCTCAAGCCGCGCCGCACCATCCGCGTCGCCCTCTGGACCGGCGAAGAGCAAGGCCTGCACGGGAGCAGCGCGTACGTCCGCCAGCACTTCGGCGAAATCCCTAAAGATGACGCCACAACCCAACCGGCGACAGCTGCGGCCGCCACCGAACCCAGCGCCACCGCGCCGCTGAGCGTCGAAAACATCGCTGCCACACAGCCGGCTGCCAAGCCGGTAACGGTCAACAAAGTCGGGCCGGAATACGACAAATTCGTCGTCTACTTCAACCTCGACAACGGCACCGGCCGCATCCGCGGCATCTACGGCGAAAACAACGTGCCGGCCATCAAACTCTTCAAACAGTGGGTCGAACCCCTCAAAGACCTCGGCTGCACCACCGTCACCACCGACACCACCGGCAGCACCGACCACGTCGTCTTCAACCGCATCGGCCTGCCGGGCTTCCAGTTCATCCAGGACCCGGTCGAATACTTCCCCCGCACGCACCACAGCAACGCCGACACGTTCGAACGCCTGCAGATCGACGACCTCAAACAAGCCAGTGTGGTGATGGCGACGTTCCTCTGGAACGCCGCGAACATGGACGAGCCGTTCCCCCGGAAGGCGATCGGCAAATAACCGGCTAAATACTGCCGCCAAACAATTCAGCACGACCCCCAGGGGCACCCCCTGGGGGTCGACTATTTTGTAAGACCGGGCACCCGCCGGCGATCTTACTAAAGGCCGTTTTTCCGCCAATTCTGACGTTTTTAAGCAAAATCCGTTCCCGCGATCCGTGGCCTTGAGTTTGCGTTGATTCGTCTTGAAGGAGTCTTCGCATGCGTAAATCCCGGGGAGTCGCGTTTACGTTGGTCGAGTTGCTAGTGGTGATCGGCATCATCGCGTTGCTGATCGCGATCCTGCTGCCGGGCCTGGGACGGGCACGCGAGATGGGCCGGTCGATCAGTTGCCAGAGCGCGCTCCAGCAATGGGGCGTCGCAACGCAGATGTACCTCAACGAGTTCAAACAAAAGCTGCCAAAACACAGCGGCGCTCCCGCCGGCTGGTTTACGACCTACACCGACCCCGGCACCTGGTACAACGCACTGCCACCCTATGTGAAGGCGCCGACCTACGGCTCGATCTACAGCGGTGGCAGCGTCGGCACGGACGGCGGCTACCGGAATGCCTGGATCTGGTATTGCCCCACGCAGCTCAATCGAAGAAAGAACTCCAACAGCGGCCTCAACTCGTACCACTACGGCATGAATGCCGTGATCAACGGCTTCTTCAGCGCGTACGGGCCGAATATTAAGGTCGACTTCGTACCTATCACCCGGCTGGTCGCCTCCAGCCAGATCCCGCTGCTGATGGAAGGATCGGGCAATGGGTCGGCGTTGAATCCGGACAACATCGACCGCAGCCGGCATACCAACGGCACGAGCAACGTCCTCTTCGCCGACGGTCACGTCCTGAACATGCGTGCCAGCGAAATTCCCGTTCCGACGAAATCCGCGGCGAGCGGCTATTGGACAAGCGACAATCCGCGGTTGGTCTGGGGGCCGTTCAAGTAAGCGGCTCGGTCATCTCTTCGTGCCGGCCGATCGCGCGCCAGACGGCGTTGCGGAGCTTGGTGTCCTTCTCGCGGAGCATCACCCGTCGCAGCGTTGCGGCGACGTTCGCGTCGGGCGGCAGGTCGGCGATCACGTGTGCCGCAAGCCGGCGGACGAGCAGACTGCGGTCCTTCTCAAGACACGTTGCCAGCAATTGCGCCGCCGACGCTTCGCCGCGTTTACCGATCGCCACGAGCGCCAGCACCGCATGCCGGCGGACGTCGGCAACGGGGTCTTTCATGGCGGCGAAGATCGCTTCGTCGCCGCGCGGGTCGCCCGCCTTGCCGAGCAGGTCGACAGACCAAAGACGAACCGATGTTTCGGAATGGGTCGCCCCCTCGATGAGTTGCGGCACGATCGCCCGGCCCGCTGCGAGCAGGCTGTTGTAATGCGCCTGCCAACCGGCTGAGGTGGCAAGGGCGTTGATCGCCGTCGCGATTTTCTCTGCTGATTGTGGCGTCTGTTTCACTTTGCGGGTCCCTCGCCGGGCCACTTTTCGTCGTGCCACGCGAACGCCTGGACGAGTGCGGCTTCGATGCGTTCGACGGTCGGGCGTTTCAGGTCGACAAGGAACGTGTCTTTGACTTCGCCCGCGACGTGCACCCACACTCCCTTATCATAGCGATTGGCACGCGCTTCAACGACGGCTGACCGCGGCCACGTCACGGTGCTGATATCGCCGGAATGTGGATCGCGCGTGATCATTGTGAAGTATCCACGTGTCACTTCGAACACCGCACGCGGCGGCGCCGGCGTTTTTCGGATCGTGCGGATCGTCCAGACCACCAGCCAGTAGACGGCGTAAACGATCCCGCCGTAGCCGCCAATCAACGCCCGAAGAACATGCGGCACCGGCACATAAACGCCGGGCATCGCCACCACGACACGAATGACATCCGGCTCTTCCTCGATCCAGACCGGCCGCGCCGTCGTGGACGGCGCGTAAAGTAATTCCTCCGGCTTCGCCGCCGATGAATCTTCTGCTGCTGCAGCGAAAGATAAGGTTTTGCAATCGGTCACGGATTACCCCGGCAATCGGCCTGCTCGTGTCGTAGCGACATTCAGAATATTACGCCGCGGATTCACTGGCTGAAATATTTACTTGCCACAGTGGGACCATTATGGCGTTTAAATAATGTTGTTCGCTTTGTCGCGGATGGCGAATTTCATTCTACTAACCGAGTGGACTGCGGCATTTTCTTTCCTGGAATTACCTTCAGCTGCGTCGGGTATTCGGCGCGGTGTATTTGTGACGCTTCGCCCGGGCGGATAGGCTTCGATTGCTGTCAAAAATGGGGGTCGCCATCGGACGTGTGTCACTATCAGTTATTGCAACGATTCTATTTCTTCTGCTCGCGATAGAGTTGACCAACGCGCAGCACGACTGGAACGCCTCGAACCCGACCGGCGGGCATTACCTTTCCAACCTGTGGACGGGCATTTCCCGGGCGGTGAATGATGCCGGCTTCTGGGCCGTCATTGCCGGCGGCACGGTCGGGATATTCGTGATGCTGGTGACCGTTGAGCCAGGCGTTGTCCCCATTGGGCAGCAGTCTGGATTGACGATCAGCGTGCTTATCGGTCTTACGGGCGTAGTCCTTGCGATGCTGCCGGTCGCTGGCGTTCGGGATGCGTTTCATGACGTGACGTATTTCGTGTCCAGGGGTTTGAACCTGCTGGGTATTGCAGTGGCGATGTGCTTCTGGCCGATCGGCGTGAGCTATGTCCGTGGACTCGTCCGCGATTTCGACGCACGGCAAGCGGGAGACGCACATCCGGCGCACCTTCATGACGCCTCGCTGCTTGCCTCGGCGGTGATTGCCGGCCCGCTGACGGCGGCGGTGGCATTCGCGCTCTGGCGTATTGTGAACGGCGCATTTGATGGCGTTCCCGTGAATGCCGCATTCATCCTCGATCTGTTCGCCGGCGAAGGGGTGATCGCCCTCGCATCGATCCCGGGCCTGTTGCTGCATCTGCACTTGCTGCAAAGCGTCCGCGGCACGCTGCGGTTTCGGCCGCGTTGGCTGCGTTTGGCACGCTACTTCGGGCTGGTCTTTTTTTTCGGGATTCCCCTGACGGCACCGCTGATGCGAACGCATTACAGCCGACCCGTTGATGCGTGTTAATCAATCGGACGCACCAGCGTTTTGAGTTCGACCGAGTCGTGCAATTGTTCTGCACGGTCCAGACCCTGGAAGGCGTCTTCGATCGAAGCCGCCGGACGAATCATCTGTTGACGAAGCTCCTCGACCTGCGACTTCTGGCGGTCGACCCATATAATTGTAAATATTAAAACAGCAATCACAAACGCGGCTGCGATTTTAAAGGCAAAACGCATGTCCCCACCCAATCAATAGTTACACCCTACAACCGGCCCCACACAGATGACGTACCGGCTACGGACTTAGAGACGCACCGGCCGCGGAAAGGTTGGCCGGAATCGTATTTGTTGTTGGCGGTGGTGGCGTGCAGCGCCCGGCAGTGATGTGCTGCCGGAGCGGTCGTGCGAGAGCTGTCGCATGGAATTGTCCCCTTCCTGCTTCCCGTTCCGTGGGCGATCGCCCGGGGGCTCCCCATGCCTGCACGGGGAGCCCCGACGATCCGGCGTGTCCCTGACTATTCCCCCCGTTAGGTCATAGTGAGTTTCACACTCGGCACCGCAACCCTTGCGGCCAAGTGCTTATACCAGCAGGGATTTGAGGAATTCCACGGCACGACTTTCCTCGGGAAATAAAGGAAACATCACAATTCGCACCCGCGCTGGCGTGGAAATCGGCGCTTGCTTGCGTTAGATAATCCGGGCGATGCCCCGCAAAAGCTCGCCGCGCCGGCTCCGACAGTTCAAAGACGAATTCGTCTCTCACATGAACACCACGCGCGCTTTTCCGCTGCACGCGGACGCCAAAAAGTGGTTCAAGGCGGAGAAGATCGGCTTCAAAGACACCGAGTTCGGGCGAATGAAAAAGGGCGAACTCGTCCTCGAAAAGAACATCCACGGCGTTCTCCGCATGCTGCTGTCGGCCACGCCCGGAACACGCGACGCGCGAGGCAAGCAAAAGCTTATCGAGTTCATCAAAACCAATGACGCCGCCCGAATCGGACGCCGGATCACCGTCGCCGATTGTGCCGACGCCGTCTGTGAGCCCGGAATCAATGATTCTGACAGTCTGCGCGGCGGAGAGGACCTCATCGTAGAGATTCTTCGCAAGAACATCATTCATAAGATTCAGATCAACCGGGGTTTCAAAAAGTGCCGCGACCCGGACACCGTCGAAGCCGTCATTGACTGGATGCACGTCGATGAGGGTCGGCAACTGTCCGGCATGCCGGACCTGCCAGTCGATGCCGCCATTCGCCTTGCGTCAAGAACATGGGCGACTCCGATCGACGAGGTGAAGCGTTGTGCCATCGCATGGGAAACCCACCGGCCGCAAAGCATTCTGTTCGGGACGAACCATCGCGGCACGCCGACCGATGTCAGTATCGTGCTGCCCGTAAAGGCGAAGATTTACAACGAAATTCGGGCGGGCCTGCGGTCGCCGCACGAGATTGGCGCGGCCGAGTTGGAATCGTTTTCGCCGTACCTGATTCTTTACGCCGCCGCGCGACGTCCGCCGGAATTCGGCGGCGACCGTGGCGGCGACAACGTCTATCATTTTCTCGGTATTTTGGCGCAGATGAGTGAGCTTTCTGCGAACGCGGATCCGCTGCACCTGCTCAGCTTTGCAGCCTCCAAAGTCGCCGAAGCGCGGCTGATATCGACAGGGTTTACCGCGCGTCCCGACGCGCGTGCCGGGGACGAACGTCATGCTGATGGAACGCGTGATCGGCGGCGAATCGCGGTACGACCTTGATGTCCTCTACCGCGGCATCTTCGGCCTGCTGAAAAAGCACGTTAACTTCGAGGAACTCACGGCCTGGTCGCCGCGAAATACCGGCGTCTAGCTCAAGCCGCGGGCGGACGCGAAAGTTTTAGTCTTCCCGCGGATCGACTTGGCTGTCTTCATCCAATTTGGGCTTCAGAATCGGCAGGGACGGGATCGTGCTGAATTGGGCTTCGTCCGTGGCCTCGGCGGGTTTGGGCTTGGTGACGCGTTTGCGCGGCGGGCGGCGGCCGGATTTCACATCTTCTTCCAATTGGGCTTTGCGGCGGAGCAGGTGGTGATAGCTCTGGGCGAAGCGGTGGGCCTCGTCGCGGAGGTATTGCAGGAGCTTGAGGCCGAGGTGGTTGCGCGGGAGGCGCACCGGCTCGCTGCCCCCTTCCGTGGTGTAGATCAGTTCTTCCTTTTTCGCCAGGCTGATGACAGCGGGCGGTTTGACGTCCATGATGCGGAACGCGTCCATCGCCGCGTGCAGTTGCCCCAGGCCGCCGTCGATCATGATGAGGTTGGGGAACAGCTCGTGGTTCTCGCCGGCGTCGCGATAGCGGCGGCTGACGACTTCCTGCAGGCTCAGGAAGTCGTTATTCCCTTGCCCGTGCTGGATTTTGTATCGGCGGTAGGCGTTCTTGAAAGGCACGCCGTCGATGAAGCAGACCATGCTGCCGACCATTTCGCCGCCTTGCAGGTGGGCGATGTCGAAGCCTTCTACGATCCGCGGCGGCTCGGCTAAACCCAAGGCTTCCTGCAGGGCGACGACGCCTTCCTGCGGATTGTGCACGAACGCTTCGGGCTGCCAGAATTCCGCCTGGCCTTTCCCGGCGCGTTTGCCGAGGGCTTGAAGGGCTTTGAGTTCGTCGCGAATTTTTGCGGCCTTCTCGAACTGCATGTTCTTGCTGGCCTCACGCATGTCGCGTTCCAGATCCGCCAGCACGCCCTTGCGTTCGCCTTCCAAAAAGCGGTTCAGCCGGCGAATGTCATCGGCGTACGCCTCGCGCGGGATTTTGTCCGCGCACGGGGCCGTGCATTGGTTGATGGCGTAGAGCAGGCATGGGCGGAAGAAGCGTTTCTTTGGGTCGTCCTCGCGGATGTCGAGGTGGCAGGTGCGGAACTTGAACGCCTTCTGCAGATGCGTGACGGCTTCTTTCAGTTGGTAGACGCTGGTGAACGGCCCGAACAGCCGCGTGCCCTTGGCCTGCGGTTCGCGGGTGACGTAGACGCCGGGGTAATCGGTGTCCATGGTCACTTCGAGGTACGGGAAGGTTTTGTCGTCCATCAGCCGGGCGTTGAAACGCGGCTGGATGTCTTTGATGAGGCGGTTTTCGGCCAGGAGCGCTTCGACTTCCGTGTCCGTGCCGAGGATGTCGAAATCGTCGACGACGTCGAGCATCGGCATTTTGCGATACTCCAGCTTCGTGCTCGGCTGAAAATAACTGCTGACGCGATCCCGCAACGCCGCCGACTTCCCGACGTAAATCACGCGGCCCTCTTTGTCTTTCATGAGGTAGACGCCGGGGTCACGGGTGAGGCGGCTGGCCTTCTCCAGAAGGCGTTTTAAGCGGGTTTCACGGTCTTCCATGAGCGGCCTGATTATACGCGGCCGCGTCGCGGACGGAGGAAATTGAGGGAAATTCCGCCGGACCGTGTTGGAATAACTGAAGGAGGCCGCCGTGTCCGCAGAGGCCGTCAATCGATTCCGCGACAGCATGGTGATGAATTACGACCGCTGGCACGACGGCGAAGGGTTCGACCTCGCCGCGCTGCGCGAAATGTCGCCGGAAGAACTGGCGACTATTCGAACGATCCTGCGCTCGTCCGACCGAACATGGCGGGAGTTGGAAGCCTTGGCCGTCATCGACGAACTCAGGGGCACGGATGACGTGCGTGACTCTCTCGACGCCCCGCCCGCCGACGGCAATCGCATCAAAGCCGCCGATCTGCTGTTCGAGCAGAAAAAGCTTAGTAAAACCGAGTACGAAGAGATTATCTGCCGGGCCATCCGGGCACTTACCACGCACGACAGTGCGACGACACGCATACTGCTTTGCGCACAAGGCCTGCCCACCGAGGCCGTGAAACAGGCGTTGCTCTGGGCGTCGTGGAACCGCACCGATGCCGCCTTTCACTGCGCCGCAAGGCTGATCTATCTTTGCGGCAAGTCTGAAAGCCCGATCTCTTTCGAACACCGCCCGCTGCTGTTCGACCTTCAACCCAACAACAGCTCATTCACGCGGCAGGCGGCGTTCGAAAAACTCTGCTCCCTGATCGGCATGGAACTCGACACCGATCAGCCGTACTAAATCCTTTGCCCCAAGGCCAGTGAAATGTCGCCTGCCGTGAAAACAACGTTTGCGATTCTGACCGCCCTGAGTGCGGCGGTTGGCATGCTGGCGCTGATGCCGAACGTGCTCATCAGTAAAGGCTTTGCCGACAAGCCGCCGCAGGGCCAGCAGGCGATGGGACTGATCGTGCTCTTCGCCTTCGCGGCCGGCGCGGCGGCGCTGCTGCTGCTGGCGACAGCCTTGGCGTTGTTCACCGGCGGACTGAACTGGGCGGGCGGCTCGGGCGGCGTGAGCGCGGCGGTCTTCATCGTGCTGAGCGTCGGCATGGCGCTCGGGGCCGTCGGCGCGGTGATCCACTGGGCCGAGCCGAGGCTTCTGCCTGTCGTACCGGTCTGCATGGTCGCCGGCTTCGTCGGGCCGCTGCTTTTGGTGGCGGTGCTGGTCGCCAGCGCCTTCGCCGGGCCGGGGCTTGTGACGTCGCCGGCCGGCCGAATCGGGTTGCTGGCGGCGCTGACGCTTTGCAGCCTCGTCGGTTACACGACCGCCGGCATGTGGGGCGTGCTCGAATTCCAACGCTCTTCCGCCAATGCGCAGGCTAGCGCTCAATCCCAGCTTGAGCTCGAAGCCAAGTGGGAACGCCTGCGCAATCGCACGCCGATGCAAGCCGCCGAGGAAGACTTCGCCGAGTTCAGTGATGCCACGCCGCTCTGGTGCATCGTCACTTACCTGGAGCGTTCCGAAGAGCCGGCCTTTCAGCGGTTTGTGATCGAGCGTTGCGCCGAAAGTCCCGAACTTCGAGCAGGACTTGGAAGGAACGCTTACGAGTGACTACCCGCGTTATCGCAACTCGTGCTACGACCTCGTGCGCCACGCCCCCGCCGCAATGGTTCGCCCGGAATGGCGGCGATACGTCGGCCGAGCGATGGAAGTGACGGCCGAGCAGATTCGCCAGAACGCGGCGTGGATGCGCGAAAAAAGCGACGCCAACCCCGACCCGTTCAACCACGTCCGCAAGCTCATGGAAGCCGGCCTGCGCGTGGCGCCGAACGGCGAATTAAACGAACCCGCCAAGACGCTGCGCGACGCCGTCGCCGCCCAGCCAGCGGGTGAGGCGCGCGACACCGCATTAAAAGTGCTCGACGCGATGTTGGCGAAGTAATCAGCCGTCCGCTTTGACAAGGTTGTCGCGGTGGACGACTTCGTCGTAGGCACGCTCTTTCAGCAGCGCGCGGACGGCGGCGGTTTTCTGGCCGCGGATGGGGTCGAGGTCGGCCGACGAGTAATTCGTCAGGCCGTGCGCGATTTTCTTGCCGGCGGCGGTTTCGATCGCAACGACGTCGCCCTTCTCGAACTCCCCACGAATTGCCGTAATGCCCGCCGGCAACAGACTGACGTCTTTATTGACGATCGCCCGGGCGGCGCCGTCGTCGACGACGATAAACCCGGCCGGCCTTGCCGCGCCGATCCACCGACTTCGGCCCGTCGCGCGGCTGGTTTTGCGGGGCAGAAAAACGGTGCCGAGCTCTTCCCCGTCCGCCAGGCGGACGAGGACGTTTTCGTCGCGGCCGCGGGCGACGACGAGCGTTTCGCCGCCGCGCGTCACCATGCCGGCCGCTTCGAACTTGCTGTTCATGCCGCCCTTGCCGAGCGCACTTTTATCGACGCGGATCATCGACTCGGCTTCTGCGGGGTTGGCGATCGTGCGGATCGATTTCCCCGCCGCGTCCAGCACGCCGTCGACATTGCTCAGCAGCACCAGAAGGTCCGCCCGCAACGCCGCGGCCACATGTGCGGCCAGGATGTCATTGTCACCGAAGGTGATCTTCACCAGCTCATCCGTGCTGATCGTGTCGTTCTCATTGATCACCGGCACGGCACCGAGTTCGTGCAGGGCGTGCACCGTGTTGCGAAGATTGAGAAAACGCTTCCGCTGGTCGATGTCTTCACGCGTGAGAAGAATCTGAGCGACCCGCAACCCGTGCGGCGAAAACGCGGCCGCCCAGGTGTCCATGAGGCGACGCTGCCCCACCGCGGCGACGGCCTGGAGCTTGGGCAGATCGGTCGGCCGCTTCGACAAACCCAGCTCGCCCAGGCCGGCGGCGACTGCGCCGCTGCTGACGAGCGTGACCAGCACGCCACGCTCGCGGAGCGTGGCGATCTGCCTGGCGACACCGGCGAAGTAAACGGCGTCAAGCCGCTTCGTGGCGTCGGTGAGCGTCTGGCTGCCAATCTTCACGACCAGCGAGCGGGCTTGGGTGACAAGGTCACGCATGGCGAATCATTCGCAGGCGGAAAACACTTACGGCCGCGGGCCGAACTTCCAGTTGAAGTTAGGGCCGGTGGAGTTGAAGCCGTGATTCGAGAGGCTGATGCCCATGCCCAGCACCATCAACGCGATGCCGACATACCCAAGAATGAGTCCGACCAAGGCGAGTTGATCGCCGCTGCCCCGGCCCTGGCGGATTTGGCCGCGGGCGAGGTGGCCGAAGACGACGGCGAGAATCGAAGCGACGATCGCCGGGCAGCAGCAGAAACCGATCAGGCCACAAATGCCGCAGATGAGGCTCGCGATGGCGTAGCCGTTCGTCCCACTGTTCGGCCCGACGGGCGGCTCGTTCCCGTACGGCGACGGTCGGCCGGGCGACGGTTGCCCGAACGGCGGCGGCGGTGCGACCGGCGGCGTGGCCATCGGGCCGCTGCCCACGGGGAACAGGTGCGCCAACGCCGGAACCGTGCCGGCGGGCTGCCAGTCGGTCATCCCTTCCGACCAGACCATCGTCGCCGGCGTTACCCCTGCGGCCCTCAAACCGTCCGCGTCAACCGGGCCCTGCTGGTTCGTGCCGTCGATGGAAAAGTAGTATTGCATGGCGTCGATAGGGATTGTCGGGGAAAGACCGCCCCAACACCAGAGAGCCGCGGTTTGCGATTTTATCGCTTCGAATTCAACCGAATTGCCACGCTGCAGCGCAGCTGCTGATCAGCAGCTGCGCTGCAGCGTGGCGGGAGGGAAACTTCCTAGCGCTCACCGTTTACTTGCGATCGCGATGAGGTCTGGCAGTGACGTTTGCCGGTCGACCGCCTGGACGATCAGCCGCCGTATGCCGCTGCCCTCGGGCGGGGGAATGGCGTTGTCGCCTTCGATGAGGCGGTCCAGCCGGATGGTCGTCGACAGGGCCAGGTCGTCGCTCATGACGTCGGAATCGTAAATTTCGACCCGCACCGTTTCGCCGGCCTCGGCCCGGACGAGCGGCGCGTTGATCACCGAGGCGACATCCACCTTGCCGCCACTCATGGCAAGGTCTTTGAGATCGACACGGAACAAGTCCCAGGTGGCAATGAACTGGTCTTCGCGCGTGGGGAACTTGTAAATCTCCTGCCCCGCGCCAGTAGAGGTAGGCCTTGGGGTCCGGCGTGGTGTTCGTGCCGCGATCCCAATAGCTGCCGTTCGGCTTCCGCGGGGCGAATTCGACGAGCTTGACGAGCAGGTAATAGTCGTGCCCGGCGCGAAGATAGGCAGGCTGTGTCGGCGGCAAGGCGACTTCGGTGGCCGCGTTCGATGGTGCTTGTTGCACACGGTTCAATCCGAACCAGACCACGCAACCGACGATGGCGATCGTCAGGATCGCCCAAAACGCGGGAAGTAGACGACGGAACCATGTCATCGTTGCTCGATCTCCCTCTTCCCCATTTAGCCGCTTCGCTCGCGAAGCGCTGTTCGGCCAGACGCGCTTCGCGAGCGAAGCGGCTAAACGGGAAAACAGGGTAATCGTATCCCAATTTCCGGCGTCGCGCGTATAATCGCCCCTTCACTTTATCGGAAGGAATTCGATGCGATCGGTGATTTCGGCACTCGTCATCAATGAGCCGGGCGTGCTGGCCAGTGTGGCGGGCATGTTTTCGGCACGCGGATTCAACATTGATTCGCTCGTCGTAGGCCGGACTGAAAACCCCGAACTCAGCCGCCTCACCGTCGTCTGTGAGGCCGACGAGAACACGCTCGAACAGGTCCGCAAGCAGCTCGCCAAGCTCGTGCCGGTCGTGAAAGTCCGTGACTTCAAAGACACGGCGTATGTCGAGCGCGATCTGGCGATCATCAGCGTCGGCGTCGGGCCGGATAAGCGGTCGGAAGTCATTGAAATCGTCAACCTCTATCGCGGCAACGTCATCGACGTGGCGCGTGACTCGCTGCTCATCGAAGTCACCGGCACGGAACAGAAGATCGAAAGCCTCGTCGAACTGATGCAGCCTTACGGCATTCGAGAGCTGGCGCGCACGGGCGTGATCGCCATGCCCCGCGGCACGCAGCACGCGAAGGACGAAAACGCCGTTAAAGACGCCGGCAAAAAACGGGTGCGCCGCCTCGACGCCCCCAGCGCCGCCGCCCTGCCGCCGTCGTAATCGACTCGGCGAGCATGGTTGCTGTTCCCGCAATCGGCGGGCGGACGACGGATTTCCGTTGCCCGCCCGCCGATTCTGCTTTTACCCTTTTCGGCATGATCCATCGTCCCAACCCGGTATCGCTCGCCGTCGTGCTAACCGTCGCGTCTTTGGCAGTCGCTGAGCCGGCGAGTCAGCCGGCGACGTATGTTGGCGCGACAACGGCGAACACCTACCAGCCCGTCGACTCCGTCGCCGCCGCCCTGAGCGTGAAGCCGATAGACGACGCGCTGCGCCAGTCGTTCGAAATCCCCGCCTTCTACCGCAAGGCGGCTGTCATTCGTGGCATTCCGGTGATCGGGTCTGAGAAGGTTTCCGATTACGCGTTTCTCGAGATCGCGTATCAGATCGACCGTTCGCTCGCCGATTCGCCGAAGTGGGTGATCGACGCGCTGCAGGCGTCGAAGGTGCGGATGGGCATCATCGCCTGCGTCGAGTACACGATGGACATTCCGGAAAACCAGACGCCGGAGAATCTCGTGCCGAAAGAGGCGGCGTTCCAGGACCGCCGCTCACGCGGGCTCGGCGGCCTGCCGCTGGCGACCTGCGGGGAAGAAAATCTCCTGAACCTCCGCGGCGACCCGTACTACAACGAAAACATCACGCTCCACGAGTTCTCCCACACGCTCGCCAGCGCCATCCAGGAAGCCCGGCCGGAGTGGTACCGCAAGCTCCGCCAGACCTATCGCCAGGCCATGAAGGAAGGGCTCTTCGCCAGCTCTTACTCGGCGACGAACGAGCAGGAATACTGGGCCGAGGGTGTGCAGGCGTGGTTCAACTGCGCCTCGCCCAAAAAAGACGCCAAAGTGCACAGCGGCATCTGGTATCGCGAGCAGCTTCGCGCGTACGACCCGCGACTGGCGGCGCTGATTGAAGAAGTCTACGGCGACGGGACGTGGCGGTACGTCAAAAGCACGAATGAACCGGTCACCGCCGGCGGCAAAACGTACACGCGCCCGGAAGCCGAACTCGCTCACCTCGTTGGCATCGACCGCACGAAGATGCCGCGCTTCGATTTCAACAATTCGCCGCGGATACAGGCGTACAAGCCCGAGCAAAAGTAACGCCTTGGAGGGCCTCACTCCGTGAGGCCTCATCGGTCTGCCCGGGGAGGCGGCAGGGACTGCCGCCCTCCAGAGCATGCCGCTCCGGCAATGCGTGCCTTGCTTTAGTCGGCGTTGATGGTTTCGATCGTTTTGAGCAGGTCTTCTTCGTCGGACTGCGCGGTCGGTGCCGGCGCCGCCGATGACGGAATCGACCGCCCCGTCGCCGCCGACGAAGAAGACGTTGTTGCCGCCGTTGCCGTTGAGCGAATCCTTCCCCGAGCCGCCGATGAGGGTGTCATCGCCCAGCCCGGCGTAGACTGCATCGTCGCCGGCACCCATGGAGTAATTGATGGAGCGGTTGGAGAAGTCGTAGACGGTGTCGTTTTTGCTGCTGCCGATGAGGCTTTCGATATCGCCGTAGAGGGTATCGGTGATGGTCAGCTGCAAGCCCGGGTTGCGTTTGCCGATGGTCGTCGTGGTGCCGCTGGTGTAGGTGGCGAGGCTGACGACATCTGCCCCTTTGCCGCCGCTGACGGTGTCGTCGGTGTTGACTTCGGATTTGCACTCGAGGAAGTCGTTGCCGAGGTTGCCGATGAGGCTATCCCCGCCGTTGCCGCCGTCGATGCTGTCGTCGCCGGGGCCGCCGTAGCAGTAGTCATTGCCGTCGCCGCCGAGGATGGTGTCATCGCGGTCCCAGACGCTGCCGGAAAGCGAGTCGTCACCGGCACCGCCTTCAAGGTAGGCGCGGACGGCGACGCGGCCGAGGGTGATGCTGTCGTTGCCGTTCCCGCCGACGAAGCTGATTCGGGTGACTTCGCTTTTGAGGAAGCGTGCGGTGGTCGTGCCGTCGCTGATCTCGATCTGGTCGCGGCCGTACAGGGAGACGGCGACGTGGTCACTGCCAGTCGAACCCGCAATGCGGACGAGCCCGCCGGGGACGGCCGTGATCGTGAGAGGGACGTTAAACAGACGACGACGTTCCAACAGTTCCATACGGTCGCTCATAGTTGTTCCTCGGCGCGAAATGCCCGGTCAGCATACCGAAACAAGGCTAAGGCGAGAAACGGGCGGCACTTTGGAATCAAGGACGTGCGCCGGATTCGGGAAACAAAAACGGCCCGGAAGGCTTTCGCCTCCCGGGCCGCTTGCAGTCGGTGCGCTCTCTCTTCGCACCGACGCGGTTGTGGCATTAGTGCTTCGGGCTGGCACCGATCGACGAGATGACGTACTCGGGGTAAGCCGAGACGCCGTGCTCGTGGATGTCCAGGCCTTCGCGTTCGCCGGCTTCGCTCACACGGAGCAGGCCGACGGCGCGGAGGGCACCGAACATCACCATGGCGATGACGAAGGTCGCCACGACGATGATCGCCGACCCGATGATCTGGGCTTCGAGCACCTGCATCCCGCCGCCGTAGAACAGGCCCTTGAGGCCGGTCCCCGCTGCGACGACCGGCACGCCGGTCGCGCTCGAGCCGGCCGCCTGGTAGTCGCCGGTGGCGAAGAAGCCGATCGACAGCGTGCCCCAGATGCCGCACAGGCCGTGAACGGGCCAGGCGCCGATCGGGTCGTCGATGCGGAGGAACTCGAGGATTTCAATGCCGATGATCACCACCACGCCGGCAATGCCGCCGAGGAGGACCGCGCCGACCGGGCTGACCCAGTAGCACGACGCGGTAATCGCCACCAGGCCGGCAAGCAGGCCGTTGGTGATGAAGCTGGCGTCCCACGTCCCCATCATGAAGTAGCCGATGAGGATCGCGACGATGCCGCCGGCACAGGCGGCCAGGGTGGTATTGGCGGCGACGCGGCCGATGCCGCCGATGTCCATAGCGCTCAGCGTGCTGCCGGGGTTAAACCCGTACCAGCCGAACCACAGGATCAGACCGCCGACGACGGCGATCGTGAGGTCGTGCGGCAGCATCGGGCCGCCGCCGTCACGCTTGAACTTACGACCCAGCCGCGGCCCAAGGCAGATGCCGCCCGCGACCGCGATCCAGCCGCCGATCGAGTGAACGACCGTCGAACCCGCGAAGTCATGAAAGTTCATGCCCAGGCTGGCGAAGAAGTGCCCTTCCGAGCCCATCAGCGCCAGGAAGCCGTCCGGGCCCCAGCACCAGTGGCCGAGGATCGGGTAGATGAAACCGCTCACGCCGATCGAGTAGATGATGTCGCCCCAGAAGCTGGTGCGGCCGACCATCGTGCCCGAACAGATCGTGCTGGCACAGTCCGCGAAGGCGAACTGGAACAGCCAGTGCGCCAGCACCGGGATGCCGTACGAACCGTACAGAGTCATGGCGTCGATGTTCTGGAGGAAGAACCAGCTGTGCTTAACGCCGTCGGCGGCGTCGTTCGGGTCGTGCCAGCCGATCCAGCCGTTGCCGGCACCGAACATGAAGGCATAGCCCCACGCCCAGAAGAGGATGCCGCACAAGCAGGTGTCGAAAACGCATTCGACGAGCACGTTGACGGTTTCACGGCTCCGGCAGAGACCGGCCTCGAGCATCGTGAAGCCCGCCTGCATGCCGAACACCAGGAACGCCGCGACCAGCACCCAGACGGTGTTGATCGGGTTGACGTACGGGTCGGTCGCCTGGACGGCGGTCGTGAGCATCGTCGCGGCGGGCATCGTGGCCGCGGGCTGGGTGGCGGCCATGTCGTCGGCGAGCGGCGTGAGCGCCGCCGAGCATGTTCAGGACCATCGGCACGCCGAGGATGAACGCGAACAGCACCGCCAGGCCCAGCAGTTTGCCGAGCACCAGCAGCTTGCCGTAGCGACGCCATTCGGGATCTTTCAGACGATCAGCCAGGCGGGCGAATTTCGAGTGATAGCCGCTCGCCGGACGTTGAGCGATCAAAGGAGATGTGACCATACACGAGCCTTTGTGTTGAGGGGTTGAGCCGGGACCGCGGACCGTTTCCGCGTGCCGCCGGGCGGTGGAACAGGAACCAGTCAGCCGATTGGCGTTGACCGAGAAACGACAGGGCGGGCGGACGAGCGCCGCCGAGTGAGAGAGGAATCTGGCCGTACCGGCGAATCGGTAATTCCCCGAATCGCCAGACAGTGCCAACCATGCCGCATAGCACCACCTTTCGCAACATCAGACCGGACACCCGTACGCTGTTTCGCGTTCAGGCGGCAGAACGAGTTTGTTCAAAGTCTGCTGGTTGCTGGGTTCAGAACGGTTGGTTGGCGAAATCTACCGAACACCGAATAAAAGAAAAGCGAAATCCTCCCTAGCGACAGCACAAATTAGGTAAATAAGCAATTTACCTATTGATGGTGCTCAAAAAACAGCCGCTGACCAAGGTTGGTGCGCATTGTCACAGGGCTAGAAGCTGGCAAATGTGCTCGAGCACGCCGCCATGGATGCGGACCATTTTCCTGGGCGAAGTCTGCCCGGAGGTGATGGCAATCTGCCGGCCGGAGATGCCGAGCGTCTGGGCGAGCAACTCAATGACGGCCGCATTCGCGGCACCGTCGCTGGGCGGGGCCGAGACGGCGACTTTCAGCGCATCACCGAGCGGCCCGACGATTTTCGTCCGCTTCGCGCCGGGGACGACCTTCAGGTTCAGCAACACGTCGTTGCCGTCCTGCCGGGCGATCACGGGGCGGTGACTTTCGTCACCTGCGCCCGCTGGCTCACGCCGCCCGCCTTGGCCTTTAGGAGCGTGAGGCGCTGGCCGCGGTACTCGGCGACGTAGAGGTTGCCGGTTTTCGGGTCCTGAATGAGGTCCAGCGGCGCGTTCAGCCCCGTAAACCCGTCCAGCCCGGCGATGGTTTCGGCGACGTCGCCCTGCTCGTTCAATTTGAGAGCGATGATGTCTTTGCCGTCGCTGTAGCGGGTGACGAGGATGCAGCCATCGAGCGCCTTGGCGGCGTCGCCGACGGGTTTGTAATCGACCAGGCCGTTGGGGCTGTAGTTTTTACCGAAGACGTAGGTGGGTTTCGTGTAGTGCGGGTCGGGTTGCGTGCCGACGGGGTAGGCGCTGATTTCCTGCACGTCCGGCCCGGCCGTCGGGTTGCCGCCGGCGAGCACGTATTGGCCGCGCGCGGGGTTGGGTTGGCCGTAGTACGCGCCGGGGTGAGTTTGAGGAGCAGATCGTCAGTGGTCTGCTTGATGTCGCGGATGGCCGGCGTTTTACCGTCCGGCGAGGCGGGCGTGTTCCCCTCATTGCCGGCCGCCCCGTTCACGCCGGTATAGACGTGGCCATTACGGTGCCAGAGCAGGCGGAAGCCGGAGCGGACGCCGGTGGCGTAAAGGGTGAGCGGCGCGTTCGGGGCAGCGGGATCGTAGGTGCCGCCGTCTTCGGTTTTGACGTCGAGTGGCAAAGACATATTAGCAACCGGCAAAAGAATTGAATCTCTATCCGCATCCGGCTCGAGTGCGCCAGGCCTTGAAGCTAACGCCGCCGCCTGATTGGCTGCTAAACGCGAGATGTCGAATCCGATTTTTGGCAAGTCCATTCGCAATATTGCCGCTGTCAGTTTTCGTTCCGGCCGGTAGCCCCATTTTACGTCGATGTCGCCGACGCTGGTGTTGCTGCCTTGGGAAAGGTAGATCGCCCCGTCCGGGCCGAACGCGGGGCAGAACGTCAGATGGTCTTTGTACGCCCGCGGCAGGCCGACGAGGACGTCTTGGTACTGTTCCAACTGCGGGCCGTAGAGATAGCTGAGCTTGCCCGTCCAGTCGTCCGCCCCTTCGGGCCGGCCGTCTTTCATGGCGAATTGGCCGTGGGTGATCCAGAGAACGGGATTCTCGGCGGTCGCCTTCGGGTCGAAGGTGATGCCCGTGATCAGCCGCGGGCCATGGTTGGCTTTGAGGACGGTCATGATCGGCCCGCGCGGCGTGAGCGTGCCGTCCGGGTTGATCGCGTACCGATGGATCATCCCCGCGAACGTGCCAGCGTAGAGCAGGCCGTCGGGGCCGATGGCGAGGGCGGTGAAGGCGTCGCGGTCCTGGACGGTCGCCGGCAGGTCGACGCGCTCGAACGCCGCCGGGAACTGGCTCACCGCGAACGCCTTGGCGGTGGTGAAGCTGACGGTTTTCGCATCGAAACTCACCCCGGCCGTGTCTTTGAGGTCGGCCGTGAACTGCACCGTGTACTGCGTGTTCAGCTCCAGCGGCTGCGTCGGCACGAGCACCACGTCGTCGCCGGCGCCGCTGGTGTTGCGGTTGGCGGCGACTTCCTGGCCGTCCTTCGTGCGGACGAGGTGAACGCCGGCGGCCAGCGTACGGTCGTCGACGCCCGCCCCGCTCGGCAGGCTCACGCCAGCCTTGATGCCGGTCACGGGCGAGACTTCAATCGCCCCGTCGGCGGGTTCGACGGTCGTCAGCTTCGGCTTGGTCGATTTCGCTTCGACGCGGGCGACTTCCTGCCTGGCGAACTTGCCCGCCGTGTAAACGAGGCCGCCGCCGATGACCACGATCCCGAGCCCCACGCCGACCCATGCCGCTGGTTTCATGCCTGCCATAGTAAGGAGAGGACGCCACAACGGGGTCGGGCCTGACCATGATTTGTGTCGCAGGACGGATCAATTCGTCGAATTCCGAACACTCAGTTAGCGCCTTCGCTTGCGAAGTCTTCCTGCCGGGGAAAGAACGCTTCGCAAGCGAAGGCGCTAACTTATTTCAAAATACCCAAATTAACATTCTTCTAAATCATTAAATAGAAACAACTTATACCGATCACCACTCCCGTATTGTTAAAATGGGTAAAGAAGAAAAGATAGGAAAGACGATGAATAAGGTGTCAGGCTTCGGCGAAACGAAGCCCGCCGGGCAGGAGGCCTGGTGTGAGTGGTTGCCAAGGGCGGCATGAATTTAAGACTTTGACTCGGAGTTTGAACATGTCGCTGCAACTGAACCTCTCCTCGACCCGCCTGGCCAAGCACTATGCCGACATCCTCATCGCCGGCGACCGCATCGCCGCCAAGAACATGGTCGACACCCTCATGAACGACGGCTTCACCGCCGCGGGTCTGCTCAGCGACCTCGTCTGGCCGACGATGGAAAACCTCCGGGCGCCGTTCAAAGAAGACGAAATCAGCCAGATGCAGATCAACCTGGCGACCCGCCTGAACCGCCAGATCACCGACCAACTCGCCGCCAAGCTCCCGATGTCCGAACCGAACGGCCGGCAGGTGCTGATCTTCTGCGGCAACGACGAGCCGGAAGAACTCGGCGGGCAGATCGCCGCCGACCTCTTCGAATCCGCCGGCTGGCAAGTGAAGTTCGGCGGCGGCGGCGTGGCGAACGACGAAATCCTGAAAATGGTCGGCGAATCCCGCCCGGACCTGCTCGTCATGTTCGCCACCCTCGCCAGCGGCGTGCCCCACGTCCGCAAGCTCATCGACTACCTCCGCGAAGTGAACTGCGCCCCCGGCATGCAGGTGATGTGCTGCGGCGGCATCTACAAGCGGGCGGAAGGCCTGGCCGAGGAAATCGGCGCCGACCTCTACGCCCCCGACGCCGCCGAAGCCGTGAAAGTCGCCGACGCCAACCGTGACCGCCGCGCCAGCCTCGACCAGCAAAGCGTCGGCCGCATGCGTCGGATCAAGAAGGCCGCCGCCCGTCGCGAAGAACGCGGCAGCGACATGCGGATCGAAGCCGCCTGAATGTTTAAAGAGTGAAGGGGCAGAGCCGTGAGGCGTCAGGAACAAAACACCGTCCGCAGTGAACCGCGACGAGTATCAATCGATTCCCTAACGCCTTACGCCTCTTCCCCTTCACCCTCTTTCTGAATTCTTCTCCTCCCAGACGGGCGGCCCGACACGACCGGGCCGCCCGTTTTATATTCACCCGGGCACGGCCCACTGAAGTGGGCCGTGCCTCACGTGCGATCATTCAATCGGGTAAACTGTTGAGGGAATGCTTTGGCTCACGCGACTGTTCACGCTGCTGGCCGCCGCCCTGTTGGGGCTGGGGCTGGTCGCGCCGTGCATGACCATTCAGCCGTCGTTCGGCGAGTACGACACGCTCGTCAAACTCCTCCGCCCCGATTACACCCGGCCGAGCACTTACAGCGTCCTCACCGGCATCCTGGCCATGCTCCGCCACGGCAATGAAGGAATCGGCTACCTGCTGCTGGCGTTCAGTTGCGTCTTCCCGACCGCCAAGCTCGCGACGATGGCGTGGAGCACCCAGAAACTCGCCGACCGCCGCAAGCCGGGCGTTTGGCTGACGCTGGCGCACCACACCGGCAAATTCAGCATGCTCGACGTGATGGTGCTGGCGCTGATCGTCGTCGCCATCAAGGGCCTGCCCGGCGGCAGCCGCATCACCCTCGGCTGGGGCGTCTGGGCGTTCGCGGGAAGCGTGGTTTTAAGTTTGATCGCGAGCGTATTGCTGCACAGTGCGGAAAAGCGACTGATTTCGCGAGAGAGTTCGTCCGTCGTTTAACGGATCAAGTTTGATCACCGAATTTCGCCACGCTGCAGCGCAGCTGCTGATTCTGCTTCACAGTGAAATCTGACCAGCAGCTGCGCTGCAGCGTGGCGAAATCGTGGCGCATGGTGCGCGCGATCAACCTTCTTTCGCGAACAGCTTCTTCACGACATGCCCCTTCCACAGCCAGAGCCCGGACAACAACAGCACCGGCAGAAAGCCGTAGCGGATCATCCAGGCGAAGTCGTGGAGCTGGTCGAACGGCGTGTAGACGTAGCCGACGATCGGCACGCCACAGACGATGTGAACCCAACGGGAAACCGTGCGTTGCGTGGCGTTACTCATCGTCCAAACCCTTCCCTTGAAGAATCCGCGGAATGTGCTTTTCGACGCGGGCCTCACGCGTCTTCGATTGCTTGGCCGAGGCGATCTGCAGGAAGTAGCCCCGCTGGCGGCCGGGCGTGAGGGCCTTGAACGCCTTGTTCAATTCCGGCATTTCGTCGAGCTTTTTCTGCAATTCCTCCGGCACGGCGTGCTCGGTGATTTTCTTGAACTCGACCTTTAATCCGGCCTTTTCATTGGCGATGGCCTCGGCGACGTACGCCTTGAGCACCGGCTTCAACTTCTCGATGGCGGCGACGTCGGGAAAGCGAATGACGCGAACCGTCTGCGAATTTTCGGTCTGCTGAATGAGAATCTTCTTCGGGTCTTTCAGCAGCGCGCCTTTGATGAAACTCAACACGCAATGATCCTTGGCCGAGCCGAGGAACAGGACGTTCGCGCCTTCGAAGGTGTAGCACGGCGCCCGCCATTTAATCTCTTCGACAAGCGGGCTATCCGTGACAATGGCGCGAAGCGCCGACAATTCGGCGGCCCATGCTTTGTTCTTACGAATGTAGCCGTCGACGGCGGCGGTCGGTGTGCTCATCGGGTCTCACTTTGATGCAAGCGGAAGCGAACGGCAACCTTAAAAATAAACCGGCCCCGGACGAATCGCCCGGGGCCGGTTGACGTTGATCAGGCATCGAACCTTACGACTTAGTCGAGGTTCATGCTCATGAGGAACTGGGCGTTGCTCGGCACCTTGTCGAGGCGGCCCTTGAGCAGCTCGACGCCTTCCACCGGGTTCATGTCCGACAGGACACGACGCAGGCGGTAGACGAGTTCCATTTCCTTCTTGTCGAGCAGGAGTTCTTCGCGACGCGTGCCCGAGGCGTTGACGTCGATGGCCGGGTAGACGCGGCGGTCGACCAGGCGACGATCCAGGTGCAGCTCGGCGTTGCCGGTGCCCTTGAACTCTTCGAAGATCACTTCGTCCATCTTGCTGCCGGTATCGACCAGGGCGGTCGACAGGATCGTCAGGCTGCCGCCGTTTTCGATGGCGCGGGCGGCACCGAAGAAGCGCTTGGGCTTCTGCAGGGCGTTGGCGTCGACACCGCCGGTGAGGATTTTGCCCGAGTGCGGGACTTCGGTGTTGTAGGCGCGGGCCAGGCGGGTGATGGAGTCGAGCAGGATGACGACGTCTTTGCCGAACTCGACGAAGCGTTTGGCTTTTTCGATGACCATTTCCGCGACCTGCACGTGCCGGCCGGCGGCTTCGTCGAAGGTGCTGCTGACGACTTCGGCGACAGTGTTGCGCTTGAAGTCGGTCACTTCTTCAGGCCGCTCGTCGATCAGCACGACGAACAGCATGGCTTCGGGGTGGTTCTTGCTGATGCTGTTGGCGATCTTCTGCATCAGCACCGTCTTACCCGTGCGGGGCGGCGCGACGATGAGCATGCGCTGGCCTTTGCCGATCGGCGTGACCAGGTCGACGATGCGCATGTTGAGTTCCTTCGGCTCGTCCGGGCGTTCCATCACAAGGCGTTTGTGCGGGTGGACGGGGAGAAGGTCTTCGAAATTCGTGATCTCGGTGATGCGTTCCGGGTCTTCGCCGTTGATGGCTTCGACGCGGAGCAGTGCGAAGTAACGTTCCGATTCTTTCGGCGGACGGATCTGGCCCTGCACCACGTGGCCGTTCCGCAGGCCGAAGCGGCGGATCTGGCTGGGGCTGATGTAGATGTCGTCCGGGCAGGGCGTGTAATTGTATTCGGGGCTGCGGAGGAACCCGAAGCCGTCGGGCAGGATTTCCAGCACGCCTTCGCCGAACATCATGCCGTTCTGGCGGACGCGGCTGCGGAGGATCTGGAAGATCAGGTCCTGCTTCTTCAGGCCGATGTAATCCTGAATGCCTTCTTCCTGGGCGATCTTGTGCAGGTCCTGCACTTCCATCTTCTGCAGGTCTTTGATGTAGAGCTTTTGCTGTTTGACCTGTTCGTACTTGGCGTTGGTTTCCGCGTCGATGCCGGCCATGTCTTCGCTGACGGGGACGGCGGGCTTTTCGACCGCCGGGGCCGGGGCGGGCTTCTCGGCGATGGGGGCGGCAACGGGGGCTTCGGCGACGGCGGTGCCGACGGCTTCGGCGGCTTCTTCGACGGTCGGGGCCTGGGGGGCGGACGGGGTACGACGCGGGCGGGTCATCTTGGCCATGACGGCTACTCTCCAGAAACGTTGCATGGCACGGGCGGCCACGCGGGTGGGTTTGGCGGGGAACGCGACCATGGCCGCGCCCCGCGACGGCCGGTTCCGCCGGCCGAGGTGACTAAAAAGAAGAACTATTCCCCCGAACCCTGCTTCCGACACTTCGCCGGCCCGGCCTGCCGTTCCGAACGACGGGCCGCATTCAGGATTCAGATTTCAGATCGATAAGAATCAAACTCAGGCGGCCCGTTTTTCGCCGCCGCCGTCAGACACGGCATTGGTCGTTTCGTCCTCGCTTGAACGGGCACAACACTCGAAAGTGACGCTCGACATTCGGTTGCCCGCAGAGCGGGTTTGCCGCCGAACATTCACCGGAATCAAGAATGACACAGGGATGTTCAAACCTTGCGAAACCGACCGGGCGTTAGTCTCTGTTTAAAATCAGGGAGAACACACGGCAGACTTGCTCGCGGGTCGCGTCCGCTTCCGCGGCGTTGCTAATCACATAATCTGCAAGCAAACGCTTTTTGTCCAGTGGCAACTGCAATTTTTCTCGCCGGGCCAACTCAGCCGCGTCCCAGCCCCGCGCCGCCACTCGTTTCAGCCTCACTTCCAAGGGAACGTCGACAAACACCAGGGCGTCACAACGCACGTGCCCGCCGGTTTCCACGAGCAAAGGCGTGTCCCAGACGAAGGCTTTTACGGCCGGATCGGCCGATTTATCGGTCATCAGCCGGTCGCGCGACTCAAAAACCTTCGGATGGACCAACTGCTCCAGGCGTTCCCGCTCGGCGGAATCGGTAAAAACCTTAGCCGCGATCGCCCGGCGGTTGACCGTGCCGTCGGCATGAAAGACGGCGTCGCCCCACCAGTCTTTCAAGACCGCCTTTACGGCGTCATCGGCATAAGCCTGATGGACCAGTTCGTCGGCATTGATGACGCACGCCCCCAACTCGCCGAAGCACGCCGACACGAACGACTTCCCCGAGCCGATCCCGCCCAGAATGCCGATGATGGGTTTCCCGCCGAACAAGGGAGACGGATCGTAAACAAGAATCGGCGAATCGGCGAATCGGTGAGTCGGTAGATTGTAAAAACCTCCGGAAGCCCGTCTTGCGACTTACCGACTCAACGACTCACCGCTTTTCACCCGATCGTGCGAATCGGCCCGACGCTCACCCAGAAGCCGGCCGGGTCACGCAGGAAGACCGCCTCCACGCCCGGCGACACGCCCTTCTGCCATTCGAATTCGATCGGCCTCGATTTGAGCGCGTCGACGAAGTCACCGAAGTGCGGAATCTGCACCATCACCGGGCGATAGTCGTCGCGTTCGGGCGGCACCTCGACGACGGTAAAAATCAGCCGCCAGCGTTCCGCCTTGTAGACAATTCGTTCTGCTTCGGTTTCGTCCCGTTCGAATTTCAGCAAGCCGACATAGAAGTCATCGAGTTGCGGTTCGATCCCCGCGACGGCCGTCAGCCTGACATCCGCGATCGCCAAAAGCCGAACGACCGGCGGTTCGGGCATGTGCGGGTGCTTGTCGGGCGGAAGGATGGATTCGGTCGATTGTTCGAGTTCCATGTCGCTCCTCTGGTCCCCCTCTCCCGGTATTCCGGGGGAGGGTTAGGGAGGGGGTCTGCCGGACCGCAAAACCGTTCAGCCGACAGCAGCCCCCCTCCCTAACCCTCCCCCGTGAGTACACGGGAGAGGGAATAAGACTTTACTTCACTTCCTGCCAGTTCTTCGCCCAGCCGATTTCCACTTTCAACGGCACCTTCAGCTTGTCCGCTAACGCCGACGTCATTTCGCGTTTGACGAACTCCGCCTCGGTTTCTTCCTGGCCGATGGGCGTTTCAAAGACCAGTTCGTCGTGGACTTGCAGTAACAACTTGCTCGGGTGATTGTCTTCAATGAGTTTGCGATAAATGTTTACCATCGCCACCTTGATGAGATCCGCGGCCGAGCCTTGGACGACGCTGTTGATGGCGGTGCGCTCGGCGTAGTTGCGGAGGTTGATCACGCCGCTGGTGATGTCCGGGATCGGCCGGCGGCGACCGAGAATGGTTTCGACGTAGCCCTGTTTGCGAGCGGTCTCCACGCACTCGTCGAAGAACTTCTGGATGCCCGGGAATTTCTTGTGGTAGGCGTCGATGACTTCCTTGGCCGCCCCGACGCTCAGGCCGTCGATGCGAGCGCTCAGCCCGAACGCCGTCACGCCGTAGATGATGCCGAAGTTGATCGTCTTCGCCTGGTTGCGCTGTTCGCGTGAGACCTCGGCCAGCGGCACGCCGAAGACTTCCGCCGCCACGGCCTTGTGAATGTCTTCATCGTTCTTGAATGCTTCGAGCAGGCCCGGCTCTTGCGTGAAGTGCGCGAGCAATCGCAGTTCGATCTGGCTGTAGTCGGCGGTGAGCAGCACGTCACGCGTGGCGTCGCCGGGCACGAAGGCCGAGCGGATGCGCCGGCCTTCGTCGGTGCGGATCGGGATGTTCTGCAGATTCGGGTCACTCGACGATAGCCGGCCCGTCGCAGCACCCGTCTGATTGAAGCTCGTATGAATGCGGCCGGTGCGCGCGTTGATCTCTTCGCCGAGGCTGTCGAGGTAGGTGTTTTTCAGCTTCACCATGCCGCGGTAATCAAGGATGTAGCGGGCGATCGGCGCCTGCAGGGCAAGCTTTTCCAGCACCTGCACGTCCGTGCTGTAGCCGGTTTTTGTCTTCTTGCCGGTGGGCAGTTTCAGGTCGGTGAAGAGGATTTTTTCGAGTTGCTTCGGCGAGTCGATATTGAATTCGCCGCCGGCCTCGGCCCAGACTTTGACGCGCATTTCTTCGATGCGTGTGCCGAGCACTTCGCTTTGCGCTTTCAGCACGGCCGGGTCGACACCGATGCCATTAAATTCCATTTCCGCCAGCACGTCGACGAGGGGCGTTTCGACGTCGTCGTTCAGCGTTTTAAGCACCGGCGATTCGTCGAGCTTCGGCTTGAGCAATTCGTACAGCCGCCAGGTGACGTCGACGTCTTCGCAGGCGTATTGGCTGATGCGGTCGAGCGGGACCTGGTCCATCGTAATTTGCGATTTGCCACGGCCGATGAGTTCGCTGGTCGCGATTTTCTGGAAGCTCAGCAGGTCGGCGGCCAGGCGGTCGATGCCGTACTGCATGCGACTGGCGTCGATCAGGAACGCGGCCACCATCGTGTCCATCACGAGGCCGCGCAGGCGGACGCCGTTGTTGCGGAGCACGAGAATGTCGTACTTGATGTTATGGCCGATTTTCTCGACGGTTTCGTCTTCAAGGACCGGTTTGAGTTGCTGCATCACGAGGCCGCAATCCAGCACGCCGCACCCGGCCGGGCCTTTGACGGGAACGTAAAAGCCGGTGCCCTCTTTCCACGAAAAGCTCAGGCCGACGACGTTGCTTTTCATCGCGCCCAGGCCGTCGGTTTCGGTGTCGACGGCGAAGGTTTTTTGCTCTTTGAGTTGGGCGAGGAACGTGGCGAATTTTTCGTCGGTGTCGACGAGTTCGTACGCCAGGCCGTGCGAGGTTTGCATCGTCGGCGCGTCGTCGGAGACTTCGGTGACTTCGCCGAACAGGCCGGCACTGAACGGGTCGTAGACGGGCGCGGGCGTGAGCGGCTTTTTTGATTTCGCGGGCGGCGCTTTCACGGACGACTCGCCGTTACTGTCGAGGCGGGTGAGTAAATTGCGGAAGCCCAGCTCATTAAAGTGGCCGGCGAGCAGTTCTTTGTTCAGGCCTTTGTATTCGCATTGATCGACGCTGAATTCGAAGTCAACATCGGTCTTGAGCGTGACGAGTTGGCGGGCGATGGGGACGTTCGTCGGGCCGAATTTTTCGACGTTTTCGCGGAGCTTGGGCTTTTTGATTTCCGCGGCGCCGCACCACTTCCTCGGCCGTGCCGAACTGTTTGATCAGGTCGACGGCCGTCTTCTCGCCGACGCCGGGGATGCCGGGGACGTTGTCGATTTTGTCGCCCATGAGCGACTGAATTTCGACCGCCTGCGCGGGGCCGTAGCCGAGTTTTTCTTCGAGCTTTTTCGGGTCGATGACTTCGTCGCCTTGCACGTCGTACATGAAGGTGCAGTTGGTGAGCACCTGGCGAAGGTCTTTGTCCTTGCTGACGAGATAGGTGTCGAAGCCTTTGTCGCAGAGGTTTTTCGCCATGGTGGCGATGAGATCGTCGGCCTCGAAGCCGGGCTTGACGAAGATCGGCACGCCGGCGTCTTTAACAATCTGGATAATGCGCTTGGCCTGCGGTTTGAAGTCGTCGGGCGGCGCTTCGCGGTTGGCCTTGTAGTCGGGGAATATGTCTTTGCGGAAGACGCTTTCGTCGCTGCTGTCGATAACCATCGCCAGGTAGTCGGGCTTGCGCTGGTCGATGAGGTTGAGCAGCATTTGCGTGAAGACGAAGGTGGCCTTGGTCGGCTCGCCGCTGGGGCTGGTGAGGTCGCGGAACGGCGCGAAGTACGAGCGGTAAATATGGGCGTGGCCGTCCAGGATGTAGAAAGTCTTACGCATGAGCCGTCGGAGTTTAAGCGGATAGTTCGTGCAGGGCACCTCGACCGAGCAGGAAACCTTGACGCCACGGCGCGAGCCATGGATTTCCTGCGATCAGAAACGCACGGAATCCACGGCTCGCGCCGTGGCGTCAATGCATCGGATTCTCGCCTAGACTATGGGCATGAAAGCCTGGATTCTGCCTAAGCTCGGTTCGATCGACGCGCTCAACTTCGCCGAGGTGCCTGAACCGACGGCCGGCGACGGCGAGGTGGTCATCCGCGTCAAACTCGCCGCCCTCAACCCGGCCGACCGGTATCTGGCCGAGGGCATGTACCCCGCCCGGCCGGCGATGCCGCACATTTTGGGGCGGGACGGGCTCGGCGTCGTCGACAGTGTCGGGCCGGGCGTGACGAATTGGAACGTCGGCGATACGGCGGTGCTGATCCGCAGCGAAGTCGGCGTGAACCGGCCGGGGGCGTTCGCGGAAAAAGTCGCCGTGCCAGCCGAATCGCTCGCATCCGTGCCCGAAGGTTGGACCGACGAACAGGCATCCTGTGCGGCCCTCGTTTACATCACGGCGTGGCAGGCGCTCACGCAGTTCGGCGAATTGCCGAAGGGTTCACTCGTGCTCATTACGGGTGCCAGCGGCGGCGTGGGGATCGCGTCGCTGCACGTCGCCCGATCGCTCGGCCTCGTGCCAATCGCCCTTTCGCGGGGCACTTCTAAAATCGACGCCTTAAAAGAAAACGGCGCCGAGCTCGTGCTCGATCCGGCCGATCCGAAATGGACGAAGGCGATCAAAACCCAGTTCGGCGACCGCCGCGTCGATTTAGCGATCGATAACATTGGCGGCGACTTGTTTAACGACGTGCTGCGGACGCTCGGCGAGAACGGCCGCGTGAGCTGCGTCGGGCGGCTGGCGGGGCCGGTGCCGCAGTTTAATACGGCCGACCTCTTTTTCCGGCGGCTGCAGATTCGCGGCGTGTCGATCGGGAGTTACACCGCCGCAGAATCGGCAGCGGTCTTCGCCGACTTGGTCGCCCGCCTGAACGCCGTGGGCATTCGGCCGGTGGTCGATCGCGTCTTCGGTTTTCGAGAATTGCCCGCGGCATTCGAACGGCTTCACGCTGGGCCTTTGGGCAAAATAATCCTTCGAGTCGGGCAATAGGCGTTACCGGACGCGCGTCTGCACAGTTTCTGCGCGCCCAAAGCACGTTTGCCGATGTCGCTGTCAGCGCCCGTCGGCGGTTCCTATCGGGCCCGATCGCGCGAACCCGCGTTTTTGGGCCGCTACGTGGGAACAACAAAAAATCTTCACGTTTTTTTCGTCTGGCACCAACTTTGAATAGTACATCACGTCGCCACCGCGGTGGTGGCGATGGGTGACCTCGGTTACCCGATTATCATGGAGCGCGGTTGGTTCCCACGGGCGGTGTCGTCCGGCCGGCGGTCGGTCGGACGACACTGTAGCCCGGGGGTCTTTTTGTTTTACGGGCCTGCTTTCCACGGCCTGTAAAACCGATCAACGGGTTGATCCAACCCTTAACCCGTTTAGCCGCGAGCTTGCTCGCGATGTTCTCCTTCTGACTTTCCCGACTTTCCCCAAACCGCGAGCAAGCTCGCGGCTACACGGGTTTCTTATTCAATCAGTCACTTCGCCGGCTTGGTTGTTGGCGTCGGCCAGTCGTCGGTGCGAAACGGCGCGGTCGGGAAGCCGGCGGTGTTGGTCAGGTCGCAGACGGGGCCGCGCGTCCAGCCGTAGCGCACGGCGACGGGCTTGTCGACGCCCTCGGCGGTGAGTTCGATCGTGTCGCGCTCTTTGCCGATGATCACGGCATCGGCGGGGACGAAGCGGCGGTCTTCGCCGGCGATCATGAAGCCGCTCGGCTCGTCGCCGGGCGCGACTAGGCCGCCGGGCGAATGAAACCGGAGCGTGACTTTTCCCGCCTCGAATTTGCGCCCCACCCAGATCGGCCCGCCGGTCACGACGTCTTTGCCGTACGCCAGTTTCATCGCCAATGCGGCCAGTCGCCTGGCGACCGGCCGTTTGTCCGCCGGGTGCCAGTCCGCCGCGCGGGTGTCGATCGCCACCGCCATGCCGGTGCTTGGCTGGTCGAGCGCCATGGATTGCGCCAGCCGCAGGTCCGCCGTCGGGCTGCCGAGTGATTCGTCCGCGTTCGAATCGCGTGCCGCGATCTGGACGAACAGGAACGGCACGATCGGCCGAATGTCCCACTGCCGCCGCCAGTCCTGGATCATGCGGGGGAAGAGCGTTTTGTATTGCTCGGCGTTATCGACATTCGATTCGCCCTGGTACCAGACGAACCCACGCACACGCATACCCGCGAGCGGTGCAATGCAACCATTGTAGAGCCAACCGGGCGTACTTTTTCGGACGAGTTCGCTGAACGGCTGCGTGGCGGGGTCTTTAGCGACGGCCGCCTTGCCGTTGGCGACGACGACCTCCGCCCGTTTGAGCATCGGCTTCATAAACCCGACGCCGTCGAGCGATTGCCGGCGACTCCACGCCTCGATGGGCGACCCGCCAATGCTCGCCTGCACGACGCCGATCGGCACATTCACGGTTTTGCGCAACTCGCTGGCGAACCAAAACGCCACCGCCGAAACGCCTTCGGCGGTCTCAGGCGTCGTCGGCGTCCACGTGCCGCGGACGTCTTCCTGGGGCGTAGGCGTGCCGTCGACGTCGACTTTGAAAAACCGGAGCGAGTCGTCACGCGCCGCCGCGGCGGCTTCGGGGCCGCCGGTCGCTTTGGAGAGTGCGTAGCCGAGGTTTGACTGCCCGGAGCAGAACCAGACATCGCCGACGAGCACATTGCGGACCGTCACCGTCGGGCCGTCGCCGGTGATGGTCAGGTCGCGGGGCGTGGCGTCGGCGTCGAGAGGCGGCAGCAGCGTCCACCACTTGCCGGCCGCATCGACTGTCACGTCTGTCGTGACGCCGGCGAAGGAAATCGAGATTTTTCCCGCCGGCGTCGCCCGGCCCCAGATCGACACCGGCTGTTCGCGCTGCAGCACCATGCCGTCGGAAAAGACTTTCGGCAGCGTGACGTCCGCCCGCGCGGCCGCCCCGCCGCACGCCAGCGCCAGCAACGCCAAGCGGCCGGCCAACTTGAACAACTTGAAGTCGTTTCGTTTACGCATCGGCATGAGACATCGCCTTGAAACTACGGGGCACGATCACACGGGTACGACGGACACCAACGGCAAATTCTCCCGCGGCGGCTCGGCGAAAACGTCGTCTTTCGATTCGATGGCGTCCGGCACCTCGGCGGGCCGCACCTCGGGCTTTCGCTTCGGCCGGAACTCGATCGCAATGGCCACGTATAACGAGATCGCCGCCAGCACTAATAGCGCCCACGCCGCGTCGGGCGATACGCCGGAGGTAATGGCGTTCCACCACGGCAGCAGATTCGGGTCGCGGCCGACCATGCCGAGCGACATGTTCATCGCCGAATAAAACGACAATGCCGTCGCCAGCAACGCCAGCCCGCCGGAAATGCCAAAGCCCGCACACATCACGACTGCCCCCCAGAGCAAATAGCGTTCGTGCATCTGAGGCATGAGAGTGAACATCAGCACCCACGGGGCCGCGAGTGCGATCATCACGCGCGGGTCGCGGCGGCGGGCGTGCAGGGCCGCCCCGATGCCGCAGAGCACGAGCGTGACGCCGAACAGCATCGCGAGGAACTGACGCATTTCCATCGCCGGCAGGCCGGGAAGCGTGACGGGGCTGTTGAGCCCGAAGCGGTAGCCGGTGGAGAGAATGCGTGGCAGATTCTCGGCGCCCATCGCCATCGCCGGGTACTGCGTTTGCGGGCGGCCGTACGACAGCGTCAGCCATTCGAACCGCCCGCCCAGCGCCCAGCCGGCGAAGAAGACGGCGAGCGTCAATTGGGCCGCCAACACCGGTGCGAGCCACCGGCGATTCGTCCATCGCGGCAAGACCGCGGCGGCAAGTGCCCACGCCCCGCCGATCGCCCAGAGCCACGCGCCGTTGCCGACACGGACGCAGACCCAAACCGCCCAGGCCGTTGTCACAACGATCGCGGCGATGCTGATCCAATCGAAGCGTCGTCGCGCGCCGACGAGCAGGCCGCACATGGCGGTCATGGCGAGCGCTTCGGCGAGCCAATACCGGGCGGCGGGCGTGTAGAGCATCCACGGCAGGCCGACGAGTGCCGCCATCAGACCGACGCCGATCACCACGCGCAGCGCCGCGGCGAATTTTCCGGAGAAGATCGGCCAGAGCAGGAGGATCGGCGCGACGATCAGGATCTGCCCTTTGAACGCCGCCCCGCCGCCGATCAGCATGCCCGCCAGCAACCAGCGCTCTTTCGAAGCGGCCACGAGTGCGAAGACGAAGAACGGCAGCAGCCAGCAATCCCACTGCGGCCAGACGTGTGCGTTCGTGAGCAACGCCGGGTTAAACCAGACGGCCAGCCCGGCGAGGACGGCGGGCAGTTCGCGCGCACGGCGCGTTCCACGCCGGCCGCCAGCGCCGGCCGGCGGCGGCGCGACGCCAGTGCCGCACGAGGGCCATCACGCCCAATGCCGTCAGCGCCTCGGCCACGGTGTTGACCGTCAGCACCGTGCGCTCGTTTCGTATCGGCCGTTCCAATTCGTTACCGGCGGCGAGCGTTCGCGCAAGGACTTGGCCCAGAGCGACATGATCAGCAGCCGTCCGGGCGCGTAATCGAGCACGTAGCGAAAGCTGATTTCGCTCATCTGCGGCTGCGCGAGCAGGTAGGCATCAACGTAGGCCTGGTAAAAATCGCGCCATGCCAGCGGCCGGTCTTGAGCGGCCGCGATGCCGCTGGCGTCATCGAAAACCCCGCTGCCCTGCCGAAAACCGTTGCGAATGTCCCCCTGAAAGCGGATGGTCTGCGTGCTATCCCACGCCCAGCGGCGAACCGTAACGCCGTAATAACCGCCGGCGACCAACAGGCCGACGACCAGCAACCAGCCGAGAAGAACACTGGCGACATACGCAGCATTCCGCAGCACGCGAAATCGTCCGGACGATGGTTCAGGGCTCGACGACATCGTTGCCAAAAGCCCCCTCCCCTTGAGGGAGGGGGTTGGGGGAGGGGTCCGCGGCGACCTTCACCGCACATGACGCGGCCCTGTCGCGGCAGCCCCCTCCCTAGCCCTCCCCCGGCATACCGGGAGAGGGGACCAGTCGTCGCGACTTTCGGCGTGCCGATCACGCCGAAGTCAGCCGCGCGGCCAGTTCTCGCTTTAGTACCTTGCCGGTCGGGGAACGTGGAAGGTCTTTTTCCACGAAGACGTCTTTTGGGATTTTCCAGTTCACCACGTTCCGCTCGCGTAAGTGGTTACGGACGGTGTCGATGGTCACTTCGTGGCCTTCCCGCGGGACGACGAACGCCACGACCGCTTCGCCGCGGCTTTCGTCTTTCCGCCCGAGCACGGCGGCTTCGCCGATCGCGGGGTGCTGGATGAGGATTTCTTCGATCTCGCGCGGATACACTTTTTCGCCGCTGACGATGATGACGTCTTTCTTGCGGCCGGTGATGAAGAGGTAGCCGTCGGCGTCGAGGTGGCCGAGGTCGCCGGTGCGGAAGTAGCCGTTGGCGGTAATCGCCTTGGCGGTTTCGTCGGGCAGGTTGTGGTAGCCCTGCATGATCATCGGGCCGGTGAACAGGATTTCGCCCGTGCCGCCGAGCGCGACTTCATTGTCGGCGTCGTCGAGGAACTTGGCCGAGCGCCCGGAATCAATTGCCCGACGCTGCCGGCCTTGTAGTGGTCAGGCGTGTTGAAGGCGATCGGCCCGATGGTTTCGGTCAGGCCGTACCCTTCCATCAGCCGCGTGCCGAAGCGGTCAACGAACGCTTGCCGAATCGTGCCCGGCAACGGTTCGCCGCCACTGAGGCAGACGTAGATGTTCTTAAAATCGTCCGGCGACGCGTCCTTCAGGCGCAGCAACGCGCCGTACATGCTCGGCACGCCGGTCAGGACGCTGATGCCGTGCTCACGAATCGCCTTCATCGTCGCGACCGGGCTGAAGCGGGCGATGTAAACCGCCTTGGCACCCAGGGTGACCGGCGCCAGCATCGTTGCCAGCATGCCGGTGCTGTGGAACAGCGGAATGATGCCGAGGAACGAATGCTCGCCCTTCAACTGGGCTTTTTGGATACAGGCTTCGACGTCGGATTGCAGGTTGTTCTGCGTGAGGCAGACGCCCTTGGGCAGCCCACTCGTGCCGCTGGTGTAGAGGATGGTGGCGACATCATCGGCTTGTGGTTTGGGGAATTCGAACGGGCCGGGCGGCGGGAGTTGGCTGCTGAGCGTGGTCATGTCGATGACGTTCACGCCCGTCCCTTCCAGGCGAGCGCCCAGCAGCGGGATGGTCATGACGGTGTCGATGCCGCTGTCCTGCAGAATGTGGCCGACTTCACGGGCGCCGAGGAGGAAATTGATCGGCACGGGGATTTTTCCCGCCGCCAGCGTGCCGTAGAACCCCGCCACGAACGCCGCCCCGGCCGGCAGGAGCAGGCCGACGGTCGGTTTGTCGGTTTTTTGCTGGAGGAGCTTTGCGATCCCGATCGCCATGCCGGCGAGGGTTCGATTGGGGTATGATCCTGAGTCGTCGATAATCGCCGTTCGTTCCGGCGCGACCTGGGCGTTTCGAAGCAGAGCGTCCAGCAACATAAATCGGCCCTCCGTATGGGGTGGTCATCTTACGACTTGAGGCGTTGATGCGATACCGTGCCTGCCTGCTCCCGCTGCTAACCGCCGCCGGCTTTCTCGCCGGCTGCGAAACGAACAAAAAGCCCGACGCCCTGGAAGCCGGCCGAAGCGCCATGATGCGCCGCGATTACGCCACGGCTACTACAAATCTAGACGCATATCTGAAGGCCCAGCCCAACGGCCCGAGGTCTGCCGAGGCGTTCTACCTCAAGGGCCACGCGCTGCAGGATTCGCCGAGCGAAGACTTCGGCGAAGCGATGGGCAAACTGCAGGAGGCCCGGGTGGCGTACATCGACGCGCTCAAAGTCGGCACCGACAGCCGCGGCCTGGAAGGCCTCATCCGGGCGAGCCTCGCCGACGTCGCGTTCTGGCAGGAAGACTACGCCGTCGCCGCCGAGCAAGGCCGGGCGGCCTACCCGCTCCTCGAAGACCCCAACGTCCGCGCCATGGCGCTCTACCGCTCGGGCCTGAGCTATCAACGGCTCGGCAAGTTCGAGGACGGCGACCGCACCCTCAAACTCGTCGTCCAATACCACCCCGGCACCCAGCCCGCCGCCCGTGCCCAGCAACGGATCGGCATCCGGTCATTCAGCGTTAAAATCCCCCAATCTTCCCCCACTTCACTCAGCAGCGCCATGGCGACCCTAACGCGGCAGGGTTACGCCCCGGCGACGGTGCCCGGCGAGTCGGCGATCAACCTCGGGCCTTACAAAACCTACCCCGAAGCCAACGCCGTCCGCGGCAAAATCGTCAGCCAATACCCGAAGGCGACCGTCGTTCCGTAAAATGTTGGCTAATAAGAAGATGGGCGCAAGGAAAAAGCGGCCGGTTTTAACGCCGGGCCGCTTTTCCCACCCTGTAGTCCCAGTCCCACGGCGTCAGGGGAGCCGTGTGTCAAATAGAGTACCCGCAATCGACAAAGTTTGTGATGAATAAATATTCATTGCGGCAAAGCGCCCACGCCTGCAGCCGATCAGACACTCGGCCGCCCCCTGCCGATGGCGTCCTTGCCGAAGCGGGTTTTGATCGCATCCAGCGCGGCGTCCACCTTCTGCTGCCGCTCACTCGCCGGCTGGGCGAATAAGTCGAGTTGGGCGGTCCGGACCAGCGAATGCGCCTGCAGCCCCACCAGTCGCACCGGCTGAAAACCGAGCCGGGCCCATTCGTCAAAGAGTGCCAAGCCGGCCGCGTATAGATCGACGCTCGTGTTCACCGAGTTCGGCAGCGCCTTGGACCGCGTGATCGTTTTGAAATCGCCGAAGCGAATTTTCACCGTCACGCCGCCGGTGAACAACGCGTTCTTCCGCAGGCGCATCCCGACCGCCTCGGCCTGTTCCAGGAGTACGGCGCGGACGGCGTCGGGGTCGATGAGATTTTCGCCGAACGTTTCCTCATGGCCGATGGACTTGGCGTCGGCGTCGCTGTGGACGGGCCGGTCGTCGATGCCGTGGATCAGGTCGCGCATGCGCCGGCCCCAACTGCCGAGGTGTTGGTCGAACCACTCCGGCGATCGCGCTCGCAGGTCGCCGATCGTCCGCACGCCCAGGCCGTTCAGCCGCGCCGCCGACACTTTCCCGATGCCCCAGATGCGCGTGATCGGCAAGGGCGGCAGAATGGTGTCGACGGTGTCGCGTGTGATGACCGTCATGCCGTCCGGCTTGTTCAGGTCGCTGGCGAGCTTGGCGAGGAACTTGTTCGGCGCCACGCCGACGCTGCCGGTGAGTTTCACTTCGTCGCGGATCGCCTGCCGGATGGCCGTGGCGATGGTCGGCCCGTCGCCGAACAAGCGCCGGCTGCCGGTGACGTCCAAAAACGCCTCGTCCACACTCAACGGCTGAATCTGGTGCGTGAATCGCTCGAAAATGCCGAAGACGCGGTTGGACGCTTCGCGGTATTTCGAGAAGCTCGGCTTGAGGACGATCGCCTGCGGGCAGAGCCGCCGGGCCTGGCTCATCGGCATGGCGCTGTGGCAGCCGAACGTGCGGGCTTCGTACGACGCGGTGCTGACGACGCCGCGATTGCCCGTCCCGCCGACGAGCAACGGCTTGCCTTTGAGCGACGGGTCGTCGCGCACTTCCACGGCCGCGAAAAACGCGTCCATGTCGACGTGGAGAATGGTGCGATCGTCAGGCAAACGGGCTTGCGCAATTCTACAAATAATCGTGGCCGATTTTGTTGAAGTTCACGGTGGATCGACTGAAATAGTCGGCATGACCACCCCCAACGCCTTCCTGCCGCGTGTGCAAAAAGCATTCGCCGACCAGCCGATCACGGACATGCACACGCATCTCTACCCGCCGGGCTTCGGCACGCCCGACAGCGGCGCCGCCGGGAACGACGACCCGGCCGGCCTCCTGCTCTGGGGCGTGGAAGAGCTGCTGACCTACCACTACCTCGTGGCCGAGGTTTATCGCGTCGCGCCGATGCCGTTCGATAAATTCTGGTGCTGACCAAAACGCAGCAGGCCGAGTACATCTGGAAGCACTTGTTCATCGAGCGCAGCCCGGTGAGCGAAGCCTGCCGCGGCGTGCTGACGACGCTCGCCAAGCTCGGCCTGGATCCGGCCGACCGCGATCTCACGCGTATTCGCAAATGGTTCAAACAACAAAAGCCGAACGACTACATCGACCGGGTGATGCAGGTCAGCAACGTCAGCAGCATCACGATGACCAACCCGGTCTTCGACGACAACGAGCGCAACCGTTGGCTGAAGAACCCGGACGCCTTGCGTGACCCGCGTTTCACGGCGGTGCTGCGGATCGACCCGATGCTGCGCAACTGGCCCGTCGCCGCGAAGAAAATGGCCGAGTGGGGCTACGGCGTTTCGGAAGAAATCGGGCAGAAGACGATCGACGAGGCCCGCCGCTTCCTGCGGGATTGGCTGGATAAACAGAACGCGATTTACATGGCCGTCAGCCTGCCGCCGGAGTTCCGCTTCCCCGCGCCGCCGTCCGACGCCAAGGCCGTCGCCGGTCAGAAGATTCTGGAGCAGGTCATCCTGCCCGTCGCCGCCGAGCGGAAGTTGCCGTTCGCGATGATGATCGGCTGCCGCCAGCAGGTGAACCCGGGCCTCAAAGACGCCGGCGATATGGTCGGCAAATCCGACATCAACACGGTCGTCGACCTCTGCGCCGCGTTCCCGAACAACAAGTTCTTCGTCACGATGCTGGCCCGTGAGAACCAGCACGAATTGGCCGTCGCCGCCCGCAAGTTCGGCAACCTGATGGTCTTCGGCTGCTGGTGGTTCCTGAACAACCCGTCGCTGATCAAAGAAATCGAACGGATGCGCTTCGAACTGCTCGGCACGAGCTTCATCCCGCAGCACAGCGACGCCCGCGTGCTCGACCAGCTGATTTACAAATGGGACCACAGCCGCACGATCCTGGCGAAAGTGCTGGCCGATAAGTACAGCGACATCGCCGCAACGGGCTGGCAGGTGAGCGACGCGGAAATCAAACGCGACGTCGAACAATTGCTCGGCGGGAATTTCAAAGAATTCCTGGCGCGGTAATGCTGAACAATTCCCTCTCCCGGTATGGCCGGGAGAGGGTAGGGTGAGGGCCGGCGACGAAAGGCTTTCATTCCGCAATCACCTCTCGACGTTCGAACGACTTTCAGCGATTCTGCGTGCCTGACGTTCGTGAGGTGCCGAGGGCGGCACTCACCCTAACCCTCTCCCGGCCGTACCGGGAGAGGGGACCAGAAAGGCCGTTCGCATGAGTGAAGTTCTCCCCGTCGCCGTTGTCGGTTGTGGCCGCATGGGCCGTTTGCACGCGCGTGTCTTTTCGCAGATGCCGCGGGTGAAGCTCGTTGGCGTTTTTGATGCCAATACCGAAGCCGCCGAAGAAACCGCCGAAAAATACGGCACTGTCGCCGCTTCACTCGAAACACTGCTGGAGCAAGCCAAGGCCGTCGTTATCGCCGTGCCGACGACGTTTCACCTGCAAACCGCCAAGCCGTTTCTCGAACGCGGCATTGCATGCCTGATCGAAAAGCCGCTGGCCGGCAATTCGACCGAAGCCAAGCAGATCGTCGAACTGGCGAAGGCGAACAACGCCACGCTGCAGGTCGGCCACATCGAGCGGTTCAACCCGGCCGTCCGGGCGATGCTCGATCTCAAAATCGTCCCCGGCTTCCTCGAAGTCACCCGCATCAGCCCGCTGAGCTTCCGCAGCATCGACGTCGGCGTGGTGCTGGACGTCATGATTCATGACATCGATATCGTGCTGCAGCTGGCGAACTCGCCGTTGAAGACCGTCGATGCGGTCGGTGTGAACGTGATCGGCGATGCCGAGGATTTGTGCAACGTCCGCATGACGTTCGAAAACGGCTGCGTCGCGAACCTGACGGCGTCACGACTGAGCATGAAAACCGAACGCCGTCTGCGGGCGTTTTCCAAGGACACGTACGTCAGCCTCGATTACCAGAAGAAGTACGGCCTGGCGATCCGCAAGAGCGGCAACGTCGACAAGGTGCGTGACGTCGTCCGCCAGATCAAGGCCGGCGAGATCGAAGACCTCAGCCAGGTGAACTACACCGAACTCGTCGACGTGCAGGAACTGAACATCGACGACGTCGAGCCGTTACGGGCGGAACTGGAAGCATTCGTTGATGCGGCGATCAACAAGACGCCGCCGGTCGTCAGCGGCGCAGACGGCCTGGCCGCCGTGGAAGTGGCCGAGCGGATCGTCACGACGATGGCGAAGCAAGCGGTATGATGAGTTGCCGTTAGCGGCTTCGCTCGCGAAGCGTTTTCGATGAAGGCTTCGCGAGCGAAGCCGCTAAAGACCACGAAACGAAAGAAGACGGCGCGATCCCGCGCCGTCTTCCTTTTTTAGCTGCCAGCTGCAATCCGTCCGCCGCCGGCTCTTTATGCCGTCAGGACGCGGGTGGATTCGCCTTCGACGACGTCGAGGAGGTCGTAGTAGACGATGTCGTAGAGGCGGGTGCCGACGAGGATGCCGCCCGAGCGGGAGTTGCCGCCGCCGCGGAGGAGGTCGGCGCCTTGTCCGCCGTAGAGGGTATCGCGGCCGTCGTTGCCGTAGAGGCTGTCGGAGCCGCGGCCGCCGTTCATGACGTCGGCACCGAGGCCGCCGTACATTTCATCGTTGCCGTTGCCGCCGTTGATGCGGTCGTTGCCGTCGCCGCCGTCGAGGGTGTCGTCGCCGTTGTTACCTTCGAGGTAATCGCCGCCGTCGCCGCCGCGGAGGCTGTCGTTGCCCGAGCCGCCGATGAGGCCGTCGCCGCGGTTGCCGGCGATGAGGGTATCGTTGCCGTTTTCGCCGTAGACGAGGTTTCGGCCCGGCCCGCCGAGCAGCCGGTCGTCGCCGCCGCCGCCGAAGATGGTGTCGGCATCGGCGCCGCCGTAGACGTAGTCGTCGCCGGCGCGGGCCTGGATGGCGTTACCGACGTAGGCGGTGGTTTCGTTGCCGTCTTCGTCGGTGATGGTGATGGTGCCGCCGCTGCCGCCGTCGATGCTGTCATCGCCGCTGCCGCCGAAGACCGTGTTTGCACCGGCGCGGGCGTAGACGATGGCGGGGATGGTGATGGCATTGCTGATGCGGATGAAGTCGTTTTCGGTTGACCCGCGGATGTACAGCGAGGTGTAATCGTCGATGTCGTAGGTGGTGAGGACGCCGTTGACGTAGACGTTGTAGTTCACGGCGTCACGGCCGACTTCGATGATGAGGGCGGTGCTGCCGGTGCCGTCGATGAGCAGCGCGTCGGTCGGGACGGCGACTTCGTCGCCCGTGCCGCCGCCCGAATCGTCCTGGTACGCCTGGATGATGGCTTCGCCGGCGGAGGTCGCCCAGGCGAGGTGGATCAGGCCCGGCACGCGGTACCCGAGGCCGAAGCGGTTATCGCTGGTGAGCTTGACGCCGGTGACGACGGTTTCGTCATCCGCAGCAATGCCGTTGGAGCGGAACAGGCGGAAGCCGGCCGAGTCATAGACGGTGCCGCTGCTGGCCTGGGCGAAGCCGACGACGTACCCGCCGCCGGTATCGACGGCCACTTGCGGGGCGGTCTGGGCATGGGTCTGGTCGACGGTGGCGCTGAACTGCGCGCCGAGCGTGGTGCCGACGTTGGAATAGCGTTGGGCGACGACGCGGCGGGCCGCCCCGCTGCCGGTCGCCCAGGCGACGACGAATCGGCCGTTGTTGGCGACGCCGACGGCGGGTTCGCTGAAGGTGTCGGTGTTGATCTGGATCGGCGTGCCCGTCGCGGTGCCGTTGGCGTTATAGATCTGGGCGTAGGTGCCCGCGTCCGTGCCGCTGCCGATGTTGTAGACGGTGACGAAAACGCCGCTGGCGTTGGCGGCGACGTCCGGCTCGACGCCGGTGCTGCTGATCGTGAATTCCCCACCGTTAGCCGTGCCGTTGGCGTTGAACTGCCGGCCGACGACCGCCGAACCTTGGGTCGACTGCCAGACGACGACGAAATTCCCCGTCCCGTCCATGGCGATGCGGCTGTCGGTCTGGTTGCCGCCGGTCGTCGTGTTCACCCGCGTCGGCGTGCCGACGATCGTGCCGTTGACGTACAGCGCGACGTAAATGTCGCTATCGACCACCGTGCCGCCCGGGCCGTTCGGGCCGGCGGGGAGGGTGGTGGTGGTGGTGACCTGGTAGGCGACCGCGAACCGGTCATTGTTGGTATTAGCGGCGACGTCGAGGTTCGAGATCGTGCTGTTGGCGGGGATCGTCAGGTCGACGGCGGTTTGCGGGAACGAGCCGATATTGCCCGTCACCGGCGACACCGACGCCGCACTGTTGCTGGTGGTGTAAAGCGCGTAACGGAAGTTATTGAACGTGTCGGTGTTCGCCGCCATGCTTTGCACGTCGACGACGCCGGTGCCGGCCAACTGGGCGGGAGCGCCCAGCGGCGTGACGGCCATCAAACGCCGCGGCTCGAAAGACTCAAATCCCGCGTAGCCGGAGAGACCGTAACCCGTGCCCCCGAACATGGTGCCCGATGCGTCCAACAATGCCATCTGAATCCTCTCTCGCCGAGAACAGCTTTGAACTAAGGCCGCCGGTTATACCAAAGGACGCCGCCAAACGGCTAGGGTTAGCTGTTTTAACGACGGACAGGCGAAGAAAGGTGATTATTCCCGGTCCAGCGTCCCCGCCGTCACGCCCAGCTGGCTGAGCACCCGCAGCCCCCGGAAGGCGGATTTCGCCTCCGCTTTCCCGGAAAGCACGTCCCGGTACCGGGCGACCAGCGGCCCCACTTCGTCGGGCGATTGCCGAAGCAATTCCACCCGGAAATGCCTCACCCCGAGCTCCAGCATCCGGGGCACGTACCCGGCGGCGCTCTGGGCGGCGGCGTTGTAGAGCGTGTTGCGACAGCCGGCGTCGGGGATCAGCGGGTGCGGGGCGCCGGTGCGGTCTTTAAGATCCACCGCGTGCGTCTCACACGGGCGGCCGCAGGTGCGGTAGTCGGTGCCGTCGCTCAACACATGGCTGAAAACGCAGTGCTCCATATGGAACATCGGCATGTGCTGGTGGATGACGCACTCGAAGTCGCCCGCCCCCGCCCGGCCGAGCATCGCCGCCATCTGCCGCCAGTTCAGGTCGTAACTCGGCACAAGACGCTTCAGCCCCGCCTGCCGGAAGACGTCGGCCGTCCATTCGTTGGCGACATTCAGCGCGTAATCGCCGAACAGCGGCAATTCCGGGGCGAATTCCGTGAAATATTCGATGGCGGCCAGGTTGCGGACGAGGACGGCGTCGCTGCCGCAGTCGAGCAACTGTTTCAGCCAACCGTCTTCGCCGGGTTTGACGATCCGCATCGTCGCCAGCGCGATCGGCACGCCGGCGGCTTTGCAGAGCTCGACGGCCTGCCTGTACCGGCGAACGTCTTCGAAATCACAATAAATCGTCGCCGGCCGGTCGGGCAGTTCCAGCAACGCCGACACCTGCTCCACTGTCCGGGCCATGACATGGAGGATCGGTCCGGTATCTGGTCCCCTCTCCCGGTATTCCGGGGGAGGGTTAGGGAGGGGGTCTGCTGTCGGAGATTTGGCCTGCTCGGCACTCGAGAAGACCCCCTCCCCAACCCTCCCCCGGGGTACCGGGAGAGGGAGTGATGCGTGCTTCAACCGTCGCTTCTCGATCAACGCCTCGACACCCCGCCGCCGCACATCCGCGAGCATGCCCTTCGGCGTGATCGGCGCGTCCGCAATCGCGCACTCAAACCCGCGCAATTCGAACGGCGTGGTCGCCAACATCGACAATTGTTCCCGCAATAATCGCTCCGTTGCGGGGTATTGGTCGGCCGGTTTGAGAATCTCGGCGCTTTGGACTTCCGCCGAATGCTCGCCGTCGGTCAGCGTTAATTTCAACGCTTCGCCGGTACGGGCGACCACGGCGATGTCGATCGGCACGCGGTGGACGACGCGGTCTTTCGCGTACGTCTGCTGCAGCCGCTTGGTGACTTCGGGGTCGTCGGTCTTCCAGACGATCGCGCCGATCGTCACCTCGCCGGGCCGGGCGTCGTTTCGGCCGAGTTCGATCTGAATGAGTTTCGGTGAGTCGGCGAGTCGGTGAGTCGCGTTGGGCTGAAGCGCTTTGACGGCGTAGACGCGGCCGCCGGCTTCCTGGGTGTCGGGCCGGCCTTCGTCGAAGACGACGCCGTCGCCGGGCTTTAAGTCGATCTCGGCTTCGATGACGAACCCTCGGGGCGTCGTCCGCATCACTTCGCCGACGCGCCGGCCCCGGCTCTTCGGGAAGCGGCCGGGGACGAGTGTCTGGTGGTTCACGCCGCCAAGGAAACCCGTCCCCAGACCGCGGCTGAAGACTTGTTCGAGGTCGCCCTTCTGCTGGGCAGTGATATTGAACGCCTGCTGCCGCATCGCGGCGTCGATGGCGGCGCGATACGTGCTCGCCGTCGCGGCGACATACGGGCCGCCCTTCAAGCGTCCTTCGATTTTGAAGCTGGCGACGCCGAGTTTGGTCATCCGGTCGACCAGGTCATACGCGGCTAAGTCTTTCGGGCTGACGAGGTACCGCACGTCGCCCAGATCGCGCGGCTGGCCGTCGACGATGAGTTCATACGGCAGCCGGCACGCCTGCGCCACTGCCCGCGGTTGGCCGAGCGTCCGCCGAAGCTTTCGCTCGTCAGGCACTGGCCGCTGTACGCCACGCAGAGCGCGCCGTGGACGAAGACTTCCAGTTCCGCGTTCGTCTTCGCGGCCACTTTCTCGATGTCGTCGACACTCAGTTCCCGCGCCAGCACCACGCGCGTCACGCCGAGTTTCTGCATGAACGCGATGCCCCGCGGCTCCGTCAGGGTCATCTGAGTGCTGCCGTGCACCGGCAGCGTCGGGGCGACCTGCTTGATCATCCGAGCGACGCCGAGGTCTTGCACGATGACCGCGTCCACGCCCGCGGCCGCCATGGCTTTCACGTAATCGACGGCGGCCGGCAGTTCGTCGGAGAAGATCAGCGTGTTGAACGTGAGAAACCCGCGGACGTTGTGCCGGTGCAGATAGTCCATCACCTCCGGCAGCGTCTCGAGCGTGAAATTCTCGGCACGATACCGGGCGTTGAACTGATCAAGCCCGAAGTAAACCGCATCAGCCCCATTCGCGACGGCGGCCCGCAACGCCTCCCAATCGCCAGCGGGGGCGAGGAGTTCGGGTGACGATTGAGTAGAAACGGCCATCGGACGAGTTTAACAAAAACTCCCAAATTCCGCTTTCTTATCGCGGCGCGAAAGGCCCGACATGCGTCCAAAGCCATCCGCCTACGACAAAGAAAACGATCCAAGCGGGCATCATCGCGTAACGCAGCCGATGAAACCGCCGCACCGTTCGCCAACTGACGAAACACGCTAGTGCCGAAGCAAACAGCATGTCATTCGTACAACCGAAAATCAGGGCACTCGCAATTTGCACGCCAATGGCACCTTTCGCCCCCAGGCCAAACGTACCGGCGGTATGGCCTTCGATAAGTCCCATTTCAACAAAAGCCAATATCCCCATATACGCTAGCAGCAATGGCCCCGCGATCCTGCGCCAGCGGGCTGACCATGAACGACATTCCTTGGCGACCGTCAACGGCACGTTGGCACCGCCGTATCGACTGGCCACCCGAAACCGCGACAGCATGGAAATGACAATCGGCCAACCGAGCAGCCCCATGCAACCGAAAAGAAAGACGACATAAGGCATGGCCTTCGATGACACGCGAGGATCAACAATAAACGCGATCATCAAGCAAGACGTCAGCATCACTGTCATCAGCACCAACACGCCGAGCCCGATACTCGCGGCGGCGATTTCAGAAACCTGGACCGCACGCCATTCCGACGCATGCAACCAAACCGGCGTCCATCGCCGCAAGGGCCGTCGCCTTGGCGTGACCGATTGTGATACCGATCGGTTCATCGCGACGTCTCCGGCTTCGTTACGATCCACGCCGCCACGAACGCCCCGCACAGCACCGCGTCGATGCATCCCACCGTCAGCACCGCCCAGTCCACTCTGTCCTGATAGAACAACACCATCGCGGCCACGGCGAAGATGATTTTCTCCACCCACGTCACCGGCATCAGCGGCCGATACCGGGCCGGGTCGCTGGCGATCACCCAGAACGCCACCTGCCACGCCAGCACCACGCCGAGGAACCCGTAATACTGCTCCGGATGATTCGGCGGCGGACTGACTTTCGCCTCCAGAAAGAACCCCGGCAGCGTGACAATCACGCCGTAAATGGCCGCGACACGATAAATCCAACGGGCAAGACGCATGACGGCAAGGTAACGAAAGGGACGGCGTCGAGTAATGTCCGCCGGCTACTCCCCCGGGATGTAGCTGATGACGCCTTCGAACGGGCTGCTGGCCGTGGCGTAGCGTTTTTTCGGGATGCGGCCGGCGTGGTAGCTGGCGTGGCCGGCTTCGAGGGCGTGACGCATCGCGGTCGCCATCAGCACCGGGTCTTTCGCGTGGGCGATGGCGGTGTTGAGCAGGACGCCGTCGGCACCGAGTTCCATGGCGATGCTGACGTCGCTGGCCGCGCCGACGCCGGCGTCGACGATGACCGGGTACGTCGGGTCGCCGTCTTTGAGGAGTTCGAGGCAGAGCGAAATGTTCAGCGGGTTCAGGATGCCCTGCCCGCTGCCGATGGGGCTGCCCGCGGGCATCACACTGGCGGCGCCGGCTTCCTTGATGCGGACGGCGGCGCGCGGGTCGTCACTCGTGTAGGCGAGCACCGTGAAACCTTCCTTCACCAGTTCCTTCGTGGCTTCGAGCGTGCCGACGGGGTCGGGCAGGAGGGTTTTCTTGTCGCCGAGGACTTCGAGCTTCACCCAGCCGGCACCGGGGTTCTTTTGCTTCTCCAACAGATCGCGGCCGAGGAGTGCGACGCGCACGGCGTCGTCGGCCGTAAAGCAGCCGGCGGTGTTCGGGAGGATCGTGTACTTCGACAGGTCGAGGAAATCGAACAGGCTCTTGCCTTGGGCGTCGATGAGGCGTTCCCGGCGGACGGCGACGGTGACGACGTCACAGCCACTGGCGTCGAGGGCGGCCTTCATGACGTCGTAGTTCTGGTACTTGCCGGTGCCCACGAACAAGCGGCTTTGGGGGGCGTAGTCTTTGATGCGAAGCGGGTGCATCGCGTCATGGTACAGCGCCCGCGGGAATGAGGTTAGCCGCGAGCTTGCTCGCGTGGGATTCAGGAGAGTTGACGAGAGGAGATCGCGAGCAATCTCGCGGCTAAACGGCAACGAAACGGACGCGTCCGCGGTGGCTTACCGCGGACGCGTGAGGGGAGTTCGGATTGGACGAGACGAGCTCAATTCCCGTCTTTGTATTCGACGAGTTCCATGGTGGTTTTGGCGCTGACGGCACCGGTGGCGTCGCTGGTCATCTTGACCATGCCGCCGGGGACTTGGTCGCTGGTCCAGGTTTTGGAGTGGACCTTCATGCCGTTCTGGTTGAGTTCAATTTCGGTCGTCTTGCACTTGTATTCTTTGCCGGCGACGGTGATGGTTTCTTCGCCGATTTTCGGTTCCGGCGCTTTCTGCTCGGGCTGGCCGGGGACGGCGTGCGGCTTGGGCATGACGAAGGTTTTCGGCACGTCGCGTTTCTGCGGCGGCTGGGGCATCTTCTGGCCCATCATTTCCATGGTGATGGTCGACTCAACGACGGCCTTCTCAGGCGTGACTTCCAGGAGCTTGGTGGTGACGGAGTTTTCCATCTTGTTGCCGGCGGTTTCGGTCGACCCTTTGATGGTCACCGTCGCGCCGGGCTTACACTTGGCCCAGGCTTCGTATTCGGGATTGGGCTTGGCGTCGTCGGCCCGGGCGATCGGGGCGATGAGGCAAGCGAGCACCGCGGCACCGGCCGCACGACGAACGAAAGACGAGAGCTGCATCGTAAAATTCCTCCGGACGAATGGTCCGCCAAGATGATCGTGCCGTCGGCCGCGACGTTGCGGCGGTCGGCGCATTTCTCTACCCTCCTCAACACCGCGGCCGCGCCAAACCCTCATGCGCGGCCACGAATTGTGCCTTACTTGAGCCCTTCCGGCAGGTCGCCGGAGACGATCAGGATCATGACCGTGGCCTTGGTGAATTTCTTGGCGATCTGCTCGGTCGACAGCGGCGTGGTCGCGTCATCGACCTTGTCGGCTTTGACGAGCTTGATCGACGTGAGTTTGTCTTTCTGGTGTTCGAAGAACTTCCGGAGACGACTCGTGCTGATGCCCAGGCCGTAGCTGCTGATGGATTCGTCGCTGAGCGTTTTCATGGCGACGAGCGCCATGAGATTGCCGTGCTTGTCGAGCATAGGCCCGCCGCTGTTACCGGGATTCACTTGTGCGTCGACGATGACATCACACGGGGATTGGCGGTCGGCTTCGATGCTGGTGACGACACCGCGGGTGATCTTCACGTTCGTACCGAACATCGCCCCGAGCGGGAAGCCCATGACGGTGACGTCCGTGCCGACTTCCGGTGTTTCGTAGTCGGCGATCTTGATGAAGGTGAACGGCGTTTTAACGTCGCCTTTGATTTTGAGAATGGCGATGTCCTGCTCGTCATCGACGACGACCTTTTCGGCGACCTTCTGCGTGCCGTCGGCGAGGCGGACGATCATTTTGTCCCCGCCCGCAGCGACGTGGCGGTTGGTCATGATGTAGCCGTCGTCGCTGATGAAGAAACCCGTGCCGCTCCCGACGATGCCGCGCCGCGCCATGCCGCCGGGGCTGTTGTCATCGTCTTTCGGGTCTATCATGCGGGGGCGGACGTAGACCCAGCGCTCGCCGCTGATGCCGCGTTTGCTGATCAGCAGCCTGGCGTCGGCGACGATCGGGGCGACCTTCGGGTTGTTCTTCAGCATCCCCGGCGGCGCCTGAGTGAGCGAGTTGAACAGGTTCTGAACGATTTCCTGATTGTCATCGATCTGGGCAGCCTTGTAGGCGCTGAGCACAGAGTCTTCGTACCGCTTGCGGAAGTTGTAAGCGATCGCCAGGTTCGACAGCGTGGCCGGGGAGTTGGGCTTGAGCTTGTTGGCGGTTTCCAGGCAGTTGATGGACTTGTCGATTTCCGCGTTGCTGCCTTCGATGCGTGTGATGCGTTTGAGGTAGAAGTAGCCCATTTCGAAGTTGGCTTCGAAGCTGTTGGGGTAGAGCTTGAGGACTTCCTCAAACTTTTTGATGCCCTGCAACGCCTGCGCACGACGAGCATTTGCCGGCCTTCTTCGATCATTTTGTCGACCTGGGCGTGGAGTTTTTTGAGCTCTTCGCCGGTGACCCACTTGCCCTTGATGCGTTCGGCACCGTCCTTGGCCATCTGCTGCCAGCGGTCGCGTTCCTTGGTGCCGGCTTCTTTATCGGCGGGCTTGGGGTGCTTGTCGATGTAGTCCTGCCAGAGCGTGACGGCGATCAGCGGCGAGGTGACGCGATCGGCGGCGGCCTGGGTGCGGGCGAAGTCGCCGGCACTGGTGCCCGCGGCCGTTCCCCCGGCGGCCGGCGCGGCGGCGCCGGAAGCACCGGCGGGCGGGTTCAGGGCGGGATCGTCGACACTGGCGACGTCTGATGCCAGCACCATCTTCGACGTGCCGTCCGCGAGTTTGACGTTGTAGCTCGTGCCGTACTTTTTGATCGTCCCTTCAAGGACGGTGCCGTCTTTGAGCGTCAACTTTCCGGCCAGCAGCACGGCGGGCACGAGGAGACTGATCGCGCACGAACGAATGAAAAGATTACGCATGGTTCCCTTTTTGCTGCCGGCCGCCCGCCGCCGGCTGTCCCTTATCCCCCGCCGACGAAGGTGACGATTTCGACTTCGTCGGCGTCCTTGAGTTCGGTGTCGTAGCGTTCCGTCTTCAGCAGCCGGCGGTTGAGTTCGACGGCGACGGTGGTGACGAGCAGCCCTTTCGCCTCGATGATTTGGCGGACGGTCGTCGGCGATTCGAGCTGGCGCGCTTCCCCGTTCACGATCACTTTCACGCCGCGGAGTATAGCCAAATGGGTGGATACCCCATAACGAAATCGCGCAAGTTGGACTCTTTCGCCCCGTCGTGCCGATAGCGGGTGTAGCGTGACAGACTTGCCGACCGAAGCGCCGCCGGACGATCTTGCCCAGACTCTCACCCGTCAATTGCGCGCCGCGCAGGACGAGTTAGCCGCCCTGCGCGACCAGGTCATGCAGACCCAGCGCCTGGCGACCATCGGCACGATCGCGGCGGTCATTGCGCACGAATTCAATAACATTCTCACGCCCGTCATCAGCTATTCGCAGTACGCCCTGGCCAGCGCCGAAAGCGACAAGCCCGACGCCGGGCTGATCAAGAAAGCGTTGACCAAGAGCTTCGCCGGCGCCACCAAGGCCGGCCGCATCTGCAACAGCATGCTCGGGCTGGCGCGGGGCGAAACCGAACACGACGACGTGCCGGTGCAGAACCTTGTCGACGAAACCCTGCTCGTGCTCGCCCGCGACCCGCACAAGGACGGCATCGCCCTTCGCGTGCAGGTGCAGCCCGACCTTCTCGTCCGTGGCGACTGCGTTCAGCTCGAACAGGTGCTGCTCAACCTACTGATCAACGCCCGGCAGGCGATGCTGGGCAAAGGCGGCTCGATCACCGTGAAAGCGGTCGACCTTCCCGACGAAAACGCCGTGCGGCTGAGCGTGATCGACACCGGCCCCGGCATCGCCGCCGACACCATCGGCCGCATTTTCGACCCGTTCTTCACCACCAAGAGCACCGCCCGCCGCGGCGAACACCGCGGCACCGGCCTGGGCCTGGCGATCTGCAAAGAGATCATCGACGCCCACCACGGCCGCATCGAAGTGCAAAGCGAACTCGGGAAAGGGACGACCTTCCAGATCACGCTGCCGAAGGCGTGAGAGGCGTCTCAATCTCGCCCATTAGCGGCCCCGCTTGCGGGGCCTTTTGCAATTCCGGAATTGGACACAAACAGGCCCCGCAAGCGGGGCCGCTAAGATCGAACGGACTTACCGCAGCTTCGCGGTGACGCCTTCCTGCTCCCATTGCTGGATCAGGCGGCGGAGGTCTTTGACGGCGGCATTGAGCTCGTCGGTCGTGCTGACGAGGCCGGCGTAGAGCTTGGGGTCGTTGACGAGCTTGCCCGCCGTGCCCGAGCCGTCGTTGATCTTCTTGGTGATGCCGGCGACGGCTTCCAGCGTGGCGGCCGTCTGGTCGAGCCGCGCCTGGATCGACTTGCTGATCTCATCCAGCTTCGCCTGGGCGGACTTGGCGGTCGTGTTGACGGTGTTGACCGTGCTGTCGACGTTGCTGGCGATGGCGTCGGCCTTGGCGGTCACGGCCTTAGCGCTCTCGCTCGCCGCCCGGATGTTCGCCATGCTGGCCTGGAGGTCCTGGCGGAATTTCTCGTCGTTGACGACCTTGTTCAGCCCGGCGAGCGTCTGCTGGGCTTCGTCGATCAGCTTGGCCGCCTGCGTCACGCGGCCGTTGAGGTTACCGACGAAGTTCTCGTCTTTAAGCTGCTTGGCGATCGCCGACAGTTCCGGCGGCACGAGGTTCAGGCCGACAAAATGGGCGGGAATCGTCGTGCCCGCAACAAGGTTGCCCTGGCTGTCGGCGTCGGCCTCGACGATGAGGTTCGCCCCGCTGCCGAGCAGTGAGCTCTGGATGATGCCCGCCGACAGCTTTGCCGGCAGCGGCGGCTGGGCGTCGACTTCCGCTTCCGCCCAGACCTGTTTCATGTCCGAGTCGCGCCAGACCTTCAGCACGCGGCCGACGACCACGCCCCGGAAAATCACGTTCGAACCGTCGCTGACACCGTCGGCACGGTCGGTCACGAACTTCACCGGGATCATCTCGCCGGCGAACGGCTTGGCGATGTTCGCGCCGAAGCGCAGGATCATCCACCCCAACATAATCAGGGCGGCCAACACGGTGACACCAACGGCGACGTTGCGGCGATACGTAGACAAGAGCGGCGAAGTTTAACGGCCCGAAACCGCCAACACCAGACGCCGCCACCGTTCGTAACGACGTCCGAGAAGGTCTTAACCGATCCGAAACAGTCGCTACGATCCGGGCATGGCCGTTGAAACCCGTTCGTGTGATGTCGAAACGATCTTCCCGCTCCGTCACGCCGTGCTGCGGGCCGGGCTGCCGCCGGAATCGGCGATGTACGAGCACGACCGGGCCGATCACGTGGCGCACTTCGGGGCGTTCGACGGCGAAACCCTCGTCGGCTGCGTGACGGTCCACCTCGACCCGCTCGACGGCGAGCCGGCCTGGCGGCTGCGCGGCATGGCGGTGGCGGACGGCGTTCGCACCGGCGGCGTCGGCCGAAAACTGCTCGAAGCCGTCGACCAGCACGTCGCCACCACGCCCGGCCCGGTGACGCTCTGGTGCAACGCCCGCCTTCCCGCCGTCGGCTTCTACGAACGCTGCGGGTGGGACGCCGTCACCGACGTCTACGACATTCCCGGCGTCGGGCCCCACCGCAAGATGGTCCGGCGGCGGACTTGAGATTTTGGTAGCGGCATCTACGCTTTTCGCCGGCAAAGGAGCCGCATGTCTATCCGCGTCACCGTCTGGCACGAACACCGTCACGAAAAGAAGCACAAAATCGTCAGCGATCTTTACCCCGAAGGCATGCACGGCGCGATCGCCAGGCACCTGCGAACCCAGGACGACATCGAAGTCCGCCTGGCGACCCTCGACGAGCCGGAACACGGGCTGACCGACGACGTCATCGCCAGCACCGACGTCATGATCTGGTGGGGCCACGGCCATCACCACGAAGTCGCCGATGAAGTCGTCGACAAGGTCCATAAACGCTGCCTGGCCGGCATGGGCCTGATCGTGCTGCACTCGGGGCACTACTCGAAGATCTTCCGCCGCCTCATGGGCACGACGTGCGACCTGAAATGGCGCGTGGCCAAGGACCGGGAAATCCTCTGGGTCACCAAGCCGGGCCACCCAATCCTGGCAGGCATCGACGACCATTTCGTCCTCGAAGAAGAAGAGATGTACGGCGAATACTTCGACGTCCCCGAACCCGACGAAACCCTCCTGATCAGCACCTTCAGCGGCGGCGAATGCTTCCGCAGCGGGCTGACCTGGCAACGCGGGGCGGGCAAAATCTTCTACTTCCGGCCCGGCCACGAAACGTATCGCAGCTACCACGACCCGAACGTGCTGCGAATCATCACGAACGGCATTCGCTGGGCGGCACCCGTCGCCGGCGGCCGAGTGCCGACCGGTTGCGTCAATAAACCGACGCCGAACTGGGCGTAATCTACCCCTTTCCGACCATACAGAACTTTCAAAACCGTGACGGCACCGGCCGTCACGGTTTTTTTACACCCGAACATGACAAAAAGATGAACCCGGCTTCGGAACACAGGAGTAGGCATTTCTGCTTAACGTTCACCTAAAATTCATCCCCTAACACGGCTTGAAATTTCGTTCATCCAGTGGTTTAACGTCTGGTTTAGCAGATAAGGTCACATCGGATGCGTGTGTTGCTCGTAGATCCTGATGCCGTACGGGCTTTAGGCGTTTCAGAAGAGCTCCGTGGGCAGAACCTGGAAAGCGGCCGTGCCGGTGGCGCGGACGACGCGGTCGCCGCGCTCAATGAGGGCGGGTATCGCGTGGTCGTGCTCGACGACTCGGTCCCCGGCGGCGCGTTGTCGCTGATCGGCGAACTCCGCGCCCAGGGGGAAGGCCTGCCGATTATCGTCGTTACGGACAACCCCGAGCCGTCGCTGAAGATCGCCCTACTCGACGCCGGCGCCGATGACGTGCTGCTGCGGCCGTACCCCGTCGCGGTGCTGCCCGCGCAGATCCGCTCGCTGCTTCGCCGGTGTGCGCCGTTCGAGGGCGCGGTGCTGAAGTTCGAAGACCTGTCGCTGGACCTTCGCTCGCTGCAGGTGGTGCGGCAGGGGCAGATCATCTCGGCGACCAGCCGCGAGCTTGCGGTGCTGGAATACCTCCTTCGTAATTGCGAACGCGTGGTGACGCGGTCCGAACTGGCCGAGGCGATCTGGAACGACGAAGAGCTGCCCGGCTCGAACGTCATCGAGGTCTTCATCGCCCGGCTGCGTCGCAAAGTCGACCGGCCGTTCGAAACGCCGCTGATCCACACTATCGTCGGGCGTGGCTACATGCTCAGCTCGTCCAAGCCCAACGCCAGTGAAGAGCAGAAGAACGGCAAGCCCCAGATCGCGGAATAGTCTTACCGGCGGCTCAGTTGCATCCGCAGCGCCAGCACACGCTGCTGCGCCGCGGCAACGGCCGGGTCCTGGCGGATCGCCGACTGCTGGTCCGCCTGCGCTTGCTTGAGCGCATTGGCGGCGTCGTCGATGTCCGCCCGGCGAATGGCCAGGTCCGGATCGATGCCCAGGTGGTCCCACTCGGCGTCGTTCAGGGCATTGCGTGCCGTGAGCAGTTCCGACGAGATGTTCATCCGGGCGTACGGCTCGGACTGGGCGGCCAGGCGGGCTTCGATCTCCTGGACGGCCTTCTGCAGCGGGCCGACCGTCGGGTCAGTCGCGAGCGACTTACGGGCCTCTTTTAACGCCGCGGCGTAGTCCTGCCGCGCTTTGCCGAGGGCGGCCTGGGCGGCCTTCACCGGCTCGGCCGAGGCGCCCGCCTGGGCGGCCGCGGTCGCCTTCGCCAGGTCACGCTGGGCGGCCATCAGCTCGCGGCGGACGGGGGCGTTCCTGGACGGCGTCGACGTGTTCACGCTGTACGTGTAGTACCCCGCCACCGCCGAATCGGCCGCCAGCAGCAACGCGGCCAACGCCGCCAAACCCGTCTTGGTCTCCTTCGAAAATCGCATCCGAATTCCCTTACAGGATCGGTCATGCTATCCCTCGGCTTAACGTTCAAAACCCCAAAAGCCCTATAAAAACGGCTTTAATCCGTAGGCGGCAGGTCGGGCAGCACGCAAGTGACGGTGGTGCCTCGGCCTACGACGCTCGCCAGCGTCACCCGCCCGCCCAGGTTCGCCACCCCGTGTTTCACGATCGCCAGCCCCAAACCCGTCCCGCGGCCGGTGCTGCTGCCGCTGCGGGCGGGGTCGACCTGGTAAAACCGCTCGAAGACCCGCTCCGTGTGCTGCGGCGGAATCCCGATCCCGCTATCGGCCACGCGGATGACGATGCCGCCCTCTTCCCGGGCGATGGTCGTCACCACCTTCCCGCCGGCCGGCGTGTACTTGATGCCGTTCTCCACAAGGTTCTTCAACACCAGTTCCAACAGCTTGCGATCGGAGACGAACGTCATCTCCGGCTCGGCTTCGACTTCCAGATCGACGCCCTTGTCGGCCGCGACCGAGCCCATCGCATTCAGGATGCTCGCCAGCAAACCCGGGGCGTTGACCGTCGCCAAGTCCGGCTCCGCATCGGCGGTTTCGGCGCGCGACAAATCGAGTAAATCCCGGAGCATTTCTTCCAGCCGGCGAAGATGGCCGGCGATGATCGTCATGCAGCGTTCGGTCTGCTCCCAGTCGTCAGCACCGACGTCGTGCATCGTCTCGAACGCGATCTTGATCGCCGCGATCGGCGTGCGCAATTCATGACTGGCGTTGGCGACGAAGTCGGCCTTCATCCGGACCGCCTCGGCGAGTTCGGTGATGTCGCGCAGCACGATCAGCACGCCCCCGCCCGCCGTCCGCGCCATGACGGCCTGGAAGGTCAGCTTCTGCATCTGCCGCATCACGCGGATCTCTTTAACCACCCGCTTGGCCTCTTCACCGGCGGCCAGCATCTTCTCGTACGCGTCGACGAGCGCCGCCTCGCCGAGCACGGCGATCAGCTTCTGCCCCGCCGCCTGTTTCTGCGTGATCGACAGAAACTTCGCGGCCGGCTCGTTGATGCGCACCACCCGCTGCTGCGCGTCGGCCAGCAGCACGGCGTCGGGCAGGCTGTCGACCAGCTTGTTCAGCCCCGCCACCTGCCGGTGCAGCTCGGCGATCTGTTCGTCGGTCCGCTCGGCGAGCAGGTTCAGGCGGAAGCCGCAGTTGGCCAATTCGTCTTCGCCGTCGGGGCGGATGCGCGCCGACCAGTCGCCGTGGAAGAAGCGGTCGATCGCCTCGCTCAGGCGCCGCCCTGCCGCTTCGCTCCGGCGATTCAGCACGGAAACATAAACAAACACGGCGACGCAGCTCAGCAGAATCGCCAGCGTCGTCACCCCCACGCCGCCGAGCTTGCCGACCACCGTCAGCAGTACCGCCAGCGTGACGGCGAGAAGAATCGTCGGGCGGACCCGGTCGGCATTAAACTTGCTCATGGCCAAGGCTCGCAATTTACCAACAAACGCGCCATAATCCCGCCGAACCATGGCAGCCGACCTTCGCAAGAACCTCGTCCCCGGCACACGCGTCCGCATCACCCAGCAGGTCGCCGCCCGCCAATACTCCATGGCCACCGTCGTCGAAGGGACCATCGTCAAGTACGACCAACGCCCCACCGGCAGCTGGTACGCCCACTCCCGCGACGACCGCCTCTGGCTCGACCGCGTCGAACTCAAAAAACCCGACGGCGAAATCAGCGTCCTGAACCTCGACGACTACAGCCAAGTCGAAATCCTGCCGCCGGCGAAATAAGTAGTGGCGACGCGCTAAGACCGCATTGAGATGTCGCCGACGAGTGGCACATGTTCGCACTCTAACCCGTAAAAGCCGCCTCTCCCTCTGCTATTTGAATTCGTGTATCAACCTGGGCCGCACGCTGCTCTCCAACGGTACTGCACATGTACCGCCCTGCCATCCGACTATTGTTCCCGCCAATTGCTCGACAGAATCTTTTCGTTTGCTTGTCCACTTTTGAATTATTAAATTTACATTTGGATTTCATCCCAAGGGGTAACTGATGGGCTGCAAGAATTCTGCTGGCACGCACTTCGTTGAACCACTCGAATTTCGTTCACTGCTATCAACGACGTCCGTTTTCAGTGGCATCTACAGCGTCGGTCCGGATGGGCCCACCAATGGAACCACGGCTGCGGGTGTGACGGCGTCTTGGTCGCTGACCCAAACGGCTTCGTCGCCAGGCTTTCGCCTGGGGCCGAGCGGGACGCTCTACCAATCGCCGGTCACGCTCACCCTTACCGGGCTCCCGGCCCATTCCCATGGTCCGCATCACACCTTCGATTTTCATGGGCGGGAGTTCGTCCGGTTCTGACACCGATACCGTCCAGATGTCCGGTGCCGACAGCACCCCAACCATGACCCGCACCAGCTCTGGCACCACCCAGTCCGGCAACTTCGGCCGATGGATCGCCAACAGCAGTTCGTCACTGACCATCACGCTGTCGGCGTCTGACCTGGAAATGGGCGACGTCATGATGCTGGGCGGAGTCGGCGTATCGGTTTATCAGCCGTCAGTGTCAATCAGCGGCGGAGGAAACGTTTCCGAAAGCATAAGCGAATATTCCGCCTTTACTGTAACAGGCGATCTTCCGGATAGCTGGATTGGCACTCCGCTCTACGACGATCCAATACCTGACACTGTTGTTTCTCTCGATTATTCTGGTACAGCCACGCCAGGCAATGACTACGAAAACTTACCCGAAACTGTCACAATCAGCCAATCGGGAACGGTTAAATCGATTAGTTTCAAACCCATTAACGATGAAAAACCGGAGGGTTATGGAACGCCAGACGATGGCGAGACCGTTATCGCGACCGTTCGGTCATCACAGTCATATCAAACCCCTCTTCCTCCGAGTCTTCCTGCTGTGGCCTCATTGGTTCTCAAGAGGATGACACCTACCATTTAACTAAAGAAACAATTATGGCGAATGGGGCAGTTCAAGCGGCAATAACCTCGGCATGGAATGCATCCAATCCTAACGGGGATATCGAGGACAAGCTTGAACAGGGTTTCGGCGTCTATTACTCGCTGGCCGATGGAAGTCTTTCAATAACTGTAACGACTCGTGATCCCAATGCACCCACAAATACACTTCCCCGGCCAGCAGCCGCACCAGAAGGTAAAATTTTGGTAGCCGTTTTTCACACCCATCCCTTTACGGCTGCCGATGGGTACGATCTTGATCCAAGTCCAGCTGATATTGATCTCGCCGATGATAGCGGGCTAGTTGAATTCCTGAAGAACCACAACGGAATAGTTCAATACGGCGCACCATTCATTGAGGCAAGAGGATGAAAAAAAGCAATTTTGCAAAAATTCGGCTAGCATCATTTTTTTTCTTACGCTACTTCCGCACAACAAACCAGAAAATTTTTGCTTAGCTGGAGTTGCAACCACCACTATGACAAGCTCCTTATCGTTTGACGAACTTGAGGAATGCGCCAAGCAATTCATAATGGAAAAATATCCTAAGCATCCACGAAACTTCTCGCTGCCTGTTCAAATCACGCGTTACGAAGACAAATTTGAAGTGACATGGATACTTCCCAAAAATACCAACGGAGGAACTCCTCTGGTTACAATCGATCGAAAGACGAATCAAGCCGTATCAGTAGTCTTTCGGCAATGAAATGAAGAGGTAGTTACTGAAAGGCGAATGGCACGGCTTGGCGTACTCGACAAGCCGTGATCGAACGCGAGACGGCCGCCGGTCTTTCACGACTTGCGGAGTACCTTAAACCGTGCCGCCCGGCGTTTAGTGAACATTTTCAGACGCAAATGCTGTTACGCCTGTCGTTCGCTGACGAATTTCGCCAGCGCGACCAATCGCACCGCCCCTTGGCCCAGCGGCGAGACGGCGGCGATCGCCGCGTCGATCTGCTGGCCAGCGATGCGGCGGCTTTCTTCAACGCCCAGCAGGCGCGGGTAGGTGTTCTTGCCACGGCCGGCGTCTTTTTGCGTGGCTTTGCCGAGTTGTTCGGGCGTGGCGGTTTCATCGAGCACGTCGTCGACGATCTGGAACGCTAAACCGAGGTGATTGCCGTACGCCGTCACGGCCGCGAGCGTACTGTCACTGGCCCCGGCGGCGATCGCGCCGAGGCGGCACGACGCTGTCAGCAGCGCGCCGGTTTTTAAGCGGTGAATCGCCTGCAACCCGTCGAGCGACAGCGATTGGCCTTCCCCGGCCATGTCGAGGACTTGGCCGCCGATCATGCCGGCGGGGCCGGCGGCGTGGGCGAGTTCGTGCACCAGCTTCGCCACGCGCTCGCCGGGCGCGTGTTGGGCGATCGCCTGGAACGCCAGCGTCATCATCGCGTCGCCGGCAAGGATGGCGACGGCTTCACCATACACCTTGTGGTTCGTCGGGCGGCCACGACGCAAATCGTCGTCGTCCATCGCGGGCAGGTCGTCATGAACGAGGCTGAACGTGTGAATGAGTTCCATCGCGGCGGCGGCGGCGATGGCGCCGGCGTACGCCCGCGGCCGCTCCGACTTCCGCGGCGGTGCGATCACCTTCGGCAAAGCCGGCGGCGCGGGCGGCTCGCGGAAAACCGCGTCAAACACTTCCAGCACCAGCGCCGGCCGCAGGCGCTTGCCGCCGGCGTCGAGGCTGTAGCGGATCGCCTCGGCGAGCTTCGGCGGAATGCCCGCCTCCCCGCCGATGAACGCGTCAAAGAAGTCGGCCACCGTGCGGGCGTGGGCGGCGAGAAGTTCGGGGACGGTGTCACTCATCGTCGCCGTCGTCTTCCGTGGCCGCGGGCGGGTTGGCGGGCGATTTCTGCTGCATCTGCTCGATCTGCTGTTCCGCCTTGCCGAGCACGCCGCGGCAGAAGGTGATGAGGTAGTTGCCGCGCTCGTAGCGGGCGATGCTTTCCTCGAGTGGGGTTTCGCCGCGTTCCATTTCGTTGAGGATCGCTTCGAGTTCGCCGATGGCTTCTTCGAAGGTCTTGGGCTCAGGTTGTTTCTTGGCCATGCGTAACGGGCGATTGTAGGGGCGGGGACGGGATCACGTCGACCCGCCCCGCCCGCCGCCGCACGAGAAGGCCACCGGGGTAATGCCGACGCGACGGCTTGGCGACGTCGGTGACTTGCTCGACAAGGTGCCGGCAATCCGCCGGCGACACGCGGTCCGGCGGCGCACCGTGCGCGACGAGCCACCGCCGGGCGGCGTGCTCGGCGAACGGCAGTGCGATGCCGCGGAGCTGGCGGCAGTCGAAGGCGGCGGCGAGTTGGGGCGACTGGGCGTCGAGCTTCGCCCGCCAACGCTGCGCGGCAGCCGCTAAACGCAGAAGTGCGGGGACAAGACTGGTTCCCTCTCCCGGTATGGCCGGGAGAGGGTTAGGGTGAGGGCCGTATTCTTCGGCAGACAAAAAACAGACCCTCACCCTAACCCTCTCCCGTGAATACACGGGAGAGGGAACCGGAGCGGCGTCCACGTCGGCCAACCATCGACGGATGACATTCCGGCGGTACTTCAGCGTCGTGTTGCTGCTGTCTTCCCGCCACGGCTGATTGAGCGAAACGAGGTACTCCCGCAGTTCGCTCCGTCGCACGCCCAGCAGCGGCCGGCGGATGACGAGGCCGTTCATCGTCGCCACCGCCGCCATGCCGCCGAGGCCAGCGAGACTGCGGCCACGGGCGAGGCGGAGCAGCACGGTCTCGGCCTGATCGTCGGCGTGGTGGGCCAGTAGCACGCCCTGGCAATCGTGGCGGCGGACGACGTCGGCGAAAAATAAGTAGCGAGAAGCCCGATACCGCGCCGACGCGTTGCCTCTGGCTCCCTTTCCCCTTGAGGGAGAGGGTTGGGGTGAGGGGTCTGCCGCGATCTTGGCGGCGTCGATGCCGCAGCGGCGCGGTGAACCCCTCCCCCCACCCCCTCCCTCAAGGGGAGGGGGGGAAGAGGGCCAATCGGCTCGTAGTCCAGTCTCACACGGCAAACCGAGCTTGTTCGCTAAATCTTGTACGAAATTGGCGTCGGCGGCGCTTTCTTCGCCTCTCAACTGATGATCCAGATGGGCGACGACGAGCTGGCAGTCTGGGCGGGTCGCCATCGCCCGCAGGAGTGCGACGCTGTCGGCCCCGCCGCTGACGGCGACCGCCCAGCGGCCGGGCGGGACGATGGAAATTGCGGCCATCAACGCCTGCACGGCGGCATCGTATCACTCAATGGCACGGCCCGCTTCAGCGGGCCTGATTGCGCCGTTGATTGAGTTGCAAGACAGGCCTACTGAAGTGGGCCGTGCCGAGGAATGTTTCGTTGATTCGAGGGGTTGAATTTGGTAAGTGGGAAACACCTTGCACCCTGAACCCGATGCCGCCGTGCCTGAGCGCCATGCCGTGCGCCGATTTCTGGCGTACGTGCTGGATTACAAAACGCTGCTGGTCGTCACGATTTTGTGCGGCTTCGCGAAGTTCGGGCTGAACTACAGCTTCCCGTGGCTGATCGGCACCGCCGTCGACCGCGTGATGACCGACGGCACCGGGCGAAGCACCGACAGCCGCATCCACTGGGCGGAAGTGCTGACGGTAGCCGGCATCGCGTTGTCCGTCGCGCACGGGTTCGCGAGTTATTTCCGCGGGTACTTGGCCGCCAAGCTGGGTAGCCGCGTGATTCGCGACCTTCGGCAAGACCTGTTCGACCACCTGCACCGGCTGAGCCTGCACTTTTACGCGAAAGAGCGGACGGGCAGCATCGTCAGCCGCATCATTTCCGACATCCAGACCGCCAGCCAACTGGTCAACGGCGGGCTCATCAACACCGCCATGGACTGCGCCAGCGTCATCGGCGGGCTGTGGCTGATCTATTCGATCAACGTCAAACTCGCGACGGCGACACTCATCATCCTGCCGCTCTATTGGCTGATGTTCCGCAACCTGAATCCGAAGGTGAAGAACGCTTCGCTGCGGGTGCAATCGCAGATTTCCAAGATCAGCGGCAACGTGCAGGAGCGCATGGCGGGCATCGCGCTGGTCAAAACCTACGCCGCGGAAGGCCGTGAGAGTGAGCGCTTCAAGGAAGACACCGAAGAACACTACGACCGCGTGCTGCAGCAAAGCAACATCAGCCAACTCGTCAGCGCATGCAGCGAAACGCTCGTGCACTTCGGTCAGACGATCGTCATCGGCTATGGCGGCTATCTCGCCATGCACGGCGAACTGACGCCCGGCGAGGCCGTGAAGTTCATGGGCTACCTGGCCGTCATGTATCTGCCGGTGCGGCGGTTCGCGGAGATCAACGTCGTCTGGCAGACCAGCCTGGCGGCGATCGAGCGGGTAATCGAAGTCTTCGACATCACGCCGAAAATCGTGGACAAAGCCGGTGCCTCCAAGGCGAAGCCGACGCGCGGCGAGGTGCGGTTCGAGAACATCACCTTCGACTACCAGGACGACTCCGACGAAAGCCGCACGCGGCTGGAGGAAGGTGACGGCCTCTCCGACAACACGCCGCCGTCGCGGCCGATTCTCGACAGCATCGACTTCGTCATCGCGCCCGGTGAGCGTGTCGCCCTGGTCGGCCCGAGCGGCAGCGGGAAGACCACGCTCGCCACGCTCGTGCCGCGGCTGTACGACGTCAAGCAAGGCCGCATCGTGATCGACGGGCTGGACGTGCGCGACTACAAACTCAAGTGCCTGCGGAAAGGCATCGGCATCGTGCAGCAGGACAGCCTGCTGTTCACCGGCACGATCCGCGAGAACCTCGCCTACGGCCGGCCCGACGCGACCGACGCCCAAATCGTCGAAGCCGCCAAGGCCGCCAATGCGCACGAATTCATCACCGCCCTGCCCGACGGCTACGCCAGCCGCGTTGGCGAACGCGGCGTGAACCTCAGCGGCGGGCAACGCCAGCGCCTCAGCATCGCCCGCGCTATCCTCAAAGACCCGCGCATTCTCATACTCGACGAAGCCACCAGTGCATTGGACAGCCACAGCGAAGCGCTCGTGCAGGAAGCGCTCGACCGGCTGATGCAGGGGCGAAGCTGCCTGATCATCGCGCACCGCCTGAGCACGGTGCGGAATGCCGACCGCATCGTGGTGATGGAACACGGCCGCGTGGTGGACATCGGCAGCCACGTCGACCTGCTGACGCGCGACGGCCTCTACGCCCGGCTCGTGCGGCAGCAGTTCGGCGGGTACGAGTCGCTCAAAAGCGCGTAAAGAAAATATTGCCACCGATGGGGCACGGATGAACACCGATAAAAAGGAGAATAAACCGCAGATTTCACAGATCAAAATTCAATCTGTGAAATCTGCGTAATCTGTGGTTCCAAGCTCTTCGCCTTTCATCGGTGTTCATCCGTGCCTCATCGGTGGCAAACCCGTTTTTGAGCGAAATCGTCCGCCGAACGTTACAGTCATTGTTATGTGCGGCATTGCGGGCGTAGTGACCTGGGACGAACGGCTGACGGTCGACGAATCGACGCTGGCCGGAATGGCCGTTCGCATCGCGCACCGCGGGCCGGACGGGCAGGCAGTCCGGCTCTTCCGCCGTAACGCCGTCACGACCGGCCTCGTCTTTCGGCGGCTAGCGGTGCTCGACTGCGACTCGCGCGCCATGCAACCGATGTCCACACCCGACGGCCGCTACACGCTCGTCTTCAATGGCGAAATCTACAACTACCGCGACCTGCAAAAACGCCTGCCCGGTCGCCCCTGGCAAACGACCGGCGACACCGAGGTGCTGCTGGCCGCGCTGGCCGAATGGGGCCCGGACGTCGCCCTCGAACGCCTCGACGGCATGTTCGCGCTGGCGCTCTGGGACGACCGCGAACAGTCGCTGCTGCTCGCCCGCGACCGCACCGGGCAAAAGCCGTTGTATGTCTCGACCGGAAAGGGCTCGCTGGCGTTCGCGTCGGAACTCTCGGCCCTATCGCCCTGGCCGGACTGGGACCGCACGATCGACGACGACGCCCTCGCCCATTACCTCCGCTACGGCTATGTCTTGCCGCCACGGACGATTTACGCGGGCGTTCGGCAGATCGAGCCGGGCACGCGGGTGATCGTCCGCCCCGCCACCTGGGCGACGGCCGACGCCAAGCGCTGGTACACCGGCCTGCGTGGCGAGCCCGCGCCGGTCACCGCCCACGCCGCCGCCGACACGCGAACCGTCATCGAAAAGGCCGTGCGCAGGCAACTCGTCAGCGACGTGCCGCTGGGCGTCTTTTTGTCGGGCGGGATTGATAGCAGCGTGATCGCGCACTGCGCCCGCCGGGCCGGGCCGGTGAAGACATTTTCGATCGGTTTTGACGACGCGCGTTACGACGAAACCACCTACGCCGAGGCCGTCGCGAAGCACCTTGGCACGGAGCACCGCACGTTCCGCGTGACGCCCGACGTCGCCGCCGACCTGCCGAAGCTGGCCGGCGTCTTCGGCGAGCCGTTCGCCGATTCTTCGGCGCTCCCCACGCACTGGTTGAGTCAGCAGACGCGCCAGCACGTCACCGTCGCGCTCAGCGGCGACGGCGGCGATGAACTGTTCGGCGGGTACGACCGCTACCGCGCCGTCCGCCTGCCGACCGGGCCTCTCGCACCGTTCGCGTCGCTGGGCAAACGGCTGGAGCGCGGGCACCCCAAAAGCCGGCTCACCCGCGCCGGCCGACTGCTCGCCGCCGCGGGCCTTGCGCCGGCCGAGCGTTACGATCGTTACGTGTCGCTGTTCGACGACATCGCCGTCGCCGCACTCATCGGCCAAACCGTCGACGGCGAACGCCAGCAGTTTTTCGACAGCCTCATCGTCACCACCGGCGGCCCGATGGAAGCGGCCCTGGCGTTCGACCGAAAGACCTATCTCCCCGGCGACCTGCACACGAAAGTCGACCGCTGCTCCATGCTCCACAGCCTCGAAGTGCGGGCCCCGTTCATGGACGGCGACGTGCTGGAACTCGCCAGCCGACTGCGCGAACGCGACCTGATGCTCGGCGGGCCCAAGCGCCTGCTGCGCGAGGCCTTCGCCGGCGAGCTGCCGGCGTTCGTCTTCAAGCGAAAAAAGACCGGCTTCGCCGTCCCCATCGGCGATTGGTTCCGCACCTCCCTCCGCGGCCTGCTGCACGACCATTTGTTCGCAAAAGACGCGTTCGTCAACCGCTTCCCACAAGGCCTGGTGCGCAGCCTCGTCGCCGACCACGAGGCCGAGCAACACGACCACGGCCAACGACTGTACGCGCTACTGATGCTGGAACTCTGGTGGCGGCAAGCGGCACGGTAACGCCACCCCGGCACGGGCCACTTCAGTGGCCCGTGCCGGGGAAGTGGTTTAGCCGCGGCTCAGCGCCACCGCCAGGATCGTCACGTCCGCCGGCGTGATGCCGCTGATGCGAAGCGCCTGGCCGAGTGAATGCGGCGTGAACTGCTTGAGCTTGGTGCGCGCCTCGTTCCGCAGGCCGGTCACGCGGGCGTAATCAAAGCCGGGCGGGATGAGCTTTTCTTCGAGTTTGCTCATGCGTTCGACGTCGCGGTCCTGCCGATTGATGTAGCCTTCGTACTTCACCGCAGTTGCGACACGGAAACCCAGGTGCGGATCGATGCCGGCGAGTTCCGGCACGCGATCGGCGACGGTTTGCCACGTTTCCTGACTGCGGCGGAGCACGTCGTGCGCGGTCACGCCGTCGAGTTTGATCGACTTCAGCAACGCCGAAATGGCGGCCAGCGCGTCGCGGGCGGCCGTAAACCGTTGCCAGCGATCGTCATCCACTAAACCGACTTGTCGGCCGATCTCGGTGAGGCGCAAATCGGCGTTGTCGTTCCGCAGCAGCAGCCGGTGTTCGGCGCGGCTGGTGAACATGCGGTACGGCTCGATGGGCGGCTTGGTCACCAAATCGTCCACCAGCACGCCCATGTACGCCTGGTCGCGCCGAAGCACGAAATCGGCCACGCCTGTCGCCACCAGCCGGGCGGCGTTGATACCGGCGATCTGTCCCTGCGCCGCCGCCTCTTCGTAGCCGCTCGTGCCGTTGATCTGGCCTGCCAGGAAGAGGCCGCTGACTTTTTTGGTTTCGAGTGTGGACCGGATTTCGTCCGGCCAGACCATGTCGTACTCGACGGCATAACCCCACCGCAGCACGACGGCGTTCTCCAGGCCGGCAATGGACTTAATGAGCGGCTCCTGCACGTCCGCCGGCAGGCTCGTGCTGATGCCGTTGCAGTAAATTTCGTCCGTTTCCAGGCCTTCCGGCTCAAGGAAAATCGAATGACTCTCCTTGTCAGCGAACCGCACGACCTTGTCCTCAATGCTCGGACAATACCGCGGGCCGGTCGATTGAATCTGGCCGCTGTACATCGGTGCGCGGTGCAGGTTGGCGCGGATGAGGTCGTGCGTAACGGGTGTGGTGGCCACGAGATAGCAATTGACCTGCGGCAGCGGGGGGTTGAATGTCGAGTGTCGAGTGTCGAGTGTCGAATGCGACGTGCTTTCATCCGACATTCGACATTCGACACTCGACACTCCCCCATATTCATTCAAATACGAAAACGCCGCCGGCCTTTCATCGCCGGGCTGGGGTTCGAAGCGGCCAAAGTCGATCGACTTGGCGCTCAGCCGCGGCGGCGTGCCGGTCTTGAGTCGGCCGAGGCCTAACCCCAGTGCCTTCAAGCTGCCACTGAGCCCGCGCGCCGCCTGTTCGCCGACGCGGCCGCCTTCGGTTTTCGCTTCGCCGGTGTGCATGAGAGCGCGAAGAAATGTGCCGGTGGTGACGATGGCGGCGCGGCAGTGCAGCAGCGTGCCGTCGGCGAGGCGGACACCGGTGATGGTCGATTGTCGTTTGTCGTTTGTCGAAGACGGCGTCACTTCGACATTCGACATTCGACATTCGACATTCAACTCACTGACTTCCCCCCGAACGACTGTCAGACCCGAACACGTCGCCAGCAGTCGTTGTACTTCACTGGCATACCGATACTTATCGCACTGCGCCCGCGGCCCCCAGACGGCCGGGCCTTTGCTGAGGTTCAGCATGCGGAACTGAATGCCGGTCGCGTCGGTCGCCAGGCCCATCAGGCCGCCCAAGGCGTCGATCTCGCGGACCATCTGCCCCTTGGCCAAGCCGCCGATGGCCGGGTTGCAGCTCATCGCGCCGATCTTGGTGTCATCGAGTGTGACGAGCGCGACGCTGGCTCCCAGGCGTGACGCCGCCCACGCCGCCTCCGCCCCCGCGTGGCCGCCGCCGATGACGACGATGTCGAAATTCTGTTTCATCTCGATTTACGCCGCCCCGAGTGGTGCCAGTTCCCGGGCGTCGACGTTCTGCACCTGCAGGTCGGCCAGCAATTGCCGAAGCACGGCCGGCACGCTCGCGGAGACGCCGGTGATTTCCACGCCGATCGGCCGGCCATCTTGCGTGTAATCCACGACTAACGGCCCGTGCGGCACACTGCGCTGCACGCGGTCGCCCGCTTGCCGCGACAAGTACAGATACGCCGCGAAGGGGCGACCAAGGCGGTAGGTGATTTCGAGGTAAGGCTTGCTCATACGGGCGGCTCCGGCTGGTAGGCCGTCACCACGATTAAGGTTTGCGTCAGATCGTCCGGCTCAACCACCACGTCCCAATCCGCCCCATCATATCGGCAGACAATGACGAAGCGACCCGGAACGTGATCGGGCCTCCAGTTTACCGCGTTTTCGAGCATCTCGCGCAAGGCGACTTCATCGAACCCTCGGTCGGCCATCCGTTTAAGCAAATGCGGATTGTCGCAATCGAGGGGCCATTCCCACCAGTCCGGCCAATCCTCTTAGGTTCGTTCGGTCATGATGATTACGAAGGTGCGCTTCTATCTTAAACCGATTCGCTTCAGTTCGCCCAGACCGGTGCCGTCCAGGCGCGGTCGGTGCCTTGCGGGCTGACCTGGGTGATGCGGAAGTAGAGGAACTGGTCGGCGGCGGTGAGGCTCAGCCCGTCGAAGGCGCGGTACTCGTTGTCGGGCATGTTGCCGTCAAGTGTCGCGGTGGCCACGACTTCGGCGGCCGGGCCTTTGATGCTGCCGCGGACGGCTTCGATGGTGTACTTCACCGCCCGCTCGTCCGGGTCGGAAATATGAATCGCCACGTCGAGCGGGCCGGGCTTGCCCAGCACGTCGCCGGCGAGTTTGTTGTTGACGGTGACGATGACGACGAGGTTTTTGTCTTCGCTGGCGTAGGTGTGTCGCTGCCGCATGGCCGTAAGGAGTGACGGCTTCGTGAGTTCGCCGGCGATCACGCCGGTGCGGCTGTCGGTGCTGCTGCCCCACAGTTTGTGGTGGTTGTCCTGATTGCCCGTCGGTGCGAGTTTGAAGCCTTCGCGCAGGAAGAGGCGGAAGTCGGATTCCATAATCTGTGGCGATCTTCCAAAAGTCGCCTTGGCTTCGGGTTCGCCGTTGAGCAGTTCGATGAGCGAGGTGACTTCGCCCATGCGTTTGATCCACTCGGCGTCGTTGCCGAAGTCGTCGCGGCCGTACTCGTTTTTGGCAATGACGTTAGGCGGAAAACTCAGGCCGGGGTGGTTGAACTGCACGACGGCGGTTTGGCCGGTGGAGTCTTTGTGCGTTTTCATCCAGTCGAGCAGGCCGTCGAATTTCCCGTTCGGCACGTCAATCACCTGGGGCACGTCAAAGAGGTTCACGTGATTGCCCTTGGACATTGATGAAAATTCCTGACCATAAATGGCCACGAATGAGCCGGGCCGGTCATTCTTTGCAGCGGCCGGCAGCAACGCCGTCGGCCCCGGGCCCTGGTAGAGGGCGGCCCGCTGTTCGGGCTTGGCTTTGTCGCCGCCGAGCAGGTGGTTGTGCTCGGTGACGGCCAGGAAATCGAGCTTGGCGACGTCGCGGGCGTAGGCGAACGCTTCGTCGGGCGTGCCCGTGCCGTCGCTGTTGGCGGTGTGGGCGTGGAGGTTGCCGAAGTAAACGTGCAGGCCCTCCACAACGGCCGGACGCGCGGTCGGGCGGAGCACGACGGGTTGTGGTTCGGCGGGCTGCGTGGCGGGCGTTTCACCGTTGAAGGCGGCGATGCCGGCCGGGCGTTTCCGGCAGCATCGAAAAAGGCGAACGCGTCCCACAGCCCGCCGCCGTGCCATTCCGGGCTCCAGTAATACGCGACGGAAATGTCCGGATCAGACTTTGCCCAGGCGGTGTAATCCGCGACCCATTTCGCTTGTCCTTGGGGCGTAAGGGGATAGCCGTCGACGGGCTTATTCCAATCGGCGAATTGACCGCCGAAGTTCGGCTCGCACGGGTAGCCGCTCTCGCAGACCATCACCGGCCGTTTAAGCTCGGCCGCTAAACGGTTTACCTGCGTTTTCATGAACGGCAGCGACCGTTCGGCCACGTCGGTCGCCGACGACGGGAAATAACTCAGGCCGAGATGGTCGAGTTTCACGCCGCCATCGGTCATGAATTTGAAAAACGCCGCGCAATATTCGGGCTTATTCCACTGCGCAAGATGTAGTACGAATTTCGCGTTCGGCGACGCTTTCAATACACCCGCTTGCGCCGCCTTGATGATCGGCACCATGTCCGGCCAGATCTTGTGCGCGCATGTAATCGACGCTGACGCGGTTCGCCCATTTTTCCTCGAAGACGCCGCAGATGCCGAAGTCGATTTCATTGCCGATTTCGAAGGTGTCGACGTCGATCTTCTCGGCGGCGAAATGCTTGGCGATTTGCTCGGCGTAAGCCTCGATGGCCGCGAGCTTTTCGCCTTGGCCGAGTTTCGCCCAGACCTTCGGCACGGGCTGTTTGACGAAGTCCGCCCAGTCTTCGCTAAGGAAGAGGACGACCATCGGCTTCATCCCGGCGGCCTGGGCGCGGCGGGCGGTTTCGGTGGCGTATTTCAACTGGTTGAACCCGTTTTCGCCGACCCACAACCGGACGCGAAAATGCCCGGCACCCCGGCCGAGGGTTTGGATCGGATCGACGGCCTTTCCGGCCGAGGTCCACGACTTTCCCTTGGCGGCCATATCCGCGGCGTAGTTCGCGTCGACGCCCAGTTTTTCAGACGGCTTGGCCGAAGGTTCGGCCCGACCGAGGGTTGTCAGGCAGAGCAGGAAAATGACAACGGCATGAATGCGGGACGTCATGCCCGCGAACCTAGCGACAACCCCCCGGGGGTCGTCAACTGCGGGTTTTCGTTCACACGCCAAATTGTCGGAATTGTTGTTTGTCCGGCCGTTTTTTGCCGATAAAATGCCTGCATCGGTGTACTGCAGTGTGCGTGATTCGGGCTCTTTTCGTGGCGAGCCGATACGCATGGTCCAGGTCACGGGTTCAAGCCCGCCGCAAACCGGCTATAGGCCGGGTCCGAACGGCTTGACAGCGGTTGTGCTCCTCGGAACACAACCGTGTCGTGTCCTCGATTAATTACTTAAAGGGTTCGTTCCACCTACCCGGCCCACACGGCACAGGCGGTACATCCGGCTTAAGACGCCCGGCGATTCACCTCGCCGGGCGTTTTTTGTTCGCCGAGTAAAATGATCACCCCCGCCGCGGACGAGTGCGCGGCGGAGTGGGCAGGCGGCAGTGGGCGGTGGGCAGGAAAAGAGGACGACGGTTCTTTTCCTGCCCACCGCCCACTGCCACCTGCCCACTTCTTCCTAAACCGCTACACTCCTTGCCATGCAGACCGTGCTTCTCATCCTTGGCGGCCAGATCGCGTACCACCACTACCCGGAAACCACCCGCATTCTGGCCGAGGCGCTGGAGAAAGCCGGCTTCGGCACGCGGGCGATTTCGGGGGCGCCGACGGAAGCCGATCTCGCCGGCACGGCTGCGGTGGTGCTCTTCACCGACGGCGACTTCTTCACCGACGACGCCATCACCCGCCTGGCCGCGTATGTCCGCAGCGGGCACGGGCTGGTGACGCTGCACACCGCCGCCAACACCAACGTCAATAACCCCGACCTCGGCCCGCTGGTCGGCAGCCGTGTGCAGAGCGGCGTCATCGAAAAGCACACCGCCCACATCGTCGACGCCAGCCATCCCATCACGCAGGGCCTGGCCGATTTTGAAATCGACGACGAAATCCACGAGCTCAAGCCCTTCGTGAACTACACCACGCTGGTCGATGCGGCGATGAAAGGGACACGTCAGCCGCTGGTCTACGTGAAGCCCGACGGCGACGGCCGCACCGTGCACCTGGCGCACGGCCACGCCATCGCGGGCGTGACGAACCCGGCGTGGCAGGAACTGTTCCGCCGCAGCGTTGCCTGGACGATCAACGGGTAATTCCGTAGGAACCGTCGGCGAAGTCACGCCCTGATTCGGCCGATGAATACCGGCTGAATGGCGTCACGGCTGTATCAATTTCGGCGTTGGCTCGCAGGCGTGGTTTTCCCGTGCCCGGACGAAAATCTGTTCCGCATGCTGACGGAAAACAGCAGCGACGTCATCTGCCGAATGGGCCCCGATCTCAAGATCAAATACGCCTCGCCGTCGGCGACACGCGTGCTGGGGTACACGCCCGAAGCCATGATCGGCAAAGGGCCGGACTCCTTCGTCCCGCACGACGAAGTCGCCCAGATCGAAGCCGAACGCGCCCGCGAAACCGAAACCGGCCACGCCGGCACGAGCACCACGCACTTCCGCCGCGGCGACGGACGGCTCATCTGGCTGGAAGTCACCGGGCACCCCATCCGCGACCCACACGGCAACATCACGTCCGATAGCGTCCTCGTGATGCGCGACATCACCGACCGAAAAGCCCTCGAACAGCAGCTGTCCACCCTCGCCCTCACGGACGGCCTGACGGGGCTCTACAACCGCCGCGCCTTCGACGACCTGTTCGAACGCGAATGGCGCCGCTCCCTGCGCAACGGCGACGCGCTGTCGCTGCTGCTGCTGGACATCGACCGCTTCAAGCCGTTCAACGACACCTACGGGCACCAGGTCGGCGACGACTGCCTGCGCGCCGTCGCCGGCACGGTGAAGAAGCAATTGCGTCGTCCCGGCGATGCCGCGGCGCGATACGGCGGGGAAGAGATGGCGGTCATCCTCGCCGAGACCGACGCCATGGGCGCCATCGCCGTCGCCGAGCAGATCCGCCTCGCCGTCGAAGCCCTGCGGCTGCCGCACGTCGGCAACGCCGACGCCGGCGGCGTGGTGACGGTGAGCATCGGCGTGGCGACCGCCGTCGCCGCCGCCGGCGGCAGCACCAAGATGCCCGACGGCCTGCTCAGCACCGCCGACCACGCCCTCTACAAAGCCAAACACGCCGGCCGAAACCGCTGCGACGGCTCCCTCCTCCTCACGGGCCCGAAAGCGGCGTGACCTCGTACGCGGCCTCGCAGGGGCGACATACATGTCGCCCCTGCAAGATTCATCGCTCCAGCACGTGCTGGACGGTTTTGGCGAGCTTGGCGTTCGCGGCGAAGAGGTCGCCGCCGTCGATCGTCACCTGCCCCGCCCAGCTGCTGCAATGGCCGCCGGCTTCCTGGATGACGGGGATGATCGCCGCACAGTCCCACGGGTTCATCGCCGGGTCGATCATCACGTCCGCGCGGCCGGTCGCCACGAGGTAATAGCCGTACGCGTCGCCCCACGTGCGGCTGTACTTGCACTGCCGCGCCAGCGTCAGAAACGCGTCCGACCGCTCGATCGCCATCACCGCATCACTGCAGAGCAACAGCGCGTCGCTCATCTCGGCGACTTCCGAGACTTTCGTCTTCGCGTCGTTGTGGAAACAGCCCAGCCCGGTGGCGGCGAAGACGATGTCGTCGGTGGCGGGCAGGTAAATCACACCAACCGTCGGCACGCCCTTCACTTGCAGGCCGATCAGCGTGCCATACAGCGGCACGCCGTGGATGAAGCTTTTCGTGCCGTCGATCGGGTCGACGACCCATTGGTAGTCCGGGTCGCCGGCCACGGTGCCGTGTTCTTCGCCGAGCACGCTGTGCGTCGGGAACGCCGCCAGCAGGTGATCGCGGACCAGCAGCTCGGCCTCTTTATCCGCCTGCGTGACCGGCGACTTGTCCGCCTTGAACTCCACGGCGGTCGACGAATTGAAAAACTTAAGCGTGTGCCGCCCCGCCACCTTCGCGGCGGCCACGGCGACATCGAGCAACTGCTGATAAGACGGCTGAGGCATTCCGGGAGATTAAGTCGCGTCCAACCGAACGACAACCTCAAGGTTTGTCGTGTCCGCCACGCTGCAGCGCAGCTGCTGGTTCTTGTGGTCGCAAATTGATCAGCAGCTGCGCCGCAGCGTGGCGAGCGGTGCAATCTGTTATTTCCGTGACGTCCGGAGTGTTCGTGTTCTAAAATTTGTTCGCATGCCTGACGACGCCAATGACGACACGTCGCCCGTCGATTATTTCAATCCGCGTGCCGAGCCTGAGCCGGTGCCGGTGGAACCGGTTGTGGAGCGGCCCGCGGCGGTGATTCCGGCGGAGTTCGACGCGGTGCTCACGCGGTCGGACGATCACGCGGGTGTGGCGGCCGTGGAGGCGGCGCTCGGGGCGATGAAAATCCGCTACCACCGCGCCGCCGGCGGCGAGGTGGCTAAGCGGGAAATCGCGTTGTTCGTCCGCCACGCCGACCTGGAGGCCGCCAGCATCGCGGCGGCGCGCGTCTTCGCACGGCGGGCTCGCGTCAAGGCGATGAACAAACCCCAGCCGGCGGACACAGACCCGGACAGTTCGCTGTTCTACGTCGACCCGCTGCCGTAGCCGTGGCATACTGCTCGTTCGGAGGACCGTATGAGCAGCCGATCGATCCAGGACCGCGTTGACGAAGCCGACCGCGGCGAAAGCCCCACCGCCATCTGCCGCATGAAAAGCGGCTGGCTGATGCTCAGCGATATGCAGACGCCGCGCGGCTGGTGCATTCTCAACCGCGTGCCCGTCGTCGACGGCCTGCAGGAACTCAACGACGCCGAGCGGGCGGACTTCCTCACCGACATGGCCGCCGTCGGCGACGCGCTGATGAAAGCCGTCGGCGCGTACCGCATCAATTACAGCATCCTCGGCAACACCGACCCGGCGTTGCACGCGCACATTCATCCGCGTTTCCGCGACGAGCCCGACCGCCTGCGTCGCCAGCCGCTCTGGGCGATCTGGAAGGAACTCGACCGCGTGCCGTTCGATGCCAAGCATGACGCGGAATTGATCAGGCAGATCAAGCGCCTGCTCACCGAAGCCGGCCGCGTGGTGTGACGCACGGGTCTACGATGCGTTCCACTGCGAGACGCGAAAGATGACGCGGCCGGCGATGCCCGGCGTGCTCGGGGAGTTGTCATCACTTTTGCTGTCAAATTCGAGGACGATTTCCGCGTCGCCGTTCGACAGGTTATTCAGCGGCGCGGTCCGGGTGGCGGCCATGGCGTTTTGTGTTTCCCAGCTGAACTTCACGCCCCACGAGTCGCCGGGCTTGGCGGGCGGGGTGATCTCGGAGATGACGGCGTCGCGGAAGAGGTAGCCGCCTTCGTAGTGCTTGTCGAACCAGAGCACGCCGTCGACGGTGTAGTCCGGCACACGAATACCCAGGCCCATGCGGTAGGCGAAATTATTCATCCCCGCCATGACGTAGCGGTTGGCCATGAAGACGGTGCAGAGGTCGATGGTTTTGCCCGTCGCCGGGGCGGAATTTTTGAGTTCTTCATGAGTCCGGCAGGCGGCGGAATCTTCCTCGGCGGTGCGGCGGGTGAGGAACCACGGCTTGCCGCGCAGGCCGATCGTGGTTTCGAACTGGTAGAGCGCGTCGATCGGCTTTTTTTCGCTCGCCAGCGCCGCGGGCAGACGGACGTCGGTGATTTCGACCCGCACATCGACGCGCACATTGCCGAACAAAAATCGGACGAGGTTCTGGTACGACTCTTCGCTGTTGACGATGCCGTACCACCCGCTGTGTGAGCGATAGCAGTACCCCTTTGCGGCCGGCCCGGTTTTCTCGCCGGTCTTCGGGGCGTAGCCCCAGACGCTGGCGTTGGCGATTTTCACCAGCCCGTCGCTGCCGTCGCCGACGAACGTGCGGGACAGTCCGTAGGCGGCTTTGTAGTCCGCCCGGTTCGTGCCGATCATGCAGAAGACTTTCCGCGGGAATAAATCGTTCTGCGGCACCCAGTCGGCACGCTCGGACTTCTTCAGCGATTCCGGCAGCGCCAGGTATTCCGCCATCCGCTCGCGGTTGAAATTATTGATGTCGAATGCGCCCAGAATGCCCGGCACGTTGAACTTGCCCAGGTCAATGCCATTGTGCGGCGTGGCGTACGTGAAAAACTTGTCGACACAGCCGGCGACTTTCTTCGTATCGAGCGCCGGGTTCTGCAAAAACGCCCGGCAAATCAGCCCGCCCATCGAGTGCGCGACGAGATAACATTTAAACTTTTCCGGGTCGACGGCATCGGGCCCTTTGGCCACCAGATCGCGCAGTCGCGCGACCAGTTCGCTCAGCCGCGTCGCGAAATGTTCGATCGGCTTTTTGGCGGCGTCGCCGAAAAGGCTTGACGCTTCCTCGTAATAGCGGTGGACGACGATCGTCTTCCGCTGAATGTCGTTGTTGAAATTCGTGTCGACGATGTCCAGCCCGTCCGCGAAGGCGGTGGAATAGCCGTACTCTTTCGCCAGCCGAACCACGGGGGATTCAAAGATGAATTTATTCGGCGGCTTTTTCGGGTCGGGCGTGGCGCGGTACGTCACCGAGCCGATATTGAACCCGTTGAACGGGTCAGACGTCGTCTCGTCAATTTCCGACTGCGACATCGCGTAGCCGCGGACGTAGATGATCGGGTGGCACGATTTATCTTTGTTGCTGTCCTGCACGCTTAAACCCCCGTAAAGCTGCTGGCCTCAAATGTCGCTCCCAGCGTAGTCCACGGGCGGCGGGCGTCAACGAAAATATTCCCGCCGCCCGTGGCTTGTCAGCGGCCGCGTTTTTTGCACTACTCCTGCCGTGCCCGACTCGCCGCAGCGTTACAAACTCACGATCGCCTACCGCGGCACGCACTACCACGGCTGGCAGGAGCAGGCCGGGTTCGCCAACACCTGGAACCACGCCGAGGGCCAAGACCCGGCCGGCCCGCCGACGGTGCAGGCGATCCTGCGGCGCACGCTCGAACAAGTCGTCCGCCACCCGGTGACGCTCGTCGGCTCCAGCCGCACCGACGCCGGCGTGCACGCGAAGGGGCAGGTCGCGCACTTTGACACGCCGATGACGCAAATCCCTGTCGAAGGGATGCGTCGCGCCGTCAACAGCCGCCTGCCGGGCGACATCCTCGTGAAAGCGATCGAACCCGTGCCGGCGTCCTTCGATGCGATCAGCAGCACGCTGGAGAAGCGGTACCAGTACGTCGTCTGGAACCACCCCGACCGGCCGCCGTTCTTCAGCGAACTGGTGTTTCACCGTTACGGCGTCTTGAATGCCCGGGCGATGGCGGCGGCGGCGCGAACGCTGGAAGGCGAGCACGATTTCGCCAGTTTCGCCAAGCCCGGGCACGGCCGTGCGAGCACGATCCGCACCGTACACGAGTGCGCCGTGAGTGCCCGCGGCCCGCGGGTGGTGATCGCCGTGCGGGGCAGCGGTTTTTTGTGGAACATGGTCCGGATCATCGCCGGCACGCTGATCGAGGTCGGCCTCGGGCGGTTCACGCCGGCCGACGTCGCCCGAATGCTCGCCGCCCAGAACCGCCAGGCCGCCGGCCCGACCGCCCCGGCGAACGGGCTGTATCTGCAGTGGGTCCGGTTCAAAGACGAGAAGATTCTGGTCCCCTCTCCCGGTATGGCCGGGAGAGGGTTAGGGTGAGGGCCGGCGACGAAAGGCGTGATCGAAGCCGAAGCACTGCCGACGTTCAACGTCCTCCGCGGCCGGCCCTCACCTGTATCCTCTCCCGGCCGTACCGGGAGAGGACAAAACACGCCGCCTGCGGCGTGCGGGCGACGAAACACGCCTTCGCGAGCGAAGGCGCTAACCGTCCCATTCGCCGATCGCCGCTTGTGCGGATAAAATCGCCCGACTCATTATGGCCAAGCGCGATTACTACGAAGTTCTGGGCATTTCCCGCTCTGCCGACGCCAACGAAATCAAGGCCGCCCATCGCAAATTGGCGCAAGCTGCACCCCGACGTGAACAAGGAAGCCGGCGCCGCCGCGAAGTTCGCCGAGGTGCAGGAGGCGTACGACGTGCTCGGCGACGTCGATAAGCGCAAGAAGTACGACCAGTTCGGCCACGCCGCGGCGGGCGGCATGCCGGGCGGCGGCGGCGACGACCTCTACGAACAATTCCGCCGAAGCCAGCAAGGCGGCGGTGGCGGCGTGAGCCCGGAAGACTTCGGCGGCAGCCAGTTCGGCGACGTCTTCGACCAGCTCTTCGGCGGCCGAGGCCCGTTCGGCCGGTCCGGCGGACGCAAACGCCACCCCAGCGGTGCCGAAAGTCGCGGGCAGGACGTCGAACACCCCGTCACGCTCACCTTCGAACAGGCCGCCCGCGGCACCAGCCTGTCGCTACGCCTCAACCTCGGCCACAGCACTGAGAACATTGACGTGAAAATTCCCGCCGGCGTGAAAGACGGCAGCCGCGTGCGCGTCCGCGGCAAGGGCGACCGCGCCGCCGGCACGCCGGGCGATTTGTTCATCGTCGTCAGCGTCACGCCGCATTCCTACTTCAAACGCAGCGGCCTGGACGTGCTGCTGGATGTCCCGCTCAGCCTCTACGAAGTGCTGCTCGGCACACGCGTCACCGTGCCGACATTGGACGGCCCCGTCACCCTCACGATTCCGCCCGGCACGAGCAGCGGTGCGAAGCTGCGCATCAAAGGCCGGGGTATCAAACACCGGGACGAAATGGGCGACCAGTTCTGCGTGGTGAAAATCGTGCTGCCGAAGGGGCTGACCGAGGCCGAGCAGGCGCAGATCGTCGAATTGCAGAAAAATCACCCACTGACCCCGCGGGAAAGCATCGGGTGGTGATGCGGCATGACTTGTAGGGGCGAGGCCTGCCTCGCCCGCGACCGGCGAGCGAGCCGACCGGGCGACGCAGGCGTCGCCCCTACAAGAAGCCCGATCAATGCCGGAAGTGCCGGCGGCCGGTGAAGACCAGGGCGACGCCGCGGGCGTTGCAGAGGTCGATGGTTTCGGCGTCCCGCACGCTGCCGCCGGGCTGGACGATGGCGGTCACGCCGGCGTCGATCAGCAGCTTCGGGCCGTCGGGGAAGGGGAAGAACGCGTCGCTGGCGGCCACCGCGCCTTTCGCCCGTTCGCCGGCCTTTTCGACGGCGATGCGCGCCGCCCCGACGCGGTCGACCTGCCCGCCGCCGATGCCGACCGTCGCAGAACCTTTCGCGATGGTGATGGCGTTGGATTTCACGTGCTTACAGGCGAGCCAGGCGACCTTGAGGTCCGCCAATTCTTCCGCCGTCGGCTGACGGCTGCTGACGGTTTTCCACTCGCTGTCGACGATGCCGACCCAGTCGCGCTGCTGCACGAGCTTGCCGCCGAAGATGGTCTGTTCAAAAACGTGCACGCCTTCGACGACATCGCCAACGCCCTGGCGTTGCAGCAGGCGCGTGTTGTCGTCATCAAACATCGGCCCGACTTCCAGCAGGCGGACGTTTTTCCACCGCGTTTTCAGCAGGTCCAGCGCGTCCGGCGAATAGCTCGGGGCGACGATCACTTCGAGGAATTTCTGGCCGGTCGTCAGCAGCTCGGCGGCGGCTTTGTCCAGCGGCGTGTTGACGGCGACGATGCCGCCAAACGCGGCGACCGGGTCACTGGCGTACGCCCGGTCGACGGCCTCTGCCAACACGGTTCCCGTGCCGACGCCGCACGGCGTGGCGTGCTTGACGATACAGGCGGCCGGGGTGTCGAATTCTTTGACGACGGCGAGGGCCGCGTCGGCGTCGAGGACGTTGATGTACGACAGTTCTTTGCCGTGGTGCTGAACGGCATGCGCCACACTCGCCGCCTTGGGCTTCGGCGAAGCGTGCAGGAACGCCTTCTGGTGCGGGTTCTCGCCGTACCGCAACGCGATCGGCTCGGCGGGGACGCTGGCGGCGTCGATCACTTTCGCGAAATAGGCGGCGATCGCATTGTCGTATTTCCCCGTCCGCACGAAAGCCTCGGCTGCGAGCTTGCGGCGGTGCTTCTCGCACGTCTGGCCGCCGTGTTTGCGCAGGTCGCCGAGGACTTTGTCGTACTGGCTGGCGGCGGTAACGACGGCGACGTAGCCGTGGTTTTTCGCGGCCGAGCGGACCATGCTCGGGCCGCCGATGTCGATATTTTCGATGGCCTCTTCGAACGTCGTGCCGGGCTTGGCGACGGTCTGTTCGAACGGGTAGAGGTTGATGCAGACGAGGTCGATCGCCTCGATGTTGTGCGCCTGCATGGCGGCGGCGTGTTCGGGGTGGTCGCGCAGCGCGAGCAGCCCGCCGTGGATTTTCGGGTGCAGCGTTTTCACGCGGCCGTCCATCATCTCGGGGAAGCCGGTGACGTCAGAAACGTCGGTCACATTCAGCCCCGCATCGCGGAGGAATTTCGCGGTGCCGCCGGTGCTGAGGAGGGCGACATTGAATTCCTTCACCAGCGCCGTCGCGAACTCGGCCAGGCCGGTTTTGTCGGAAACGCTGATCAAAGCACGGCGGACGGGGACGAGGTCGGGCATCGTCCGGCACAGTATAGGGATTTGAGCGGCGCGGTCACGTTGCGATGAGGAAACATCGAATCGAAACGAAAACGCCACGCTGCAACGCAGTTGCTGATTCTTCACTTAAGGAAAGATCAGCAACTGCGTTGCAGCGTGACGGACGCGATTCATCAGTTATTTTTTCACCGGCGCACTCGTCGTGAACGCGAACCGCACGCCGCGGGCGATCGCCATGGGGACGACGCTGCCGTGGTTTTCGCCGGCGTATTCGTTGAAGTCGACATTCAGGCCGGCCGCTTTCAGTTGGGCGGCGACGTCGCGGGCGTTGTCGACCATTTTCGCCTTGGCGAAGAACGCGGCGCGGTCGGGCGTGGCGGTGGCGGACGGTTTTTGCTCGTACTCGCCGCAGGTGATCATCACGCCGCCGGGACGTTTCGCCGAGGCGTCGGCGAGGTAATTGGTCAGTTCCGTGCGGACCGATTCGCCGTCCCACCAGATGCTCGGGCTGGCGGCCAGGTAGTAATCGAACGCCGTCGGGTGCTTGGCGAGCGTGTGCAGCACGAACCGGGCCGAGAGCGAATGGCCGAAGATCGCGCGGCGGGTCGGGTCGATCTTAAAACGACCCTCGACGATCGGCCGAAGGGTCTGGTCGAGGAACGCGAAGAACTCTTCTTCGCCGCCCGTGCCGTCGGGTTCGACCCACCCTTCGCTACCGCGGTTGAGTTTGCGGATGGCGATGTGCTCGGCGGATGTCCAGGGCGTGAAGTCCCAGTACCGCCGCGCCATGTCGAGCTTTTCCTGCGGGTACCCGACGCCGACCACCACGCACGGCACGACGCCCTGCTGGAACCGCGTCGCCTCGACGGCGGTGGCGTAAAAGCCGTTCGCGTCGAGCACGTAGATCACGCCGAACCCGCCTTCGGGCGGCTTGCCGGCCGGCGTGGCGATGCTGATGCGGTACGGCTTGCCGGCAGCATTATTCAGATCGAACTGCTCGGCGCGCGGCACCTCAACGGGCCGCGTCGTCTGAGCGCCAGCGACCGCGGAAAAACACAAAACGACGGATGCGAGAACACGCTTGATCATGAAAACAGAACCTGTTTGAAAGACGCCGCGACGTGAGTCGCGGATCGCTCGGACCTCACGCACGCACTCGGAATCCGCGACTCACGTCGCGGCGTCTGAATGCCCGGATGTCTTAGTTCACGTCCAGCCCCTGCATCGTGTCGTAGACGACGTACCCGCCGCCCTGAAGCGACGCGGGGCCGAAGGGGTAGAAAATTTTGTGGGCGGCGTACGTGCCGTAGCTGTAGGTCGTGCCGAAGTAGACGCCCGTGCCCCAGTTCTCGCCGTCGGCCAAGTCGTGGCCGCTGTTGATGGTGCGTTTGCTGATTTTGATTTCGCCGACGTGCCCGTCGAGGAAGGCGGCATTCATCACTTTTCCGGGGTGGCGGAAGACCATGCTGCCCATTTTGGCGTTGTCGGTGGTGGCGGTGATGGACCCGGGCCCGACGACGGCGGCGATATTGCCGGCCGTGCCGCCGGTGGTGTAGCCGCGGTTATTCTGGAAATCGGCGAAGGTCATCGTCTTCGTCGGATTGCCGCCGACACGCAGCGGGCTGCGGCGTTGCCACTTGGCGGCCTCCAGGCCGGTGCGGGCGGAAATCGAGAGCGTCGAGAGTGCGTTCTCGTTCCCGCCGTAGCTGGCTTTGACGCGGTAGAGTTCGCCGGCGACGTTACGGATCTGGTAGTACTTGCTGTCGCTGTTGCCGATGTCGCCCAGGCGGGCTTCGGTGGCGGCATCGTCGGGGCAGCGGCCGATGCGCTCGTTCACTTCATTCTTCTGGCCCATGTACCGCATGAGGCCTTCGTCGTAGTCGAACATCTTGTAGACGTTCACCTGCACGTCGCGATTGGCGTCGGAATACATCTGCGACGCCATGGCGTACTGGCGGAGCATCGACTTGCACGCGACCGATTTCGCCGTCGCCCGCGCCCGGTTCAACGACGGCAACAGGATGCTGATCAACAGCGCGATGATGCCGATCACCACCAGCAATTCCACAAGCGTAAAAGCGGCCAACGACGACCGACGGCGGGCGGGCTGTTGCATGACGAATACCCCGTAAATGTCGCCAATGCGGACGACGCGCGCCCGCCATCCCCCGGCGGACCGGGAAGAATCATAAACGACTGAGATTCAATCGCAATCAATTAAATCGAGTGACGCCCGCTAAACTGCAGCGCAGCTGCTGGTGAATGTTCAAGCGGGTTCGCGACTTAAAGCAATTGAATCAGCAGCCGCGCTGCAACGTGGCGAGTTCTATGCATTTAATCGCAGTCTGTCGTCTCTCACGTGATTTCCGCCCGGGCGGTGTCATCTGCGAGGGATTTGGCCCCCAATAACCATAACACCCCGCCGATGGCGATCGTACCGCTGACGACCATGAAACCGGCATTGAGGTTTTCGACGAACACTCCACTGGCATCGGTCCGGCCAAAACGGTTGGCGATGTAACCGATGATCGGCGGGCTGATCGCATCGCCGAGCAGGTGGATCACGAAGATATTCGCCGCGAACGCCGTCGCCCGAACCGAAGGTGCGGTGACATTCGCGATAATGGCGTTCGTCGGGCCGGTGTTGAGGAACAAAAAAAACACGGTCAGAAAGAGCAACGCCCAGCAGGCCGGGAACGGCGTTACCAGTGCGAGCAGGAATAGGGGAAAGCTCACCAGCATGCCCCCGCCGCTGACGAGGAAATAGCTGCCGCTGAATCGGTTCCGGAGTTTGTCCCCGAGCCAGCCGCCGAGCAGTGTTGCCACCAAACCGGCGACCACGATCACGCCGCCGAGCCCGGTATTGCCTGCCGCGTGCGATAATCCACGACCTTCCAGCCAGCGGGGCATAAAGAACTGGATGCCGCCGACGGCAAATGTCATCATCGCCATGCCGAGCGTTACCAGCACATAAGACCGATTGTGCAGCAGCGCCAGATAATCCGCCTTGGTCGCCTTGCGAACGACCGCCGGCGTGGCCGCCTCGGCAGCGGCCGGGTTTGTGTCGGCGATGCTCGATTCGTCATTCACGTGCCGCGGGTCGCGCATGCACAACGCCCAAATCCCCAGTGCCAAGCCGGGCGGCACGGTCACGTAGAACGCCCAGTGCCAATGCTCATCGAACAAGCCGCCCACCACATACCCCAGTGCGCTCCCGACGGGAATGGCGGCATAGAACCAGGCGAGTACGCGGCCACGGTCGGCGACGGGATAAAGGTCGGCAATCAGCGTGGGGGCGACCGGCCCGTACGCCGCCTCGCCGACACCGATCAAAAGCCGCATCATCAGCAGCAGGCCGAACGAGTTCACCGCCCCCGACCCGCCGCTCGCCAAACTCCAGGCGATCACCCCGACGCCGACGATTAACCACCGGCTCATCCGGTCCGCAAGGACGCCGAACAGCGGCGCAAAAACCATGTACGCCAGTAAAAACGCCGTCGGCAGCCAACCCGTCAGGTTCGTGCCGATATGAAAGTCCCGCCCGATCTTCCCTTCGACCGCCGCCAGAATATTGCGGTCGACGTAGTTCATTAAATTAATCGACAACAGCAAAACCAAGGCGACACGGGGCGACAGGCGGACGAGCATAGCGGGAGTGTCGAGTGTCGACCGTCGAATGTCGAGTGGCAGGAAGAAATGACGAATGACGATTGAGAGAGTGACGATTGCAAGAGGCAGCTTCTTTTCATTCGTCATTCCCTCAATCGTCATTCGTCATTCTCCTTTCCCCACTCGACATTCGACATTCCAGCCTCGACACTCCCGCTATGCCTGACCGTCGCCTGTTGACTGCTGCTGTTCGTCGTCGCGCCTGGGGCGAGATCGGCGTTCGGCCTTGGACGTTTCTTTCGATCGTGCTGGCGATCGCCGCCGTTGTTTTGGCGGCCACGCGGTTCGGGGACTGGCAGCGCGAACGCCGCGTCATCGAGTCCGGCACGCCGATCGTCGCCGAGGTGGCGTACATCGGCATGGGCGACCTGGCCAAGCAGGGCTCGCGTGACGAGCCGCTGAGCGTCACGCTGCGGTACACGCCGCCGGGCGCGTCGAACCAGATCGAGGCCAACAACATTCTGCCCCGCAAGCCGGGCACGGTGGTGGCGCTCAAGGACAAGATCAGCGTGAAGATCGACCCCCAGCAGCCGAGTTTCTGGACGGAACGGACGGCCTCGCCGCCGTTCGGCCTGGCGCTGATCACCCCGCTGCTGTGCGCCGCCGTGGCGGTTGCCTGTGTTGCGGTCGCCTTCCTCAAACGCGCGGGCGTGCTGAAGGCGTTCCAGAACGCCGAACCGAAGCGCGCCGTCGTCCGCGGCGTAAGGCAGTCGCCGCTGGCGCCGATGAGCAAGCTCGTTTCCATCGAACTCGAAGCCACCGACCCCGACCGCCGCGTCCGCGACTGCTACTGGCCCGCCAGGCTCGGGGCCATTCATCCGAAGCAGCCGATCGATGTGCTGGTGTATAAACGCCGGGCGTTTGCGACGGCCGCCTTCGGGGAGAATGTCGAGCGTCGAATGTCGAATGTCGAATAAAGACCGTCGCCACCGTCGGCCGGCCGCGGCCCGCTTCATTCGACATTCCACACTCGACATTCGACACTCGTTTTTCCCATGACTTTCCTCCGCCAGCTCAGTCTCCCGCGCGTCTGGCCCATGCTGGCGGCCGTAGCGTTCCTGACGTTCGTCGGCGTGCTGACGATCTGGGCGGCCGACCCCGCCGCGGGCAAAAAACAGCTCATCTTCTTCGGCATCGCGGCCGGGTGCTTGGTGGCGTTCCAACTCGTCGATTACCGCATCATCGGGACCTACGGCATCGCGTTCTACGCGGGTGCCGCCCTTCTAATTCTGTATACCGTCGTCGGCAGCGTCGTCAGCGTGCCGGGCGTCACCAAACGCGGCGGCGCGTTCAACTGGATCGACTTCGGCCCGTTCAGCCTGCAACCCTCCGAACTGATGAAAGTGGCGTTTGTGATGGTGCTGGCCCGCTACCTGCGGTTCCGCTCGAACTACCGCACGCTCGCCGGCCTGCTGCCGCCGTTCCTGCTGGCCGCGGGGCCGATGCTGCTGATCCTCAAACAGCCGGACTTGGGCACGGCCCTGATTTTCATCCCGACGCTGTTCGCGATGCTCTTCGTAGCCGGGGCGAAGTTGAAGCATCTGCTCGGCGTCGCCGCCATCGCCCTCGCGTGCGGCCCGGTCCTCTGGCTCAGCGGTCTGCCCGGCGTGCCGGTCTTCGAACACCTGCCCGCGCTGATCAAGCCGTACCAGCGCGACCGCGTTTTCGCGATGTTCAGCGAAGACCCCGACACCATGCTCGAAGGCACGGGCATGCAGCAGTACAAGGCCCTGATCGCCATCGGCAGCGGCGGCATCTTCGGCAAGGGCCCGATGAACGTGCCGGCCGGGCGACGGATTCCCGAGAACACGAATGACATGGTCTTCGCCCTGATCGCCGAGCAGTTCGGCCTCGTCGGCAGCATGATCGTGATCGCGGCGTACCTGGTGATCTTCGTCGTCGCGATCGAAATCGGCGGCAGCACCCGCGAGCCGTTCGCCCGCCTGGTCGCCGTCGGCGTCGTCGCCATGCTCGCCGGGCAGACGTTCGTGAACCTGCTGGTCGTCACCAAACTCATGCCTGTCACCGGCGTCACCCTCCCCTTCGTCAGCAGCGGCGGCAGCAGTTTGATCGCCAGCTACTTAAGCGTTGGCCTGCTCATGAACGTCGGCCAAAAACGGCCGATCGTGATGGGGAAACGGGTGTTCGAGTTTGAGGAGTGAACCGGCCTCGACGTGCAGCGGACTTACCGCGAATGCGACCAGTAATACGCACGGCCATGATCAAGGTCGTACACCAAGTAAATGCCCATATCGGATTCATTCCATGTGTATGCGATGGCATGATCGATCTCGCGCAGTCTGGAAAATCTGTTTGGGATTTGAATGCCTGAATCCGAGCCGGGCCACGTTCCGGGCCTTTCAGGCCGCTTATTGCGAGCCGGGCTACCCACCTTTCGTATCCGGCTTCCGAGATATCGAATTCGAAGCAGTCCGTCGGCCCAAACGCACCGGAAATAAACCAGCAGACATTCGTCGCATCGGTTGGCAAATTTTGAACGGGTACATCTGTCGCCGTTGCAGAAGTGCCAATGTCGTTTTGAAAACTCCACACGCAGCAACCGATAGCCGCAAGAACGCCAAGAACAACTAGAAGAAGTTTCACGTTCATAACTATTTCGGCTCGTACAGACAGAAACGTAGAAAACTCCCGCAAAATCCATATCGGCCTACGCCAAGTTGGTGGGTAAAGTGTTTTGGCGATGTCCTGCCCCACCACGGCCTTGAGTACAAGACCGTGCCACCCGAAACAAGGTTCTTACGGCTTGAGATAATAAAGATCAAAATCGATCAGCAAGCCAAATTCCGCCACACTTTGAATGATCGTCGATGACAACTGGAAACTGGGATTGAACGCGTCCCAGTAAGCAGCGATAGCCAGATGCGCAGGGAATCGCCCGAGAACGTCCCGCACGGCCGCCTGCCGGCCTTGCAGTTGTGACAGGACGTCGTCGACATGCAGATCAATCGCGCTCGACAGCGGCAGGCGGCTTTGCAATGCCCACCGGCTATGCGTCTGCCGGCCGCCGTCGCCGCGCGGTTCGCCGCCAACCCACGCCCGCGTCGGCGGCATTCCCATCATCGCCGTGACGACACCCGGGTCATCGCCGAAGTCGATGACCGCGAAGTAAACATGATGTTCCGGCGCATGGATCATTCGACACGTCACTCGGCTTTCACCATTCAAACCACACCACGAATCGGATGTGCGACGCAGGCACGCGTTGCTCTAATTGATTTGCTAACGCGAACACGAGTTTCCAACCGCTCTCTTCCAACTCGTCGTCACCAAAAAGCACGGCTTTCAACTCGGGCCACGAAGCGTACGTGTAGCCACCGTATTCTCCGGGCCCGTATTGTGCATTGTGGGCCTTGATCATTTCGAGATCACGACTGACGCGCCGCGAAGGATTCGCTGGAACACCACGCCCGGCTGCGACCGCCGTAACGCACTTTTCCCCCGCTACACAGGCTTTGGAAAGGTTGAACAAACGCTCCGAAATAGTGTCGCCAACGAGCCCCATTGTCTCGAGATCGATTGCGCCAAACCACGCATTTTCATCCTCGAGATCAACGGTATAGGCGAATTCAATCCAGCCTTGGATATCGAATGGCATCGTACCTTCAGTTGCTGAGTACCCCGGTGTTGTACTCAACGCCGGGGTGAGGGTGAAGGGTCTTGGCGATCCGCTGCCAAGCTTTTGAGGACCAATTCGGTTTTCGCTCGCGCACACGCACGTTAAGATGCCGGTATGTCCGCCTCGGCACTCAAAGACTCGATTGCCAGCCACCGGCAGGAAATCCTCGCCTTGGCGGCGCGGTACGGGGCGTCGAACGTGCGGCTGTTCGGGTCGGTCGCACGCGGCGATGCGGACGAGACGTCGGACGTCGATTTCGTCGCCCGGTTCGAGCCGGGGCGGTCATTGCTCGATCAGGGCGGCTTGCTGATGGAACTCCGCGAACTGCTCGGCGTGCCGGTCGACCTCGTCAGCGAAGGCGCCCTCACCGGCCGCTTTGGCGAAATCGTGCGGCGGGAAGCGGTGCCGCTGTGAGGTCGGACCGCTTGCGACTTCAGGACATTCTCGATGCCATTGACGTGGTTGCCGCTTATCTGCCGGCCGAACGTGAAGCGTTCGACACCAACCCGCCGGTGCAGTCGCATGTTTATCGGCATGTCATGATCGTCGGTGAAGCGGCGTGGCGGCTGTCGCAGTCGTTGAAAGACCGCAACCCACAAGTGCCTTGGAAACAGATCGAAGGCATGCGTCACATCCTCGTGCACGACTATTTTAAAGTGGATTGGGACATCGTCTACACCACAGCAAAGACCTACATCCCGGCGTTCCGGCCACAAGTAGAAGCGATGCTTCAAAGCCTCGACCCGGCAGCCGATTAATTCGCCGGGTGCCCTAGGTCGCGGTAATCCGAGACCTGTGTCTTCGACCGCCCGCACCGCACAGGTCTGCGAGTACGCCGACCTGTGGCACCCGGAGCGGAACTGGGCATCAGCCGCGGCGGAACCGGAACCGCCGCCTGAGTTTGTTCAGCAGCCAGAGTGCCGGCAACGCGGCGATGGCGGTGTAGAACGCGCTGACGAGGCCGGTGGTGAGGTAGGTCGACGGGCGGTCGCCGAAGCGGGCGAGCAGGCCGTGCAGCCAGAGGACGATCGCCATCAGCAGGCCGGCCAGCAGCGTGATGACGAAGTGCGAGAACGGGTGGTCGGCGGAGAGCGCGCGGTCGGTGCCGGCGATGAGCATGGCGACCAGCGAATACGCCAGCGCATACGTGCCGATCGGGCCGATGCCGGTGAAATCGTGCAGGAGGCCGAGCACGAAGCAGGCGGGCACGGCGGCCGAGCGGGTGGCGTTCATCGCGATGAAGACGGCGGCGATCAGCACCCAGTTCACGCCGCTGACGCGCCCGATGCCCCCGAGCCCGATCTGCAGGCCGAGCATCACGTACGCGAGAAGAATGAACGGAAGCCAACGCAAGCGGCGGCAGTATAAGTGAAGAGTGGGCAGGTGGCAGTGGGCGGTGGGCCGGAAATCCGAACGGCCGGGCTCGAAAACGTACGAACCACAGATTCCACAGATTTCGCAGATTACAGAAGAGCTCGTAATTCATCTGTGAAATCCGTGGAATCTGTGGTTCGTCCTATCTTCTTCTGCGTCGTCGGATTTAGGAGTTTCCAAAACGAAACAAGGCCCGGCGGTTGTTCACCGCCGGGCCTTGGGGTTCATCCTGCTGCCGCAGGTGAGTTATTAGCCGCGGAGCAGGCTGAGGACCTGTTGCGGGGCGCTGTTCGCCTGGCTCAACACGCTTTGGTTGGCCTGGACGAGGATCTGCGAGCGGGTCAGCGAGGCGGTTTCCTTGGCGAAGTCGGCATCGCGGATGTCGCTTTCGCTGGCGGTGACGTTCTCGAGTGCGACGCTCAGGCTGTTGATGTTGGTTTCCAGGACGTTTTTCTGGAGGGCACCCAACCGGCCGCGGAGGGTGGCGACCTGTTCGATGGCGCTGGTGATGATTTTCTGCGCCTGCACGGTGTTGCCGCCGACGAGGCTGTTATCGCCACCGGAGCCGAGGCTGTTCAGGAAGCCGATCTGGTTGTTGCCCAGGTTTGTGCTGTTGACGCTCCCGATGCCGATCTGGATCTGGCCCTGGCTTTGGACGCGTGAGCCGATCTGGAACTTGGCACCGCCGCCGGTGATGGAGAACGACGTTTCGCTGCCGTTGGTATTGAAGGCGGTATCGATGGTGACATCGACGTCGAGGTCGTTGGTGCGGACGCTCGCCTTGATGCCGTCGACGCTGGCCTTCTGGCCGTTGATGCTGACTTCGGCGTCTCGGCCGTAGTCTTTGGAGGAGACGAAGGTGCCGCTGAGCGCCTTGACGCTGACGAACTGGCTTTTGCCGTACCCCGTGCTATCGAGGCTGATGCCCGCCGAGCCGTTGGCGGTCGCGCTGACGCCGGTGGAGCCGGTGAGTTGGTTGATGGCGTAGGCGACGGCGCTGTTGGCGGTGTTGCCGGCGAAGCTGACCTGGGTGGTGCCGTCGACGCCGCCGATTTCGATCGTCGTCGCCGCCGAGCCGATCGTCCCGGTGAAATCGACGTGGCCGGTCTGGGCGCTCTGCGAGACCTGCACGGTCATCGTCAGCGAGCCGTTGTCGGGGATCTTGGCGGCATTGACGCTGAGGACGTTGATGGAGGTGCTGGCGACGCCGCTGGTCACGTAGTCCATCGAGCCGTCGATCAGTTTCTTGCCGTTGAACTGTGTCGTGTTGGCGATGCGGTTGATGCTGTTCAGGATCGAGTCGACCTGCAGCTGGTTGGCCTGGATTTCGTCGTCGGACAGGGCGCCGGTGTTGGCGGCCTGGTTGGTGAGGCTCTGCATGTTCAGCAGCAGGCTGCTGACTTCGCTGAGCGCACCTTCGGCGGTGTTGATGACATTGTCGGCGCGCTGGGTGTTGCTGACCGCCTGGTTAATGCCTTCCATTTCCGAGCGAAGCGTTTCGCTGGCGATCAGGCCGGACGGGTCGTCCTTGCCGGAGTTGATCCGCAGGCCGGTGCTGAGGCGCTGCAGGTGGGTGTTGAGATCGGCAGAGTTCTTCGAGTAGGTCGTCATCGCCTGGAGCGATGGGATATTGGTGTTGATGCGAGACATCGTATCCTCCGTGACACACGGCTTTGGTCATGCCGCCCTCAGCAACCGTGCTGAGGGCCGAAATGGCATGAAGTCGGGCGCTCGCCGCGGCGACATCCGCACCGCCGGCAGGCAGAAACATTCCAAGCCGGCGTCTCCGCACCGGCGTCACATAATAAAAGCGAAAGGGGGCAAACCTCCTTGTTGCGTTTTTGAACCCGGCCATCCGTGGTCAGGTCTGATCGTTCGATCTACACCAAATTTCGGCCCAATAATCGCGCAGACTTGAGCTACAGGACGTGCCAAACCTGCGCCAATCGCAGTGGCCGATAATATCGGCCGGCGCGCGTCGGCCGCGGGTACGCGCCCGATTTACCGGACGCTGGCGGCCGGCTGACTGCTGGCCGGCGGCGTCTGTTCAGGGATAAGGATTAACACCCGGTCGTTGCGGTCCTGCCCCCGGCCGCTGAGTTCGTCCTCGGCGTCCAGAAGCACCGTCGCGGCGTGGGTTTGCGCGAACTTCTCGGCTTCCTGATCGGCGCAGATCACGTACGCCGGCCGCTCGACGGGCACCGCCTCTGTCTGCCGCAGCGGGTTGGCCAGATACCACGCCGCCTGGTCTTCGCCGGTGCGGTCGCCGGGGTGATACAGGTAAATCGTCTTGTCCGGCGGGACGAGCGCCTGCGCAGATTGCGCGAACGCGCGGACTTGCGCCCCCAATCCTTCTGCGGCACGATGACGGCGGCCCAGATCAGCCACGCGATCGTCGCCACGCCGAACCAGCCGGCGAGCGACGCCCCTTCCCAGCCGGCCCTCTTCTCCAGCGATTTGCCGGCGAGAAAACGCTGCAGCAGTCGATCAAACCCCACGGCCGCCAGCATCAGCACCGGCGCGACGGCCGGCAGGATGTAGTGCAGCACCTTGAACGCGCTCAACGACACCAGCACGAAAGAGCCGATGCCCCAGCTCGCCAGCAAGACATTCCCCGGCCGACGGCGCGATCGCCACGCCGTCGCGAGGCCGAAAATCGCGAAAACGCACCAGGGCATCGTCGATTGGGGCAGCAGCCAGGCGTAGGCGAGCAGCGGGTCTTTGCGCTGCTCTTCGCCGTGGCCGACGTCGCCTTTGACGCGGCTGAGTTCGTGCATCCAGACGTCCCACGCCGGCGGATACTCCCGCAACGCCAGCACGATCCAGAGCGCGATCAGCAACACCCCACCGACCACGGCCGGCCACCAGAAGGCGACGCGTCGCACGCCCGTCGCCGCCGGCCGATTTTTTACGCCGAACCGCAATACCGCCCAGCTGACCAACGCCGGCAACACCGTAAACCCGAGCACCACCGGGCCTTTGATCAAAAAACCGAACGCGACGGCCGCCCAGAATAGGATGGCGAGTGTTCTAGTCCCCTCTCCCGTGTATTCACGGGGGAGGGAACCGGATAAAACCGCAGCGTTCGCGGTCGCCACGCACAGGGCGAGTGCCATGTCCGCCTCGGCGAGGCGTGCGCGTTGTTGCACGCCGAGGCAGGTAAGCGTCATCAGGCCGGCGATGAGCCCCTGCCGGCTCGTACCGACGCGCGCCGCCATCGTCGCGACGACCAGCGCCAGCCCGATTCCCGCCAATGCCGACGGCAGCCGGGCCGCCCATTCGCTGTGCGACCGGGTCACGCCCAGCGACGCCGCGATCAGCCAACTCTGCCCCGGCGGCTTTTTCGTTCGGTATTCCCCCGCGAACGGCTGAAGCAGAAGCCCCTTCCCGGCCAGCATTTCCCGCCCGGGCTCGGCGGCGAAGACCTCGTGCTCCGTCAGCACCCGACGGCCCTGAAACGTCAATAAACAGACCGCCCCGGCGATCAAGAGCCAGAGGAGATGCGTGCGGCGAAGGCGTCCGGTCGTCATGCGGCCGGGATGATACCGGCAAGGCGGCCGCGTCATGCGGCCGTCATCTGCTTTTCCATCCGCCGGTCCGGGATCAGCCACATCGCCGCAACGAACACGTACAGCAGCGACGCCCACTTCGTCACGAACGCCAGCCCGATCGCCAGAGCGTACAGCACGATTGACGCCTTGCCCTTCCAGTCGCGCCCGAGCGCCTTGGCCAGCTTCGAGTCGCGGCCTTCGTGGCGGACGATCACGCCGCCGAGAATGAAAAACGCCAACGCCGCCATCAGCAGCACCGTGCCGTACGCCGCGGTCGGCAGCGGCTCGAAGTGGTTCTCGTCCGCCCAGGCCGTCACGAACGGGACGAGCGACAGCCAGAACAGCAGGTGCAGGTTCGCCCAGAGAATCCCGCCCGTCACCCGAGGCGTCAGGTGCATCAGGTGGTGGTGATTATTCCAGTAAATCCCGACATAAATGAACGACAACAGGTAACTCAGGAAAATCGGCAGCAGTTCCTTGAGCGCGTGCCAAGACGGCTCGTGCGGCACCTTCAACTCCAACACCATGATCGTAATGATGATGGCGATCACGCCGTCACTGAACGCCTCAAGCCGCTGCGTAGACATGGACGCGACTCTACCCGGTCGGCCTGACGACGTCCCGTCCGCGGTTTGCGTCATTTTCCGGCCCGCGATACCCTTACGGATCAACGCCCGCCGCGGCGGAATTGCCACCGATCAGCAAGGAGCCTTTCGCGTGTTTTTGGAAAAGTTGCTCGGCATGTTCAGCGTCGATCTCGGTATCGACCTGGGGACATGCAACACGCTGGTCTCCATCCGCGGCCAAGGCATCGTGCTCAACGAGCCCTCGGTCGTCGCCGTCAACGCCAATACCCGTAAAGTCATGCAGAACGGCATGGCGGTGGGGCTGGTCGCCAAGGAAATGCTCGGCAAGACGCCCGGCAGCATCAAAGCCGTGCGGCCGATGAAAGACGGCGTCATCTCCGACTTCAACATCACCGAAGCCATGCTGCGGTACTTCATCCGCCGCGCGACGGGCAATAAACGCTTCACCGCCCCGCGCGTCGTCATCGCCGTGCCCAGCGGCATCACGGGCGTGGAAAAACAGGCCGTCATCCAGTCCGCCGAGCGCGCCGGCGCCCGCCGCGTCTTCCTCGTCGAAGAACCCATGGCCGCCGCCATCGGCGCGGGCCTGCCCGTCACCGAACCGACCGCCAGCATGATCGTCGACATCGGCGGCGGCACGACGGAAGTCGCCATCATTTCGCTGGCCGATATCAGCGTCTGCGACAGCGTTCGCGTGGCGGGCGATGATTTTGACGAAGCGATCATCAGCCACATGAAGCGCACGTACAACATGGCCATCGGTGAACAGATGGCCGAGCGCATCAAGATCGAAATCGGCTCGGCGAGCCCGTTCCCGGAAGGCTCCGAGCCGAGCATGGAAGTCAAAGGCCGTGACATGATCAGCGGGCACCCGCGCCGCATGACGATCACCGCCAGCGAAATCCGCGAAGCCCTCCACGAGCCGGTCAGCAGCATCGTCGAAGCCGTCAGCCACGTCCTGGAAATGGCCGAGCCCGAACTCGCCGCCGACTTGGTGGACAACGGCATCACCATGGCGGGCGGCAGCAGCATGCTGCGGGGCCTGACGACGGTCATCGGCAACGCCACCGGCCTCGAATGCCGCCTCGCCGAAGACCCGCTCACCTGTGTCGCCCGAGGCACCGCCGTCTACCTCGAAAACCTCGAGCTCTGGAAAGAAACCATGGAGTCCGACCAGGACGACATGTAAACAATGTCGAGTGTGGAGTGTCGAATGTCGAATGAAGGCCTGTGACGCGTGACGACTCGTATCGTCGGCAGAAGCTGTCACCGCTTGTTTTCATTCACTCGACATTTGGCATTCGACACTCGACATTTTCCGCATGCGTTCCCCGTTCGTCCAATTCCTCTTCGTCGTCATGGCCGCGTTGTGCGCGTTGACGTTGCCGCCGGCGCCAATGGGGTGCGGGAGGCGTCGCAGCTGTTATTCGTGCCCGTCGCGGGACCGGTGCGGATGATCGGGCGGTGGGCGGGCGATCGCGTGTCGCCGACAGTCGAAGTCGATCCGCTGTCGCCGAACAAGCCGCGAAATGCCGCGGAGGTCTATCGGCAGAACGCCGTGCTGATCACGCAGTTGGAAAACTTGCGGGCGCAGTTCGACGACCTGAAACAGCTTTCGGCGCAGTACCGTGATCTGGACGCCGATCTGCAGCGTCGGGTTCACCCGGCCGCGGTGCAGGGCGGGTCGGCCACCAACCGCCAGACGCTGCAGATCAGTGCCGCCAGTGTGAAGAACGTCCGCGAGCGATTGCCCGTGATTCACCCGGCCGGCTTCGTGGGGCAGATCTACGGCGTCGCCGCCGGCGGGGCCACCGCGCGGGTACTCCTGGCGACCGACCCGGAATCCAAGCTCGTCGCCCGCTTCGTTCGGTTCGAAACCACCGACGACGGTGCCGTCCGCGGCCGCACGCTCCGCCTGCCACCGCCGCTGGTGGAAGGCGCCGGCCCGAACCTCATGGTCGTGCGTGGCATCCCGGCGCGCGACGTCCGCGCCGCCGTTCAGGCCGGCGGTTTCGCGGTCGGCGATTGGGCGCTGCTGGACGACCCGTCGATGCCGCTGAGCGTCAAAGCCATCCGCCTCGGCCGGGTGAGCAAGATCACCCTCCCCGCCACCGACGCCGGCCACGCCGTCATCGAACTCACGCCGACCACCGACTTCAACCGCCTGCGCAAAGTGCTGGTCGTCGATCGGTAATGGCGAAAATCGATTGTTGAATGTCGATTGTCGATTGTCGAAAAAAAAGGTGCCGCATTTTCGACAATCGACATTCAACAATCGACGATCTTCTTCGCCATTCAGATTTTTTCGCGCTTACCAGAGACTCACCGTCGGGTCTTTGATCGCTTCGGCTGCGTCTGTGGTTTGTGTGCGGTCTTCGACGAGGCGGCGGAAGGCGTCGTGCTCGTTTTCCCGGCCTACGGCGATGACCTGGCAGACGCGGCCGTCGGCGGCGACGCCGATCTCGGCGAAGTGGCCGTCGTCGCTCAGCGCGTTGCCGCGCAGCAAGCGATGGTCGACGAAACGCGCCTCGCCCCAGACATGAACCGTGAGCCCGGCGACTTCACTCGTAAAATGCGTGACGCTGTCATACGCCGCCCGCCCGCCCGCCATGTTCAATCCACAGATGCGACCGGTGACGCGGGCGTGCTCCCAGTGGCTGGCAATACGGTGCTTGCCGAAACGGCCGTCGAAGACGGCGGCGCAATCGCCGGCGGCGTAGACGTTGGGCACGTTCGTGCGGCCGGCGGCGTCGGTGAGGATGGCGTGCTCGGCGGCGATCGGCGTGTTGCGGAGCAGCTCGCGGCCGAACCGCGTGCCCACCGCCGCGACGACAAAATCGGCGGGAACGACCGAGTCGTCGTCGAGAATCACCCGCTGCACGCGGCCGTCGCCTTCAAGGCGCGTTGCGCGTCGGCCGGCGAGAATTTTAACGCCCGACCGCTGCAATCGCCGCCCGAGAAACCGCCCGGCCTGCTCGCCCACAAGTTTGGGCCAAACCGTTTGCCCGCTCTGCACCAGGTCGACGTGCATGCCGATCTGCGCCAGCGACGCCGCCACTTCCACGCCCAGCAGCCCGGCGCCGATGACGGTCGCGCGGTTATGCCCGGCGGTGCGGCTGATTTCGATGGCGTGGTGCAGGCGGTCGGCGTCGGCGATGGTCTTGAGGTGGAACGCGTTCGCCAGCGTGCCGCCGGGAATGTCCAGCGGCTTGGGCGTATGCCCGGTCGCCAGCAGCAGGCGGTCGAACAGCACTTCCGTGCCGTCGTCCAGGTGTGCTGCGGTGCGGGCGGTGTTTAATTGTACCAGTCGCCGCCCGGTCTTGAGGGCGACGGCGTTGTGTGAGAACCAGGCCGGCGACCGGGTGACGAGCCGGGGCTTGTCGGTCTCGCGCCGCAGGTACGCCTTGCTGAGCGGACCACGATCGTAGGGGCGACTGATCTCCTGGGCGACAAGGAGGACGGGTTCGGTGCGGTCGAGTTCGCGGATCGCTTCCGCCGCCGCCGCCGATGCGACTCCGCCGCCGGCGAGCAAATACTTCACGTGCAGGCGTTCCATAAATCGATCGTCTCCTCCGCCCGCCGGACCGGGGACGAAGGCCAAAAGTCGGGCGGGCAACACGGCAACAGGAGGTCAAAGAACGGACGAGAACGTCAGGCTGAGGACTCAGTCTACCGCCGCGGCCGAAAATGGGTTGGGAAATCCGGGGCGGCGGGAAAATCGGTTTGGCGGGCGGCGACAAATCGACCGATCAACTTGACCGGCCATGTGTTACATTCATCCGGAAACACGGATGAAAGACCCCACCGCCACGCTCGTCGCCCGCCTGTCCGCCCTGGCCGACCCGACCCGGCTGCGCATTCTGCGGCTGCTGCAGGACGAGGAATTGGCCGTCAGTGACCTCGCCGATGTGGTGCAACTGCCGCAATCGACGGTCAGCCGGCACCTCAAGCAGCTCGTGGATCAGGGCTGGCTGGTGTCGCGGCGGGAAGGGACGAGCCAGCTTTACCGCATGCTAGGCCAGGACTTAGAGGCCGATGCGCGCCAGCTCTGGCACGTCGCCCGCGACCAGACCGACGGCCAGCCCGCCGCCGCCCAGGACCGCCTGCGCTTAGCCGCCGTCCGCGCCGCCCGCGACAGCCGCCCCTTCTTCGCCGGCGTCGCCCGCGACTGGGACCGACTGCGCAACGACCTCTTCGGCCCGCGGTTCACCGCATTCGCCCTGCTGGCCTTGCTGGACCCGGCGATGACAGTCATCGACCTCGGGTGCGGCACGGGCAGCACACTGGCGGCGTTGGCGGGGCACGTAAAAAACGCGATCGGCATCGACAACAGCCACGAAATGCTCGCCGCCGCCGCCGCCCGGCTGGAAGGGGTTCAGAACGTCACGCTGCTGCCGGGTAACCTCACCGCTTTGCCGCTGGCGGATGCGTCGGCGGACGCGGCGTTGATGATTCTGTCGCTCTCCTACACGCCCGACGCCCCCGCCGCCTTAGCCGAGGCCCGGCGGGTACTTAAGCCCGGCGGGCGGTTGCTGATCGTCGACGTGCTGACCCACGACCGCGATGATTTCCGCCGCCTGACCGGCCAAACCCGGCTCGGCTATGACCCGGCGGTGGTGACGCGCGACCTCACCTTCGCGGGCTTCAAGCCCGGTCCCGCCGCCATGCAGCCGCCCGAGCCCGCCGCCAAGGGCCCGAGCCTGTTCGCCGTGGTCGCGACCGCCTGAACCCCGATTTTCCAGTAACATTTAGCCGCTTCGCTTGCGAAGCGCGTTTTCAGCGATCTCGTTGCATTCCTGCACTTCGCAAGCGAAGCGGCTAAACGAGCGGCGGCGAGGTTAAATCCGATTCATCCCCGGGAATGGCGGTTTATCGGGCGTTTTCGTAACGAATTTCGGGAACTTCCGCCGCGGGAAAAGTGCCGAAGCTTGCTATACTTGGAGGCCGATCGCTGGCGCGACGGTCGGATCGTGTCGGAAGCAGGCCTTTCTTCGGAGCACCCGGGACATGTCGGGTCAATTCATACCAACACACAAACGCGATTCGTCTGTCCCGCCGCCCGCCCGTACCCGCAAGAATCCGGCCAGCGTTGATCGTGGTGCGCCCGGCATGCCGTCGGATTACCCGCGTAACGGCACGGGCCATGAAGACCGCGTGCCGCCCGCGAATATTGATTACAGCGTGCGGCCGGCGTTGTTCTTTGAAGTCGGCTGGGAAGTCTGCTGGCAGCTCGGCGGGATTTATACGGTGCTCCGCACCAAAGCCCGCGCCATGCAGGAACGCTGGGGCGACCGTTACGTGCTCGTCGGCCCGTACAATCCGAACACCGCCGCCGGCGAATTCGAAGAACTGCCGACCGAAGGCCTGATTCGCGAAACGCTCGACGCCCTGCGCCAGCAAGGCGTCCCTTGCCACTACGGCCGCTGGCTGGTGCCCGGCCGGCCGCGGGTCATTCTGCTGGACTACCGCGCCGCCCTGCACCGCCTGGGCGAATTCAAATACCTGATGAACGCCGACCATCACATCCAGACCGGGGATGAGATGGAGGTCAATGACACCGTCGCCTTCGGCTTCTTAGTCGCAGAATTCTTTCGGCTGCTGACGGAAAAAGCGCCCGGCCAAAAGGTGTTGGCGCATTTCCACGAGTGGATGGCCGGCGTCGCCCTGCCGCGCATCGCGCACGCGCAGCTGCCGATCACCACGGTCTTCACCACGCACGCCACCCTGCTCGGCCGGTACCTGGCGGGCGATAACCCGTACTTCTACGACCACCTCGGCTATTTCGACGCCGACAAGGAAGCCGCCAAGTATCAGATCCTGCCGAAGCACCTGATCGAAAAGGCCGCCACGCACAGCTGCACGGTCTTCACGACGGTGAGCGAAATCACCGGCGTTGAGGCCCAGAACCTGCTCGGCCGGCGTGCGGACGTCATCGTGCCGAACGGTTTGGACATCACGCGGTTCGAAGCCCCGCACGAGTTCCAGCACCACCACAACGCCGTCAAAAGCGTGCTGCACAAGTTCACGATCGGGCACTTTTTCCCGAGCTATTCGTTCGATTTGGATCGCACGCTCTACTTCTTCACGAGCGGCCGATACGAGTACAAGAACAAGGGCATCGACGTTTACCTCGAAGCGCTTTACCGCCTGAACCAGCGGCTGAAGCAGATGGAAAACCCGCCGACGATCGTCAGCTTCGTCATCGCCAAGGCGGCGGTTAAGAACATCAACGTCGACGCCCTCGCCGGCCAGGCGCGGATGAGCGAACTGCAGCACTACTGCGAAAGCCTGCAGGAAAGCATCGGCAAGCGGATTTTCATGGCCAGTGCCACCGGCCGCGAGTTGCAGCGTGGCGATCTGATCGATGAAGAGGCCAGCATCCGCCTCAAGCGTTTCACGCACGCGATGCGGACCTACCGCCAGCCGTTGATCACCACGCACGACCTGTGGGACGACGCCAACGACCCGACACTGCGTCACCTGCGGCACCGCGGCCTGCTCAATGCCGCCGATGACCCGGTCAAAGTCGTCTTCCACCCGCAATTCGTCACGGCCACGTCGCCGCTGATCGGGCTGGATTACGAGCAGTTCGTCCGCGGCTGTCACCTGGGCGTCTTCCCGAGCTACTACGAGCCTTGGGGCTACACGCCAATGGAATGCATCGCCAGCGGCGTACCCGCCGTCACCACCGATTTGGCCGGCTTCGGCAGTTACGTGAAGCAGCACGTCGACCGCCCGCATGAGCACGGCATCACGGTCGTCCACCGCCGCAACAAGAGCTTCGAACAAGCCGCCGACGAGCTGTGCGATTACATGATGTACTTCGCCACGCTTAACCGCCGGCAGCGCATCGAGTTGCGCAACCGCACGGAAAGCTTCAGCGACCAGTTCGACTGGGAACAGCTCAGCAAGTACTACCATCAGGCCCACGACCTGGCGCTGCAACGCACGAGCGGCCAAGTCGCGAACGGCTGATGATCGGCCGCCTCGTATGCTTACGCCCCAGCCCGCGAGGCCGACTGGGTGCATCCCCTAATTGTTTCTCCCGTGTTGGCGCGGCTATGTTTGCCGGTCACGTTGTCGGGGAGACATGCAATGCGAACAGGCGCCAAGTCCCTGGCGGGCTTCGCCGCACTCGCGCTGACGGCCAGTCAGGCGTCGGCGTTAACGATCGTGGTCGACATGAAGTCGGCCGCGCAAGGCAATACCACTGATTCGAACGGCTACAGCGTCGGCGCGTTCAACTACGCCGGCTTCGGGTTTAATACCGCTGCACAGCAAAACGCCCTCGACTCCGCAGTTTTGCAAACGCTCAAAGACGACTATTTCAACATCCCCACCCAGGCGACCCTGCCCAGCAGCCCGATCCCGGCCGGCTTTCAGCTGAATATCAATTTCGTCCTCGGCGATATCGGCACGGCACCGGGCAACGGCGATCCGGAATACTACTACGCTCAGATCGGCAATGACCTTACCGGCAGCGGCCTGCTCGGCGTGGCGGGGCAAAACCAGGTCCGCAACGCCGCCGGCGCGCACGGCTGGGCGGGCAACGGACAAACGACCTGCTCGATCTTTTCCGGCACGATCAACGGCATCGGCGGCCTGTCGCCGACCAACGCACTCACCAGCGGCAGCCTCACCTACAGCCAGTATGCCATCGCCGGCACGCTGGCGCACGAGATCGGGCACAACCTCTCGCTCAGCCACATCAGCAAGGCGAACAGTCTTCAGCCCAGCGGCGCGCTCGGCGGCACGAACCTGCCGCCGATCATGGGCACCGGCGCGATCGACCTGCCGAACATCGACCGCATCGGCCCGCGGGAGTTCAGCCTCAGCGGTTTCGAAGGTGCCGCCCCGCGTGCCCAGATCGCCCAGCTCGTCACCGCCGTCGGTTTGCGTGCGATTCCCGAACCGTCACTGCTGGCGACGGCCGCGTTCGCCGCCGCGGGCTTGCTTCGCCGCCAGCGTCGATCGCATTAACGCCGCCGCCGACAGACCGTCGTTTCGCCGTTCGTGCTGACCTCGAACGGCCGGCCGGCCATGGCTTGCTTGAGCGACGCCGTGCCGCTGCCGAAGACGGTGTCGTCGTGCAGTTCGATCAGGAGCGTGTCGACGGCGTCCAGCCAATCGAGCGGGCCGTTCTGCAGGACGACGGCTTCGGCGCCTTCGATGTCCATCTTCACCAGCACCCGACCGCTCACGCCGTGCCGAGCGAAGAGCGTCGGCACGTCGAACGCCGGCACGGTCGGCTGCCCGGCAGTCACCGGCCCGACCTGCCGCGACCAATCTCGGCCGTCGCGATACACGTCCGTCGAAATCGCCAGCTGCGTCTGATGCGACCAGACCGCCGCGTGCATGGCGATCGCGCGGTCGCCGAACGGCTTGAGGTTCCGCTGCAACATCCTGAAATTATCGCCCTCGGCTTCGATAGCCAGCGCCCGGCAATTCGGGAAACGGCTGAGCATCAGGCAGGTGGCGAAACCGGTGTTCGCGCCGCAATCCACAAACCATGCCGGCTCGTCGAGCGGCAGGTCGTACTGGCCGTGGACGAAAATGTCGTTGAAGGCGTCGAAGTCGCTCGATCGGCCACGGGCGTAAACGGCGTACCGCGCCGACTTGGCTGAGAGTTTTGAGACGAACCCTCGGCCGCCCTTGCGGCTGCGGAGCTGGTGCAGCCGAAACCGCAGATATCCGACAACACCAAGCCGAGAGACGAGTTGCGCCTGGTGCGATGACGCGCGGTACACCAACCCGGGAGACGACGATGACGACGACTGGCTCAAGGCTGCGAATGATCGCGGCAAACCGCTCGCCCGCCAAGCGAATCAAGCCTAAGATTGCGCCGGAGACACGATGAAAAACGGAAAAGCCACCAAGGCCGCCAAAAAATCCACACGCCTCGACCCGACCCCCATCCTCGGCCAGCGGGGCAAAATTCTGCAGGAGTACGGCAAAGTCGTTCACATGCCGATCGGCTTGGACGAAACCGCCCGCGAGAACAATGCCGCCAGCCTGAACCAGGTTCTCGCCGACGTCATGTCGCTGCGTGACCTGTACAAAAAGCACCACTGGCAGGTGGCGGGCCACACGTTTTACTCGCTGCATCTGCTATTCGATAAACATGCCGAGGAGATCGACGAATTGATCGACCAGATTGCCGAGCGCGTACAGATCCTTGGCGGCGTGGCGATCGCGATGGCGGCGGACGTGGCGGAAGTCACGAAGATCGAACGCCCGCCCCGTGGCCGCGAAGAGTTGCCGGTGCAGATCGACCGCCTGCTCGAAGCCCACGAAGTCATCATCAAGGAAGCCCGCGTTCTCGTCGACCAGGCCGACGAGAACAACGACCACGGCACCAATGACCTGATGGCCAGCAAGCTGATCCCGACCATGGAAACGCAGGTCTGGTTCGTCGCCGAGCATGTCGTCGACGTGCCGACGGTGAAGGCGGAGTAAGTTTTCTAGCCGCAGATGAACGCCGATGGACGCAGATCAATCATTTTCATCTGCGTCCATCGGCGTTCATCTGCGGCTTTGAGATTCATTTCCTATACGCCGCTTCCAGTTTCGTCAGTTCTTCTGCCGACACGGGCAGGATCGAGCCGTGGCGGAGTTTGAACGGGAATTTGAAGTCCGGTGCCGGCTTGAACTGGCCGGCGGACAGATCGGTCGTCAGGAACGGCTTGTACCCTTCGCCTTTGCTGTAGTGATCGAGCAGCAGGCACCACGTCGCCGGCTTGCCGGGCTCGGCGCTGCTCAGCCGGTAGCAGGCGGGGCCTTCATAGCCTTGCAGCTTGGCGAGGGTGAAGTTCGGCACATCGGTCCACGGGCCTTCAAGCTTTTCGCTCGTCTCCATGGTGATGGCTTTGAACTTTTCGTCCTTGGAGAAGCGGTAATACTTGCCGTTTTCGAAGACGATGTCGGTGTCGATCACGTCGACCGGGTTGTCGATGTAAATGAAAGGCTCGGAGAAGGTTTTGAAGTCCTTCGTACGGGCCGCCCAGATGCGGTGCTTCTTAAAATCGTCGCGCTTGGTTTTGCTGGCCCAGAAGACGAGATAATCCTGCTTTTCTTCGTCGTAGACGGCTTCAGGCGCCCAGGTGCAGCCGGCGTCGTCGGCGGCGACTTTCACCAGCCGCGGCTCGGACCATTTCACGAGATCTTCCGATTCCCAGATCACGATCGACTGGCTGCCCTTGGTCACCGCGCGGCCCCAGTTGTGATTGAGGTTGATCGACAGGTCGGTCGCGATGAGGAAAAACTTCTTGCCGTCGTGCGACCGGAGCAGGAACGGGTCACGCACGCCCTTCTCGCCAAGCTGGCTGACGAGCACGGGCTTACCGGCGTTGAGGTTCGTCCAGTTCTTGCCGTCACGGCTGGTGACGAAATAGATCTGCTCGGTCATCGGCGACTGCTCGCCTTTGAAGGTCACGAACAGGTAACCGCCATCGGCGGCCAGGGCGAGGGTGGGCATCGTCATCACCAGAAACAGACCGAAAAGACGTCGCAGCATAACTGATCCTCCTTGGGACGTACGACGCATTGGAACCGCCAGCGTTGAAGGATCAAGATGTAACAGCGATGTAAACGGAAACACCGGCGTGAATTCGCACGCCGGTGTTTCCACTGGATCAAAAACGAGGCCCGCTTACTTCGCCAGCGCCTTGGCCTTGCGGGCTTCGAGGACTCGGCGGTAATCGGTCGGCATGACCTTCACGAACCAGCGGACTTCCTTCTCAAAGTCATCGAGGATGGCCTTGGCGCGGGCGCTGCCGGTGGCTTCGAAGTGTTTGGTGACCAGGCCGCGGAGCGTGGCGAGGTCTTCGGGCTCGGTCACTTGTTCGAGCTCGACCATTTCCATGTTGCAGAGCTTGGGGAACTCGCCGAGGCCGTCGTAGACGTACGCGACGCCACCGCTCATGCCGGCCGCGAAGTTTCGGCCGGTCTGGCCGAGGATGACGACGGTGCCGCCGGTCATGTACTCACAGCCATGGTCACCGACGCCTTCGACGACCGCACTCGCGCCGCTGTTGCGGACGCAGAAGCGTTCGCCCGCGACGCCGCGGAGGAAGATCTCGCCCGCGATGCCGCCGTAGCCGATCGTGTTACCGGCGATGATGTTTTCTTCCGCTTTGAAGGACGAATCCTTCGGCGGATAGACGACGATGCGGCCGCCGCAGATGCCCTTGCCGACGTAGTCATTGGCTTCGCCTTCGACTTCCATGGTCACGCCCTTCATCAGGAAGGCGCCGAAGCTTTGGCCGACGGTGCCGGTGAGCTTCAGGTGGATGGTGTCGTCGGGCAGGCCCTTGATGCCGTACTTCTTGGCGATCGCGCCGCTGAGCATTGTGCCGACGGTGCGGTTGATGTTGCGGATGGGCAGTTCGGCGACCACCTTCGTGCCGTTGTCGATGGCGGGCTTGGCGATTTCGAGGAGCTTCTGGTCGATGCCCGGGCCAGGCCGTGGTCTTGGGCTTCGATCCGCACGCGGGCGTCGCCCTTGCGGGGTTCGGGCATGTAGAGGATCGGCGACAGGTCGATGAGCCGGGCCTTCCAGTGGTCGCTGACGTCATCGAATTCCAGGCAGTCGGCGCGGCCGACCATTTCCTGCCACGTCCGGAAGCCGAGTTCCGCCATGAGTTGGCGGGCTTCCTCGGCGACGAAGAACATGTAGTTGATGATGTGCTCGGGCTTGCCCTGGAACTTCTTGCGGAGTTCCGGGTCCTGCGTCGCGATGCCGACCGGGCAGGTGTTGAGGTGGCAGACGCGCATCATGATGCAGCCGGCCGCGATGAGCGGGGCCGTGCTGAAGCCGACTTCTTCGGCGCCCAGCAGTGCGGCGATGACGGCATCGCGGCCGGTCTTCATCTGGCCGTCGGCTTGGACGGTCACGCGGCCACGCAGGCCGTTCATGATCAGCACCTGCTGCGTCTCGGCCAGGCCGAGCTCCCACGGCAGGCCGCAGTATTTGATCGACGATTGCGGCGCAGTTCCCCGTGCCGCCGCCGTCGCCGCTGATCAGGATGTGATCCGCCTTCGCCTTGGCGACGCCCGCCGCGATCGTGCCAACGCCAACTTCGCTCACCAGCTTCACGCTGATGCGGGCTGAGCTGTTCACGTTTTTGAGGTCGTGAATGAGCTGGGCGAGGTCTTCGATCGAATAGATGTCGTGGTGCGGCGGCGGGCTGATCAGGCCCACGCCCGGCGTGCTGTGGCGGAGCTTGCCGACGTAGTCGTCGACCTTGTTACCGGTCAGCGCACCGCCCTCACCGGGCTTGGCACCCTGGGCCATTTTGATCTGCAGTTCGTCGGCGTTGACGAGGTACTCGGTGGTGACGCCGAAGCGGCCGCTGGCGATCTGCTTGATGGCCGAGCGGCGGTTGTCGAGGAAGCGTTCGGGGTCTTCGCCGCCTTCGCCGGTGTTGCTGCGGCCGCCGATGGTGTTCATCGCGACGGCCAGCGTCTCGTGCGACTCGCGGCTGATGCTGCCGAAGCTCATCGCGCCGGTGCAGAACCGCTTGACGATGTCCTTCGCCGACTCGACTTCTTCGATCGGGATCGGCTGGTTCAGCGGCTTGAGCTTGAGCATGCCGCGGAGCGTGCAGCGGTTCCTGGCTTCGTCGTTGAGCGCCTTGGCGTATTCGAGGTACGTCTTGAAGCTGTCGACGCGGACGGCGTGCTGCAGCTTGGCGACGGTGTCGGGGTTCCACTGGTGGTACTCGCCCTGCCGGCGGTACTGGTAATTGCCGCCGGCGTCGAGGTAATCGACTTCTTCGGTGATCGGCGGGAACGCCCGGCGGTGCCGCATGAGCGTTTCAGTCGCGATGATGTCCAAATCGACGCCCTGAATACGGCTCGGCGTGCCGACGAAGTGCGTCTCGACCAGTTCCTTCGACAAGCCGACGGCTTCGAAGATTTGCGCGCCGCGGTAGCTCTGCACCGTGGCAATGCCCATCTTGCTGGCGACCTTCAGGATGCCTTTGTTCGACGCCTTGATGAAGTTCTTCTGCACCTTCTCGACGGTGAGGTCGGCCGGCAGCAGGCCGTCGGCGGCGAGGTCTTCGATGCTGTCCAGAGCGAGGTACGGGTTCACCGCGCTCGCGCCGTAGCCGACGAGCAGGCAGAAGTGGTGCACTTCGCGGGCCTCGGCGGTTTCGATCACCACCGCGAGGCCGGCGCGGACGCCGGCGCAGGATCAGGGCGTGGTGCACCGCGTTCATCGCCAGCAGCGACGGGATGGCGGCGTGCTCACGGTCAACGCCGCGGTCGCTGAGGATGACGATCGAGACGTTGTTCTCTTTGACCTGCGTGACGGCCGCTTCGCAGAGCTTGTCGACGGCGGCGGCCAGGCCGGCCTCGTTGTCGGCGACGTCGAAGAGCATCGACAAGGTCGCGGCCTTGTGGTCTTCGTTGTCGAGCGATGCGAGCTTGGCAAGTTCGGCGTTGGTGATGATCGGCGTCTTGAGCTTGATCAGCTTGGCGTGGCCGGGCTCTTCGGTCAGCAGGTTGCCACCGCGGCCGATGTAGGTGATCAGGCTCGTCACCAACTCTTCACGAATCGCATCGAGCGGCGGGTTCGTCACCTGAGCGAACAGTTGCTTAAAGTAGCTGAAGAGCAGTTGCGGCTTGTCCGAAAGACAAGCCAGCGGCGTGTCGGTGCCCATGCTGCCAACGGCCTCAGCGCCGGTGGCGGCCATGGGCGTAACGAGCAGGCGCAGGTCTTCGTTCGTATAGCCGAAGGCGTGTTGAAGGGAGAGTAAGTCGACGGTCGATTGTTGATTGTCGACTGTCGAAGAATGACCGCCTTCGACGGTCGCGTCCGGCAGACTCTCCAGCTCGACCAGATTTTCGTCCAGCCAGCGTTTCCACGGGCGGCTGTCGACGAGGTTTCCTTTGACTTCGCTGTCGTCGATGATGCGTTGCTTTTTGAAGTCGATCAGGAAGATTTTGCCTGGCTGAAGCCGCCATTTGCGGGCGACGTTCTTCGGTTCGGTCGGCAGCGTGCCGGCCTCGGAGGACATGATGACGTGGTCGTCCTTGGTGATGAAATAGCGGCTCGGGCGCAGGCCGTTGCGGTCGAGGATCGCGCCGATCTTCTCGCCGTTGCAGAACGCGATATTCGCCGGGCCGTCCCACGGTTCCATGAGGCACGCGTGGTATTCGTAGAACGCCTTGAGGTCCGGGTCCATCAGCGCGTTGTTCTGCCAGGCTTCGGGGACGAGCATCATCATCGCGTGCTCGACCTGGCGGCCGTTGACGGTGAGGAACTGCAAGGCGTTATCGAGTGTAGCCGAGTCCGAACCGGTGGTGGTCAGGATCGGGAACATCTTGTTCAGCTCGTCGCCGAAGACGTCCGAATGAAGCGTGCCGTAGCGGGCGCGCATCCAGTTGCGGTTGCCACGCAGCGTGTTGATTTCGCCGTTATGGGCCAGGTAGCGGTACGGGTGCGCCAGCTGCCAGCTCGGGAAGGTGTTCGTGCTGAAACGGCTGTGAACGATGGCGTATTGGCTCTCGTAGTCCGGGTCGCTGAGGTCCGGGAAGTAAGCCCGGACCTGCGGCGGCGTGAGCATGCCCTTGTAGACCATGCGATTGGTCGACAACAGGCAGATGTAAAACTCGCTGCGGGCGATCGCCGGGAAGTCTTCGCCGAACTCGATCTCGTTCTCCACACGCTGGCGGACGAGGTACAGGCGGCGGTTGAAGTCTTCGCGGTTGTAGAAGTTCTCGCCCATGCCGATGAAGGCCTGGCGGATGCGCGGCTCGGTGGCGCCGGGCGTCGGGCCGAGCAGCTTGGTGTTGACCGGCACGTCGCGCCAGCCGAGCAGGACCATGCCGTACTCGTCGACGACTTCTTCCAGCCGGGCTTCACACGCCTGGCGGGCGACGAGGTCTTTGGGGAAAAAGACCATGGCGACGGCGTAGTCGCCGGCCTTGGGGAGCTTGATGCCGAGCTTCTTGGTTTCCCGGCGGAAGAACTTGTCGGGCGTGCCTGTCAGGATGCCGCAGCCGTCGCCCGAATCGGGCTCACAGCCGACGGCACCGCGGTGCTCCATGTTTTCCAGGATGTCCAGGGCCTGGCCGACGAGTTTGTGCGAGGCTTTACCCTTGATCGAGGCAATAAACCCGACGCCACAGGCGTCGCGTTCGAACTGCGGATCGTAAAGGCCCTGGGCGGGCGGAAGGCCGTGCAAATTGTCGTTTTTCATGGTGCCACAACAGTCGCTGGCCGGGGCGGCGGTTGGGTTGAGCCCCGGCGCGAGAGTGTAGCAACTTTCTGTTGTTCCCGCACGGATTCCTATAGGGGATCGAGCCCGGCCTGAGCGCGGGGGTCGGCGAAGAGGCTCAGGGCGTTTCGGCCGAGGGCGTCGGCGAGGCTGGTGACCGTCGATAGCCGCGGGTCGCACGCCCCGGCTTCGATCAAATGCACCGTCGCCCGCGACAAGTCCGCCGCGACCGCCAACTGCAATTGGGTGAGCCCCGCTTTTTGCCGGAGCTCGGCGACATTCTGTGCCAGAAAGAGTACCAACCGACGCCGCTGAGCGTCGGGCGGCAACAACCCGTCGGCAGAAAGATTCGTTCCCATGAAGCGGCACCTCGATCAATTCCATATCAATACTACAAAAATTATATGGAATTACAATCGCAATGCCTTTCCCTTGCAGAAAACACGGCCGGCCGGTGGTAGTAATTGTCGCGAGCGGGAAACGGACGATCTAAGCCGCCAGGGCCAGGTGGTGTTCGCTCAGGCGGGCGCGGATGGAGAGGAATTGGAGCTCCGCTTCGCGGAAGACTTCGACGATGTCCGGGTCGAAGTGTTTGCCCGCCCCGTCGAGGATGATCTGCTTGGCCTGTTCGTGACTGAAGGCGTCTTTGTACAGCCGGCGGCTGGTGAGGGCGTCGTAAACGTCGGCGACGGCGACGACACGGGCGGCGAGCGGGATTTCTTCCCCGGCCAACGCCTGCGGGTAGCCGCTGCCGTCCCATTTCTCGTGATGGCTCAGGGCGATCTGCCGGGCCATTTCCAGGTAGGCGGCCGGGCGTTGCTCGGCGGCGGCGGCGAGGGTGTTCGCGCCGTGCGTCGTGTGCGTTTTCATCACATCGAACTCGCCCGGACTGAGCTTGCCGGGTTTCAGAAGAATCGCGTCGGGAATGCTCACCTTGCCGATATCGTGCAGCGGCGAAGTCTGGAACAGCAGGCGAACCCAGGCGGCGTTCACCTCCGGCCAGTCGCCGATCTTCAGCATCCGGTCGCCGAGCACCTGGCAGTACGCCTGCACGCGCTCAAGGTGCTTGCCGGTGTCGTGGTCGCGACTCTCGGCCAGCTTGGCCAGGGCGAAGATCGTGACGTCGTGGGTTTCGAGCTGAAGAATCCGCTGCGCCACCCGCAAGCGGGCCAGCACTTCGTCGGGGTCGAACGGCTTGGCGATGAAGTCGTCGGCACCGCTATCGAAACCGCGCAAATTGCTCTGGCGGTCGTCCCGGCCACTAAGGAGGATGAAGTAGACGTACATCCCCCACTCGCCGTGGCGGATTTCGCGGCAAAGGTCTTCGCCACTCAGGCCGGGCATGTCCCAGTCGCTGATGACCAGCGGGAACGGGCTGCGACGCATGAGTTCGAGCGCTTCTTCGCCGTCATTGGCGACCGTGACCGAATAGCCGTAGCCCGACAGCAATTCCGCGAGCATTTCTGCCGCGATGGCGTCGTCTTCGGCGATGAGGACTCGGGTCACTGGTGGCGTCATTGCATTACCGATTAAGGAGATGCCCGTACACCAGTCTCATCGACCCTTCATGCAGCCGACTTAATCAGCATATCCCGAACACGGGGTAAATCTGCGACACATTCCTGTGCTTTTTTACGGAGTTCTTCGACCGCGGACATGGTTTGGTCCAAAGCGCCCTGCAGGGCGTGCGCCTCGAGGTCCGCCGCCGCCTGCGCCAGCCCGACCGCCGCGACAGTTGCCGCGGACCCTTTGAGCTGGTGGGCGGACTTGCGGCACGCCTCGGCCTCTCCCGACGCGACCGCCGCGGCAACATCCGCCACACGCGCGTCGAGTTGGCTGACGAATTTTTCCAGCACGCGAATCGCGAAATCGCCTCGCCCGGTGCAACGCTTGACGAGTTGTGGCACGTCAACCGCACTGGCCGACTCGGTTGCAGTGGCGGCAGGCGTTTCGAACGGCTCAGTGATTTTCAGCGGCGCGGCAGTAGCGGCCGGCGTGGCGACGGCCGATTCCGGCGGTTTCGGTCGGGGCTTCGGCTTGACGTGCCGCGTGATCGTCCGAACCAAAGTGGACGGATCGATCGGCTTGGTCAGGAACCCGCACATGCCCGCCGACAGACATTTTTCCCGATCGGCGGCTTGCGCGTTGGCGGTCAGGGCGATCACGGGCAGCCACTCCGGCAGCAGGCCGTGACGCTTTTTGTCTTCGATCCGCGCGACCGCCTCGAAGCCGTCCATCACGGGCATCTGGCAGTCCATGAGCACGAGGTCGAACGACACGTCCCGCTCCAGCCGCTGTAACGCCTCGGCCCCATGGCCGGCGACGGCGACATCACACCCGGCGTGACGCAGCAGATCGCCGGTGACCATCTGGTTCACTTCGTTGTCATCGACCAGCAACACGCGCAGGCCGAACAGTGCATTTTCAGTGGTCGTGGTGGCCGGCAGCGGTGCGGCGGCGTGGGCGAGCACCGTCATGATCGAGTCGAACAACTGCGTCTGCCGAACCGGCTTGGCCAGCGGCTGAACGCCAAGCCGGCGAAGTTCTTCAGGATCGACCGTCGCGTCGTGCGGAGCGATCATCACCATCGTCGGCAACTTCAAGGCCGGCTCTTCTTCGATGCGCGTCAGCAGCGACGCGGCGTCCGTGTCGGCGAGAATGGTGTCGGTGATCAGCACGTCATACGGCCGGCCGGCGTCGGCGGCGGACGCCAGGCTCAACAGCACCTCGGTCGCGCTCTCGCACAAGTCGGCCGACACTTTCGAAGCCGCCAACTGCTCTGCCAGCACCGCCAGGTGGACCGGATTTTCGTCAGCGATCAATACCCGTGGCGGCGGCGACGCGGGCCAGGCAGCGGCTTCGGCCCGCGATTCCGCGACGGCGAAACGCGCAGTGAACCAGAACGTCGAGCCTTGCCCTTCGCGACTTTTCACGCCGATGTCGCCGCCCATCATCCGCGACAATTGCTTGCTGATCGCCAGGCCCAGCCCGGTGCCGCCGTAGCGACGTTTGGCGGAGGCGTCGACCTGGCTGAATTGCTGGAACAGTCGGTCCAGCCGGTCTACCGGGATGCCCCGGCCGCTGTCCGCGACTTCGAATCGGACGAGCGTTCCGCTGGCGGAAGCGCCCATTTCGTCGGGCATCACACGAACGACGACCTGCCCGCGCTCGGTGAACTTCAGCGCGTTGCCGACAAGGTTGATGAGGATTTGGCGCAGCCGCGTGGCGTCGCCCGTAATGCGACGGCCGACGCGCGGGTCGACATAGCTGATCAGGTCAATGCCACGCCGCCCGGCACGCTCGCCGAAGGTTTCGATGACTTCTTCCACCACGGGCGCCAGATCGAATGGCTCGGCGTGGAGTTCGAAGGTGCCGCTTTCGATCTTGGCGAAGTCGAGAATATCGTTGATCAGCGACAGCAGATTGTCGGCCGACGTTTTGACGAGCTGCGCCTGTTTGCGCTGGCGGTCGTCCAGCGGGGTGGCCAGCAGCAATTCGGTCATGCCGATCACGCCGTTCATCGGCGTGCGGATTTCGTGGCTCATGTTCGCCAGAAATTCGCTCTTGGCGACACTGGCGGCGTCGGCGCCTGCTTGGCGTCTTGGAGTGCGGCGCTTTCCTCGGCGATGCGGCGCATCTCTTTTTGGCCCCGCACGCAGCTGATCGTCAGGAACATCACCTCGAACGTCGCCCAGCCGGTGTGCTGGAAGAACCGCATCGGGTCGAAATGGTTTACGCCGTAGATCGATTGCGGCAAATAAATGCCGCGAACCAGATGGTCTGCGATCAGCAAACCCAAGGCCGGCATGAGGACGGTCCAGTCACGGTAAAACGAGAGGATCGCCAGCGAACCCAGGGCGTGGAAGTGCGTTTCGGTCTCGCCGCCGGAAATGTGCATCAACAGCGAGCTGGCGAGCATCTGGGCGAGCGCGTTGAAGTACCGCACCGCCGGCCGACCGGGAAGAATGAGTGCCAGCACCGCGACGGGCACGGCAATGCCGCCACCGAGCAGAACGGCCGTCCAGACGAGCGGGTGGACCGTCGCGTGACTGCCGTTCATGACCAGCGGCGTCGACGCGACCGCCCAGGCGATCGTGCCGACCCATTGGGTCAACAGCAGGACGGCGACCATGCGGTCGGTCGAGGCGTTCAACCGACGCCGGGCTTCGGCGTAGAGCTGGACTGCGGGCGTGGCCGGCGTGCTCATCGGCACGCCTTTCGCGGCGCAGAAAAAGTTGTAACCGAACCGATCACCACGGCGTCTCCTACGGGCAGACACCCCCGCATCCCCTATCGACGTTTACGGGCAAGAACTTGCGATGGAAGTGCGGTGCGCCATTACGGGACGTAGCCGCACGCACCGCCGGGGGTTACGCTGCGGCCGCCCATGAGCCGAGAGACGCCCAAGAAAACGACCGACTGGCACGAGATCGCCGCGTGGTACGACAAACTCGTCGGCGCCGCAGGGTCCGAGTATCACCGCCATGTCGTGCTGCCGGGCACGATGCGCCTGCTCAATCCGCAACCCGGACAGACAATATTGGACGTCGCCTGCGGGCAAGGCGTGCTCTGCCGGCTACTGGGTGAACGTGGCGTTAAGGCCACCGGCGTGGACGCCGCCCGCGACCTCATCGCCGCCGCAAAAGAAAAAGGCGACGGCGATTTCCGTGTCGGCGACGCGCGTGACCTTTCGTTTCTCCCCGCCGACGCATTCGACGCCGCCGCCTGCGTTTTAGCGATTCAGAACATTCACCCGATCCGCCCGGTCTTCGAAAGCGTCGCCCGCTGCCTGAAGCCCGGCGGGCGCTTCGTTGTCGTCATGATGCACCCGGCGTTTCGCGGGCACAAAGAATCGCACTGGGGTTGGGACGAAGCGCAAAAAGTGCAGTACCGGCGGGTGGACCGTTACCTCGTGCCACGCAAAAGCCCGATCGTCGCCCATCCCGGCCGGAAAGAGTCGGAATACACCTGGAGCTTCCACAAGCCGATCGAGCTTTACGTCAAAGCCGCCCGCCAGAGCGGCCTGCTGATTGACGCCCTCGAAGAATGGCCCAGTCACAAAACCAGTGGCCCCGGCCCGCGGCAGGCGGCGGAGAACCAGTCCCGCAAGGAAATCCCAATGTTCATGGCGATCCGCTGCCTGAAACTCGGCAAGCCCGAAGCCGGCGACGACGCCGATTAACCATTCCAAATTCGGCCCCGTTCTTCACTCGACATTCGGCAATCGACACTCGACACTCCGACACATGCGTTTGATCGGTTCCCTGCCCCACGAAGCGGCCGCCAGGCGGTTTGTTGATTACCTGCTGACTCGCCGCATCGCCGCTCGTGCGGATGAGTCGTCGAATGGGGCATGGCAGATCTGGGTGGAGGACGACGATCAGCTCGACGCCGGCCGGGCGGAGTTGATCGCCTTCGCGGCCGACCCCGCCGATGCGAAATTCGATTCCGCCGACCAGGCCGCCACGCTCCGCAAGGCGGAAACCAAGGCGGCCGAGCGACGCCGGCGGAATTTCCGCGACGTCCGCACGACGATTTTCACCTCCCCGAACACTGCCGCCGTGCCGGTGACGATGGTCATCATCGGGCTGTGTGTGGCGTTGTTCGTCATCACACACTTCACCTCGCTGCGCCCGCCCAAAGAGGACTCACAACAGGAGACGCTGTCGCAGCGCACCGAGCGCGTGTTGCTGTTCGACGACTGGACGAAACAGACCGAGCCAGGCCGCTGGATGATGTTCAACAGCGTTGCCCGCGGGGAAGTCTGGCGGCTGTTCACGCCGGCATTGCTGCACGGCGGTTTTTTGCACGTTCTGTTCAACATGATGTGGATGGTCGACCTCGGCCGGCGGATCGAGCCGGTCAAGGGCGGCGGGCGGTTCCTGCTGCTGATTCTCGCCAGCGCGCTTCTGAGCAATCTCGCACAGGCGCTCTGGACGGTCGCCGTCCCGTGGGGTGACCACTACCGCCTTTTCCTTGGGATGAGCGGCGTTGTCAGTGCGTTGTTCGGATACGCCTGGATGTGCGGCAAATTCCGGCCTTACGAGCGGATTTTCGTCACGCAGCACGAAACCGGCTACATGATCGGCTGGCTGGTAATCTGCAGCTTCGGCCTCGTCGGCCCGATCGCGAACGCGGCACACTGGGGCGGACTGGTCGTCGGCATGCTTCTAGGGATCTGGCCGACGTGGTGGCGGAAAATCAGAGGGTAGGAGGGCGAGAGGCGTGAGGCGTGAGGCGTAAGGAAGAAACGCCCGCTCCCTCACGCCTCACGCCTCACGCCTCTCACCCTCCTGCCCTCTTTTCATTGACGCTGTGCGTTCGCCAGCGGTACAGTCGCAGGCTGTCATGAGTGCCGCCGTACCGCCCGATTCGCTGCCGTCCGAAGCGATGGACGCCGGCGCGCGGCCCCGGCGCTTCACCACGACGTCAATGACTTTCTGAATAAGCGAAAAGTTTCCGCCGCGTTGGGGATCGTCGTGAGCATTTTCGTTCACGCATCGCTGATCGTCCTGGGGCTGCTGTTGATCCCGCAGGTCCGTGATTTTGTCAGCGGCAAAAAGGTGGCCGAGCAGACCATCGTCCCGACCGCCGAGCTGGCCACCGAACAGGTCGGCGGCATTCCGAATCCCGGGATGAACCTCGACCGCAATCGCGCCGCCGCCCAGAACGTCGACGCGAGCGTCACCCAGAGCGACGCCTGGGCGCAGCAACGCAGTGCCACGCTCGATACCCAACTCCTCGGCGGCAGCGGCGACGGGACGCCGACGCAGATCGGCATCGGCGGCGGACGGGCTTCGGGCAGTGGTCTGGGCAACGGTGTGGCGGGCGGCGGCGGACTGGCCAAGTTCGGCGTGCCGGGCGGGGGCAGCGGCATCGGGCCCAAAGGCGCCGTCTTCGGCAACGGCGGGAACGCTTACCGCATCGTCTTCGTCTGCGACGGCACGGGCGGCATGTTCGACGGCCGAAAACTGCCGCTGCTCATGCGCGAGCTCCAAGCCACCATCGCCAAGCTCAAACCCAAGCAAAGCTACAACGTCATCTTCTTCCGCGAAGGCGACCGCCCGATCAATGAAAGCGTCGTCGCCGTCGACCGAACCCAACTCCTCCCCGCCATCCCGGCCAATAATCAGAAGACCAGCCAGTTCCTCAGCAAACTGATCTGCTCCGGCAAAACCAAGCCGATCCCTGCCGTCGAACTGGCGTTCAAACTCAAGCCGCAACTGATCTACTTCCTCAGCGACGGTGCGTTCGACGACCTCGACACGTACGATGAAGTCACCGCCCGCTTCCGCGAGCTGAATAAAGACAAAAGTGTTCGCGTGAACACCATCGTCTTCGGCAAAGACGACGACACGTCCGAAGCCCTTAAACAGGCCAAGGACACCATGAAAACCATCGCGAAGGACAACGGCGGGAACTTCCTCGCCGTCGACCCGGATACGGTGTTCGGACAGGGATAGGAACAAGGAGCTAGAAGCCAGGAGTTAGTAGCTAGGAGAAGAAATGAACTCGTCTTTCTCCTAACTACTAACTCCTAGCTCCTAACTCCTCTTTTGAGGCTTTTCGCATGCGTTCACTCCGCAGTTCCCGACTCTTGCGACTGGCGGTCATGTTGATCGTCGTCGGCTACATGGCCACCGCCGGGCTGGCGCAGGACGCCGGTGCCGCGCCAGCCGGCGAGAAGCCGAAAGGACTCAGCGTCTTCAGCCTGATCCTGCAGAACCGCGATTTCGTCACGTACACGATCGTCGCCCTGTCGATCGTGGCGCTGTCGCTGATCATCATGTCCGCCCTGCGGCTCCGGCAGGCCGCCTTCGTGCCGCCGGCGGTGGTCAGCACTATCCGCGGGATGATCGAACAGCGGCAGTTCAAAGAGCTGATCGACTACACCGAAACCGACGAAAGCTTCATCGGCCGAACGCTGAACCCGGCACTCAAGCGTGTCGGGCTCGGCTTCGAGGCGATGAAAGAAGCCATGGAAACCGCCGTCGGCGAACAGACGGCCGAGCAGTTCCGCAAGATCGAATACCTCAACATCATCGGCAACCTCGGGCCGCTCCTGGGCCTGCTGGGCACGGTGCTGGGGATGATCACGGCGTTCAGCGACATGCACGCGTCCGGCGGCAGCGCCGAACCGAGCACGCTCGCCGACGGTATCGCCAAGGCGCTCGCCCACACCTTCATGGGCCTGTTCCTCGCCGTCCCCAGCCTTGCGGCGTTCGGCGTGTTGCGTGCCGCGGTCGACCGGCTGACCATCCGGGCCGCCCTCGTCAGCGAAGAACTGCTCCTGATGATCCGCCCGAGCGAAGCCCCCGCCGCCCGCCAGCCCGGCAGCGGCATCGGCGTCTCCGGCCTGGCGGGCACCGCGTCCGCCCCCGCGCAGCCCCGGCCCCCGCCCCGGCGAGCCGGCCACGCGTCAATCCCGTACCCCAACCGCCACAGGCGCCGAATTCCTAATGGTTGTTTTGTGTTTGGTGTTTTGATGTTTGGGCGAAAAAGACAATCGCATTTCAACAAAACAACCAAATAACGAAACACGAAACATCCAACTGAATGAAATTCCATCGTCCGCAATCTCATGCCACGCACCCGAACGTGGTTCCGTTGATCGACGTGATCATGTGTCTGATCATTTTCTTCATGCTCGTCGCCCGCATTGGCGTGAGCAGTGGGGAAGACGCGTCGATCAAGATCCCGTACGCCGCGCTCGGGAAAGAGATCAAGTCGATGGACAACACGCTGCTGATCAACGTCAAAGAAGTGAACGGCCGCCCCGAAGTCAGCAGCCAAATTGATAACGCCAGCGGGAAAGGCCGTGAAACGCTCATCCTCGAAGGGCAAAGCAATAACCGCCGGCTGGTCGACGTGCTCAAGCGGCTGCGCTGGGGCGATGACCTCCGCCCCGGCCAGAGTCGGCCGGGCGGTAAAGACAACCCGGACCTCAAACTCGTCATCCGCGGCGACAGCGACATGACGTACGCCGTCCTCCAGCAAGTGCTGCTGTCGGCCGCCGAAGCGAATGTGACGAGCCTGAATTTCCAGACGACGCCAAAACAAAGGAGTGGGCAGTGAGCGGTGGGCGGTCGGCAGGAAAAGAAGACGGATTTTCTTCTCCTGCCCACTGCCCCCTGCCCACCGCCCACTAACCCATGAAAATCGCCAAACGATCCGCCCAAGCCCATTACGAGTCCGGCCCGGACATGACGCCGCTGGTCGACGTCGTCATGGTGCTGCTGATCTTCCTGATGATGGTCGGCAAGTTCGGCGGCGCCGACCGTTACCTCGCCAGCAACATGCCGATCACCTCGGCCGGCGTTTCGAAGACGCAGGTCGACCCGAATCTCGTGCCGAAAGACCCGATCACCATCAGTGTCAGCCCGCTGCCGCCGAGCGGCTTCCGCGCGTTCGTCGGCCGAACCAGCGCCAGCAACGACGAACAACTGACCGCACAGCTCAAAACCCTCCTCGCCGGCCTGCAGGCGAGCGGGCGGAAGGCGGATGACATCCAGGTCTTCATCCGCCCGGCCCGCACATTGCGGTACGAAAACGTCGTCACCGTCTACACCGCCGCCCTCCAGGCCGGCTTTTCCAAGATCGGCTTCCAGGCGGCGGAATGAAGAACACGCGAACGAGTTTATCGCCGAAGCTCTTATCCCCTCTCCCGGTACGCTGGGGGAGGGTTAGGGAGGGGCTCTGCCGTCTTCAAACATGTTCGAACAACCCGCAGACCCCCTCCCTAACCCTCCCCCGTGAATACACGGGAGAGGGAACCAGACGGCGGCTCGCGACAGCAGCCCTTACTACTTTGCTCGCCTTCTCGTCGCTTTCTGTCGCCGCCCCCACCGGCCTTGATGCGTTTGACGAGGAATTGCTGCTCAACGAATTGGCCGCACGGGATTTGCCGACGCTGCTGAATCGCGCGTTCGACGACCGCAAAACGCCCGCCGGCGACCGTCAGGCGTTGCTCGGCCGCATGGGGTTGCTGCGGCTGAAAGAGTCGCCGACGGGCGACCTGATCGCGACACGCAAAATCGTCAACGCTTACGTCGAGTCGCTGCCCAAAACGCTGCCGGCCATGAATGACCCGGCCGCGTTGATCGGCGACGCGAATCTACTGATCGACCACGGCGTCGCCGCCGACCAGACGACGCTCGAATACTTCGGCCCGATCGCCGGCGCGATGGCGCGGCTGCGCCCGCAGCCGCCGCCGTGCGTGAATTGCTCAAAAAAGCCGCCGACAAAGCCGACCTCGCCGCCAAGGCCGCGGTCGAAAACTGGCCCGCCGGCGAGCGTGCGTACGACGTCGCCGACGAGCAGAAAACGATCGCCAATTACACCCGCGCGATCGTCGCCTACTCGCAGGCCATCGCCACCGGGAAGGCCGACGCATCGCGCGACGCGATGCTCGCCGATGCGATCAAGCAGCTCAGCGAATTTGATTCAGAAGACAATCCGGACCGCGCGTCGGTGAAGTTCTACATCGCCAAGCTGAACCTCGCGCGTGGCACCACCGATTCGCTGACGGCGGCCGCGGACGGCTTCGCGTACGCGATCAAAAACGGGCAGAAGAATGACGTGCGCATGCAGTTCGACGCGCGCCTGCTCATGGCCGGCGTGCGATTGGCGCAGAATCGTCTGAAAGACGCCGACACGGCGGTCGATGAGTTCCTTCGTTACGCCCGCTCGGCGGGCCTGGATGCTTCGGTGATCGACGTCGCCCTCGCCGGCGTGCGCTACCGACAGGCCGTCGCGAACCAGCGGCCCGAACAGGCCGACGCCGAACTCGATCGCCTGCAGAACAAGCGGCCCGAACTCCGCGGACTGGTGCTCGAACTCATCGCCGCCCGCATCGACGACGCCGCGCCGGCCGCATCACTCACCACGCTCGGCCTGCAGGCGCGCCTCGCTCGCGCCGAATCCGAAACGCTCAAACCCGCCGGCCAAACCTTTGACCGTGCCGCCATTCAGCGTGGCGTCGAGGCGGCTCGGCTGCTGCTGTCGAAAAAGGACGGCACGCCCCAGACGCTCGACAGCACCGCCTACGTACTGCCGTTCTTCCTGCAGAAGATTGACGACGACGCGGGGGCGGCGGCGGCATTTCTGGATTACATCGAACGTTACCGCTCGGCTGGTAAAACGGACCGCGTCAGCAACGCCTTCGAGCAGGCCGTGAGCATCGTCGGCAAGCTCTTCCGTGCGACGCCGGACGACCCGACCGTCACCAGGCTTTACGATCGCACGCTCGCCACCGCGTACGCCGCGCCGCTGAACCGGGCTGACTTTGCGTACGAATACGCCCGGCGGTTGCAGGCGCAAGGCAAGGCCGACGAGGCCGTCGCCGTCTACCGGAAAGTGCCCGCCGACGACAAAAACTTCGGCCAAAGTCGCTACTACCTCATGGTGGCCGTGCGGCAGCAGATCGACCGCCTGCCCGCCGCCGACCCGCAACGGCCGGCGTTGCTGAAGGAACTGGCGGAGCTGACGGACGTGGTGAACGCCTCAATCGCCGAGCGACTGAAATCGCCGCAATCGCCGGCCGCGGCATTGCTCGATCGCACACGGCTGGCGCAGACCAAACTCCTGGCCGCAGACGTCGCCTTGCGTGAGCAGAAAGACGCAGCCCGTGCCGCCAAGGCGCTCGACGGCTTTGAGTCGGCAGCCAAGGATTTGCCCAACGAAGCCAGTCTGCTCGGCGAGGCGCTGCTCATCCGCGTGCAGGCGTTCGTGCAACTCAATGACATTAATCGGGCGACCGACCAACTGGTGATTCTCGCCAGGCAAGACCCGGCCGGCGCGGGGCAGGTCGTTTACAACCTTCTGGAAAAGCTAGACAGCCAGGTGACCGCCGCCGAAGCCGCCGGCCGCGACGACGAGATCGGCCGGCTGGAGCGTAATCGCGCGTTGCTCACGCCGTTCCTGGTCAGTTGGGCGGAGAAACACCCGGACGAACGGATTCGCAAACTGGCGTACACTTACCGCGTGTTCGACGCCGACACGCAACGCCGCGCCGCCGAGAAGACCGCCGACGCCGCCGAGCGGAAGCGGTTATTGGACGGCTCACTTCAGCGGTTCAAGGAATTGGACGACAAACCGAATGTGACCGCGTATCTCGACAGCCTGCCCGCCGACCGCCGCGGCCGCACCGCGTATGACCCGCAGGTGAAACTCGGCCTGGCGCGCACGTACTTCGCACAAGGCGACTGGACGAACGCCCGGCTGAACCTGGCGACGCTGTTCAACGACAAAGTGCTCGGCAGCGGCTTCGTGACGACCGCCGACGCCGCCGGCAATTTCGAAAGCCGCGAAAACCCGGCCTATTGGGAAGCGATGCTCCGACTGATCGAAACGAACGTCAACCTTGGCGAAAACAAAGAGGCCATGAAAAATCTGCTCGCCGAACAGTCCGTCATCTACGGCCCCGACCTGGGCGGCCGGCGCTGGCACGGCGATTTCGTTCGCCTCGTCGATCGCCTGGCGGTACCGATGCATCGCGACTCGGAGCCCCGGCCGTGAGTCTTGAAGATTCATCGAAAAACGATTCCTGCCCGGATATGGCCGAGGGCGGGCTAGCAACAGCCGCGTCGGAAGCGACGCTCCAGCCTGAGTTGCAACCGGTTCCGCCGCCCTCGACTTTGGCACGGATCGGTCGCAACTTCGCGGCGGTTGCGGGCATCGGCATGATCAACAAGGTGGTCGGCCTGGCCACCGGCGTTTACCTTCGCCAAACCCTCGGGCCGGGCATTATCGGAATGCTCAGCTGGAATTCGGCTCTACTCGGCTACATCGGCCTGCTGACCAACCCCGGCATGCAGATCATCGCCAAGCGGGAAGTGATAAAACAGCCAACACGATCAACAGAACTCTACTTGGACCGACTCGCCGCCCAGTTGATTCTGACGCTCCCCGGGCTCGCCATTGTCCTAATCGTTGCCTGGCAACTACGCCACCAAGACCAACGAGCGATTTTTCTGTTATTGCAAGCCGTGTCGCTCATTGTTTCCGCGTTCGCGGTCGAATGGTTATATGAGGCCAAGGAACGCATGGTCTTTTCGAACGCGATCGGTCTTCTGACCGCGTTCTCCCAACTCCCAGTCCTTCTGCTTGTCGTTAAGGCGCCGGCGGACGCGGTCTGGTATGCGATCTACCCGATCGGCTTTCAGGCGTTGGGAACGACCATTCTGTTAGCCATCGCTTGGCGGAATGGTTTGTTCCAACGTGGGAAAATCCACTGGCATAATGACACGTTCTGGGGCGTGTTCAAAGAAGGAATACCGATCACGCTCTCTTCAGCGGCGATCATGCTTTACTACAATTGCGACGTCTTCTTCCTTGGCATTTACAGCGACATCGACACGGTCGGGCAGTATTCAACGGCATACGGTCTGATGTTGCTCGTCTTCAGCGGCATCGTACCGATGTGGACGGCCTTCATGCCAAGGATCACGGCCGCCTTCGAACACCCCGAGGAGGCCCAGGCGTTGTCGCGAAAGCTATTTCGCCTCATGGCGATTCTCGGGTTTACCTTTGCAGCCTGCGCTTTTGCGTTCGGTCGTGAAGCGGTAGTTTTGGTCTATGGCGTGAAATTCGGCCAGGCGGGCGATCTCCTCGTCTGGCTGTCCCTCAATGCCATCGCGCTCGGCGTCAACACGGCATTGTCGTCACCGTTCACCGTCTGGGGGCGTCAACGCCTGATGCTCTGGATGACGCTTTGCAGCGCCGCGATCAACTTCATTGGCAACGCGTTGCTAATCCCGCATTACGGAGTTTGGGTCGCCGTCTGGACGACACTGGCGGCCGAGGCTTTCGTTTTCTTGTTTTCAGCCATTGCACGCCGCTCACTCGTTCCGTTCGATATCTTTGGGCAGTTTGTGCGGATTGGGACGCCGTACGTATTGCTAGTACTTGGAGTAGAGGTGATCAAACAGACGCACGTGTTCCCTTGGCCGCTCACTTTTGCGGTAATGTTGCTCGCCGTTGCCAGTCTGGCCGCCTGGCTGGAACCCGGCGTGCTTCGCCAAGCGAAGGCGATGCTGGCTAGAAAACGATAGTGGAAATCGATTACGGCATGCGAATCACTTTTGTCCTTCCTCCGCCCGACTTCAGTGGCGGCATCCGCGTGGTCGCCGAAATAGCCCAGGGCCTAACGGCCCGTGGGCATTCCGTCACCGCCGTCTGGCCGAACCGCCGGCCGTGGTCATTTAAAGGGAAAGTTCATCATTTGATGAAATATTTCCGCTTGCCCCAGGTCAATCGAGAGCCGATCAAGTCGTATTTCGACGCGATGTCGATTCCTACACGGCAGTTAGAAACGTTTCGCCCGGTTCTTGCGGCCGACGTCCCGGACGCGGACGTGATCGTCGCGACATGGTGGGAGACGGCGAATTGGATCGCGCCGCTTCCTTCCAATAAAGGCGTCAAGGCTTATTTCCTTCAGCAGTATGAAACGGCGTTCGGCTCGCCAAAGTCTCAGGTCGACGCCACCTGGCGCCTGCCGATCCACAAAATCGTATGCTCGAAATGGCTCGCGGAAAAAGCCGCAAAAGAGTTCAACGATCAAGACGTCGACATTGTGAACAACGGCATCGATTCTGAGCTGTTCAATGCCCCGCCGCGCGGCAGACAGGACGTGTTCACCGTCGGTTTTCTTTATGACCATCGCCCGGTCAAAGGGTATGCGACCGCGAAGCAAGTTCTGCAGCGCGTCGCCCGATCTATCCCTTTACGCATCATCGGAATCGGGACTTGGCATCCATCATCGGAGCACAGCCTGCTACCGAACACCCTGTTCGCGTATCGGCCGGAACAGGCGTTGCTTCCCGAACTTTACAGCAGATGTGACGCATGGCTTTGCACAAGCACCAGCGAAGGCTTTCACTTGCCCCCGCACGAAGCCATGGCCTGTCGGACGCCCGTGGTTTCGACCAAAGTTGGTGGCCCAATCGATTATGTCAAAGAAGACGTGAATGGCTTCCTGGCCGATATCGGCGACGTCGATCGCCTTGCTGAACGCCTGGTCGAACTCGCTCGCATGCCGGAAACACGGTGGTCGCAGTTTTCAGACAACGCCCGCCTCACGGCAACAGAATACTCTTGGCCGAAAGCCGCTGAGCAGATGGAAGCCGTATTCATCAAAATTCTAGGCCGGGATAGCTGAACATGCCGCCTCGTGTCTCGGTCGTCATCCCGACGTACAACGCCCCCGTGCTGCTGCTGGAAACGCTCGGCACGGTGCTGGCGCAGACGTTTGCCGACTTCGAAGTCGTCATCATCAACGACGGCAGCACCGACGACACCGCCGAGCAGTTAAAAGCCGTGACTGACCCGCGGGTGCGCGTGATCACGCAGCCGAACGGCGGCATCGGGGCGGCACGCAATCGCGGCATCGACGAATCCCGCGGCGAGTTCATCGCGCTCCTTGATCACGACGACCTCTGGCTGCCGGAGAAACTGCAGGCGCAAGTCGATTTTCTCGACGCACACCCGGAATGCCCGTCGTGTACGGTGCGATGGGCGTATTCGCCAGCGCCCGATCAGATGGTCTACACGCCGCCGGCCGATTCGCTGGTGCACATCAAGCGGCCGTTCGCACAGCTGGCGGCGGGCTGGGTGTTTCTGATTTCCGCCTCGATCATGGCCCGTAAATCGGCACTCGCTGGCTTGCGGTATTTCACGCGGCCCAAGTGCATCGAGGACACGCCGCTACAAATCCGCCTGCTCTCCCGCGGCCCGATGGGCCTGGCGGGCGATTCGATATTGATGGTCTACCGCTGGCACGCGAACAACTACTCCTCGCAGGCCGACTTTTTCGCCAATGGCATTCTGCTTTTGCGCGAGCTCGACGCGGATAACTATTTTGCCGACTGCCCGAAGGACGAGCAGGCGGATTTGGACCATTTTCTCGCCCACCTCGGCCGCACGGCGACGATGCGGCTGATCCAGGCGAAACGGAAGAAGGACGTCTGGCGTCTTTACCGGCGTGAGTTCAGGAAGCAGTTATCGGACGGCGCGGTGAAATATCTGCTCGCCACGCCGTTATTGGTCGCAGCACCGCAGTTTCTTTTAAGCCGGGCGGGCGTGACGCCGAAAGGATGAGCATGCGGATCGGCTTCATGCTGCCTGGCATTTACGCCTTCACACACGCCGCCAACGGCGTGCGGGTGCAGGCGGAACTGCAGCGCGATGCCCTGCGCAGCCTCGGTCACGAGGTCGTCGAGTTGAACCCGTGGACGCATTTCAACAGTGCCGACAAATTCGATGTCGTCCACTACTTCTCCGGCGGCATGCCGATGTTCCGCATTCAGTTCGGCTGGCCGAACTTCACGCGGATGCTCGCCTGGGCGCCGATTCTCGACACCAATGAGCCGCTCTGGCGGTATCGGTTGGCGACCAAACTCGGGACGTCGTTTCCGAAGATTTACACGATCCCCGGCGAAATGAAGCGCCAGGCCGACGCCTGCAAACTCGTCATTTGCCGTTCGAAGAATGAACAGACCCGCGTCGTGAAAGGAATGGGCGTGCCGGAATGGAAGACCCGGGTGGTGCTCAACGGCATTAACCCGCCGCCGCCCGGCGACCCGGCACTCGCCCGCGAATTGCTCGGTTTTGACGGCCCGTTCGTGCTGCACGTCAGCGCCTATTGGCAGGCGAGGAAAAACGTGGTGCGGCTGATCGAAGCCGTCGGCCCGACGGGCATTCCGCTGGTGATCGCCGGGAATTCCGAAAAATCCGCCGTACTCGACCGCATCATTGAGCTGGAGCAAAAGTACAAGAACGTCAAGCGCTTAGGCTTCCTGACGGCCGAGCAGTTGAACGCGCTCAACGCCGCCTGCCGCGTGTTCGCGATGCCGAGCGAAAACGAAGGCACCGGCCTGGCGGCGCTCGAGGCGGCGGCGCAGGGGGCGGCGGTGGTAATCACCGATCGCGGCGGCACGCGGGATTATTTCCAGAACTTCGCCCACTTCGTCAATCCGGACGACACCCAGTCGATCCGGACCGCCATCGAAACCGCATTTTCCCGGCCGGCCGACCCGGCATTCCGCACGCACGTGCTCACTGAGTTAACATGGGAACAGTCCGCCCGGTCGCTGATCGCAGCATACCAGGCCTTGGCTGACGCCCCGACGTAAGGCAGGATGGCCCGACCATGCGCGAAAGCGAACTGACGCAGTTTTATATCGACCAGATGCTCGCCCTCCTGGCGACGCCACTGGGCATGGCGGGGCTGATCGCGCTGCTGGCGCTGATCGCGGCGGTCGTCACCGTGCCTTGGATGCGCTGGGTCTGCCTGACCGGGCTGATTTACATCTCGACCATCCCGCTGACCGAAGGCGGCAACATCAAGTACGTGCCCCTCGCCCCGCCGCTGGAGCAGTTCCGCTCATTCGGTCGGCCGCTGATTTACCTGTCCCTGGCGCTGCTGCTGATCCCGCTGGCGCTCTCCCAGCGCAGGCTGGCGCAGGCAACTGATCGCGGCGCCGATCCTCGTCTTCTTCGCGTTCGAAATCCTGATCTCACTTCGCCTGATCGTCTATCAGAACTACGTCCGCGGCGTCCTGGGCATCGTTTCGCACGGCATTATCCTGCTGACCATCGGTTACGGCGTTTCCCGCTGGCTGCAGTCGATGGAAGACGCTTACAAATTCGTCTGGAGCCTCGCCCTGGCGGGCGGCCTGGTGGCGCTCGGGACGAGCTACCAACTGGCGGTCAACCGTGCGCCGATCCTGTCGGGCAACCGCCTCACCGGCGTGACCGGTAACCCGCAGTTTCTGGGCATCATCATCGCGTACACCCTGCCGTTCGCCTGTCACTTGCTGACGCGGCCGTTCGTGCGCGGGTGGTGGAAGGTGCTGCTCATCGCTCAGGTCGCGGTGATGATCGTCATGCTGATCTGGACCGGCTCACGCACCGGCGCCTGGCGACGGCGGTCGGCCTGCTGATTTTGTTCCACCGCCGCCTGGGACGCCTGGCGATCCTCGGGGCAGTGGTCGGCATCGCGGTGTTGATCGCGCTGCCGTTCTTCGACGGCGCCAGCGACGTGGCCGCCCGAATCTTCTGGACACAAAACACCCGGGCCGGCGTCTGGTCGATGATGTGGGAATCGTTCAAGGATTCGCCGCTGCTGGGCAACTCCGAAGAAACGTTCACGACGTCCGAAAGCAGCTACCTCGCGATGCTGTCGCAGTTCGGCGTCCTCGGGTCATTGCCTTGCTTCGTGGCGATCGGTCTGCTGGTCTGGCAGTTGTTCTCGCTGCTGCGGCTCCGCCGCCAGCTGGGCGATGAAAGCGGGCTGGTCGACCTCGCGCTGCGGCGCCTGGGGGACGATCTTCGTCACCTCCGTGCTTGAAGGCCTGCTCATGGGCGTGATCACGTACCCGGCGATGATGATCTTCGCGATGGCCGCCTTTACGACGTTCCTTAAAGACTGGGCACAGACCGAAGACGCCTACGCCATGCAAGCCTATTCGCCGTACGCGGCGTCGGCGGCGTGAGATCACTTCGGCAGCAGGCCGTCAAAGACACGCTCGGGCCAGTACTTGGCGCTGTGCGCTCGGCGAACGCCTGCGACCGCCGGCCCCAGTCGGCTAAATCCGCCCGGGCCGACACCTGGTGCAATCGCCGGCAGAGCGCCTCGGCGTCACCGGTCGCGAACTGGTAGCCGTTAAAGCCGTCCCGCAGCACTTCCACCGGCGAGCCGCACGCGGTCGAACAAACCAGCGGCAATCCACTCGCGGCCGCCTCCACGCAGACCAGCGGCCAAGGGTCGAACCGACTCGCCAAAACGAACGCCCCGGCCTCGGCGAGCGCCCTGGGCTGCTCCGTCGGCGAAATAAACCCGCGATCCGTCACGCCCGGCTGGTTCGCTAACTTCGCCGCATCCGGGCCGCGGCCGAAGCAGACGAGTTCCCACGGGGCGGCCGCCTCCCGACGATACCGGGCGTAGGCGTCGATCAGCGTGTCGAGCCCTTTCTCCGGCGCGTACCGTCCCATGAACAGAAACCGCCTCGGCCAGCCGCCGGGCTGGGCAAGCCGTTCGCCGAGGCTCGGCGCGAAGGCGTCGAAGTCGATGCCGTAGGTCCCTTTGCGAATTTTGTTGTCCGGGAAGCCGAGGTAGCGTGCGTACGCGAAGGCGCGTTCGCCGGGGACCATTACGCGATCGAAGTTCTTGAGATAGCCGCGCAGCAGTTGTTTGCCGACCGCCTGCCGCCAGTCGTAGCGCATCGGCGTGTCCATCATCATGATGCGGAACACGTGTTTGAACGCCGCATGCGACGCCAGCGGCCGCAGGCCCGGGTTCGCCCAGCCGCTGATGGTCAGCACGTCGGGTTTCTCGGCGGCCACGGTTTGGTGAACGAAGGCGACGTCCAGCCGCTGCTTATCGTCCATCAGCAGATGCCGAACGTTCCCGAGCAACGCCGGATCGAACGGGGCCACTGCCGCATCGGACTGGAAGCCTAAAACAAAGACCTCCACGCCCGGCACGGCCGCCAACGCCCGCCAGCAGGCGGCCATGTATCCGGAGATGTGCGACCAGCAGATGACGATTTTCATGGCGTGGGGGCGGATGATACTCGTTGAGTCGGTAAGTCGTTAAGTCGGTGAGTCGTAAAGACTCGCGTCGGTAAGCGTTCGCTGCGACTCACCGACTTAACGACTCGCCGACTCGCCGCCGCGCGTGTACGCTGTCACTGCATGTCCGACCGACCGGTTCGCCTGTTCATTAACGGTTTAAGCGTGGGCAGCGGCGGCGGGTACACCGTGGCCGTGCAACTCTGGCGGCATCTGGCGCTCGCCCGGCCGAACTACCGCGTCACGCTCGCGCTCACCGCCGGCCAGAAATTACACGAAGAGGCCAAGGCCGAAGCCGTGCCCGCGAACGCCGATCTGCACTGGGCGGCCCCCGAAAGCGCGAAGTTGCGCGAAGCGTGGCAAATACGAGAAGACCGTTCTCGCCGACCACGCCCGCCAGCACGCCGACGCCGTGTTACAGCTCAACGGCATGCAGATCCCCGGCTTGGCGCTGCCGACGCTCGTTCACCACCAGGACCCCTGGCCCTACCGCCCCGAAGCGTGGACGACGTGGAAAGACCCGGTCATCGCCTTCCTCAAACGCCGGGCGAATGCGTACGCCTTAAAGCACGCGGATTGCATGGGTTGGACGAGCGGCTACCTGCGCGACCTCGTCACCGGCCGCCTGGGCATCAAGCCGAAACGCAGTGAGGTCTTCTACAACGGTCTGCCGGACGACTGGATCGACCGCGCCCAGCAGCCGCCGCTGCCGTTCGAAGACCGGCCGATGAAGCTCGTCTCCGTCAGCAATGTCACGCATTACAAGCGGCAACACCTGGTCATCCGCGCACTGCCCGCCCTGGTAAAACGGCCGGGGTTGTCGACGCTCAGTTACACCATCGCCGGGCATTGCGAGCCGGGCTATCTGGTGGAATTGCAGAAGCTCGCGAGCGAACTCGGCGTGGCCGACCGCGTGGTGTTTGAAGGCCGCGTCAGTGACGCCCGACGCGAAGAACTCGTCAAAACCGCCCGCGTCTTCACGCTGATGAGCGTCTGCGAAAGCTTCGGCATTCCGGCGATTGAGTCGATGAGCCTGGGCACGCCGGTCGTCACGAGTGACTGCTGCGCCATGCCCGAAGTCTGCGGGAACGCGGCCGACCTCTGCCCGACCGACGACCTCGCCGCCCTCACCCAACTGCTCGAAAAAGCCCTGCTCGACCCGGCCCACGCCGCCGATCTGCAAAAAGCCGGTGCCGAGCGGGTGAAGCATTTCGCCTGGACGAACACCGCCGAGGGGATGGCGCGGGTGTTCGATGAACTGACGAGCGGTCGAACGAACTAAACGCCGCGACGTGAGTCGCGGATTCTGCTTTGCGTTCGTGTGCGCAAGAATCCGCGACTCAGGTCGCGGCGTCGGTTTTTTCGTCATCCCAACCCTTTCGGTCGTTTCCCGCTACACTCTTGTTCCCATGCAACGGAAAGAGCTGAGTCAGCGTTTGCCTGCGGTCGTTCAGTCGTTGGTCGACGACATCAATTCGTTGCCGACCACGCGGCGGCTGGGCGACGTGCTGCTGCCGAGCCGCGAAAAGGTCATCGCCATCATCGACGGCCTCCAGCAGTTGGCCTTCCCCGGCTATTTCGGCCTGGCGGGGGTGAATTCCAGCACGCTGCCGTTCCGCATCGGCGAACTGGTAATGGAGCTGACCGACCTGCTGTTGGACCAAGTCAGCTGCTGCCTGCGTTACCGCGAAGGTCGCACCCCCGGCGACAACGCCGAGTGCCAGGACTGCGACCGCCTCGCCGCCGACATCGTGGCGACGTTTTTCGAACGCCTGCCGACGGTGCGGCAGATGCTGGCGTCGGACGTGCAGGCCGCCTTCGACGGTGACCCCGCCGCCACCACGCCCGACGAAATCATCTTCTGCTACCCCGGCCTCTACGCCATCATGGTGCAGCGGCTTGCACACGAATTGCTCAAATTGGGCGTCCCGCTCCTGCCCCGCATGATGACTGAGCGAGCCAGTTCGCTGACGGGCATCGAAATCCATCCCGGGGCCGTCCTCGGACGCAGTTTTATGATCGACCACGGCACAGGCGTCGTGATCGGCGAAACCACCGTCATCGGCAATAACGTCAAGGTTTACCAAGGCGTCACACTCGGCCTCGCCCCGGCTTACGGCCAGGCGCTGCGCGGCCAAAAGCGGCACCCGACGATCGAGGACGACGTCGTAATCTATGCTGGCGCAACGATTTTGGGCGGCGACACCGTCATCGGAGCCGGCTGCGTCATCGGCGGCAACGTCTTCCTGACCACCAGCGTCCCGCCTAAAAATCAGGTGCTGCTGGAAACTCCCAAATTGAAGTACCGCGACCGCAGGCCTAAAAGTGAACGCGTGGACACGATCGACTTCCAGATCTGATCCCGACACAAACGTCATATCCGGACACCGATCGCCTCTGCGGCGGATTGTCATACGAATCTTAGCGCGGCCTTCGTAATTGGCACGCAATTTGGTTGTAGTGTTTCCACACGCCGATCGGGGCCTCCTGATGCGCAGTTGATGTGCATCAGCAGATTTTCCGCCCGGCTGATAACCTTCGTCCGCGTCGCCGGGTTCTTCGGATGTTCTTCACCCGGCAACGATCGCGGAGCGGTGTGGGAAGTTTTCACATCGGGGCGGCCTCTCGGCAGCCCATCGCTTGAGCCGGATCGACCGCTGGGGGCGGTTAAGAACGGGACTCGGGCACAAACATCCATACGGCACCGCCGGTGTTCGGCGGGCCGACAGGCATGGTTTTGTCCGACCGGGCGTAAATCCGGCGTTCGTCCTACGATTGCCCCTCGGGGCGGGAGATTTGAAATGCTTCGCAAGGCACTGTTCTCGGTCGTCGCTCTCTCGGCGATCGCTTCGTCGGCAAATGCTGCCCTTCTCGAATTCAACACGGTTAGCAATACCGGCACCGAAACCTCGGAACCGAGCACGTTCAACGATCCGACTGTGACCGCCTCGAGCCTTGTCGTTGGCCCCGGCGTTACGCCCGCCACCAACGGAAACCGCCTCGGTGGCAGTGGTTGGTTCAACGCGGGCAACACCGCCGCTGGCAATACCATTGCGGAAGCCGTTGCCGGTAACGACTATATCGAACTGACCATTACCCCGGCCGCTGCTTCGACCTACAGCGTGACAAACTTCCAGTTCATCTTTGACCACTCCGGCACGGGGCCGAGCGGCATTGTCGTCCGTTCATCGATCGACAGCTATACCACAGACCTGGCCAGCGTAACCGGCATCCCGACGGGCACGGTCGCCTACCAGACGCTGAACATTAGCGGTCTGACCGACCTCAGCACGGCCACCACGTTCCGGTTCTATGGAATCGGCGCGACGGCCACCGCTGGCACCGGCGGTTTCGATACCGCTAACGGCGCTACGGCCGCCAATTTCCTCGTCAACGGCAGTGTCCCGGAACCCACCAGCCTCGCGCTGCTGGGCCTGGGTGGCGTCGCGTTGATGCGTCGTCGCAGCCGCTAATTCACAGAAGACATTCAGGAACACCATCTGCCCTAATCAAAGGCGGCAAGACTTTGGTCTTGCCGCCTTTTTGTCATTCGATTCGGGACGCCATCATTCATTCGGGTTAACGGTTCAGGTTTCATGCCCCTTACTCGACTCGAATCAATGACACAATGACATCGCCCACACCGTTCTCATCACCGGATATGGACAACGTGGTGCGCGAAGCAAGCGTCGAAGCAGTAATGCGATCGACTTCTCGAAAAACTGACGCCGCGGCGAGAGCCGCGGCGTCAGTTCCAGACCGCTTGAGATGGTCTCACCGACTGTGAGACGGTTTACTTCTCCCGCCCGAAGACGAAGCCGAGCACGCCGATTGCCAGCCCCGCCAGAGTCGCGACGGTAGCCGGGCGCATTCCCGCCACGCCGGGGAGGAACAGGTCGCCGGCGATCATCACCGCCGCGCCGATGAGGGCGAACAAGCCCAGCCGCCAGCCGGCGAAGTAGCAGGAGATCAACAGCAAAAGCCCCGCCAGGCCGATTCTGTAGCCGCTTAGCTGATGCCTGGCGACTTCGGGCAGCATGGTTAGCTGCAGGTCTTTCGTGCCGTCGGTCTTCACATTTGCGGCCGGTGCGTTTTTCAGATTCGGGTCTAAACCCTTCTGCAGGTCCGTGATCGTGGCGTTGACGCTCTGCTGGATGTTCTTGCCGAAGTCTTCAGGGAAGTTCGGGTTGTTCTGGCGGAACCAGAGGAAGAAAATCGCCAGCAGTGCCAGCGCGATCGGGAAGCGGGTGCTCGTGCCGAACAGTGCCGCCTTCAGGCCGCCGCGGCGGACGAAGTCGCTTTCGTGTTCGCGTTCGCCGGGTGCGAGGTCTTCGACGATCGGCTGCGTTCGCAGGTGCATTTTCACCTGCGGCGCGGGGCCGGCGTGGGCAGGCGTCGGGACGGCGGTCGGCGGCGAATAAGCCGGGGCTGCCGGCGCGGGCGTCGGCGCGGCAGTGACGGCGGCGCGGGCGACGGATTCGACCATCGCGGTCGACCGCTTGTTGGCGGCCTTGATCGCCTGCGACTGCCGCACGAGAGCGGCCGCTTCGGCCCGGGCTTTTTTCCGGGCCGTCAGCAAATCGACACCCTCGGCTTCCAGGCGTTTTTCTTCGGTCTTGGCGAGAATTCTTCGTTCGCGAGACGCCTTGCGTGCGGCAACGCGTTTGTCCGCCCAGGCGATCAGCGTGTCGCGCCACGCGGCGAACCGCGGCCGCGGTTTGCCACGCAAGCTGAGGCTCCACTTGCGGCGGGCTTCGAGCTTGGCGTCGTACCCGAAGAGGGCTTCGTAGAACTCCTCCCAGTGGTTGCCGGCGTATTTACAGACGAACTGGCGGAGTTGGTCTTCGTCGAGGCCGCGCATGTGCGCATGCCGCGGACCATTTCGTCGATACCTTTGAGTTGTGACTCGCGTTGTTTGTCGCGCAGCAGTTGCAGGCCGTAGAGAAAACCTGAGGCCAGTGCGACGGCGATCAGCGCAACGCTCGCCCACGCCCACATCAGTCCGAAGACGTTCAGCAACATCGCCCCGACGGCCAGCAGGAGAATCGTCCGCACCCAGCCGCCGATGCTGGCACCGAAGATCAGCGGCCGCAGTTTTTTGAGGACGACGTGGTTCCACGTCAGCCCGGCCAGCACGACGTACACCGCGACCGTCAGCACGCCGACGCCAATATACGTGCCGACCCATACGATGCGACTGCCGAGCGTTTCCCCGAACATGGCCGCGCCGACGGCGCAAATCAGCAGCACGCCGAACAGCGCCAGCGGCGTGTATCGCGTGACGATCGCCAGCGGCGCATCGCGGAACTGCTTGTTGGCGGTTTCGAGCGCGGCGGCGTGTTCTTCCTTCGGTGTGAACGGGCCGGTGCTGCTGGTGCCGAGGAAATCTTCCATCGCCTCGATGCACTGGTCGATGTGCGCGTAGCGGTCTTCCGGCCGCTTGGCGACCATTTTCATCAGCGGCGCAGAGACTTCCTTCGGCACACGTTTGCTGAGTACGTCGGGCGGCGTGATCGGTTCGTTGGCGTGCTTGGTCATCACCTCCATCGCCGTCTTGCCGCTGAACGGCGGGCGGCCGGTGAGCAGGTCGTAGAGCGTGCAGCCGAGCGAATAGATGTCAGCGCGTTGGTCGACGTGCGCCGCGTCGCGCGCCTGTTCCGGCGACATGTACGCCGGCGTGCCCATCGAGAGGTTGTAGCCGGTGACGTCGGCGGACTGCACCTTCGCCAGCTTGCTGCCGATGCCCGTCTTGAGCTCTTCCTGGCCCTGGCGTTTGACAAGGCCGAGGTCGGCGACTTTGACGATGCCTTCGTTGCTCAGCAGGAGATTGTCGGGCTTGACGTCGCGGTGGATCATCCCGCGGTCGTGCGCGTATTTCAGACCGCGGGCGGCCTGCAGCGTGTAGGCGACGGCGTTCGCCGGGTCGAGCTTGCCGTTCCGCTGCACCAGGCTCGCGAGGTTTTCGCCGGGCACGTACTCCATCGAGTAGTAGTGCCGACCTTTGTCTTCGCCGATGTCGTACACCTGCACGATGTTGTGATGCACCAGCTGCGCGGCCGCGTACGCTTCACGCGTGAAGCGGGAGACAAAGCTGGCGTCGCCGGCGAGTTCGGGCGTAAGCACTTTGACGGCGACGCTGCGGTCGAGCGACAGCTGCCGCGCCATGTAAACCGCGCCCATGCCGCCCTGGCCAAGCTTTTGGACGATCTGGTAGCCGCCGAGGGTGACCGGCTCCGGGTCGGGCTCGATGCCCGCCGACGGCGGCCGCGTGGCGGCGGTTTTTTCGCTATCGAAATGAGCCGGTTCTGGCGGTGACGGCGGCGCGAAAGCGGCCGCCGCCTGCGGGGACGCCGTGAGTTGCGGCATGACACCGCCGGCGACAGGCGGAACGGTCGCGCCGGGCGGCGATGAGGCGGCGGGCTTCGGTGGCGCCGTCACCGCGGCCGGGGCGGCGGTGGCGTGTACGCGCGTCGCCACCGTCGCGTCGGCGGCAGGTTTCGGCAGGGGCTTGACGACCGGCGTGGCGGCGTCGCCCTCGGGAATCAGCAGCGCGAACTTCTCATGGCACTGGCTGCAGCGCGGCGTGAACCGCCCGGGCCGAACGCCCTGGACGACCATCGTGTGACGGCAATACGGACAACGCAGCTCCAATGTCACTCCCGATTGAAGATCGCCCCGAAGTGTTTTCGACGACGCGCCCCATGCGTTGCGTCGCCGCCGACAATTACAACCGACGCTCGGCAGTCGGGTCAATTTCTAATTTACGCCGCACGCCAAATCGCTATCGTGGCCGCCGATGGAAACGGGGACGCCCGCCAAAGCCTGGCTCGTGCTGATCGGCGGGCCGGCGATCGCGCCGATCGAACTCACGGACGTCCCCGGCGGCGCGACGCTCGGCCGCGGGGAGGGCGTCGCCCTGCCCGTGCCCCCCACCGCCGACAAGGTCAGCCGCCACCATTGCCGCTTCGTCTTTGACCCGCGCGATCATGACGGCGACGGCAAAACCGACGCCGGCGGCTGGCGCATCGCCGACCTCGGCAGCCGGTGGGGCACGAGCGTCAACGGCGTGCGCCTGGCGGCCCACCGCGAAGTGCCGCTCAGCGACGGCGACCTCGTCCGCATCGAGCCGTGGACCTTCTCCTTCACCACCCGCGGCCTCCCGGGGCGGGGCCTCAAGAGCGAAGACGACGAACAGACGATGCACACGCTCGTCCGCTCCTTCGGCCCGACCGACGCGCTCGACGCCCAGCCCACCCGCATGGGCGAAGACCGCCTGGCGCTGCTGCTGGAAAGCGCCGCCGCCATCCACGCCGCCGAAACCGAAACCGCCCTCGCCGAAGCATTGCTTGATGCCGCCGCGCGTGGCACGGGCCTGGCGAACGCGGCCGTGCTGCGGCCGCTGGATTCCGCCGGGCACATCCAGGTCATCGCCGCCCGCCGCACCGGCGAAAACGCTCCGGCCGGCTTCAGTCGCACGCTCATCGACGCGGCCGGCAACGGCGTGGTGGCCGAGCTGTCCGGCGACTCGCACTTCAACGCCGCGATGAGCATCGTCGACCTCGGCATCCGCTCAGCGATCTGCGCGCTGCTCATGCTCGGCGGTGCGGCGGCCGCCTATCTCTACCTCGACGACCGCGGCGCCCGCAGCCGATCGCCCCAGCCCCGCCACGGCGCCGCCCAATTCGCCCTCGCCCTCTCCCGCATGGCAGGGCTGGCGCTGGCGAACCTGAAGCGCATCGAAATCGAAAAACGCCAGGCCGCCCTGGAACTGGATTTATCCGCCGCGGCGAAGGCGCAGAAGTGGATCCTCCCGAAGCGCGTGTTCACAGGCCGGCGCGTTCACCTGCACGGGCGAAAGTCGGGCGGGTGCGTACGTCGGCGGCGACTTCTTCGACGTGCTGCCGCTGGACGATCACCGCCTGGCGGTCGCGCTCGGCGACGTCAGCGGCCACGGCGTGGCGGCCAGCGTGCTGATGACCGCCGCCCAGGGCTTCCTCCATTCCGCACTTCGGCGGTCGGCCACCGTCGCCGAGGCCGTCACCGATCTCAACCGCTTCGTCTACCCGCGCCGCCCGGCGAGCAGCTTTCTGACGCTGTGGGTCGGCGTCTTCGATTCGCACGCGAAAACGCTCGCCTACGTCAACGCCGGCCACGGGTACGCGCTGCTGGACGCGCCCGACGGCCCGGTCATGCTCGACGGCGGCGAAGACTTCCCCGTCGGCTTCGTGGAAGGTCACACCTTCGGGCAGGTCATCGTCCCGCTGCCCGACAAGGGCCGCGCGACAGTGGTCAGCGACGGCGTGGTCGAACAATTCGACCGCGGCACCGCCGGCCCGCGCCAACAGTTCGGCATCAACGGCGTCCGCTGCGTCCTCAGCAGCCACGCCGCCGGTGAAGCCGTCGCGCGCTGTTCAGCAACGTCATCGAACACGCCGGCTCGAACGACCTAAACGACGACGCGACCGCCGTCGTCATCACCTGGTAAGACGGCCTTCTGTCCCCTCCCCCGTGTACCCACGGGGGAGGGGACAGAAACTGCGTCGTAGAGGTCGAAGAGCGTCGCTCGCACGTCGCCGCGATGCCGGACGAACGCGGCACGGGCGAACGATCGCACCTCGGCATCCGCATCTGGCAGCAGGCGCTCGATGACGCGATCCAGCTCGGCAAGCGTCGGCTTGAGCGTGATCAGCGTCGGCAGCCGCGTCGGCGCGTGGGCGGTCACAAGCAGCCGCGGCCAACGCAGCACACGCCGGCGTTGCAGCCAACCCAGTTGTTCGAAGCCGTCGAATAAAACGACCTCGCCATTTTGTAGGGGCGACGCCTGCGTCGCCCGTGATGGGCAATCGACGCCTTCGGGCGAGGCAGGCCTCGCCCCTACAGAGAAATTCAGTGCCGCCCGGCGTTCCGCCGCCGTCGCCGAGCCGGGCAAGCTGATGTGCTTCACCTCGTAACCTGCCTCGGTGAGGTAATCGCCGAGCGTGCGCAGCAGGGTCGATTTCCCCGTGCCGTGCTGCCCGACGATCGCCGCGCGGCCGAGTTTTAAAAACGCTTCCGCCAAGGCCGGCACGTTCGCGCCGATGAACGGCAGCGTCGACACGCGGTCGACACGGAACGGGTTTTCCCGCGGCGGGATCATTTCGCCAGGCTCTGGGGCCGAAGTGTCTGGCCGGTCGGGGAGACGGTGAAGGTCGCGTCGGCGAATTCCTTGGACTTGTCGGTCACCGCCTCCACGCCCCAGCGGATCGACAGCAATCGGCCGTCGTAGGTCGACGGCGCGTCGGCGGGGATCGTCAGGCTCACGTCCCACCGGCCGCCGGCCTGGGGCGACTCGTTTTTCTCTGAAGCCACGACCACCGTGTCGGTCGTCCCTTTGCCCTGCGTCGTGTAGTAAAGGCGAACCTCAATCCGTTTGGGCACGCGGTCGAGTTCCCATGCGGCCGTGGCGCGAACGGCGTCGTCTTGGCGGTATTGGCGCTGGTCGGCGTCATTGAGGGCGATGTCGATCGGCATCAGCGGCTCCCTTTCGGCGGCAGCACCACCACGTCAAATTCGTCCTTAATATTCGGCCGGCCGGGGATGTCGCCGCGCACGCACAAGTGCCAGGTGAACTGGTTGTTCGTCGCTTTGAAACTCGTCATGGCGTCGAACGGAATCTGCACGCTGATCTTGCCAGACTCGATCTCCACCGCTTGCAACGTTTCAAGAATCGGCAAGTGGTACGCGACATGCGTCTCGTTACGCGTGTTCGTGCCCTGGCGGTAACTGACCTGCTCGCGACCTTCGAGGAAGATCTTTAGCTCTCGCACGGCGAGATAATTCCCGTCGATCTTGTACGTCCCGTCCGCTTTCATCCCCGCTTGAAGCGGCATGGCGTTGAAGCTGAAGGCGACCGTCGGATTGAACATCGCCAGCAGTGTCATCACCGCACCGATCACGATCCCGACGCCGACGACGGCGAACGGAATCACGCACCATCCGGCGCCGGCGAAGAAAATCCCGATGACAATGCCGTTCCAGAAGAGGGCCAGAACCAGCAGCACGAAAAACTTCTGCCGACGCCCACGACGGCTGTCGAATTCGGCGGGCGTGGTCTCCAGTGCTTTGGCCTGCTGCATGCCCGGTTTCTTTCCGATCGCTTTACCGCTCGCAATCATAAAAACGAGTCCGCCCGCGACAAAGATCAGCGGCAACCAGCCGATCACCAGCAAGCCGTGCGGCAAGGCGGTGCTGAGCATGGCGTCGGCCGGGTCGGCCGGGTTGTAATGCACGTCGACCGCCGCCCCCGGCCGGTGTGCGTTGACGACCGCCTGCTTGGCGTCGTGCCAGCCGCTGTAGGTGCTTGTGCCGCTACTGTCGTACTGATTGCTTTCGAAGAGCTGTTGATTGACGACGTAGCGGTAGTGGATGTCGATGCGATAGCTGACGCCGCCTTTATTCCCCTGCTTGGCGGCGAGCTGGCTGGTGAGGACTTCGCCCTTCGTCGTCGGCCAATGCTCTGCTTTGAAGCTTCGATAGATCGGGCGAAGCGTCATGAAGAACATCAGCGCAGCCAACGATCACGAAGAGGCTGCCGAATGCGATGACACAGCCGGCGGACATTCGCTGGGAAGTATTCCTAGCCGTCGTCGCGCGGTCGGTTTTCTTCAGCCGCCGATTGACGACGCTCATGATCAGGCAGAAGGCGATAAAGCCGCCGACCATCAGCACGAACGGCGACGGCCAACCGGATGCGGCGATCATGGCGTGTTCGTCTCCTCGGGCGGCACGACATCAAAGCCGCGGCCGGGGTCGGATTGCTGCTGTTCGCGGACGCGGAGTTTCGCCGCCCGGGTGATGATGGCGGCCGCCTCTTTTTCCATCTTCCGCCGCCGCATCTCCCGCAACTGCCTCAGCGTGCGGAAGACCGTCCGCGTCAGCAGCGTGGCGATCACGCCCATGAGAAACACCAGCGGCAAGACGGCCAGCACCGGGGCGGTCGGCTCGTGCCCGAACCAGACCCACAGCGTCACCTGCTTGCTCTGGCCGGTGTTCAGGAACGCGAAGATCAGCAAATACAACGCGACCGCGGAGAAGACCGAAATCTTCGTCCACAGCCGGACTTTGGCCCAAAAGCTCACGGCGTGCTCCCATTCCAGGTTGACGGCATGGTGCTCACTCCCGCCGAGCCGGTCAGCGATTGGAACGCCCAGACGAGCGCGCCAGATTCGGCCCGAAATAATCGGCGATCGGCGTATAAAATAAGAGAACGGCGTACGTCCCCAGGCTCAGGTACGGGCCGTAGGGTATCTCACGACGCCCGCGGACGAACAGTTGCAGCAGCGCGATCGACAGCCCGAACGCCGGCGCGATGAAGAATGCCGCCGTGCTGGCGCCCGGCCCGATGACGCACCCGACGCCGAACATCAGGTGCACGTCGCCCAGGCCCATCGCCTCGCGCCCGAACCCGTAGCTGCCGAGGATGCGGAACAGCCAGACCACGCCGCCGCCGACCAGGCCGCCGGCGAGCGCGCCGACGCCCCGCTGATTTGCCGCTGGTTCGCCCAGGCGTCCCAGACGTGCGCCACGGCCGGAATCGTCGAGAGGAAATAGGCGGCCGCCGCACCGAGAATGACGGGCAACACGAAGACCATTTCGCGGCGGATTTCCGCCCGCACCCGCGCCGGCGGCCAGGGGTCGGGGCGGTCTTCCTCGTTCATCTGGGCCAGTTCCACTTCGAGCAGGGGCGCGTCGTCTTCGAAGCTCCGCCTGAGCCAGCCGAAGCGGAGGAAGCCGATCGACAGCAAGAGGCCCAGGCCGGCGCCGAGCGTCATGGCGTCGATGCCGGGCGGGAAGTGCAGATTCCCCAGCGACCCGTCCGGCCGCCCGAGCGCATGGAACACCACCCCGACGCCGGCCGTCCACCAGCAGAGTTCGAGCGGGATGATGTAGTGCTCGAGGTCGATCAGACTCGCCGCCAGCAGCGCGGCGATCAGCCAGAGGTGCATCGCCAGGATCGGCCAGTCGCGCTCGAGGTCCAGCAGCCGGTACGCCGCCTGGAACGTGCCGTACGGCGTCTCGAGCATCTTCATTTCGTACGGGCCCCAGCCGTAATGAAACAGCAGCAGATAATGCCCCGCGAAGAGCAGGCCGGTGATGAGTTCGACGATCGGGTACCGGACGGAAATCGGGTTCTGGCAGTAGCGGCATTTGCCCCGCAGCCAGAGCCAGCCGAAGACCGGCACGTTGTCGTGCCACGCCAGGCCGTGCCCGCACTTCGGACAAGCGCTCGGCGGCGTCACCAGCGACTTGCCCAGCGGCATGCGGTAGACGACCACGTTCAAAAAACTGCCCACGCACGCGCCGATCGCGAACACGAACAAAGCGATGAGCGGGTGATTGAATTCGATCATGGTGGACGATCAAAACCTTCTTGACGCCGCGGCGGAAGCCGCGGATCCAGGGCGTTCAATCCGCGGCTCCCGCCGCGGCGTCAAATACGCTCCGACAAACTTGCCGCCAGCTCTTCGACCACTTCATCCACGCTCAATCGACTCACGTCAAGTTCCACGGTCGCCACCTCGCGGTAGAGCGGCAGGCGTTTTTCCAGCAGGCCGGCGATCTCTTCCACCCCGCCGCCGAGGTGCGTGAGCGCCGGCCGACTGGCGACGGTGTTCGGGTCGGCGTGGATGCGGTCGTGCAGCGTTTGCGCATCGGCGTGTAGATAAATCTTCGGCCCGGCGTGGGTGTTCAGCGCACTCGCGGTTCCCGTCGCGCAGAATCACCCCGCCGCCCAGCGACAAGACCGCCATCGGGCCAGTGAGCAGATCGTTCAGCACGGCGGTTTCCAGGTCGCGGAACGCCGCCTCGCCGTCGGTTTCGAAAATCTGCCGGATCGTCCGCCCGGCGCGGCGGACAAGTTCTTCGTCGGCGTCGACGAACGCCAACCCCAGCCGCCCGGCCAACTTGCGGCCGACGCTCGTCTTGCCGCTCCCCCGATACCCGATCAACACCACGTGCATCCGGGCAGTATGGCCGCGGGCGGCCCGGATTGGAAAAATTCCCGCCGTGTGAAATATCGCCCGATTAGGGACGTCCCTGATACGGGATTGTTTGTCCACAAATCTGCTCGGGAGGGAAAACTCAATGTTTGACGCGTTAGAAGCCCGCCGTCTCTTCGCCGCCAGTGCCACGCTCACCGACGGCGTGCTCCGCATCGCCGGCACGAATGAGTCGGAAACCATTCAAGTCTCGCTCGGCTTTACAGTCGACGAGGTGAACAGCACCGCCGAGGCGAGCCCGCTGAAGCTGAGTTACAAATACATCGTCGTCGTCGGCGACCAGAACGTCGGCAGCTTCGACGCCGACGACGTGTCGCGCATCAACGTCTTCGGCCTGGGCGGGAACGACAAAATCACCGGCCCGCGCTCGCCGGACACCGCCACCTACGTCATCAAACGCGCCGATAACGGCTCGTACACCCTCAGTTCCGGCGACAATGCCGACACCACCGGCGGCGACGTCGTCAGCACCGGCACGAACCCCGTTTCCACCGTCCCGCTCTACATCGAAGGCGGCAGCGGCAACGACTTCATCCAGGGCATCGCCGGCAACGACACCCTCAAGGGCGGCCGCGGCGACGACGTGATCCTCGGCGGCGGCGGGAAGAACACCCTCGTCGGCGGCGACGGCGGCGACGTCTTCAACGCCCGGCTCGTCTCCTTCGCCGGCAGCACCGGGCAACGCGTCGTCACCCTCGTCGACGCCGGCTCACGCAACCGCATCATCGGCGGCGGCGGGAACGACTTCGCCAGCCTCGGCCGACTCGACACGCTGCCCGACGACGACGTCGAAGGCCGCGCCTATTCCGCCCCGACGTCCCTCATCCGCACCGCCGGCCTGCAATCGTTCCGCGTCACGAACGACGGCGACATCATCGTCGATTACTAAACGCGACCGCCCGCCCACGCCGCACCCCGACGCCGCCCGGTTCGCCAAGCCGGGCGGCGTCGCTATACTCCCGCCATGGCCGACGGCAACCTGGCGTACAAACGCGTTCTCTTAAAAATCTCCGGTGAAGGGTTCTGCGACGAGGGCGGCTTCGGCATCGGCGCCGACCACCTCGAAACCATCGCCAAGCAGCTCGTCGCCGTCGCCGGCATGGGCGTGCAACTGGCGATCGTCGTCGGCGGCGGGAACTTCATCCGCGGCAAGACCTTCGCCGAGGACGGCCACATCCCCCGCGCCACCGCCGACTACATGGGCATGCTCGCCACCGTCCTCAACGCGCTCGCCCTGCAGGAAACGATGGAAAAATTCGGGCAGGAAACCCGGGTGATGAGTGCGATCACCGTTCACAGTGTCTGCGAGCCGTTCATCCGCCGCCGCGCCGTGCACCACCTCGAAAGCGGCCGCTGCATCATCCTGGCGGCCGGCACGGGGAACCCGTTTTTCACCACCGACACCTGCGCCGCCCTCCGCGCGAGCGAAATCAACGCCGACGTGCTGCTCAAGGCCACCAAGGTCGACGGCATTTACGACAAAGACCCCAAGAAGCACAAAGACGCCAAGCGGTACGACACCGTCAGCTTCGAAGAAGTCATCCGTGACGAGTTGAAGGTCATGGACCAGGCCGCCTTCGTGCTCTGTAAGGAGCGCGAAATCCCGCTCGTCGTGTTCGACATCTACAACGAAGGCAACATCGCCCGCGTGATGCGCGGTGAGAATGTTGGGACGAGAATTAACCCGTGAATCAAGAGGGTAGAGGGTGAGAGGCGTAAGGCGTAAGGAAGACGGTTTTCCTCACGCCTTACGCCTCTCACCCTCTACCCTCCTTTTTGAGGAACCAGCCATGCCCCTAGACGACATTTTAATGGACTGCGAAGAGCAGATGGAAAAGGCCCTGGCGCATCTCAATCATGAGTTGCGGGGCGTCCGCACCGGCCGGGCGAACCCGGCGCTGGTGGAAAACCTGCTGGTGGACTACTACGGCACGCCGACGAGCCTGAAGTCGATCGCCGTCATTCAGATCCCTGAAGCGACGCAGATCATGATCAAGCCGTTCAACCCGGCGGACATCAAGGCGATCGACAAGGCGATCAGCGACAGCAAGCTGAACCTGCCGACCAGCAGCGACGGCCGGGCGATCCGCCTGAACCTGCCGCCGATGAGTGGCGACCGCCGCAACCAGCTCGTCGCCAGCACCAAGCCGATGAGCGAGACCGCCAAGGTCGCCATCCGCAACGCCCGCCGCGACGCCAACAAGGTCGTCGACACCGAAGAAAAGGGCAAAGTCATGACCGAAGACGACGCCAAGGGTGCCAAGGAGTCGATCCAGGAACTGACCAAGGACTACGAAGGCAAGGTCGACGCCGCCATCGAAGCCAAGCGTAAAGAAATCCTCGACGTCTGACCCCCGGCACGGGCCACTTCAGTGGCCCTGTCTTCTGACGTCAACCGACGCCCCATAACCCGCCCGCGGCCTCCGCGGGCGGGTTTGTTTGAAGTGGCGGACGGCGGCGGTCGAAAACAACGGTGTCGATGATGCCGCGATTTCGTCTATTCCTGACCGCCCTGCTGCTCGCCGCCTCATTCGCTCACGGCGCAGGAGACGCGCGGCGTCGTTAAGGCGAAGGCGGACGAGCTGATTTTCGTGCAGCCGCCCGGCGAGACGGGTCGCCGCTATTACGTGCCGCCCGCCAGCGCCACCGGCCCGACCTCCCGGCCGGAATTATCGGCCCTGGAGATGATTCGCCCGGGCGACGAGGTCGCCGTGGTGTGGTCCGGCGATCCGAAGCGGATGATCCAGAGCATTCGGCTGATTCGCCGCGCCGCGGAAGAGCCCGCCGCCGCAACGCCGCAACCCGAGCCGGCCCGACCCGCCGCGCCCGTGGCCGCCGCCGCTGAGCCCGCCGTCGTCCCGACCGTTGCCGCCGGCACGTCCGCCAGCGAACAGGCGAACGCCCTGATCGACGACGCCGTCGCGTTCGCCAACCGCTTGCTGGAACTCCCGATCTACGCCCTGCTTGGCGTTGCGGTGTTCGCGGGGATTGTTGTGCTGATGTATTCGCGTCGGCTCGATCACCTCGACCGCCCGCGTGCCGCCCGCCGCATGCGGTGGATGCTCTTCGTCATCGGCCTGTTTTATGTCTTTGTGGTGCTCGACCGGAAGCTCGCCAATCTGCAGGCGCAGATGAACGCGCTTCGGCAGGAAATGGGCGAGCGGAAGCTGGCCGATCTCAACCAGCACGCCGCCACGCCCGCCGCCGCGACTACGACGGACAAGACTTACCTTTTTGACCTCGCCACGGCGCAATCGGCGATGGAAAAGACGTTTAAATCCGTCACGCTCCGCCCGGCCGTCTATGACGCGGCGACGAACGTCGTGCAGATCCAGATCGGCGACCCGCTCGTCAAAGCGTTCCTGGCCGTCATCGATCTGAAGAACCCGCAGGTGGAGATTCGCCTGGGCACGACGGTCGATAAAAAGCGGCTGACGACCGCCTTCGCGAAAGAGAACGACTGCACGGTCGCCATCAACGGCGAGGCGGGACAATCGCCGGCGATGAACAGCGGCTTCGGGCCGTGGCGCGGGCACATGGTCTACCGCGGGCAGGTCATCAGCGAGGAACAGCCGGGCAATCCGCGGCCGTTCCTGTCATTCGATGCGGGCAATCACGCCGCTTACAGGCCGCAGGTCGCCGCCGACCGCTCCCTGCCGGCGAATGTGCCGAACGTCATCTGGGGCCGCCTTGATGCGGTCGTCAGCGGCGTCGTGCAGACCGCCGACGAACGCTTCCGCCAACCCCGCACGGCGATGGGCGTCAGCCAGGACGGCACGAAGCTGTTCCTGCTCGTCATCGACGGCCGCCAGCCCCGCTACAGCACCGGCATGACCCGCGCCGAAGTCGGCCACACGCTCAAAGCGTTCGGCGCTTACGACGGCATGCTCTGCGATGAAGGCGGCTCGTCCTGCATCTACCTCAAACAGTTCGGCGGCATCGCCAATATCCCCAGCGACAACGCCGGCACCGAACGCCCGACCTACACGCACTTCGGCATCACGCTGAAAGCGCGGATGAATTAAAAACACGGTCGGTTCAAACTGAGAAGAAGTCCGCCACGCTGCAGCGCAGCTGCTGATCCGAGTGTATCAAACGGACAGAATCAGCAGCTGCGCTGCAGCGTGGCGATGCTTTCGTCACCAACCGTCTACGATTGCATATCACGAAATGCGCTCGGACTTTTTCCCGTTGCCGCTTTGAAGCGCAGCGAGAAATAAAACGGGCTGGCGAAGCCGACCTCGGCGGCCACCTGCTTCACGCTCAGCGGCGTCATCCGCAACAGTTGGCCGGCCCGCTCGATCCGCCGCCCTTCGACGTACTGCATCACCGCCTGCCCCGTCGACTGCCGGAATGAACTGCGCCAGCCGCGACGGGCTCAGCCCCGCGACGCCGGCGAGGGTTTCGACCGTAACGGGCGTGGCGAAGCTGGTGGCGACGTGGTCGATCACCAGCCGCACGCGCGGGTCGAGTTTTGACTGCCGCCGCGGGTTAATGCCCGCCGCCGCCAGCAGGACGGCTTCGACGGCGTTCATCGCCCGGCGGCCCGCCAGCGGGTCGGCCGACAGGGTCGCGGTGAGCAGGCGTTCGAAGTCCGGCCGCACCGCCGCTGCGCCCGCCAGCCGCCCGACACCCGGCCAGTCGCCGGGCCAGTCCAGCAGGTCCGCCCAGTCCGCCCGCGCGACGAAGTGCGTCCAGAGCAATTCCCAGGAACTGCCTGCGGGCGTGGCGTAGTCGTGCAGGGTACGCGGCTGGATCAGCACCAGATCGCCCGGCCCCGTGACGAACGCCCGCCCGTCCGCCGACGTAAACCGCCCGCCGCCGGCGACGGTGTAGATCAGCAGGCAATCGGTCGTGCCTGCCGACCGCCGCACCGCGTAATCTGGGCCGGTGAAAAAGTGCCCCGCCACCGGCGACATCGCCGGGCGGTGCGGGGTTTCATCAGGCGGCGGCATAGCAGAATCTTATATGCCTTCAGCAGAACTTTCGATGGCCTGTAAGTTGGATGGGGACGATGATTCTCGCATCTTCAGGAGGATCATTGATGCAGACGACTGAATGCCCGCTCACCGAAGCCGAGTTAAACCAGTTCCGCCGTGATGGGTTCGTGGTGGCCCGCGGGCTGCTGTCGACGGGCGAAGCCCTCGCCATCCGCGACGCGTTCATGGACCAGGCCAAGCACGGCCCCGTGGCGGGCCTGTCGGAGATCAAGGCCGCCGATGGCGAGCAGCCGCTCTACACGCCCAGCGACCCGCTGGCGTTCTACCCCCGCATGATGATGCCCCACCAGCACCCGACGCGTGAGGTCGGCAAAATCGCGATGAAGTACCTGACCGACGCCCGCATCGAAGCCGTCCTGCGCGAACTCTACGGCCAACCGGCGTACGGGCTGCAGACGATGTTCTACTTCAAGCCGCCCGGCGCCCGCGGGCAGGACTTCCACCAGGACAATTTCTACCTCCGCATCAAGCCCGGCAACTGCATGGCGGCGTGGATCGCGCTCGACGACTGCGACGCCGAGAACGGCGGCATGATGTGCGTGCCCGACACGCAGGACTACGCCATCCAATGCCCGGAAGAATCGGATACGACGCAATCGTTCACGAACCACCTCGTCCGCATCCCGAACGGCAAGACGGCCGTGCTGCCGACGATGAAGCCCGGCGACGTGCTGTTTTTCAACGGCAGCACGATCCACGGCAGCGGCCCGAACCGCAGCGAAAACCGCTTCCGCCGCAGCCTCATCTGCCATTACGCCCCCGCCGACACCCTGGAAATGAGCCACTGGTACGAGGCGTACGACTTCAGCGGCCAGAAGCTCAGCCACATCGCCATCAACCAGGACGGCGGCCCCTGCGGCCAAGCGGTGACGGCACCGCATTGATTTCTAATCTCTTGTAGGGGCGACGCCTGCGTCGCCCGTGATGGCCGATTGACGTTCCCGGGCGACGCAGGCGTCGCCCCTACAATGTGCCGCCCGCCTCGGCCGCCAGGCGCTTTTCCTCGGCTTCGGGGATGCGGACGTAAAGCGGGATGAGCTCGTACGCGTCGGCGAACTCGCCGCGCTCCGCCATCGTGTGGCCGAGCTCGGCGACGGCGGCGGCGCGGGCGCGCCAGAGCGATTCGTCCGTGATCACCACGCCATCCCCGGCGGCTTGCCAGGCGTCGCGGTGATACGGAATCCCTTCGCCAATCAAATGCACCGGCCGCCCGGCTTTGGCGAGCATGGCGGCGAGCGTGTCGAGGTGGGCCGCCTCGGCCTCGGTCCATGCCGCACCGGGCGACAGCCGCGTGAACCGGGCGGTGAAAATCTGCCCGCGCTTGGCGTCCAGAACGATGACGACTTCGCGTGCGTCAGCCGGCGCGTTGGCCAGCAGCACGTTCGCGCTCGGGACGGCCGTGATCGTCGCGCCGGTCGCGAACGCCAGCGTTTTCGCCAGCGTCACGCCGACCCGCAATCCCGTAAAACTCCCCGGGCCGATGCTGACATGAATGCGGCCGATGTCCGCCGGCCGCCAGCCTTGCTGTTGCGTCAGGCGGTCGATCATCGGCAGGAGCGTGGCGGCGTGCTGCAGCCCGTGGCTGAAGGTCTCTTCCGCGACGACCCCGCCGTCGACCGACAACGCCACCGAACCGGTGCGGCCTGAAGTTTCCAAGGCGAGCGCGCGAATCATTTCGAAACCGCGTTGTACGCGGCGAGTCGGTGCGTCGGCAAGTCGGTGAAGATGATATTGGAGGGATTGCCACGCTGCAGTGCAGCTACTGATTCTTAATTTGATTGTTATGTCAGATCAGCAGCTGCGCTGCAGCGTGGTACTGTCTCGTTCGAACTTATGCGGGATGCGAGTGCGACAGCGCCGGCCTTCGGCCGCCGCCGACCATTACGCCGATGCCGGCGATCAGCAGGCCCAGGGCCGCCATTTGTTGCGGGCGTTTGTCGCCGACGAACCACTCGGTGAGCGGGCCTTTGTTGGGCTGGTACGGCGGCAGCGGCTGGGGCGGGTCGAGCTTGGTGATCGCGAACGGCGAGGCGCCGAAGGCGTCTTTTTCACCGCCCAGCGGGGCGAGTTTCACGCCCGGCCGCGTCTGGTGAAGTTGCCGCATCGCCAGACGCTCGGCGAGCGTGGCGTCGGTGTTCACACGGTCGAGGAAGTCGGCGTTCACGGCCGACTGTTTCTGGAAGTAGTCGACGTCCTGCTCGATTTTCGCCAACTCGTAGGCGTCGCGGCGCGTCTCCTCGGCAGCGGGGATGATGACCGCACAGGCGACGATCGCGATGCCAACGAACGTCAGCGGGATCGTCCACCACGCGCCGGTGCGGCCGACGGGCAGTTCCGGCTCGGCGGGCTTGGGCTGAGGCTTCGGCCGCGCGGCCGGCGGGGCCTTAGGCCTTGGGGACTGGGCCTTGGGCGTGGGCGTGACGGGTTCGCTGTTTTCCGTCGGCCAGACGGGGGCGACGGGGATCGGCCGCTTCGGCGACTCGACGGCGACCGGGGCGGCCGGCCGGCGTGACGGCTTGGCGTCGACGGCCGCGACCGGCGGCACGACTTCGACGACTCGTTCAGTCAGTTTCGGCGCGATCGCGGCGGGCGGCGTGACTTCAATGGCGGGCGAGGCCGCGACTTCGGCGGCATCGACCGTTTCGGCGTCGACCACCGCAACGGTCGTCGCAACCGACGGCGTGACTTCAACGTTCGGCACGTCCGCCGCGACCGGCTCTGGCTCGGCCGGCACTTTTACGGACTCGAACGCGACGGCGAGCGGTTCGGCCGCTTCGACCGCCCCGCCGGCCACCACGGCGTCCGTCACCGCCAGGCTGGCGGGCAATGCGGTCTGCGTCAGTTCGAACGCCACAAACGGCTCAGCGACTTTTTCCGTAGGGGCGACGCCTGCGTCGCCCGTATCGGCGATTTCGGCCGCGTCGGCAATTTTGGCCGATTCGGCGATCACGGGCGACGCAGGCGTCGCCCCTACAGGGGAATCGGCGTCGGCGGACGTTTCGAAATCGATCACCGACTCGGTCGCCATCGGTGCGGCGACGTCCAGCGTCGACGGCACGGCGGCCGGCTCGGGCGGCAGCTTCGGTGACGGCGGCGTCATGGCACCGACGGCGGCCACGGCGGCGGCTTTGACGGCGGGCTTCTTCGCGACTTTCGGGAGCGGCTTGCCCATCAATGCCGCGATCACGCCGGCATTGGCGGCAGCGGAAATGGGCTTGTTCGGCTTGGCGGCGGGGGCCGCGGGCTTGGGTGCCGAGGTCCGCATGGCGAACGCCTCGGCGTTGGCGACCGACGCATCGGCAGGCACGTCGGCGGGGCCGACCTGCAGCGCGTCTTCGCCGGTGGTCAACGGCGGGAGGTCGAAATCGGGCGCGTCCGTGCGCTCGTCGGTCATTTCATTGGAGTGGGCAGTGGGCAGTGGGCAGTGGGCAGGAAAGAGGCGGACCCGTTACGAGGTCTTTGTCTTTCCTGCCCACCGCCCACTGCCACCTGCCGACTCTTCCTTTACTTACGCCACAGCTTTCCGCCGTAGACGGCCCGGTCGCCGAGCTGTTCGTCGATGCGGATGAGCTGGTTGTACTTGGCGATGCGATCGCTCCGAGCGGGCGCACCGGTCTTGATCTGGCCACAGTTGGTCGCCACGGCGATGTCGGCGATCGTGCTGTCTTCGGTCTCGCCCGAGCGGTGGCTGAGCACCGCCGAGTAGCCGTTGCGGGTCGCCAGGTTTACGGCGGCGAGCGCTTCGCTCAGGCTGCCGATCTGGTTCACCTTCACGAGAATGCTGTTGGCGGTCTTCGTGCTGATGCCTTTTTCAAGGAACTTCACGTTGGTGACGAACAAATCGTCGCCGACGAGTTGGACCTTGTCGCCGACGCGGTCGGTGAAGAGCTTCCAGCCGGCCCAGTCGTTCTGGTCGAAGCCGTCTTCGATCGAGCGGATCGGGTACTTCTCGGTCCACTTCTGCCAGTAGTCGGCCATCTGCTCGCTGGTCAGCAGCTTGTCGGGGGCGCTTTTGAAGAACTTGTAGGCTTTCTTTTCATTGTCCCAGAGTTCGCTGGCGGCCGGGTCGAGGGCGACGAAAATCTGCTTGCCGAACTCATAGCCGGCCGCCGTGACGGCTTCGCCGATGTATTTGAGTGCGTCTTCGTTGTCCTTGAGGTCCGGGGCGAAGCCGCCCTCGTCGCCGACGGCGGTGCTGAGGCCGGCCTTCTTCAGGATGCCTTTGAGGGCGTGGTAGATTTCGACGCCGGCGCGGAAGGCGTCGGTGAAGTTATCGAAGCCCCACGGCTGGATCATGAATTCCTGGAAATCGACGTTGTTGTCGCTGTGATGGCCGCCGTTGAGGATGTTCATCATCGGGACCGGCAGCGTGACCGCGCCCGGGCCGCCGAGGTAGCGGTACAGCGGCAGGCCGCAGAGTTCGGCGGCGGCCTTGGCGGTGGCGAGCGAGACGCCGAGGATGGCGTTGGCGCCGAGCTTGGCCTTGTTCGGCGTGCCGTCGAGCTCGATCATGAGGTTGTCAATCTCTTCCTGGCTGCGCGGGTCGAACCCGATCAGCTCCGGGGCGATGACGCTGTTGACGTTATCGACGGCCTTCGTAACCCCTTTGCCCAGCAACACTTTCTTGTCGCCGTCGCGGAGTTCACAGGCTTCGTATTCGCCCGTGCTGGCGCCCGAGGGCACCATGGCGCGGCCGGTGACGCCGTTTTCGAGGATCACGTCGACCTCGACGGTCGGGTTCCCACGGCTGTCAAAAACCTGGCGGGCGAGAATGGATTCAATAGCGCTCATGTGCGGCTTCCTTTCATTATCGGACGAATGGCGTCGGAATCTTCAAACCCGCGAGTGTAGAGACGAAGCCGGGTGTGTCAAAGACGGCCTCCCGGGGACAAAAAATGTAAGATTTTTCCCCGGCGGGCGTCATTGCCATCGGACGAACGACGGCAAGCGACGGCGGGTTTTTCACGCACTCCCACCCGCCGACGCACGCCCCGATCGGCCGAAAGAACCCGGGCCGGCACCGTGACGACGGCGGCCGGCCCGAGCCTCCCGGCAACGACGCCCGCCGGCGTGAGCTTCCTTCCCCTCACGCCGGCGGCGGCGTTTCTCGCCGTTTAGCCGCCTCGCTCGCGAGGCGCGTTCCGCCCGACAGACCGAACCAGACGCGCCTCGCGAGCGAGGCGGCTAAATAGCGCATTCCATTCAAACTACCCACTTTCACATCCGCGGCATCCCACCGCAGCGGCCGATAAAGATTTCGTGTAAGGTGCTGGCGGCGACGGCGTATTTATCCCCGGAGAGTGCGGTTTTGGTACGACTGATTCATCAGCCGACCGGCGGTGCTGACTTGCTCGAGCAGTACCGTCAGAGTGGGTCCCCGGACATTTTCGCCCAGATCATGTGCGCCTACGGCGGCATGGTGCTGAGCGTCTGCTACAAGGTCACCAAGGACTCGGCCGACGCCGAAGACGCGTCGCAGGCCGTCTTCCTCACCCTGGCCGTGCAGTGCAAGACCGGTGCGCCCATTCAGTACCTCGGGCCGTGGCTGAAGAAAGTGGCCAAGCGTACCGCTCTCGACCTCATTCGCTCGAAGAAACGCCGCACCCGCCGTGAAACCGTCACGGCAGAAAATCGGCCCGAGCATTACGACGTCCGCCCCGGTGCCAAGCCCGAGGCCGACGAACTGAGCGCCATCCTCCGCGCCGAACTCGACGAACTCCCCAGCAAGTACCGCATGCCTTTGGTGCTGCATTACTTCGGCGGGCTGAGTCACGAGCAGATCAGCAACGAAATGAAGTGCACGACCGCCGCCCTGGGCGTTCGCCTGCACCGGGCCCGCAAAATGCTCGCCAAGCGGCTGACGGCACGGGGCATTTCGCTGGAAGGCGCGGCCCTGGGCGCCGCCCTGGCGGTTGCCGTGCCGACGGTCTTCAGTGAACGATTCATTCGCAGCACGCAGGCGGCGGTGATGGGCCTGCACTTCGCCCAGCCGATGATGACCGCCGGCCTGCCGGACAACTTCGCGGCCGTGCTGTCGCTGGTCAGCCAGGTCGGCCATTCGATGGCGAAACAGCGGCTGAAGATGGCGACGGCGGTGATGGCGGCGAGCATCACGCTGCTCGGCGGCGCCGCCGAGGCGACGCGCTTCCTCCCCGATTCGCTCCGCCCGACGCTCGAATTCCTCGCCCCGTCGACGCTGATCAAAAACCTGCTCACCCCGAACCTGCCCGTCCCGCGGCTGCAGTCGGAAACCAAGACCAAGACGGTCGTCGCCACACTCGAAGCGCCGGACTCGGCGTACACCATCACGCCGCCCGTTTACACCGGCGGCACGCCGTCGTTCGCCCGGGCGGCCGCGAACCAGCCGGTGCTGGCGCTGCAGGTCTCCGAGCCGATGTTCATGCCGGCCCCGCAGACGACGGCGGCCCTGGCCTTACCGTCGCTGACACAGGCGTCGGCGGCGATTCAGTCGCGGTCGATGTCGCTCCCGGCGATCACCAGCCTGACCGTGCCGGTCGGCGAGAACCCGCGGCAGACGTCGCAGCTCGATGCCGGCTTCCACCCGAGCAGCAGCGGATCGACCGTCGCCGCCGTCACCGAAAAAGCCAGCACACTCGCCGAAGGGACGACCAGCGGCGACGCCGGCGGCCGGCGGCTCGGCCCGCCGATCGCGCCGCCGCCGGGCGAACTGGCGCTGGCGAGCACGTCGACGCAAAATATCCCGGAAGTCCGCCCCGTCGGCGGCTTCGAATTCGCGGCGGTCGGCGGCGCGACGCACAACCGCATCCCGGTCATCCAGCCCGGCATCCTCGGCCGCATCGCCGGGCCCGCGCAGGTGCCCGCCGACGCCACCTTCGTTCCCAGCTCCATCGTCATGCACCACGGCGACGTCTATGTCCCCGGTGACGGCAGCTATTCGTGGAGCGATCGCCTCACCGGCGTGGACGCCGGCGGCGCGAACAGCGTCGATTTCACGCTCACCGGCGTGCAGACCGGCGGCGGCGTGCTCGCCATCGAACGCGTCCCCGTCACCAGCACCGTCGCCCCGGAACGCCCGACCGGCCACCATTTCGTCGGCATCTGGGCGATCACGGCGGACTTCTCGTACGACTCGATCACCCTCACGCCGTACTACGACGTGGCGTTCGCCGAGTCCCTCGGGCTGCCTGAAAACGTGCTCAAACTCTGGGTCTACGACCCGGCGAAGGCGGACTGGATCCGCATCATGGACGACTCGTTCAGCCGCGACCTGGTCGCCCACACGGTCACCGGCACCTACGCCGACGGCACGCCGACGTTCTTCGCCGTCAGCGCCCCGAACCGGCCGTCCTCGGCCTCCTCACCGTCGCCAGCAGCCTGCTCCTGCGCCGCCGGCGGCGGTGAATTCTGGTCCCCTCTCCCCTTGAGGGAGAGGGTTAGGGTGAGGGGTCCGCCGCGACATTAACCGCGTCAGCGCCACACTGAACCCCATGCAACTCGCGTTTTTGACTGCACTTTGACTGACGCCGCGTGGACAGACGGCGCGGCGGACCCCTCCCTCAAGGGGAGGGGGAAGAAGACTGCTCCCGCTGCATCAAATCATTCCGCATGCCGTGGCGGACGATCCACGCCATTACGAGCAGAATCCCCGTGCCGCCGACGGCCAGGACCCAGCGGCGGTTGACGGTGGCGCGGGCGGTGAGTTGCGGGCCGTCGCTCCAGGCGGGCAGCAGCACCGAATCCGCCGCGCCGGCGGGCTGGAGGTTGTCCGGGCTAAGCTGGCTGGTGAAGACGTTGTCGTGATCCGTGCCGACGAACGGCGAATTGAAAAACTGCACCGACCCGTCGGCGAACATCACGTTTTGTCCGTCGCGCTCGTGGTTCGGGCTGTTCGCCTGCCGCATGTCGCGGCGGGACATCTGCGTGGTCGCCACCTTCGGGCCCGGCCCGCCGGGGTTGGTGTCTGACGCGATGACGAACGTCGCCGGCAACTTCGTGGCGAAGCTGTCGAGCGAATACCCCGCCGCCACCGCCGCGACGCTGGGGTACATGTTCGCCAGCGAGTAATTGTCGTGCAGCCGCGCCCGAAAGTTCGAGCGTTGCCGGGCGGTCTGGCGGTCAAAATCGTCTTCCTCGGCCAGATTATTCCGCGTGGCACCCGGGCAGATGAAGGCCTCGGGCGGGAGGTCGATCGTGCGGGCGAGCAGGAACATGGCGGCCGAAGTGTCGTTCGGCTGCGGGCCGGCGTCGGAAAAGGGGTCGGCGGCGTCGGGATTCGTGAACGCCGTCAGCGGCTTGGCGGGGTCGTAGCGGGTGCGCGGGAATTCGCCGTTGCTGAGGCTCTGGTACATCACCAGCGCCTGCGCCAGCTGCCGCATTTTGGCGGAACAGCCGATGATGACGCTGTCGTCCTGCGCCTGCCTGCGGACGCCCGCGACGGCCGTGCCGAGCGCCACAACGACGGCGAGCGTCACGAGTAAATCGGCCAGGCGGTAGCGAACGGGCAGCATGGGCGGGCGATTCTAACAGAGGCACGCCCGCGGCCCCACTGCGACGGCGGCGCGTGCGGCGTCAGACCGCGGCCGGGCGACGCCGCACGATCCGCGTCAGGAAATAAAACATCGGCTGGATCAGGAACAAAACGGCGATGGTCGGCCACTTGATGCGGAGCCAGAAGCCGCTGTCGGCGTCGCGCCAGGGGAGGTCGGAGCGGGCTTCGACGCCGAGCGTTTCCCCGATCGACGACTGCCACGGAATCGAATTAATCCGCCGCCCCCGCCCGTAGCCGGAGTTGCTGCTCCAGCCGCTCGCCTGCGGGCGATTGTTGGGCATGCTCATGACGCTGATTTGCCCGTTGCTGGAGATCACCCGCAGGGTTTTGCCGGCACCGTTCCAGTCGTAGAAGTCGCCGAAGCTCAGGCTGCGGTGCGTCATGGCGGCGGCGCACAGCCCGACGCACAAGAACCCCCACGCCAACAGGCGGCCGGCGTATTGGAGCACGCCGGTCTGCCCGAACGGTTCGGCGGAAGCGGGTTCAGGCGGGAGATCGAGCGTCGCCACAGTCACACCGCATTATACGACGCGTCCGCCCGCCGGAGGTGAGTTTTTCTAACCCGGCAATTCGAGCGTGCCGACCAGGTCCGCCAGCTTTGAAACGCCGACTTTCTGCAGGTATTCGTCCATGCCCCGGGCGACATGGTTCGGCACGGCCGGGTCGACGAACAGGGCCGTCCCGACGCTGACGGCCGTCGCGCCGGCGAGGGTGAACTCGATCGCGTCCTGCCACGTCCGAATCCCGCCCATGCCGATGATCGGCACGCCGGCACTTTTGGCCACTTCGCGATAGACGCGGCTGACCAAATGCAGCGCGATCGGCTTGACCGCCGGCCCGCTGAACCCGCCGGTGACGTTCGCCAATCGCGGCTTGCGCTTCCAGATGTCGATCGCCATCGCGGTAATCGTGTTGATGAGGCTCAACACGTCGGCCCCGCCGTCAATGGCGCCGCGGGCGGTCTGCACGATGTCGCCGACATTGGGCGAAAGCTTCACGATCAACGGCTTGTTCGGGAGGACGTTTTTGACTTGTCGTGTGAGTTCTTTGAGGCGCACCGGGTCGGTGCCGAAGGTCAGGCCGTCTTTCACGTTCGGGCAGCTGACGTTCAGCTCGACGCCGGCGATCTCGGCCAAGTCGTTCATGGCCGCGCAGGTCTGCACGTAATCGTCGGTGCTGTGGCCGGCGACGTTCACGATGACCGGGCACGCCAGCGTTTTGATCGCCGGCAGCTTCTCGCTCAAAAACCGCTTCAGCCCGACGTTCGCCAGGCCGATCGCGTTGAGCATGCCGCCGGTGACTTCCACCACCCGTTGCGGGTGATTACCCGGGCGTTCGTGGAGGGTGATGGATTTAGTGACGAACGCGCCGAGCTGCGTGTAATCGAGAATGCCGGCGTATTCGGTCGCGTACCCGCACGTGCCCGAGCAGGTAACAGTCGGATTCACCAGCGAAATGCCGGCCAGGTTCACGGACAGGTCTGCCATCGTCCGGAAGAGTGTAATCGAGGCCTCGGGCCTTGGGGACTGGGCGTTGGTAGAAAGTCTTTCGCCAGGCCCGCACGGTATGGTCGCCTGGCCAATGATCGACCCGGGCTACCGCGCCAAAATCCTCGCGTTCCTCGACGCCAATTTGCGGCATTCGTAGGGGCGACGCCTGCGTCGCCCGCGAGGGCCGATCGACGTTCCCGGGCGACGCAGGCGTCGCCCCTACAAATTCAGAACTTTCGATCCAAGAGCCGGTACTGAATCGCTTCGGCCAGGTGGTGTTCCTGCACCGTCGGCGCGTCTTCCAGGTCGGCGATCGTCCGGGCGACGCGGCGGACCTTGTCGTACGCCCGCGCACTCAGGCCGAGCTCGTCCATCGCCTGTTTCATGAGCAACAGGCAGGCTTCGCTGAGGTCGGCGTGAGACTGCAGCTGCCGCGTGCTCATCCGGGCGTTCGTGGTCGAATCGCCGAAACGCCTGGCCTGCGTCGAGCGCGCCTTCGTGACGGCGGCACGCATCGTCGAACTGTCCGTGCCTTTGGTTTTACCCGTCAATTCCCGGTACGGGACGGCCGGCACTTCGATGTGGATGTCGATGCGGTCCAGCAGCGGGCCGCTGAGCTTGGCGAGGTATTTTTGCTTGGCGCCGGGTCCGCCGAATCATGGCCGCTCTGCGTGGGGTTCATCGCCGCCACCAGCATGAAGCCGGCCGGGAATTTCACGCTGCCGTGCACGCGGGCGACCGTCACTTCCCGCCCTTCCATGGGCTGGCGGAGCATTTCCAGCACCGTTCGTTGGAACTCGGGCAATTCATCGAGGAAGAGGATGCCGTTGTGCGCCATCGACACTTCGCCGGGCTTGGGGATGCTGCCGCCGCCGATGAGGGCCTGGGCGGTCGCGCTGTGGTGCGGCGTGCGCACCGGCCGCTGGTCCATCAGCGCCACGCCGTCGGGCAAAAGGCCGAGCGCCGAATAAATCCGCGTGGTTTCGAGCGATTCGCTGCGCGTCAGCGGCGGCAAAATGGCGGCCAGACGTGTCGCCAGCATCGTCTTCCCTGTGCCGGGCGGGCCGATCATCAGGACATTATGGTGCCCGGCGGCGGCGATGGTGAGCGCGCGTTTGACGGCTTCCTGCCCGCGCACGTCCGCGAAATCGAGGGGCGAATTCACCTGCGACTGCGCGAACGGCGTGCCGTCGAGCTCGTGCGGGGCGAGGTCGGACAGACCGCTGAGGAAACCAATCGTCTGCACGAGCGTTTCGACGCCGATGACGTCGACGCCGTCCACGACCGCCGCCTCGCGGGCGTTTTCGGCAGGCACGATCACGCCCTGGAACCCTTTTTCCTTGGCGAGCATGGCCAGCGAGAGCGCGCCTTTGATTTTCCGCACGCGGCCGTCGAGCGCCAGCTCGCCGGCGATCAGGTATTTGCCGTGCACTTCGCCAGAAAAACCGTTGTTCGCCCGGAGCAGGCCGACGGCGATCGGCAGATCAAGGCTCGGGCCTTCCTTGCGGATATCGGCCGGCGCGAGGTTCACCAGGATGCCGTGCGCGCTGAACGCGAACCCGCTGTTGATGATCGCACGGCGGACGCGTTCCATCGACTCCTTCACCGCCGTCTGCGCCAGGCCGACGATGTTCGTCTTGGACATCCCTTGCTTGCTGACGTCGACTTCGATCTCACACACGATGGCGTCAATGCCGACCAGGACGAACGAGTGAACGCGAGCAAGCACGGGGCGGAGTGTAACGGGCGGGCTTGGGGCTTGGGGCTTCGGGCTTGGGGAAAAGACAGGCAGCCCGATTTTTTCTTCCCCAAGCCCCAAGCCCTAAGCCCCAAGCCCGCTTTTTGCTAAACTGCTTCGCTTGCACTTTTTGACACTCATTCTGACGGGCCTGGGCTTAGGCCTGGGGGCCGCGGTGCCGATCGGGCCGGTGAACGTGGAGATCGCCAGGCGGACGCTGGCGCGGGCGCGTGGCGGGCATTTCGCTGGGCTTCGGGGCCGTCACCGTCGACGTGCTGTTCGCCGTCGCCACCAGCCTGGGGTTGAGCAACATCATCAAGCCGGAGCATTTGCGCGGGCCGTGGGGCTACGTCGGTGTTGCGGTCTGTTTTGCACTGGCGGCGGGGAGTTTGTTCGCGGCGTTTAAGGCCTATAAATATGGCGTCCCCGAGCCGACGCCCGCCGATAACACCCCGCGTACCATGGCTGCCGACTACGGAACCGGGTTCGCCATGACCGCCCTGAACCTCTATACCTGGGTCTGGTGGCTGGTGACGGTTCCGGCACTGGCGGCGCAACAGGGTAATACCTCAGCCGCCGATTTGCCGATCGTCTGTCTAGGCGTGGCGGCAGCGGCGTCGGGGTGGGTGGTCGGGTTTACGACGATCATTAACCGCCTGCGCCGCTTCGCAGGACGCGGTTGGCACCTGGGCGCCGACCTCGGCGGCGGGCTGATGCTCGCCGGTTTCGGATTTTGGGCGTTATGGCGTTTGCTGTAGCGGCTTCTATAATCCCGACCACTCTCGGCCGGAGGCCGGGTTTGGAGTGTTGACGTTCGGTCCGGCCGGTTTTTCCCCAAACCGCCCGCCTTCGGACTCCAAACGCCAAGCTCCAGACTTCAAACGTTTTGACAAGTGGTGGGAACGGAGTACGAACGAATGAAAAAGAGTCTTGTCCCCGCACTGTACGCGCTGTCGATGGCGGCGTCGTTGGTTTCCGTCACCGGTTGCGCCAGCGACGAGCCGCGGTTCGACCCGCGTGCCGCCGGCAATCATGAGCGCCGCGCGAGCAAGGAGTTCACCGCCGAACCTCTCAAGCCGCTCCCGACCACGCTCAGCAGCCCGTTCCTGCCGGACGAGAACGGCAACGTCAACGCCCCCGCCACCCCGCCGGTCGCCAGTCGCCCGATCGCACCGGCCGACAAAATCAAACGGCTGTCGCTCCGCGAAATCACCCAGCGCTCCGTCGAGCACAACCTCAACGTCCGTGTCAGCGGCTACCAGCCCGCCATCGACGAAAGCCGAGTCACCGAAGCCGAAGCACGCTTCGACCCCGAAGCCTTCGCCGGCGTGACCTACACGGCCGACCGTAGCGCACCGTCGTCACAAATCAACGTCCCGAACAACGATCAGCTCCAATTCGAGCTCGGCCTGCGTCAACTCCTGCCGAGCGGCGGCCAAGTCGAATTGTCGTGGAAGCCAACGCGCGTGAATCTGGCCGATGCTGCGACATCGCAGTTCGGTGACAACACTTATTGGACGTCCGCAGTCCAGCTCCAGATCACCCAGCCCCTGCTGCAGAACTTCGGCAACGAAGTGAACCAGGCGCGCATCGTCATCAACCGTTACAACCAGCGCATCAGCGTCCTCGACTTCCGCAAGGACCTCGAAGAGCTGATCCAGAACATCGAAGAAACCTACTGGCGTCTCTACCAGGCGCAACAAACCCAGGCCATCCTTGAAGGCCTGCTGCAGCGGACGATCGACACCGCCGACATCGTCAGCAAACGCTTCGGGCAGGACGTCACGCTCGAACAAATCAGCACCTCGGTCAGCCGCGTGGAAAGCGCCCGTGCCGACCTCATCCGCGCCCGCCAGCGCGTGAAAGACCTCGGCGACCAGCTCAAGGGGTTCATGAACGATCCGGATTACCCGATCGCGTCTGAAACCGTCATCCTCTGCGCCGACGAGCCGCTGCTGACGCCGATCAGCTTCGATTTCGCCGATTCAATTAACACGGCACTGGTCAACCGCTTCGACCTCGGCCAGCAACAACTCCGCATTGAGTCGGCCGACGTCACGCTGAAAGTCGCCCGGAACAATGAACTACCCCAGTTGAATGTCGTTGGTGCCATCGGCACAGTCGGCGGCGGCCAACGGGACGAAATCGTCGGCGACACCGGCACTGGCGAAAATTTCAATAACGCCAGCCTGGATGAAGCCATTCGTGGCGGGTTCAACGGTGAAGCTGACATCAACTGGTCGCTCGGCCTGCAATTCACCCAGAAGCTCGGCAACCGCGAAGCCAAGGCCATCAGCCGCCGTGCCCAACTGCAACGCCAACAGGCCATCGTCTCTTACCAGGCGCTGATCGAAACCGCGACGCTGGAAGTGAAGACCGCCACGCGTGACATCGCCACCAACTGGCAGGCCATCGGGCAGACCCGCTCGGCGAAGCTGGCGGCGGAAAAGGCGGCTCCAGGTCGTCAACGACCGCGAAGGCGGCGGCGAACGCCTGACCCCGGACTTCATCGAACGCAAGCTCCAACGCCAACAGGAACTCGCCAACGCCCAACAAGCCGAAGCCGAGGCCGCCGCCCAGTACAACATCGCCCTGAGCACCCTCGAACGCCGCAAAGGCACCCTGCTGCGGTACAACAACATCATCCTGGATGAGAAGATGTTCAAACACTGAAACGCGAAATCGAGCCGTGTCTCAAACGCAGTGCGGGCGGCCGAATCATCGGCCGCCCGCACTGCGTTTGAGGTCGAGCATCAATTTTAATTCACCGATAATTGTGGAATTCCTGAAGCCTGGCGTATTGGTTCGGTCCCTAGCATCGGTCAACTGTCGGATTCCGAACACCAGTTGTTCACCGCAGCCGATTCATTTCTTTGCAGGGAGCGCTCGATGAAAAGTGATTCTTCCGACCCCGTGCGGCCGACGGTCGCGCGGCGTGGGTTCCTTCGCGCCGCCGGCGCCGCGGGCCTCGGGTTGACTGCGGCACAGCTACTGGTTCAAACCGCAACCCGCGCTGTCGCGGCCGACAATTTCGCCAACGCCCGCGCCGGGCAGGGCGACGTCCATTTCTCGCAAGTCCGCTCGGATTTTCCGGGGATTCCTGGCGAAACCACGAATGAAGTTGTGTTGAACTTCGCGTTGACGCTCGAAATTCTCGAGGCCGATCTTTATCGCCAGGCGCTCAACGCCGCCTCCGGGTTGCCGAACACGCGGGGCTTGCGATCCACCACCGCTTACGCCTTGGCGATCGACCACGGCGGGCTCAGCACGGCGGCCCGGCGGGCAGGGTTCGCTTACCTGCGCGACTTCGCCTTCGTCGAAGCCATGCACCGCGACTTCCTGATCACTGCGATCAATCAATCCGGCTTTACGCCGACGGTCGCCAACCCGAACGGGTATGCGTTCCCTGGCGGTTCGCCGGGCACGAACCTCAAGGCGATTCTCGCCAACATTTTAGCCGTCGAAGAGACCGGTGTGCGCGCTTACCTTGGCGCGTTGCCGTATCTCACGGACCTGAACCTGGGTGTGACGGCGGGGGGCATCTATTCGACCGAGTGCCGCCACTCCGCAGCGATTCGCTATGTGGTCGGCCAGGACATCGGCCCTTCGCGGCAGGAGGGCGACCTCTCGGTCAGCCCGAACCTGCAGGAACACGTTGAAAACGTTTTCGAATTCGGCTTGGCGCCCGCGACGGTGATTTCCGCCGCCGGTGCGTATTTCGTCAACTAACGCCCGTTTTCCCTGATCTGATTGGAAGGCATTCCGATGAAATCACCCAATTCCACACCCTCGAAATCGATCGCACGCCGCGGCTTCCTGTGCGGCGTCGGCGCGGCAACCGCGGCCGGGTTCGGCCTGCTCCGCCCCGCACCCGCCAGCGCGGCCACCTACACACTGACCCTCGGCGATATCCCCGGCACGGGCGACGTGCAGGTCCTCAACTACGCGCTCGCCCTTGAAGCTCTCGAAACCGACCTTTACATCCAGTCCTACATGAGATTGACTTACGGCGGGACCAACGGCGTGGGCGTCGATATCCCGGGCCTCGGCTTCGCACAAGACGAACCCGACGTCATTTACGTCAAGGAATTCGCGAACGTCGAAAAACAGCACCGTGATTTCATCGACGACGGGCTCGGCGACGCGTCGATCCTGCGGTCGCGACGCTTCCAAGGCGTCGGGTTCGACTTCGGCATCGAAACGCTCAGCCGACAGGAAGTGCTCGCGTTGCTCTACACGGCCGAAAGCGCCGGCGTCGCCGCGTACCTGGGCGCGATCCCGTTCCTGTCGACCAAAACCTACCTGCAGACCGCCGCCGCCATCCAAGGCACCGAGGCCCGCCACACCGCCACCATCGCACTGCTCCAGAACATGCTCTTCGGCACGAGCATTCCCGTGGCCCCGCTGGCGACGACCAACAACGGCATCGACGCGTCAGCGACGCCCAACGCGACCCTCGCGGCCGTCTCGCCGTTTTTCGTCTTCCCGTCCTGATCGACCGCCCATGACACGAATGAGGCACGCCGTCGCGCGTGCCTCATTCGTGGACGACTCCGCCTCACCCGGCCGTCACTGCCGGTAGCTCATCGCCCGTTTGATCTCGCGGTTGATCTCGTTTTCCTTGATCGTGCGGCGTTTGTCGTGCTGCTGTTTGCCCCGGCCGACGCCGATCTCCACTTTCACTTTCCCCTCTTTGAAGTACATCGCCAGCGGGATGAGCGTGGTGCCCTTCACTTCCAGGGCTTCTTCCAGTTTGTGGCGTTCGCGTTTGTGGATCAGCAGCTTGCGCTCCCGCCGCGGGTCGTGGTTGTAGACGATGGCGGCCTTGGTGTACGGGTCGATGTAGCTGTTCACCAGGTACAGCTCGCCCTGGCGGATCTGCGCGAACGCGTCATTAATTTGGCCGAGCCCGTGCGGCAGGCTTTTGACTTCGGTCCCCATGAGGACGATGCCGCACTCGACTTTGTTCTCGATGAAGTAGTCGTGGTTCGCCCGCCGATTGGTGATGCGGAGCATGTGCTCGGGCTTGGGCTTGTCCTTGGCCATTGCGACATTATACGCGGGTTTCGCGACGGCATGTACCGGTGAAAATCCGAATGGCCAAACCCGAAATCCGAATCAAATCCGAAGGTTAAATGACAAAACGGCTTCAGCACAAAGAACACGAAGTTCACGAAGAGGTTTTCCCAAGTATTCAAGCTTTTCGTGTCCTTCGTGCTCTTCGTGTTTAGAAATGAATGCGAAAAGCCGTTCGGATTTGATTCGGATTTCGGGTTTGGTCATTCGGATTTTGCCCAGTTCCACGTCGTTTTAATCGGCCGGTGGTCGGAGCCGATGTCCGGGCCGACTTCGGTTTCGACGGCAGTCAGCGGGCCGCGGACGTAGACGGTGTCGATGCGGACCGTCGGGACGATCGAATGTGCGCTGGGTGCCGGCCACGTCGCACCGCGGCCGCGGGCGGCCTGCAGTTGGGCGTCGCTAAAACCCGCCTGCCGCAGGGCGAACGCGTTCGGCGTCATCGCGGTAAAGTTGTAGTCGCCCGCCAGCAGCATCGGCCGCGTTTCATTGGCGAAACGCGCCACGAATTCTCCGATCTGCCAGCGATTCCGCCGCCGCTTCTCCGAATGCTGCGGCGGCGCGAAGTGAATGTCCGCCAACACGATCGCCCGGCCCAGCGCCGTCGCCGAGACGACCAAATCACGCTTCTCATAACTCTCCGGCGCGTGCTCCACGGCCAGCGGCGTCCTCGCGAACACCGCCATGCCGTTGTAACCCTCGTCCGGAAACGCCACGCGGTACGGATAGACATCGGCCAAATCGTGGGCGAGTTGGTCGGCGGCGTGCGGGGAGAGCTCCTGGAGCGCGACGAAGTCGGCGTTCATCTGCCGCATCACGCGGCCGGCCCAGGCGGCGTCTTTCAAGTCCTTGTTCAAATTAAACGACGCCACCGAAAACCCCGGCCCGGCCGGCTTCGCCCGCCTTGGCCAAGCCATCCAGACTTCCGGCACGAGCCAGCCGACCGCCAAAATCAGGCAAATTACCGCCACGCCACGCCGCCGACAAAACAGCGAAACGCCCGCCAGCACCGCCCAGCCGAGCGCCATCGGCCAAAGGAATACGCGCGTAAAAAACGCGATCGCAGCGAACACGTCATAAACGCCCGGCGTGTCACCCGTGCGGAAAGGCAAACACCACGCAATGGCCGTTACAGCCATTCCAACCACACACGCCCACAAACAGATGCTACCGACCCGCCGGCGGATGCCCGGGGCCGTGGTTTTGTCGGGAATGGGTTCGATTGCGGGCGAGTCAGTGGACATGGTTCCCCAAATATCGACGCCGGCCGGCTGATTCCATTACACAACACCGCCCCGCCCGGTTTCCCGGACGGGGCGGCCTTCTGAATGCGGGGGTTCTGACACGGTCCCCGTGTAGCGGCCAGGCTCGCCCGGCGCGTCTTCTGACAGGGGACGCGGTTCAGACCAGGGAACTCCGCGCCGGGCGAGCCCGGCCGCTACACGGCGCGATTTACGCGTCGTCGACGTCGTCGCCGGCTTCGGGCTTGCCGGGTTCCTGGGGCTTGGCGAGCTTGATCGCCAGCACTTTTTCGCGGATTTCCTGGGCGAGGTCTTTGTTTTCGCTCAGGAATTCCTTGGCCTTCTCGCGGCCCTGGCCGAGGCGGGTGGGGCCGTAGTTGAACCACGCACCGCTCTTTTCGACCACATTATTGAGCACGCCGAGGTCGAGCAAATCGCCCTCGTAGCTGATGCCGCCGGAGTACATGATGTCGAACTCGGCGTCACGGAACGGCGGCGCGATTTTGTTCTTGACCACGCGGGCCCGGGTGCGGCTGCCGATGCTGACGTCGCCGTCCTTGATCGTCTGTGTACGACGAACGTCGATTCGGATCGACGAATAGAACTTCAGTGCCCGGCCGCCCGGCGTGGTCTCGGGGCTGCCGAACATCACGCCGATCTTTTCGCGGATCTGGTTGATGAAGATGACAGTGCACCGGCTTTTGGCGATGGCGCCGGTGAGCTTGCGCATGGCCTGGCTCATGAGCCGGGCCTGCACGCCGACGATGCTGTCGCCCATTTCGCCTTCGATTTCCGCCCGCGGAATCAGGGCCGCCACGGAGTCGACGACGATCACGTCGAGTGCGTTGCTGCGGACGAGCATTTCGCAGATTTCCAGTGCCTGCTCGCCGGTGTCGGGCTGGCTGACCATGAGGTCGTCGAGTTTCACGCCGAGCCGTTTGGCCCAGGACGGGTCGAGGGCGTGTTCGGCGTCGATGAACGCCGCCAGGCCGCCGAGCTTCTGGGCGCTAGCGATGATGTGAAGACAAAGCGTGGTCTTACCGCTCGACTCCGGGCCGAACACTTCACAAATGCGGCCCCGCGGGATGCCGTACCCGCCCAGGGCCAGGTCGAGGGAAAGGGCGCCGGTCGGGATGCCGTCGATGGCGATGGATTTATCGCCGTCGAGTTTCATCAGCGAACCCTTGCCGAACTGTTTTTCGATTTGCTGGACCGCCAGCGAAAGGGCACGTTCGCGGGCCGGGTCGACCGGACGAGCGGGGGCGGCGGTGGGTGATTTTACTGAACCGTTGACGACGGCTTTTTCAGCCGCTTCGGACGAAGCAGATGCGGACGCGCGGGCCATGGGAGGCCTCCTTGGGTAACGCCGGGTCTCTTGGTCAGCCGGCGGCGGCGAGGCTGTCCGGTGCGGAGCAGCTGCGCCAATGTCGTGACTCAGGGTGCGGCCCCGGCACGCTGCCGAAACCGCGCCGCGGGCTGGACGGGAGTCACACCGTCAGGGCCCGAGGGTTCAATATGACTTGAACGTGGAACACTCTATCGGTCGGGTGTTGTTAGGTCAAGGCAAATATTCGGGAAATATTCGGTTCACTTGCCGGCTTCGATTTCCGGCGCGGGGAGGTCGCTGATGAAATCCGCAAGTTCCTGAATTGTAGGGCTTTGCGCTCGACTGACGTAATACCCGCCGACGGCGACGCCGCAGCAGATTCGCTCGGCGACGCCGAGGCCGAGGCTAAGACCCAGGCAATAGCCGCTGTTGAAGTGGTCGCCGGCACCGGTGGTGACCTTCGGGCGGCTAACGAATGGCCCTTGAATGACTTGTGTTTCATCGGCGGTCACGGCGGCGGCCCCCTGCCGCGTGTGAACCACGATGCCCGCAATGCCCATCTTCTGACGAATCGCCGCGACCATCGGGCGATTATTCGTAAACTCACCCAGGCCAAGGAGTTCGGCCACGCGCCGGCCTTCATTGGCGTTGAGGCCGAGGTGGACGTCGGCGTATTTCTGGAACTGCGACAGCAGGCCGAGCGCGTCGAGAATGTCGGCCTCGGTGCGTTTGGCGGGATCGGCTAAGTCTACGAATATCAACCGCTTATGGCCGGTTGACAGGCCGGGCATGACCTCGGCGAGCAGCTTACGCCAGATGTCGCTCTGGTGCGGCACCATCGTCCAATTCGCCAGGCCGATGAGTGCCGATTCTTCGAACGCCTTCTTCAGTAAATCCAATCCAATTCTGGAGATAAGATTCTCCCAGGAGACGTCGGCGAGGGTCTGGTTCTTGTTCAGCATGAGCTTGCCGTCTTCGAATTCCACGGCGTCGGTCACGGCGGGGTTGGCGATGCTGTGAATTGAGGCAATTTTGGCAAAGTCGGCGAAGATGGGGTGGACTTCGGGATACCCGAGGTTGCCGACGTAAGTCATTTTCAGGCCGAGAGTAGCGAGCGCGTTGGCGAAGATCGGACCGTTGCCGCCGAGCTTCTGTTGCTTGAGAACGAGTTCGATATTGGACGAGTGCCCCGCCGAGGCCGCGATGCGGTTTCCGAAGGCGGCAATGGTGCGGATGGGGTCAAAATCCGTGGCGGACCGGCGTCGATCGACGGGGGTCATCAGGTTGTCGACGAAGCCGTCAAACCCAATGACGGCCTTGAGTTGTGACGGGTCGGCGGCACGCAGGGCGGCGGCGGTGCGCTGACAAATCTCAGAGCGGGAGGCTTCGGCTGGCATAGTGGAAACTGTAAGGCATCCGCCGCCAGCCGACCAGAACCCCGGCCGGCCCACTTCAGTGGGCCGGTTGCCTAGCACACCGAAAGAACAGGCCCGCCGAGGCGGGCCTGTTTTAAATCATTTTGGTTCAACGACTTGGTGATTATTCCGCCGGCTGCGTGCTGGGCGGCAGCGGCGGGTTGGCGGTGTAGCTCGGCTGGAGCTTGCTGCCGCCGGTGACGACGCCGTCGCGTTCGACATAAGCCGTGTATGGCAAGGTGAATACGTTCAGGACGAACGTGCCGGTGTCGGTCAGGACGTAGGTCGACGGGTAGTTTCCGAGCTGCTTGGACGTGTAGCCGAAGCCGGTGGTCCAGCTGGCCACGTCGCCGTTTTCGTAGTACGCCTTGACGGGCTCCCACTGGCGTTGCTGCATGGCCTGGTCGACGACCATGGGCTCGGTGCTGACCTTGTCGCGGCTGGAATAAGTCTTGGCCTGGCAACCGGTTAGGGCAACCACGGCGAGAAGGGCGGTGAGTCGGCGCATCGTCAAAACTCCTTGGGTCTTTATTCTATCGGCCGATCAGGGGTTCCAGAAGCGGCCCCATTCCCCTTTTAGGCTGTCGTCATGCCCTTTGCTGGCCGGTTCCTGGCCGGGGCGGTTGGGGGCGGCGCTGCCGGACGCCCCCATGCTGGGGCCGTAGGAAAACGGGTCTTTCAGGGCCGCGTCCTGGCGTTGCTGCATGTCGGATTTGTCGTCCTGGTCGACGGCGCAACCTCCGGCCATGCAACAAATTGCGCCGAAGAAACTTGCCCAGACGATAGTATTTCGACTCAAACGCATCAACACACCTGCCGTTTGAATGACGTTGCCGTTGCGGAACAATTACCGCCGCATTCTAGCCTGTTTATCGCTTGGCGCCGTCGCTTTGGAATTCGATGGAATAATTCGGCGCTTCCTTGGTGATGGTGATGTCGTGCGGATGGCTTTCGGCCATGCTGGCGGCGGAGACGCGGCAGAATTTCGCGTTTTTCCGAAGTTCTTCGATGGTTTTCGTGCCGCAGTAGCCCATGCCCGCACGCACGCCGCCGACGAGTTGATAGACAAAATCCCCGAGATTGCCGCGGTAAGGCACGCGGCCCTCGACGCCCTCGGGCACCAGTTTGCCGACACTTTTCACGTCGCCCTGGCCGTAGCGGTCTTTGGAGCCGTGAACCATCGCCCCGAGGCTGCCCATGCCGCGGTAGCTCTTATAGCGTCGGCCGGCGTGGATGATCGTCTCGCCGGGGCTCTCATCAAGACCGGCGAAGAGGCTGCCCATCATGCAGGCGCTGGCCCCGCTGGCGAGGGCTTTGGTGATGTCGCCGGAATGGCGGATGCCGCCGTCGGCGATAACGGGCACGCCGGCTTTGTCGGCGACGCTGACGGCATTCATGATGGCGGAAATCTGGGGCACGCCCACGCCGCTGACGATCCGAGTCGTGCAGATCGCTCCCGGCCCGATGCCGACTTTCACGGCGTCGGCGCCGGCGTCGATGAGGTCACGTGCCCCTTCCGCCGTCGCTACATTGCCGGCAATCACCTGGATATTGTGCTTTTTCTTGATGGTTTTGACGGTTTCGATGACGTTTTTGCTGTGCCCGTGAGCGGTGTCGACGACGATGACGTCGGCCTCGGCGGCGATGAGGGCCTCGATGCGGGCGAAGTCGTTCACGCCCGTCGCCGCCCCGACGCGGAGCCGGCCGCGGGTGTCTTTGCAGCTCTGCGGGAACTGGTGCAGTTTGTCGACGTCCCGCATCGTGATCAGCCCGGCGAGCGTGCCGTCGGCTTCGACGAGGATGAGCTTTTCGACCTTGCTTTTGTAGAGGATTTTTTCGGCGTCTTCGAGGCTGGTGGTGTCGGGAGCGGTGACGACCTGCTTGGTCATGACGTCGGCCACTTTTCGGCCGTCGTCTTCCTGGAACTTCAGGTCGCGGCGGGTCAGGATGCCGACGAGTTTGCCCGGCTTGCCGTTGGCGCGGGCTCGCGTGCCGATGGCGACGTTATCGCCTTCGACGATCGGGATGCCGTTGACGTTGTACTCGTGCATCACGCGACGGGCGTCGCCGATGGTGGCGTTCGGGGTCAGCACGATCGGGTCGACGATCACGCCGTTTTCAGACCGCTTCACCTTCTCCACTTCCCGCGCCTGTGCTTCGACCGGCAGGTTTTTGTGGATGATGCCGATGCCGCCCTCTTGCGCCAGCGCGATGGCCAGGGCGTGCTCGGTGACGGTGTCCATGGGGGCCGAGATCAGCGGGATGTTGATCTCAATGCCACGGGTGAGTTTCGTGCGGCACGTCGGCAGTGGTCGGCACGAAATCGCTGTACTGCGGAATCAGGAGGACGTCGTCGAACGTGATGAAATCATCGACGATTTTTGCGGAGTGACCCATGTGCCACAAATAACGGGCGGGCTTCATTCCGTCAAGATTGCGGGATAAAGATTGGGTTAAACACGAAGAACACGAAGGGCACGAAGAGATTTTCGACGGTGGACATCCGCTTTGTCATTTCATCATTCGAAATGAATGTGAAATGCAAAGTTGGTTGAAGCCACCGGCAATCTCTGCGTGTTCTTCGTGTTCTTGGTGCTTAACTCGCCTTAGCCGTTTTTGGCGATTTGGGTGGTGAGGATTCGGGCGATGGCTTCGCAGATTTCGGTGCGGTGGATGCCGCCGAGCGCAGGGCCAGTTGCGTTTCCATCAGGCCGTACGGGATGCCGGTGTCCAGGCGTTGGCCTTGCACGTTGACGGCCCAGTATTTGTCGGTCTGCGTCCGCAGGTGTTCCTGGGCGCTGGTGAGTTGGATTTCGTTTTTCTCGCGGATGTTGTTTTTGATGAGGTATTCGAGCGAGTCGAAAATGCCCGGCCCGAAGACGTGCATGCCGAAGTGCCCGAAGTAATTGCCGGCCGGCAGGCCCGCGGTGAACAGGTGCTCGCGGGCGTAGTCGACGCTCGGCTTCTCAACGATCGCCTCGGCCTTGAAAATACCCTTGCTGGCGTCGATCGGGTTCCCCTTGATGACGCCGACGAGATAAATCAGCTTTTCCAGCACCGGCTCGACGCCCGTCACGCTGTCGAGCATGAACTGTTCGTAGACTTTGATCAGTTGGCGGGCGCAGCGTTCTTTGGTGTTGCTGATGTAGATGTGGTCGCCGAGCATGAGCAGTACGGGCTCGCCGTTGGCGAATTTTTTGGCCTGGTAGACGGCGTGGCCGAAACCTTCGGGGGTTTCCTGGACGGCAAAGTGCAGGCGCTCGCCGAAGTTACCGAGCTTTTCGCTTTCCAGGATCGCCCAGTCTTTGCCGCGGTAGGTCTTGGCCTCGGCGTCGGTCATGCGGCGGAAGTAGTCGCGGTAATACTGCTCCTGGCCCGGCGGCGTGACGATGCAGATTTCCTCGATGCCCGATTCGATGGCCTCTTCGCCGATGATCTGGATGACCGGCTTGGCGACGCCGTCGCGGTCGACCAGCGGGAACATCTCTTTTTTAACGGCTTGCGACGCGGGGTACTGCCGCGTGCCGCGACCCGCGGCGGTGATGACGGCTTTGCGAACCTTGGCCATGACGAATCCTCCGAGTTGTCTGCCCGCAGGATAAGGCCGTCGCCATCCCTCGGCTAGGTTCGGCCGAGCGTAAAAACAGTGCGATCGCCCGCAACTCGCTCGAATGATCAATGCCGGTTGAGATTTGTTCCCGTGGCCGGCAAAGCCAAATTGAATTTGCCGGCGTACCATTTCGGTTCAAACCCTTCAGGAGAACGCAATGAAACACCGTCAGACCCTTGCCGCCGTTGCCGCGATTGTCGCCCTCTCGGGCGTCGCCTTGGCCCAGGAAGCCGCCCCCGCCACGCTGAAAGTCGGCGACGCCGCCCCGGCGCTTCAGGTCGGGAAATGGATCAAAGGCGAACCCGTCAAAGCGATCGAAAAAGACAAAATGTACGTCGTCGAATTCTGGGCCACCTGGTGTGGCCCGTGCCGCGCGACCATCCCGCACCTGAGCGAGATGCAGAAAAAGAACCCGGACATCATCTTCATCGGGCAGGACGTCTGGGAAAACGACGAAGCCGACATCGAGCCGTTCGTCACCCAGATGGGCGACAAGATGAGCTACCGCGTCGCCACCGACACCAAGATCGGCCAGGACGGCGAGATGGCCAAAACCTGGATGAAGGCCGCCGGTCAGAACGGCATTCCGACGGCGTTTCTCGTCGGCAAGGACAGCAAGATCGCCTGGATCGGGCACCCGATGGAACTCGAAGCCGTGCTCGATAAGGTCAAGGCCGGCACGTACGACCCCAAGGCGGAAGCCGAAAGCGCCGCCAAGCAGGCGGACATCCAGAAGCGCCTCAGCGCCGCCATCAAGGCCAAAGACGTCGACGCCGCCATCAAGGCGTCCGACGAAATGATCGCCCTCAAGCCCGACATGGCCGACGCCGTTACCGCCTTCCAGTTCAACCTGCTGACCCGCATGGGCAAGCCGGAACAGGCGCGCGCCAAGGCGGAAAAGATCGCCACCAGCAGTAAAGACCCGCAAGCCCTCAACGCCGTCGCCTGGAGCCTGGCGACCAAGCCGTCGGCGACGCCGGAAGAGCTCAAGCTCGCCCACCAGGCCGCCGACAAGGCGAACGAAGTGACCGACCAGAAAGAAGCCGTCCTCCTCGACACCTCCGCCCGCATTTACGCGGTGGAAAAATCGTGGGACAAGGCCGTCGACATCCAGACCAAGGCCGTCGCCCTCGCCGAAGCCGGCCAGATGAAAGACGAGCTCCAGAAAACGCTCGACAGCTACAAAAAGCAGGAACTGCCGAGCGCGACGAACTAAGTACAACGAACGAGCGGCTTTGTAGGGGCGACGCCTGCGTCGCCCGCGAGGCCCGATCGACGTTCCCGGGCGAGGCAGGCCTCGCCCCTACAAAAAGAACGCCCGCCGGCTTCAATGCCGGCGGGCGTTTGTTTTGGTCTGAAGTTCGATCGCCTTACAGCGCCGGCACTTCCACCCACTTGCCTTCGCGCCAGCTCTGCATGCCGAGCTCGGCCAATTGAACGCCCTTGGCGCCTTCGCGGAGCGTCCAGCGGAACGGCTCATCGAGGGCGACGTGACGCAGGAACAGCTCCCACTGGATCTTGAACGCGTTGTCGTACGACAGGTTGTTCGGCACCTGCTGCCAACCCTTGTAGAAGTCGATCGGCTGCGGGATGTCCGGGTTCCAGACCGGTTTGGGCGTCTCGGCGGCGCTTTGGACGAAGCACTCACGCAACCCGGCGACGGCCGAGCCCTTGATGCCGTCGACCTGGACGGTGAGCAGGTCGTCACGACGAACGCGGGTGCACCAGCTACTGTTGAACTGGCAGACCGTGCCGTCTTCGAGGACGAAAATCGCGTAAGCCGAGTCATCGGCGCTGGCCTTGAACGGCTTGCCGTCTTCGGCGCGGCGCTGGTCGATGTCGACGTTGCCGTACGCCACGAGCTTTTTGATCGGGCCGAAGAGGTTCGAAATGACGTACTGCCAGTGGCAGAACATGTCGATCATCATGCCGCCGCCGTCTTCGGCGCGGTAGTTCCAGCTGGGGCGTTGGGCGGGCTGGTCGTAGTCCATGCCGGTGAAGACCCAGTAGCCGAACTCGCCGCGGACGCTGAGGATTTTGCCGAAGAAGCCGAGTTGCTTGAGCATCTCGATCTTGCGGAAGCTCGGCAGCCAGAGTTTGTCCTGCACGACGCCGTTCTTCAGGCCGGCGTCTTCGACGAGCTTGGCCAGGCGCAGGGCTTCGACGGTTTCCGTGGCGGTCGGCTTTTCGCAGTAGATCGCCTTTTTCGCCTTCACCGCTTTTTCGATGAAACCGGCCCGCTGGAGCGTGCCGCTGGCGTCGAAGAAAATCTGGTTTTCATCGTCGCCGAGGGCGTGATCGATGTTGGTGGTGTACGGCACGCTGCGGCCGATTTCGCGCTGGGCGACTGTCTCGGCGAGCTCGCGCAGCTTCGATTCGCTGCGGCCGGTAAGGATGGGCTCGGGCATGAGGGTGAACTTGTCGCTGACCTTCACGCCGCCCTGCTTGATGATGGCCAGGATCGAGCGGATCAGGTGCTGGTTGGTCCCCATGCGCCCGGTCACACCGTTCATCACGATGCCGATTTTGCGTACTTCCATAGTTGCTCCGAAAAGTTGATCTGTTGATCGGTTGAGACGTTGATCAGTGGCCGCTCGAATTCCGCAGGACGCTCCGCACGTCAGCCGGACACGGATCAACCGGTCAACACATCAACCGATCAACCCGCACGTAATCTACGCAACGATCGCCCCGGCCGCCTATGGACTCGACTGCCAACTTTTGCACAATGCGGCCAATGCCCCGGCCCAACCTCTTCTTCCTCGCCGGCCAATCGCTGCCGCGGTGCGATCACCGTATCGATAAGTATTTCACGGCGTACCAAACCCTGCAATTCATGACCGCCGGCGACGTCACGCTGTCGGTCGGGAAGCAGACGTATGCACTTAGCGGCCGCCACGCCTGGTCGGGCTTCGCCGGGCCGCGGGTTTCGTTCCGGCCGACGAACCCGGGCCAGACCTGGCGCACCGTTACGTCGCGTTTCGCGGGCCTCTCGTGCGGCGGTGGATCGACGACGGCCTGTTCCCCGTTCGGCCGCAGCAGGTGCCTGCTGGCGATTTCGAAGACCGCTTCGACGCCGTGCTGCAGACGATCGCCGACACCTCACGCCCCGCCGCGGTAAAGGCGGCTTATTTGCTGGAAGGGCTGCTGCTGGACCTTTCGCAGACGCCCACCGCCACGCCGGCGTCGAACTGGGTCGATGTCGTGCAGCAGGAGCTCAAGCGCCCCGACGCCGCCGTCGACTACGACACCCTCGCCAACCGCCTGGGACTGAGTGTGCGAGGCCTGCGCCGCCATTTCGCGCCAGACCGGCCAAAGTCCGCACCAATACGTCATCGGCCTGCGTGTGGCGACGGCCCGCGAAATGCTGCTGAAAACCGACCTGCCCGTCAAAGAGATCGCCCGCCGCCTGGGCTACGCCGACGTCTTTTACTTCGGCCGACAGTTCAAACGCCAAACGGGCGTTTCGCCCGCCCTGTTCCGCAAGAGCCGGGAAGGGTGAGGCGAAAAGTTGATGGTGGATAGTGGATGGTTGATAGAAAGAGTTCTTCTCTATCAACCATACACTATCCACCATCAACTCTATTCCTATGAATACTTCCCTCTTTTCCTAAGGAAAAGTTGTCATTTAGTCGATGAATGCTTGAATACGACTGTTTTTTCGGTATTTTTCGCCGACCTGACGTTCCCGAACGTCGGACGAATGCGAGGAGTCGGGAGAATAACAGCCCGAGGCCGTTGCCGCGTGTGCGGCACGCTTCGGCGTTCGACTTATGTGAGTCGAGACGCGTTCGTCATCTCACCCGGCGCTGGGCATGAGGCCCGGCGGCCACTTTTGAGGAGCACCCCATGGCCAAGACCCTGACCAAGTCGGACATCGCTAACCACCTGGCGGAAAAAGTCGGCGTCAGCAAGAAGCAAGTCAATGTCTTCTTCGAATCGCTCTCCGAACTCGCCTACAAACAGGCCAAGAACGGCTTCACCATCCCCGGCATCGGCAAACTCGTGCTGACCAAGTCCGCCCCGCGCGAAATGGTCATGCGCTTCGGCCCGGACGCCGGCAAGACCAAGAAGATCCCGGCCAAGACCAAGATCAAGTTCCGCGTCGCCAAGGCGGCCAAGGACGCGATCCTCGCCAAGAAGTAAACCGACGCCGGCACTCGCCGGTTTCGTTCTACGCACCCGACCGCGGCCCGCAACACCCGTTGCCGGCCGCGGTCTGCGTTTGATCGCGATTCATCCTCACGCACTTTACTCACGCGCCGTTCCGAATGTGCGCGCAGCCGCATCGCCGCAACATTGCGGTTCGACAACGGGTCAACAATCGGAGATCACTCGCCGTAGTGCGCCAGCAGCGTTTCGGTCGCGACACGGACGTCATCGACGCGGCTTTTCCCGGCTTCGCGTTCGACGACGAGCGGGCCTTCATAGCCGACATCGTGCAGGGCGCAGGAGGAACGCGTGCACTTCGACGCTGCCGCGACCGAACGGGACTTCCGTCCCCCACTCGATGCCCGGCTGCGGGCTGGGGTTGGCGTCCTTGATATGCACGTGCCGAATGTGCCGGCCGAGCGTGGCGACGGCCTCGACGGGCGAGCCGGCACCGTACAGAATCATGTTCGCCGGGTCGAAGTTCACGCCAACATTGTCGGCATTCAAGTCGTTTAAGAACTGCAGCAGTTCGGTCGCTTTTTCCTGCCCGGTTTCCAACGCCAGTTCCACACCGGCCTCGGCGTACGCGGCGGCGAGCTGCGACAGGTGGCTGACGACCTGCCCGTAGTCCGGGTCACGGCTCGGCGGAATGAAACCGGCGTGTGCCGTCACCAGTGTAATGCCCATCCCGGCGGCAACCTGGGCGACCCGGATCGCGCGGTCCCGACGCTCCGGCCACAGTCGCGGACTCACGAAACCGCCCGTGCGGCGGATCGAGGCGATACTGGCGTAATTTTCGTCGGCAAAGCTCAGCATGCCCGCCGTGATGGCGATGCCGGCGTTTTCGTACAAGCCCAGTACGTCGGCACGGTCGGCTTCGCTGAGGTCGACGAATTTGCTCAAGGCGAGTTGCACATGCGACAGCCCGAGCGATTCCAATTGTTCGACGAGTTCACCCGGCGTTTCCGGCCGAAGCGACCAGTCGCACACGCCGATGTCGTGTCCGGCGATGTTCATAAAACGGCTCCTTGCACCCATTCCTCCTGCCGCCGCACGGCAGTCTCTGACTCGCCCCCGCGAATCAGCTTTAGGCCGTCGTCTGAATTTCGTCAGCCCCGTAGCGAAGGTACCGCATCTTCATCCAGCGAATGCCGAGCAGGTCGATGAACGCGCGGAAGGCGCGGTTACGGAACCCGTACTTGGCCGTGCCCGCGAAGCGGTGGCTGTGCTTGACGGGCACTTCGAGAACGCGGTACCCGCGCATCTTCGCGATGGCCGGGAAAAAGCGGTGAGCGCCGTTGAAGAGCGTGACGCCCTTGAGGACTTCGCTCTTATGCACCTTGAGGCTGCAGGCGGAGTCATTGATGTTGTCCTGGCTGATCCAGTTGCGGATCTTGTTCGCCTGTCGACTCTGCCAGCGGCGGAAGTTGGTGTCCTGGCGGTCTTTCCGCCAGCCGTTGATCATGTCGACGTCGGGGGTTTCGTCGAGCATCTTCACCAGCCGCGGGACTTCTTCCGGGTCGTTCTGCAGGTCGGCGTCGATGGTGGCGATGTACTTGCCCCGCGCCGCGGCGAATCCCGCCATGAACGCGGCGCTCTGCCCGCTGTTCTTCTGCATCCGCAGGATGCGCAGCCAGGGCGAGGTCTTCTTGGCGTCGGCGAGCATTTGCGGCGTCTGGTCGGTGCTGCCGTCGTCGACGATGATCACTTCGTACGGCTTTTCGATGAGGTTCATCGACGCCTCCACGCGCGATAGCAGCGTGGGGACGTTCTCCTGCTCGTTGTAGCAGGGGATCACGAGAGACACATACGGCTGGTCGAGATCGGGCATCGGCAGCGGCTCCGCCATCTTGGGCACCATCGGGCGTTCAATAGTTTCGGCCGGTGCATCCTTGACCGGCGGAAAGACGGGCAAAAGGATACGGCACAGCAGCCGCGCTGTCACGACGCCGACGACCGCCCCGCCGACGGCGTCGCTCGGCCAGTGCGCCCCGGCGGCCACGCGCTGGAACGCCGTCACCAGCGCCCACGCGTACGCCGGCCATCGCAAAACAGGCACGAAATACGCCAAAACCGTCGCCCAGGTGAACGCCTGGCTGATATCGCCGCTGACGAAGCTGACGTTCTGCTGGTTCCAGAATCCGTGCCACCCGCCGCGGAAAAACACCCATTCCGGCGTACCGGGCCAGGTGTCGGGCCGGGCGCGGCCGAAGACGCCTTTCATCACCGCCACGATCCCGCCCGCCAGCGCCACCGCCGCCGCCAGGATCGCCGCCGGCCGCCAGTGCAGCCGGTGCAGAATCGCCAGGGCTGCGATCGTCAGCAACACCAGCGTGATGTTGCCCGGCGCCCGCATGAGGTGTTGCAGCGGCTGACTTTTAACGACGCCGGCGAGTCGGCAGTGGTCGACGAGCCACTCGTGGGCGGGCGCGTCGTAGACCTTGGCCACGACGAAGGTGACGATCGCGAGGACGATCCAGAAGACTTGTCGCTTCATCGTTTGGTCAGGCCGTCCGCCGGGCGGGCCATGCCACGGAAGCCTGAGCATCGCCACAACCCTTGTTTGCGTAAAGTGACGCCGCGGCGTTTCACGGTCACTACGGGAAGTTCCTCAACCTTTTCGAACGCCTCGTACAAATCCGGCTGCGGCTTGCCGACGAAGATCGCGTCGCGGCCGAGCAGTTCGAACTGCGATAAGTCCCGGTCCGGCCAGATGTCATACTGCGTGAGCCTATCGCGCTTCTTTGAGTCTTTGATGTAGCTGCCCATGCAGAACGTTTTCGGGTGCCCGTCGACGTAGAACGCCATCCAGCCCGCCAGCTGGTACTTGTCGCACAAGACGAACGCCCCGGGCCCGAGCTTTCGCAATTCTGCCGAAACTTCTTTGCCGACGTCGTCATACCCGACAATGCGGGCCGTCCCCTGGGCGATCGGCTTGATGCGGATGAACCAGGTCGGCTCGTGCAGCACCACCATCACCGCCAGCCCGAAGACGATCGCCCCGATCAGCCACCCCTTACCCTTCGGCCAGGTGACTGCGATGAACCAGCCGGTGATCGGCAGGAGCGAAAAGTACGTCGGCGCCGGCCAGTTCGGCTCGGTGTTTTTGAACAGCGTAATCAGCGACACGAACCCGAAAAACGGCACCCCGATGCACAGCAGATAAGTCGTGGCCGCATTGCGGTTTCGCCGGAACGTCAGCCAGACCCCGCCGATCAGAAAGCCGGCGACAATCGGGTTCAGCAGCCCGAGCTGACTGCCGACCATTTCCCCGAAATGGCCGAGGATTTTCAGGGGGTTGAAGTGGTTCTGGTTCTCCGACGTGCTCCGCGCGACGTGGCCGAAGCTCACCCAGTCGTGCTGGTGATTCCACCACAGCACCGGTGCCGTGAACGCCAACGCGATCAGGCACATCAGCCACGGCCAGGGGGTTTTGAGGAGTTTTCGATTGGCGATCGCGAGAAAGATCAGCGCGTTCACCAGCCAGAGCAGGGCCGCGTATTTCGCGAGAAAACCCAGGCCGACGACGACGCCCGCGAGCAGGAACGCCCATTTCTTTTCTTCGACCGCCGCGAGATACCCCAGGCACGTCGCCAGAGCCCAGCAGAAGAAGAACGGCGGGTCGATGGTCATCAGCATGCTGCCGCCGAGACACATCGGCATGGTGTGCATGAGCAGGACGACGCCGAGCGCGAGTTTTTCGGATTTGAAGACTCGGGCGGTCAGCCAGTACGCGCAGACCGACGTGCCGACCGCCAGCACGAGCGCCATCAACCGCACGCCGAGCAAGGTATCGCCGAACAGCGACGTGCCCGCGCGGATCAGCACCGCCACGGCCGGGCCTTTGCTGTAGTAGCTCCAGTCGAGTTGGCGTGACCAGTCCCAGTAGTGCGCCTCATCCCCCGCCAAACCCAGCGGCGGGGAAAACGCGAGGTACAACGCGTGCGCCAAAAACCCCGCCAGCAGCAAAGCCGCTAAAAACAGACGCATTCTGGTCCCCTCTCCCGGTATGGCCGGGAGAGGGTTAGGGTGAGGGCCGGCGATCGGGGGCTCAGATTGCATTGGGAATTCTGTTGTCGGTTATGGTCATCCGCTCGCCGACTTTTCGTCTTTGGCATTTCAAGCGATTCGGCCGGCCACCCTCACCCTAACCCTCTCCCGGATTACCGGGAGAGGGAACCAGAGGTTTACCGTCCCGGGTCAGTCGTACCGGATGCCCGAACCAGGCATGCTGGCCTTGGCCGTATTTGTCCTGCATGAGTTGATCGACGTCCGCCATGTTGCCGTCGGCTTTGACCCAGCCGTTGTCGATGTCGGGGAAGTCGAGCTTGCAGTTGTCGCACTTTTTGCCGTCGTAGTAGCGGATCGGGCACCAGAAACTTTCGACATTCCTGAGCATTTCCGCGCCGAGCGAATAGACGCCGGTCATCCAGTCGCAATAGAGGCACCAGACGAGGTCGTGCCCCACGAGGCCGTCGAACTTCTGCCGGCTGACGTTGATCCACTCTGCCTGCCGGTACTTCGGAAATTTCAGCAGCCAGACCAGCGGCCAATAAATCGTGGCCGTCGCCAGGCGAATCAGCCAGAAGACCGGCAGGACGACCAACGTCGCCCAGAGCGCCAGATGGTTCCGCCAGCGGCCGACATGGCGGTCGATAAATTTCACGATCCGCGGGCCGTTTTTCGCAACTGGATGCATCAGCTCGTGCACGAAACACCAGCCGTAGAGTGCCACGAACTGCCCGACCACACACCCCGCCAGCCCCGCCCAGCCGCCGGCGAGGTAACTGACGAGCCAGGGAATCCAGGTCAAAAGTGACAGGATGACGTCGAGCATTGGCGTGCGGGCGAGGGCCTCGAGGCGTCGTAGCGCGACGCACAGCAGGCCCACGCCGAGCACAAAAACCGCCGACCCGCCGCCACAGGCCAGAAACATTCGCAGGGCATGCATACGATGCATCATCCCGGCCCCGGGAGAATTGTCTACCGGGCGGGAAACGCTCCATTGCCGTGACCCGAAACGCGACACATACTTACGCCACCCTGTCGCGACCGAACCACAAACGCTGATGCCTGACATGACCGCCGAAAAAGTCGACCTGACCAACTGCGACCGCGAGCCCATTCACATTCCCGGCTCCGTTCAACCCCACGGCGTTCTGCTGGTGCTGGACGCCCTCCAGTGCGTCGTCAGCTGCAGCCAGAACATCGAACAACACTTAGGCGTCGCCGCGGGGAAAGCCGCTCGGGCAACCGCTGTCGACGCTGCTGGATTTCGCCTCTTTCAACGAACTGCAAAGCCTGGTCGATCACAACACCCTGCACCGCCGGCCGGCGTATTTGAGGAGCGTTCGCTCGGCGGACGGGGCCAGGCAGTTCGACGCAATTGCTCACGCGGCCAATGATTACGTCGTTCTCGAGCTCGAACCGACTGACGACAACGCCCGCCGCCCCGGCGAAGTGCTTGCCGACGTCCAGGCCGCCCTGGCCAGTTTCCGTGAGCCGGGCGAGCTGGACGACCTCTTCGACGGAATCGCCAAGCAAATCCGCCGGCTGACCGGGTTCCACCGCGTCATGGTCTACCGCTTCGACGCCGACTGGAACGGCCAGGTCGTCGCCGAGGCGAAGGAACCCGATCTCGAACCCTTCCTCGGCCTGCATTACCCGGCCAGCGACATTCCGCGGCAGGCGCGCGAGCTGTATACCAAGAACTGGCTTCGATTTATCGCCGACCGCGATTACACCCCCAGCCCGCTCGTCCCGCCCGCTCTGCCCTCGGGCCGGCCGTTGGACATGAGCTTCGGCGTGCTGCGGAGCGTGTCGCCGATTCACCTGGAATACCTGCGAAACATGGGCGTCGGCGCGTCGATGTCGATTTCGCTCGTCCACCGCGGCCGCCTGTGGGGGCTGGTCGCCTGTCACCACTACACGCCCCGCCGCGTGCCGTACGAAGTCCGCACGGCGTGCGAACTTTTGGCACAAGTGCTGAGCCTGCAAGCGATTGAGCGCGAACAGGCGGAAACCGATGCCGACACCCGCCAGGCCCGCAATGCGGTCGGGCGGCTCATTCTCAGGATGGACGCCGGCGAGCATTTCGCCGACAGCCTCGCCGAGGCCGGCGATGACCTGCTCGCCGTCTTCCGCGCCGGCGGCGCCGCCGTGGTCGATGACCGCTACGTCGCCCGCGTGGGGCAGGCGCCCAATGAAGCCCGCGTGCTGGAAATCGTCGACCACCTCAGCACCACCACCGACGCCGACGACGTTTTTTCGACCGATCATTTCAGCGCCACGTTCCCGTTCACCCACTCCGCCGACGCCATCGCCAGCGGCGTGCTGGCGATCCGCCCGACCCGTCTGGGCCGACGCTGGATTCTTTGGTTCCGCGGCGAACAGGTCCGGACCGTCGACTGGGCGGGCGATCCGAATAAAAGCGTCACCAAAGGCGAAGACGCCCGGCTGAGCCCGCGCGGCAGCTTCGCGCTCTGGAAACAGACCCTCCGCGGCCGAAGCCTGCCCTGGTCCGCCGCCGAACACGCCGCCGCCGAAGAACTCCGCCGCCAAATGCTCGGCAAAACGCTCGCCCACGCCGAAGATCTGGCCCGCAAAAACGTTCTGCTCCGCCGCGTGAACGACGAACGCGCCCAGGCCCTCGACAGCGAACGCGCCGCCCGCAATGAGGCCGAGCGGCTCAACCACATGAAGGACCAGTTCGTCGCCACCCTCAGCCACGAACTCCGCACCCCACTGACCGCCATTCAAGGCTGGGCGCATCTGCTCCGTTCGACGTCCCAATCCCCGGAAGGCATTGCCGAGGGGCTGGAAATCATCGAGCGGAACGCCCGGGCACAAGGGCAGATGGTCGAAGACCTGCTCGACATCAGCCGCATCACGGCCGGTAAGCTGAGTCTTGACGTGCAACCCGTGCAACTGCCAAGTGTTGTGGAAGCCGCCGTCGCCGCCGTCCAGATCGCCGCCAGCGCCAAAGACATCCGCATTCACAAGCTGCTCGACCCGATGAGCGGCGTCAGCGTCACCGGCGACCCGCACCGCCTGCAGCAAGTCCTCTGGAACCTGCTCAACAACGCCATCAAGTTCACGCCCAAGGGCGGAAAAGTCACCGTAATTCTTCGCCGCACCGGCAGTTACATCGAATTGAGTGTGAGTGACACGGGCGTCGGCATCCCGCCGGATTTCCTGCCGCACGTCTTCGACCGCTTCCGCCAGGCCGACGCCAGTTACGCCCGCAACTTCGGCGGCCTGGGCCTGGGGCTGGCGATCGTTCGCAACCTCATCGAGCTGCACGGCGGCACGGTCAGTGTCGTCAGCCCCGGCGAAAACCAGGGCACGACCTTCACCATCACGCTCCCCGTCCGGGCGATCGCGACAGCGAAAAATGACCACCCGCGCCACGACGGCGCCGGCGGCCTGCTGAATTGCGACAACCTTAACCTCAACGGCCTCAATGTCTTAGTGATCGACGACGAGCCCGACACCCGCGAACTCGTCTGCCGCGTGCTGCGGGAATGCAATGTCCAGGTGACCTCGGCCGGCTCGGTGGAGGACGCGATTCAGTCGCTGCGGCAGAAGGCGGTCGACATCATCATCAGCGACATCGGCATGCCGGGCGAGGACGGCTATTCGCTCATCCGCCGCGCCCGCGAACTCGAAGCGGAGCGGCAACGGCCGCGCACACCCGCCATCGCCCTCACCGCCTACGCCCGCGCCCAGGACCGCCAACGTATCCTCCTGGCCGGCTTCCAGATGCATCTGGCCAAGCCCGTGGAAGCGGCGGAACTGTTGGCGACCGTCGCCAGCCTGGCGGGTCGCGTATGACCGACCCGCTGACGACCCGGCTTCGGCACGCCACCGCGGCCGCCCACGAACGCATTGAAACCGCCCTAAACCTCTTCGGCCCAGACTTTGCGCCGATCGCTACGCCCGCCTGCTCGAACGCTGGTACGGCTTTGAAAAGACCTGGCAATCGGTCTGCGCCGGCGGCGCTCGCAACCTCTTTGCCGGCCGAGTTTTTGGAGCGACGCCGCAAACTCCACCTACTAACCGCCGACCTCACCACCCTCGGCCGCCCGCCCGACGCCATCGCCGCCCTGCCCGCCTTCCCACCCGACGCCCTGCCCTGGCGAACGCCGGCGGCGCGCTCGGCGTGCTGTATGTCATTGAAGGATCAACACTTGGCGGCCAACACGTTGCCAAAACCGTCCACGCCAGGCTTGGTCTCACGCCCGAAAACGGCATCGCGTATTTCAGCAGTTACGGCGCGAACGTCGGCGTCCGCTGGCGCGAAACCAAAACCGTCCTCAACGCCTGGTCGCAAACCGATTCCGATCAAGTGGTTACGAGCGCAAACGCGGCATTCGAAGCGCTGACCCGGTGGCTGGCCGATTCTTTTGTAGGGGCGACGCCTGCGTCGCCCGCCGCCGCACGATAGACATTCCGGGCGAGGCAGGCCTCGCCCCTACAAAAGCGGTTCGATCACTTCCATCACGGCGGCGATCTTGTCTTCGACACTGACGAACGCGCCGATGTGGTGCAGGTGCGGGTGGTCGCGCCATAAGTTCAGTAGCCGACGGCCACTATCGACGGCACCGGCGGCGTCTTCGAAGCGGACTTCGTTACTGGCTGACCCGTCATAGATGCCCAGGGCGGCGGCGGTTTCCAGCCAGAGGACGTGGTCGTACCGCGTTAATTGCTCGGCCAGCGTGGTGTTTTGCGCCGGCCAGAACGCAGCGGCCCCGTCCGGCCAGTAGGCCGCGCCGTCGATCGTGCCGCGATCGAGGACGAGCGGCGTGTTCGGGTGATCGGCCGCAAACCGTTGTTCCTGCTCGAGTTGGTGCTGAAACATCAGCGACTGCACCCGCCGCTGCCCGTGAATATCGAGCTTGTCCCACCGCGTGTTCAGGCTGGTGTAGACCGCCGTCGCCGCCTCCGGCACGAGCACGAATCGGCCGGGGAAGCGCTGCTGTAACGCGTTGACCACAACGGTTTTACCCGCACACGGTCCGCCGGTCAGGACGATCTTCGGGGCACGCAACATCGGTGGTGACTCTACCGGACAAGTGACGAATGACGAATGCCGAGTGACGATTGAATTTCCATTTCATTCGACATTCGACACTCGTCATTCGTCATTGCCTTAAAACGCCGCCGGCTTGCCCAGGGCCCGCCGGGCCGTGCTGATCTGGCCGGCGTGCAAGGAGGTGTGCGACGGCAGCAGCATCAGCAGCTCGCCCCAGCGCTTAAAGAGCGGGTGCGGCAAGGGGTTATCGAAATCGGCGGCGGGAAGATCGGTCACGAATTTCACCGTCGACGCTCGCACGGCGTCCCAGAGCACCAGCAGCGACTTCGGGTCGCCGTAATTTTCGGTGGGGGAAGGCTTTGCGCCTTTCGTGTGCCGGGCGAAAAAGTCGGCGTCGGGCAATTCCGGCCGGGCGGCGACGCCCATCGTCTTGAGGGCGTTCCACTCGACAGCGGCCAGGTGGGCGACCGTCCAGGCGATGGAATTACTGCCCGGCACTGCACTTGTGAGCCATTCCGCGGAGGTCAGGTCGTCCAGCAACTGGTGCAGGATCCACGAGGAACGCGTCAGGCCGGCGAGAGTCATTTCATTGGGGGTCATGGCGATACACGTTACGCTAGACCGCCGATGCCGACCATCATCGACTACGCCGACGTCCTCCAACAGGCCACAACTCTCGGCCTGCAATCGGCTTACTACAACACGGGGGCGTTCACCTTCCCGCGCGGGGCGGCCGTCGAGGTCTTCGGCTGGATGGGGCCGGACGACGCGTCGATCCGCCCGGAGTTCGCCAAGCTCGCCGTCAAAGTGCCGCCGCCGCACCCGGCGAACCTGGCGGCCGCCTTCAGCCGCGCTTGGCCCGCCGTCGTGAATGACCCAGCCTGGCTGATGCCTAAGAGCCACTGGGCCTTTGAGTTAGATCATGGCAACGGGCCGTGGCTTGCACCGGCGTTGGAGCTCATCGGCGTTAATCCGGAAGACCTGCGGCCGCGGACGGACGGGGCGGCGATCGCCTTTTCCCCTGGCGAGCCGGGCCTGGCGGCATTGCTGACGACGCTGCTGTCGAACCTCAAAACCAGCGATTTTGCCATCCTATTCCCGAACCTGCCGCACCTGGTGACGGTCCATCACCACCAGCAGTTGTGGTGGCAGACGACCGACCTCCTGCTGCCTGACTTGCTCCGCGCCTTACCAATGACGAGTTAAACCCTTGTCAACACAAGGCGTAGCCGCGAGCTCGCTCGCGGTGTTTGTGGGATTTGGTCTTGGTCGGTATTCGAAGAAATGCGCGAGCAAGCTCGCGGCTACGCCCGCACGATTTCTAACGTTCTGCGAAATTCCTTGTCTATCATTTCAGCAACAGGAGCGACGTGATGTTGAAGTCGATTCTCACTTTAGGCCTCGTCGGTTTGCTCACGGCCCCGGCACTGGCCGACCGCGGCGGACGCTATTCCCGCGGCGGCTATTCCGGCGGCGGGCCACGTACCAGCTTCGGCCTATCTCTCAATTTCAGCAACTACGGCAGCTCCGTCGGCTTCGGCCTAAGTCGCGGCTATGCCCGTGGTTACGGCGGATACTACGGCGGCTATGCCGGCTACCGCTACGCCGCCCCGGCGTACTGCCCGCCGCCGGTCGTCTACGCGCCGCGGTACGCCCCAGCACCGGTCTACGTTTCGCCGCCTGTGGTCTACTCGCCGGCCCCGGTCTACGTGCCGCCGCCGGTTTACGTGGCTCCGCCCGTATATGCTGCCCCGGCCCCGGTTTATGTCGCGCCGGCGCCGACGTATTACTACAACGGCTACGGCACGGGCGGCACGTACTACTACGGCCGCTGATTTCGGCGAATTTCGACGCATCCACTGGCCCGGCCTGGGCGTAGAACTGGCGTCTCATCTTCTTCCCAACCGGTGCCCGGCCGCGGTGTGTTGTTTCCAACCGCGGCCGGGCACTTTTTCGTATATTGCCGTCATGGCCGACGACCGCCCCACCGTCATCTCCCCCGATACCCAACGCGGCGACGCACTCACCCGCACGCCCCCCGGCCAAACCCTTACGGCTAAATGGCCTGTGCTCCATTACGGCAAAGTGCCGACCGTCGATCCCTACGCCCCGGACTGGCAATTAAAGGTCTTCGGCAAGTGCGAAAACGAGTACGAACTCACCTACGCCGACATCCGTAGCATGCCCGCCATCGACGTGGTCTGCGACATGCACTGCGTCACCCACTGGAGCCGGCTCGATAACCGCTTCACCGGCGTCGCGTTACGAACGATCATCGAAAAAGCCAAGCCGCTCCCCGAAGCCAAGTTCGTCATGTGCCACGGCGAGAACGGCTTCACCGTCAACCTTCCCCTGGCAGACTTCATCGGCGAAGACTGCGTGATGGCTTACCAATGGCAGGGCGAAGACTTAACGCCCGACCACGGCTACCCGCTGCGCACCATCGTCCCAAAGCTCTACCTCTGGAAAAGCTGCAAGTGGCTCCGGGCCATCGAACTCCGCACCACCAACGCCCCCGGCTTCTGGGAACAAAACGGCTACCACATGTACGGCGACCCCTGGAAAGAACAACGCTTCGGCTGGTGAAATCGCCCTAAACGCAACGCCACCCAACACCTGCACAAGCACCACCGTTCCCGCCACGCTGCAGCGCAGCTGCTGGTCATCCGCTTACCGAAGTCGACCAGCAGCTGCGCTGCAGCGTGGCAACCATTTCCATTTCGATCATCGCGATAACAATAACCACCTGACTTCAATTTCTTAAATACGACCTTCGATCTCGCGCAATCCGCCCGCCGCCGAATTTTTGGCTTGGCCTCCCGGCGCATTCTTGTTCTGATTCATCCTCCCACCGTTCTCGATTGACCCCCAAAACCGCGACGCCGACAGGCGTCGCCGCCCCTTCATGCGCCCGCCGCAGTTGCGCCGCGCGAGCGCCTTTTCCGACAAACCGAACATTTTACTAACAATTATCTCGGCCTTTTTCGGGCGTTGCGTGGCCCCGCGTTTGGCCGCGCAGCGGGGCGGTTCCTGTGAAAGGACCGCACGATGCGACAAACACTCGCCCCCGCCGACCGTCAACACCCCCTGCTACGTGATCACGCCGCCGGCCTCCGGGCGGCCGCCGATCGGCTTCTGAACAGCACCCGAATCCGCCTCGACCGGCTCTGGGCGTACTACCGCAACCCGCTGCGCATCGAGCCGCAACTCGCCACCGACACCGCCGCCGCCCAACGCCCGTACCGCCAGGCGCAGGAGTGGGGACTCCCGCCACGCATCACCGGCGTCGTCAGCGGCACGAATGTCTTTGACGGCGCTTCACTCCCCGGCGTGTCCCGCAAGGAAGTCGTCATCGAAAACGACATCGGCTGGCGCATCGAAACCCAGGTCGACTTCCTCTTCGGCCGGCCCATCGTGCTGAACAGCGCCTCGCCCGACGACAATCGTCGCCCACAGATCGAAAGCCTGCTCCGGCAGATCCTCGCCGCCAACGGCGGGCTGGTCTTCCTGCAGAAGCTCGCGCTGCTCGGCGCGGTCTACGGGCAGGTTGACGTGCTCGTGAAGTTCACGCCCGACGACGCAGACACCGCCCCCGACAACGCTGCCCCGACCCAACAGCTCGGCAGCACCGATCCCGCCGCCGTCTCCGCCGACGGCACCCCTCCGCCTCCAGGCCCTCCCGACGCAGGGCCCGCGCTCGATGCACCGGCCCCCCAGGCCGCTGCACCGGGCGACGATCCCGCACCGAAGCCAGGCGCGACCCCAACCTCGCAGGAGTCGCTCGAGCGACTTGCCCGGACGATTCGGTTCGAGATCGTCGATCCAACGCGGGCCCTGCCCCTCCTGGACGCCACCGACTGCCGCCGCGCCGACGCCTTCGCGGTGGTCTATCAACTCGATCGCAATCCCAACCAACCCACCGTCAAACCCGCGAAATGGTGGCAGACGCCGTTTTCACGCCCCGCCTTCCCGCAAAACGCCAAGCGGACGATCATCGAACTGATCACCGAATACGAATGGACCACGTTCGACGACGGCACGATCATCGCCGGCGGCGACAACACGCTCGGCCGCCTGCCGCTGGTGCACATCCAGAACACCGCCGACCCGCTTCGGTACGACGGCGTCAGCGATGTCGAGCCGCTCATCCCGCTGCAGGACGAGCTCAACACGCGCCTCAGCGACCGCGCCCACCGCATCGCACTGCAGAGCTTCAAGATGTATCTCGGCAAAGGGATTGAGAACTTCACGGAGTTCGGCGTGTCGCCCGGCCGCATGTGGACGAGCGACAACCCCGACGCCGACATCGTCGAACTCGGCGGTGACGCCAACTGCCCCAGCGAAGATGTCCACATTGCCGAAATCCGTGAAGCACTCGACAAAATCAGCGGCGTCAGCCCCGTCGCCAGCAGTGCGATCAAGGGCAAGATCGGCAATCTCACCAGCGCCGAAGCGCTGCGCGTCACCATGATGGCGCTGCTCAGCCGCACCGAACGAAAACGCATCACCTACGGCACGGCGATCAGCCAGCTCTGCGAGCTCGCACTCGCCTGGATCGACCACGCGGGCCTGTTTACGACCACGGACGCAGACCGTGCCGTCCAAATCCACTGGCCCAGCCCCATGCCCAGCAACGAAGCCGAACAACTCGCCCTCGCCAAGGCGAAACAATCGCTCGGCGTGCCACGCGACGTCGTCCTGCGTGAACTCGGTTACGCCGACGCCCCCATTCCCTCTCCCGGTACCCCGGGGGAGGGTTAGAGGCTATTTCAAAACGGACCATGACGGCCGTTGGAGGGCGTCACTCCGTGACGCCGTTCGCGGCTTAGCCGCGAAATCAAGCGTCTAACGACGCTTGCAGCGGCAGGGACTGCCGCCCTCCAGCAGCCGGCCGGGCTTTGGAACCGCTTCTAAGGAGGGGGTCTTCTTTTTGCTCTAAGTGGCTTGAAGACCTGCAGACCCCCTCCCTAACCCTCCCCGTGAGTACACGGGAGAGGGGACCAGAATCAACCGTTTAATTTTTCTTTCCCACCCCCTCGCTGCCCGCCGCCCGCTGCCGGCCGCCAGCGCATTCCTGAAAGGAGCCTTGTCATGTCACCTGATTCTTCTGTCGTTTCTTCCCCGCCGCCGTCCGCGAACCCGGCCCCCGAGCCCGCGACCGACGCGCGTGATCGCCTGCACGCGCTCACGAGTGCATTGCAGAAGCATCGCGATCCACACTTGTTGCGGCAGTACCTGCTGTTGCGTGCCGCGTTGCGGTAACCGGCACGGGTGCGACCGTCGCACTCACTTTTCTCACGCCTCTTTTCCTTCACCCTTTCACCCTCATTCTCCAAGGAGCCTTGTCATGTCATTCACTGGTAAAGCCACTTATTCCGCCGGCGCCGCGTTGCCCGAGATCGCCGAAGACGTTGCCGACCTGGTTTCGATCAACGCCCCGCACGAGACGCCGCTGCTCGACGCGATCGGCGACCCGGCCCGCGTGGCACGGTCGACGGTGCACGAGTGGATCGAAGACACCCTGCTGCCGAACACCGACACCACCACCGCCAACGCGCCGGGCACGAGCATCACCGTCGCCAACGCCGGGCGCTTCCGCACGGGCGACCTGGTGCGGTTCACCGGGCAGGAAGAAATCGTTCTTGTCCAGGAGGCAAACACCACCACAAACGTCCTCACGGTCATCCGCGGGTACGGTAACACGGAAAGCTCGTCGATCACGACGGGCCTGCAGGCGAACATCATCGGGAACGCCGCGCTCGAAGGCGCCGACGCCGACGACGCCCGCTTCACCACCCGCACGCGTGTGCAGAATGTCACGCAGATCTTCTCCGCGACCGTCAGCGTGAGCGGCTCTGAACTGGCGGCCAACCAGATCGCGGTGCGCGACGAGCTCGCGTGGCAGAAAAACCTCCGCAGCCGCGAACTGCTCCGCGACCTGGAAAACAGCGTCATCAACGGCGTTTCCGCGGACGTCACGCCGGAAGGCACGACCACCGTTCGCCGCACGATGCGCGGCATCGTGTCGTACATGCAGAGCAACCGCTTCACCGTCGGCACGGACGGCTTCCCGGAAGAGACTGCACTGACCGAAACGCAACTGAACCTCGCCCTCCGCGAGATCTGGAAAAACAGCAGCGGACAGGTCGACCTCATCCTGGTCAACGGCCGCGAAAAACGGTCGATCAACCAGTTCATCACCAGCAGCCGCCGGTACTACGGCACGGGTGAAGCCTACAAAGACGCGGTGAGCGTCTACGAGAGCGACTTCGGCGTCTGCCGCGTGGTGCTCAGCCGCTACGTGCCCGCCGGTTGCGTGTTGCTGCTGGATTCCAGCCGCCTCAGCGTCCTGCCGCTGGCGGGCCGCAGTTTCCAATACACGCCGCTGGCCCGCACCGGCGACGCGGAAAACGGCCAGCTGATCGGCGAATACACGCTGGAATGCCGCAATGAAAGTGCCCACGGCATCATCCGCGGGTTCACCGCTTAAGGTACGAGGGGAAAGAGGGGAAGAGGCGTCAGGCGTGAGGAAGGTTCCGCCGCTTCGCGCCGCCTCTTCCCTTCTCCTCTCACGCCTCACGCCTCTTCCCCTTACCCCTTTTCCTCACTCCTATGCTCGCCCAAACCCTTCCCGCCCTGGAAACCATTCCCAGTCTCGGCGCCGCCGGGCTGATCGGGGCGATGTGGCTGTGGGAACGCCGCCAGTCCGCACAGCGTGAGAAGCAACTCGACGACGCTCACGCCCGCATCCTGGCCGACAAGGTGCAGATGGACGCGCTCATTGACCTCGTCCAGCACAGCACCGAAACCCTCAGCAAACTCGCCCTTCAGCAGGACGCGCTGCTCCGCAAACTCGACAAGCCGTGATCGCACGGCTTCAATCCCCTCGACCACAGCCAGCTGCAGTTGGCCGGTCTTTTCGGAGGCCTTAATGAGTACGATTGACTTGAAAAAACAGGTTGCCGCCGCGGTGAGTGTGCGGTGGGACGAGTTCGTGCGGCGGCACCCGAACGTAGCCGCCGTGGTGGACCAGCAAATGCTCGTCGACAACGCCGCCGCAGCGATCGCCAATGACGCCGCGTACCAGCAGGCGATGCAAACCGCCAGGGAAATCAATGCCGGTTTGGACATTCTCGTCGGAATTGTCGACCGGCATGTCGTCGCGATCTTCTCTCGACTGATGCGCGGATGACGCAGGTCAAACTATAAATGCCGCCACGCTGCAGCGTAGCTGCTGATTCGTTTATCAAACGATCAGCAACTGCGTTGCAGCGTGGCGGCATTTGTGGTGTCATGCAGACTACATCTGATCCGCCGCGCGATCCGGCCCTTTCGCCGGTTTGATGCCGCCGACGCCGTCGGGCCTGGGGTGGCGTTTTTCGCGGGGGTTGTGGATGTCTTGCGGGGCCTGGTCCCAGCCGGTGGGCTCTTCGGTGTGCATGCTGCCGGCGATTTCGCTTTCAGCGACGAGCGGCGGGCTGGTGGTGGAATCGTTCGAGCCGACAGATTTCCGCACCGGCTCACGCGTGTCTTGGTTCAGGGGTTTTCCGACGTTGGGCATCATCACTCCGTGTTCGACTCTCAAATGCTATGCTTGCGAAAACGGCGGGCGAATGTATTTCAATTCATGCGGCGTTGGCCGGTACGATGCGGCGATGGTTCAAGCGAAGCGCCGCCCGCTGGAGTTTCAGACCTTTGACGCCGTGCGTGCGGACATCGCTCAGCTGAAGGCGAACGGCTATGAGCAGGCCGGTACGTGGACGCTGGCGCAGATTCTTGACCACCTCGCCCGCGCGATGGGCCCGCTGCCTGCGGGCATTAAGCCGGCACCGGCACCGCTGCGGTGGTTCTTTCGGTTGTTCATGAAGCGTGTCGTCCGGACGCGGAAAATGCCCCGCGTGCCGGCACCGAGAGGCATGAAGCCGCCGCCCGCGGCTGACCTGGCGGACGCGGAACCGCGATTCAACGCGGCACTGGACGCCGCGGAATCGCGGCCGGCGGGCGAAATCCTGCACCCGATGTTCGGCATGATTTCAGTGGCGGACTGGCAGCAGCTGCAACTCGTTCACGCGACGCGGCATTTGAGTTTTCTTGTGCCGAAGAAGGGGTGATTTTGGCGCCGGTAGCAGAACAGGGCCACTGAAGTGGCCCCGCCGAGTGGATTATTGGGTGTCAGTAATTGTGATTTGTGTTTTCGGGGATTTAGGCTTTCGGAGCGGAAACCCTTCACCGGCGACGGCTGTGGTTGGCCAATTTTTGCGCAGGGCGGCGATGGCGAGTTCTTTGCCGCGGGCTTCGACTTCGATCCAGGGGACGTCACGAAATGCGCGGGGCATCATTGTGATGTGCAGGCTGTGGTAGCGGTCGAGGAATGCCGTCTCGCCGTTGCTGACGTGCACGACCTGCCACGCCGGCTTCGGCCAGGTGGCGGCGGCAAGCTGGGTGATCTTCGCCACGCTCGGGTGGTCGTAGCTGTCTAAGCCTTCCTTGATGACGTGGTGGTGGCAGTCGAAGAGCATCGGCACGCCGGTGCGGCGACAGATGTCGAGAATCTCTTCCGAGCCGAAGCTGTATTCGTCGTTTTCCAGTGTCAGCCGATCGCGAACGTTCGGCGGCAGGTCTTTGATGACGGCGACAAGTTCATCGCCCCGCCCCGCTTTGCCGCCGTGGATGTTCATCAGGCTCCACGGGCTCTGCGGCAGGCCCATGAGGTCGAACGCGAGCGCGTGCTTATCAAGAATCAGGCGGCTGGTGGCCCGCGTTTTTTCACTGTCGCTGTTGAGCACGACGAACTGGTCCGGGTGCAGCACCACACGAATGCCGAGTGCTTCGGCGCGTCGGCCGATGCTGGCGAGTGTCGCGCTCATGCCGCGCAGAATCGCATCGCCGACGGGTTCGTCACTCATCGGAAACAGCGCTGGTGGCCCGGTAGAGCTTGATGTTGCGGCGGGCACAGTAGCCGAGCGTCCAGTGCAGGCGTTGGACGTTGTCCCAGTAAAGCGTTCGCAGTTCAGCTTCACGCTCGGCTTCTGGCAAGGCGAGATAACGCGTGCGTGTGATGCTACGAAAACGGCACTGCTCGTCGCTGCTGAGGCAGACGAGGCCGAGTTCAGGGAGAGGCGATTTCGCACGCGGCATGCCGAAGGATAGGACGGCTGACGAGCGTTCGAAAGAAAAAGGCGCGCGTAGCCGCGAGCTTGCTCGCGGGCTTTAAACGCTTTCGAAGAAACCGCGAGCTCGCGGCTATCACACACGCCGGCGACGCAGCATCAGGCCGCCCACAAGGGTGAGGGCGGCGAACGTCGTAGGCTCGGGGACGGCGACGACGTTCGAGCCGACGAGGTTCACGTTGCCGCCGGCGAGGACTCGGCCGGTGACGTCGGCGAAGGTGTTCAGCGTCACGCCGCCGTTGGGCGCGAAGAGCGTGCCGTAGAGGTCGGCGTTGCCGGTGTAGCTGCCGGCCACTTCGAGGGTGATCTTGGCGGCATCCGCCGGGTTAGGGTTACCGCCGGCGAACAGCGCCTGGCCGTTGATGACCTGGACGAGATTGAAGTCCAGATTACCGGCGACGTAGACCTTGATCGGGCCGGCGCTGGTGTCGAAGGAGAGCTGGTTGAGCGAGAACGAATTGGTGATGCCCGCGAAGACGTACGTGCCGGCCGTCAGGCTGACGGTGTTGCTGCTGGCGAACGCGAGCGTGCCGTACGTGCCGGGCGTGAGTGCACGGTTTTCGAAGTTCGCGAGGGTGACGTTGTTGCTGCCCGCGGTGAGGTTGCTGCCGGCCGGGAGGGTGAGCGGCGTGAAGGCGGCGGGCGAGACGGTGCCGCCGTGGGTGACGGGCCCGCCGACGCTGCCGAAGGTGCCTTGCGTGTAGGTGCCGCCGTAGGTGACGTTACCGCTGACACTGCCGTTGACGGTGACATTGCCGCCCGCCAGCACGTTGCCGCCGACGGTAGCGAAGGAGAACGGCTGGTAGAAGTCGCCGGCGGCGGTGACGTTGCCGGTGATGGCGGTGCTGGTGGTTTCGCGAACCAGGACGCTGCCCTGGGCGCTGGTCATGTTGCCTTTGAAGACCGAGCCCGGCCCGCCGAAGTTGCTGATGCTGCCGTTGAAGTACCAGTCGCCGTTCGCCTGGCTGTTACCGGCACCGCCGGTGTAGGTGAAGCTGCCGCCGCCGTACATGGCGTCGGTCTGCAGGCCGCCGCCGGCGTGGGTGACGTTGCCGTTGGCGATGGTCGTGCCGCCGGCGACGGTGGCGTAGCCGCCGAAGGTCAGCGTGCCGCCGGCGAAGAGGGCGGCGGTCGTCGGGTCGGTCGGCTGAGCGCCGAACGACGAAGAAACGGCAAGCGCAACGGTGGCCACGGCGGTGGCGAAAGTCTTCAAACGCATCTGAGAAATCTCCCCGAAACCGAAACGAGTCGAAATGAAAAGCCCGGCCGTTGTCCCAAGTTCGGCCGGGAATGTCAACGAAATGTTTGGTGTGAATCCGGAGTGAACAACCCGTGTTGAGAAACTGGGAAATGTTTATGGAATCGCCACGCCGCGGCGCAGCTGCTGGTCCTGCGTTCGATCGGGCAGAATCAGCAGCTGCGCTGCAGCGTGGCGGTGAGAGTCGATTTCAGATTTTTCGTCAGTCGCGTCTGTTATGCGAGCGTTTCCTGCACGAACTTGATGTCGTCGGCGCTGAGCGTTTTGCCGGCGCCGGCGACATTACAGCGGGCCTGGCATCGTTGCGGAAGCCGGGGATCACGCACGCCACGCGGGGCATCGCCAGGATGTAGTTCAGCGCCACGCTGGCCAATTCTTCGGTGCTCTCGCCGAAGCGGGATTTGAGCTTGGCGAGTTTGGGCTTGAGCTTTTCGATGGCCTCGGCGGAAAACGCGTTGCTGCCTTTGCGGTGATCGCCGGGTTCGAACTGCGGCGGGTTTTTCGGGTCGAATTTGTCGAGCAGGCGGGCTTGCGCGAGCGGGCTGAAGGCGACAAACGTCATGCCGTATTCTTCCATCAGCTTGCTCACGCGGCTGCCCGGGCGGACGAACTGATCGTCCAGCGCGCTGCGCCCAACTCTGCAGCACGGCCGGCTTCACGACGGGCACGGCCCGCTCGAAATCGGCGGCACTGTACGCGCTCTGGCCCTTCACCCGCACTTTGCCCTCGGCCACCAGTTTATCGAGCGTCGCGGCGGCTTCGGGCAGGTACTTGGCGTTCTCGCCGAAGTCGCCGTGGTGGAAATAGTAGACGTCGATGTGATCGCGCTTCAGGTTAATCAGCGACTGTTCACACTGATGGCGGATGTGCGCCGGCGTGTACGCGTGCTCGGCCGTGCCGGGGAAGTGGCCGATCTTGGTGGCGATGACGTAGTCGGTGCTTTTGACGCCGAGCTGGTCGAAGACGCGGGCGAGCATGCGTTCAGCCTTGCCGTTGCCGTAGACGTCGGCGTTGTCGAAGTGGTTCACGCCGGCGTCGAGCGCGGTTTTGATGCCCGCGACAATGTCGGTTTCGTTGACGTTCGCCCAGCCGTTCGGCTGGCCGTTCACCCAGTTGAGGCCGCCCATCGTCCAGCAGCCGAAGGAAATTTCTGAGACTTTCACGTCAGTCGTGCCAAGCGGGCGGTAGTTCATGATTCGAACCTTACCACAGGTTGGGGGCGGCCAAGAAAATCAGCTATCGGTGGCTTACACAGGTGATTAAAGACAACTTCAATGCCCGGCGGCATTTTGAAGGATAAGCCCCGATCCTTTAAACTCTACAGTGAACATTTAAGTTGGCTTCAATGGCGAATTTCTGCCACTTGAGCTTTCCTGGGCTCTAGTCGTAATTTTTGACAAGCTTTGCAACGTTCTTGCAATCTAGAACTAGACAACTTTTTTTGCTTGACGTTGTCCGCGCGCGTGCCGATGTACACTCTAACTAGGATAAACCATGAGCAGCAGCACGCATGAAACATCGCACACGCTGCACATTAACGAAACGCGTGATGGCGATCGGAGCGTGGTATTCCACCCCGAAAATGATGACTTGTTTGTCCAAACGGGCAAGCAAGTCATTGAAGCTTGCCGCTTAAACATCAGCGTCGAATTGTGGCAGCACGAAGTCACTGCCATGTTTGAACGCGTACGAGAATGGGCAGCCGAGCGTGACAATCGCATTGACGGTTGCTACGCGACGGCGCGGCCGACCAAGCTGGTCGTGTTCGTCACCCCGGTTTCGTCGACCTACGACTTTGACCTCGCTGACGAAATTACCTCGCTAAACCGCGAACTACTCCGCAACTATAACGTCGGCTACGTCGAACTGGCACAAGTGCCACGCGGACAAATGGACCGTTTTGTGCACCCACAGCAGGTTCGTCCGATTTATGCCAAGCCCGGATGATCACATCACCCAGTGGCGGCATAACCGCGCGTTCCTGACCGAAATCCGTCCCGACTACCGCGACTGGATTGTGACTGCGGCGTTTTATACCGCATTGCACGCGGTCGACACACTACTCGCCTTCGACAAGGTGACCGTGACTAATCACGAGAGCCGCAACCGGACGTTGGCCCGGGTTAACCGCTACGACAAAATTTACGACCGTTTTGACCCGCTTTATAAGCTCGCGCGGACCATCCGATACTTGGCCGACGCGGCGCAGTGGGTACCACTAGACCGCATCCAGCCGCAGATCATCGAGCGGCACCTATACCCAATCGAACGTTCCGTACAAAAGTTGATCGGCCGCGACTTGGCATTGGGGCCGTTAGCCATTCAAACGATAACGGCGACCGATGTTCTGACACCTGACACCGCCAGGCGATCTTAATCCCATTCACCGAATCCATCTTCATGTCCGACACCCCCACAAAATCCTGGCAGGCCCGCATTTCTGAAGCCACTGACGCCATCGCGCAGGAATTCGTCGAATCGATGAGCTACGACTGGCGGCTGTACAAGGCCGACATCGCCGGCAGCATCGCCCACGCGACGATGCTGGAAAAAGTCGGCCTGATCACCGGGGCCGACCGCGAGGCGATCTTCGCCGGGCTCAAGGATATCGAAAAAGAGATCGACCGCGACGGCCCGAAGTGGGCCGGCTTCAAGCCGGAACTGGAAGACATCCACATGTGCGTGGAATCGGCCCTCACCGACCGCATCGGCGAACCGGGGCGGAAGCTGCACACGGGGCGGAGCCGGAATGATCAGGTGGCGCTGGATCTGAAACTTTGGCTCTCTCAGGCTGCATGGGATCTGCTTCAATCGCTTAAGGCGCTTTCGATACGCATTTGCTTCACTGGCAGTAAAAAATGCGGACGTGGTCATGCCTTCGTATACCCACTTGCAACGGGCACAGCCGATCTCGGCCGGCGCGGAATGTTTCGCGTGGATGACGATGTTCGAGCGTGATTACTCTGCAATACATCGAATGCCTGGCGAGTTCTCACGTTTTATGCCGCTTGGCAGTGGTGCGATTGCTGGCACCTCACTCCCAATCGAACCGAAGAA
>JASGJJ010000002.1:0-726724 GCA_049840775.1 Tepidisphaeraceae bacterium
TAGGTGAGGAGAGTATCCTAAGGCGCTCGAGAGAACTGCGGTTAAGGAACTAGGCAATCTAACCACGTAACTTCGGGAGAAGGGGTCCCTCCTCGCAAGTGAGAGGGTGCAGAAAGCAGACTGGGCGACTGTTTATCAAAAACACAGTTCCGTGCTAACTCGCAAGAGGATGTATACGGAATGACGCCTGCTCGGTGCCGGAAGGTTAAGGAAGTCGGTCAGGGCTTCGGCCCGAAGCTGCCGACTCAAGCCCCCGTAAACGGCGGCCGTAACTATGACGGTCCTAAGGTAGCGAAGTTCCTTGTCTGGTTCCGACGTGCATGAACGGCGTAACGACTCGGTCGCTGTCTCAACCGCAGACTCGGTGAAATTGAAGTGGCGGTGAAGATACCGCCTTCCCGCAGAAGACGGAAAGACCCCATGCACCTTTACTATAACCTGGTAGTGATGCCGGTTGTAAACTGCGTAGGATAGGTGGGAGGCGTTGATCTGTTGGTTCTGGCCAACAGGGAGCCACTGTTGAAATCTACCCCGTTCATTATCGTCATCTACCCTGACCCGTGAATCGGGCAGGGAACCCTGGCTAGGTGGTTAGTTTGACTGGGGCGGTCTCCTCCGAAAGAGTAACGGAGGAGTACAAAGGCCCGCTCAGGACGGTTGGCAATCGTCCGTCGAGCGCATAGGTAGAAGCGGGCTTGACTGCGAGTGCTACGGCACGAGCAGAGCTGAAAGGCGGTCTAAGTGATCCTGTGGTCCCGTGTGGAAGGGCCATAGCTCAACGGATAAAAGGTACGCTGGGGATAACAGGCTGATCGCATCCGAGCGCCCACAGCGGCGATGCGGTTTGGCACCTCGATGTCGGCTCATCACATCCTGGGGCTGTAGGCGGTCCCAAGGGTTTGGCTGTTCGCCAATTAAAGTGGTACGCGAGCTGGGTTCAGACCGGCGTGAGCCAGGTCGGTCCCTATCTGTTGCGGGCGTAGGAATCTTGACGCAAATATCTCCCTAGTACGAGAGGATTAGGAGGTACTGACCCCTGGTGTACCAGTTGTCCTGCTAAGGGCACGGCTGGGTAGCTATGTCAGGAACGGATAAACGCTGAAAGCATCTAAGCGTGAAGCCAATTGCAAGATTATGATTCCCCTGAGACCCCGGGTAGACTACCCGGTACATAGGCCGGAGCTGTACGGCTAGAAATAGCTTCAGGTTACCGGTACTAACGGTCGATCGACTTGACCACTTTTATCGATCACCGTCAGACGAAGTTGATAGTCAATAGTTGATAGTCGATAGTGAAATGCTAAAGACGAAGACTGAGACGATCGACGATCGACTGACGGAATACGAAAAGTGTGCTCGAAGCGATAACGCGACGAAGACGATCAAAAACTATAAAACACCTCTGACGATGAGTCAGGGCTGCGAGTGCCTCGCATTCACGAGTTAAACTCCCGTCGGCCGACGAAAGCCGGCCGACGGGATTGGCTGGTGGCTATATCCGTAAGGTCACACCCGTTCCCATTCCGAACACGGTCGTTAAGCTTGCGGAGCCAATGATACTGCATCTGCGGGAAAGTAGGTCACTGCCAGCCTTTACATTCACAAGAGCCCCGGGTCCTTACAGACCCGGGGCTCTTGGCGTTTAGAAAAGGTCGGCATCATCCGAATGTCTGAAAATAATCGGTTGTCTTGTTTACGATTGGTAGGGCTATCACACGTCCTGCAATGCGATGAGGTGTTGGACGACCGAGCGGCCCAATGTGGGCAGGTTGTAGCCACCTTCCAAGACACTGACGATTTTTCCGCCAGAAGTTTGTTCGGCCAGCTGTGAGAGCAGGGCCGTCATTTCGAAGAAGCCTTCGTCACTGACATTCATTTCAGCCAGCGGATCCTCTGCGTGGGCATCGAAGCCGGCGCTGATGAAGAGCAGTTCCGGCCCGAACTCGTGAAGGGTGGGGTAGAGGTGCTCGCTGAGCGCCGTGCAAGTACTCGGCATCGCCGCAGCCGGGTGGGAGGGCGATATTCTGGGTGAAGCCTTGCCCGTCTCCGCTGCCGGTTTCGCGTTCGAAGCCGGTGCCTGGATAGCACGTCTTCGGGTGTTGGTGAATGCTGGCATAGAAAACCGAGGGGTCGTCGTAAAACGCTGCCTGCGTTCCGTTCCCGTGGTGAACGTCGAAATCGACGATCGCTACGCGTTCAAGACCGAAGCGTTGCTGGGCGTATCTCGCCGCAATGGCGACGTTATTGAACAGGCAAAACCCCATCGCCCGGTTCGGCTCGGCATGATGGCCGGGCGGGCGAACGGCAGCGAAGCATCGTTTGACTCGCCCCTCAAGCACCGCCGCGGTGCTGGCCACCGCTGCCCCGACGCCCAGGCAGGCGATATCGAAGCTTTCGGTGCCGGTAAACGTGTCGGAATCGATCATGCCGCCGCCGTTTGAGCTGAGGTCGCGAAGCCGTGCAATGTGTTCCTGTGTGTGCACGAGCCTTAAGAGCGATTCGTCGGCAATGAGCGGGGCAATCGGCGTCAGTCGCGATTCCGCACGCAGCAGTGTTCCGAAGTCACAGGTGAAATCCGGCAGATCGCCAGGAAGATCAATGAGCCCCGCCAATGCCGCGGCGTGGCAGACCGCGAGAATGCGCGCCGGCTGCTCCGGGTGGCCGGGGCCAGTCGGGTGATCGGCAAAACGAGGCGCTGGAGCAAAAGCCGGTCATGATCCAAGTTGGAGATACGCGCGGACGCTGTCTTCGGCGAGTTCACCGTGAAATGCGAAGCCCAGTTTTCGGCAGACGTGCTGCATCGCGCCGTTCTCCCGCAGAATGTCGGCCGACAAACCTTTGATGTGTTCGCGTCGGGCGATATCGATCAGGCGAGACAGCAGCTCACTGCCGATGCCGCGACCTTGCATCGGGTCGGCGACGATCGTGGCGAATTCCGCGCGGTCGCTGTGCGGCACCTTGCTCAACCGCCCGATGCCGGCGATGTGGACCTTGCCGGTCTCGGCGTTCTGCACCTCGGCCACCAGGGCGAGCTCGCGGTCGTAATCGTTGAAGCAGACACGCGTGAGCCGTTCGTGAGCGGTCCGCATGTCGAACTTCATTGTGCCGAAGTAACGCAGGCGGACGGTTTCTTCGCTGAGTGCTTTGTGGAAGTCGATCAGCAATGGCTCGTCTTCGGGACGAATCGGCCGAATCAATACTGGCGTTCCGTCGCGGGCGGTCCAGTCCTGGACGTACTGAGTCGGGTACGGCCGAATTGCGGGGCGAGGGAGGTTCGCTTCGGCAGTGTCCGGGGCATGCAAAACCACGCGGGCATCGAGCGCGAGCAGCCCGTCCGGCGATGCCAGCAGCGGATTGATATCGATCTCCTTAATCCACGGCTGTTCGATCACCAGATGGCTGAAGCGAACCAGTAACTGTTCGAGCGCCGCCAAGTTCACGGGCTTGCGGCCGCGAACGCCCTTCAGGGCGGTGAAGATTTTCGTCTGCTCCATCATCCGCCGCGCGAGGGTGGCGTTGAGTGGCGGCAGGGCGAGGCTGCGGTCTTTGAAGACTTCGACCAGTTGCCCGCCTGTGCCGAACAGCAGCACCGGGCCGAATTGCGGGTCGATGCTGCTGCCGAGGATCAGCTCGTAGGCGTCGGTCGTGCGAACCATCGGCTGCACGGTGACACCGGCGAATGCGGCCGCGCCGCCGGCCTGGGTGGCGCGTGCGCGGATTTCTTCGAACGCGTTGGTGACGGCTTCGGCAGTGGTGAGGTTCAGCTTCACGCCGCCGACATCAGTCTTGTGCGTGATGGTGTGGCTGTGCAGTTTCAGCACGACCGGGAAGCCGATCTGCGTCGCCGCGGTTACGGCGTCGGCGGCAGTCGTGGCGATGATCGTGACGGCTGTTTGAATGCGGTATGACGCGAGCAACGCTTTAGACTCGTGCTCGCTCAATAGCGTTCGCCCTTCGGCGCGGGCAGTGCGGATGAGCTTCGCTGCCGCGTCGCGGTCGGGTTGTGCGGATTCGTCGTCATCGAGTGACGGCGTTTCGTATAGGCCACGCAGGTTGTAGGTGTACCGCCACATGTAGCTGAACATGCGGGCGGCGGTGTCGGGATAGGCGAACGTCGGAATGCCGGCGCGGTTGAGGATCTCTTCGCCCGCCTGCACGTCGGGGCCGCCCATCCAGCTGGCCAGCAGTGGTTTGGGGAAGGGCGACGTGATGCTCGCGTACTGCCGGAGCAAGTCGGCGGTGCGGGTCGGCTCGGTCATGTCCTGCGGCGTGAGGACGACGAGCAGGCCGTCGCTGTCGGGGTCTTTGGTGGCGATTTCGAGGGTCTTGGCGTAACGTTCCGCGCCTGCGTCGCCGAGGACGTCGATCGGGTTATTGTGGCTCCACGGCGCGGGCAGGTGCGTGTTGAGTTGCTCGAGCGTCTCCTGGCTGATGCCCGCCAGTTCGCCGCCGCTGGTGATGAGGGCGTCGGTCGCCAGCACGCCGGGGCCGCCGGCGTTGGTGACGATCGTCAGCCGCGGGCCGCGCGGGCGGGGTTGACGGGAGAGCACTTCCGACATGTAGAACAGATCGGCGATGTTGTTCACGCGCAACACGCCGGTGCGGCGGAAGGCGGCCTCGACGACGTCGTCGCCGCCGGTGAGGCTGCCGGTGTGACTGCTGGCGGCGTGGGCGGCTTGTTCCGTGCGGCCGGGTTTGATGACAATGATCGGCTTGGTGAGTGAAACTTCGCGTGCCGCCGACAGGAATGATCGCGCGTCGCCGATCGTTTCCATGTAGATGAGGATCGAGCGTGTGCGCGGGTCTCGGCCGAAGTAGTCGATGAGGTCGCCCCAGTTCACGTCGAGCATGCTGCCCGCCGAGACGAACCCGCTAAAGCCGACCTGTTCGCGGAAGCTCCAGTTGAGGATAGCCGTCAGCAGTGCGCCGCTTTGGCTGAGGAACGCGACATTCCCCGGCTTGGCCAGGCCCTTGGCGAAGGTGGCGTTCAGGCCGATGATCGGGTTCATCACCCCCAGGCAGTTCGGCCCGATGAGGCGGATATTCCCACGCCGCGCCGCCGCCAGAACACGCGCTTCCAGGGCCGCCCCTTCGGGCCCGATTTCTTTAAAGCCGGCGGAAATGACGATCGCGCTCTTCACGCCGCAATCGGCGCACTGTTCCATGATGCCCGGCACGCTGGCGGCGGGCGTGACGATGACGGCCAAGTCCACTTTCTCCGGCACGTCGGCGATCGTCGGGTACGCCCGGATGCCCAGCACGTTCGGCCGCTTCGGGTTGACCGGATAGACCGTCCCGCCGAAGGGCGTATTGATGAGATTCTTCAGCAGCGTTCGGCCGACGCTGTTGGGGGTTTCGGTCGCGCCGATGACCGCTACGCTGCGTGGGGAGAAGATGTAGTTCAGCGGATGGCGGTGGGCCGCGAACCCGCCGAGGGGCGAAGTGTTGGAAAAGCTGATCCCGGGGGCGTCGTACTGCATGACTGGATTCCTTCGCCGATTGTCGCCGGCATGATGCCACGATACCGCCCGCCGGGCGACTTCTGATCAGGGGTTGGCCGGATTCAGGAGCGTCTGGATTGAAATAATGTGTCACTCATAAATTGAATAATGTCTAAAAATTGAACGATCATTCTCTTGCCTTGTCGCCACGCGGGGCGATAGATTTCTGTCGGCGGCAGTGACACTCATTTCGTTTGGCGAGGGAAAACTCATGCGAATCGGCTCGATTTTGTTCGCGGCATCGGCGTTGTCGTCTTCGGTGGTGCTGGCGGACGTCTGGAAACCGGCCCCGTCGCCGTTGATGACACCCTGGGCGGAAAAGGTGAACCCCGCTGCACCATTGCCAGAATACCCCCGGCCGCAGCTCGTCCGCGACCAATGGACGAACCTCAACGGCCAGTGGGATTACGCCATCGTCGGCCGTGACGACGCCAGGCCCGCCCAATTTGACGGCCAGATCCTCGTGCCGTTCTGCGTGGAAAGTCGCCCTCAGCGGCGTCGGCAAGCGGGTGAGCCCGGAGCAGTCGGTCTGGTACCGCCGTAGCATCGTGACACCGAACACGGCGAGCGGCGAACGAACGATCCTGCACTTCGGCGGCGTCGACTGGCAGACCACGGTTTACGTCAACGGCAAGCTCGTCGTCGAACACAGCGGCGGCCACACGCCGTTCTCCGCCGACATCACCAACGCACTCAAATCCTCCGGCGAGAACGAACTGCTCGTCAAAGTCTGGGACCCGACCGACGCCGGCACGCAACCGCGCGGCAAGCAGGATCGCACGCCCAACGGCATCTGGTACACGCCGGTGACCGGCATCTGGCAGACCGTCTGGACCGAAACCGTGCCGGCCGTCTCCATCGCGTCGCTCAAGCTCACGCCCGACCTCGATGCCGCCACGCTTCGTGTCGAAACCAATGTCCGCGGCAGCGGCGATGCGTTTGAGATCGAAGTCAAAGCCCTCGACGGCACGAACACGGCAGGCTCGGCGACAGGCAAAAGCGATGCGGCCGCGTCGGTCAAAATCGCTAACCCGAAGCCTTGGTCGCCGGATTCGCCATTCCTGTATGACCTCGTTGTCACCCTGAAAAAAGACGGCCGTGTCGTCGACACCGTCAAAAGCTATTTCGCGATGCGAAAAGTCTCGATGGCTAAAGACGCCGCCGGCTACCCGCGCATTGCGCTCAACAACACGCCGCTGTTTTTCTACGGCCCGCTCGACCAGGGCTGGTGGCCCGACGGCCTCTACACCGCGCCGACTGACGAAGCCCTCAAATGGGATATCGAGCTGACGAAAAAGCTCGGCATGAACATGTGCCGCAAGCACATCAAAGTGGAACCCGCCCGCTGGTACTACTGGTGCGACAAGCTCGGCCTGGCGGTGTGGCAGGACCAGTCGAGCGGCATGGGCGAGAAACGCAACCAGGCCATCCCGCCCGGCAAGCCCGAACGCGTTCTTCACGCCGAACGAAAAAGTGCAGTTCGTCCGTGAGTTGACGGAAATGATCGACACGCTGCACAACCACCCGAGCATCATCGCCTGGGTGCCCTTCAATGAAGGCTGGGGCCAGCACGATACGAACGAAGTGCTGAAATGGACCAAGCAATACGACCCGACGCGCCTCGTCGACGGCCCGAGCGGCTGGGACGATCGCGGCTTCGGCGACATGCACGACATGCACAATTACCCCGGCCCGGGCATGTTCCCCGTGCACGCCGAACGCATCAGCGTCCTCGGCGAATTCGGTGGCCTGGGCCTGCCGATCGAAGGGCACCTCTGGCAAAGCGAAAAGAACTGGGGCTACCGCAACATGAAGGCCACCAGTGAACTGAACGACCGCTACGCCGACCTTGCCGCCAAGCTCATCCCGCTCGCCCGCCGCGGCCTGGCCGCCGCCGTCTACACGCAGACCACCGACGTTGAAGGCGAAGTTAACGGCTTTGCGACCTACGACCGCAAGGTCGTCAAATTCGACGAGCAACGCACTGCCGAGAGCAGCCGCAAAGTGATCGCCGCGGCCAATGATCCGGTGAAAATCGTCGAACTCGTTCCCACCAGCCGCCAGCAGCCGCAGACGTATTCGTACACGTTCGAAAAACCCGCCGCCGGCTGGGAAAAAGCGGCCTTCGATGCCTCAAGCTGGAAGAGCGGCCCTGGTGGTTTCGGCACGCCGCAAACGCCCGGCGCGGTCGTCAAAACCGAATGGTCCGGCGACGACATCTGGCTCCGCCGCACGATCAAACTCGATCGCAAACCCGGCGACAGCGTTATGCTGAATATCCATCACGATGACGACGTCGAAGTCTTCATCAACGGCGTGCTGGCGTACAAATTGAACGACGCGCTCGGCGCTTACGCGATGTTGCCAGTGTCACCAGAAGCGGCTGCCGCGTTGAAGGCGGGCGACAATGTCATCGCCATTCACTGCCATCAGCGGGGCGGCGGGCAGTACGTGGATGTCGGCCTCGTGGAATTGATGCCGGTGAAATAAACAACATGCACGATTCGATCAGCGGGCCGGCGATGTCGCAGCAGGCGACGTCGTCGGCCCGCTGACGTTGACGGCCATGTTTCGCGTCAGGCGGTTGAGGTTCGAGGTGATGATCGTCTGAACCTGCGGCAGGTTTTCTTTCACCTGCACCCAGCCGTTGCGGACTTCGCCGCGCGTGACGATGTACTCTGCGACTTTGCCGTCCGTGAGGGCGAAGATTTTATCGATGCCCGCAAATTTATAGATCGCCGCGGCCGGTACGAACAACGCCTGCGAATTTGTGCCGATGACGATCGAACCTCGCGCAAATGCCCCGGGGCGAAGCGCGCGGTCTGGGTTTTCGAGCACGCCTTCGACTTCGAATGTGCGTGTCGCGATGTCGATTTGCGGATTAATGCGCCGCACGAAACCGGCCGCCGCTTTGGCCGAGCCGTCGACCGTCACGCTCAACTTCTGGCCGACGTGGACTTGCGACACGAAACGTTCCGGCACGGCGGCACGGAACTTGATGGGATCGTCGGCGATGATTTCGTACAGCGTGTCGCCTTCACGGACGTACGAACCGACGGAAATATTCCGTTTCGAAACGCCGAAGCGTTGCGATTTCGCGACGTCACCGGGTTGCGGCGCACGGACGTAGGTGTCGACAAGATACCGTTTGGCCGCATCAAGGTCGGCCTTGCGGGCGCGGGCGGTGGCGAGATCGGTTTGCGCTTGCAGGGCAGCGACTTCCGCGTCGCGTTTGGAAACCTCGTACGCCGTGCGGGCGTCGGCAAAATCCTGTTCGCTCAGCAGCGGCGGCGTCTGTTCGAACAGCTTGCGGTTTCGCTCGAACTTGGCGGCAGCATTCTCCGCCTGAACACGCGCACGCTCGACGGTCACCACCGTAGTCACGTCAAACCCGTCGGCGGGCATGGCCGTGAGGCCGAGCTTGGCGAGGGCTTCCCGCAGGGCGGCATCGCGCTGGGCGAGGGCGAGCTCAAAATCGACCGGATCAATCCGCGCGAGGACGCCGCCTTCATCGACGCGATCGCCGACATCCGCAACGACCTGTTGGATGCGGCCTGGTACTTTCGCGACGAGTGTCACTTGTTCGTCGCCGTAAAGCGTGCCGACGACATCGACATGCAGATCGACGGTGTCGCGCCTGGCCGATTCGACGGTGACCGAAACCGGTGCCGGTGCTGCTTTGGATTCGGTCGCGTCCGCCTCATGACAGCCCGCGGCCGCCGCGGCGACGACGAGGCCGGCAACGATCTTGCTCGTGTGTTTCAGAATCATGGTTTGACGAAGGCGAAGCGAACCCACTATAAAACTGACTGGTCAGTTTCGAAATCGTAGACCTGCAGGGGCATCGTGGCAAGACCGAAAACGCGGCAGACAGAAGAACCATCGGCTCTTCACACAACCGACTCCAAGCGCGACGCCATTCTCAAAACGGCGGCACGCCTCTTCGCGCAGCGTCCTTTCCACGAAGTCCGCCTTGATGACGTCGCCCAGGCGGCTCACATCGGCAAGGGCACGGTCTATTTATATTTCAAAAGTAAGGACGATTTGTTCGCCTCCCTGCTGTTGGATGCGTATTCACTGGTGGTGCAGCGGGCAACAGACCTGGCGGAGAAAGCAGAGAAGCGCACGGCCGCCTGGCGGCTGGAAGCGTTCATTCGCGAACTGGTAACGTTTGCGAAGGCCTACCCGCACGTTTACAGCGTGATGCGCGATTCGCCTCACACGGCCGCTACACAAGAGTTGCGAAAGGCGCGCGAATCGCTCGGGCGGCTTGCGGGAAGAATCATTGCGGACGGCGTTAAAGCGGGTGAATTTGACGACCCCCGGCCGGCGGTCACAGGGCAATTCGTGCCGGCGTGTGTGCGGTCGGCGATCGTCTTCGCGCCGGAGTCATTGAGCGTCGATGCGATCGTCGAACAGGTGATGCGCGTCATCGGGCGGGGCATCCAGAGGAAGAAGGCATGATGCGTTGGACGCGGTGGGCAGCTTTGGCAACGCTCGTGCTGGCCGGGTGCCATGTCGATCAGGCACGCGAAGTGGCGGAGTATCGCCGCCTCCTGGATGCGCCGGATTTAGTGCCGAGCACGCAGCCGGATCAGCCGGTGTCGCTGCCGGAAGTGTTGCGTCGCGCGAACCGTTCCAGTGACGACCTGGCCGTCGAAGGGGAAGCCTATTACCGCGTGTTAAACGAGCGCCGCCGGGCGATCGCGAATTTCCTCCCGACGATCGACTTCGCCCCGACGTACGCCCGCCGCGATTCGGCAGGTTCGAGTAATTCGGCCGGAAATACCGCAAAAAGCGTGCTCGATGCGCCGGTCGATCTCAGCGTGAATTTGTTCAACGGCTTCGGTGACGTGAATCGTGCCTGGGCGGCCGATTATCGGATTGAAGAGGCGAAGCAACGCCTGCTGGATGCGCAGCAAACGCTGCTGCTCGACGTCGCGCGCTTGCACTACGGCGTGCTGATCAGCGAGTCGTCGCTGGCCGTGATCGAACAGTCGCTCGTCGCGCAGGAGGAGCGCTGCGTGACACACGCGGCCGATTCAACGCCGGTCTGGCTCGGCCTTTGGACGTGTCACAGACTGAAGCGCAAGTTGCCGAAACGCGTGTGCAGTGGATCGACGCGCGGCGAGATATTGATACCGGGCGGACGACGCTGTCTTACGTCGCCGCCTCGCCGCTGGACGCCGCCGTATTAAGTGACGGCCTTGAAGCACCGGACGCCGCAAAGCCGTTCAGTTATTACTTCGTGGCGGCAGTAACGGCACGGAATGACCTGCGCACCGCCGAGGCCGCGGTGCTGGCGTCGCGGCGTGATGTCGAAGTGGCGGTGTCGCAGTATTACCCGTCGGTGACCTTGGATTTTTCGGCGTTCCTCTACCGCGAAACCGTGCCAGACAATCGCAAATGGGAAGCGTTGCTCGGCCTGAATCTGCCGATCTTTTCCGCCGGCCGCATTGAAGCGGACGTGCTCGAAGCCTGGAGCCTTTTCCGGGAAGCCCAGATCGTCCGGAATAAAACCGACCGGCAAGTGCGGGCGGACATTCAGGCGGCGCTGATCGAACTGAAGGCCAGCGGCAGTCGACTGGCGGAGCTCAAGCGGCAGCTCGACGCCGCCGATGCCGCATACTCCCTCGCCGAGCAATCCTACAAGGCCGGCATTGCGACGAACCTTGACCGGCTCGTCGCACAGTCCACGCAGTTGACCGCCAAGCTGGCGTACTCGCGGGAATACTTCGACCGAAAATTGCGGTACCTGAATTTGCTCCGGGTTTCCGGGCTGTTGCGACGCGAACTCGAGACGTGGCGGTGATGATATGTTGGGTGTGATCGGTGCATTCGTTCGGCGGCCCGTCTTCGCCAGCATGATTATCCTGGCAGGCGTGGTCGTCGGCGCGGCGGCGTACACCGGCCTGGGCGTCGACCGCTTCCCCTCCGTTGATCTGCCTACGGTATCCGTGCGAACGTCGCTCCCGGGTGCGGCTCCTGAAGAGATGGAGTCGGAAGTCACGGAAGAAATCGAACAAGTCGTCAACACGGTGGATGGCATTGAAGAGTTGCGCAGCATTTCCGCTGCGGGCAACAGCATGGTCATTGCGACATTCAGCCTTGATCGCAATATCGAGTCGGCAGCGCAAGACATCCGCGACAAGGTGGCCACCGTTCTCAGCCGTCTGCCTCAGGAGGCCGATCCGCCGGTCATCAGCAAATTCGATAATGACTCGACGCCAGTCATTACGTTCACGCTCTCCGGCGATCGTTCCCTGCGCGAGCTCACCGAACTGGCCGACAAGCTTGTGAAGGTGCAGCTCGAACGCAGTAAAGGCGTCGGCGAAGTGCGGATTGTCGGCGGTGCGTTGCGGACCGTGAACATCACCCTCAACGGCAGCCGCCTGCACGCGCTCGGCGTGCCGGTGACGACCATCCGCGACGCGATCGTCCGCCAGAACAGTGAAATTCCCGGCGGAAATCTCACCGGCGTCGATAAAGAGGCGAGCCTTCGCACGCTCGGCCGAATTAACACGGCCGCCGATTTTCTCAGCATCGTCATCACGAATATCAACGGCAAACCGATTTACCTCCGCGACGTCGCCGATGTGGAAGACGGGCAGGCGGAAATGCGGTCATTGTCGCGCCTCGACGGCAAGCCGTCTGTCGCGCTCGATGTGCTGCGCCAGAGCGGCTCGAACACCATCGCCGTCATCGAAGCCGTCAAAGCACAGGCGAAAGAACTCGAAGCCCAACTCCCGCCGGGCGTGTCGCTGCAGGTGAACCGCGACCAGTCTGATTACATTTACGCCGCGCTGCACGAAATCAATCTGCACCTGGTGCTCGGCTCGATTCTGGCGTGCCTGGTGGTGTTGGCATTCACGCGGTCGTGGCGGTCGACCATCATCGCCGGCGTGGCCATTCCGGCGTCGGTTATCACAACCTTCGCGATGATGCAGGTGCTCGGCTTCACGCTGAACAGCGTCACCATGCTGGCCTTGGTGCTGATGGTCGGCATCGTGATTGATGACGCAATCGTCGTCCTGGAAAACATCTTCCGCTACGTCGAAGAAAAGAAGATGCCGCCGATGGAAGCGGCCATGAAAGGCACCGGCGAAATCGCGACGGCGGTGCTGGCGACCACGCTGTCGCTGGCCGTCATCTTCGTGCCGGTGTCGTTCATGAGTTCGATCAGCGGGCGATTCCTCTACCAGTTCGGTATCACGGCGGCCGTCAGCGTGATGGTCAGCCTCGTCGTCAGCTTCGTGCTCACGCCGACCCTTTCCGCGCGAATGCTCGCCGGCGAAATGAAGCGGATGGAAAAGCACGGCGAACACGCCGGCAGCCGCGGCGGGTTTTATGCGGTCATCGACCGTCTCTACACCGCGATGCTGCGCGGCGTGATGCGCGTGCGCCTGCCCGTGATGTTGTTGGCCGTTCTCATCATGGCGGCGTCGGTGCCGTTGTTTTGGGTCGTTCCGAAAAGTTACTTGCCCGAGGGCGTCGACGAAGCCGAATTCCAGCTCCAGATCGAAGCCCCGCAGAGCACCAGTTTTGAAGCGATGAACGACGTCATGCTGCAAATCGAGCATGACCTCATGGCCATGCCGCAGGTGCGGTCGATCCTGGCGAAAATCGGATCGGGATTCAGCGGCGGCGTGAACAACGGCGAAATTTCGGTGAAATTGCCGCCACACGAAGAACGCGTCTTCGGCATCGGGCGGTTTTTCAAGTCGCTCTTCAAGGGCGACCCGGCGGCCGCCTGGCGCGGAAACTTCTCTCAATCCGAAGTGATGGACCGAATCACCGCGGCCATGAAAAAGTATCGAGACCTCCGCATCACGGCCCGAAATTTCCCGGGTTTTAATATCGGCGGCGGTAACTTCGATGTCGACATTTCCGTCAGCGGTGCCGATCTCAATGAGATCGCCCGCATCACAGAAGAGCTTACCCGGCGCGGCATGGCGGCGGGAGGGTTCCGCAATCTCAATACCACGCTTCGGCTCGACAAGCCGGAAGTGAATGTCACCATTGATCGTGCCCGTGCGGCGGACCTGGGAATCACGCCGGAAGATATCGGCACATCGCTGCGACTGCTCGTCGGCGGTGACGAAGAGGTGACGCGTTATCGCGACCCTTCCACGAATGAAAACTATGACGTGCGGCTGCGCCTCTCGCCGCAAGACCGCGGCTCGCCCGGCCAATTGCCGCAACTGTTTTTATCCGGCTCTGCAGGGCAATTGGTGGAATTGCGAAACATTGCCTCGATCGCCCCCGGCCTTTCTGCCGCTCGGATTGATCGCCTGGATCGATTGCGTGACGCGCGCGTCCGCGGCTTTCTTGCCTCGGGCAGCTGCACTTCAGCCGCAGATCGATCTGCTGCTGAACGAGGCCAACAAAATGGGGCTGCCGCCGGGCTATAAAACGACCGTCCGCGGCGCCGGCCGAGAGTTCGAGCGGACGTATGTCGAATTCGGGTTCGCGTTCTCGCTGTCGTTGATTTTCATGTACATGATCCTGGCCAGTCAGTACGAGCACCTGGTTCACCCGTTCACGATCCTGCTGTCGCTGCCGCTCTGTTTGCCGTTCGCGCTGTTGTCGTTGTGGGCATTCGATCAGACGCTCAATCTCTACTCGGCGCTCGGCCTGCTGGTGCTGTTCGGTGTTGTGAAGAAGAATTCGATCCTTCAGATCGACCACATGAACCAGTTGCGTGAGAAGGGCATGAAGCGGTACGACGCCGTCATCGAGGGCAACCGCGATCGCCTGCGGCCGATCCTGATGACCACGCTCGCGCTGGTCGCCGGCATGTTGCCGTTGGCGCTGGGCACCGGCCCGGGGCGGAAGAACGCCGGAACGTGGCGATCGTCGTCATCGGCGGGCAGACGCTTTCGCTGCTGATCACGCTGCTGGTGACGCCGGTCGCCTACACGGTGTTGGACGATTTGTCCGCGTGGCTGCGCCGGCGTCGCGAAACGGACACCGCGAAACCCGAATTGGCGTAGAACAGGACAGAAGCCGGCGCTTCGGCCTCGGCGTGATTTTGCTATAGTGCGGCCGCATTTCGCGTCGGCCGGGCCGGCGATGTCATTGTTCAGGAGCGCCGCCATTCATGCCACGTCCGAAGGCACTTTATGTGCTCAATCTCGCCCATCTCAATCGCGTCTACGGCCCGGCGGAACAGGCCGACATCGCACAGCTCGTCGACTTCGTCGGCCCGCCCCAATCACCGGCCACGCTTGCGGCGAATCCGGGGCTGATGCGCCATGTCGAAGTCATGCTCAGCACCTGGGGCGCTCCGAAAATTGACGACGCGTTTCTCGACAACGCTCCGAACCTGAAGGCGATTTTCTACGGTGCCGGCGCCATCGGCGGCTGGACCACTGAAGCACTCTGGGAACGCGGTGTCACCATCACCACCGCCACCAGCGCCAACGCCGTACCCGTGGCAGAATACACGCTGGCGATGATCGTGCTCGGGCTCAAACGCGTCTTCGCGTCTGCGCGATTGATCCAGGAAACGCGCCGCTTTGCCGGCGTGAAAGAGCCGATTGGGGCGTACAAGAGCACGGTCGGCCTGCTGTCGCTCGGGACGATCGCACGGCGGCTGCTCGAACTGCTTCGGCCGTTCGAAATGAATGTCGTTGTGTGTGACCCGTTCCTCACCGCCGAAGAGGCCGAGCGTCTTGGTGTGCGGCTTGTGACGATCGACGAACTCTTCGCGACGAGTGATGTGGTGTCGGTCCACACGCCGCTGCTGCCAGAGACGGCCAGCATGATTCGGGCCGAGCATTTCGCGGCCATGCGTGACGGCTCGACCTTCATCAACACCGCGCGCGGCGGCGTGGTGAATGAGCCCGACCTGATTGCCGCCGCCCAAGCCCGGCCGAATCTGCAGTTTGTTCTCGACGTGACTGATCCGGAGCCGCCGGCGGCGGATTCGCCGCTGTACACGCTGCCGAATATTTTTCTCACGCCGCACGTTGCCGGTTCCACCGGCGGCGAGTGCGCTCGCATGGGGCGTTACATGGTCGACGAGCTTCGCCGATACATCGCCGGCGAGCCGCTGAAATGGGCGGTGAGCCGCCAGGCGGCTGAGTCGTCGGCGCACCGGCCGGGTAAAGCGGGGCATTGATCAATCGGCGGGGGTTGCGTTCGTCCAACCCGGCGGCGGGGGCGGCAGTTTCATGCGCACGTCGGCAAGGTCTATGCGATACATGATGTTGTTGTAGTCGTAGTACGGCGTCGGCCACGGATTGCCGCTGAACGTGTTCACAAACGTTCCTTCGAAATAAACGTAGCGGCCGTTGGCGTTGGGGAAGTCTTCGTGCTGGATCGGGTTGTAGAAATCGTTGTTGTTCTTCGGCATGGCGTGGGTGGCGACCTTTTTCGCCTCCCGCCACGGGCCTGTGGGTGAGTTTGCGGTGGCGAGCCAGATTTCGCCGACGGTGCTGTCGCCGAATTTCTGGCCGAACAGCAGCGTCCAGCGGTTGAGATAGGCATTCCACGCGACTGATCCGCCGGCGTATTCGATCGGCTTGCCGGTGTCGACGTCAACGAACTGAAACGGCGATTCGTCACGCTTGAACGTCTTCTGTTTCACGGCGTCGGCGACCTCGCTCGGGCCCATCGCCCGGCCGCCTCGCCGCCATGCCCAGCGAAGCGTGCCGGCGGCGTTTCGGTCGAGTGAGCCGTCGGGCTGAACGCAGGTGAACGCTTCGTAATTCGCCGGATCGCTGGCGGCTTCGAAGGTTGCTTTCACGCGGACGTTGTTGGGGTAGTGGAGATACTCGGCGTCACCGTCGCGGACATGAATGCCCCGGCCGTTCGGGGCGAGCACGTCTTTGCCGGTGCCTGTGAATCGGCGAAGCGGCTCGAAGACGTTTTTGTCGTCATTGTACAGCAGTAGGCCGGTTTCGAAGGGCGACATGTCTTTGTTCACCGCGACGTAGCGGCCGAGCATGCGTTCGCGGCCGGTGTGGTCTTTGACGACCGTCAGGCCGTCGAGCCAGATCGGGTGAGCGCCTTCGATCGGCACGGCGGCCATGGGCCTGGCGAACTCGCCGGGCTTGTCGACGAAATACGTGATGTCGATGCCTTGGTCGGGCTTGAGTTGTGCCGGAAGTGCGGACGTGCCGCCGGTCATCGCGAAGCAGCCGAGGCCGAAGCCCAGGCGGTCGGTGTCCTGCCACAGCCAGTAGAGTTTGCCGTGATAGACGGCGGTTTGAATCGTGTCCTGTCCGGTGACTTTTGCGTTGAGCAGCGGCTGTTTGATCGGCGTGGGTTTGCCGAGCAGCACGCTGTCGCGGTAGATGCCGTAGCCGCTAGTGCGATAGAGGCGTTCGGCGATTTGGTTTCGCTTGAGCCTGATTTCCGCCGAGCCGCCGGCGGTCGGTTTCAGTTGCACACCGTTCAAGCCGAACGGGCCTGCGGGGCTGTCGTAGCCGTAACTGCTGACTTCGAACCAGACGTCGCCGCCGGTCAGCAGGCCGGGCTCATTGAACGCGACATAGCCGTTGCTGTCGGTGACGTAGCGGGTTTTATAAGTCGTCTGGAGATACACCAGCGGCACGCCGCGGCCGGTCTGGTCGTCGACAACACGAATCGCAAAATAGTCCTGCGACGTTTCGGCGGCTGTCGCGAACTTTGCAAAAAGCGTGAACGCGACGGCGACGAAAAATAATCGGCGATTCATACGAGTGCGGCCTCCACCGCCCGCCATCGTCGGCGGCGAAGGCGGCTGAATCAATCGGCGGTCAGGTTCGGCACCTTGCTGGCGGTCACGCCATGCTGCCGCGTGGTGTGGGATTTTGATACCTCGCTTCGAAAACATCCTCTTTTCCGCAACGCCGATTCATGACATTCGTATTGCGTACAATGGAACTCCGTACGATTCGATCGTTCGTCGCAATAGGGCTGCTGCTACACGCGATGGGTGACGTGCCGGCGAACGCCGCCGTGCCGGCCGAGCCTTATGCATGGAAGAGCGTTGTGATCGGGGCGAACGGCTTTATCAACGGCATCGTGTTCGGCCGGGCGGCGGGCACGCCGTGCTACATCAACACCGACATGGGCGGGGCATACCGCCTCGACGGCGACACCTGGACGCCGCTCACCGACTGGGTGAAGCACGACGACTGGTCGCTCAGCCAGAACGGCGTCGAAACACTGGCCGTCGATCCGACCGATCCCAACAAACTCTACTTCGGTTTCGGCACCTACCTCGGGCCGAGCGCAGTCCTGCGCAGTACCGACCAGGGCCGCACGTTTCAGCGAACCAATGTCGATTTCCCGATGGACGGCAACGGCAGCGCCGCAACGCCGGCCAGCGCATGAACGTCGACCCGAATCTTCCCACACGCCTGCTCTACGGCACACGCACGAAGGGCCTGTACGAAAGCCGTGATAGTGCCGCGACGTGGCAACGCGTGCGGTCTTTCCCGGCCGTCGGTGATTCCGAAAAGCCCGCCAAGAATGCCGGCGTCGTCTTCACGCTCTTTGACGCATCGAGCGGTAAAAGCGGTTCGGCCACGCCCGTCGCCTTTTCAGGCGTCTGCACAATCGGGGCCGAAAAACTCTTCCGCACCACCGATGCCGGCGGCACCTGGCAGCCGATCCCCGGCCAGCCCGCCGGCCGGTTGCTGGCGACACGCGCCGCCCTCACGCCCGACGGCCGAACGCTGTTCGTGACGTTCCTCACCGGGAAAGATTTTCCCGGCCCGTGGGGTGCCGATGGCGGTGCGGTTTATCGCTGTGACGACCCCGCCGGTGAAAAGCCGGTCTGGACGAACATCACGCCGCAAACGCCGCCGTGCGGCTGGTCGGGCGTCTGCCTGGATCCGCAGTCGCCGCAGACGATTCTGGTGACGACGCTCAACCTATACGGCACGCCGGGCGACGACATTTACCGCAGCCGCGACGGCGGAAAATCATGGTCGCCCTTACGCATCCGCCAGCACCGCGACGACACCGGATACCCGTACGTCACCGGCACTTTCCCGCACTGGCTCGGCGACGTGCAGATCAATCCGCACGACCCGAACCAAGCCATTTTTACCACGGGTTACGGCCTTTATCGCACGACGAACCTTCGCGCCGATGAGCCGACCTGGACCTTCTTCAACAAAGGCTTTGAGCAATCGGCGGTGCTGCAACTGGTGAGCCCGGCGAGCGGGTCGTCGAACCTGCTGAGCGCCATCGGCGACCGCGACGGCTACCGCCACGAAGACTTCGCCAGCAGCCCGAAGCTCGGCCATTTCGGGCAGGTGAATGACGCCGGCCAGACCCAAAAGCTCGGCATGGCGACGTGCAATGATTTGGACGTCGCGCGGCGCGACGCGAACGTCGTCGTCCGTGTCGGGGCCGGGTCGCAATGGTCTGGCGACGGCGGCGTGACGTGGCAAACCTTTCCCGGCGACGAGGCGCGAAACAGCTTCACTGAACTGCGGCTCGGCGAACGGGGGCCGAGCGCCGGGCATGTCGCGGTGGCGGCGGACGGCAGTGCGGCCGTCTGGACGCCCGCGAAGCAGGCCGCACTTGTCGCCGGTCGTGCCGGTCGGGGATTTGGCAAGTGGGAACCCGTCAGCGGGCTGCCCGTCGGGAAAGTGCTGATCGCCGCCGACGCCGTCGACGCGAACGCCTTTTTCGCTGTCGCGAGTGATGGAAGTTATCGCAGCACCGACGGCGGCCGGACGTTCACGCGCCTGGCCGACGCCTCCCCTGGCAAGCCGCTCTGGCTGCGCGCGACGCCCGGCCACGCCGGCCACCTCTGGCTGACGGCAGGGGAAGACGGCGACAAGGGTTTGTGGCGCTCGACCGACGGCGGAAAAACCTGGGGCCGCGTCGCCGCGGACGTCATCCCTGTCGCCAAGCAAGTCGGCGTCGGTGCGGCGAAATCTGCGGACGCGTACCCGGCGATTTACGTCGGCGGCACCGTCGCCGGCCAACGCGGTTTCTTCCGCTCCGACGACGCCGGCCGGTCATGGATTCGCGTCAATGACGACGCACACCAATACGGCAATGTCACCGTCATCCAAGGCGATGCCCGCGTCTGGGGCCGCCTCTATGTCGGCACGAACGGCCGGGGCATTCTCTACGCCGAGCCCCTTCCCTAGAAGCGGTTTCAAAACCCGGCCGGCTGCTGGAGGGCGGCAGGCCCTGCCGCCGCAAGCGTCGTTAGACGTTTGATTTCCCGGCTAAGCCGCGAACGGCGTCACGGAGTGACGCCCTCCAACAGCCGTCATGGTCAGTTTGAAATAGCCTCTAAGCCTCCCCATGAATACCGGGAGAGGGGCGCAGTCAACTCCAGCCGTTCGCCGGTTTGATGTTGAACTTCGCGAGTGCGTCGAAGACGGCGGTGGCGTGGTCGGCGTCGTGGGTTTCGATCGTGCAGAGCACGCCGGTCGAGAGACGCTCGCCGCTGAAAGGCGCGGTCGTGCTGGATGTCGACGATGCCGGCACCGGTGGCGGCGATGGCGGCGGTGAACGCCGCCAGTCCGCCGGGGCGATCGCTGATGGTGGCGCGAAGGCGACACAAGCGGCCGTCGGCGGCTAAGCCCTTTTCGATCAGGCGGCTGAGCACCAGCGGGTCAATATTCCCGCCGCAGAGCAGGAGCACGATCGGCCGACCCGCAAGGTCATCGAGTTGCCCGCTGAGCACGGCCGCCAGTGACGCGGCGGCCGAGCCTTCGACGACACTTTTTTCCAGTTCCATCAGCCGCAGCACGGAGAGGGCGATGTCGGCCTCGCGGACGGTGACGACGCGGTCGACGCGGCTCTTGGCGATGCCGAACGCGCGGTCGCCGACACGGCCGGTGGCTAAACCGTCGGCGAGGGTCGGCTTGGCGGGCACGGTCACCGGCTCGCCGGCTTTCATCGCGGCGCTGAAATTCGGCGTATTTTCGGACTCGACGGCAATCACCTGCACGTCCGGCCGCGTCGATTTGATCGCCAGCGACACGCCCGCCAGCAGCCCGCACCCGCCGGCGGGCACGATGACGGCGGCGGCGTCGGGCACCTGTTCGAGCAGTTCCAGACCGAGCGTCCCTTGCCCGGCGATGACGGCGGCGTCATCAAAGCCGTGCACATAAGTCAGGCCTTCCGCGGCGGCGATGTCGTCGGCTTTTTTGCGGGCCTCGGCGAAGCTTTCGCCGTGGCGGATGACCCGCGCCGAACCGCGTGCAGGAGGCGCTTTTGACCAGCGGCGCGTAGTTCGGCATGACGACCGTCACCGGCACGCCGAGCCGCTTCCCGTGCCACGCCAAACCTTGTGCGTGATTCCCCGCCGAGGCGGCGATCACGCCGCGCCGCGTGCCGCGTCGTCGAGCATCAGCAAGGCGTTGCAGGCGCCGCGTCCTTGAAACTGCCGGTCCGCTGCAGGTACTCCATTTTGCAGTGAATGCGGAAGCCGTACCGGTCGGACAGCGCCGCCGACTCCAGGCAGGGCGTGACGAGGACGGCGTCTTTAATTCGCTCGCGCGGTGAGAATGTCGGCAACGGACAGCATCGCCAGAGCTTACCCCCGCCGAACCTCCGGCGGACGGCGCGAACGGATTGTTTCCGGGCAGTTAGTCCGTTTTCTTGCGAACCCGCAGCGGCACGTTGCTGGTCGCGGCGTGGCCGGCGTTGTCGCGGGCGAAGGCGTAGAGGCGGTAAACGCCGGGCTCGGCGGGCAGGGTGACGGTGACGCTGTCGCCGGCGGGTTTGAGGGCGTCGGGGAATTGCCGCGTCTTGGGCTCGAATGAGCCGCCGACGCCCGGCTGCTGCGTCTCCCGGTGCAGCTGCCATTCGATTTTCGTTTCGCCTTTTGCGTCGACGCTCGCCCGGATGACGCCGCCCGGTGCGGCGGTGTCGGGGCCGTTAAGTTTGATGGCGGAGAGCGTCGGCATGGGGACGGTTTTTCCGCCCCAGGCGCGGGCGACGGCGTTGACGGCGGGCGTGAGCGTGCCGTCTTCGAGCATCAGGCCGAACCACGTGGCGGTGGTCTCCTGCTTCCAGCCCCACAGGAACGCGTAGCCGCCTAAGCTCGTGCCGGGCGCGGCATTGACGGCGTTGGCGTAGGCGCGGTCGTACATGGCGACTTTGTCGGTGCTGGTCGGCTCGATCGGCGCGCCGTACGACGTGTGCCCGCCTTCCCACGGGCCGATCGGGCCGAACTCGGTGACGACGTACGGCTTGGTCACGCCGCTGGCCTTGTACCGCTCGGCGAGACTGAACGCGCCGCCGTAGCTGTTGACGCCGATGACGTCGATCGCCGGGCAGTGCTGCTGGATGGCTTTGATCTTCGCGGCGTTCTCGCCGATCTCAGCGATGACCGTCATCGTCGGGTGGTTCGGGTCGACCTGCTTGGCGAACGCGGCGATGTCGTTGACGGCGCCAGATCGACGCCTTCGTGCCCGGCGAGCCTTCCATTTCGTTGCCGATGCCCCACATCAGCACGGCGGGGTGGTCTTTGTACTTGAGGATGGCGGCCTTGGCGGTTTCGAGTTGGCGGGCGACCTGGGCGGGGTCGTCGTAGTTGAAGTGGTTGATGCGGTCTTCGTGCCCGAGCCAGATGCCGACGCAGACGCTGAGGCCGAGCTTCTGGGCGGCGTCGAGCTGCGGGCCGAGGTCGTCGGCGCCCCAGGTCCGCACGGAGTTGCCGCCGAGGTTTTTGAGCAGTTCCATCGACCCGCCGCCGCCCGCGCCGTGGATGAAGTACGGTTTCCCGTCGCGTTCGAGTTGCCACTGTCCGGGCGAGCCGGTGAGTCGGGTGATGGTCGCCTGCGCTATCGCCGTGGACGCCATCAACAGTCCTCCGATCAATGCCCAGCCCGCGGCCCGAACGTGTGTCGCCATGTGCGGCCCTCCGCGGGCATCGTACCAAGCGGCGGTCACGGTGCTTCATTCAATTCCGCGAGTGATTCGTCGGTGCTTTGCGGGTCGACCTGTCGGCAGGCGTCGGTCAGCTTCGCCGCGATGCCGTCGAGCTTTTCCTGCCAGGCGATCGGGTCGGCGTTGGCGGGCGTGAGCTGGGCGAACTCGCCGCAGAGCAGGATCATCCGCAGCAGGTGTTTGAAGAGGATGCCTTCCTGCTTCACGAGGTCGTGCGAGCGGACGAACTTGTCGAAGTCGACGCCCTTGTCGCCGGCGTAGTGCAGTAGATCGCCGATGCACCAGACGGGGTTCACGCTCAGGCCGCCGGCGTGGTCGATCTCGCTTTCGAAGACCATTTTCACTTTTTGCGCCAGAGGGATGGGGTACCGCCGCAGTTCGGGCATGACGTCGGACTGGTCGGCGGGCGGGTAGAGGTCTTCGTGCGACGCCAGGCCACGCGTGAGGATCGTGGGGTCGATGAATTCGGTCGCCAGCTTGCCGGGCGGTAAATCTTCCGGCGGCGGCACGCGCAAGCTCTTGGCGACGCTGCCGGGCATTTCGAGAAGACTTTCGAGGACCTGGATCAGCTCGTGGTCGTCCGCCTGCCCGAGGTGGTCGAGAAGGAACAGGCCGTACAGCGGGTGCACCGCGCGGAAGACGATGAGGTCTTGCAGCTTATCTGTCGGCGTGGCGGTGACAGGGTCGTACGGCTCCGGCTGCGGCGCGGCGGCGGGGGCGGCGGGCTTGCTATTCGATTGCGCCCGAGCGCCCCAAGATTCAATGACGCCACGGCGGAAGCCGTGGATTCTTTTGATTCTTCGGAGTCATCCGCGTCATCGACCGGTTGATCCGCGGCTTCCGCCGCGGCGTCTTGGGACTTACTCGCCAGCCACGACGCCGGTGGCGGCGGTTCGAGTTTGACGATGCCCATGCCGTGCAGCGTGACGAGCATTTTCGTCAGGCGTTTCAATTCCGCTTCGATACTCGGGAAGTCCATCAATCGGCCGCGGATGACTTGGCGGATCGGCTCGACAGCGGGGTTGGCGTCGAGCAGGTACGCCAGCCACCGCCAAGTCAGTCGGCCGCGGCTGCTGAGCTTAGCGGCCGGGGCGGTCTGCAGCTTCGTGAACTGGTCGGCGTTCCAATAAACGAAGCCGGCGCGGCGGGTCGGCTTCTTCTTCAGCAGCGCCTTTTTGGCCGACATCAGGCCGGGGTCTTTGGTGTCCTCGGGGATGCTGTCGTACTTTTCTTTCCACTTGGCGAGTTTGACGTCGTCTTCGTGGGCGACGGCGTAGACGTGGCCTTCCGTATCGAACTGCGGCCGGCCGGCGCGGCCGAACATCTGTTGTGCGGCGCCGACGTCGATCAGCTTCTTCTTGTCCTTCGGCCCTTTCACCAGCGTCGTGAGAATGGTGCTCTTGGCCGGCAGATTAATGCCGGCCGCCAGCGTTTCCGTGCAGACGCAGACCGGCAATAGTTTTTCCTGGAACAGCGTTTCGACGATGCGCCGATACCGCGGCAGCAAACCGGCGTGGTGAATGCCGATGCCCCGCGCCAGGCACGGCCGTAGCTTGCCGCCGCTGCCGACGGAAAAATCGAAATCGTCGAGCGCTTCAGAGAGCGCGTTGCGTTGCCCTTCGCTGAACAGATCGCGGCCGCGGAGCACGTCGGCGGTGCTCCAGCAGATCTCGCGGTCGAAGCAAAAAATCAACGCCGGCGTGCGGCGAAGGTTTTCGCTGCCTTGCGCGATCCGCTCCACGAAATCCGGCAGATATTCGTCGCCGATCCACGTGAAGTGTAGCGGCACTTTCCGCTCGCGGCCTTCGACGAGGGTGACGCGGCGGTCGATGCTGCGGGCCATCCAGTTCACGAATTCGTCGGCCGCCCCGACGGTCGCCGACAGCAGCATCACACGCACGTGCTTGGGCAACAGCGAGAGCGCCAGTTCCCACACGATGCCGCGTTGCGGCTCGTTGAAGTTGTGGAACTCGTCCATGACGACCGCGCCGACGTCAGCGAAGTCGAATGCTTCCGGGTGCAGCAGCCGATTAAGCAGCACTTCCGCGACGACGACCTTGATCGGTGCATCCGGATTGACGGTTCGATTCCCCGTCACCAGGCCGACGCTGTCGCGCGGGTAGCCCCAGCGTTCGACGGTCTCCTGAAGCTCGGTCAATTTCTGATCGGTGAGCGCGATCAGCGGCGTGGAATAGTAGACCTGCTTGCCGAGTTGCAGGCCTTCGAAGACGGCGGCCTCGGCGACGAGCGTTTTGCCCGTGCCCGTCGGGGCCGACAACAAAATGCCTTCCTCAGAACCGGCCCAGGCGTAGAGGGCCTCCTCCTGCACCGGGTAGGCGCATGACGCAGACGGTCGACGTAATCCAACAGAATCTCATCCCGAGACGGCATGAGCGGCATGGTACGGGAATTAGGCGGCGTCTTCACAAAACGGCATCGTGTATTCCCTCTCCCGGTACGGCCGGGAGAGGGTAGGGTGAGGGCCGTGGCGACAGTGTGGCTGGGATTGTTTGAAAAGATTTGCCGGCGGAAAACCTTGAACGGTCGGCGGTGCTGCCGCGATGTAGCCTTCCGTCGCCGGCCCTCACCCTAACCCTCTCCCGGCGATACCGGGAGAGGGGACCAGAGGCGGTCGCTATCAGTTAGTGGCGACGGCGACGATTGAGCGCGAATCCGATGAGGCCCAGGGCGGCCAGGGATGCCGGTTCGGGGACGGCGGCGGTTTGGGCGAAGGCGGTCATCGCGGCGACCTGGCTGCCGGTGACGGCGACCGTGTCGCCGCTGAGGCTCTGACCGAAGTTCGCCTGCAGGGCGAGGAAGTCGTTGAAGTCGGTCGCGCCGCTGTAGTCGAAGTTGCCCTGGTCAAACCGCGTGCCGCTTTGTCCGAAGCTCGCTTGAAGGGCGAGGAAGTCGTTGAAGTCGACGTTGCCGTCGAGGTCGGCATCGCCGGGGAGGGTGACGCGCATTGTGGTGACCGCGCCTGCTCTGCCCGTAACCGATCACGTGCCCGGCGACGGACGTGGCCACACGGAACTGGCCGGTGGTGAAACTGCTGGTGTAGCCGCTGGCGAGAAGCGAGCGGAGGTTGGCCTGGAGGGAGCTGTTGCCGGTGGTGTCGATGGCGAGGATGCCGTCGGTGTCGGCGAGTGTCACGCCGCCGGCGTTGGTCGCCAGGTTATTGCCGGCCGCGGCGTTGGTGGTCAGTTTGCCGGCGGAAATCGCGGTCACGCCGGTGTAGGTGTTGCTGCCGTTGAGTGCCCACGTGCCGCTGCCGGTCTTGGTGACGGCGGTGATGGCGGCGTTGGAGGCGGCGTTGGCGAGTGTGCCGTTCCACGCGCCGTTGCCGGCACCGCTGAGGTTGAGGTAGCGGATGTCGGTTGCGCCGCCGGTGGCGGTGTTGATGAACGTACCGGTGACGGTGAGCGTGCCGGCGTCGGAATTGACGTTGTATTGGTTGCCGCCCGACGCGGTGCTGATGCTGCCGCTGAAGGTGTTGTTGCCGCTGACGTTGGACAGGTGAGCGGCCGTAACGCCCGGCTGGCGGCCGCCGAAGACCAGCGGCTCAGCGATGTTGATGTTGCCCGCCAGTTCCAGACGCAGTGACGACGTCGTCCCGATGGTGGTATTGCCGGCCGTGGTACCAAGGGCGGTGTTGTTCTGCGCTCGGATGACGCCGGCGGTGAGGTTAGTCGCGCCGGTGTAGGTGCTGGCGCCGCTGAGGATGAGCGTGCCGTCGGTGATTTTATTCAGCGAGACCGTGCCGTTGCCGTTCTGAATGCTGGCGGCGGTGTTGCCGTCGTTGAGGGTGAGTGTGGCGGTAGCGCCGTCGGTGCGGGTGATCGTGCCGCCGGTGCCGTTGAGGGTGTTGATGGCCAGGACGTTCTGGATCGTGCCGCCGTTGAGTTCGACGGTGTCGGCCTTGATGGCGTTGGCGGTGGCGTTGAGGGTGCCGCCGTTGACGCGGACGAGCGAGCTGTTCGTGCCGTTGAAGCCTTCACGGATGTCGCCGTTGACGGTGAGCGTGCCGGCATTGACGGCCAGGGTGGCGGTGCTGCCCATGTCGCCGAGGAGGACTTCGCCGTTGACGGTGACACTCGCCGTGCCGCCGACGGTGAAGTTCGATCCGCTGGAGGCGCTGCCGCCGGCGGAGACGAGCAGTTCGTTGGTGGTGAGCGTGCCGCCGGTGACGCTGGCGGTGCTGACGCCGCCGGAGCTGGTTTCGGAGTAGTAATCGCCGACGACGAACCGGTTGCTGGTGACGGTGCCGCCGGTCTGGCTGTAGGTGCCGGTCGATGAGGCGTCGCGTCCGACGATGATGTTCGCGCCGACGGTGAGGGTGGCGCCGGACTGCACGGTGAAGCTTCCCGCCGTGCCGCCGCTGCCGAGGACCAGGCTGTTATCGAGTGCGGCGGCGCTGCTGAGGGTGGCGCTTCGGCCGGCGTTGATGACGGCGTTGGTGTTGCCGGTCGGCACGGCGCTGCCGCTCCAGTTGCCCGCCGTGGTGAAGCTGCCGCTCGTGCCGAGCGTGCGGTCGGTCGCGGGCGTGATGGCAAAGGTGTAGTCCAGCACCCGCATGTTGGTCGCCTGGGCGGGGGTGGTGAGGCTCGGCGACTCCTGCATGGTGACCGACAGCGTGCCGTTGAGCGCCAGCAGACTGGCGTCGGCCTGGGCTTCGCTGACGAAGGGGCCGGACTCGGTCTTGATGATCTTCCAGTCGGTCCAGTTGCTGGCCTTGGTGGCGGCGGCGATGACGAGGTCGCCGCCGTTGATGTAAATGCCCGCCGAGCTGAACGAGCCGAGCTGGTAGATGGCAAAGGCGTTGTCGTTGGCGTCGAAGAAGAGCTTGGGACGGCTGCCGACGCTGCCGGGGAGCTTATTGCGGTGCCAGTTCCCGTTGCCGTCACGCCAGTAATCGAAATAGCTGCTTTCGGTGGGCGCCCAGACGGCCCCGGTGTTGGGCTTGGCGGAATCGCGGTGCCACATCATGGTGTGGAACTTGTCCTGACTGGTGACGGCCTGGGTCTGCTGGTTCATCAGCGACTGGCTTTCGTCGATCGGGACGACGGTCAGGCCGGCGGTGTTGATGGTCCACTTGATGCCGGTGTTATTGGCGGCGGTGGTGCCGACGGTCGTGCCGGCGTTGTTTTTCCAGGTGTTGCCGTTGTCATCGGAATAGACGAACGCCAGGTCATGATTCGCCGCGCCGGTGGCACCTTCGCGCCAGGTGAACGACTGGTAGAGGCGGCCGCTGGGGCCGTAGGTCATGCCGTTGATGTAGCTGTTGCGGTTGGAGTCGTTGACGGTGACGGTGCCCGTGTAAGAGCCGGTAGCGCCGTTGTCGTACTGATGGACATTGCCCCAGGTGTGTGTCGTGCCGTTGTACGTGCCGATCCAGTTGCTGCCGTTGCCGCTGCTGCCGGTGCGGTAGGTGAATTGGAGTGCGCCGGTGGGGGTGTTGAAAAAGTGCGGGTAGGTGACGGTGTTAACGGTCGTGCCGCTGACGAGTTGGCTGGTTTGGGTGTTGAAGAGGCTGGTGGTGCCGTTGGTGGTGCCGGCGGCCCAGCTGGCGGCGGAGATGGCGTTGGGGTTGGTGGCGATGCCCTGCTGGCTGACACGGTATTTGAGCGTGTGCCCGTGCATGTCGTACGCCAGGTGGATGGTGCCGTCGATTTTATCAATGCCGAAGCTGACGACGTTGTGGGCGTCCGACGGCTTACCGCCGCTCAGGCCGTTGGTGAACGTGGAGAGCCCGAGGTTGGTGACCTGCCAGGTGGCGGTGCCGGTCTGCCGGCGGCGCCAGGGCGACGTAGTAGGACGAGCCGTCCTTCACCCAGTAGGCGGTGTACTGCCAGCCGTTGTAGGTCTGGATGGCGGAGTTCTCGAACGCGTTGCCGTTCACCCCGATGCCGTAGGCGGCCACGCTGCTGTCGAGCGTCATGCCGCGGCTGTCGACGACGGTGTCGGCCGCCTTGGTCACCGCAAAGTCGACCGCCGACGCCGTCGCCGCCAGGCCGAATGTCGTCGAAGCCGCCGCGCAGGGCGCGAACGAGGATCATCGAGCGGTTCACACGACGGGCAGACGACAGCTTGAAAGACATGGATAGACCCTTACACCTGACTCGGGCGACACCGGTCTGCGCGGGTCATGAAAACCGCCACGGGATAGAACGCGAAAAATCGCCAGAAAACGCCGGCTCCGCCCGGCGATGATCGCCCGAGCTTCGGCCGATCATCTAAAACCAAATGTATCACTTTGCCCCCAAAAGCGGCCTAAAAAATGCCCGGGGCGATGAACGATTTCTGTAATTTACAGAGGCGAAATAGGGGTTTCCCAGCGGATTCGACTCAGTCCGCCAAGCTGCAGCGCAGCTGCTGATCTGATTTCAATTCGGTCTCAATCAGCAGCTGCGCTGCAGCTTGGCGAAGACTTTATCCGTCGAACAGCACGGTTAAATCCTGAATCGTCGGGCGAATGTCGTACCCGTTGGCGGCGAGCCAATCACTGTTGTAGTAAGTGTTCAGGTAGCGTTCGCCGGTGTCGCAGATCAGCAGAACGACCGAGCCGTTGTCGCCGTTTTCCAGCATGCGGCGGATGAGCCGGGCGGCGGCGGCCAGGTTCGTGCCCGTCGAGCCGCCGACTTTCCGATTCAATCGGCCGGAAAGGAAGTGCATCGCCCCAAAGCTTGCGGCATTCGGGACTTGGATGCATTCGTCGATCACCGTCGGGATGAAACTCGGCTCAACCCGCGGCCGGCCAATGCCTTCCACGCCCGGGCCCCGACAGCAGGTCAGATCCCGCCGGCCGGTCTTCCAGGCGTCATAAAAAACGCTGTTTTCCGGGTCGGCGACACAAAGCCTGGTCGAGAGCTTCTGGTAACGAATGAATCGGCCAATGGTTGCGCTCGTGCCGCCCGTGCCGGCAGAGCAGACCACCCACGTCGGCTCCGGGTTCGGCTCGGCGCGCATCTGGGCGAAGATCGTTTCAGCGACGTTATTATTGCCCCGCCAATCAGTTGCGCTCGGCGTAGGTGAACTGGTCCATGAAGTGCCCGCCGGTTTCCGCGGCAAGCTTGCGGCTGACGTCGCTGGTGTCTTCCCCCGGCGGCACGAGGTGGCAGCGGCCGCCGTAGAACTCGATCTGCCGGAGTTTGTCCGCCGAGGTGTCCTGTGGGACGACGGCCACGAACGGAAGTCCAAGCAGCCGCGCGAAATACGCCTCGCTCACCGCCGTGTTGCCGCTGCTGCTTTCGATCACCGTCATCCCCTCACGCAGCCAGCCGTTGCAGAGCGCGTAGAGGAATAAACTCCGTGCCAGTCGGTGTTTAAGGCTGCCAGTGGGGTGGATCGACTCGTCCTTCAAATAGAGTCGGATTTGCGGGTGGGCGGGCAATTCCAACTGCAGCAGGTGCGTATCGGCCGAGCGGGTGAAGTCGGCCTCGATGCGACGTATCGCCTTTTCAGCCCAAGCGTTATGTTCAGACATGGCTCGCCTCAACGGGAGAAATCAGGTCCAGCGTCTGCCGCACCGCCGTCGCCGATTTGCGGAACGCCTCGGCTTCGGATTCGGACAAACTCACCGGCAGCACGCCGCGTGATCCGCCCCGGCCGACGATGACGGGCAGCGACAGGCAAACGCCGTTAACGCCTGCCACGCCAGTGGTTAACGTGCTGAGCGGGAGGACGGAGCGGTCATCCCGGGCGATGGCCTCGACGACTTCCGCCGCCGCCAGGGCGATGCCGTGGTTCGTATAACCCTTGCTGCGAACGATGGCGTGGCCGGCGTTGCGGGTGTCGTGTTCGATTTCGCGAAGTTGCTCGATGCTGATCGGCAGCGGCGCGCCGCCGACGCTCGCCGAGGCGGCCGCGACGAATTGGTTATCTCCATGTTCGCCAAGGACATACACGCGAAGGTCGTTCGGGTGAACGCCGCAGATGTCACTCAGCCGGATTCGCAGCCGCATGGTATCGAGCAGCGTGCCCGTCCCCAGAACGCGGCTCGGGGGAAACCCACTCAATCGGCCGACGAGCGTGGTAATCGCGTCCAGCGGGTTGCTGACGACCAGCAGCACCGCCTCCGGATTTACCGCAGCAATGCCGGGGATGATCTCACGCAACGCGTCGGCGGTGGCGATGGCGCCGGCGGCGCGGCCGGCGGTGGCGTCGGGGGCGGCGCCGGAGACGGCGATGATGATAATGTCTGAATCGGCCGTATCTTGCACGCCGCCGGCGCGAACGCGGGCGGGGCGGGAAAAGGCGCCGGCGTGTTCCAGGTCGGCGGCCTCACCGGCGGCGACATCGGGCCGCCGGCTGACGAGAACCAGTTCGTCGACCAGCCCGCGCGCCACCAACACCAACCCAATGGCTGACCCGACCCGGCCCGGCCCGACGATGGAAATCTTCATCCGCGACACGCCCAAAGTGATAACGCGCCGCCGCCCCGCAACAAGACCGAATCACGGGAACAAATGAGACGGCCGGCTAGTTCGGCGTAACTGCCGGCGTGGCTGTGGGTTGCGTGGCGGCCGCCTTCTGACGCTGCCGTTCGGCACGCTCGGCCTTGATCCGTTTTCGCTCGAGGTACGCCTTTCGCTCTGCCCGCTGCGCCTTGAGCTTGTTCCGTTCCAGCCGGGCCTGGCGTTCGGCGCGTTGGGCTTTGATCTGGCGGTTGCGGATCTGCTCGGCGGTTTCGCCGGGGCGCTTGTTGGGGGCGATCGGGACGAACTTGGCGACGCGAGGCGTTTTTCGCCAATCTTCTGCCGGGACAACGACTTTTGCCTCGGCGAGCCACATGTGTTCTGTCCGCGCGAGCAGCTTCCCGGGCACGACCACGCCGTGCATCAACAGCTTGTAGAGGTCGTTGTCTTTCTTGTCGTATTCGTTCGACGGCCCGATGACATAATTCGGCCGGGCGGCGGCGACTAAGTCCGGGTATTTAGTGGGTTTAGCGGCGTCAAACCCCAGCAGGCGGCCGTTGAGAACCTGCCGGCCGCTCATGTAGCTGAGGATCTGCGCACGGGCCCGATGACGACGTCATTCGGCCCGATTTTCTCGCGGATCAGCTTGGCCATGTCGCTGGCGGGGATATACGAGCCGTGCTTGTACTCCTGCATGAACTTGCCGCTGTGCTGCTCGACGAACAGCCGCAGCGTGCCGCCGAGGTTCTGGAAGTTCGCCAGGGAAAACATGCCGAAAAGCACGACATCGCGCACGATCGGCCGCGCCTTGGCGGTGAGCATCAGCAGGACGAGCACGTACCCCAGCCAGAGGGTCGGCAGGACCATCAGGTAGTAGCGGGGCACGTCGCTGATGGCGAGCATAATCGCCGTCAGGATAAAAACTTGCAGCCCCCACATCGGCTGCCGGCGGAGAACAATGAGGCTTCCCGCCAAGAGCAGCACCGCGAAAACGGCACCGGCACCCCAGAGCTGTTCGTTGAAAAACGCCTCGGGCAGCTCGCGGGAAAACAGCGTCGAGCCGTTGGTCACCATGCGCCTGGCGAGGTCGTCCATGATAACCAGAAGTTGTTTTTCGTAAACGCCTTGCAGCATTCCGACGCCACGTCGGCGGGGGTCGATCAGGATGAACCCGATCAGCACCGCCGCCAACACGCCGACGGCGATGAGGCTGCGTTTGTCCCGGTGCCGCACGCCGTTCCAGACGGCGGCGATCCCCCAGGCGGCGCCGAGCACCCAGAACGTCGGCCGCATGGTCGCGGCGACGAACAGGCTGGCGATCATAAGTGCTGATAATAAAACGATTTTCTGCCATCCCGTGGCCGTCCGCAGCCAGTCCCACGCGAGCATCGCCCAGACGACGGCGAAGAGGAACGGCATGTCGGTCATGATCTCTTGCGCCTGGATCAAAAACCGACCGTTCAACCCCACGCCACACGTGACAACCACGGCAATCCACAACGGGTAGTGGCGTTTGATGAGCAGGTACACACCCGCCAGCGTGCCGATCGCCATCGCGTTCATGACGATCAACGGCGGGATGAGACTGGTGGTGGCGAAGAGTCTTTGCAGTGCCGCCAGCATGACCGGCAGGCCGGGGTAGACTTGGTTCTGGCGTCGGCCGGCGAATTCATAAGTGCCGTGCTGCGCAAGACTATCGGCCACACCGCGGTAGATCGAACTGTCCAGCCCGATGCGCCATTGCCCGTTAAACGGGAGGATCGTCAGGATGAAAATCCCGGCGAAAAACAACCACCGCCAGGTGACCAGCCAGCGCGTGAACGCGGTTTCCGGGGCCGCCAGCGCCTTGTTCAGCGTCGTCGGCGCGTCGGCCGAGTGGGGCGTGGGGGCGAGGCTGCTGGGCAGGACGGTCATGAGTGAAGGCTATTCCTCGAACCAAGGGCGACGATGTGAAAATCAGGCGAACGTACTTAACGTCGCCAAGACCCGCCGGGCGTTACCGTTTTCTACCGCGTGGCGCACCCGGACCAGGCCGTCCGATAAGTCATTGGCGGCTCCGGTGATAACGAGGCCGGCGGCGGCGTTCAGGGCCGCGATGTCATACGCGGGCCCGGGCTGTCCGTTGACGACGCCCCGGATCATCTCCGCCGATTCAGCCGGGGTTGTGACGCGCAGGGGTTCGAGTGAACCCTTTGCCAGGCCTAGGGTTGCGGGGTTGAGCGTCCATTCGCGGATTTCGCCGTGGTCCACTTCACAGACGTACGTCGGGGCGGCGGTGGAAAGTTCGTCCAAACCGTCGTCCGAATGCACGACCCACGCTTTTTTGCTGCCCGTGTCCCGCAAAACACCCGCGAGCAGCTTCGCCAGCGGGCGGTCATAAACGCCCAGCAGCTGATGGCAGGCGCGGGCGGGATTGGTGAGCGGGCCGAGGACATTGAAGATGGTCGGCACGCCGAGCGCGGTGCGGGCGGCGGCGACGTGCTTCATGGCCGGATGGTGGTTGCGGGCAAACGCGAAGCAGAGGCCGGCCTGGCCTAGGCAGGCGCTAAGTCGTTCTGGGGAAAGGTCTAACCGCACGCCCAGGCATTCGAGGACGTCCGCCGACCCGCTGGTCCCGCTCGCCTTGCGGTTGCCGTGCTTGACGACTTTCACCCCGCACGCCGCCACGAGAATGGCAGCGGTGGTGGAGACGTTGAAGGTGTTCCGCCCCGTGCCGCCCGTGCCGCAGGTATCGAGGACGATTTCGTGCGCCGGCCTGGGGATGGAGAGGACTTTGTCCCGCATCACGCCCGCCGCCCCGGCCAGTTCGTCGCCGACCACGCCTTTGACGGCTAAACCCATCAAAAAGCCCGCGATCTGGGCGTCGGGCACGTCGCCGGAGAGAATGGCGTCGAACGCCGCCCGCGCTTCGTCGCGCGTTAAGTTCTGTCGGCGGATGAGCTTGAGCAAAACGTCACGCATGGGGCACCGGGTATGCTATCCTGTGGCGTCGACGAACACCAAGGGCGAGCCATGATTCAATCACTTCGTAGCGTCAAGCCTTTGCGAATGGACGAGCCGGCGTTTCCGCTGTCGGTCGAGCAATACCACGAAATGATCCGGGCGGGCATTATCACGGATGACGACCCGGTGGAATTGCTGGAAGGGGGTCTGGTTTTTCGCATGGGGAAGAATCCGCCACACAGTGTTGCAACACAAAAGCTGTTTGCAAAAATACTTACAGTTCTACCCGGCGGCTGGGCATGTCGCGTCCAGGAGCCAGTGACTTTAGAAGATGGCGAACCGGAGCCGGATGCGGCGATCGTTCGCGGTCGCAACGAAGACTACTTTGAGCACCACCCCGGCCCGTCCGAAGCCGCGGTGGTGATTGAGGTTTCGGATTCCACGCTCTCCCGGGATCGCGGCATTAAACTCCGCAGCTACGCCCGCGCCGGCGTCCAAGCCTACTGGATCGTCAACCTGATCGATCGGCAGGTCGAAGTTTACACCCGCCCGGTCAGCACCGAAGAAGTGCCGACCTACGCCGAGCAACAGGTCTTCACGCCCGGACAGACGGTTCCAGTCGTATTAGACGGCCAAACCGTTGTCGAATTGGCGGTTAGCGACATTTTGCCGTAAGCCGGCCTACCCGCCGACCACGCCCGCGCCGTCGGTGGCCTTGGTGGAGAAGGCGACCGGGTCGATGCCGAATTTTTCCTGGTATTTCTGGCGCATCGCGGTGATGAACGCGTTGACGGCCGTAGGTTTGACGAGCGACACGGTGCTGCCGCCAAAGCCGCCGCCGGTCATGCGGCTGCCGTAGACGCCGTCCAGCGTGCTGGCGGTTTCCACGAGGAAATCCAGCTCTTCGACGCTCACTTCATAATCGTCGCGCAAACTGTTGTGGCTGGCGTACATCTGTTCGCCGGCGGCTTTCAGATCGCCGGCGATCAGGAGGTCGGCGAACTTCAGGCAGCGGTCATTTTCGGTCACCACGTGCCGGCAGCGGCGGAAGGTGAGGTCGTCGAGTTCGCCCTTGGCGTCGAGTACCTGGCGGACAGTCACGTCGCGCAGGGCTTTGATGGCCGGGTTGATCTTCTGGAAGTAGGCGACGCCGGCTTCGCATTGCTGGCGGCGCTTGGCGTATTCGCCGTCGTTGAGGGCGTGTTTGACCATGCTGTTGACGATCACGACGGTCGCATCGCTCCCGAGCGGCACGTGCCGGGGTTCGAGGGTGCGGCAGTCTAAGAGCATGGCGTGACCGGCTTTACCGCACGCGACAATCGCCTGGTCCATCACACCGCAAGGCACATTGGCGAATTCATGCTCGGCTTTCTGGGCGAGCAGGGCGAGGGCGAGGGCGTCCATCGTTTCGCCGGCGAGCGCCAGCATCGCCCGGCCCATGCCGACTTCCATCGCGGCGCTGCTGCTCAGCCCGCCGCCGGGCGGCAGCGTGTTGGTAATCATGCAATCGAGGCCCACCAGCGGCACGCCCTTGTTTTTGAGCATCGCGATGATGCCACGGACGTAATTCCCCCAGCTCGGCTCGCCCGGCTCGATCTTACCGGCCACCGAGAATTCCACCGGGTGTTCCGGGAATAAGGTCGTGCGAACGGCGACCTTTTCGTCGTCCCTAACCCGAACAGCCATCAGCACATGCGGCTCGATCGCCATCGGAAAAACGAAGCCGTCGTTGTAATCGGTGTGTTCGCCGATCAGATTCACGCGGCCCGGCGAGCGGACGAGGATCGGGGCGGCGGTGCCGCCGAAAGCGGCAAAGAAAGCGTCGATAAGGGCGTTCGGAGTCACAGGCCGAAGTTTAACGGCGAGTCGGCGAGTCGGCGAGTGAGTTGATCGGTTGATCTGTTGATGAGTGAATCCGTGCCCGCTCGAACTCCGAAAACGGACTCAGATTTCAGCCGGCCACGGATCAACTGATCAACACATCAACCGATCAACCCCTTGCCGCAACGCATGAATCCCGCCATGATCCTCACCCACTTGAACCCCGCCCACCGCTTCATCGTCTTCGACGGCAACGAGGGCTGCGGCAAAAGCACGCAGATCAAGCTCCTGCACGACCATCTCGAACGCACCGGCGTGAATATCATGATGGTCCGCGACCCCGGCACGACCCGTGTCGGCGAAATGGTCCGCCACATTCTGCTGGACCCCGAAAACACCGACATGGCCATGCGGTGCGAAATGCTGCTCTACATGGCCGCCCGCGCCCAGATGATGCGGCAGACGATCCTGCCCGCCCTGGAGTCCGGTAAAACCGTCCTCAGCGACCGCTTCGTCAGCAGTACGCTCGCATATCAGATTGGTGGCGATGGACTTACGGCAGAGCAGATTAAGGCGGTCGGCGAAGTCGCCATCGGCGGACGCTGGCCGGATCTGACGATCATTCTGGATTTGCCCGTCGCCATCAGCCGCGACCGCGTGCAGGCGAAGTTCCAGACCAAGACGCTGTTCGGCACTGATTCGCGTCAGCCGACGAAGGACCGAATCGAGCTTCGGCCGGTGGAATACCACGAGAAGGTCCGCACGCACTTCCTCGAGCAAGCCCAGGCCGACCCGGCTCGCTACCGCGTGATCGACGCCAGCCGGTCGCCCGAGGCCATTCACGCCGACGTCATCCGCGCGATCGAATCTGCCTAGTCTGCCAAATTTTCGGGCATTGGAATCGCAACCGTTTGTCGATCCTCGGCGTCTAAGGTGTTAGAATGAGGATACGGAGACAGCCCATGAAGAATCGCTCGCTGATCGTCGCCGCCGTCGTTGCCGCCCTCGCTTCGGGCGTGTTCGCCCAGACCCGCGTCGATCGTTCGGGCGCGACCGACGCGAATAACCGCGTCGGCGCCAATGGCCGCAACCAGACCGGCGGCCGCGACATGCCATGGGAAATCCAGAACCGCATCGTCTACGGCAACGTGACCGGCGGTAAAGCGTTCCGCGGCAACCTGAGCTCGACCGACGCCCAGGCCTTCCGTGGCCAGACGGCGTCGCAGAACATGGACCGCTTCGTCCGCAGCTCCAGCGGTGTCACCACCGGCGGCGTGGCGACCTACAACGCGAACGAAACCAAGGCCTACTACGGCGATAGCCGCGGCGTGAACGCGCCGGCCGGCACGGTCACCGTCGGCAACACCGGCTCGTATTCGCCGCCCACGCCGACGCAGTGGCGCAATGTCGACGTCCGCACGGCCGCCGTCAGTGCCGACCCCACCGTCGTCACGCCGTTCAACAGCAATACCATCGTCAGCGGCGGGGCGGTCGACAATCAGTACGCCCCGGCCGCCCGCGTTGCGGTGCCGCCGTCGCTGGATAACCTGAGCGACTACACGAACCTCAACACGCTGAACCCCGCCGACGGCACGACGCAGGTCCGCCGCCTGCCCGGCGACGCCGATGAATCCAAAACCCCCGGCCAAACGCCCGACAACGGCGCCAACAGCAACATGCCCGCCGACCCGGGCTCGCAGCAGACGCCGGCCACGGGCAGCCCGACGACGCCCACCGGCCAGACGCCGACGGATAACGCCGTCACCACACCGCAGGTGAACACCGCAGTCACCGACGCCAACGCCCCCGAGGCCGGTACGGTGACGAAGTTCTCCGCCCGCGCGGACACGCCGGTCGACCGCAGCGTCGGCAAGGCAGGCGTTCCGGACGCCGACAGCGCCCAGCCCACCCGTCCCGGCCAGGCCGCCGAGCAGGCGACCCGCGAGTACAACGCCGAGGTCCGCCGTCGCCAGGCCGACGCCGCCAAGCCGGACGCCAACAAGCCCGACGCGGGCAATAACAACAACGCCGGCAACAACGGCGGCGCCCCGGGCGGCCAGCCGCAGCCGGGCATGGCGCCCGGCCGCCTCGCCCCCGCCGACGCCGCCACCAAGGGCCTGGGCGATCTGCTGACCAAGGCGGAAGGCCAGATGAAGGACGGCAAGTTCGCCACCGCCATCGACACCTACGCCGCCGCCGAAGCCGTCGCCCCCAAGAGTGCCACCGTCAAGCTCGGCCGCGCGAACGCCGAGCTCGGCGGCGCGTTCTACCGTCGTGCTGAAACCAGCCTCCGCCAGGCGTACGCACTCGACAAGAATCTGCTCGGCAGCCAGCACGATCTCCGCGGCTTCCTCGGCGACGAAAAGCTCGCTGCCGTGCAGAAAGACCTCGCCGAGATCGTCCAGAACAAGCAGACCGACACCGGCGCCGCCGTGCTGCTGGCGTACGTCTATTACAACACCGGCAACGAAGCCCGCGCCGCCGCGCTGCTCGACGTCGCCGACAAACGCGCCGCCGGCCGCGACACCCTCGTCAAAGCCATGAAAGCCACCTGGAAAACCGGCGGCACCGAAACGAAGTAAGCCCCGTTCCAAAAGTGAAACACGAAGCCGCGAAGGCACGAAGAAATTTAATCTTCGTGCCTTCCGCTTTTGTGTTTAGTCTTCTTTCGGTGTTGGCAGGAGACGTGCATGCCGAAGATGAAGAATGTCAATGTGTTTGTGGACGTTGATTTAACGCTGATCGACCATCAAGGCGTTCTTCTACCGAACGCTGTCGAGGCGATGCACACGCTCCACAACGGCGGCTGTAACTTGTATCTCTGGTCGACAGGCGGCGCTGAATATTGCCGATCCGTTGCGAAACGGGCGGGCATCGCAACGCTTTTCAACGCGTTCCTCCCAAAATCCGACATCTACATTGATGACATGCCCGGCACGATCTTCAATGGCTTGCTGTTCGACGTGCAACAAGAAGGCGAATGGCTCCCGCTAGCGAAGAAGATCGTCCGCGACCACGTTCATCCGGGCGAGAGACGCAAGTCATAACTTCTCAATCCCTTTTTATCTTCGTGCCTTCTCGGCTTCGTGTTTCTCTTTCACCGGAGCGACGTTGCGCGGTACAACGCTGGGCATGTCACCCGCTGAACTTGCCGGCATTATTGATCACACGATTCTCAAGCCTGAAGCCATGCCCGCTGACGTCGACAAGGTGCTCGGCGAGGCGCTCGAATACAAGTTCGCCAGCGTCTGCATCAGCCCGCCGTTCGTAAAGCAGGCGGCCGCGAAACTCGCGGGCAGCGGGGTGAAAACGTGCACGGTCATCGGCTTCCCGAACGGCACGCACAAGGGGACCGTCAAAGCCATCGAAGCCACCAGCACCGTCAAAGACGGGGCCGACGAGATCGACGTCGTCTCGCACCTGCCGTTCCTGTTGGCATTGAACTTTGAGGCCGCGCGGGATGAGCTGATGGAAGTCGTCCGCGCCGCCCGCAGCGTGCGCAGCGACGTCATCATCAAGGTGATCATCGAAAGCGCCGCACTCGTGGCGATCAACAAAGACAAGGCCGAGGAAACCATCGCGCTGGCGTGTAAAGCGGTGCGGGAAAGCGGCTGCGATTTCATCAAGACCAGCACCGGCTTCCACCCGGCCGGCGGGGCGCAGTTGCACGTCGTCGAATGGATGAAAAAGTACGGCGAGGGCAAAATCAAAGTCAAAGCCAGCGGCGGCATCCGTGACTACGCCACCGCGCAGAAAATGATCGACGCCGGTGCCGACCGCCTGGGCGTGAGCGCCAGTGTCGCGATCGTGAACGAAGCCAAAACCGGCATCGCCGCCGCGAAGACGGCAGGCGGGTACTAAAACGATCGACATGCCGTCTTATCCCCTCTCCCGGTATCGCCGGGAGAGGGTTAGGGTGAGGGCCGGCGACGATCGGCTTGATCGAAGCGAAATACGTCGGACGGTCAATCTCATGTCGAGCGAGGGCTCAACGATGCAATCCCACCGCACGAAGAACCGGCCCTCACCCCAACCCCGCGTGCCTGCGGCACCTCCCGGCCATACCTGGAGAGGGAGTAAGGCGGCCGTTCTCGGTTTTATTGCTGCGAGCCTCGTCGCTGCCGTTTCGCCCGCGGCCGTGAATCCTGACGACGTCGACAAGGCCATCGCCAAGGGTGTCGAATACCTTTATTCCGTTCAGCAGCCCGACGGCACGTGGGAGACGGAGCCGGCCCCGCCGGCCGGGCCGATCGCGAAAGTGCCCGACGACAAATCGTCGCCGAGTTCGGACAACAATCAGTACGGCGGTAAAACGGCGCTGGCGGTCTATGCGCTGCTCGAAGCCGGCCAACGCCCGACCGAGCCGAAGCTGAAAAAGGCGATCGACTTCCTCCGCACCAAGCCGAGCGTCAGCACCTATACGCTGTCGCTCCGCTGCCAGGTCTGGGCGAACCTGCCCCCGACGCCGGAAGTGAAGCAGGCGCTGCGGCGCGACGCGGCCGCGTTGATGGCGGGCAAAAAACTGTCGACGGCGAAGAATCTCGTCTGGGACTACGCGCAGTTCGTCACGCCGCGCTACAACTACAGCCTGAACAACGTCCAGAACGCCGCCTGGGGCCTCGATGCCGCCGGCGACATGGACTACGAAGTGCCCGCCGACCTCTGGAAGCAGATCGAAAAAACGTTCGCCGACGCCCAGCAGAAAGACGGCGCGTTCGGCTATATCGTGCCGTACGCGAAGGTGCCGAATCCCGCGACGACGGTCTATTCCACGACCACCGGCATTTCGGCGCTGTTCCTCGCACAAGACCACACTCGCGCCGACGCCTACGCCACGCCACGCGGCAATGCCACGAGCCCGACGATCGAAAAGGGCATCGCCTGGATCACCAACAAACTCGATCCGGACAAAGACGACCAGACGACCGAAAGCGTTCACCGCCGCTGGTACGGCATCGGCACGGTCGCGCTGGCGAGCGGGATGCGGACGTTCGGCGAGGCCGACTGGTACGCGCTCGGCGCCGCCGACCTGATGAAACGCCAAAGCTCCCGCGACGGCCATTGGGGGCAGGACACGGCCAAGTACGGCGACTACCGCGTGACGGACACCGCATGGGCGGTTCTCTTTCTTCAGCGATGCCGCCTGCCGGTGGCGTTTAACAAATTCAATTACGCCGCCGGCGCGACGGATGCCGCCAAGGCGTTCTGGAACCAGCGGCCCCGCGACGCCGCCAATGCCGCCGCGTGGGTCGGGCGGGCGATGGAACGCGAACTCCGCTGGCAGATCGTCGACGCGAACGATTCGGTCGACGCACTGCTGGAATCGCCCGTGCTGTATCTCGCCGGCACGAACGCGCTGGATCTGAAGCCGGAGACGAAGGCGAAACTCAAAACCTACGTCGAGTCCGGCGGCCTGATCTTCGCCGTCGCGGAGGCGAACAGTGCGGCGTTCGGCAAGAGCGTCGAAAAACTCGCCGCCGAACTCGTGCCCGGCAATGAATGGCGCGACGTCCCCGACACCCACCCGATCTTTGCCAACCAGATGTTCAAACGCCCGGCGTTCAAGAACAAGCCGGTGCTCCGCGCGATCGGGAACGGCATTCGCGAATTCGTCGTCCTCGCCCCGACCGGCGACCCGTCCCGCACCTGGCAGGGCCGCAGCGGGAAGATCAATGCCGACCACTGGCAACTGGCGGCGAACGTGCTGAGCTACGCCGTCGATAAAAGCCACTTCTACACGCGTGGCGAAAGCTGGCTGGTGCCCGAGTCCAAACGAAAGCCCGACGTTTCGATGCGCATCGCACGGCTGCAGTACAACGGCTCTTGGAACCCGGAGCCGCTGGCGTTCAAGCAGTTCGAAAACTACGCCGCCATCCGCGGCGTGGGCGTTGAAGTGAAAACCGTTGCCGCCGGGGACGAGATTAAAGACGCGGATTGCCTGTACGTCACCGGCACGTCGGCCTTCACGTTCGACGAAAAAACGCGGGCCGCGATCAAAACATACCTCGACAACGGCGGCCGCATTTTCTTCGAGGCGGCGGGGGGCAACGCGGCATTCGCCGCCAGCGCCTCAAGCGGAACTCACGCGCTGGTACGGCGCCGACGCGATCAGTGTTCTGCCGCCAACGCACAAGTTGTATGGCGAAAAGCTGAAAATCAGTTACCGCAATTTCAACAGCAATTCGATCGAAAAGCTGAGCGAGCCGACCCTCCGCGGCGTGGAAAAAGACGGCCGCGTGGTGGCGATCCTCAGTCGCGAAGACCTGACGGCCGGCCTGCTGGGCGCTCAAACGGACGGCATCACCGGCTACACGCCCGACGCCGCCCGGGCCCTGCTCGGCCGGGTGTTGACGAAGTGGAAGTGAAAATGTTTTGTAGGGGCGACGCCTGCGTCGCCCGTGAGCATCTGCCCGGCCCCGCGGGCGACGCAGGCGTCGCCCCTACAATGAATCAGGCCGGCGCCAGCACCTGTACACTACGGCTGGGGACATAGATCTTCAGGCTCGCCAGCCGGTCGGCGTACGGCCCGCGTTGGACGGGGTAAACCTGCCCCTCGGCGCACAGGCCGGGGCCTTCGAAGTGTTTTGCGTCGCTGTTGAGGATGACTTTGTAATCCACGCCGTCAGGCACGGGAATTTGCCAGTCGCTGTAGCTGTTGGTCGGGTGGAAGTTGAAGACGAACACCAGCGGGCCGCGGCGGTAGACGAGCTGCTTGTCGCTCTCGTGAACCCACAGCAATTCGATGAGCTTGTCTTCCAGCAGGTTGTACGGCTGGTCGATTTTCTGCATCGCCCGGTCGAACTCGGCCAGGCCCTTGTATCGCAGGTAATCGGCTTCCATCAGGTTCCACTGGCGGCGGCAGTAGTGGTAGCTGTAGCCGTTGCCTTCGCGCGGGAAATCGACCCATTCCGGGTGGCCGAACTCATTGCCCATGAAGTTGAGGTACGCTTCACCGGCGAGGCTGAAGGTGAGCAGGCGGATCATCTTGTGCAGCGCGATGCCGCGGTCGACGACCAGGCTCTGACGGTCCTTGGCCATCGACCAGTACATTTCCTGGTCCATCAGCCAGAAGGCGATCGTTTTATCGCCGACGAGCGCCTGGTCGTGGCTTTCCGCGTAGCCGACGTGCTTTTCGCTCCAGCGGCGGTTGAGCATCGTGCCGTAGACTTCGGCCAGCTGCCAGTCGTCGTCTTTTTTGTGCTTGAGGAGCTTGATCCAGTAATCCGGAATGCCCATCGCCAGGCGGTAATCGAAGCCAAGGCCGCCTTCTGAGACGGGCCTCGCAATGCCCACCATGCCGCTGACGTCTTCGGCCACGGTCGTGGCCGAGGGGTTCGTCTGGTGAATCACTTCGTTAGCGAGTTGAAGGTAGGTGATGGCGTCGTTGTCGACGTTGTCGTCGAAGTAATCGCCGTAGCTGCTGAACGCTTTGCCCATGCCGTGGTCGTGATACATCATGCTGGTCACGCCATCGAAGCGGTAGCCGTCGAATTTGAATTCTTCGAGCCAGTAGCGGCAGTTGCTGAGCAGGAAGCGTTGGACTTCGTACTTGCTGTAGTCGAAGCACATGCTGTCCCACTGGTTGTGCTGGCCGCGCGGGCCGCCGTGGAAGTATTGGTAGTCGGTGCCGTCAAAGAGGTTAAGGCCTTCCTGGGTGTTTTTGACGGCGTGGGAATGGACGAGGTCCATGATCACCCGCAGGCCGTAACCGTGGGCGGTGTCGATCATCGCCTTGAGGTCTTCCGGCGTGCCGAAGCGCGAACTCGGCGCGAAGAAATTGCTGACGTGATACCCGAAGCTGCCGTAGTACGGGTGCTCCTGGATGGCCATCAGCTGGATGGTGTTGTAGCCGGCTTTCACGATGCGGGGCAGGGTTTTCTCGGCGTATTCCTTGTACGTGCCAACACGGCCTTCTTCCTGCGCCATGCCGACGTGCGATTCATAAATCCGCATCGCCCCGTCGAGCTTCGGCGGCGTATTTTTCCAGACGTACGGCTGCGGCGGGCTCCAGTAGAGCGCGGTGAACTGCGGCGTGCCGGGCTCCTGGATGACGAACCGCGCGTAGGCCGGGATGCGGTCCATGGTGGTCGAATCATGGAGCACGACATGCACCTTGATGCGGCCGCCGTGCTTGAGGCGGCTGGCGTAGGTGTCGTCGTCGAGGAAGATGCTCCATGTGCCGTACTCGTCGCGCGCCATGGGGTTGGCGAAGCGGTCCCAGCCGTTGAATTCGCCGATCAGGCGGAGTTGGATCGCGCCGGGTGCCCACTCGCGATACCAGACGCCGGCCTTGCCTTTGTGTTCGCCGCGATTGAACCCGAAAAAATGATGCCCTTGCGACACCTGCCCCATCAGACCGCCGCCGTGATCGAAGGTGGCCAGCATCTGTTTGTAGCGATGGAATCGGTCGCGCAGCGCCCAGGCGTGCGGCTCGAGCCACGGGTCGAGATCGATCAGCCCCGTGCCGTCTGTCCGCGGCTGAGGCGCGGCGGGCGGGATTTCGACGGCGGTTTCAACGGCTGGCTCGGACGACGGCGGCTGAGTCGGAGTGCCCATAAGCCAATCGTAGCGGCGAACCGGGTAAAGGGTTAGCTCCGGTCCCCTCTCCCGGTACGCCGGGGGAGGGTTAGGGAGGGGGGCTGCGGTCTTTATGGTGTTGGCGAAAACCAGCAGACCCCCGCCCTCACCCTCCCCCGGAATACCGGGAGAGGGAAGGGTCACTCGACGTGATTACGCCCGCCCGCTACAACGGCGGAATGCGATTCGTTGTCATGCCTTCGATCGATCTGCGGAACGGCCACGTCGTGCGGTTGCAGCAGGGCGATTACGCGCGTCAGATCGACTACCCGCTGAACCCCGTCGAGGCCGCCCGCCAGCACGCGGCCGCCGGGGCGGAATGGCTGCACGTCGTCGACCTTGACGGCGCGAAGGAAGGGCACGTCGCCCAGGCGGATTTGATCGGCGACATTGTCCGCGCCACGAGCATGAAAGTTCAGGCCGGCGGCGGGGTGCGGGGGACGGACGACATCGTCCGATTGATCGACGCCGGCGTGAGCCGTGTCGTCGTCGGCACCAAGGCGATCGAAGACTGGCCGTGGTTCGAGGAGTTGATGAAGAACCCGGCGTACGCGCAGAAAATCACGCTCGCCATCGACGCCAAGAACGGCCAGGTCGCCACGCGCGGCTGGACGGAGACGTCGACCGTTTCCGCCGTCGACATCGCCAAACGCGTCACCGATTGGCCGATCGCCGGTTTGCTCTACACGGACGTCGCGCGGGACGGCATGTTGAAGGGGCCGAACCTCGTGACCACGCGCCAACTCGCCGAGGCCGGCCGGGTGCCGGTGATCGCCAGCGGCGGCGTCGGGACGATCGACCACATTCGGCAATTGCTCGAACTCCCCGTCTGGGGCGTGATCGTCGGCCGCAGTTTGTATGAGGGCACGCTGAACCTGAAAGAAGCGATCGACCTCGCCGCCACGCGCGACTGATCGTTGCCCCGATTAGCCGCTACCGCTGATGGCTGACGCGGCCGCGTTTTGGCGCGACGTAAGCGTACCAGGTCGTGGCGCCTTCTTTCGCCGTCGCTACAGGCAGCCAGGGCAGCGCGTAATTCGGTTCCGGGTCTTGCTTGGCCTGGCGGGCGATGAGGGCGATCGAGCGGTCGACCGGCCGAAGCATGGCCGGGTCTTGCTTGAGAATCGTTCGGTTCAGATAAATCGCGATCTGCTCGTCCGCCCGGCCGCGCGGCAGCCAGTCGAAAATGACGGCGTCGGGCGCGCGATCGATGATCGCGTCGGCGAGCGGCTTCAGCGGGCTCTTGCCGTCGCCGCTCTCGCGGTAGCCGAACAGGAACAGCGCCAACACGCCGAGCATCACGACGAACGTCCCGCCCGGCATCGCCCAGGCGACGCGACGCGTGAGGATCAGAACGATCGCGACGCTGAGCACCACCGCCACGCCCGCCCAGACGGCCAGATGCGTCGGCAGCCACGGCGTGCCGTCGACGCGTTTGAGCGCCGTCGCGCCGCCGGCGCACAAACCCAGGCCGATCGTCAGCACGACGAACAGGTGCAACGCCAACAGCAGCCAATCGGTTTTGGTTCGTCCGGTCGACCAGCTCTTCATCCACTGCACGATGCCGTACCCGCAGATCACCGCGGCGGGCATGATCATCGGCAGCATGTACCGCTCTTTGCGGTCGCGGAACCAGACCATCACCAGCAGCGGTGCGACCGAAAAAATGAACGGCACCCAGGCCGAGCGGTCGCGGCGGCGTTGCCACAACAGCAGCAGGCCGGCGGCGGCGAAGACGATCCACGGCGCGGTCGTCGGGCCGAGCAGCAGATACGTCAGCGGGTTGCCGACTTCAAGGTTCGTCGCGCCCTCACGGCTGACTTCGCTCGACCACGTCGACGCCACACCCGGCGTGCTCTTCAGCACGTAGATGAACCACGGGAGTGCGATCACGAGAAATAAAGTCACGCCAACGCTGATCGGAAGATAGAGACACTTCAGGGGGGGGCGATTTAAATCGCCACCCCGAGCGTAAGCGCCGTTTTGTAAGACCGCTGCGACAGCGATCGCGGGGACGGCGGTTTCGACGAGTGCGACGGGCCCTTTGCACATGAACGCCACGCCGATCGCCGCACCGCCGCCGAGGCCGGCGACCCACCATCGTCCGCGGAGCAGGCCGTGCAGCAGGCAGGCGTTCGCGACGGCGACCCACGCGGCCAGGTGGGCGTCGGTCGTGCTTTGGCGCATGTATTTGAGGAACAGGTAACTCGTGCAGACGACCATCGCCGCCGCCAGCCCGACACGCGGGCCGCCCCAGACGCGGGCGAATTCGAACGTCGCCAGCACCATCGCCGCCGCCGCCAGCAGCGCGGGCCAACGCGCTTGGAAGGCGAGGTCGTGATAGGCGGCTTCACGTTGTTTGGGCTGATCGAGCTCTTCGATCGTTGCCGGCCGCATCGCGGCGGCGGTCAGCCAGGCGACCAGCGGCGGCTTTTTCACGCGTGGCTCGCCGAGCAGTTTCGGCAGCAGCTTCGGGCCGCCGTGGCGCATCTCCAGCGCGGTCTGCACTACGATGTTTTCATTGCCGCTCGTGAACTCCAGCCAGTGCAGCGTCGGCGCGACCGCCGCGAAGAACAGGGCGGCAATCAGAACGGCCAGGCACCAGGCGCGGCGGACAGACAACTCAGGGGCGCTGGGCACGGATTCGTTCATAAAGCGATAGCAGTGTGCGAAGGTGATGCGAATAACTCAACTCGTCCCGCCGCGCCAGGCACGCGGCGCTCATTTGTTCACGCCGGTTCAGCACGTCATCAATGGCGGCCGCCCAGTCGCCGGGCGCTTCGCCGTTGACGACTCGGCCGTCGATGCCGTCGCGGACGATCTCGGCGAAACCGGCGTTCGCGGAGACGACCACCGGCACGCCGCAGAGCATTGCCTCCACGCCCACCATGCCGAACGGTTCGCGGCGTGTCGGGAAGACCATGACGTCTGCGTCCCGCAGCCGGGCGGCGACGTCGCGCGTGGCGCCGAAGAACCGCACCCGCTCGCCGAGCTTCAGCCGGGCGGCCAGTTGCTTGTAGCGGTGCGGGTCGTCCTTCCCGATCACGTGGAGCGAGAGCGTCGGGTGGAACGCGATCGCGCGGATCGCCACGCTCAGCCCCTTGCGGAGGAAGTCCTGCCCGACGAACACACACGCGGGCGGCGAATGCGGCGGGCGGGGCGGCTCGGGCGGGAATTTTGCTTCGTCGACGGCGTGATAAACCGTCACGAAATGTTCCGGCCGGCCGAAGATGTGGACGGCCTCTTTACGCGTCTGTTCCGACAGGCAGACGGTAATCGGCGGGCGGTCGCCGAGCAGGAGTTTCTTTTCGACCGCCACGAACGCCCGGCGACGGCCGTTGGTCAGGCGCTGCGGCATCGATGCCCGCCGCCATTCCACGATCTCCAGTCCCGCCTGTGGCTGGTAAATATCGCATCGCCGCACGGGCAGCATGCTGTGAACGACCCAGTCAGGATTCGCCTTGACGTACTCGTCCAGCGAACGAAGGAACCGGCCGTAACGCCCGAGCCGCGTTGCACCGCGGAACTGCAGCGGCACGCGGCGGTCACGCGGGATGCCGGCCTCAAACGTGGCGGCGGCGATGCGGGCGTCGTGCCCCTCGGCCAGCAGGCGGTGAAACAGCGTGACCGTGTACCCCTCGGCCCCGCCGCGCGAAGCATCCGCGTGAAGAACGACCAGCAGCACCTTCATCGGTCGATGCTCACATTCCGTGTCGGGTCACGCTTACGAAGCTCGGCATCGTGCCGCGTGATGAACTTTACTTTCCGCTCGATCGCCCGGCGGAACGACGCATCCACCTTCGTGCCGCTGACGGCCTCATATTTCGCGAGCCACTGCTGGACGAGTTCCTCGGCCACGCCGAATTTGCGGGCGCTGTAGACGAACTGTGCGATGTCTTTCACCAGCCATCGCGTGCGAAACCACTTCGGCAACGCCCGCACACGGCCGGCGTCCATGATGCGTGCGCTTGTCGGGGCGACGCCTGCGTCGCCCGACGGGCGGGGTTGACCGTTCGCGGGCGACGCAGGCGTCGCCCCTACATAAAAATGGCAGAGGTACAGATCGCGGTGGTGTAGACCCGCCTTGTGTAATCGGCCGGCGAGGTCGGCGGTGATGGCCAAAATTGTTTCGAATGCCAGTCCGTTTTTGACGAGGATTTCGGCGTCTTCGTAGCCGGCGAGGTCTTCGGTGATCAGGAAACCGCGGCCGTCGTTCAGGCGGCCGGCGGCGGCGAGGGGGACGGTGTCGATCTTCGCGTCGATCAACAGCCGAATGGCGTCGGCTTCGGCGTCGACGCCTTGGTGGCCTTTCTTGTTGCGCTTGATGTGCAAACGGCCGCCGTCGAAATCTAAGACGCAGTTTTCACGTTCGGTGATGCTGCGCCAGACTTCGATCTTCGGGTGCTCGAACACGCTCATGCCGTCGACCAGGCCGACCTGTTTCAACAGCTCGGCGTACTTCGCTTCGGCGCGGTAATACCCGGCAGGAAACGGCAGATTTTGTTTGGCGACGGCGGGCCCGGTCATGCGTTCTCGTGGAAGAAGCGGCTGATGCCGGGCTTGAAAATCACCTTGCCGTCGACCACCACCAACTCTTCGTTCAGGTAAAGCTGCACGGCCTTGCTGAGCACGTTCGCCTCCAGCGTCAGGCCGTTCCCTTTCACGTCATCGAGCGTGTCATGGCCGACGTCGATGTGGAAGACGTCCTGCAGAATGACCGGGCCTTCGTCGAGTTGTTCGGTGACGAAGTGCGCCGTGCAGCCGCTGACGCGAACGCCGCTGTCGAACGCCTGCCGGTAGGGGGCCGCGCCGGGAAGAACGGCAAGAGCGACGGGTGGATGTTGATCACGCGGAAGCGGAATTTCTGCACGATTTCTGCCGGCAGAATCCGCATGTAGCGGGCGAGCACCACGAGGTCGACGTTGAACTTTTCCAACTGCTCGCCGAGCCATTTGAAGTGCCCGGCCAAATCGTCGTGGCCCTTCCATGCGAACGGCAGGCCGGCCGCCTCGGCGAGCGGGCGCAGGCTTTCATGGTTGCTCAGCACGCAGGCGATCTCGCCGTGAATGAGCCCGGCCTTATGGTCGGCCAGCAGCTTGGCGAGGCAGTGGTCTTCTTTGGAAACCAGCAGGGCGACGCGCTTCTGGCGGCGCTGGCCGTGCAGGTGGACGCGCACGTCCATGTCGATCTTTTTACCCAGATCGATCAGGCCGGTGATGATGGCGGACAAATCGGTGGTGATGTCGCCGAGGTCGACGAGCATGTCCATCAGGAACAAGCCGCTGACGACGCGTTGTTCGATGTCTTCAATATTCACGCCGCGCTCGGCCAGGAACGTGGCGAACTGCGCGACCACGCCTTTCTGGTCTTTCCCGAGCACGCTGACGACGGCAAGCACCTTTGGCATTCCCGGAGTTTACAGTGGGCGGTGGGCAGTGGGCAGTGGGCGGAGCGAAGAAGCTTTGCGGTTTGACGCATTCTCTTTCTGCCCACTGCCACCCGCCCACTGCCCACTGTATATTCCCCCGATGATTCGGCCCGGACAAACGATCGGTATCGTCGGCGGCGGTCAGCTGGGGCGCATGTTCGCACTGGCGGCCAGGCGGATGGGGTACCACGTGCACGTGCTCGACCCCACGCCCGATTGCCCCGCCGGCCAGGCCGCCGACGCGCAGACCACCGCCGCCTATGACGACCTGCACGCCGCCCGTAATTTCGCGGCCGGCGTGGATGTCGTCACCTTCGAGTTCGAAAACGTCCCCAGCCGCACGCTGGCGGTCATCGAAGAACTTCGGCCGGTGCACCCGAGCCCGTTCGTCCTCGACACCACGCGGCACCGATTGCGCGAAAAACGCTTCCTGGCCGACCACGGCTTCCCCGTCGCGCCGTTCCGCGAAGTGACCGATGTCGATTCACTGAAAAAAGCGATCAACGAACTCGGCACGCCGTCGATCCTGAAAACCGCAGAATTCGGTTACGACGGCAAAGGGCAGAGCAAAATCGACGACATCAGCCAGGCGGAAGCCGCTTGGAAATCCTTGAACTGCCCGCTGGGCGTGCTGGAAGGGTTCGTCCGCTTCGAAAAAGAAATCAGCGTGATCGTCGCCCGCACGGCCGTCGGCGAGGCGCGGACGTTCGACCCGTTCGAAAATGTCCACACGCACCACATCCTCGATACCACGATCTGCCCGGCCCGCATCAGCGCCGCACTGGCCGCTAAGGCGGTCGACCTCGCGAAGCAAATCGCCGAGAAAATCGGCCTCGTCGGGCTGCTGTGCGTGGAGATGTTCGTTGTCGGCGAGGAGATCGTCGTGAACGAGCTCGCGCCGCGGCCGCACAACAGCGGGCATCTCACCGATGACGCCTGTGTGACCAGCCAATTCGAACAGCACCTGCGCGCCGTCTGCGGCCTGCCGCTGGGCGACACCACGCTGCTGGCCCCGGCGGCGATGGCGAATCTGCTGGGCGACCTCTGGCAAAACGGCGAGCCGAAGTGGGAAAAAGCGTTGAATGACCCACGCGTTAAATTGCACCTCTACGGCAAACGCAGCGCGAGGCCCGGCCGGAAGATGGGCCATCTGAACGCCACCGCCGCCACGGCGGATGAGGCGTGCACGGCGGTTCGAACGGCGCGAGAAGCCTTGTAGGGGCGACATACATGTCGCCCGGCCCCGTGAATTTGGCCGTGACACCGCGACACGGGCGACATATATGTCGCCCCTACGATGAAATCTTCCGTCGACGAAATCCGTGCCCGCTTCGATGCCGACGTCGAACGCTTCAGCGACCTTAACGTCGCCCAGGCGGCGGCGATCGACAGTGCGTTGTGCCTGCAATTGATCGCCGACGGTGCCGCCGGTGTGACGCCGGACGCGACAGATTTGCTCGACGTCGGCTGTGGCGCGGGCAACTGGACGCTCACGCTGCTGCAGCGGCTGCCGAAGTTGAATTGCACGCTGCTCGATCTGAGTCAGCCGATGCTCGACCGGGCGAAAGAGCGCGTGACGGCGGCCGGCGGGGCGGTGAAATCGGTCATTCAGAACGACGTCCGCGGCTGCGACTTCGCGGACGGCAGCTTCGATCTCATCACCGCCGGCGCCGTGCTGCACCATTTGCGGGAGGAAAACGAGTGGGCGGAGACGTTCGCGAAGTTCCACCGCTGGCTGCGGCCGGGTGGGTCGGTCTGGATTTACGACATGGTCTACCACGAGGTTCCCGCCCTCCATGCCGTCCAGTGGCAGCGGTACGGCGATTATTTGAGGAGCCTCGGCGGGCCGGCGATGGCCGATAAAGTTTTCGCGTATATCGACGCCGAGGACACGCCCAGGCCGCTGGCCTGGCAGCTGGAACGCCTGCGGGCGACAGGATTTACGGCAGTGGACGTGCTGCACAAGAACGGCCCGTTCGCGGCGTTCATGGCGGCAAAATGACCGGGTTTGCCCAGCTTTCCTTCGAAAGCATTGCGGGTAGACTGCCGATCTTCTGGGGGCGGCCGCGTCTCCGTGACCGCTCTTTTTGATTTGAGAAACGAATGCCCATGATCCACCCTTGGCACGACGTCACGCCCGGCGAAGACATTCCTCAGGAATTCGACGCCATCATCGAAATCCCGTTCGGCTCGAGCGTGAAGTACGAGATGGACAAAAAGAGCGGCCTGATCAAGCTCGACCGCGTGCTGTTCTCCGCCGTCTTCTACCCGGCGAACTACGGGTTCATCCCGCAGACGCTCGCCGAAGACGATGACCCGATGGACGTGCTGGTCTTCTGCCAGGAAGCGGTCGTGCCGCTGACGCAGATCCACGCCCGCACGATCGGTCTGATGACCATGATCGACGGCGGCAAGAAGGATCACAAGATCATCGCCGTCGCCACGGAAGACCCGGAATTCAACAGCTACCGCGAAGCCGCCGAAATGCCCACGCACCGGCTGACGATGCTCCGCCGCTTCTTCCTGGACTACAAGCACCTGGAAGGCAAGCAGGTGGAGGTGGAGGAGATCCAGCCCGCCGCCGCCGCTTACCCGGTGATCGAAGACGCGCTCGCCCGCTACTCGCGTCAACGCCGCCGCGGCTTCGACAAATAAACCGAGCTGCCGAAGTGAACGATTCTCGACGCCGCCCGCAAATTCATTTGCGGGCGGCGTCGCATTTTCCCCCTCCCCTTGAGGGAGGGGGTAGGGGGAGGGGTTCGCGGCGACGGTGCGGCGTTGACGCGGGCAAGGTCGCAGCAGACCCCTCACCCTAACCCTCTCCCTCAAGGGGAGAGGGGACCAGAGAAGACCTTCATAACAATGTCACGTACATCACGCCCGCTGCGGTTTGGCCGAGGGCGACGGTGGTGCCGTCGGCTTTTTGCAGGGTGATCGCGCCGGCGATTTCGTCGGCGGTGAGGACGGTCAGCTCCGTGCCGGGGCGGAGGCCTTTTTCGGTGATGTAATTGAGGAAGGCGGCGTCCTGGTTGTCGACGCGCGTCAGCCGCACACGTTGGCCGGGCGCGCAGGCGGTCAGCGGCAGCTGGGTGGGGCGGCTGATTTCGCCGTTGGCGCTCGGGATCGGGTCGCCGTGCGGGTCGACCGTCGGGCGGCCGAGGTAGACGTCGATCTTCTCCAGCAATTTATCGCTGATCGCGTGCTCGAGTTCCTCGGCCTCGTCGTGGACTTCCGCCCAGTCGAATTTCAGCACCTCGACGAGGAACGCCTCCACCAGCCGGTGCCGACGCAGCACGTGCAGCGCGAGCGTTTCGCCTTCGGGCGTCAGCGCCACGCCGACGCGCGGCTCATACCGCACGAGGCCGGCGTCGCTGAGGGTGCGGACCATCGTCGTCACCGTGCCCGGCACGACGCCCATGACGGTCGCGAGTTTCCCGAGCCCGACGAGGTCGCCGCCGCAGCGCTGTCGCTCGACGTAGAGGGCTTTGACGTAGTTTTCGACGGTGGGCGTGGGCATGCGCTAACTGATGTCGTCGGACTGTTCTAACTCGGCCGGAAGATCACGGGACGTATGCAGGATTCTGATGATGACGATCTTCTCCTCGAAGACGAAGTAATACATCAAATATCGATCGAATGCCGGCACAATGACCCGCCGGAGGCGGCTACTGGGATCGGCCGGTTCGGCGGGACCACGGTACGGCATGTCCGGTAAGCTGTCGGCCAGTTGAAGACACGCGGCCCGGAATCGCAACGCGGCCGCGGGGCTGCGCTCGGCGAGATAGTCGATGATGTGCAGGAGGTCATCGTACGCACTGGCCCGGATCACCACCCGATGCTTCATCCGGCCGCCCGGTTGGCTTTCATGGCCGCTTTGGCTTCGATGATTCGGTCTGTGCGTTCGATCAACTCGCGTTTGAAGGCTTCGTCATAATCACGCTCCGGGCCGGAGTTCAGGCCTTCCTCAATCAAGGCCATTTCCAGATTCGCGGCTTCTGAAGTCGGAGCGATTTCTCTTGCGACCAGCCAGCGAACGTAGAACCGGACATCGCGGAATTGGAGTTGTTTCATGCGTTGACGCAAAGGCTCAAGCAAATCGTCCGGGAGATGAAGCGTTGCTGTGAGGTCGTCGCTCATGCCGTGATTGTCGCCCGCCGGTCATTGCCCGGCAAGGTCTAAATCCTCGTAGATCGCCGTGTTGATCGCCTCCTGGCGGGCCTGGTGTTTGGGCTCGCCGGGCATGCCGTTGACGACCCAGGCGACGACTAATTGGTGCTCCGGGTCGGCGAACGCGCAGCCGCACTGGTTGCCGCTGTGGCCGAAGGTTTGGTCGCTGGCGTGCGCGCCGTAGCCGTAGGTTTCTGGCTTGCCGTAGCGTTTGGAATCGAGTTTGAGTCCCCAGCCCCAGTCGACGGTCTGTTTGAAGGTTTCGTCGAACATGCCTTCGCGTTGCCGGGCGATCATCTGGCGGGAGAGTTCGGCGGGCAGCAGGCGTTCGTCGTGGTCGAGCAGGGATTGGTAGACGGCCACGAGGTCGCGCACCGGGCCGCGCGCGCGTTGCGCCGGGGCGGGGGACCAGGATGCCGTCGAGGAAGTTCGCCGGCGACTCGGGCGACACCATCGCGAACCGGCCACCGAGCGCGTCGACCTCTCCTTTGGATAAGCCGACGCTGCTATCGACCGCGCCGACCGGCCGAAGCACGGCTTCTCGGACGTAGACATCGAACGCCCGCCCGTCCAGCACGCGAACGAGTTCGCCGAGCACGAACCAACTGCTCCCGACGTGGTAACCCGCTTTTTCGCCGGGCGTCCAGTTCGGCTCCTGCTTGAGTTCATAGACGCGGCGAAGGATCGCCTCCCAGGGCCCGGGGGCGAAGTTATTGAGCGGCCCGCGGAAGCCGGCGGTGTGGGTGAGAATGTGACGCACCGTAATCGGCGCCTTCCCGTGCAGGCCGAATGCGGGCAGCACGTCGGCGACGCGGGTGTCGAGGGCGATCAATCCGCGGTGAATGAGTTGAAGGATCGCGATCGCCGCCAGCGGTTTGCCGGCACTCATCCAGAGTTGGACGGAGTCGACGGTCATGGGCGTGGCGGGAAGTTCGTTCAGCGGCGGCCGGGCGGTGCCGAAGGCGTGATCGCAGACGGGGTTCCCGTTCAGTCGGACGCTGATCTGCCCGCCGGGGTGCCGGCCTTGTTCGATTCCGGTCAAAAAGATTTCGAACGTTTTTTTCATCATTTTGTTTGGGTTTGGGTTCGATAACCGCGCCGGCGTTCGCGCCGGAATTGCGCGGGGCCGATAAGAACGGCGTTGGCGCACGGATCGCGATTTTGAGGCGGATTTCGGGGCATTTTCCGGGCATAGGCCAATAACAAACAAACGAATCCGTCGGCACAGACCATCTAAAGTGCCCCCCATTTCAACGTCGATTCTCATCGTGTCCGGTCTTGGCGGCAAGGTCGCTGCGGGGCCGGGACAAGGTTGCCGGTGCCAACGGGTACCGAGGGTTCACGAAACGGGAAAGGAGGCGTCAAACCTCTTGAACGCGAAAGCGATATGTAAAGGCCTCTGAGCGGTGAGACCCTTCTCCCCAGCGGCTAAAAAGTTTTAGAAGGGAACGCCTTGTCGCCTCTTCCCCCCGGGACCGCAGATCCCGGCTCAGGTGACAAAGCCGTCTACGGAAAGACCCAATGAGCAGAATCAACACCAACGTGGGTTCGCTGGTCGCACAGACCGCTCTCACGAAAAACAACAGCAGTCTGAGCACGAGCCTCGAACGCCTGAGCACCGGTTTGAAGATCAACTCCGGCAAGGACAACCCCGCCGGTCTGATCGCCGCCGAATCGCTCAAGAGCGAACAGGCCGGTATCACGCAGGCCCTGGACAACGCCACCCGCGCCGACAACGTCATCAGCACCGCCGAAGGTGGTCTGAGCGAAGTCAGCAGCCTGTTGAACCAGCTGCAAGGCCTGGTCAACAACAGCGCTAACTCCGGCGGCCTGAGCCAGGAAGAAACCAACGCGAATCAGCTGCAGGTCGACTCGATCCTCAGCACCATCAACCGCATCGCGGGCACGACGAGCTTCAACGGTAAGAAGTTGCTCAACGGCACGCTGGACTACACGACCAGCGGCGTGGGCAGCCAGATCTCCGACCTGCACGTCAACGCCGCCCGCCTGGGCAGCACCAGCTCGCTGACGGTCGACATCAACGTTACCGCCGCCGCCAGTGCCGCCAGCATCAGCTACACCGGCAGCGGTGCGCTGACCGGCCCGACGACGATCGAAATCGGTGGCAACACCGGCGTCGAACAGTTCACGTTCGGCTCGGGCGCCACGACCAGCTCCATCAAGGCCGCCATCAACGCCCAGACCGACGTCACGGGCATCGTCGCCAGCACCGCCGGTGCCTCCTCGAGCGGCGGGTTCGCCTTGTACAGCAAGGAAACCGGCTCGGCTCAGTTCGTCAGCGTCCGCGTCGTCAGCGGCACGTTCGGCACCGACAAGACGCGTGACACCGGCACCGACGCCAGCGTCACCGTCAACGGCGCCAACGCCACCACCGACGGCACGAAGGTCAGCTTCCGCAGCAGCGGCCTGGACGTCGACTTCAACCTCGCCGACGACGCCAATGCCGCCAACACCACCAGCAGCTTCACCGTCACCGGCGGTGGCGCCAGCTTCAGCCTGGGCTCCAAGGTCACCTACGGCGACCAGGTGAGCATCGGCATCGGCAGCGTGACGACGGGCAGCCTCGGTTCCAAAGACCTCGGCTACCTCAACTCGCTGGCTTCGGGTGCGGACAACGACCTCAACAGCGAAAACCTCGTCAAGGCGCAGAAGATCGTCGACTCCGCGACCAGCCAGGTCGCCACCCTCCGTGGCCGACTCGGTGCGTTCCAGAAGTACACGATCGGGTCGACGGTCAACAACCTCAATGTCGCCCTGGAAAACGTCCAGGCGAGCAAGAGCGCGATCACCGACACCGACTTCGCCGAAGAAACGGCGAACCTGACGCGTAACCAGATCCTCAGCCAGGCCGCACAATCGGTGCTCAGCCAGGCGAACAGTGCTCCGCAGTCGGCACTCCGCCTGCTGCAGTAGTGACGCGGTCGCCAAGGATCGGCAACCGAAACGGGGAAACCTTTCCCGTGAATGAACCCGCCCGCCCCCGGATCAATACCGGGGGCGGGACGTTTATTGGCACAACGCGTTTGAAACCCGAATGACGAAACCCGAAATCCGAATCAAATCCGAAGGCCAAATATCGAACCACGGAGGTCACGGAGAGCACGGAGCAAGAAAAGAAAAGGTGAACCACAGATTGCACAGATTTCACAGATGAAGAAAGTGAGCTTTGTCCAATCTGTGAAATCTGTGCAATCTGTGGTTTAACCCTTCTTCTTCTCCGTGGTTCCATTTCTGGTTTGAATCTTCGGATTTGATTCGGATTTCGGGTTTCGTCATTCTGATTTCTTAGTCGGCGATTTCGTCGTGACCGTCACCGGCCCGGCGCGGGGGCCTCGGGCGGTGACCGTGCCGGTGATCGTTCGGCCGTCCGGCAGGGTCGCGATGACGGCGCTGGGGAACTGGGTCGGGCCTTTCTTCGGGTAGTCGAACGCGAAGTGAATGCCGACTTTTGTCAGGCTGGCGACTAAGTCCGCGCAGTCGCCGGCGAGGCTGGGGGGCAGGGCGTCGGCGGGGTGCGTCTTGATGCTGCCCCGGCGAATGGCGGCGTGAAACGCCTCGACGCTCTCGAACGTCTGCTTCTGGCTCGTCGCCCGCGCCGAATAATTGCCGAGCATGCGAACGGCGGCGGTGGCGTAGACGTCGAGCGTGGGGTTTTCTTTCTGTTTCAGCCACCACGTACGCCACGCCTGTTCGAACCCGTCGCCCCGGCCGAAGCATTTGTCCCACGCCGGCTGCCAGAGCCCGCCGCGGCCGAGCTCGATCATGAAATTCGTAAACGCCTGTTGGTATTTCCCGTTATCGCCGTGGGCGAGGAACTGGACGATCGACCAGGCCTGGTCGTAATTCTGCTCGGTGAGTTGGCCGTTCCATTGTTCCTGCGACAGGAGCATGAACTGGTCCATCGGGCGGAACTGTTTTTCCTCGATGGCTTGTTGGATGCGTTTGAGTCGGAAGTTGGGGACCGCGCCGGTGACGAACCCGTCGCCGCAGTAGACGCCTTCGCCGAAGTATTCCGCCATGCCTTCGTTCACCCACGGCGGCAGTTGTCCGCCGATGACAGTCCGGGCGAATTGGTGGAACCCTTCGTGCTGGATCGTGTGCCAGGTGCTGTTGGTGATTTTTCGGCCGGCGACCGCCATGAGGCGTTGCCCGTCGAACATGCCCGCCGACCCTTCCATGCCGCCGGCGTCGATGTAGTCGGTATCGCGGCGGAAGAGCAGGAACGGCAGTCGGCCACGGATTTTGCCCGAGAACGCGCTCGTCCGCGCCGAGTATTCGCGGACCATCGCTTCCATGCGTGCCAGGGCGTCGACGGCTTCGTCGTCGGTGATGTCGTAGAACAGTGTGTGAAACGTGCCGTCAATCCGCTTCAGCCCGGGCGGCACGTTCGGGGGATTGTTCTGCTGTGCGAACAGTTCCGCAGAACCGGACGCCAGTACCAATGTGATCGCCGTGGCCATGCAAGATCGGTGCACGCGCGGCATTGTAACGACGTGGGGCCGAAAACCGGCGGAATTACGCCACCGACTGGTGGCTCAGCACCGGTTCCGCGGGTGCCGAAACCGCCACAGCGGGCTTGGCCTTGGCACGAGCGGCGATGGGGGCGGCCTGTTCCTGGAAGTAATGGCTGTTGTCGGCGGCGCGGCGGATGAGCGTGGCGACTTCCGCGCCGACCCGCATCCGGACCTGAGGCAGCCGGGCGAACTTCAAGTCGTAAAGCCGGTGCGCCGGCGTGTTGTCGACGGCGAAAATTTCAATGTCGTCCCACGGAATCAGCACCGGATCGTGCCCGAAGCGGACCACAAGCCCCGGCCGCGCGTACAAGCCGTCGACCGTCAGCCGGAACGTCATCACTGCCGGATAACCAATCCCGCTGGGCATGAGCGTGACCGATTGCCGGCGGCGGGCATTGGAATCGCGCCGCTTGGGCGTCGGGTAGGTGCTCGCCAGCCGCATCCAGCCGCCCCGACGGGCACGCCAGATCCAGAATGTAGCCCAGGCGCTGAGCACAAAGCAGACGGCCGAAGCCGAGGTAATGATGAGCGACAGGGTTGGATCGTCCATGGAACGCCGGCCTCCGCCAGCTTGCAAGCCTATTCAGCTATCGGCCAAAGTGGTGCCGAGACGTGCGTGAATCCCTGGGCCTCCTGCCCGGATGGTTCACGAACCAAGCTGCTAGCGCCGCCCACGCACACCGCCGCCGGCCCCCGGGCCGGTCTTCCCGCGGCATGCACGGGCGGATTTCCGCCGGAGCCAATTATATCGAAGTCGAAGATTGCGTGACAAGGGATTTCCCCGCGGCAATCGCGCAGCCGGACGCTCGCGGCGATCCCGGCGACGTCCAAGCCCGCCTCCGCCAACTGCTGCGGCCGCGTCGCGTGCCCGATCAGCCGGTCCGGGTGCCCCAGCCGCGTCACATGCCGCGTCGGCAAACCGAGCGACACCGCCGCCTCCAGCACCGCCGAGCCAAAACCGTTCGCCAGCGCGTGGTCTTCCAGCGTCAGCACCGGACGGTCCGGCACGAGTTCTCGCTTTAACATTCGCTCGTCAATGGGCTTACAGAAGCGGGCGTCGATGACCGCCAGCTCAATGCCGTCTTCGGCGAGCTCGGCGGCGGCGAGCAGGGCGGCTTCGGTGAGCGCGCCGTAGCTGAGAATCGCCGCGTCCGCTCCGTGCCGCAAAGTGCGACTGACGCCGAGCTTCCATGGCTCCTTCGCGGCAACCGTAAGATCTTGCGGAACAAGCTCTTCCAGATGAGTGGCGGGCACCGCATCCCGCGGATACCGCAGCGCCGCCGGGCCGTCGAGCGCCATCGCAAGTGCAAGGCAGCGCTTGAGTTCGGCCTCGTCGCTGGGCGCCATCAGCACCACGCCGGGCATCGGGCGGAGGAAGCTTTGGTCCATAAAGCCGTGGTGCACCGCACCGTCGTCGCCGACATAGCCGGCACGGTCCATGGCGATGACGACCTTCAGCCCGTTGAGCACAACCTCTTGCCAAATCTGATCATAGCAACGCTGAACGAACGTGCTGTAGACCGCGGCGACGGGCTTGAGCCCCGTCTTGTTCATGCCGGCCGCCATCGCCATGAGGTGGCTTTCGCAAATGCCGGTGTCGATCGCTTGGTTCGGCAAAGCGGTGCTGAACTTCGCCACGCCCGTGCCGTCGGGCATAGCCGCAGTCAGGGCAATGACTTGCGGGTCTTTTTTGCCGACTTCGATCAGCGCGTCCGCGAAGGCGGTTGTCCAATTGCGGTTGCTTGCTTTGTGCTCGACGCGGCAGCCGTTCATCACGAACGCCGCCGGCGAGTGCATTTTCGTCGGCTCGGCCTGGCAGATTTCGTAACCCTCGCCCTTGCGAGTCTTTACGTGCAACAGCATCGGCCGATTGACGTGTTTGATCTCGGCGAGAAAGTTCACCAGGCCCGGCAGATCATGGCCGTCGACGGGCCCCATGTATTTGAGGCCGAAGGTTTCGAACAACGCCCCGTGCCACATCGCCCCCTTAACACTGCGGCGGAAGCTGTCCCAGGCGCTCTCGATCGCGTTGCCCACCGTGCCCGGCAGGGTGTGCACGAGCTTGCCGCTGAGACGCTTAAATTCTTCGTAAGTCGTTGATACACGGACTCTTTCGAGATATTCCGCGAATGCGCCCTGCGGCTCGGAAATGCTCATGCCGTTGTCGTTCAAGACGATGAGCAGTTGGCGGTTCAAAGTGCCGGCGTTGTTCAGGCCCTCGAACGACATGCCGTTGACGATGCTGGCATCGCCGACGACCGCAACCACTTGGCTGTCAATCTTTTGCAGTTGATCCCCGCGCGCCACGCCGACCGCCGTGGAGATGGCCGTGCCCGCATGGCCGACGGCGAAGAGGTCGTACGGCGACTCTTCCGGGTTCGGGAAGCCGCTGACACTCCCTTTTTTTCGCAAAGTGTCGAACTGCCCCGCCCGGCCGGTGAGCATCTTGTGCGGGTAGCACTGGTGGCCGACGTCGAAGAGAAGCTTGTCCGGCCCGGTGGGGTGCGGGCCGAAGTCGTAAACGTAGTGCAGGGCGAGGGTTAATTCGACAACGCCGAGGTTGCTCGCCAGGTGCCCGCCGTTCGTGGAGACGGCGGCGAAAATGGCTTCGCGGATCTCCTTGGCCAAGGGCTCGAGCTGGTCGACGGTCAGGCCTTTCAGGTCGGCGGGCGTGTGGATCTGCGAAAGAAGTGACATAAGTCGTTCCCGAGTATACGGCAAAGAGGCCGCCAAACGAACGGCGTTACGACCGCCGGCCGGTGAATTCAAACTGCCTTGTTCAAAGCATCCTGCTTCGCGGATCGGGGCTAACGCCGGATGGCGTAGGCGAGGGCTTTGAGGGCGGCTTCGATCAGCAGGGCCGGTTCGCTGCGGGCGCCCAGCGTCGAGCCGCACGTCCGTTTCAGGCCGCTGATGAAGCTTTCGACGTGCCAGCGGCGGCCGTAGTGGTACGGCGTGCGTCTGGCGCACCGAAGGCGGTCGGGGCCGGTCTTGATCACCGGACCGTTCTTCGTCGGCCGCGGTACGGGCGGGATGAAGCTGGTCGCCCCCGCGGCGGCGATCAGCGTGTGGGGCCACTGGGCGTCGTAGCCGCGGTCCATGAAGTACCAGTTGGCCGGTGTGCGGGAGGCCGTCTTCCAGAGCAGCTCGCGGGCCTCCGTCAGGTCATTCGTCGGGCCCATCGACAGCGTCATGGCGATCAGCACCATACTCGTGGTCGCCACCGCCAGGCTGAGCTTGACGTAGCCTTTGCGTGGCCGTCTGGCCCGGCTGACGAAGTGCGCACTGGCGCTGTCGGCCTCGATGCCCGTGGAATCGACGGCCACTTCACGCACGACAAGACCGCGTTCGACGAGCATGCCAAAGACCTCGGCCACGGCGTGGTCGAGCGTCGCGGGGCTGAGCGACCGCTTGGCGAACTCCTTAAGCGTGGTGTGCGCCGGCACACGCGAGAGGCCGATCGCAGCACGCAGGCCGTCACTGCCGTCGAGCAGTTCGACCGTGCCGCGGTAGGTGAGCTTGAGATACGCCTTGAGGATCAGACAGGCCAGCAGTTGCGGCTGCGTGAACGTGTGGCAGCTCTTGGGGCAGGAGTAGTCGCTCAGACACCGCCGCGCGACGACCATGGCCAGTTCGATGACGTCGAGCAATTCGTTCCGCCGCCGGCCCTTCGCCCGTGTCCGGACCCGATCGAGGGCGGCCCGCTCGAACAATTGCAACTGATCCATGCCGCGCTTTTACGCGCGATTTGTTACAAAGAACAAGATGGTTTGAACAAGGCAAATTCAAACCCGCCCGATTTAGCCGCCTCGTTTGCGAGGCGCGATTGGCGACTGTGGATCGGTTTCGCACACGCCTCGCGAGCGAGGCGGCTACATCAGAAATCTCCTCCGCGTCGTGTTCGTCGGCAGCACACAGTTTTTGGGGCCGCTTCCGATTTTTCCGCGGTTGTTCGCCACAAACCGATACGCCGCGTCCCGTAAAAACGCCGGAAACAGTCGTAATGCCCACGCCCAGCGCCACGGCGATTTCAGATAGCGAGAAACCCGCAGGGCTGCCGTGGAATATCGGTACGCCACGCCGTCTTCGATGAGCACAATGCTCCGATAAAAATCCGCCGGCAGGCCGTGCCGCACGAGTTCCGCCCGGCCGAGATCAGAATGAAGGGCCGCGAACGTCAACACCGCCGATCGCTCGTGCCGGAGGATGAACTCGATCGAGCGATGGCAAAATCCGCAATCGCCGTCGTACAGCACAAGTGGGGCGGCGGGACTGTCCGTGGCGGTAGCCATTACGCCGTAATCGTATCGTCCCGATCGCGGCGTGGCGGAGGTTTCACAGTTTTCAACGCGGGCCGGGTATAACCGGCACGACTCATGAACCCGCTCTGGAACCAGATCGCCGCCGGCAGCCTCACCGATGACCAACTCGCCAGGCTCGACGCATACCTCGACGCCCTGATCGAAACGAACAAAACACTGAACCTCACCCGCATCACCGACCGTGCCGATGCGGAGGCAAAGCACGTCGCCGACGCGCTGACGCTTTTGCCGTATTTGCCGGGCGTCGGTGAATATCCCCCTCCCCTTGAGGGAGGGGGCAGGGGGAGGGGGCCGCGGTCGACGCCGACGCCACGGATGATTCGAATCGCCAAAAAACTCCGCCGGGAAATGACCGGGCCCGAAAAAAACGTCTGGGCGCAGCTTCGGAACAAGCGGGCGGACCTGAAGTTCCGGCGTCAGCAGCCGATCGGCTCTTATGTCGTCGATTTCTTCTGTTCGGACGCAAAACTGATCGTCGAAATCGACGGCTTGTCACACGAATTCGCGACCGAAGCCGACACCCAACGCCAAGCCTGGCTGGAACAGCAAGGCTATCGCGTTGTGCGGTTCACAAATGACGACGCCGTCCGCGATGTGGAAGCCGTCGTGCAGACGATTTTGAATGCCTGCGCCGATGACGGGCGTACCGGGGCTGAAGACCGCGGCGGACCCCTCCCCCCACCCCCTCCCTCAAGGGGAGGGGGAGAAAACACGACGCCGATCAAACCGACGCGTTGGCCTACGGCGTATCTGGCGGACGTGGGGACGGGCGGCGGCGTGCCGGGGGTGATCCTGGCGATCGCCCGGCCGGATTTGGCGGTGACGCTGATCGACTCGACCAAGAAAAAGCTCGACGCCGTCGCCGCCATGTGCCGCGCCGTCGGCATTACGAACGTCCGGACGCTGCACAGCCGCATTGAAGAAACGAAACAGGAATTCGACGTCGTCACCGCGCGCGGCGTGGCCGCCCTGGACAAACTCGTCGGCTGGTGCCGCCCGATCCTCAAACCCACCGGCACACTGCTGGCCCTGAAAGGCCCCAAAGCCGCCGAGGAAATCACCGCCGCCGAGGCCGTCCTGAAACGCAGCCGGCTGCGGGCGCGATTGCATCCGGTCGACGTGCCCGAACTCGCGGGCCATGCGATTGTTGTCGTTCGGCGGTGAGGCAAGAATTTTCGTGACTCGCGCCGCGCGATTCGTAGGATGCGACCTTCATGGACCCATTCCTTCAAGCGGCGATCGACGAAGCGAAAAAAGGACTCTCCGAGGGCGGCCTGCCGATCGGGAGCGTGCTGGTGCGGGGCGGGCAGATCATCGGCGCGGGCATAACCGCCGCGTGCAGCACGGCGACCCGATGGCGCACGCGGAAATCGACTGCCTCAAGAACGCCGGCCGACAGGCGTCGTACAAGGACACGGTGCTCTACAGCACGCTCATGCCGTGCTTCCTTTGCACCGGGGCGGCCGTGCAGTTCGGCGTGCCGAAAGTGGTGGTCGGGGAATCCGTCACCTTCCCCGGCGGCGAATCGAAGTGGGGCCGCAGTGCCGACTTCCTTCGGGCGGCGGGCATTGAAGTGATCGACCTGCACGATGCGACGTGCATTCAGATGATGACCGATTTCATTAAGAACAACCCGGTACTCTGGAACGAAGACATCGGCGTGTGACACTACATCTTGCGGAACACAAACCGGCCGACGTCACATTTGTGGCGTCGGCCGGTTCGTTGGCGGGGGCGGCGCGTGTGTAACCTGTTGTGAATCTGAAAAATATTTAATTTTTTGATTGAAGCCCGAAAAAGCCGGGTTAATTTTCCGGCGTTGTTCGAGCGAATTTGCCGACTGGGAAGGTTCGGCAAGTTTGCTCGGCGCGGGTGCGACTCATGGATGGGTTGCCGGGCTTTGTGCCGCTTGTCTGTCCTGTGTTCATGGATGAACCGGGTTTAGACCACGAGGTGATCAGTGCTCACGTCTCTTAGCCGCTGGCTAACTTCCCCGGTTGTCGAAGATGTCGGGATCGACCGCCCGTTCCGCTTGCGTCGAGTGTCGTTGATGCTCATCGCCGTCGGCTGGCTGACGTTCCTTGTCTCCTGCCTCCTTGGCATGTGGCTGAAAAATGGCCACACGCCTGTGTTCGGCTGGGTCGACGTGCTGAGGGGCGTGAGTGTTTCGGCGATGACCGCCGCCCAGTACGCCAAGCTCGCCTGCGAAGTCGCCGGCGGCTTGATGTTCTTCGCCGGTATGTTCAGCGTGTCGCTGTTCGACAGGCAAGACCGTATTCCGCTGTGGAAAGCGGAATAAGCCAACGCCCCAAAACGAATCTTTAAAACACGTCGACTCCTGCGGGCTGCGAATGCCGGCAGGAGTCGATCTTTTGTAGGGGCGACATACATGTCGCCCGTGCCCGGCGAACGCGCAGACGGGCGAGATATATCTCGCCCCTACAATTTTTCAGCAATGAACTGTTTCACCAGCGGCTCGATCTTTTCCCGCAGGGTCGGGTTCGCGTAGCCGATCCAACTCAGGCCGGTGGTGCAGTCGAGCGGGCCGTCGAGGGGGTGGCCGTTTTCGTCGGTGATGATGACGCCGGCTTCTTCCGCGATCAGCAGCGTGGCGCAGTCGTACGGGTGACAGCACAGGCCTTCCGGCTGATTCTGCATGGCGTAGAAGACCGGCCGCAGGTCGGCGTTGAAGCGGTCGTGGCCGTTGATCAGTTCGTAGAACTGGCCGCCGGTGCTGATGTACTGGTCGTCGAAAATCATCGCCTTGGTGACGTCGGCGGCGCCGATGCTGTGCCGGACGATGTGTTCCATCAACTCGCTGGCCAGCACCTTTGTGCCGGGGAAGAAATTGCTGACGGTCGCGAACCCGTGCTTGAGGGTGTCGGCCTTACTTCCGCCGATCGGCAGCGGCGTCCCCTGGCCGTCGATGAGATTCACCCGCTGCGCCTTGGCCCCTTGCCCCTTCACGGCCCAGAGCACGTCGGCGTAGCCCATCTTGCTCGTCGGCAGCTCGCTCATGACGGCCACTTCAATGTCCCGCAGCCGCGTATTCGCGCCCTTGTTCGGTGCGATGCCCGCCAGCGCCCAGGCGGGGCGTTTGTCGTACATGATCCCGCGTGTGCCGTCGATCGGGTCGACGATCAGGCGAATCTTGCAGTCTTCTTCCTTCGTGCCTTCGGGGAAGGTTTTGTTCGCTTCGTTGCCGTGCTCGTCTTCCAGGCCCTCGGCGATCAGCACCAGCGGGACGGCTTTCCCGAGTTCGCGGCAGAAGTCTTCGAGGATCGGCTCGACTTCGGTATCGATCTTGTAAATCGTGTCGGCCGCGGTGGTGTGGCTGACTTCGTACAACGCCTGCTTATTGCGGCTGGCGATGACGACGTCACGCACCGTCTTCTGAAAACCGATAAGACGATCGACGAGGAAGGGCGTATTGATGAGGGCCATAATCGAATCCGCTGGCGTTTAGATGTCTTTACTGCGTAATCGCAACGATTCCAATTCGGCAATGGCTTCGAAATCCTTGGGTCGGCCAGCCGCGCGCTTCAGTCGGATGAGCATTTCGAGTGTCACGCATTGCACGTGATGGCCGAAAATTTCGAGGGGTGTTGAGTGCCCGATTAATTGATCATAGGTGCCGCCGCCTGTGGCTTCGCCGAGCAGATCGAGCCAGCCGAGCGACGTGACGAACGTAAAATTCAAGCCGCTTTTGATCTGTCGTTCATCAAAGAAAAATGGCAGGCCGGGCGGTGCGCCACGCGGATAGGGAGCAATCGGTTTCAGCGTGCGAACGAGCTTGGCAATGTTGTCGTCCGCACGGTCGTAGACGAGATCTAAATCGTCTGTGACGCGCGACGCACCGCGTGCCCGCCCGGCGATGCCACCGACGATGATGAATCGCACGCCACCTTCGCTCAAAAGTTTTAGCAGGTTTTCAAATTGAGTGATGACCATCATCTGCCTTGATTGCTGCGTTTCGCATTACCTGCAAATCATGGTTCATCTTCTGAAGGCCGGCCACTCGCTCGTGCGGCGTCATGCGGAGTGACTCGATCACCATCGTTTGATCCACGTCATTCATGTAAACGCGAATCACCGGATCGATATCCCGAAGTTCTTCTTCAGTGAACGGCCGCGGTTTCCAGTCGAGGGCGTTGTCCATGGCGATACCTCGCTCAGATTGTAGCGCGCGGACGGGAGGTTCGTCACGGCCGAGCGGGGGTCAAGCGTCAACGACCGTCGTGCCCGCCGCCCAGGCACCGGGGCTGCTGGCAAGGAAGGCGTCGGGCTTTCGGCCGGTCCGCTTCTGGTAGTCGGCCATGATCTCCGCGACGGCGGCGTCGACGGCTTGGCCCTCATTGCACAGCACCGCCACCGTGCCGCCCTGGCCGCCGCCGGTGATCTTCGCGCCGTAAAATCCGTCGGCCTCGCGGGCGCGGACCAGGTCGACGAGCAGGTCGCATTCGTCACACCCGAGCCGGGCGTCTTTGGTGTAGCTGATGTGGCTGGCGTACATCAGGTGGCCGGCTTTGTCGAGCAGGAGTTTTCGCTCGGGATTGGCGGCGTCCAGATGGTCTGCGGCGTCGACGTAGCGGACGAACTCCCGCACGCGATGGGCTTCGAAGACGTGGTGATCGGTCGCGCTCTGGACGTGATAAAACATGTCCGGCTCGACGTGGGTGGCGCGGTCGACGCTCGGGCCGTACTGCAGCAGGAATTGGCCGCCCTTGATGGTTTCAGGGATGTACGGGCGGAAGAATTTCTTGTAGTCGTCGAGGTCGAGGTTGGCGAGGTAGCCTTTCATCGGGTCGGCGATGAGTTCGCGGCCGGCCTGGGCGCCCATCTGCTGCATTTTTTTGAGGATGACTTTATGGCCCATGAACGCGGCGCACGCGCGTCTTGCCGTAACCGCCGTGGCCGACGCTGTGTTTCACGCCGCTGTTAATGCCGATCGTCCGCACGCCAGCCGGCAGGAACAGTGGGCCGACGAGGGTGTGCGGCTGGCAGTGCAGGCGCATCAGTGCGCCCGCTTCGCCGCAGGCGCTCGCGGCCTGGTCCATGATGCCGCACGGTGCGCCGGCGATCTGGTTTTCGACGCGCTGACACATGGCGGCGATCCGCATGGCGGTGATGTCGTCGCCTTGCCCGTTCAAAAACGGCAGGTAGTGGTCGATGAGGTTGATCATCGTCGCCACCTCAATGGCGGCAGAACTGCTCACACCGGCACCCAGGGGCACGCTGCTGTAGAGCGCGAGATTCACGCCCTTGATGTCGGGGTTCGTCAGGTCGATGATTTTTTCGTCGTGCAGTATCGCCAGGCAGCCGACGAGGTAGCTCGCCCAGCGGCGGCCGCGGTCATTCAAGTCGCCGCGGAGCATTTCGATCGGTTTGGTCAGCGCGTCCAGCGGCACGACCAGCGTGAACGGGCGATTGTCGTCCAGCAGATTGAAACTGAAGACCTGAACACGGCGGTCATCCCGCGCCTGCAACGCGACGGCGGCGGCGCGGTCCAGCGGCATCTCACAGACGAGGCTGCCGGTGTAGTCGGCAATGCCGCCCATCACGTCGAGTCGGCCGGGGGCTCGACTGACGCGCACGGGCTTGCCGGGAACGAAACTGGCCGCCACTTCCTCTTTCAAGCGTTCGAGGAGCCGCGGGACCGGTTCGAGCCGGAGTAGGTCAGGGTTGGTCAGCACGGGGTGGCGGCTCGTGGGGCTGGCTGGTGACCGGCAGCGTGCGGACGCTTTGCGTCGTCACGGCACCCGTGGCGGGCTGCGTCGACGCGCCGTTCGGCGTCGTGAGCGGGGCGGGGCCGGTGGTCGGGCCGGGCTTGGTGTGGTCGCCTTCGATCACCAGGCGGTCGAACAGGCGTTGCCCGTCGGCGGCTTCGAAGGTGGCTTCCAATACATAGTCTTTATCCAAGGCCGCCAGCGGGAAGCCGAGCTGGAAGATGTACGCGCGGTTCACGCGGCTCCAGCGGGCTTTCTGATCGGCGGCGGAATCGATGCGGCCTTCGTACGGGCCGGCGATGCGGTCGCCACGCGGATCGGGGTTCGCGGGGGCGAAACGGTAAATCTGGAACAGGATGCGGCCGGCGGCTTTGGTCGGGTCGCCGAAGCGGTCCTGCAGTTCGACGACCGCTTCAACGCCGTCCGGGTCGTGGTCGCCGTCGAAGTCACTCACTTTCGTGAAGACCGGCGACAGCTTCATCGCACTGGGGGCGAAGAATTCGGCTTCCTGGGACGGCTTCGGAACGGGCGGCGTCTGCCGGCCTGCACAACCGGCCGCCGCGAGCATCGCTCCCAATAGAACCGCCCGTCGCATCATGAAGTCGAATGTAGAACTCGCATGAAAGGGTGTCAAACGCCGCATAGTTATCGTCCCCCGCAAGTTACATCGCCGACCGATAACCGCCGGTCGGCACTCAACGCGCCCGCTGGTACTGCGGTTTTTGGCTCAGTTCAACAATCTTCGACCATGCCCGCATCGCCTGGACGCTGAGCAGCGCCATCGGCAGCAGCGCCAGCACCGCCGCCGCCCAGACGCCCGAAGCATATCCGAAGACGAACACGGCGTCGTAGACGATCAGCCAGAGCAGCCCGTAGAGCATGATCTGTCGGCCGGCGGCGCGGGCGTCGTTGTGGCGGACGCGGATGGTGACCGCCAGCAGCACGAACGCCACGCCGCTCACGCCGACGTCGAGGAGGGTGCGGTCGACGAATAGTGATTGCCGCCAGTCCGCGCCGTCGGGCAGTCGGGAGAGCGGCACCGCCACGATCGCCGCCACCGCCGCCGCCAGGCCCGCCAGCACCGCCAGCCAGTGCCGCAGTGTCAGCCGCGGGCGTTTGCCTTCCAAGTGGTAGCAGACGGTCGAAAGCAGCGTCACGTGGACGAGCAGCACGATCGGGTGCCAGGGGATGAACAGTTGCGGCGAAGCGATCGACGCATGGCAGCCGCGGATGAGGCCCAGCGTCAGCAGGCCCGGTGCCACGAGGTATTTGCCGGCGAAGTCGTAGAACGCGATCAGCCCGAGCGTCACGCCCAGCACGGCCAATCCTTCCCAGCCGTGCGTGCTGAGCCGGGTAATGACCAAACCCGCCGCGACGGCGATGGCGAACAGCCCCGCGCAGACCAGTTTGGCCGACCGCACGCTCAATCTTCCCGACGGCAACGGCCGGCCGGGCGCGATGCGGCTGTCGCGCCGGCGGTCGATGAGGTCGTTCATCGCCATCCCGAACGTGTACAACGCCGCCGACGCTACCGTCATCGCAACGGCCTGCGGCACCGTGATCGCCGCCCCGGTCGCCCGCTTGTGCAAGAGCAACGCCGCCCACCCGTCGCCGATAGCGGTAAAGACCAACGCGATACGGGTGAACTGAAGCAGGCTAAGCAGGCGCGGTAACACGGGGGAGAGTGTCGAGTGTCGAGTGGCGAATGTCGAGTGAGGAAGAAATGACGAATGACGATTGTCGAGTGACGAATGCCGGATCGATGGATTCCAATCGTCATTCACTCAATCGTCATTCGTCACTTCCCGCCACTCGACATTCGCCACTCGACACTCGACACTCCCGAAATGAGCACGCATCTCCCGATCGCCGTTCCCGTCACGCTTCCTGCCAGCACCCGCGTCGGCGTGGTGGCCGCCCGGTGGAACGCGGACATCGTCGACGAACTGCTCCGCGGCTGCGTGGAACGCCTCAAAGAACGCGGTGTTTCGGAAGCGAACATTCTCGTCCACCGCGTACCGGGCGCGTTCGAACTGCCGGTCGCGGCGAAGTGGCTGGCGGAGGCGGGTTGCGACGCGGTGGTTTGCCTCGGCTGCGTGGTGCGCGGGGACACGCCGCACTTCGACTACGTCGCCGGTGAGGCCGCCCGCGGCATCAACCAGGTCGGGCTGCAGACCGGCGTGCCGATCGTCTTCGGCGTCCTCACCACCAACACCGAACAACAAGCCAAAGACCGCGCCGGCGGCACCCACAGCCACGGCGGCATCAACTCCGCCGACGCGGCGGTGGAAATGATCGCCGTGAAGCACGCGATCGGCGGGTAACCCAACGGGCAGGGCCGGCTATGCCCGGCAAAACGCCCGCGGCCCCCGGTGTTTTGCCGGGGGCCGCGGGCGGGCTGTTTCATGCCGCGAGGTTGAAGTCGCCGAAGTCGTGCTTCAGCGTCGGGGACTGGTGTTTGTTCGCCTTCGGGCGGGCGACCGGACGTGCCAGAGGTTCCGGACGGCGTTGCACGGGGGCGGCCGTCTGGCGTTCGGCCTGCGGTGTGTGGCCCGGGCCGCGGACCAGTTCGATCAACTCGCGGACGACGCTTTGCAGTTGATCGCTCTGGGTGTTGAGTTCTTCGGCACTGGCGGCGGCTTCCTCGGCGGTCGCGGCGTTGCTCTGCGTGACTTTGTCCATCTGCTGCGTGGATTCCGCCACCTGCCCGATGCCGCTGCTCTGTTCCTGACAGGCGGCGGCGATCTCGGCGACGAGGGCGTTCACCTTCGTGCTGGTGTCGGTGATCTGCGTCAGATTCGTGGCGACTTCGGTGGCGATGATGACGCCGTTCTTGGCGTTCGTCACGCTGCCGTCGATCAGGGCCGCGGTGTTCTTGGCGGCTTCGGCGGAACGCATGGCGAGGTTGCGCACTTCTTCCGCGACGACCGCGAACCCTTTGCCTGCCTCACCCGCTCGGGCGGCTTCGACGGCGGCGTTCAGGGCGAGCAAATTCGTCTGGAACGCGATCTCATCAATCGTCTTAATGATCTTGGCGGTCTCCGCGGCAGACTTCTGGATGTCGGCAATCGCGGTGCTCATCCGGGACATGGACGTATTGCCCTTGTCGCTGACCGATTTCGCTTGCGCCGTCAGCACGCTCGCCTGCTGGGCGGTGTCGGCATTCTGTTTGGTCATGGAGCTCATCTCTTCCAGAGACGCGCTGGTTTCCTCCAGGCTCGCCGCCTGTTCGCTGGCGCCCTGCGCCAGCGTTTGGCTGGACGCGGCGACCTGCTGGGACGAGGTGCGCGTCTGGTCGGCGGCGGCTTCGAGGGTGTCCGTGATCGTCGCCAGTGTACGACGCAGCCGCGTGGACAGCAGGCCGCTGAGCACCGTCGCGCCGGCCGCCGAGGTGATCAGGGCGACCCACAAGTTCGTCGTGGCGCGGCTGACGGTCTCCGCGATCGCTTTGCCGCTGGATTCGCCTTCACGGCGGTTCCAGTCGGAGAGGACTTCGGTCTGTTCGAACAACTTCGCGGCGGCACCGGCGGCGGTATTCTGGTAGTAGGCGCGCGACTCTTCGTGTTTCCCTTGGTACGCCAGTTCGACCACGCGGTCCGCCTTGGGGACATAGTCCGTGAGGCGAGCCTTAAGCAGATCGAAGTTCGCGCGGTCTGCCGCCTGGGTGACCGTGCCGTTGTAATCTTCTACCGCCTGGCGGATCTCTTTGAGGACGGCCAGGCGTTTCTCGACGAGCGGTTTGATGTCTTCGGAGTTGTTGTCGAGCGCGATCTGCCCGATCAGTCCGAAGCAGGCGTGCGTTTTGCTGTCGATCAGCCCCGCCAGGCTCGTGCCGGGCAGGCAGTCGATGACGATGCGGTCAGAAATCTGATTGATGTGGCGCAGTTCCCACGTGGCGTACCCGCCGACGCCGACGAGTAAACCGGTAAGGGTTGCGAAGCCCAGGTTCAAGCGCTTTCCGATGGTCATATACCCATTCCCTTCCGCAGCCAACGCATGGCGAACCCGACTGGCCCCATGCGCATCTCGAATTGTGTTCCCTGACGTAAAATTCCGACCCGTCGGCACAAAAGGGGGATTTACCCGCCGCCCGATGCCTCCGTACTTTCAATATCGACAGGCGGCCTCGCAGGGATAACCTCACCGAGAGACGGATTCTCCCGTAAGTTATTTCCCTGACTGTGTTTGGGGTGCTGTAGTTTGTCCGCTTCCGTGTCCGTGGCGGGCCGTCTTAAGATCAACAAAAGCGGCGGGGCGTTTTCCCAACGGCTTCGGGCTGGGCAGCCGGTGCCGGCAGGCGATGTGCCTTTCTCGACCGGTCGTGGGCGATAAACTGGGGCCATGTCCTATGGCTTTCTCAAGATCGCGGTGACGCCCAGCGTGGAAGCCGTGCAGGCGACGATGGGCGTCGATCAACACTGGCGAAACTTCAAAGGGCATCGGGAGTTCGACCGGTTTACGGAGAACGAGGCCGCGTTCATCGCCCGGCGGGACAGTTTTTACATCGCGACCGTGTCAGAAACCGGCTGGCCGTACGTGCAGCACCGGGGCGGGCCTCACGGGTTTCTCAAGATGATCGACGACCGCACGCTCGCCCTGGCCGACTACAGCGGGAATCGCCAGTACATCAGCACCGGCAACCTCAATGCGGACGACCGCGCGTGCCTGTTCCTCATCGACTACGCCGCCCGGGCCCGACTTAAGATTTACGCCCATGTGACCGTGCTGGCGACGACCGACGATCCCGCCCTCACGCAAGCCGTCACCGACGCCGACTACCCGGCCAAGATCGAACGCGTCTTCCGCCTGCGTCTTGAGGCGTTCGACTGGAACTGCCCGCAGCACATCACGCCGCGGTTCACAGAAGACGAGATCAACGCCGCGGTAAAGCCACTACGCGACCGACTGGCGGAACTCGAAGCAGAAAACGCGCGACTGCGGGCGAAGGCTTGATACCCAATGTAGTAACGCAGGCCTCACCGTGCCGAATACAAGAGTGGCCTGGAAGTATTCGGCATGGGCGGATTGATCAAGCTACGCAACTAGAATAGCGTTGGTTCATCTTCATCGCGACGAGATTGAGCTCGATTCACCATGGAAGTCACCTGCGCGTTCATGTTAATGCCGACGAGCTTCGTCTTCGGATGTTCGTTTGAAAACACTCGAAAAATCTCGTCAGCGAAACCTTGCCCGATGACTTTGACACCATCAAAGTCCAACATTACTTCATCAAATTTATCGATCCTTGCCAGGACTCGCTTCGCGGCAGACCGCGAAATCAACGCGTCATGCCCGAAATTCGCCAAACGAATCGGAACATGGGTTTTTGAGAAGCGGTGTTCGTCAGGGCCGCTGCTGTAACGCTGGAAGACTTCGGTCATGTTTCGCTGGGCCGGCAAAATCAGGTCCATCGTAATGCGGGTGCCAACGATCGAATTCGCTTTATCCTCAACAAGCCAGTCGTCTTCTTCGATGCGGTGGTAAAAGAGCAAATCGCCGGACCGAATCATGTACCGGTCGAACATGCGCGATGTGAAAAAGACGCCTTCGCCGGTGTGCCGTTTGGGATCGGTGGTCGTTCGCCCTTTGCTGAGTTCTAGGAGTGAAGATCGGGCATCGGGCAGATTGAGCCCCAGGGCGATCCGCTGAAAAATTCCAATACCATCGTCTTTGATTTGGATGCGGATACTAATTGCCGTACGTGAGATCGCTAAACGAACGGTTTCACTGGCGGAGTGATCGAGTGCGTTGTTGAACATCTCGGTCAAGCCGTGGTGGCAAATCGACTGCGTTTCGTCGTCCAGGTCTTTGAATAGATGTGATGTTTGTGACCGAGACGGTGTCTTCACGGATTCCGCTATCTAAGCGGTATAAGTGCTCAAATTCCTTATTGAAATGCAGTTGGTATCGGGTCCAACGCCCCGACCCCTCACTGGTAACAATCTGCTCGGCAGCCAATTGACGTAGATACCGGCTGGTTAGCTGACGTGAAACCGTGAACTCTTTGGCAACATCACTGGCCGGCGAGCGACTCCGCCAAAAGAGCTTTAGCAGGATCGCTCTCTCAATCGGGGGCTGGCGTCGACTCATTTGTTACATAATACGTAACAGAATCGCGTCGTAAAGTTACATAGAAATCAGAACAACTTCAGCTTCGGCAGATCGGTCTTGCCCATCAGGGCTTCGTCGACGCCGGCGGCGCAGCAGCGGCCTTCGCTGATGGCCCAGACGACCAGGCTTTGCCCGCGGCGGCAGTCGCCGGTGGCGTAGACGCCGGGGACGCTGGTGGCGTAGGTCTCGTCGACGACGATGTTGCCGCGGTTATCCGTTTCCAGGTTCAGCTGGCTGATGATGCCTTCCGGCTCCGGCCCGCTGAAGCCGATGGCGAGCAGGCAGAGGTCGCAGGGGAGTTCGAAATCCGTGCCGGGGATTTCGCGCATGATCTGTTTGCCGTTGCGGATTTCGACGACTTCCTGCCGGGCGAGCTGGATGTGGGTGACTTGGCCGTTTTCGCCGCGGAAGCCCTTGGTGAGGACCGACCATTCGCGGGCACCGCCTTCTTCATGGGCGGGGCTGACGCGGTAGACGTTTGGCCAGTAGGGCCAGGGGGCGGTGTTGTCGTCGCGCTCGTCGGGCGGCTTCGGATAAATGTTCAGCTGCGTGACGCTGGCCGCCTTCTGCCGGTGGGCCGTGCCGAGGCAGTCGGCGGCGGTGTCGCCGGCGCCGACGATGACGACGTGCTTATCCTTCGCGTCGATTTTCTGCTCGGCGAAAATGGCGTCGCCGAGGTTTTCCTGCGTCGGCTGGGGGAGGTAGTTCATCGCGACGTGGATGCCCGTCAACTCGCGGCCGGGGATCGGCAGGTCACGCGCCTTCGTGGCACCGGTGGCGATGATGATGGCGTCGAACTGCTTGCGGAGCTGGTCGACGGTGACGGTTTTGCCGACGTCGGCGTTGCACTGGAACTCAATGCCGGCGGCTTTCATGGCGTCGATGCGGCGATGGACGGTGCGCTTGTCCATCTTGAAGTCCGGAATGCCGTACAGCAGCAAACCGCCCGGCCGCTCGGCGCGTTCGAAAACGACAACGTTGTGGCCGGCTTTGTTCAACTGTTCCGCGGCCGCCAGCCCGGCGGGGCCGCTGCCGATGACGGCGACCTTTTTGCCGGTGCGGGTCTTGGGCGCGGCGACTTGCGCCCAGCCTTCCTTCCAGGCCTTGTCGCTGATGGACTGTTCGACGGTTTTGATGGCGACGGGCTTGTCGTTGATCGACAGCACGCAGGCTTCCTCGCACGGGGCCGGGCAGACGCGGCCGGTCCATTCGGGGAAGTTGTTGGTCTTGGAGAGGGCTTCGAAGGCTTCGCGCCACTTGCCGCGGTAGACCAGGTCATTCCAGTCGGGAATGAGGTTGCCGAGCGGGCAGCCGTTGTTGCAGAAGGGGACGCCGCAGTCCATGCAGCGGGCGCCCTGTTTGCGGAGCTTGTCTTCGGGGAATTCGAGATAGATCTCGTCCCAGTCGAGCACGCGCAGCTCGGCGGGCCGCTTCTTGGGGGTTTCGCGGGTGAATTCCTTGAATCCTGTCGGTTTACCCATAGTGGTGCTTCGCAAAAGCCGGCGCGGTTGGCGACGGGGGGCAGAGTATAGGAAATTCGGGCCGCCGTGGGAACAAATCAATCAATTGCTTGTGAATTGAAACTTCGTCGCAGCGACGACTCGCAAATCGCTCAAACAAAAAGCCCGGCTGCGACTTTCCTCGCTGCCGGGCCTTTCGAGTTGTTTTATTCCCGCCCGGTCAGACCCGACGGCGGCGCCCGAGCAGGCCGGCGGCGGCGGCGGCGAGGGCGGCGAGGCTGGCCGGTTCGGGGACGACGGCGGCGATGTCGCGGACGACGAACCCGCCGCCGATCGAGCCCAGCAGCGTGGCGGCACCGGTGCCGAGGTTGATCGAGTAGAGCAGGCTGTTGATGTTGCTGGTCGACTGCATGGCGGCGAACGCGGTGTCGCCGCCGTTGGTGTAGATGTCGAACCCGAGGACCGACGTGACGTCAATGCCGAGCGCGCCGACGTTCGTCAGCACGCCGCCATTGGGGCTGGCGATACTCGCGAGCATGTCTGTGCCCGAGTCGATCGCGTACAGCGAAGTGCTGGCGGCATTGGCGACGTTATTCGAGTAAGCGATGCCGGCGACGTTCGGGTTCGGGCCGCTGGGGTAACTGAGTACGGTGTCAACGGCGGCAACGGTGCCGGTGTTGGGGTCGATTCGCAGGTTCTGGTCGGCATCGCTGATCAGGCGGATGCGGTCGACATTCGGATTAAAATCCATGTCGTAATTCACGCCCGAAACCAGCGTGCTGAACTGCGGGCCTACGGCGGTGGCGACGCCGGTCGTGGGGTTGATGGTGTACAGGCGGCTGCTCGAACCGACGCCGTAAAGCTGGCCGGTACTGGGGCGGACGTCGATGGCGACGATCTTCTCGTTCGGCTGAATGCCGGTGATCGACGCACCGCCGAGAATGGTGCCCGGGGCCGCGGAATCGATTGTAAAGATGTCGTTGTCAGTGCTCAGTGCGTACAACGGCACGGCCTGGGCCGCGGTCGAGAGCGCCAGGGCGGACACCGCCACCACAGCAAACTGCTGAATCGAGCCAAAACGCATTTTCTCACCCCAAATCGAAACAAAAGATATGGCCGGTAATCCCCCCGACCGGTTCTCTCTCTCCGCGAAGCACCGCCGGAAACGGGGCGCTCCGATCAATGCAATATACCAGCCGCCCGGTGAACGGCCGCGCGGAAAATTCACAATTTTCGTAGGATTTCCCCTCGCTATTTCGGCGGGATTTGAAACTATTTGGCGTTGAGCTTCGCCATGAACTGGTCGGCCTCGGTAATGCTGGCCTGCATTTGTTTGACCAGCTCGTCGATGTCCTTCCCGAGCTCCGCCTCTTTGCCCGCCAGGCTGCCGATCGCCTGGGCATTGAGGTTCGATTTCAGGTAGAGCACGCGGTCGTTGAACTTCGTCAGCACCGGCTGCATGCTGGCGGCGGCGGCGTCCATGCGGGTGAGCATGCTGTCGTAGTCCGCCTTGGTCTTGTCGAAGAGTGATTGGCTCGAGTTTTTCAGGCTTTCGTCCTGGATTTGCCCGATCTCGCCGGACCACTCGCTGAACAGGGACGACCCCACATTCCGCACCGTCTGGATGCGGCCTTTCACGGCGTCTGACTTGCCCGAGCAGGTGTCGTATTCACCCTTGAGCTTGTTGTACATCGCCTCCAGATCGCCGCCCTGGAAGTTCGTGAGCTGCTTGAACTGGTCGAGGGCGCTGGTGAATTGCGTCTTGGCGCCGTCCTGCTCATCGCGGGCGGCTTTGACGCTATCGGCCAGGCGCTCGCGCTTGGCGTAGCCGAACTTTTCCCACGCGTTGTAGTACGCATTTCGCGCGATGCCGCAGCCGGTGATCAGCAGGGCGGCGGCCAGGAGCGTCGGGGTGCGGGCGGCGGGCGTCATGTCGCAAGTGTAGTCCAGCCCGGCAGAAAGCACAGTCATTTTCACGGATCGAGCCCCGGCGGAAGGGGTGTGCGTCAAACCGATTCCCCAACGCGCCTTGATTTTTAGAGAATGAGACTTAGTCTCAATTGTATTGAAGTAAGAAAAAGGGCCGCCGGCGTTCTCTGGACAAGCACGGCCGACGGCCCGGGTTGGCGACGATCGGACGATCGCCGCACGATTCGGATCATACCCGCAGCAGGGCGTGTCTGTCGTGCGATCGGTCCCCGGTCGTCTTCCACGCGTCCGGCGCGGCCGGCACTGATGAACCCGCAGGCGAAGTCGCCCGCGGCGGTGCCCGGCCCGCCGAACGTGATTACCGCGGCCCCCGCGCCGCAGGGAAGACGTATGCGTTTCGGTTCGCTCGCAGTCATCGGTTTAGCCGCCGTGTCGGTCGCCTCGCAGGCATTCGCTGTCACATTCCCGGCCCCGAGCTTTTTCGGTCAGGCCGACACCACATTCCAACAATGGGAAGGCTTCAGCAGCGTCGCCGGCCCGAACGCGGCGACCTCGGTGACCAACACCGCCGGCACGCCGAACTACCGCGACAGCACCGCCGCCACCGACGGCGCGTTCCTCATCGGCACGCCGCCGCTGGGCCGCATCTATTCGTTCAGTGCGGTCGTGAATCCGGAAGTCACGGTCCCGACGCCGACGCTCGCTGACGGCGTCACGGACATTGTTCTCCAGACCCAAACGCTCGGTAACGGCCTGAACGCGGCGAGTTTCTTCGCTCTGGCGGACGGCAGCAGCACGCCGGTGCTCGCCAGCAGCGTGGAACTCACCACCGCCGGCAGCGGCTCGGCGCGACGAACACCTACGTCGTCACCTGGGACAACCTCCCGAGCGCCGCCGGCTACACGCTGAGCTACGCCGCCGCCGGTTCGTCGTCGAGCCAGGTCGGCGCTCGCGTCGACACGCTGACGGTCGCCAGCGTCCCCGAACCGACCGCCATCGCCGGGCTAGCGCTACCGGGCGCGGGACTGCTGCGTCGTCGTAGCCGCTAAGGCGTTCTTTGGCGCTCCCCTGCGGGAGTGGGCCGGAGGACGGGCACTCTTCTCCGAACTCGGTGAAGCGTACGGCACCGGCGGTCGAAACCGCCCGCCCGCTCCTTCGGCCCGCTCCCGCACGGGGAGCGCCTCGGTCATTCTTCACGAACCCGGGCACCGTCATGGCTCGTCATCAAACGCGTCGCCACGCCTTCACACTCGTGGAATTGCTTGTCGTGATCGGCATCATCGCGGTGCTGATCAGTCTCCTGCTGCCGGCGCTCAACAAGTGCCGCCGGGCGGCGCAGGAGGCGCGCAGCATCAGCAATCTCCGGCAGTTGCTGATGGCGTACTCGGCGTACCACACCGATAACCGCGGGCAACTGCTCTACGGTTACCCGTACGGCAATATCAACGGCCAGACGATCCGGGCCGAGGAGCCGATCACCGGCACCTCGCTCAGCAGCATCGTCGCCACCCGCTACCCGTGGCGGCTGGCGCGATACCTGCCGAATATCTGGCCTATTCTTCACGCCCACGCTCAACTGCCCGCATTGCCACAGAAAGGCGATTCGACAGGCACCGTCGAAGGAAAGGCGTACACGCTGAGCCTGAACCCGACCTACGGCCTCAACGCCGCCTTCCTCGGCGGGCACAAAGATAATGAAGGCTTTGTCAGCAATCCTTCCGCGCCCTCGAATTACATGCCGAACGTCGGCAAACATGTCGCGTTCAAGGCGTCTGAAATTCATCGCCCGACCGAACAAATCGTTTTCGCCGATTGCTATTCGTCCAAGTGCAAAGCAATCCCGGCGACAAGCTCGGCTACGCCTACCTCATGCCGCCCTGGTGGAAGGCCACCGCGATGTGGAGTGTGGTCGGCGGCGTCGCGCAATCGAAGTATCCCGACGCCATCATCGGCCTGCCGGCGGGGTGGTACACCAAAAGCGTCGCCACCGGATTTTTCGACGGTCACGCCGCCATGATGCGGCCCGACGAACTGGCCGACATGCGGCTCTGGGCACCGAAATCCACGACGCCCGACTACAGCGAATTTAAGTAACCTATTCTTTCCGAGAGGATCATTCCCATGCTTCGCAAACGCCTTGTTCTTTCTGCCGTCACTGCCGCGTGTTTGTTCGTTACTCAGTCGGTTCGCGCGCACATGGTGTTCGTCGTGCCCGACGCCGGTAATCAAAGCGCCAGCGTCATGCTGAGTGAATCGCTCAAACCCGCTGACGGCGTTCCGGTGCAGATGCTCAACAAGACGCTGCGTCTCACGCTCCAGGACTCCGCCGGCAAGGAGACTCCACTGGCGATGAGCAATGCCGGCACGAATGCCTTGCGCGTTCAGCTCGGCGATTCGCCGCGCGTGATCTACGGGCAGGTCGATCTCGGTGTGATGCAACGCGGCGATGCCAAGCCGAACTGGCTGCGATATTACCCCAAAGCGATCGTCGGCAACGCGTTCGACGAGAAGGCCACGCTCGGCGGGCGGGCGCCGGTGGAAATCGTCCCGGTCGGCGTGCCGGGCGTGATGCGGATGAAATTACTCGCCGACGGCAAACCGGTGGCGGGCGGGGAAGTCGTCTGTGTGGATGAGAACGGCGAAGAAGACAAATACGCCACCGACGCCGACGGCCTTACGCCGGTCATCGAGCAGGCCGGCCGCCTCGGCTTCTGGGCACGCAATGTGCAGCCGGCCAAGGGCGAGTTGAACGGGAAGGCGTACGAGGAAATCCGCCGCTACGCCACGCTTGTGATTGGCACGCCCGCCAAATCCGCCGGCGCGGTCGCCACCGCTTCGCCCGCGACGATGCCGGCGACCGCGCCGAGCGTGCCGCTGCTGAAAGTCGAAGCGTTCACGCCCATGCCCGAGCCGGCCAGCAGCTTCGGCGCTGTCGGCGTCGATGGCTACCTTTACGTCTACGGCGGCCACACCGCTGACACGCATAACTACGACACCAAGAGCGTCAGTGGCCAGTTCCATCGCCTGAACCTCGCCGAGGGCAGAACCTGGGAAACCCTCCCGGCCGGCCCGCACCTGCAGGGGATGAACCTGGCGGCGTACGACGGCCGCGTCTACCGCATCGGCGGCATGAGCCCGCAAAACAAGGAAGGCGACGCCGAGCAAATCGTCAGCGTCAACGACGTCAGCCTCTTCGACCCCGCCACCAAGGCCTGGTCACAACTCGCCGCGTTGCCCGAGCCTCGCAGTTCGCACGATGTCGTCGTCATCGACGGCAAACTCTTCGTCCTCGGCGGCTGGACGCTCAGCGGCAAGAGCGGCGACGCCACCTGGCCCGAGCAAATGCTCTCGCTCGACCTGAACGACAAAGCCGCAACTTGGCAAAAGCTCGAACAGCCGTTCAAACGCCGAGCCCTGATCGCGGCGGCGTACAACAAAAAGATCTACGCCATCGGCGGATTCGACAGCGACAACAAGCCCAGCCTTGAGGTGAACGTCTTCGACACCGCTACCGGCGAGTGGACGACCGGCCCGAAGCTGCCGAGCCCCAATATGAACGGCTTCAGCCCGGCGGCGTGCGTGAACGGCGACCGACTGTTCGTCAGCGTCGGCGATGGCTCACTGCTGCGACTCAGCGACGACGCCAGCCAGTGGGAACTCATCGCCAAGACTACGCCACGCATCGTGCACCGACTCGTCCCCGACGGCGACCGCGTGCTGGTGATCGGCGGCGCCATGCGCCGCAAGCAGGTCGACCTGATCGAAGCCGTCCGCGTCGTCACGCCGAATTCAGTTAGCGCTCGCTAGAAGTGCAGAAAAGGAGCATCCTGATGTGCCAGACTGCTGACCCGATTTCGCATGTCCGAATCATCCGCTGTGAACACGGCACGAGCTACGTCACGCTCGGCAATGTCACCCTCGCGCTCAGTGACCACGAACTGGTGCTGATCGACCAGGCGATTCACAAGCTCGCCCGGCACCACCCGCGGCTGCAACGGGAGTTACTTCAAGCCCTTTGCGCGAACAACGCCCCTGAACCCGAAGAAGAACCGGCCTGACGGCGGCCAGGTTCTGCCAGGAAAAGCAAAAGGCCCGGCAGGAAGCGATTCCTGCCGGGCCTTGTGCGATTGACCCCAATGGGATTTGAACCCATGTCGCCGCCGTGAAAGGGCGGTGTCCTAGGCCACTAGACGATGGGGCCGACCTCGCGTTCCCAGTGAAGGGCTGCCGGGATTTCATCCCCGACGCGATGGGCAGACACTATACGACGCCGCGAGTGGGCCGTCAACAGACCGCGATTTCGCCCCGATCTTTTGCCCGCGCTTGCCAGTAAACTGCCTGTGATGCTCCATTTCCAGAAATTCCGCCAGGAACTCTTCGGCCTCGTGCCTGGCCGCGATGTGTACGAAAAGCGCGGTGCCGGCAAAGGGTGGCCGGAGGAGTGCCCGCCGCTGCGCGCCGCCAATGCGTTCGGCTACGACATCCTCGCGAATTTCGACGTCACGTTTCTCAAAAAACGCGACGGCACTTGGTGCGTGGAAGAAGACATCGTCATCGAAAGTGATTTCGACTATTCCCCGCACGAAGACGCCGAGGTGGCGCCGCTGAGCCAGCAATACGCCTGGTTCTGGGCGAAGGGCCAGACCGTGCCGCACCCGATTTCGGACAACGTGTTCGAGCAGATCCGCAACCAGGTGAAAGTCAGCAGCTTTCTATTCCTGAAGACTGACCCGAACGAACTGCTGCTGATGACGGAAGTGCCGAATCTCTGGAAGCCGTGGCGGGTCTGGTCGGCGATCGTTGATACCGACTGGTACCCGGCGAGCTATCCCTGGCACGCGGTGCTGGAGTTGAATCCGAAGGAAAAACGGATCGAAATCAAAAAGGGCGATCCGCTCTGTCGTGTAATCCCGGTGCGGCGGGACACCTATTTCGCCGGGCCGATGTCGCCGACGGGGTTTGATGAGTTTTTCGAACGCAGCCAGCGCTGGCTGAGCGCGCACGGCAAGCCGACCGAAGACCGCACCACGCTCGACATCACCCGCACGTATGTGAAACAGCAGGCGCGGTCGAAGTTCATTGTGCTCGATTAAAAAATCACCGCGGCGGGCACCGTGCCTCGCCGCGGCGGTCGGGACTGGAGAAACAGAGTGGGAACGGCGAACTAACGACGCCGGCGGCCCAGGAGGCCTGCCGCGCCCATGCCGATCAGCGTGAGGCTGGCCGGTTCGGGGACGACGCTGGCGAAGGCGGTCATCGCCGCGACCTGGGCCGAGGTGAAGGCGACTTCGTCGCCGGTGACGCTCTGGCCGAAGTTGGCCTGCAGGGCGAGGAAGTCGTTGAAATCGGTGAAGCCGTCGTAGTTGAAGTTGGCTTCATCGAAGCGGGTATTGGCCTGGCCGAACTTGCTCTGGAGGACGAGGAAGTCGTTGAAGTCGACGTCGCCGTCGAGGTCGGCGTCGCCGGCGAGGGTGATTCGCAGGGTGACGGTGTCGGTGCCGTTATCGCCGTAACCGATGGTTCGGCCGGCGGCAAGCGTGGTGCTCTTGATCTGGCCGGTGGCGAAGTTGCCGGCGTAGCCGAGGTCGAGGATGGATTTCACACTGGCGACCGGGCTGCTGCCGCCGGTGTAATCGAGCAGCAACTTGCCGCCTTGAAGGTCGGCACCACCCGCCCCGGTGAAAACGGGGGCCTGAGCGTTGGCGCCCAGGGCGAGTGTGCCGCCGGCGATGGTGGTGGTGCCGGTGTAGGTGTTCGCCCCGGTGAGTGTGAGTTTCCCGGTGCTGGCCGCCGCGACGGTGAGGCCGAACGCGCCGCCGTTATCGCCGAGGACGCCGGCGATGGTCGTGCCGGTGGTGCCGGCCGTGTTCGCGGTGATCGTTCGGTTGCCGGTGAGGTTGACGGTGCTCGTCCCGAGGCTCCAGTTGACGGCCCCCGTGAAGGTGAGATTCCCGCCGATGAGAATGCCGCCCTGTGCACCGGTTTGGGCGGTGCCGGTGTAGACGGTCGACATCGTCGTGCCGGTGCTGCTGGTGAGCGTGCCGCCGTTGAGGCGGACCTGGTTCCGGGCGACGCCGAACGGCCGGGCGGACTGGAAATCGACCGTGCCGCTGCTGAGCGTGAATTGTCCGGCCGCGGTGCCGCTGTTCGAGCCGAAGTCGTTATTGGCGCTGAGAACGAGCTTACCGTTCGGCAGGGCGACGGTGAGGCTGGGCCCGCCGGAGCTGTTGGCGATGTTGAACGGGATGGTCAGCGTGCCCGTGCCCGAGCCGCTGATGCTGGCGCTGTTCTGCAGGCGAATGGGCGAGTTGGCGGCGCCGCCGTTGGCGATCAGCCAGTCGCTCGTGCCGTTGAGCGTAATGCCCACGCCGAACAGGCCCGAGCCGCCCGACGCGATGGAGTACCGGCCGCCGCTGGTGAATCCGAGATTCAGGGTATTTTGGCCGGGATTGGTGCTCGTCAGGGCGATGCCGCGGATGGCGACCGTGCCGGTGCTGCTGGGCGTGCTGGCGATGTAGTTCGCCGCGGTCGGCCCGCCGCCGAGGACGAGTTCTGCGGAGGTGTCGCTGGCGGTGACAAACCCCGTGCCGGCCGCGTTCGGCGAGGTGCCGGCGGCGTCGGAATAGAAGGTCGTCTGCCCCGACACCACGAACGGGCTGGTCGCCGGTGCGTCCGGCGTTCCTTGCACGCTGTTGGTGGCGTCATAGCCCCCGAAATAGTACTGAGCCGCGTTCGCAGCTCCTGCAACCGTCACAACCCCTACGGTCGCCAAAGTCAATACCCGGCCTGTGCCAAACCGAATCATAACTCTCCTCCGCAAAACCCTTTATCTTCCGCGCTAGCCGCCAGCAGATGGCGGCAATGAATTGATACCCTCACTCTACTGCGGCGAACTGCCGCGTGCAATGCAATTCTAAAAATAATTAGTGGTAATTTGTGGGAAATGAGCCGCCGGAAACGCCGACTTGTGCAACAAACGCGCCACGCTGCAACGCAGTTGCTGTTCTTTTCCGGTGTGACACGCACACGAAAAGATCAGCAACTGCGTTGCAGCGTGGCGAACTAAGACAAACTCCGTGAACTATTCGGGGAAGATCGAGCGGACGTAATCCCCGTTCGCACGCATGTTTGTGTCAGCGCTGGTGGTGCCTTTGAGGCGAGAGCGGGCGATGCTCATCCAGCCGCCCCAGCCGATGTCGAGGAGGGTGTCGCGGAGCTTCGGGAAGTTGATCAGGCCGTCGCCCAGGCGGCGTTCGAAGGTTTCCGGCGCGACCGATCCCTGCTCCAGATGCAGCGCGGCAATGCGATCCTTCCCGAGTGACTTGAGGTCGGCGTAAACGTCGTATTTGTAATCACCTAAGCCAACGCCCGGGTTGTAGAACGCCCGCACGGCAGGCGAGCCGACGGCGTCGAGGAACTTTTTGTAGCCGTCGCCGTCGAGGTTCGATTCCACGCCGAGCACCACGCCGGCTTTTTCGGCGGCGGGGGCGATGGTTTTGAAGACCCCGACGGTTTTCTTCCATACCTCACCGTGTTCCGGCTCGGCGAGCGTGCCGTCCTTGGTCATCAGCGGCATGAAACCGAGTTGGCAGCCCATCTGGCTGATCGTTTCGATCCATTCGTGGCCGACCTCCACGGCGATGTCCATGTTCGCGTACACGTGCGCGTACATCGCGAACCACGCCATGGAAGCAATGCGAACGCCGGTCTTTTTCGATTCGTCCAGGAACTGCTGCCGCACTGCCGGGTCGCGGAGCGTGGTTTTGAGCGACTGCTTGCCGGTGGCCGCGTCTTTGGGCAGGCCGCCCATGTCGAGTTGGATGCCGTCGAGACCGGCTTTTTGGGCGATTTTGAAGGATTTGATCTTTTGGCGGTTGTTATTGAGAAACAGATCGTCGCCCGCGATTTTGAAGCGACGCTCTTCGACGGGCTTGGCGGCGGCGGCGGGTTGGGTGGACTGGGCGACCGCGTGACGCGACCACGGGAACGCCAACGCGGTCGCCGCCGCGCCAGCGAATGCGAGTGCCTGTCGACGGGAAAACTGTTTCTCTGACATCTCCTGCCTCCGCTGCGTGTGTAAAGGCGATACGCATTGGCGCAAAAGGCGTTGAGCGAGTGAAGATTGCGGCGCAAAAACGCAAAAAAGAAACAGGCCCACTGAAAGTGGGCCTGCCGGGGAAGTCTGTTTGGAATATGGGTTTAGTCGATCCAGTCGTCGGCCTGGGCACTGGCGACGGGGCTGGCGTCGAGCACCGGTTGCGGGTGGCGGATGGATTCGGTGAGCTGGGTCACGTGCCGTTCGAACGCGGCGCGGCCGTCGTCGGTGAGGGTGATGGTCGTGACGGGTCGGCCGGCGCGGGGCGTCTTTTCGATCGTTACCATGCCGGCGCTGGCGAGCTTGCGGGCGTGCGTGGTGAGGTTGCCGTCGGTTAATCGCGTGTTGCCGCGGAGCGTGACAAAGTCCTGAGCGGGCTGGCCGAGCAGGGCGGTGAGAATCGTCAGGCGGCCGGGGTTGGCGATGATCGGGTCGAAGGTCACACCCGTGTTATCGGTCGTCTGAGGGGTTTTCCGTGAGCGACTATTTCTTCCGCCGGAGCAGGTCCGCGGAGATGAATTGCTCCCGCGGCGACGCCGGGGCGGTGGCGGCTGAATTCGGCGATACCGGCGACCCCGCATCACACCCGTGCGAGCAGCATTTGCCCGCTTTCCCGGTGCCGGCACGCACGGTTTTGAGCAACTGCGTGCCGACGTAAAGCACGCAACCGAGGACGAGGAGGATGGCGATGACGTTCTGCATCGTTTTATTCTACGCTTCGCGAAGCGCGCCGTGTCAGGTTTAGCCGCGAGCTTGCTCGCGTCGACACGGATCGCAGAGACCGCGAGCAAGCTCGCGGCTACGCGGGAATCAGAACCCCATCGCGTGCCCGATCTGGTACACGATCAGGCACAGCACGTACGCAAGTCCATTCATGTACGCGATTTGCAACAGCGGCCATTTCCACGTGCCCGTCTCCCGGCGGACGATCGCCACGGTGCTCAGGCACTGCATCGCCAGCACGAACCAGATGAGCATGGTGATCGCCACCAGCGGCCGCCAGACCGGCGTGCCGTCGGCGTATTTGTCGGCCTTCATGGCGTCTTCGAGCGGCTGAACGTTCTCGTCGTCACCGCCCGCGGCATAGACGATGCCCATCGTGCTGACGAACACCTCACGCGCCCGAACGCGCCCACCATCCCTACGCCCATCTTCCAGTCAAACCCCAATGGCTTGATGGCCGGCTCGATCAAGTGCCCGAACTTGCCGGCAAAGCTGTGACGGAGCTGGGCAGATTTTACAGCCTGCTCCTCTTCAGTTTTCAGTGCTTCGCCAAGGCCTTCAAAGGTGGCAGACATCGTTGCCATCTGTTCATGCAGGTTGTGAACCCGGGCATCATGAGCGGCGCGGGCAGGGGTATTGTCTTCAGGCTTGATCGGATTCGCTTCGTAGTAAGCCCGTTGTTGTTCTGCGAAGGAGTCGGCGACGGCTTTGTCGTTAATCAGAGATTCCGCAAATGCCGGATCGGCCATCTTTTGCGCGACTATGTCCGGAGCCGCGGCACGGGCTTGGTTCTCTTGTTCTTCCGGCAGCTTTGGCCAGTACGTCAGGGCCCACAAGATGATGCTCAGCGCCAAAATAATCGTGCCGGCGCGGCTGACGAAGGCCCAGGTGTTCTGCCACATCACCCGCAGGACGGTCGTCCATTGCGGGACTTTGTAGATCGGCAGTTCGAGGATGAAGCTGCTGACGGCCTCGCGGCTGCGGCTCTTCCAGACCCACGCCGTTCCGAACGCCGCGACAATGCCCAGCAAATACAGGCCCAGCATGATGCCGCCCTGGATCCACCAGGCGTAACTCGCGAAAAATGCGCCAATTAACAACGCATAGACCGGCAACCGGGCGCTGCAGCTCATGAACGGCAGCACGAAAATCGTCCGCAGCCGGTCTTTCGGGCTGGCGATCGTACGACTGGCCATCACGCCGGGGATGGCGCAGGCGAACCCGCTGAGCAGCGGCACGAATGCCCGGCCACTCAGGCCGACTTTGCCGAGAAGCCGGTCCATCAAGAACGCCGCCCGGGCGAGGTAGCCGCTGTCTTCCAGGATCGCGAGCAGGCCGAACAGGATGGCGATTTGGGGGACGAAAACGATCACGCCGCCCACGCCCGCCACGATGCCGTCGGTCCAGAGGTCTTTGAGCGTGCCGTCGGTCATCTGCGACGCGACTTTCGTCCCCAGCCAGCTCACGCCGCCTTCGCAGGCGTCCATGAGCGGGGCGGCGGCGAAGAAGATCGCCATGAACACGCCCGCCATAATCACGGCGAAACTCAGTAGCCCCCAGACTTTATGAAGCAGGAACCGGTCCGCCTTTTCCGTCAGCGGCGTCTTGGGCGCGTACGCCAAGGTGCCGGCGTTGACGCGGACGTTGTTGTGTACCGGCTCGACGACGGCGGGGACGTTCAGCCGCTTCTTGCCTTGCACGCGGATGTCGACCGTCGGGGAGACGACTTCGTCGGAGACGAGTTCGATCCACTTGTAATGCGCTTCGACGTCGGCCTGCATCGGGTCAATGCCGGCGGCGTGCAGCAGGGCGCGCTTGGCGTCGACCGACGCGGCCAGGTCCGGCGGCAGCTTTACGCTCACGTATTCGCCCACAATTAACCGCTCGGCCAAGGCTTGCGGTGAGAGCGACGCCTCGCCGGCGTAGTCATCGACGTAGGTCGACAGCTCCCGCACCACCTGCCGAAAGACATCCGGCAAGGGCCAGTCCGGCTCGACCGGCACCGCCGCCTGCAGCACCGCCGACTTCAGCCGCTCAACGCCCATCCCCTTATGGGCGACGATCGGCACGACCGGCACGCCGAGCTTTTCGCTCAGCAGTTCGGCGCTGACCCGCTGGCCGCGGCGCTCGGCGATGTCGGTCATGTTCAACGCGATGACCATCGGCAGCCGCATCTCGACGAGCTGGCTGACTAAGTATAGATTTCGCTGAAGGTTAGAGGCATCGACGACGGCGACAGTGACGTCGGGCTTGGGCGTGCCCTGGACATGGCCGCAGAGCACATCGACGGCGATCCGCTCGTCGGGCGAGCCGCTGATGAGCGAATACGTGCCCGGCAGGTCGATGACGTCGATACTGTCGGCCGAGCCGCTGTTGGCGGCGGCTTTCATGCGGCCGATGCGTTTTTCGACCGTCACGCCGGGGTAATTCCCGGTCTTCTGACGCAAGCCGGTCAGGGCGTTAAATAGCGTGGTCTTGCCCGAATTCGGGTTGCCGGCCAGGGCGATCGTGCGGACGCGGGAGGCGACGGGAGGCGTGTTCAGGAGCGTCATCGGCGGTTACTCGGCCAAGGCGACCGAGACGTGCTTGGCCTGTTCGTCGCGCAGGCTGAGGCAGTAGCCGCGGAGTTTGAGTTCGATCGGGTCGCCGAACGGGCTGCGGCGGACGACTTCCACCTTTGTGCCGTTGCACAGGCCCATTTCCATCAGCCGGCGGCGGAGTTCGCGGTCGCCGCCGACGCTGACCACGGTGCCACACTGACTTACGCCCAGCCGATTGAGCGTACACGCCACGCCCGCGGTCTTGGCACCACAGCAAAATGGGGCGGCTTCGGCGGACGACGCACACGACTCGGCAAGATGCTCAGGAGCGGGCATGACGAGATTCTATCTCATTGAGAATGAGTTTCAATGAGGAAGATTGCCCCACCCAACGAACAAACCCACCTACGCGCCCGCACAACCGGCACGGCCCAATGAATTGGGCCGTGCCGGGGGACGTGGATTGGACCGGATCGCCGGTTTACGGCGTCGTGTCGGGCGGCACGTTCGCGGGCGTTTCCGGCGTGCCCGGCTGGCGGTTGCGGTTCAGCCAGTCCGGCAGCGGACCGGTCGGGAGCATCGGCTGTTTGAGCTGATTCGTCTCTTTCAGGCTCGGGCCCGGCACGATGCCGAGGCTTCGCAGGGCGTTCTGCACGTCGACGTCCTGGTCGTTCAGCCGGTACGCCCGGATGAGCACGGGCTCGGCGTCTTTCTTCATCGCAAGTTTATTCAGGTAAAGGCCTTGCGCTTTGGCGATGTAGAACTTGCCTGGTGCCTGGGCGGCGGCCTTGGCGTAGGCGCCGACGGCGGAGTCGGCGTCGCCGCGGATGGTGTAGATGCGGGCGAGCTGATACGCCTCTTCGCCGGTAACACTGGTCTGGGCCTTGGTTTCCAGGTCGTTGACGAGGGCGTCGCCGGGCACTTTGGCGATGGTGTCGGCCTGGGCGGTGAGGGTTTTGATGCGGAAATCCACATCTTTCTTCCCGAAATCACTCAATTGTTGCACTTCCAGGCCGGTTTTGAAGTGGACCAGGGCGTTGGTGTACTGCTGCTTGCGGTCGTAGAGCAGGCCGAGGTAGGTGTGGCTGCGGTAGTCACGGGCGTTCTGGCGGATGGCGTCGACGAACGCGCCTCGGCGGCGTCGTAATCCCCGGCGTCATAAGACTTAATGCCCTGTTCGCGGCTGATGTCCGAGAAGGTGAACACGCTGCCGCAACCGCCCGCGGTGAGCAGGGCGGCGAGAGAAAGACCGAGCCAGTACCGTTGTGCCATCCGTTGCCTCCGGGCGGACATTGCCGCGCCCGGTATGGTACGGGAAACGAGAGAATCGTCCAAACACGCTGGACGAGGCGCGACAATCTTGTTAGAGTACTGGACTCTCCCGCCCGGAATGGCGGGTGTTTTCGTCTAATCAAGGGATCGCCATGGGCTATAAGTACAAGCCGAATAAGGGCTGTGCCAAGCGTTTCAAAGTCACCGGCACGGGCAAGGTCAAGCGTCGGGGCACGATGAGCACTCACCTGCGCAGCGTCCGCGACGGCAACATGAAGCGTCGCCTGGGCCGCCCGGCGATCCTGTTCGAAGGTCACGCCCGCAACGTGCGGTACTACCTTGGCTGCAGCAAGCTGAAGCCGAACAAGGTCAAGCACGAACGCGAGCAGGCCGAAACCGCCACGCCGGTCGAAACGGCTGCCTGAACATAACTATAAAAGCGGCCGTGTGTTGCGGTCGCAGCTATGCCGTCCTGAAGTCTCAGGAATTGTGCCCCTGGCTCCACGTATCGAAAGGGTTTAACCCATGCCTCGCGTCAAAGGCGGCGTTGTTCACGCCCGCAAACGTAAACGGATCCTCAAGCGCGCCAGCGGTTTCGTCGGCCAGCCGGGTCATAACTACCGCTCGGCCCTGGAGTTCACGCGTCGCGCCGACCGCTACGCCTACGAACACCGCAAGATCAAGAAGCGCCTGTTCCGCGAACTCTGGATCACGCGTCTGAGCGCCGCCCTCAAGCCGTTCGGCGTGACCTACAGCCGCTTCATCCCGGCGCTCCTGGAAGCCGGCATTGAGCTGAACCGCAAGATGCTCAGCGAACTCGCCGTCTCCGACGCCGCCGCTTTCGAAGCCATCGTCACCCAGGCGAAGGCGTTCATCAAAGCCCCGGCCAAAAAATCGGCTTAACGGCCGACTTTTCAGTCTGTACAATCATCGTACCGCCCGCGACCGATCGGTCCGCGGGCGGTACGCGTTTTGGCACGCTCAATAAAATGACAAAAACGCCGCGACGGAAGTCGCGGATTTTTTCACGCGAACGATGTTCCGTCGGCGCGAAAATCCGCGGCTTCCGCCGCGGCGTTTGTTTCACTTTCTAATTGTCATTCCGCCGCCGCCGCGAACCTTAATTCGTCGCCGAAAGCCGTTTGATCACGTTGAGCAGGCCCATGGCGTGGACGGGTTTCACGAAGACCTGAACTTTCAGCCCGGGCGCACGGCTGCGGACGAGCGGGGCGTCCTCGTCATTCTCGGCGTCGCTGAGGATCGCCACCTGCTTCGGGCGGCACGCCTTGGGGAGCAGGGCGAGCTGCTCCAGCCGCATGCTTTGTTCGTCGGGATCGGTGACGTTGAGGACCAGCAGATCGGTCGGCTCGCCGGTGGTTGCGGCATGGACGGCGGCTTCGGGCGTGTCGACCACGGCCACGTCATGCCCCAGCACGCCGAGCAACTGCACCGCCACGCCGGTCACCGGCTCGGCCTGGGATTCCTGGATGACGACCTTCGATCGAATCGCGTTCATTGAACACTCCATCACGGGTCCGCAAAAGCCTAGCCCGGCCTACCCCGTACAGACAAGACGGCTCATCCCGTATCGAATGAACATTAGCGCAACACAAACACAAACCGCATTGGCCGGGTTTGATTATTGAAAAAGTGGCATTTCGGGCGGTTTTCGGTGCATTTCCTGTCGAAAGTGCCGAACCAGGGACTGCCGTTTAGCCGCCGGGCTCGCCCGGCGCGTGATTTCCGAAACGCATCCGTGACGAATTGAAGACGCGCCGGGCGAGCCCGGCGGCTAAATGAGGGCGGATTTGCCCGGAGTCGATCCCACTTCGTAGGATGGTCGCCCATGCCCCCGCTGATTCAGCCGAACTGGCACATCGCCGTGGTTCATTTCCCGATCGCCCTTATCGTGGTCGGCACACTCGTCGAGCTGTTCAGTTTCCTCGGCTGGCGGGGCAGCGGCTTCCGCCGGGCGGGGCGGTGGATGCTCCTCATCGGCGCCGTCCTGGCCGTCCCGACAACGTTCAGCGGCATGTACGCCTGGTCGGAACTCATCCCCCGCAACGGCATGGCGGAACTGCGCGAGACGAACCCCGCCCTGGCCCAGGCGATGACGACGCACATCTGGCTCAACGCCATCGCCACCGCGGCGGCGATGTTCCTGGTCGTCGTCTGGATCGCGCTCTCTGACCGCTCGCGCGACCGCCTGAACCTGCTGTTCAAACTCAGCCTCATCGCGGTCAGCGGCCTGATCCTGCTCGGCGCACACTCCGGCGGCGATTCGGTCTACGGCCACGGGCTCGGCGTCGATACCAAGCGCACGCCCTCCACGCTGCCCACGCTCGAAGAAGCCAGGCAACTGCAGACCTGGGAAAGCCTGCTGCCGACCTGGCAATCGCACGTGACGCTGGCGGGCTTCGCGATGGCGATCGCGTGCATCGCGCTCGGGCTGGCGATCCGCACCACGCACGCCGGCCTCGAGCCGCCGGTCACGACCGACCACGCCGGCCGCATCGCCGCCGCCTTCTCTCCCGCCGCCATTGACGACCCGACCCTTCCGCCCGAAGGCCCGATCGCGCTCAGCCGCAATTACACGCCGCCGCTGCGGGCCACGCGGTTCTGGCTGCTGGCGTTCCTGCTGCTGGCCGGCACGGCCGTGCTGGGCCTGTGGAGTTTGTCGAGCACGGGCGGCTTCGACTGGACGTACGACAACTTCCACAATTACATCGTGAACCCGCCCGTCGACGACGGCCCGAAGCTCACCCGCCGCCTGGCTCACACGGTCGTCGGCACGGTGCTGATCGCCGACACGCTGCTGCTGGCGATCGTCGCCCGCATCGCCCCGAGGCAGAGCGTGCTGCTGCTGGTCATCGCCGTGCCACTGGTGCTGGCACTGGCCGCCCAAATCTGGCTCGGCGTGTTGCTGACCTTCGACGGCCCGGCAGGGTTCGTGACGCGGTTTAATGGGTGAGGGTCGAGAGTGGGTAGTTGGTAGTTGGTGGTGGGTAGAAAAGACCGGGTGCCACGGTGTTGTACGCAACGCCGTGGTGGGGCGGCGGCCGCCGGTCGGGCTTTCGGTGTCCCTCCACGGCGTTGAATACAACACCGTGGCACCCGGAGCCCGGCACCTTGTCGGATCGGGGTGGCGTTGATGAACTGGCGAGTCTTGTTCTTCGCGACCAACGGCAGCCTTCTACTCTCGGCCGCGGTATGGGTCGTTGTAGAGGTACTGCCTTATTCCTCTTTTGAGTATTGGCCCGAGCGTGTCTTGCTTGGGCTGGTGCCGATCTGGGTGGTTTGGGCAATCGGCGAATGGATTTTGTACTCGCGCCGTCATCAGGGACTGGAAACGACCCTCGGCATTCTGATCGGCCTCTGGGGCATGATGTGCCTCGCGATTAGCTTTTTTTTGCTTTGTGCGATGTTCGGCCTGGTTGCATCACCCCCGTTCGAAGGGCGGCTATTTCTTGTATGTTCAGTCGCTTTCGTGGCTCTGAATACGCTTGGCTTTTACAGCCTGTTTTGCTGTGGCAAACGCATCACTCATGAATCATTGAAAGAACCGGTTGAAGCGACTCCGGGTTTCGATGTCATTCGAAAGAAGTGAGCGCGAACAATCAGTTCGACCTGCCACGCTGCAGCGCAGCTGCTGATTCTTCGCGTGGGAAGACGCATTCGCACGACACGATCAGCAGCTGCGCTGCAGCGTGGCATCCTCAAACGTCTTCTTCTCTACCCACGACCCACTCGTATTCACCCGAACGCGCTGATCACCACGAACATCACGATCCAGACGCCGTCCAAAAAGTGCCAGTACATGACGCAGTGGCTGACGCCGGCGTAGTTTTCGTGGTCGTAGCGGTCGTGGTAGCCGTTCCAGGCGATGATGCCGAGGCTGACCATGCCGCCGATGACGTGGAGGGCGTGGATCAGGATCAGCACCATGATCAGGCCGTAGAACGGCATGGAGCGGCGGCCGGGCATCATTTCGTCGCCGTTGATGCTGCTATCGGATTTCGCCGGGGCGAGGTTCGCTTTTTGCTCTTCGTATTGCGCCTTGGCGACTTCGTGTTCGTGGAACAGTTGCACCATCGCCGGCGTCTGGATGGCGACGAAGATGCCCGCGAACGCGACCGTGGCCGAGAGGTAGATGCGGAACAGCGCCTGCTTTTCACGCCGGATGGCGCGTAGCGCCCGTTCCATCGTGTAACTGGCGGCCAGCATCATGACGGTGCTGACCCAGACGCCCTGGGCAGCTTGATGGTGTCGGCGGGGGCGTCGCTGGTCATGCGGATCAGCACGTAGCCGAGCATGCTGGCGAGGAAGAGCATCGCCAGCGAACCGAGGAACAGGTACATCACGATCGAGCCGGCCTGGCGGGGCACGTGCTGGGTTTTGGCGGCGGAAATCACGGGCTGATTCTATGCGAAAAGCGGCTTTCAGAAATGCAGAATGACGACCGGAAGGGCTCCGATCGTCATTCTGTGATGTCGAACTTTGTCGCAGCCGCTTACGGGGCGGCCGTGACGGGGGCCGGGGTGAGGTTCGGCTTGTAGTTGTCGGTGTCGAGGATTGTGAAACCGATGAAGACCGCGATGAACAGCAGGCAGAGCCCGACCAGGGCCGTGTACAGCGGGCTGTCCCAACGCAGGTGCATGAAGTAGGCGATGACGAGCACGGCCTTCACGACGGCGATGGCGAGCGCGATGATGAGGTTGTACTGGTAGCCGAAGTCGATCTTCGTGACGCCGACGGTGATGATCGTCAGCACCATGAGGGCGGCGAAGACGCCGACGAGGATCAGCGGCGACACGGGGTGCGCCAGGCTGTGGTGCTCTTCGGCGTGAGCCGCCGCACCGTGCCCGGCGTCGGGGCCGTCGATCTGTTCGCGGTAGTAGCTGGGGGTTGAACGCATGGGTGATTCCTCAGTCGATAGTCAATAGTTGATGGTCGATAGTTCGGAAGAAGACGGGCGAAGCTTATTGCTATCGACTATCAACTATCGACTATCGACTCCGTTCCTTACGACCCCACCTTCCCGTGGATCAGGTACAGCAGCGGGAAGAGGAAGATCCAGATCAGGTCGACCAAGTGCCAGTAGAGGCCGACGAGGTCGACGGGGGCGAAGAAGTTTTCGCTGAATTCGCCGGGGACGTTGGCTTCGGGGCTGAGCTTGGCGACGCCGAGCACGCGGATCACGAGCCAGAGGGCGCCGATCAGCAGGAACGGGATGGCGGCGATGATGAAGCCGCTGTGGTGGCTGATGGCGGCGATGAAGACGAGGTAGAGCGCCGATGGCGATGACGGGCAGCGGCGGGATCCAGGCCTTCACCCTTTTGCTGCCGGCGCGCCAGGTGACCCAGAAGATCAGGCCCATGCCGACGATCACGTGCACGCCGTGCAGGCCGGTCATGCAGTAGTAGATGCCGAAGAACGTGTTGACGCGTTGCTGGCTGAGCTGGCTGCCGATGTCGACGTACGTCATCCCGCCGTGTTCGCCTTCATGGGCGGCTTCGGCGTGGCCGGCTTCTTCGGACTTGGCGTAGGTTTGTTCGGCGACGAGGGTGTTGTTGGCGGTGTAGTGGGGGACGATTTTGGCCGCGTCGGCGCCGCCGGCGTGGGGGTCTTCGTAGAGGAAGGGCTTGTCCGGCGTGCTCGCCATGCCCGCGGGGGTGATGGCGGGGGCGGCGGCGGCGGCGATCTCGGCCTTTTCCTTCTTCAGGCCTTCCGGGTTCGCCATGCCTTCATCGGCGGGGCCTTTGAAGTGGACGTTGTACTGGTTGTAGTAACCCGGCGCGAGGTATTCGTGGAACTTGTGCTGGTATTCCACGGCCTTGATCATCATGAAGCCGGCCCCGCCGAGCAGGGTGACCAGCAGCAGGGTGACCAGCGCCTTTTGCTGCCCGAGCTGGCTGGCCCGCACGGCCCAGGCCATGGTGAGCGAGCTGGCGAGCAGGATACCGGTGTTGATCGCGCCCCAGGTGGTGTTCAGGTACGTGTGGGCGTACAGGAAGACTTCCGGGTGGTTGGCGCGGTAGACGGCGTACGCGCAGAACAGGCCGCCGAACATCAGCAGTTCGGTGGCCAGGAAGACCCACATGCCGAGCTTGCTGGAGTCGTACTGCTGCTCCATCGTGTCGAAGTGGTGGGCCAGGTGCGGGTTATGGCCGTGGCCGTGCCCGTCGTCGTGGGCGTGGGGTGTTGCGGCGGCGTCGCTCATATCGGTCCTAAGTAGGAGACAGGAGTTCGTAGTTAGGAGTTAGGAGTTAGTAGAAAACGGTCAGACCGAATTTCTTCTACTAGCTCCTAACTTCGTAGCTCGTAGGTCCTCAATTAGCGCTTGCAGAAAACGCTGGCCGCAGCTTTCGTCCCGGCGAGCGTGTGATTCGGACTGAGCCCCGTTCGGGGCCGCCCTGGCCGTTAGTGGTGGCCGTGGGCTTCGCGGTCGTAGTCGGGGTCGAGCACCCATTCGAACGGGCCGACCTGTTTCCAGTCGGGCAGACTTCGTACGGGTCGGACGGCTTCGGGCGTCATGGCGAAGTTGTCGTGCGGGGGCGGGCTGGGGGTGAGCCATTCGAGGGTGTTGCCGCCCCACGGGTTGGCGCTGGCCTTCTCGCCGTACCACAGGCCGCTGACCCAGTTCCAGAGCACGCCGATGCAGGCCCAGGCCCATGGTGTACGCGCCGATCGAGCTGAGCAGGTGGTAGATCCAGTAGCCGTCGGGGTAGCTGGCGTAGCGGCGGGGCATGCCGTGCGTGCCGGCGATGAACTGCGGGAAGAACGTCATGTTAAAGCCGATGAACAGCCAGACCGCCCAGACCTTCGCCTGTTTTTCGTTGTACATCACGCCGAACATCTTCGGGTACCAGTAGTACGATGCCGCCGATGAAGGCGAACAGCGTGCTACCGACGGCCACGTAGTGGAAGTGGGCGATGACGAAGTAGGTATCGGACAGGTGAACGTCGGTGCTGATGGCCGCCAGCGGCAGGCCCGGTCAGGCCGCCGATGGTGAACAGGCCGATGAAGCCCAGGGCGTACAGCATCGGCGTCTTGCAGGCGGATGCTGCCGCCGTAGAGCGTCGCCATCCAGTTGAAGATCTTGATCGCCGACGGAATGGCGATGAAGAACGTGATGGCGGAGAAAATCGCGCTCGTCACCGGCGTCTGGCCGCTGACGAACATGTGGTGGCCCCAGACCAGGAAGCCCAGCAGGGCGATCGCGACCGAGGACAACGCGATGAACTTGTAGCCGAAGATGTGGCGGTGGCTGAACGTGGCGATCAGCTCCGAGATCACGCCGAACGCCGGCAGGATCATGATGTACACGGCCGGGTGGCTGTAGAACCAGAAGAAGTGCTGGTACAGCACCGGGTCGCCGCCCAGGGCCGGGTCGAAGATGCCGACGCCCAGCACGCGCTCGGCCATCAGCAGCAGCAGGGTGATGCCCAGCACCGGCGTGGCGAGGATCTGGATGACTGCGGTGGCGTAGAGCGCCCAGACGAACAGCGGCAGCTTGAACCAGGTCATGCCCTTGCGGACGCAGCGTGTGCACCGTGGCGATGAAGTTCACGCCCGTCAGGATCGAGCTAAAGCCCAGGATGAACGCGCCGGTGGTGGCCGGGATCACGCCCGTGTTCGTCGTGGTCGAATACGGGGTGTAGAACGTCCAACCCGTATCCAGGCCGGCCGGGATGATGCTCGCCAGCCAGCCCGTCGGCGGATGGCCGGTCATCGTCAGGACGACGTGATCACGCCGCCGAGCAGCACGTAGCTGAAGAAGACCGCGCCGATCATCCACAGCCAGAAGCTCAGCAGGTTCAGACGCGGGAAGGCGACGTCTTTAGCGCCCATCATCAGCGGCAACACGAAGTTACCGATCATCGCCCGGGATGGCCGGGATGATGAACAGGAAGACCATGACCGCTCCGTGGAGCGTGAACATGTGGTTGTAGAAGTCCCACGCGGTGGTTTCGTTGCTGCTGAAGGTCGGGCCCGGCGTGATCAGCTCGGTGCGGACCATCATGGCGAAGAACCCGCCCAGCGCGAACGCCGACAGCACGCCGACCATGTACATCAGACCGATGCGCTTGTGGTCGAGCGTGAACAGCCAGCTCGCCAGGCCCTTGGAGTGATTGAGATAATTCGTCCCGTGCGCATGCGGCTCGGCCGCGGGCGTGAGGGGGACGGATGGGTTTAAGGTGGACATAAACGACGCTCCTGAACGCAATTCTAACGCCGACCGAACGGCCGGCCACCGCTCGATGTCACGCCGCGCCAAAAAGACGCGGCGATCAAAATCCGTAGGGGCGAGGCCTGCCTCGCCCGGGTCGCTTTGTTGTCGCTATCGAACGAGGCAGGCCTCGTCCCTACAAAACCTTCGCCCGGGCTCGCCACCCGGACGAAGGTGAAATTACTTCGTTTTGCTGCGGTCTTCGTTGGCTTTGACGGTCGGGTCGTTGAACTCCGCCGGCGAGCCTTTGAAGTTATCCGGGCTAATGGACTTCATGTATGCAATGATCGCGATCAATTCGCGGTCACTGAATTTGCCCGCGTAGGACGGCATTGCCGGGCCGAAGCCGGCGACAATGTGCTTCTGCGGGTAGAGGATCGAATCACGGATGTAATCTTCATTGGCGGTGTACGGGGTGCCGTCGGTGAACGTGCCTTTGTGGCCGAACATGTTCTTCCACGTCGGGCCGGTGCCGGTGGTACCGTCAACGCTGTGGCACGAGCCGCAGCCGTTGTTCGCGACGAGCTTTGCACCAACGTCCTTGGCGGCCGGTTCCTTGCCGGTGTTATCAGGACGGAATGGGTCGCTCACCGCCGCCAGCCAGGCTTTGTAAGACTAACATCCGGGTGGATGTAGACCTTGCTGAGCATCTTGCTGTGGCGAGTGCCGCAGTATTCGGTGCAGAAGACGTCGAAGCCGCTCTTGGTCTTTTCGAGGGTCTGCGGGTCTTTGGCTTCGAGCAGTTTCTGGTCGATTTCGAAGCTTGCCGGGTCAGACCAAGGGAGATCGGGGTGGTTGCCGTTGTCATCCTTTTTGCCGAGGTCTTTCGCCATCGGGCTGACTTCGGTCGCTTCGAACCATTGCTTGTTGAAGCGGCCCGGGACGGCGTCCTTTTTAATGCGGAACTGTGGGATGTACAGGCTGTGGATGACGTCGACACTGGTTTCCACGAGGCGGACCTTCGTGTTCACCGGCACGTGCAGGGTCGGCTCCATATGGCTGTTCGGGTAGATGAACCGCCAGCCCCATTTGTACGCTTCGACCTGGATTTCGATGGTGTCCGCGTCGTTCGCCGGCGGGAGGACGGCCAGGGCGAGGTAGCCCTTGAAGCCCCAGATGGCGATCAGCAGCACGATGATCAGCGGGATGACCGACCAGACGATTTCCAGCAGGTTGCTGTGCGTCGGGCCGTGGCCCATGTCATTGATGCCGGGCTTGTGGCGGAACCGGACGGCCAGCCAGCCCGTGCCGACGAAGATCAGCAGGGTGAAGATGACGCAGACCCAGTTGATGAACGTAAACAGCCAGTCCACGTCATGGGAGACGCTGGAGGCTTGGGTGGGCATCAGGAATGTGCCGGCGGCCAGGATCGAAAGCATAAGCGTTACCGTAAGTTACGAAGTCGCGGTCTGTTGTTTGGCGTGGCGGGCGTCGCGGAGCCACCGCGTGCCGAGCCACACACCGACCACCAGAACCGTAAAAAGCCCGCCGGCCTGCATCAGCCGCATGTAGCGCCAGCGAGTATTTGCCCGAATATTCGTCGTAGTGGTAGCACAACGCCACCAGAATCTGCTGCACGTAAGGCCCGATCTTGCCCTGGCTGGCTTCTTCGATGCCGGTCTTGAGCGTGTCGGACGGGAACTGAAAGCCGTAGAAGTAGCGACTGATTTTGCCTTCGCCCGTCAGCACCACCAGCATGGGCGGGTGGCTGAACTCTTCTTTGCCTTCCAGTTTGTTGTAGCCGAACCCGACGGAGTCGGCGAGCAGGGCGATGGCGGTTTTGCCGTCTTTGACCTTCAGGTCATTGCCGACGAGGAAGTTCCAGCCGTCGGCGGCACCGGGCTTGCCGAATTCTTCGACGTAGTTCCGCTTTTTCGCCCGCCCGAGCTCCCATTTTTCGTCCGGGTCGATCGAGACGTAGAGGACTGAATAGTCCTTGCCCATCTCCAGCGGGACGCCCTTGACGCTTTCCATGAACTTCTGGCTGACGACGTCGCACAGCTGCGGGCAGTTGAAGTAGCCCAGCTGCAGGATGACGGGTCGGCCTTTCTGGAAGTAGTCGGCGAGCTTGACGGGTCGGCCGTTGGTGTCGGTGAAGGTCAGGTTCCAGCGGGATCGTTTCGCCACGGTGCTCGGTGATAGCGACGTTTTTCGTCTCTTCCTTGAACCGCGGTGTGACCGGCTCCATGCGGTCGGGCACGGGCGTGCCGTCCCCCGCGGCCAGCGCGGGCGGACGGTCCCGACGCCGGCGAGGACGCCGGTCAGGGCGGTGAGGGTAAGAAGTTGTTTGAGGCTGTTTCGCATCAATTCAACTACGTCGTCCGACGCTCAGACAGATGACTTAAATGCCCGGCTTGGTGGTGGGCATTTTGCCGCCGCTCTGAACGACCAGTTCCATGGCGTGGTCGATCGGGACGTTGGTATCGAACGTGATTTTGCGTTCCTGCTGGCTGCGGATCTCGTGGGCGGTGTTTTTGGAGGCATCGTCCCATTTACGGGCGGCTTCGCGGGGCTCTTCGTAGTTGTAGAGCGCGCGGACGCCTTCGATGATGATGCCCGTCAACAACGCCGTGCAGATGCCGGTCGTGACGATCGCGGGAACGTTCAGGCCTTGCGGTTGTGCCATGGCAATACGCCTCGAAAATTAGAAGTTCTGAAGGGCCAGCGATTCGTGAACGCGCGGGTCGCGGACGGGGCGGAGCTCGTGGTTGCCCAGGACGCGGATGACGTTCCCGAACCAGAGCCCCACGATGCCCACGAACGCCAGGATTTCCGGCAGGCCGAACACCGGCGTGTAGCTGTATTCCGGGATCACCAGCAGGTACATGTCGACCACGAAGAAGCAGAGCAGCCAGACCGCCCAGAAGCCCAGCCCGAAGCGGTTCCGCTTCACGTGACGGCTGACCAGACCCAGGAACGGGATGACGAAGCGGCCGAAGAGCAGGGCGACGACCAGCGGCGTGTACCCGTTCGGGTGCGCCTGGCTGTAGCCACGCTTATCGAAGAAGAACGTTTCTTCCGGCAGGTTGGCGTACCACTGCAGCATGTACTGGCTGAACGCGATGTAACCGAAGAAGAAGATGAACGCCCAGAGGAACTTGCCGAGGTCATGGCGGTGTTCCTGGGTGATCGACTGCTTCAGATACCCGCGGGCCTGCAGCGTCAGGACGAACAGGCTGATGAGGGCCCACATCGCCTGCGTGCCGCTGGCGAACAGGTAGACGCCGTACATCGTGCTGAACCAGTGCGGGTCGAGCGACATGAAGACGTCGAACGCGATGAACGTGAAGATCAGGCCCGTCGCCAGCACCAGCGGACCGGCCCGGTAGCTGAGCTTGGCGTTGATGTCGATGTCGCCGGTGAGGTCCTGCTTGACGCTGTTGGACCAGTAGTAGTACGCAATGCCTGTCAGGACAGCGAGATAGGCGAAGACGCGGACGGCCCAGAACGACGGGTTCAGCCAGACGTGGGTCTTCTGGGCGATGATCGCGTCATACGGACGCGTCACACCGGGCTGGACCTGTTCGTTCGGGTATTCGATGCCGCCGGCTTCTTCGTGCTTGGCTTCGCCGTGCGCTTCGGGCTTGGTTTCGGCGGCGTGTTCGTCCTTGCTGTGGTCGTGGCCGTCGCCGTCCTTGTGGGCGGCGTGGTCGTGTTCGGCGTCGTGGGCTTCCTCGTGAGCGCCGCCGTGGTGAACGATCGGCGTATCGGAGGGCTTGGCCCAGGAGTAGACCGTGCCGTGCTTGCCCAGTGTGACGACGATCAGCGGGATCGCCAGCACGAGGACCAGGCCGATCTGCACCGCGAAGGTTTCCAGGATGCGGCGGACGTTGGTAATCCAGCCGGAGCGAACCAGGTGGTTCACCAGCGTGAAGATCAGCGACGCGCCCGACACGCAGGTGATGGCCGCCAGACCGAACAGGTAGGCGAACCAGAACCGTCGGCCGACGTCATCGGAGTCCTTCGGCGAAACAAAGAACGCGACCAGAACCGCGACGATGCCGCCGACCATGAGGATCGGACCCAGGGCCTTGCCGGCCGGACGCATGCGCGTCACTTCGTGCGAGAGGTCGGTGTGCGTGTGATGCGCCACAGGAGCTCCAAAAACAGGAGACAGGAGCCAGGAGACAGGAGTCAGGAGAAAGCCGAAACGCCCGAAAAGGCGTTTCGAATCTCCCGGCACCAGCGGCCGGCCTGCTGCTCGATTGTCAAAAACTGCGACAGGCACAGTCGACACGGGCCAGAGGGAAGCGGGGCGGATCGCCCGTCTTTCTCCTGACTCCTGTCTCCTGACTCCTGTCTCCTTCCGTACTTACTTCATCGCCACCGGCTGGCTCGTGGGAGCCGACTTGGCCGCGGCGGCGGACGTCTGCAGGGCCCGGACGTAGGCGACGACCGCCCAGCGTTCTTTCGGGTCCGGCATGGCCCAGCCGTAGCTGCCCATGTTGCGAATACCGTTGGTGATCGTGTTGAAAATGTGGCCGTTTTCGCGTTTCACGCGTTCGGCGTCGGTCAGGTTCGAGGGCGCCACCCAGCTCATGCCGGGGACCGAATTCGCCTGCAGCATGGCGGCGCGGTAGTTCACCGGGCCGTTGCCGGCACCATCGGCACCGTGGCAGGGGAGGCAGTAGGTGTTGAACTTGTGCTGGCCGAGCTTGAGCAGGTCGGCGTCGACTTTGACGGGGATTTCGTCAGAGTAAACAACATTCCACTTCTTGGCGGCTGCGTCCCAGGTCTGGGTGTAGCCGGTCGCGACGACGGGGTTTTCGAAGTACTCGGTGCGGGCGATCGTGCCCGGGATCTTCGGCCGCGTCGCCAGGCCGTCGGCGAAGACTTCGCTGCTGTGCTGCGTCTTGACCTTCGGCTGGTTGTCCATGTCCTGGATGAAGTGGACACGCGGCGACGAGCTGTGGCTGAAGCGGCTACGCAGGAGCGTGGCGACCAGCAGCACCGACCCGAACAGGCCGAACAGCAGGAGCGACGTCACCCAGAACGGCGGCTTGGGGAAGCAGCCGTTGATCATCGGGCGGCAGGTCGGGGCGGGGCGTGTCTTCGGGTCGGCCATGGCTATTTGTTGATCCGTTGATCGGTTGATCTGTTGATCAGTGACGTTCCAAAATGATTGAGCGGCCACTGATCAACCGATCAACCGATCAACCCATCAACTCCTATTTAGTCTTCAATCGTCTCGATCGCCGACGGGTGCGTGCTTTCCAGCAACTCACGTGAGCCGGTGTGATCGAACTTCGGGTCGCCGGCGTCGAGCGCGATAAAGAAGCGGTCGCTGGTCGCGCGGCGGAACATTTCGAGCTTAAACAGCGGGTGGTACAGCATCGGCAGCTTGTTCAGCAGCAGCATGCCGAAGACCGTCGTCAGGGCGCTGAACAGCACCGTGCATTCGAAGATGACGGGGATGTTCGCCGGAATAGACCACAGCGGCTTGCCGCTGATCAGGAACTGGTAGCCCTGGAGGTTCACCCAGTTGAAGGGGAACGGCATGGTCGATTCGAAGGCGTTGATCCACGCCGTCATGCTGATGCCGAAGCAGCAGCCGCTCAGCCCGCCGACGAGGACCAGCCACGGGAGGATGGTCGGCTTGATGCCCATCGCGGCGTCGATGCCGTGGATGGGGAACGGGCTGTAAACGTCCCAGTGCTTGAAGCCCGCGTCGCGGACTTTCTTAGCGGCTTCGGTGACGCTCGTGACGTCGTCGTACTGCGCGACGAGGCCGACCACCACCGGCGCGTCGATGCCGACGCTGGGGATGGTGTTGCTCTCGTGCGGGATATCGCCGTGGAGTGGATTGGTGAGTGTGGTCATGGGTTTACTCACGGTTTAGTGCTTGGGTTGCTCGTGGCCTTCGGCGTGCTCGGGCGAGTGATGCGTGCGCTTCGGGCATGATGCTCTTCACTTCCGCCATTGCCACGATCGGCAGGAAGCGGCAGAAGAGCAGGAACAGGGTGAAGAACAGCCCGAAGCTGCCGACGAACATGGCCACGTCGACATACGACGGCCAGTACAGACGCCACATGCTGGGCAGGAACGTACGGTTGAGCGACTGGATGACGATCACGAAGCGTTCCCACCACATGCCGATGTTGGCGATGTTGGCGACGATGAACAGCACCCACGGGTTCAGGCGGAACTTGCGGAACCACAACAGCTGCGGGGCGACACAGTTACAGAAGATCAGCGCCCAGAAGCTGAACGCGTACGGGCCGTCCTTCACGCGGAACAGGAACGCGGCCTGTTCGTAGTGCGGCGCCGCCGTAGTAGGCGATGAACAGTTCGACGCCGTAGGCGTAGCTGACGATCATGCCGGTCGCCAGCATGACTTTGGCACAGTTATCGATGTGGCGGATGGTGATGATGTCTTTCATCCCGAACCACTCACGGGCCGGGATCGCCAGCACCAGCACCATCGCGAAGCCGCCGAAAATGGCGCCCGCGACGAAGTAAGGCGGGAAGAACGTCGTGTGCCAGCCGGCCACCTGGCTGGTGGCGAAGTCGAACGACACGATCGAGTGCACCGACAACACCAGCGGCGTCGCAAGAGCGGCCAGCAGGAGGTACGCACGCTCGAAACGGTGCCAGTGGCGGCACGAACCCGTCCAGCCGAGGCTGGCGACGCTATAGGCGATCTGGGCGATTTTGTTCGTGGTCCGGTCACGCAGGGTCGCCAGGTCGGGCACCATGCCGACGAACCAGAACAGCATCGACACCGTCGCGTAGGTCGACACCGCGAACACGTCCCACCAGAGCGGGCTGCGGCTCTGCGGCCACATCGCCATCTGGTTCGGGATCGGGAACAGCCAGTACGCCAGCCAGACGCGGCCGACGTGCAGTGCCGGGTACAGACCCGCACAGCAGACGGCGAAGATGGTCATGGCTTCAGCAAAACGGTTAATGCCCGTGCGCCAGTTCTGGCGGAACAGGTACAGAATGGCGGAAATCAGCGTGCCAGCGTGACCGATACCGACCCAGAACACGAAGTTCACGATCGGGAAGCCCCACGCCACCGCGTTGTTGTTGCCCCAGACGCCGACGCCGGTCGTCAGGAGGTACAGCACGCTCATGACGTAGATGCTCAGCAGGCAGAGCGAAACGCCGAACCCGATGTACCACGCCAGCGGGGCGGGTTTGAGGTTCACGTCGGTGACGACGTCGGTCACGCTCGTGAAGTCACGGCCACCGACGACCAGCGGGGCACGCGTGCCCGGCGGCTCGTTGCGCGTGGTGTTGTCGATCTCGCGGTAGATCGTCGTTTGCGGGTTGCTGAAGATCGTGGCCATGAGCTTTAAATCCGAATGACGAAATCAGAAATCCGAATCAAATCCGAATGACAAACCCCCAAAAACCCCCGCGAACCGGGCGAAACGCTCGGCGTGCGGGCAGGCTTCGGACTTTGGGTTCGGTCATCCGTCATTCAATCCCTGCACTACTGCGACTCTGCTAGTGCGACTCGTTCGCGCTGGCGACCGGCTCGTGCACCGGGTTACGGAGCTTGGCCAGGTGGTGCGTACGCGGACGGTTGTTCAGTTCCTGCAGGACCTGGTACGCCCGGCCGCCACGCTGTTGCTGGCTGACGAGCGAGTTCGGGTCATTCAGGTCGCCGAAGACGATGGCTTCGGCGGCACAAGCGCTCTGGCAGGCGGTGACGACGTCGAAGTCGTCGACCGTGACCTTCGCACGCTTGCCGTCGAGGAATTCGATGCGGCGGTGGTTGGTGACGCTCTTGATGCGCTGCACGCAGTACGTGCACTTTTCCATCACGCCACGCATACGGACCGAGACGTCCGGGTTGAACGACAACGCCTTGATCTTGTCGACGTTATTCAGTTCCTGGTCCGGAATGCCCAGGTACGGCTTGAGCGTTTCGCCGGGGTTACGGCTCTGGTAGTCGAGGTAGTTGAACCGACGCACCTTGTACGGGCAGTTGTTCGCACAGTAACGCGTGCCGATGCAGCGGTTATAGACCATCGTGTTCAGGCCTTCCGAGTCGTGCACGGTGGCGGCGACGGGGCAGACCTGCTCGCACGGGGCGTTTTCGCAGTGCACGCACATCATCGGCTGATTGGTGACCTGCGGGTTCGGGTCGTCGATCGCGCCCTTGAAGTAGCGATCAATCCGCAGCCAGTGCATGGCGCGGGTCTGGATGACCTGATCCTTGCCGACGACCGGAATGTTGTTCTCGGCCTGGCACGCCACCACGCAGGCCTGGCAGCCGGTGCAGGCGTTCATGTCGATCGTCATGCCCCAGGCGTGCGGTTCGTTGAACGCGACCGGGCCGCCGGGGTATTTCGGATCGGTCTTGTACGGCTCGGGGAACAGCTGCAACGGCAGGAGCTTGTGCGCCTTGCTGTGCGGGGCGTGCGGGTCTTTGGCGTAGGCGGCGAGCGTGCTTTCGTGCACGATCATGCCGGGCTGGCTCTTTTCACCGATGCGGACCGTGCGGACTTCTTCGCCGAGCGGTTCGATGATGTGGTGGCCTTGCGTGCTGGCGACGTCCGCCCGCTTGCCGGTGTTCGTCACTTTCGCCCCGGTGACCGACCACATGTTGCGGCTGGTGCGGAGCTTATACGTGTTGTAGCCGACGTCCGCGCCGATCGTGCCGTACCGCTCGGAGAGCAGGGCGGCGCCGGCCTTCTGGCGGGCGTAACCCAGGTGCAGCGTGATGACGCCGCTCGGCTGGCCGGGGACGACGTACGCCGGGATTTCCAGCGTTTGGCCGCCGACTTCGATGCTGAGGACGTCTTCGCTGTGATCGCGTTGCTTGACGCCGAGCTTCAGGGCGTCGGCGTAGCTGATCTGGGCGACGTTATCCCAGGTGATCTTGGTGATCGGGTCCGGGAGTTCCTGCAGCCAGCCGTTGTTGGCGAAGCGGCCGTCGTAGGTCTTGTAGTCGGGGGCGAACCGGAGTTCGAACGTCCCTTCCGCACCGGCCGGCTCGAAGCCGACGCTCGGGGTCGACACCTTCAGGCCCGTGAGCGCTTCGGGCGTGCCCGGGACGAAGCCGTCGTGCAGGATTTTCTTAAACGCCTGGCTGTTGGCGACGAACGCCTCGTTCAGGCGTTTGCCCCAGACGCGGTAGAGCAGGTTTTGGGCGGAAACGTCGTCGCCGGCGAGCAGCGAGAGGAATTCCGCCGGCGTCTTGCCGCCGAACAGCGGCTCGATGGTCGGCTGTTGCACGCCGACGCTGCCGTCGAACATGGTGGCGTCGGCCCAGGACTCAAGATAATGAGCGCGGTTGACGTGCCAGTCGGACTTGTGGCTGGTTTCGTCCTCGTACAGGCCGAGGCGGATCTTGGTGATGCTCCCCTTGCCGATCGCCGAGTCAAACCCGAGGTCGGCCGGGGCGTCGTAGACCGGGTTGCCACCGATGATCACCAGCGTGTTGACGTTGCCGGTGTTCAGGGCGTCGATCAGTGACTTGATGGCTTCGACGTGAGTGGGGCGGTCGGTGTCGGGCAGCAGCGTGATGGTGCTGCCGAACGCGCCGAGCTTCTCATTGACGGCCGCGATCACGTGCAGCACTTCCGGCCGCAGCGTGTAACCGCCGACCACGACGCTTTCCGCGCCGCTCTTCTGGAGGTCTTCCCAGAGGGTGTCGACGTACTTGACCTGTTCCGGTGACAGCCCGGCTTGGCCGCTGGCGATCACGCCGGCCTTGTAGCCGAGCTGGAGGACGAGTTGTTCGATCTCGCGGACGCTGGCGGGCAGGCGTTCGTCGGCGGCGCCGCCGGTGACCGAGTAGCGGGACTCGATCACGAACATGCGGTTCATCGACTTGGTCGTGTCCGCCGATTTGCGGTTCTGCGCCCAGTCATTGACGTGGCGGATGGAGTTCGGGTGGCTGCCGAAGAGGTCGGCGTCGAAGCTGACGATGGTCTTGGCCTTCTTCAGGCTCAGCGACTGCCGGACCGGTTTGCCGAACGCGGCCTTGTTGGCGGCGAATTCGTTATCGCGGCTGACGGCTTCGTATTCGTAGACCTTCGCGGCGGGGTAGGCCGCCTTGAAAGCCGCCAGGGCGGCGTCAAAGCTCGGCGAGCGGGTCTGCTCGGTCAGCACCGCCAGCTTCTCGCCGTTGCCCTTGTACTGGGCGAAGTGTTCGCTGGCGAACTTCTTGAAGACGTCGTAGCCGACGGGCTGGCGGACGATGCCGCCTTTTTCGCTCTTGACGACGGCGCGGCTGCGCTCGGGGTCGTACATCTCCAGCAGGCTCGCCTGGACGATGCCGGTGCTGGCGCCGAGTTTGCCCCCGAAGGTGGCCACCGACGGGTGCATCGGGTTGCCGTCGACCTTGATCGGACGGCCGTCGTAAGTCGTGATCAGCAGCGGGTATGCGAAACCGCCGAGTTCGTAGACGGTGGCGTACTGCTCCGGCACGCCGGGGATGACACCGACCGCGCGGGCGTTCTGCGGGACGAGGTTTTCCTTCGGCCAGCGACGGCAGCCCGTCAGCGTCAGGCCCGCCAACGCCATTGAGGCGCCGGCGAGCTTCAGGAACTTCCGGCGGCTGCCCGAGAGCAGGCCTTCCGGGTCGTAGTTCTGGAACTCGCCCGTGAAGGCGGTTTCGGCGCCGGGCGTCTCGGCCAGTTGGCTGACGCTCTGCCAGTAAGTGCGGCCGTTCGGCCCGGTTTTCGGCGTTTGATCGTTCATCGGTGGCACTTTTAGCGGTGACAGGTCGAGCAGGCCGTCAGGTACTGGTGGTCACGAATCTTGTACTTGCTCTGCAGGTACTTCCCGAGGTCGAGCTGAGTGATTTCCTTCGGCTCTTCCGGGTGTTCGGCCTTGTGCTTGAGCAGGGCTTCGTGAATTTCGAAGCTTTCAGACCCCTTCGGGGCGGTGGCGAGGTCTTCGACCTTCCAGCCCAGGTTCGTCACCTGGTCCCGCGGGCGAAGCACCTTTTCCGTGCTGCGGTGGCAGTCCAGGCACCAGCCCATCGACAGGTTCTTGGCTTGGAAGACGCCTTCTTCGCCCATGTGATCAATGCGGCCGTGGCATTCGACACAGCTGACGCCCTTGTTCACGTGGGCACTGTGATTGAAGAAAGCGAAGTCCGGCAGGTCGTGGACGGTGACCCAGTTCATCGGCTTGCCGGTCGTCCAGGCGTCGCGAACGGGTTGGAGCTTGGGGCTCTCCTTCTTGACGTTGGTGTGGCAGTTCATGCAGGTCTGCACGGGGGGAATGGCGGCGAAGGCGGCTTGGTCGACTGTCGTGTGACAGTAGCGACAGTCCAGGCCGAGCTGGCCGACGTGCAGCGCGTGGCTGTACGGGACCGGCTGTTCGGGCTGGTAGCCGACGTCCGTGTTCTCCGGGCTCATCCCGATGCCGGCCACGACGGGGACGTAAGTCGCACCGCCGACGGCTGCAAGGACGAGCAGCGGCAGAAGGAGATTCATCGTCTTCGGGAAGACGAACTTCTTGGAGTATTTATCCGCCATAAACCTTCCCCGGCGCTGGGCCACGCCGCCGGACGCAAGAGCGTATCGAGCGAGCGTTTGGGTTACAAATCGCCGAGCCTCGAATAATCATCTTTTTCACGCCTGATAACAGGGCATTTCACGTCTTGTGCGACATCGTGCCGCTAAAATTTTTCAATTGAGATTCAGTCGCGATGCCTTGCGGTCAACGCCACGGCGTGAGCCGTGGATTCTTCGTCGATTGTTGCGGTTCGGGGAACAGAATCCACGGCTTACGCCGTGGCGTCTTGGGGACTTACGGATTTCGCGTGCCTCTGTCTCGCCCAAGCTCAATTGCAGCGTTACCTTCCCTTTCCGTGAAGATCGTCCACATCATTACGCGATTGATCGTCGGCGGCGCGCAGGAGAACACACTGCTCAGCTGCGAAGGCCAGCACGACCTCGGCCATGACGTCACGCTGCTGACCGGCCCGCCCCTCGGCCCGGAAGGCTCGCTCATGCAGCGGGCACAGGGCTACGGCTATCGGGTGGAAACCGTTGATTCGATGCGTCGTGCGATCGGCGTGGCGGACATCAATGCGTACCGGCAGATGGTCCGGCGGCTAAAAGATTTGAAGCCCGACGTCGTCCATACTCACAGTAGCAAGGCGGGCATCCTCGGGCGATATGCCGCACGCGCCGCCGGCGTGCCCAAAATCGTTCACACCATCCACGGCCTGGCGTTCACGGCGAGCACCCGGGCGTACGTGAACACCGTCTATAAATTTCTGGAAAGAAGAGCGGCCCCGCTCACCGACGCCATCGTCTGCGTCGCCACCGACATGGCCACGCAGTCGCTCGCCGCAAACATCGGCCGGCCCGAACAATACGTCACCGTCTACAGCGGCATGGAGACGGGGCCGTTCCTGAACCCGCCCGTGCCTCGGGAGACAATGCGGCAGTCGCTGGGGATTGCGCCGGGGCATGTCGTCGTCGGCACGATCGCCCGGCTGTTCGATCTGAAAGGGCATGACGATCTGATCGATCTCGCCCCCGATTTATGCCGGCGGTTCCCGAATCTGCGGTTTTTGTGGGTCGGCGACGGCAGCCTGCGGGGAAAACTGCAGGCCCGGATCGACGCCACGGGGCTGACCGATCGCTTCATCCTGCCCGGCCTCGTCCCACCGACCAGGGTGCCGGAACTGACTGCGGCGATGGATATTCTAGTGCACCCCAGTCGGCGGGAAGGGCTCGCGCGGGCGCTGCCGCAGGGGCAGTTGGCGGGTTGTCCGGTGGTGACGTACGACATCGACGGCAACCGGGAAGGGCTCATCGACGGCGAAACGGGCTTCCTCGTTCGGCCGTTCGACATTCCGGCCTTCGGCGACAAACTCGCGACCCTGCTGGCCGACCCGAACTGCGCCAAAGCCATGGGCGACCGCGGCCGAACCTTCGCGGCGGGGCGGTTTGATACCAAGGTGATGGTCGACGGGCTGGAGGCCGTTTATCGGCGTGGCATTCCCTCTCCACGGTATTGCCGGGAGAGGGTAGGGTGAGGGCTTTTCTTCTCGACAGCGAGGTTCGGCAGACCCCCTCCCTAACCCTCCCCCGGAATACCGGGAGAGGGAAGCAGAGGCTTGCCGATTTTTCCGCCCGCAGATAGTTTCCGCCGTTTCTCGCGATGAACTTCAACAGCCTGCACTTTATTGCCTTTTTCGCGATCGTCGTCGCGGGCTTCTGGCTGTTGCGGCGGCGGGTCATGGCCCGCAACGTCTTCCTGCTGCTGGCCAGTTGGTATTTCTACGACCGCGTCACCGGCGATATCCGCTGGCTGCTGTTGCTGCTCGGTACACAGGCGTTCGATTACACCTTCGCCCGGCTGATGGAGCGTTACCCGCTCGGTAGTCGGCAGCGGAAGTGGTGCGTCGTCGGGTCGTGCACGGTGAACCTGGCGGTGCTCGGGTTCTTCAAGTACTGCAACTTCTTCATCGACAACGTCATCATCGCCGGCGAATACGCGGGCTATCACTGGAGCCGCCCGGCCCTGAACATCGCGCTGCCGGCGGGCATCAGCTTTTATACGTTTCAGTCGATCAGCTACGTCATCGACGTCTACCGCGGCCACCTCAAGGCGGAAAAGCACATCGTGCATTACGCGTTGTTCGTGGCGTTTTTCCCGCAGTTGATCGCCGGCCCGATCGAGCGCGCCACGCACCTGTTGCCGCAGGTCAAAAGTAAGCTCGAGCCGAAGTGGGATGATATCTGCCAGGGCGTCTGGCTGATCTGGCTGGGGCTGTTCAAAAAAGTGGTGCTGGCCGACAACGTGGAGACGATCGCCAATTCGGTGCTGCTCTACCACCGCGACGTCACGCCGACCTGGTGGGAAGCGACGCTCGGCATTTACGCGTTCGCCATCCAGATTTACTGCGACTTCAGCGCCTACAGCGACATGGCCCGCGGGGCGGCGCGAATCCTCGGCATCGACCTGATGCGCAACTTCGATCTGCCGTATTTCGCGGTGAATCCGAGCGATTTCTGGCGGCGCTGGCACATCAGCCTGAGCACGTGGCTGCGCGATTATCTGTACATCCCGCTCGGGGGTAATCGCGGCGGGCTTCTCGTCCGGCCGACGCGGTTTGTCCAGTCGAAGTTCGAGCAATTCAAACAGACCGTGCGCCGGCTGCTGCGGATCAGGCCAAAACCTGTTGTCGAACCCTTGTCGCCGGCACCGGTCGGCGTTTTGAATTACGAACGCGCGCCTCTCCCCGAAAAGAAAGAGGGACCGGAACTGGGCGTGAGCCTCAGTAACTACCTGAACCTCTTCCTCACCATGCTCATCGGCGGCCTGTGGCACGGGGCGACGTGGCTGTTCATCATGTGGGGCATTTATCACGGCTTATTGCTGTGCATTCACCGGGCGTTTCAGCCGTTGCTCAAGAAGTTCTTCACGTTCGAATCCCGGCCGGTGCTGGCGGTCTGGACATTCGTGCGGATCGTGATTTTCTTCCAGTTCACCTGCTTCGGCTGGCTGCTGTTCCGGGCCGACAACATGGACAACTTCAAGCGGATGCTCTCGGCGTTTTTCGCCTACACCGCGCCGGACAAGCCGATCGAAATGATGTCGCGGAATTCCGTCGTGGCATTGGTGGTGATCGCGGTGGTGCTGCTGGTCGGGCAACTCGTGAAATATTTCAAGGACGACCACGGCGTCGTCTTCCGCGTGCCGATGCCCGTCCGGGCGGTGCTCTACGCGGGTATGATCTTGGCGTTCCTGATTTACGGGAAATACGATGGCGGCAGCTTCATCTACTTCCAATTCTGACGCCGCGCCCGCCGCCGCCACGCCGGTCGCGCACGGCCCCCGGCCGCAGCCGCGGTTCGGGTTCCCCTGGGCGGTGGTCCTGGCGCTGCTGGTCGTCGCGGGCGTTGAGGTTTACCTGCACACGTTCCCGAAGATGAAGCTCATCGCCTACGCCAGCGATGAAGGCCAATACCACGCCGTGCGGGATACCGTCGACGCGATCGGCCCGGCGGAGGTGGCGCTGATCGGCAGCAGCCAGATGCGCGAGGGCGTCACCATGCCGCTGCTGATCGCCGAGACGGAAAAACGGCTCGGCCGGCGGGTCACCCTGTCCAATTACGCCGTCCGTGGCGCTCGGCTCGACGGGTTTGACGCCATCGTCCAATTCCTCCAGCGCCAGCCGGTGCCGCCGAAGCTGATTATCGTTGGCGTTTCCCAGCGGGACCTGCGCCGACGACATTGATTGGCCCCGCGTGGCCCTCTTCTGGAACTGGCCGGAATGGGTGCGCCAGTACCGTCGGCACGGGTTTGAGGCGACCGAAGTCCTCCCCGTCATGCTCCGCAATGAAGCGGGCAAGGTGCTTTACACGCTGCGGTATCGCGAGGAAATCGCGCTCACGATCGCCCGGGCGTTTAAACCCTTCGGCGTCGACGCCAGCGAGGAAGGCAACCCCATCCTCGGCGAAACCACCTTCCAGCACCTCGGCCGGCGCGGCGAGCGAAACCTCGTCGGGAAAGTGAAAAAAGATTACCGCACGATGTACCGCATGGCAGAGGGGACTTACCTGATGGACGAGTCGCCCGCCCCTCGCCGGGCGATGCAGCAGTGCCTGGACGACCTCGTCACGCACCTCACCGGCGGCCCGGCCAAGGGGCTTCTGGTGCAGATGCCCAACGCGGATTTCCTGCAGGTCGAACTCGACAAGAACGGCCAAACCGCCGCCTTCCTGAACGCCGTCGCCAAATCGACCGGCGGCCGGGTTCCGTTTTTGCGGGTGGACGACCTGCCGTTTAAGCCGGGTGTGGAGACGTTCGTTGACCTGCAGCACCTGAACCGCCCTGGTGCCGAGGCCATGAGCCGGTTCCTCGCCGGCAAAATCGCCGAACAACTCTCCCATTAACGGGCACGGCCCGATTCATCGGGCCTGTCTTTTAGAACTGAACGCGAATCTCCGGCTCACTGAAGTGAGCCCGGCCGGGGCGTCCGAAGCCGGGTATTTATCCTAAATCATCAAAGTATATGGGGTTGCGCAATCGCTCGGCGGGCCGTGCCTGGATTTCGGGCGGCGATACTGTCAATACCGCCCGGATAAAGTGCAATTTATTGGCCTTTCGCCAGAATTGTGGCAAGTTGACCTCATACAGTTACCCGGAACTGAAGAACACCCGGGAGGATTTATGATTCGCTTTTATCAGGCTATCGGTGTCGGGTTCGCCAGTGCGGCTCTGTTGACGATCCTGTTTCACTGATCGCACCGATTTCAACATTCATAACGGCCGCGGGTTGACGCCCGCGGCCCGCCGCCGATGATGCCGGGCCGTATTCTCTAAGGCCCGAAATCATGCCCAAATTAACTGTCGTCACCGGTGCCGCCGGTTTCATCGGACGAAACGTTGTCGCGGAACTCAACCGTCGCGGCAATTCTGATTTACTGCTGACCGACGTCCTCGGCACCGACGAAAAATGGCAGAACCTCGTCGGCTTGCGGTACGAGGATCTGCTCAATCCCGATCAACTGATCGAAAAGATCGAGACCAACGCCCTGGGCGAAGTCGACGCGATCATCCACCTCGGCGCGTGCAGTGCCACCACCGAAAAAGACGCCGACTACCTGCTGGAAAACAATTATCGCTACACCCGCACGCTCTGCGAGTGGAGCCTGCGGCACGGGGCGAGGTTCGTCTACGCCAGCAGCGGGGCCACCTACGGCGACGGCAGCCTGGGCTATGACGACGCCGACACCGTCACGCCGAACCTCAAACCCCTGAACATGTACGGCTACAGCAAGCACATGTTCGACCTCTGGGCGCTCAAGAACGATTTGTACAAAAAAGGCATCGTCGGCCTGAAGTATTTCAACGTCTTCGGCCCCTACGAAGACCACAAGGCCGACATGCGCAGCGTCGTGAACAAGGCGTACCAGCAGATCCTCAAGACCGGCGAAGTGACGCTGTTCAAGAGCGACCGTCCCGAATACCGCGACGGCGAGCAGATGCGCGACTTCGTCTACGTCAAAGACGCCGCCGACGTCACCATTTGGTTCGCCACCGACCGCCAGGCCCCCGGCGGCCTCTACAACTGCGGCACCGGCCAGGCGCGCACGTGGGTCGACCTCGCGCAAGCCACCTTCGCCGCCATGGGCCGCCGGCCGGTGATTCGGTTCATCGACATGCCCGCAACGCTCAAGGGCAAGTACCAGTACTTCACGCAAGCCGAGTCCGCCAAGCTCAAAGCCGCCGGATTCACCACGCCGTTCCGCACGTTGGAAGAGGCCGTCAAGGACTACGTCGACACCTACCTCCGCCCGACCTTCGGCGGATGAGATTTAGCCACGGATGAACACGGATGGACACGGATAAAAGCAAAAGAATTTGATTCTTTCTTCTTCCATCCGTGTTCATCCGTGTTCATCCGTGGCTAACTTATCCTGATGCACCTTTCGCCCAGCCAAGCCCATGCCATCGTCGCAAAGGCGACCAAGCCGCAACTCGCGTACGCCGGTCAGCCGCTGAAAGCGTGGCAGCGAAAGGTGCGGGCGAAGACGGCCGATCTGCTGGAGTTCAGCGCCATCGAGCCCACGCCGTTGAAGCCGAAATCGATCTGGACGCGTCCGCACCCGCACGGGACGGTCGAGAAGATCAGCTTCACCGCCGAAAAAGGGGCCGACGTCGTCGCCTACTGGTGTACGCCGAGCGTGCCGAGCCGGGCGACTTTCATTTGCCTGCAAGGCCACGGCAGCGGCATTTACACGTCGCTGGGCTTGGCCGACGACGAAGAGACGCCGGTCGCCAACACGCACGACCTTGAATTCGCCAACGCCTGTCTCTCCCGCGGCATTGCCGCGTTGTGCGTCGAGCAGCGGTCGTTCGGTTTGCGTCGTGAACTCGTTCAGAAAAAGCGCAGCGATCGCAGCTGTCGTGAGGCCGTTGTCCGGGCGATGATGCTCGGCCGCGTGCTGACGGGCGAACGGGTGTTCGACGTCATCCGCTCGGTCGACTGGCTGCTGAACCACACCGACGTCGACCCGGAAACCATCGGCATCCTCGGCCACAGCGGCGGCGGGGCGACGGCGATGTTTTCCTTCGCCGTCGACGAACGCATTAAGTTCGGCATGGTCTCGGCGTACGTCGCCAGCTTCTTCGACAGCGTCGTCTCCATCGGCCATTGCGAGTGCAACGCCATCCCGGGCATTCTCGAGCAGATCGACGTGCCCGACTTGCTCGCCAGTTGCGCGCCGCGGTCGCTCGTGGTGGTGAACGGGAAAGACGATTCGATCTTCCCGATCGCCAGTGCGAAAAAAGCCGTCGCCGTCGCGCGGAAGGCGTACGCCGCGGCCGGTGCGAAGGACAAACTGAAGTTCATCATCGGCGACGGCGGGCATCGGTTCTTCGAACAACAAGCGTGGGACGCCATGCTGGATTTGCTGCCGATGCGGGCGTGAGCGGATCGCATACACTCTTGTCGTGCCGCGTCGCCCGTTCATTGTCGTTATCGGTTCGATCAACACGGATTTGATCCTGCCGATCCCGCGTTTGCCGTTGCCCGGCGAAACGCTCAGCGGCGACGACGCGCAGGTCGTCCATGGCGGCAAAGGTGCGAACCAGGCCGTCGCCGCGGCACGTCTTGGCGCGGACGTCGCGATGGTCGGCCGCGTGGGCCAGGACGACTTCGGCGACCGAATGCGGGCCGGTTTGGAAGCCGAGGGCATCAACGTCCGGCACGTCCGTCGAACGCCCGGCAGCAGCGGCACGGCGATGATCCTGCTGCAGGCCGGCGGCGAGAACTCCATCATCCTTTCGCCCGGCGCGAATGCGAAAGTCACGCCCGACGACGTGCAGGCCGCGCTGCCGCTCATTCGCCGGGCGGATGCGGTGCTGCTGCAACTGGAAATCCCGCTCAAAACCGTCCACGCCGCGATGCGGGCGGCAAAGGAAGCCGGCGTGCCGATCGTGCTCGACCCGGCCCCCGCGCCTGTCGGCCGAGTGCCGAAGTGGCTGACGAAGGTCGACGTCCTCTCGCCGAACGAAAGCGAGGCGGCATTACTGCTCGGCAAGCCGGGCAAGCGCCCGCAGCAGACGGCGGCGGCGTTGATCCAGGCGGGCGCGAAGAACGTCATCCTGAAACTCGGCGCGGCCGGGAGTCTTCACGCGGACGGCACCGGCGTGCTGACCGAGTCGGCGGGTTTCAAGGTCAAAGTCGTCGACACCACCGCCGCCGGCGACGCCTTCACGGCCGCGCTCGCTGTCGCGCGGGCGAACGGATTGAGTTGGGCGGAAACGCTGCGGTTCGCGAATGCCACCGGCGCGCTCGCCTGCACGAAACTCGGCGCGCAGCCGTCGCTGCCGAAACGCCGGGACGTCCAACGTATTTTGTAGGGGCGACATACATGTCGCCCGTCTTCCGAAAACGGCGCGTTCCCGGGCGACATGTATGTCGCCCCTACAAGGAAACGGTCACAGCAACTGCCGGAAGTGCGTGACGATCCATTGCGTGGCTCGTGTCCAGAACGTCCGCTTTTTCCAGTCGTTCTGGTCGATCCGCCTGGCGTATTTCATGTCGTGGTCGAACAGCTGGCTGAGTTCCTTCGCGAAGGCCGCGCTGCGGATGACGGCGGAGAGTTCGCAGTTGAATTCGATGCTGCGGTAATCGAGGTTTGTCGAGCCGACGACGCTCACGTCGTCCACCAGCATTGTTTTGGCGTGCAGGATGACGAACTGCCGTTCGTATACGACCACGCCGCTGGTGAACAGGCGGCCGTAGAACGCGCGGGCGGCGGTGACCATTAGCGGCAGGTCGCTTTTGGCACCGAACATCAGCTCCACTTTCACGCCGCGGGCGGCGGCGTCGCAGAGCACCTGGATGAGCTCGTCGTCGGGTGCGAAGTACGCCATCGTCATGCGGATGCGGCGTTTCGCCGAGCGGATAAGTCCGTACAGCAGCGGGCGGAGCGGGCTGGCGAGGGTGGGGACGGTGGCGATGACGCCGAGCGAATTATCGGCGAGCAGACGCTGGCGTTCGCGCCGGCTGCGGGCCGTGCCGATGCGGCTGCCTTTGGGGCTTTTCGGTACGTTCAGTCCGCCGGTGTACATCGCCCGCACGATGCGGCCGCCGCGGTGCAGGTACAGCCACGTCCGCGTGAACGACGCCATGAACTCCCGGGCGGCCGGCCCTTCGATCGCCAGGCCGGTGTTGCGCGAGAGTTGGACGGGTTTGAGCTCGTTGGGCGCGACCCAACTGCCGGCGTACGGGTCGGCGATGTTCAGCCCGCCCGTGCCGGCGAAGTGGTCGTCGACGACGACGAGCTTGCGGTGATCGCGATTGAACGGCCGCCACGAAAAGTCGCACTCCCACGGGCGGATCGGGTGAAACTCTTTCACCTTCACGCCCGCCTTTCGCATGGAGGCGAACATCACGCGGTCGTTCCCGCCGAGCGTGCCGAAGCTGTCGTAGATGACGTTCACCTTCACGCCCGCTTTGGCGCGTTCGATGAGCGCCTCGGCGAAGGCGCGGCCGGTGGCGTCGTTCGCCCAGGTGTAAAACTCGAAGCAGACGCGGTGCCTGGCCGTCTTGATGGCGTCGAGGGCGACGCGGAGGGCTTCGCCGTCCTTGAGCAGGCGAACTTTTGTGCCGTCTGCGAGGGTGACCGGCTCGTGCGCCCGCCAGCCGTCGTCGGTGTAGCCGTCGACGAGGTTCAGGCCGAACTCGTTTTTGCGCAGCAGCCGACGCAGGATCTTCCGCGGCCCGCGCGGGTGCGGGCCTTGCGTGCGGTTGAAGAGCTTGTGTCCCGGTGCGGACGACATGGCGACGGATGATAGGAGAGAATCAGCCGAATCAATCAGATCTCGAGAATTCCCTGACGCCACGGCGGAAGCCGTGGATTTTTCAATGATCCGAAGAATCCACGGCTTCCGCCGTGGCGTTAGGGAATCCGTCTGCTGTCGTCACCTTCCAATCTCTCTATACTGTCGGAATGACTGCGACTCGCCAGACTGTGATCGACGCCCTTGGCCGCGTGATTGACCCGGAACTCCACAAAGACATCGTCACCCTTGGCTGGGTGAAAGACGTCGCCCTGACCGACGCCGATGTGACGCTGGCGATCGAGCTGCCCGCCGCCGCCGTGCCCGGGCGGGAGGCGATCGACCGCGGCATCCGCCAGGCGATGGCGACGCTCGGCGTCAGCAGCGTGCGCATCCAGTTCGCCCAGACGCGGCCCGCGCCGCCGGCGGAAGGTAAGCCGGGCAAAAACCTGCCGCAGGTCAAAAACGTCGTCGCCGTCGGGGCGGGCAAGGGCGGGGTGGGCAAGAGCACGGTGGCGACGAACATCGCCGTCGGCCTGCAACGCCGCGGGCTGCGCGTTGGCCTGATGGACGGCGACATCTACGGCCCGAGCCTGCCGACCATCCTCGGCATCCGCGGGGCCGTGCCGCAGGTGAACGGCAATAAAATCCTCCCGCACCACGTTCATGGCCTGCACGCGATCACCATCGGCAGCCTGGTGGAGCAGGACAAGCCGCTCATCTGCGCGGGCCGATGGCGCACGGCGCGTTCAAGCAGCTGCTGATGGACAACACCGAATGGCCGGAGCTGGATTACCTCATCGTCGACCTGCCGCCCGGCACCGGCGACGTGCCGCTGACCCTGTGCCAGTTGCTCGGCATCACCGGGGCGGTCATCGTCGCGACGCCGCAACGCGTCGCCCTCGATGATGCCATCCGCGCGGTGCGGATGTTCCAGCAGCTCGGCGCGCCGATCCTGGGGATGGTGGAGAACATGGCCGGCGATATCTTCGGCCGGGGCGGGACGGAACTGGCGGCCGAAGAGTTGAAGCTGCCGTTCCTCGGCCGCCTCGAGCTTTACTCCGCCGTCCGCGAGAACAGCGACGCCGGCCGTCCGCATGCGAATTTTGAAGGCGACGCGACGCTGAAAGCGTCGCTCGATGCGATCGTCGGCAACCTCATCGAAGCCGTCACGATCCGCAATCTCCAGCCGTCGCCGACGCTGGAAGTGATGTGAAACGGCTGGCGTTTGGTTCCCTCTCCCGTGTACTCACGGGGGAGGGTTAGGGAGGGGGTCTGCTGTCTTCCAGGCCGGTTCGCCGGAGCAGCAGACCCCCTCCCTAACCCTCCCCCGGCGTACCGGGAGAGGGGATAAGAGACGGCATCAGTCGTCATTCGTCGGGCCGACGGCGACCATCCAGAGCTTGAAGAAGTTCACGATCTGCTGACGCGTGAGCTTGTTGGCGTTGAGCTTGTAGGTGCTCTTGCTGCTGGCGACGGTATCGGTGCCGGGGATGAAGCTGTCGACGTAGTCGATCGTGCCGGTCAGGCACGGGATGGAGTTGTCGACGGTGAAGAAGGCGGCTTCGTCGGATTGTCCTTCGAAGGCGGCGGCTTCACTCTGGGCGGGCTTGTTCTTGTCTTCGTTGAAGCGAAGATTGAACTCGTAGTGCCCCTTGCCGTTGGTTTTGTAGTTGGCGTCTTCGATCCACTTGATGCTGCCGGTGACTTTGTCGGTGATTTCTTTGCCGTTGAGTGTGTAGATGAAGGTGATGCCGTCCGTGAGGTAGTTGCTGGTTTCGTAGTCGAAATCGAGTCGGCCGTTGACGCTGGTGCGGGGGTAGAGGCTGACCGGGCCCTTGGCGAGCTCGATGCCCTGGAAGAGCATGGGGTCGGCACGTTTGACTTCGATCTTCACTTCCTTGCCGCCGACGACGCGGGTGTAGAGCTGGCTGCCGAGGCTTTCCTTTTTCTCGGCCTTGCCGACGAGTTTGCCGGCGAACGGGTCGACGAACGCCTGCGCCTGTCCGACGGCGTCGATGGCGACGCGCAGCTGGCTGTCATTGGCGCGGCCTGCGGAGAGGTCGTAGGCGCCGGTCTTGGTGTCGAGCGGCACTTCGCCGACCCAGCGGCCGACGGCTTTTTCTGGCTGAGGTTCGCCGGGTTCAGCACGTTGATATCGAGCTTGTAGTACAGGCGGCCGTCCTGCTTCGTGCGGCCGAGGATGCTGCTGTAGAGCTTCGGCTGACGCGTGATCTCGCCGACGTATTCGGTCGTCTTGGCGACCGCGAGGGCGACCTTGTACGTGTCCTTGGCGCCGAGGGCAGGCGAATCTTTCTTGAGGTCGCCGCTGGTGTCAAGGTTTGTGCGGGTGTTGAACTCCATCGTCACTGTGCCGGCGATCACGCCGTCTTCAGTGATGGTGGCGGGGGCGGCGGGCGGGGCGTTCTGCGCCATGACCGGAGCGGCGGCGAGCAGAAGGGCCAGGGCGAGCGGGCGAGCGTTCATAAAAGATCCTCCCAAAAAAGTTGTTCACTCGTGTCGGTTATCGGCCGACGATCGCATACGTTGCACCGGGTTGTCCGCCAACGCAATGGCGGCCCGGTTACATTCCAAACGCATTCTTGGACTAACATCCTTACCGTGGAACCGAAATTCACCAATCGCCTGGCCCATGAGTCGAGCCCGTACCTCCTCCAGCACGCCCATAATCCGGTCGACTGGTACCCGTGGGGCGACGAAGCCTTCGCCGCCGCCCGGGAGCAGGACAAGCCGATTTTCCTGAGTGTAGGCTACAGCACCTGCTACTGGTGCCACGTCATGGAGCGGCAGTGTTTTGAGAACGAAGAGATCGCGAAGTTGATGAACGAGCGGTTCATCAACATCAAGGTCGACCGCGAAGAACGCCCGGACGTTGATTCGCTGTACATGACCGCGCTCCAGGTGCTGACGCGGCAGGGCGGCTGGCCGATGAGCATCTGGCTGCTGCCGGACAAGCGTCCGTTTTTCGCCGGGACCTATTTCCCGCCCGAAGACGGCCACGGCCGGCCGAGCTTCCCGAAGGTGCTCGCCGCCCTCGCCGACGCTTACCGCGAGAGTCGCACCGATATTGACCAGACCGCCACGAACCTCGTCGGCGTGCTGGAAGAGCTCGCCAAGCCCAGCGGCACGGACGAGCCGCTCACGCTGACCGCCGACTGGATCAGCGCGATGCTTACCCGCTGTGTTGACGCCTACGAGCCCCGGCACGGCGGCTTCGGCGGGGCGCCGAAGTTCCCGCAGGAAACCCTGCTCGACCTGCTGATGACGGCGATGCAAAGCCGCGTCGTCAGCGAATCGCAGAAGGCGGAGATCGAAAAGCCGTTGCGGCACGCGCTCGACGCGATGGCGAACGGCGGCATTCGCGACCACCTCGGCGGGGCGTTCCACCGCTACAGCGTCGACGCGAAGTGGCTCGTCCCGCACTTCGAAATCATGCTGTACGACAACGCGCTGCTCGCCCGCATCTACGCCGAGGCCAGCATGGTGCTCAACGAGCATCGCTACGCCGATGTCAGCCGTCGCATCATCGACTTCGTGCTCAGCGAAATGACGAGCAAAGACGGGCTGTTCTACACGGCGTTCGATGCCGAGGTGGACGCCCGTGAAGGGCTGAATTACTTGTGGACGATGGCGCAGGTCGAGGAAGTGCTCGACCCGCGTGAGGCCGCCCGCTTCGCTCGTGTGTACGGCCTGAGCCAGGGGCCGAACTTCAGCGACCCGCACCACGGGCCGGAAGAGCCGGACGTCAACGTCCTGTACCTCGCCGAGCCGGGCGAGGAGCTCAAGGCGGACGTCGTCGCGATGCGTCAGAAGCTCTACGCGCACCGCCAGAACCGCAAGAAGCCGCTGCTGGACACGAAGATCATCACCAGCTGGAACGCGCTGATGATCCAGGCGCTGGCCAAGGCGGGCGAGATACTGAATGAGCCGCGCTACACCGAAGCGGCGAAAAAAGCGGCGGGCAACCTGTGGCACGAACACCGCAACGCGGAGACCGGCCTGCTCGCCCGGAGCAGCCGCCGGCATGTGCTTCGGCACGCGGGGACGCTGGACGATTACGCCTTCTTCGCCCGGCGCTGATCGAGCTCGGCTTTTCGAACGAGTCGTTCCTGATCATCAACGACCTGCGCGAGCGGTTCGAAGACACCGCCGACGGCGCGTTTTTCTTCACCGACAAGAACGCTGAGGACCTGATCGTCCGCCAGAAGGTGGCCGCCGACAGCCCGTTGCCGTCGGGCAATGCGGTGGCGGCGACGGTCTGCGACCGGCTGGGCTTTTCAGAGTCGGCCGCCCGCGCGCTGGCGGCGTTCGCGGTGCAGGCGAACCACCACGGCCCGAGCATGTGTGCGACGCTCCAGGCGATCCTCCAACTCATCGAACGCCACGGCCCGCTGCGCGTGGAGGTCAGCCAGGGCGAAACCGCCCGCCTCGCCCAGCCCGCCGAACTCGCCGAACATGCCGTCAATGTCCTCTGGACCTGGGCCGGCGAAACGTCGGTGAACCTCGAACTGCGCGTCACGCCCGGCATGCACTTGGCGGCGGGGACGGTCGAAATCACCAGCCCCGATACCAGCCTCGCCGGCGTCGGGCGACCGATGGCCAGCCGCAAGCAGTACCCCTACGCCGACGAACCGGTCGATGTCTACGACGGCTCGGTCGTCTTCAACGTGCAACTGCACCAGGGCGTTGTGAAGGGCGAAACGCTGAAGCTCGCCATCCGCTACCAGCCCTGCACCGACACCGCGTGCCTGCCGACGGTGACGAAAACGATCGACGTGGCGGAATAGCCAAAAATTAAACACGAAGCACGCGAAGGGCACGAAGGGCAACTTGGTCTCTTCGTGCCTTTCGCGTGCTTCGTGTTTGGAAAAAGATTCGCGTGATGCTTTCGGATTTTCGCCTTCGGGTTTGATTCGGGTTTCGGATTTCGTCATTCTGGTTTGCATGACGACCCTCGTTTCCACGCTGTTGTTGTTCTCGGTGCTTGTGCCGAGCAAGCTCTGGTTCGCGCCGGGCACGCCGGTGTCGCTTGACGTCAAAGCCGACATGCCGGTGCGTTTGGTGATGACCGACTTCAAGGGTCACGTGATCAACGCCAAGACCGACACCACGGTGCCCAAGCCGCAGACGGTCGACCTCACGCAGCTTTATCCGCTGCAGGCCGGCAGCACTTACGTGCTTTACGCCGTCCCGACCGACCAGTCCAAGCCGTTCGTCGGCACGCCGCTGGTGGTGGAGGTTCGCAACGACAAGCGTCCTGGCGGCCCGCCCGGCGCGCTGGTGACGCGCGTTGAGCCCCTCCGCTACGCCGAGATGGAAACCACCGAAGGGAAGATGACCCTCGCGTTTTTCTATGACGTCGCGCCGAACACCGTCGACAACTTTCTTCGCCTGGCGGACGAAGGTTATTACGACGGCATCGCGTTCCACCGGGTGATCCCGAACTTCGTCCTCCAGGCCGGCGACCCGTTGAGCCTGGACACCGAGCGCGCCGGCACGGGCGGGCCGGGGTACACCATCATGCAGGAATTCAACCGCCGTCCGCACAACCGCGGCGTGCTGTCGATGGCGCGGCAGGGCGACGAGGGCGAACGCCAGGGCAACGCGCCCGGCCCGCTCGCCGCCAACTCCGCCAGCAGCCAGTTCTTCATCTGCCTCAACTACGACAAAACCCAGGCCCTCGACGGCAAGTACACGGTGTTCGGCATCGTCGTCGAAGGCGACCCCGTCATGACCGCGATCGCCAAAACCCCCACCGGCCGTGGCGACCGCCCGCTGAACCCGCCCCTGATCAAAAAATTAGCCGTCAAAACCGTCAACCCGGACAATAACCCGTACAGCGGCATCCTGGTCGACCGGTAAGGCGTACGGCGATTTATCCGCCGAGGTAGGCGGCGCGGATTTGCGGGTCGTTGAGCATCGCCTTGGCGGGGCCGCTGTTGATGATGCGGCCGGTCTGCAGCACGTACGCGTCGTCGGCGACGCCGAGCGCCATGTGGGCGTTCTGCTCGACGAGCAGGATCGTCGTCCCTTCGGAATTGATCTTGCGGATGATCTGAAAAATCACGGCCACGATCTGCGGCGCCAGGCCGAGGCTCGGTTCGTCGAGCAGCAGTAGGCGGGGCTTGGCGAGCAGCGCCCGCGCCATCGCGAGCATCTGCTGTTCGCCGCCGCTGAGCGTGCCGGCCAATTGCGTTAAGCGTTCGCGCAAACGGGGGAACAGATCGAGCGCGTGGGCGTAGTCGTCTTTCACTTTCCCGTCGCGGCGGGTGTACGCACCGAGCTTCAAGTTTTCATCGACCGTCAGATTCGCAAACACGCCCCGGCCTTCGGGCGACTGCACAAGGCCGCGTGTGACGATCTTGTGTGGCGGCAGCTTGTGGATCGCTTCGCCGGCGAAAGTCACGCTGCCCCGGCTCGGGCGCAGCAGGCCGCTGATCGTGCGGAGCGTCGTCGTCTTGCCCGCGCCGTTGCTGCCGATGAGCGTGACGACTTTCCCCTCCGGCACACGCAGGCTGATGCCCTGAATGGCGTGGATGGAGCCGTAGTGGACGTGGAGGTCGGAGATCTCCAGAAGGGCTCTGGTCCCCTCTCCCGGTATGGCCGGGAGAGGGTTAGGGTGAGGGCCGGCGACGGACGAAGCGGTCGGCGAGAATTGAATTCGACGTTCGATCATGTTCGCGGGCCTTACCCCGGCAGACGTTCAGTAGTTCCCTGTCGCGGCCCTCACCCCCGGCCATACCGGGAGAGGGAACTAATCCCCCGGCACGCCTAGATACGCTTCGATCACCTTCGGGTCGCCCTGGATCGTCGCCGGGTCGCCGGTGGCGATGGTGCAGCCGTGGTCGACGACGGTGATCTGCTGGCAAAGGCCCATGACGACGCCCATGTCGTGCTCGATCAACAAAATCGCCACCGGGAAGTCGGCCAGCACCTTGGCGATGAGGCCTTTGAGCTGCACCTTTTCCTGCGGGTTCATGCCGGCCGCGGGTTCGTCGAGGAGCAGGACTTTCGGGTCGGTGGCGAGGGCACGGGCGATTTCGAGGCGGCGCTGGTCGCCGTACGGCAGGCCGCCGGCGGCGGTGTCGGCGCGGTTGAGCAAATCGAACCGCTCGAGCAGCGCCCGGCACTTGGTGTCCATCGCCTTTTCCTCACGCCCGCTGAAACCGCTGCGGAGGATCGAGCCGAACAGTGTCTGCTTCGTCCGCAAATGGCAGGCGACTTTGAGGTTGTCCAGCACGCTGAGGTGCTGGAACAGGCGGATGTTCTGGAACGTGCGGGCGATGCCGGCCTGCGTGATCTGGTACGGCCGGCGGCCGACGAGGTTTTCGCCGGCGAGTTTCACGCTGCCGGCGTCGGGCGTGTAGACGCCGGTGAGCAGGTTGAAGCAGGTCGTCTTGCCCGCGCCGTTCGGCCCGATGAGGCCTTGCAGATCGCCTTGCTCAAGGCGAAGGGATAAGCCGTCAACGGCGCGAAGCCCGCCGAAGCTGATGCCGATGTTCGATACGTCGAGGAGGGTGTTCATGTCGGCACCTCCTCGCCGGCATGGGCGGCCGCTTTGCGTCGCATGCGGACGAGGTCGTTGATTTCGTGCGTGCCGAAGAGGCCACCGGGGCGTTGGATCATGATGACGATGAGCACCAGGGCGAACAGCACCATGCGGTATTTGCCGAGGTCGACCTCGTTGTAGATCGCGAGTGCCCGCAATCCTTCCACCCCGCCGATGAGGCCGAGGCCCCAGAGCAGCGCCTTCAGGCGATCGCTCGGCCAGACCGCCAGGCGGATGCCCAGCACCAGCAGCCCGATATGCCAGACGTGCGTCGGCTGCACCAGCCATTGGTCGGCGGCGACCCAGAGCATGGCGGCGAGTGCCGTGCCGCTGACCGAGCCCAGGCCGCCGAGGACGACCATGATGACGTAGTTGAAGCTCTCGACGAAGCCGGCGTCTTCGGGCCGATCGTCGTGCCGAGCTTGTGGGCGTACAAACTGCCCGCTGTGCCCGCGAAAAACGCGCCGATGACGAACGCCCAGACTTTGAGTCGTGTGACGTTCACGCCCATGCTCTCGGCGGCGATTTCGTTCTCGCGGACGGCGATCATCGACCGGCCGAAGGTCGATTTCTTGAGCCGCCACGCCACCAGAATGGTGATGCCCGTCAGCAGCGTCGCCCAGAAGAGCGTGGTGACTTTCGGCGTGTTGATGAACCCGAGTGCGCCGCCGAGCGGCGGGGGCACGATGTCGCCGAACTTCGCCGCGTGGATTTCTTCACGGCTGAAGAGTTGCTTGTTCGTTTGCTGGAGCAGGATGCGGAGGATTTCGCCGAACCCGAGCGTAACGATGGCGAGGTAATCGCCCTTGAGACGCAGCGACGGCATGCCGACGATCCAGCCCGCGGCCGCCGCGACGAGGCCGCCGATGACGGTGGCGGCGACGAAGAGCAGGGTCTGTGCGCTCAGGATCGGCATCTGGGCGGACGAATCGTAGAGCGCGATCGACCCGTAGAACGTGACAGCGGCCGCGGCGTAGCCGCCGATGGCGTAGAAGGCGGCGTGGCCGATCGAGAACTGGCCGGTGAAGCCGTTCACGATGTTCAGCGACACCGCCATGATCACCGCGATGGCGGCGTTGATCGTCACGTCCTGCACGTACTCGCCGAACAACGGCTTGACCGTGTAATGCAACGCGACGGCGATCAGGACAATCAACGGCAGGCTGAGCCATTTCAGGCAGTCGCAGCGGCCGGGGTTGGGGTCGGCGGGCATTAGACTTTCTCCCGCACGGTGCTGCCGAAGAGGCCGCTCGGTTTAACCAGCAGCATGACGATGAGCAGGGCGAAGACGGCCACCGGCGTGTACGCCGAGGCGGTCTGCCAGTCAAAAATCTTGATCGCAGCGAGCGGGCCGAACTGTTCGATGACGGCAATCAGGAACGCGCCGACGACTGCGCCGCGGACGTTGCCGATCCCGCCCACGACCGCCGCCACGAACGCCTTGAGGCCCAGGAGCGTCCAGGCGTAGTTAGCGGTCGGATTCAGCTGGCCGTACTTTTGCCCGTAGAGGAAGCCGGCGGCCGCGGCGAGCGTCGCGCCGAGCACGAACGTGAAGCTGATCACCCGGTCGATCGGAATGCCCATCAGCGCCGCAAAATCGGTGTTGTAGCTGACCGCCCGCATCGCCGTGCCCAGGCGGGTGTGGAAGACGAGGATTTCGAGCGCCGCCATCAGGGCGAACGCGCAGACGATGATCGTGACGTCCACTAGCGTGATCTGGAACGGTTTGCTGATTTCCTTCGTGCTGCCGTCCGCGAGGGTGAGCGTGCTGCTGAAATCTTTCTGGTAGAGCACGTTCTGGTTCGCTTCGCCGGCGTTTTTAACGATCGGCAGCAGCGGCGGGGTGAGTTCCGGCTGCGTGCCGAAGGGTAGCTTCAGGGCGGTGGAAACGGTGGAAAGTTCGAACGTCGCACGCCCGTCGCGGACCATCGACCGGCCTACGGCGTCGGCGACGGCGATGGGCTGCTTCGCGGCGTAGTCGCCGGGCTCGGCGGTGATTTTTCGCTCGGTCGGCGTGCCGGTCGTCGGCGTAATGCGGACCGCGTAATGCGTGCCGGCCTTGATCGTGATCGGCGTGTCCAGCAGCAGCGATTTCGGGTCAGACCCGCGATCCACCACCGTACCCGACGCGACCGCCGTCGTGGCGGGGATGGCGGTCCACTGCAACTGCCCGGCGTTCTGGAGGAACAGCGACACGCCCATCGCCGTGATCAGGGCGTTCAGACGCGGTGCGCCCCGCAGCGGCTTGTACGCGAAGCGTTCGATCAGGAACCCGACGCCGCCGCAGAGCAGCATCGACAGCACCAGCACCATCGCCCCGGCCCACCACGGCGGGCTGCCGAGGTCGACGCCCATCCGCGGCAGCAGGAACGCGCCGACCGTCAGGCTCGACCACGCGCCCAGCACGACGACGTCGCTGTGCGCGAAGTTAATCAGTTTGAGAATGCCGTACACCATCGTGTAGCCCAGCGCGATCAGCGCATAAAGGCTGCCAATAGTGACGGCGACAGTCAGCGTCTGCAGGAAGTCGGCCATGGGGGAGGGGGAGGAGCTAGAAGCTAGGAGTTAGGAGCTAGGAGAAAGAGAAGGCATTTCTTCTACTAGCTCCTAACTTCTAACTCCTAGCTCCTTCTTCACGGATTAATCGTCGTCACGAACACCGGCTTGCCGCCTTTGAGTTCGAGGATGACGGCGCTTTTGACGGCGTCGCGGTTGGCGTCGATGGTGATCTTGCCGGTGGCGCCGGGGAAGTCTTTGGTGGCGGCCAAGGCTTTGGCGATGGCGGGGCCGTCGGTTGTGCCGGCTTTTTTGATGGCTTCGACGACGAGGCGGGCCGAGTCATACCCGAGGGCCGCCAGGGCGTCGGGGACGGGGCCGTATTCGTCTTTGTACTTGGCGACGAAGCTCTGGAAGGCTTCGCTGGGGTCGTCGGGGCTGGCGTGGTTGGAGTAGAAGCTGCCTTCGATCGACTTGCCGCCGATTTCGGTGAGCTTTTGCGAGTCCCACCCGTCGCCGCCGAGCAGCGGCGCGGTGATGCCGAGCTTGCGTGCCTGGATGGCGATGTTGGCCACGTCGGTGTAGTAGCCGGGGACGAAGATGACGTTGGGGCTGGTGCCGCGGATGGCGGTCAGGACGGCGGAAAAGTCGGTGTCGCCGGTGTTGTACTGCTGTTTGATGGTGATCGTGCCGCCGAACTTGGTGAAGTTCTTCTCAAACTCTTCGGCCAGGCCGACCGCGTAGGCCTGGCTTTGGTCGACGAGCAGGGCGGCGGTCTTCCACTTCTTGTTCTCGGCGGCAAATTTTGCGCACACCAGGCCCTGGAACGGGTCGATGAAGCAGGCGCGGAAGATCATGTCGCCCTGGGCGGTCACCTTCGGGTTGGTGCTGCTGGGGCTGACCATCGGAATATGGTTCTGCTGGCAGATTGGGGCGGCGGCGATGCTGACGCTGCTGGCGACTTCGCCGATGACGACCGCGACTTTGTCCTTCGTGCACAGCCGGGTGACGACAGTGCCGGCTTCTTTGGGGTCGCCCTTGGAATCGTACTCCACGAGCTTGATCTTACGCCCGCCAAGAATGCCGCCGGCTGCGTTGATCTCGTTAATCGCCAGGTTGATGCCCTGGCTGGTGGACTGGCCGAAGGTTGCCTGGCTGCCGGTGAGGCTGCCGTAATGCCCGAGAAGGATGTCCTGGGCGGCGCGACCGCACTGGCGGCGAATAACGCGCCCAGGGCGGCAAAGAGGATGCGACGCATGGCAAGTCTCCGGGTTGAGCGGCCTCGGTTGGTTCGAGGCAGACTGTAATCCAAGACCGCCAACTCGCCAAACGACTTTGTGTTGACGATTTGTCACTTGTTGGTTTCTTTAATGCATCAAAATACGCCCCCGCATTTTAGGGGATTGTTCGCGATTTCTACCGGAGTAGAATAGTGGTGCCGAATTCGAGTAAGGGCCGGACGTCTGGGGGGCGCCCGGCCCTTTCTGTTCGAAGCGTCGATCGGGAGTTGGCACGTATGGACCGGTGGCGAGTGGCGAGGGATCGCCTATCATGGCTGCTCATGCCCAGATCGCCGCGCTCGCTGCTGACCGCCAGTCTTGTCGTCATCGGGACGGTCGCGGCAGCCGTCGGCTTGCGAGCGGGGCTCAGCGGCGTCCTCGGCACGGGCTCGCCGCTGATCCTCTTCCTGCTGCCAGTCGTCGTTTCCGCGTGGCTCGGCGGCTGGGTGGCGGGCGTCTGCGCGGCGGTGCTGGGGGCGATCATCGGCATCGGGATGTTCGCCCCCGAGCCGAATGATCATGAAACGATGGTCGCATTCTGGATGCGCCGGACGACGCCGTTCGTCGTGGTCAGCGCCGCCATCGCGCTCTTCGCCGACGCCATGAACCGCGCCCGCCTCCAGGCCGGGCAGGCGATGAACGAACTCGCCGAGAGCCGGCGTCGGCGTGACGCGGCACTCTTGCTGGGCGAGGTCGGCACGTATTACTGGGACCTGCAGACCGACCGCGTCCAGGGCGACCGGAATTTCGTCCCGCTCTTCGGCGTGGAGCTCGACGCCGACGGGGCCGCGCCGCTGGCGCGGTTTATTGACCAGATTCACGAAGACGACCGCGACCGCGTCTCGCACCAGATCGAAGCCACGCTCCGCTCCGGCCAGCCGTTCCAGAGCGAATACCGCATTCGCCACCCGTCCGGGCTCAAGTGGCTGGTGGCGCGCGGTTCGATCGAAAAAGACGCCGACGGCCAACCCGTCGGCTGGGGCGGCGTGGTGATCGACGTCACCGCCCGACGCCGCGCCGAAGTCGCGCTGGCCGACAGCGAACACCAGTTCCGCACGCTCTTTAATTCGATGGACGCCGGCTACTGCATCATCGAGATGCTCTACGACCCCGCCGGCCGGCCGGCCGATTACCGCTTTCTTGTCGCCAATCCCGCCTTCGAAAAACAGACCGGCCTGTCCGAAGTTGTCGGCCGGACGATGCTGGAGATGGTGCCGAACCACGACGACCACTGGTTCGAAATCTACGGCCGCGTCGCCGAGACGGGCGAGCCGATCCGCTTTGTTGAAGAAGCCCAATCGATGGGCGGGCTCTGGTTCGATTTGTACGCCTTCCGTGTCGGCGGCGCCGAAAGCCGGCGGGTGGCGGTGCTGTTCACGAACATCACCGCCCGTCGGCGGAACGAAATCGAGCTGAAAGAGACCGCCAAGCAGCGTGACGCGCTGATCGACCTGCAGCGGGCCGTCGCGCACCAGAGCGGCCGCGGCGAAACCGCCGTCATCGCAGACGCCGCCGACCGCGTGCTCCCCATCGTCCCCGACGCCGACGGCTCCGCCATCGAGATGCTCGAAAGCACCACCGAGGACGGCGATTTCCTCGTCTACCGCGCCACATCGGGGCTGCTGACGAAGTTCGTCGGCATGCGCGTGCACCGCGCCAACAGCCTGTCGGGCCTCTGCCTCACGCAGGCGACGGCGCTGGTGTGTGACGACACCGAGACTGACCCGCGCGTCGACCGCGAGAGCTGCCGCAAGGCGGGCATTCGGTCGATGATCGTCGTGCCGATTTTACGCGGCGGCACCATGGCGGGCGTGCTGAAGTTCAGCAGCGCCAGGCCCAAGGCGTTCGATGAGGCGGACGTGCTGGCGGCGCAACTGGCGGTCGGCGCGATCGCCACAGGCCTGAGCAGCGCCGCCGAGGCGCGGGCGATCGAAGCGCTCCGACGCAGCGAGCAGCAGTTCCGCCTCATCGCCGACGCCATGCCCCAGTTCGTCTGGGTCACCGACGCCACCGGCTATCACGAATACCTCAATCGTCGCTGGTACGAATACGTCGGATCGCAGTTCAGCGATAACCACGGCTACGGCTGGGCGGTGGCGCTGCACCCCGAAGACGCCGACCGCGCCCGCAAACGCTGGGGCCAGTCGCTCGACACCGGCGAACCCTACGAGATCGAATACCGCTTCCGTCGCCACGACGGCGTCTACCGCTGGTTCCTCGGCCGAGCGCTCGCCGTGCGCGACGCCGACGGGCGCATTGTGAAATGGTACGGCACGTGTACCGACATCGAAGAGCACAAGCGGCTTCAGCAGCAGTACGACGCCGTGCTCGCCAGTGAGCGCGCCGCCCGTTCCGCCGCAGAATTGGCGGGGCGGATGAAGGACGACTTCCTGGCGACCATCAGCCACGAGCTGCGCACGCCGCTGAGCGCGATCGTCGGTTGGTCGCACCTGCTGACGCCCGAAACCGACAAGGCCGCCCTCACCGAAGGGCTGGCCGTCATTCATCGTAACGCGCAGACGCAAAGCCAGCTGATCGAAGACATTCTCGACGTCTCGCGCATCACCAGCGGCCGCATGCGGCTGAAGACGCAACGGCTCAACGCGTGCGACCCCGTCCGCGCCGCCGTCAGCACCGTGAGAACCGCCGCCGACGCCAAGGGCGTGCAACTGGTGATCGACCTGCCCGACCACACCGACCTCATCGCCGACGCCGATCGCCTGCAGCAGATCTTCTGGAACCTGCTCGCCAATGCGATCAAATTCACCGACAAAGGCGGCCGCGTGAGCGTGGTCGGGCGGACGGAAAATCAGCACGCGGTGTTCGACGTCATCGACACCGGCCGGGGCATCGAGCCGGAGTTTCTGCCCTACGTCTTCGAACGATTCCGCCAGGCGGACATGACCACCACGCGCCGCCACGGCGGCCTGGGGCTGGGCCTGGCGATCGTTCGGCACCTCGTGGAACTGCACGGCGGGCGCGTGTCGGCGCACAGCACCGGGCGCGGCCAGGGGTGCACGTTCCGCGTCGAGCTGCCGTTCGGGAATATCGATTCATCCCCCTCCGCGCCGGCGGCATCGGCGATGCACGCGCCGCGGGACATGCTCGTCGGGCGGCGCATTCTGGTGATCGACGACGAGCCCGACGCCCGCCGCGTTCTCGAAGCCATGCTCGGGCGCAACGGCGTCGAAATTGTGCTGGCCGACAGTGTGCGGGAGGCGATGGAAAAGCTCGCCAGTGGCGCCGCGTTCGACGCCGTCGTCAGCGACATCGGCATGCCGAACGAAGACGGCTACGTCTTCGTCCGCCAGCTCCGCCAGGCCGAAACCGAGCGTGGCCGCCGCCGCCTGCCCGCCATCGCCCTCACGGCGTACACGCGCACGAGCGACCGCAACTCCGTCCTTGAAGCCGGCTTTGACCGCTACCTGTCCAAGCCCGTCAACCCGGACGACCTGTTCGGCACCCTCAACGACCTGCTCAAGCCGGCCACGAATTACCAGATCTGATCGCGCCTTACGGCGCTTTGCGCAGGAGTGCGTCGAGGTCGAGCGCCCGCGAGTACATCGCCAGTTCGCCGTCGGCCGTGCGGGGCCATTTTTCCTGGGGCATGTCGGTGTAGAGTTCCACGCCGTTGCCGTCCGGGTCACGCAGGTAAATGGCGTGGCTCACGCCGTGGTCGGCGGCGCCTTCGATGGGGATTTGGTGCTCCACCAATCGCCGCAGCGCGTCAGCCAACTGCGGGCGATCGGGGTAGAGGATCGCCAGGTGATACAGCCCCGTCGTCCCCGCCGCCGGCGGCCGGCCGTTGAGGCTTTCCCAGGTATTCAGGCCGATATGGTGGTGATACCCGCCCGCCGAGATGAACGCCGCCGATTTGCCGAAGCGTTGCATGAGCTCGAACCCCAGCACGCCGCAGTAGAAGCCGAGTGCGCGTTCGATGTCCGCGACTTTCAAATGCACATGGCCAATGCGAACAGCGGGGGAGATGGGACGGGCGGGTGAATCGGGCATGGCCCGATGGTACCGCCTTCGGTAAGTTTGAGTGGCACGGTCTTGTACTCAAGGCCGTGTAATGCCCGACACGCACACGGCCTTGAGCCGAGTAGGGTCCGCCCCGGCGGACCGGGAACCCCTTCACGGATGACGGTCCGCCAGGGAGCCTTGCGCATCAAGCGGCGGCGGCATGTGGCGTAACTTCCTATTGAATCCAAAGAAAGAGATATAATCACGGAGGCACGGAGAACACGGAGAAGAAACGGATGTGACTTCGCATTTGCTCCGTGTTCTCCGTGCCTCCGTGGTTAAAACCTCTGCTCTTCATGCGCAAGGCTCCAGGGCGGACCCTACATGACTCAACCGTCAGCAGATCGCGGCCCTGGTCGGCGTGGCCCCGATGAACCGCGACAGTGGAACTCAGCGTGGCCGGCGGCACATCCAGGGCGGCCGCCAGAGCGTGCGGAACATGCTCTACATGGCCACGCTCACCGCCCGGACCTACAACCCGCTGATCCGCGCGATGGCCCGTCGTCTGACGGCGGCCGGCAAGCCGTTCAAGGTGATGATGACCGCCTGCCTGCGGAAGCTGCTGACGCTGCTGAATACGATCGTCCGCACCCGCCAGCCGTGGAGGGCCGAATGCCAAAACACCGTATGAATCTAAAGTCGAAAACTACGCCCGAAGACTTGAATTCAAACACAGCCGCTGCAGCGGCTGGTTATGCGGCGTCCCAACCGGCTTCAGTGAGCGTTCTTCGCAATTGATCGCCGCTGTTCGATCGTAAGCGTCTCGCGAATGTCCGTCCACGCTTTCGCGGACAGCGGCAAGAGCCGCATCTGAAGCTGATCCACACCGACCGAATCATCCTTCTTAACTTCACCGCTCTGAGCGAGTTCTCTTTTGATGGATTTGTCTAACTGCTTAAGCACGCTCTCAATCTTTTCTGTCTGCGCGTCAGTCGGCTCAAGTTTTACCAGAGCCTTGCGAATGTCGTTGACAGCACCTGTTGGATCAATCGCAGCACTCGCGATGAGCTGAGATTCGATAGCGCATTGTGCCATCAAGGCACGCGATGCTTGAGGGTCCGGCGAATTTTTCTGAATGAGCACGAGGATTGGACGGAGCGGATCGATAAGTTCAGAAACAGCCATCGACCGAGCGTCCGGCCCTCGAAGCTTGCTGTTAATGCGCTCCGCATCGTCACGAAGCCGTCTTTGTAGGTCATCTTTTTGCTGAATCGTCAAAGTGCTATCCGCAACGGCTTTTATCGAGTTCTGGCTGATAATCGGGAACCAAGCGGTACGAAAGGATCGAAATGGCTGAGTCGACGGTTCGGCTGCATTCGACAAACTTGCGACGGATTGAATCGAGAGCAGAACGCCGCAGAGTGAGGTGTGGTGTCTTAGCCGCATAACGCAACGCCGTTCAGTGGCCGGGGCCGGCCGGAAGACGATCACGGCCGCATGGCCCGAACGACCCCGACGCCGGGGCCGGTCCACTTGTATGTTGCCAGAGTCATCCCCTTCTGTCGAAGATATTCCCGCCCCGCGTGCCGGCGGCGAGCGGAGCGAGTCGGCGGCACGCGGGGCCAATCGTCTGCGGGCGGGTCGGACAGATCGACGTCCATTCGGCACGCGTGACGCCGTCACCATTGCCGGGCTGCAGCCGGATCGTCCGGGCCGTCTCGCGTCTTGTGGGCCAAGCCCGGACAGCCGCACGACCGGCATTTTGCCTGCCAGGTCGCATTCGCAAGTGAGGGAGTCGCTCATGAGCCGCGAGTCGCCGCAGGTCTTTGTCGGGATCGATGTCGCCAAGGAGAAGTTCGACGTGCACCTGTGGCCGCTCGGGCGGGTGCTGAAGTTCGACAACACGCCCGCGGGCATCGAAGCGCTCGTCGCGGCGATGGGCCCGTACGCCGTCGCTTTGGTCGTGATCGAAGCCACCGGCCGCTACGAGCGGCGGTGCGCGTTCGAGCTGATGGACGCCGGCTTTGAGGTCGCGGTCGTCAACCCCCGCCAGCCGCGCGACTTCGCGCGGGCCAGCGGGCAGCTGGCCAAGACCGATGTCATCGACGCGAAGGTCCTCGCGCAGTTCGGGGCCGTCATCGGCCCGCGCAAAAGCGACAAACCCTCGGCCAACCAGCTGCTTCTGGACGAGCTGGTCACGCGTCGGCGTCAACTGGTGGAGATGATCACGCAGGAACGCCAACGCCTGGAGCAGACGTGGAACCCGGCGCTGCGGGGCCGAATCAATCGGCACGGGGACGCGTTGGAACAGGAACGGAGCGAAGTCGAGGCCGAGATCGAATCGCTCATTGATCGCGACGACGACTGGCGGGGCAAGCTCACGCTGCTGAGGAGCGTCCCGGGCGTCGGCCCGGCGACGGCGGCGACGCTCATCGCCGAACTGCCCGAACTCGGCACGCTCAACCGTCAGCAGATCGCGGCCCTGGTCGGCGTGGCCCCGATGAACCGCGACAGTGGAACTCAGCGTGGCCGGCGGCACATCCAGGGCGGCCGCCAGAGCGTGCGGAACATGCTCTACATGGCCACGCTCACCGCCCGGACCTACAACCCGCTGATCCGCGCGATGGCCCGTCGTCTGACGGCGGCCGGCAAGCCGTTCAAGGTGATGATGACCGCCTGCCTGCGGAAGCTGCTGACGCTGCTGAATACGATCGTCCGCACCCGCCAGCCGTGGAGGGCCGAATGCCAAAACACCGTATGAATCTAAAGTCGAAAACTACGCCCGAAGACTTGAATTCAAACACAGCCGCTGCAGCGGCTGGTTATGCGACCGCCCGCCGGAGCGACGACGCGTCGATTTCCCCGCCGCGGTACGGTCCGTCGCCGGAACCATCATCGGTCGGCCGGTCGAACACGACATAGTAGAACACGATTGGGCCTTCTCGGCCACGGACAGTCCGGCGATGCCCCATCCATCGCTCATCTCCAGCAACAAGACTGACCATGAACGGATCGGGTTCTGCAATGACGCCAGTTGTGCCATCGGGAAACTCCCAGTGGCCCTCGATCACGACGTGGTCGCCAATGTCGAACGTCTCAGGTCGCATAACATCCCAATAAACCGAACGACTTCGCGTTAGCGGGACGCCGGTTTTGGCGTTTAGCGTACGCGTGATAACGCGACGCTAATCCCTATCAGCGAAGTTTGCAAACGTCGATTCGTGTTTTGTTTATGTTCGGTTTGGTGGGCGGGGCACGGTTTGCCGTCTGCCGGAAATCGGGGCGGGTGCGTTTGTGTTTGTGTCGGCGGGGCGGCCGTGGTCGATTGGGGGAAAGCCGTGGCCGGATCGGGGGCGGCCGGGGACGGATTGGGATCGGCCGGGGACGGGGGCGGGGCGGCCATGGTCGATTGCGGGGCGGCCACGGACGGACGGCGGTCGGCCATGGCTTATTGCGGTCCGGCCAGAGCCGGACGGGCGGCGGCCGTGGCTTTTTGGCTTCCGGCCGTGGCCGGTTTGCGGGCGGCCGGGGCTTTTTGTGCGTCGGCCACGGCTTTTTGGCGGGTGGCGAGGACAAGTGCCCTGTTCAGTGCAAGGACATGGGTGACACTTCAGAATCGGCGGTCTTGTCTCTGTTCGGGAGGCCGGGTTGCCGTGGAAGGTGTCTTGTGTGTCGGCAGTGCGGTTCGCGATTTTTGTGCCGACAAACGGGTGCCGGGGCGGTAGAACGAAGGGGCCACGGGAGTGGCCGGGCCGGGGGCTGGGCCGGCCTGTTCTTTGACAATCGAATGAGCGGCAGGCGGTCGCGGGGCGTAAGTGGGCTGTTAAGCGGGGCAATTCACGTAGCCGTTGGCGCACCGGTTTTTTGGGGCGAACGGTCGGCCGGGGATGGAGTTACGGTGCGCTGCGCGTTTAAAAATACGCAGAACAAACTCGCGGGCAAAAAATCGACTTATGGCGATCCGGCAAAAGACGCCACGGCGGGAGCCGTGGATTCTTCCGTCAGACAGAAGAAATCCACGGCTTCCGCCGTGGCGTTCAGGAAGTTGGGTCTCGTAGAGCTTACCGGGCGTATTCCACGGATCGGACCTCGCGGAGCACCGTGACTTTGATCTCGCCGGGGTAGGTGAGATTGGCTTCGATCTTTTTGCTGATGTCGCGGGCGAGCTTGGCGCTGCTGCGGTCATCGAGCATGCGGGCATCGGCGATGACGCGGACCTCGCGGCCGGCCTGGATGGCGTAGGCCTGGCGGACGCCGTCGAAGCCGGTGCAGACTTCCTCCAGCTCGTGCAAACGCTTGATGTAGCGTTCGAGCGACTCGCGCCGGGCACCCGGGCGGCTGGCGCTGATGGCGTCGGCGGCCATGACGAGCAGGGTGTACGGCGTCGTCGGCTGCACGTCGCCGTGGTGGCCGGCGGCGGCGTTGAGGACGGCTTCGGGCTCGTTGAGTTTCTTGAGGAACGCGGCGCCGATCTCCGGGTGGCCGCCTTCCTGCTCGTGGTCCATCGCTTTGCCGATGTCGTGCAGCAGGCCGGCGCGGCGGGCGAGTTCCGGATCAAGGCCCAGCTCGCTGGCCATCATCTGGGAAAGGTAGGCGACTTCCTGCGAGTGCTTGAGGACGTTTTGCCCGTAGCTGGTGCGGAACGCGAGGCGGCCGAGCAGCGGCAGCACTTGCCGGGGGAGGTTGGGGAGGTGGGCTTCCTGGATCGCTTCTTTGCCGAGCTTGATGAGGGTTTCGTCCATCTCGGCGGTGACGAGTTGGGCGACTTCCTCAATGCGGGCCGGGTGGATGCGGCCGTCTTGCACGAGGCGTTCCATGCTGAGGCGCGCGATCTCGCGACGGACGGGGTCGAAGCAGCTGACGACGATGACGCCGGGCGTGTCGTCGATGATGACGTCGACACCGGTCGCCTTTTCGAACGCCTTGATATTCCGGCCTTCCTTGCCGATGACGCGGCCTTTCATGTTGTCGTCGGGCAGGGTGATGGCGCTGACGGTGTGGTCGGCGGTCTGCTCGGCGGCGTAGCGTTGGATGGACTGGAGGATGATCTGCCGCGCCTTGTCGCGGCCTTCTTCCTCGGCCTTTTGGACGTACTTCTGGACGATCCCGCCGACTTCGCCGCGGCATTCGTCTTCGACGCGGGTCAGGAGCATTTCCTTGGCGGCCTCGGGGGAGAGATTGGTGAGCGACAACAGCCGTTCGCGCTCTTCCTTGACCATCTGGTCGAGTGTGGCTTCCTGCTCGGCCATTTTCTTGGCCTGCTTGGTGAGCTTGGCGTCAAGTTCGTCGAGGTTGCGCTCTTTGACCGTCAGCGTGTCCTGCTTGCGGTCGACGGCGGTTTCGCGCTTGTCGAGCCGGGTTTCGAATTCTTCGAGCTTGCGGCGGCCGACGGAAAATTCCTTCTCGGCGGCTTCCTTGGCGGCGAGTTGCTTCTGCTGGGCCTGGAGTTCGAGTTCCTTGGCTTTGGTTTCGGCTTCGAGGAGTTTGGCTTTGTGGGTCTGTTCCGCGGTGGCCTTGGCCTGGGCGATGAGGTTTCGGCCGGAGACGACCAGCACGCCGTAAATGGCGCCGCCCCCGACAAGAAGCCCGATGAGTAGTCCGACGACGTAATCCATGACAACCTCCAAACCCGGGCATCAGTGCCCGGTTCGATCAGTGGATCGATTCAAGGTCGTCGTGGCGGAGAGGAGAGGGTACGAGGCGTAAGGCGTGAGGACGTGTCTGCCCTTACGTCTTACGCCTCTTACCCCCTTACCCTTTGATCAAACAGCGGCGGGTCGCGCGTGTAACGGCGCGAGCCGCGTCCTGTGTAAGCAGGGCAACGGTTGTCCTGTACGGATCGGAATGTTCCCGGGATCACCGCCGGCACGGGCACACGCCGGGCCGACCGCTGTTGTGCAGCGACGGCCAGGCAGGCGATCGCAACGGTCGCGACCGACAGCACCCAGGCCAGGATGAAAAGGGAAATCCCGCTCATGATCTCTATTTCCCCGCGGCCTAGCGCCGCGGACCTTCGCCATGACGAGCCAGCAACCACCCGGTGATCCACTGTCAACGGCCGGGCGGCCGAAAATTCGTACGCCGTAGTTTAGCGTCCTCTCCGAATCTGAACAAGACACCCCGGGTCACAGACCGGCTGTCAGTGGTGGTGCGAGAAGGTGTCTGTAAGATGAATTTTGGTAAGTGCTTATCGAAACAAACGTTCGACGGCTTCGGCGAGGGTGTAGTGTGAAAAGCCGTCGGTCGGGGTGGTGGTCAGGATTCCGATAATCGTTGCGATCAGACTCACCGCCAGCGCAATGCCGCTGACCGTCCAGACCACCGCCCCGTGCCGGCGGCGAAGCCAGGCGCCGGCCCACATCAGCAGCGCCGGCGAGAAGACCGCCAGCCGCGGTGCCGCGAAGCCGGTGTTGATCCAGTCGGGGCGGACGGACATTTTGTAAATAATCGCGCCGGCGAGCGACAGTAACGTGAAGGCCGCCATGGCTTTAACGCTGCCGGTCCAGTGGCGGCGGACGATCAGCCCCGCCCCCGCCAGGCCGAGGACCAGCACCGGAAAGTGGCTGAACAGGCCGTGCTCGCCGACCGTCAGCGTGAGGGTGCGGCCGACGCCCCGGCCCAGGCCGGACCAGCCGCTGGGCAGCGGGTCGTCCTCGGCGTCGAGCAACGGCACGAGGGCGGGCTTGGGCTGGTAGACGTGCCAGCGGGGCGGCCGCCAGTCGCCGACGAGCGGGCGGTTCAGCGTCCAGTGCAGCGCCGCCGGCGCCGCCGCCCCGGCCAGCAGGAGCACGATTCCCGCGGCCCGCCAACGGATTTTCGTATTCGCGCAGACGATCCCGACGAGCGCCGCCGGCAACGCCCAGACCGCCAGCGGCTCGATCACGCCCGCCGCCATCGCGACCAGGCCGGCGAAAAAGACCCAGCCCAGCGCCAGGCCCGGGCGGTCGGCGCGGGCGAACTGGATCACGCCCGCGATCGCCGCCACCACGCCCGCCGTGGCGAGCGCTGTCGGGCGAAGGCTTGTCGCGTACGACGCCCAACCCGTTGCCATGACGCAGCTTATCGCCAGCCCGACTCGCGCCGGCCGGGAAATCTCGAAGATCCGCCCCGTGCGGTAGATCAGCCCGCAGGCGATGGCGGTCGGCACGGCGACGGCGAAGAGGGTGAGCAGGTAAACGAACAGCAGCGGGCTGTCGTCGGCACGGACGCCGCTCCGCTCGATCGCCCAGCCGACGCCCGCGAGCATGGCATCGAAGGCGGGCGGGTCTTGAGAGAACGCCTGTCCGTCGCGTTGGAAGACCGGGTCGCCGGGTTGGACGCGGTGGCGGTCGAGGGCGAGCGTGCCGTCACGAAGGATCGAGCGAACCGCTTCCAGCGTCACCCGCTCGGCCGGCGATGCCCGCCCCGGCGACCAGAGCGGTCGCAACAAAGGCGCGAGCAGCATTAAGACGACGATCGGCCCGGCCAAGGCCCAGGGCCGCACGAGCGGGCGGTCGCGTCGGAACAATCGAACCATGCGGCCGGGGCATGGTAACGGGGGAAGAAAAAGGAGCTAGAAGTTAGAAGTTAGGAGTTAGGAGACATTCACTCTCTTCTAGCTCCTAGCTCCTAGCTCCTAGCTCCTAACTCCTCTACATTCCCGTCATGCCCCAGATCGACATGCCGTTGGACAAGCTCAAGACTTACGAAGGCCGCAATCCCCGGCCGGCGGATTTTGATGCGTATTGGGACCGGGCGGTCGCCGAGATGAAGGCCGTCGATCCGCAGGTGGAACTCGTCCCCGCGGACTTCAAAGTGCCGTTCGCCGAGTGCTTCCATCTTTATTTCACGGGCGTCAAAGGTGCTCGCGTGCACGCGAAGCTCGTGAAGCCGACGCGGCTGAGCGGGAAAGTGCCGGCCATCGTCGAATTCCACGGCTACACCGGCCGGAGTACCGATTGGTGGAACCTGCTCTGCCAGACCGCGCGGTTACGTCGTCGCCGCGATGGACTGCCGCGGGCAGGGCGGCAAATCGAACGATGCCGGCGGCCAGCGGGGCAACACGCACCACGGCCACATCATCCGCGGCCTGGACGACCACGAAGACCGGCTGCTGTTCCGCGACATCTTCCTCGACACCGCCCAACTCGCCGGCATCGTCATGAACCTGCCGGAAGTCGACGGCGAACGCGTCGGCGCACAAGGCGGCAGCCAGGGCGGGGCCCTCACGCTCGCCTGCGCCGCCCTCGAGCCCCGCATCAAAAAGGCGGCCGCGACGTATCCGTTCCTGTGCGATTACAAGCGTGTCTGGGAAATGGACTTAGCCAAAGACGCATATGCCGAGCTGCGGACATTTTTCCGCCATTTTGACCCGCAACATGACCGGGAAACCGCCATTTTCACGCGGCTGGGCTATATCGACTGCCAGTACCTCGCCTCGCGCATCAAGGCGGACGTGCTGTTCGGGATCGGCTTGATGGACACGGTCTGCCCGCCGAGCACGCAATTCGCGGCCTACAATAAAGTTACGGCGAAAAAGCGGGCCGAACTCTACCCCGATTTCGGCCACGAAACCCTGCCCGGCTTCAACGACACGGTCTACGCATTCATGGGCGGGCTCTGAAGAACGATCAATCGTTGAGTCGGTAAGTCGTTGAGTCGTGGAAGAGGAACGCGTCTATCGTTTTCGCGACTCACCGACGTTACGCGAGCAGCCACCAGATTCCCGACAGGATGACCGCCTGCAGCGCCACGGCGGCGGCGGCGGCGGTCCATTTGCCGGCGCGGTTGGGGCGGGCGGGTTCGATCGTCTTCGGACGCGGCGTGACGGGCCGGATCGACATCCGATGCCGGTGCTCAACCGCGGCCAGCACCAGGTTCGCATCAAACCGCCCGATGCCCAGGCGTTCGGCCCGTTTCAGCAGGCGGTCCCGTTCGATGAGCGTGATCGGGCCGGCGGACAAATGGTCGGTGGCGGCGCGGGCGAAGCCGCGCACGACGGCGGGGTCGGCGCCGAGCACGTACTCGAGCGTCTTCAGGCTGCGAACCTCGCCGGGGCGGTTCATCTATCGAACTATACGACGGCCAAGGTGCCGCGGTCGGAACGGGGCGACGCTGTCGACAAGTTATCCGCTATCGGCGGCGTTCAAAATCGGTAGCATGTCCGGCCTGTGCGACGCTGGCTGAAACGGATCGCGATCACCTGCTCGGTGCTGCTGGCGCTCGGCCTGCTGATCGCCGCCGTCGTCGCCTGGCGCGTGACCCGTGTGCCGGCCTGGTATTCGACTGCGGTCGACCAGACGCCCGCCGACGGCGATGTCGCCACCGCCGCGGAGGCCGTGATCCGTCAAAAACTCGTCCCGCTCCAGAACTGGCTGGCCCGGACGAGCGCCGGCGATCTCGACGCAAAGCCCGCCGCCGAAAAAATCTACGCCCTTGAGCTTTCCGAAGCCGAGATCAACACGCTGCTAAGCCGATTCCTGGACAACCAGCACGGCGATTTCGAAACCTTCCGGACTCGGCTCACGCCGGGGCTGGCGGAACTCGGGTTCGTCTGGGCCGGGCAGGGGCGGACGTTGACGATCGGCATGGCGATCGGCAAAACGCCCGCGGGCGAGCCGGCGATGTCGCTGAACGGCGTCCGCCTGGGGAACCAGGGCATCCCGCTCGGCCCCATCCGCGGGCCGCTGGCGAGCCAGGTCCGGTCGCTGCTTCAAAGCGGTAATACACGCACGCCGAAGATCGACGAAAACGACGGCGCGCGGTCGTACGTCGTCGAGCAATACACCGGCCGCGTGCTGCTGCAACTGCTGAGCGGCGGTGCGGTGTCGCCGAACGCGTTTTTGCCCGTGCGGGTGTCAGATGATGTCTGGGTCGTCACCCGTGTGACACGGCTGGAAGTGACCGACGGCAAAATGAATGTCACCTTCCGGCTGCTCGACGCGGACGAACGCGAAGCACTGATCGACGAACTCACCGGCCCGCTGCCTTGAGAATCGCGCCCGCCGGTTTGCCTCACCCGTAAAGCGTTCTACAGTGTCCGGATGCAAACGATCGGCTTTCTCGGCGTTGCCCACATTCATGTGCCCGGTTTCTGGCGGATGCTGTCGGGGCGGACTGACGTAAAAGTTGCGACGGTCTGGGACGAAGAGCCGGCGCGGCGGAGTCACTGGGCGACGGCGACCGGCGCCCGCGAGGCCGCCAGTGTGGACGACGCCATCGCCGGCGTTGATGCCGTCGTCATCACCAGCCAGACCGACGCGCACGCCACGCTCGTTCAGAAAGTCGCCGCGGCGAAGAAGCCGATGTTCGTCGAAAAACCGCTCGGCCTCGGCGCGGCGGACGCCTACGCGATGGCCAAGCAAATCGAGGCCGCCGCGCGCTGTTTCAGACCGGCTATTTCCAACGCTCAGACCCGCTGAATCGCCGCGTGAAACAATGGATCGACAACGGCGACCTCGGCCAGATCACTAAGGTAACCGCCTTCAACTGCCACCACGGCGCACTCGGCGACTGGTTCAAGGCCAAGCCCGCCACGCCCGGCGAAGACTGGAACTGGATGACCAGCCTTAAGCACAGCGGCGTCGGCGCGTTCGGCGACCTCGGCACGCACGCGCTCGATATCCTGCTCTGGTGGCTCGGCGAGGCCAAGAGCGTCACGGCGCAGATCGATACCGTTACCAATCGCTACGGCTGCGACGAAAGCGGGCAAGGCCTTATCCGGTTCGCCGGCGGCGCGACCGGCACGCTGACCGCCGGCTGGGTCGACCTCGCCGATCCGGTGAAATACCTCGTCAGCGGCACGAAAGGGCTCGCGGCGAACATCAGCGGCAAGCTGTTCATCGCCCGTGACGGGCAGCCGTTCGATCTGACCAAACCCGAGACCGATCTTCCTGCCGCCGCGCCGCACGCGTTCGAACTCTTCCTCGACGCGATCAACGGCAAAAAGACGGACGTGCCGCTCGTCACCGCCCCCGAAGCCGCCTACCGATCGGCCGTCATGGAAGCGATGTACGACGGCGCGAACGCCGGCACGTGGGTCACGCCGAAGAAGTAAGCATCGCATGGCGTACCTGACCCTTTTGCTGTTTCTGGCCGTCGTGCTGTTCGCCTGGTGCGGCACGCTGGTGCTGTTCATGGCGAAGAACCTGCTGCGCCCGCGGCGGATGACCGACGAACGCGCGTTCGTCCGCCTGAAACGCACCTCACCGGCCGACCTCGGGTTGCCGTTCCAGCCGATCGGCTTCACGGTGCGTGACCAACGCGACGGCCGGCAGATTCGGCTGGCGGCGTGGTGGATGCCCGCCGCCGCGCCGAGCAGCAAAACCGTCGTCATCGCGCACGGCTACGGCGACGCGAAAGTCGGCGGTATCGCCTGGGCGCCGACCTGGCGCGACGAAGGCTGGAACGTTCTGGCTGTCGACCTGCGGGCGCACGGCGAAAGCGACGGCCAGGATTGCACGGCCGGCTATTTCGAACGCGAAGACCTCGCCCGACTCATCGACGCGCTGCGCCGAGAAGCCCGCGGCGACGAATGTCGTTGCGCTCTTCGGCGTCAGTCATGGTGCCGCGTGTGTGTTGGCGACGGCGGTGCGACGCGACGACATCGCGGTCGTGGTGCTCGAGTCGCCGTACGCCGATTACCGCCAAGCCGTGCGCGTTCACGTTCGGCGGATGGGGTTCCCGCTGGTGGGCCTGACAAACGCCGTTTGCCGTGTCGCCGAATGGCTCAGCGGGAGTGATTTTCGCGCGGTGCGGCCGGTCGATCTGATTCCCACATTGGCCGCACCGCTCATGGTGATTCACGGCGACGCTGATCCGCTCGTGAACATTCCCGCCGTCGCCGATGCTTGTTCAAAACGTTCGCCCGAACGCGTCACGCAACACGACATTTGGCCGGGCGTGCCGCACGTGATGGCGCTGGCGCATGATCCTGAAAAATTTCGGCAGAAATTGCACGATTTTCTGAAAGCCGCCGGCGTGTAACGGTAGGAATCGGCAACGAAATAATCGGCCCGCGGCGGCGTCATTTCCGTGTCGCCGGTGCGCCAAAGCGCCTAACATTTTTTCATGACTGATGCCCGCACACCGTTACAAACGATAACGGTGACATAGGGTTTCGAATTTCCCCTTTTTCTCTTACCCGAATCGTAGGATGACAGCGATGCAGGCATGGCACGACGGGCAACTCGACCTCGACCCCGGCGTGCCGCTGGAGACGTCTCTCAAGGCCGCACCGGCGAAATGGGCGGTTTACCTCATGAGCGACGCCGACGACCGCCCGGTGCAGTTGCTCTGCGTGCGCAATCTCCGCGCGAGTCTCAAACGTCGCCTCGGCCCGAACGCCGAAGACGAGCCGACCAAGCGCGTTGATTACCGCCAGGTCGTCCGCCGCGTGCGATGGAAACGCGTCGACAACCCGCTGGAATCTGACTTGGCGTATCTCGATGTCGCGCGGGAAATCTACCCGTCGACCTACCGCAAGCTCGTCACGTTGCGGCCGGCGTGGTGGGTGCATGTCGACGCCGAAGCGCCGCACCCGCGTTGGCGCGTCACCGACGATCCGTGCCCCGGCTGCGGGCACGCCTTCGGGCCGCTGGCGGAAAAATCGCACGCGCAAAGGCTCGTCGAAAAGCTCGAAGACCTGTTCGACCTCTGCCGCTATCACAACGTGCTTCAGCAGACGCCGGCCGGCCAGCCGTGCGCGTACAAAGACATGGGCAAGTGCCCGGCACCGTGCGACGGTTCAGTGTCGATGCAGCAGTACCGCGTGCTCGTCGACTGGAGCCGCCTCACGCTCGCTGATCCGCAGGCGGAAGTCGACGTTCAGGCCGACCGCATGCGCGACGCCGCGGGCGATCTGCGATTCGAACTGGCGGGCAAGATCAAGCAGTTTCTGGAAGGCATTCGTTCGCTGACGGCCGGCGAGGCGAAGTTCGTTCGGCCGGCGGAGAATTTCGATTTCGCCGCCGTGCAAAGCGGGCCGAGCCGCGGGCAGGCGAAACTCATGCACGTCACGCTCGCCGGCGCGACGGAAGTGCTCGGCCTCATCGGCGAGCCGGCCGCCTTCCCGCCGCTGCCCGAACCGCCGGTCCCGCAAACGACCGATACCGAACGCCTCGGCCTGATCATCTCGCACCTGTTCGGCCCGAAAACCGGCGGCGTCTTCCTGTCCGAAGAGCAGTGGAACCGCCCGGAACTCACGAAGGCTTACAAGGCGGTCATCAAGCAATCGCCGGAAAAGCCGCCGGCGGATGACGTGGCCGACGACGAAGGCGTCGTCCGTGAGGCCGGCATGAAGGCGAAGATTTAGACGCGTCGAGCGCGACGCGCGTTCAGGACGGGTTCGTCGCAGGCTGCGTGGACGGCGGCACGGTCAGCTCGTACTTCGCCAGCATCGGTTTGCCGTCGATGAACTTCCATTCGCAGACCATGCGGCGTTCGCCCTTGGCGAAGGGCAGCAGGTAATTCACTTCGTAGTTGTCGCCCACCGGCCGCCCGCCGCCGTCACGGATTTCGCCGACGAAGCTGCCGAGGTCGTTAATTTCGATGACGGTGTTGGTGAGTTTGTCGTCGTCGATGGCGTCGGTGCAGAGCTGGCGGGCGGCGTTGACGTTGCCGCTGCCGACGAAGCGGATGAAATCGCGTGTCGCCTTGTCCGCCGGGATGCCGTAGTTCGTCATCGCGCGGTATTCGAGGAGCGCGCCCAGGAGCATCGCCCAGAGGAACAGGCTGCCGACGCCGAAGACCATGGCCAGCATCGCCCGGCCGCGGCCGGCGCCGCGGAGCATTCGGGCGCGGTTCCCCGCGAGCAGGCCGAGCACGATCGCCACGACCCCGACGCCGGGGATGATCGACAGCACGCCAACAATGGCGGCCTTGGTGGCGAGTGGGTTGGGCGGCAGTTCCGGCTGTGCGGGGGCGGTCATAGTCGGGCTAGTCTACACTCAATTCTTCGATCTTCAGCTTGCCGGTTTCGTTCGAAAATGCCGCATGGAAGCTCTTGCTGCCTGCCGTGTCGAAGAACAAAGACCCGTCCACGCTCACCGCCTTGCGGCCGTTGATGGTCGTGCTGCTGTAATTGGTGATGCTGACGTCCTTGCACTTGCCGTACGCCTTGAATTTGGCGGCCAGGGCGGTGGCGTCTTCGTCGCTGATGTCAGCGATCTGTTTGGCCTGCGTGAAGTCGTCATTCGCCAGGGCGTTGACCATGTTGACGGTCATCTGCTTGGACTCTTTGACGATGTACTGGTAGCCGAAATACCCGGCCCCGCCGACGCCCACAAAGCCGACGATCCAGAGGATGCCGAGGATGATGCCCGTGATCGCCAGCCCGCGGCCGCCGGCGCAGCGACTTGCCCAGGCCGATGATGCCCGTAATGACCGCCAGCACGGGCGTGATGACCAGGCACCCGATGATGCCGCACACCAGGCTCGCGATCGCCCAGCCGTTCATGGGACGCGGCTGCGGCGGGGCGTAAGTCATCGTCGGCGGCGGGGGCATCTGGGTCATGGGACCAATTATCGAAGAATTCGAAAAAAGTTGCGACCCTGTAGGAAATTTCCGTCAACTTCGCATTGCCCCGAACGCCACGGCGGAAGCCGCGGATTTTTCCACCTCATCGGCGGGTAGTCATCCACGGCTTGCGCCGTGGCGTCTGGTTCGCTCGTCGCTTAACTCGTCGGCACGCCGGCGAGGATCTGGGCGGCACGCAGCGTGTTCCGCAGCAACACCGCCACCGTCATCGGCCCGACGCCGCCCGGCACCGGCGTGAGGTGGCCGGCGATCTCTTTCACGGCATCGAAGTCGACGTCGCCGACCGTCTTCATCCCGCCTTCCGGCAACGCGATGCGATTAATGCCGACATCAATCACGCACGCGCCGGGCTTCACATGGTCGGCGGTGATCAGTCCCGCCTTTCCGGCCGCCACCACCAGGATGTCGGCCCGCTTCGTGTGCAACTTCAGGTCCTGCGTGCGAATGTGGCAGACACTGACGGTGGCCATCTTTTCCAGCAGCATCATGGCGATCGGCTTGCCGACGATGTGGCTGGCGCCGACGACCACGGCTTCTGCGCCTTCGACGCCGACTTGGGTGCTCTCGATCAATTCCACTGCCGCCATCGCCGTGCACGGGGCCAGCAGCACGCGGCGGTAAAAGACGTAGCCGATGTTCGCCGGCGACACGCCTTCGACGTCTTTGACGACGTCGATCTCGTACTGAATGCGGGCGGTGTCGATGTGGTGGGGCAGCGGCAGGTGCAGCATGATGCCGGTGACGGCCGGGTCGGTGCTGAGTTTTTTGATTTCCGCCCGGAGGTCGCGATTGGAAATGTCTTCCGGGAAGGCTGCGAGCGTGTAGTCGATGCCGATCGCTCGACAGCCTTCGGCCTGGCGGTTGGCGTAGAGCTCGGCGGCGGGCGTGCCGCCGACCAGCACCGCCACGAGGTGCACGGGTTTGCCCATCTCCCGCAGCGCGGCAATGCCCCGCGCCGTTTCCGCCTTGTGCTTGGCCGCCAGGGCCACCCCGTCGATCAGCGTCGCTGCCATAGGCGGGCGAATGATATCGCCAGACGCCCTTGACCTAAACCCATCCCGTCCTGCGCAAAAGCGTAAATATGAGGAAATGGTAATTTGTGGTAATTAAGGAAAAATTATCTTGATTGCGTGGGAAGGAGTGTTACACTTTGCCACAGTCAAATCCGGCGTCCGTAGCGGAACGGTTCGCCGAGAGATTCAAATCGCAGGGGTTCGTGGCCGGACAAGGAGTACAGATGCGTCGCACCAAAGCATTCACGTTGGTCGAACTGCTGGTTGTCATTGGTATTATTGCACTGCTGATTTCGATCCTGCTGCCGAGCCTGAACCGGGCACGGGAACAGGCGAAAATGGTGCAGTGTCTGTCAAACCTGCGGCAATTCGCGATCGGGTTGCGACTCTACGCGGACGCGAACCGGGGAATGCTTGTCGAACCACAACTCAAAGCGGTAACAGTCTCCGGCGTTTCCGTGATTGGGTCGCAGGCGTATCCGCAAACCGGTACGACAACGATCAACACCGGCACCACGTATGATCCGGCCAAAACGGTGCTGTATCACATCGGCCGTTTGTGGCAGCAGAAGTACCTGACGAATGGCCGTGCCGGGTACTGCCCATCAAATTATGATGCGCCGTTTTTTGGTTGGAATGCCGTCGGTGACAAGTGGCCTGCCGCGACGGGCACTGGTGCCACCTCTGTTCGAAGTGATTACATGTACCAACCCGTTTGGCGGTACATGACTGATCCGAATCTCAACCGCATTCACTACCGCCGATTCGCCGACGTTCCTGCAAATCGCATGCTTGCTGCCGACATTGCTCGAAGCCAGGCGTATACGTCGCACAAAAATCGGGGCGTGAATCCGGCATGGAATGTTGTCTTCCCCGACGGACACGCCGTCACCGTGGTCAGCAAAGAGCTCTGGGCCACCATGAAGACCGAAAGTGAATACACCAATAGCGCTAGTGACTGGGCCATTCTCGAAGACTTCCGCGATATTCTTGAAACTCAAGCCGCCGGTCGAAACCTCAGCGACAATCCCTACAACGGTGTGAAGGGCCAGCGCGTTCTTCACATCAAGGGTGAAGCGACATGGGGCATGGGCACGCTCGATGGCCGGCCGGCAGGGAAAACGAACTGATCCAAGGGGCCCGACAGCATTGCTGACGTTGGCCGGGTAGTCGTGACTTTAATTTGCCAACTGTTCAGAATCGTCGGCCTCGCTGCTTACGCCGCGAGGCCGACTCATTGATACCGATTTCGTTCGTACACTCATGCCATCGCCAATAATTAAAATTGATCGTCAGAACGTCGTTCGTCGGCACTCTGTTGGCCTGAACCAATTCGACGCCTTCAATCCGCTCTCCGTCGGCAACGGCGAATTCGCCTTTACGGCTGATGTCACCGGGTTGCAGACCTTTCCGGACCTTTACAAAACAGCCGTGCCGCTGTGCACGATGAGCCAGTGGGGTTGGCACACCGAGCCGCACGGGCCGGAGGTTGAGCCGGAAAACATTCGCTATCACGGCGTACCGACCTACGGCCGAAGCGTGCCGTACCTCACTCAGGCGAAGGGGCAGGAGGCGACGTTTCACTGGCTTCGCCACAACCCGCACCGGCTGCACCTAGGGCGGATCGCCTTGGATTTAACCTCGGCGACAGGCGTGGCCGCGAAGCCGGAAGACCTTCGCACTATTCAGCAAACCCTCGATCCCTGGCAGGGCGTGCTGACGAGCCGTTTCGAATTCGACGGCCAGCCCGTCACCGTCGAAACCGCCTCGGCCGGCGAACTGGACGCCGTCGCGGTCAAAATCGACTCGCCGCTCCTCGCCGACGGCCGATTGGCGGTCCGCATTCTTTTTCCGTACGGCTCGCACACCGATCCCGCCGCCGTCTGGGACCGGCCGAATGACCACCGCACGACCGCCAACCGAATCTCGGCCACGCGTGTCGACCTCGATCGCCAACTCGATCAGGACCGCTACCAAGTCTGCGTCGCCTGGCAGGGCGACGCAGACTTGGTCGAAACAGCGCCCCACGACTTCCGCCTCAGAATGTCGGCCCCGACTGCCGGCTTGAGCCACAGTCTCTCCTTCGTCGCGGTCTTCTCCCAACCCCCCGTCGCCGACGTTCCGACTTACGCCGCCGCCAAGGCCGCCGGGCTTGCGATGTGGGAGCGATACTGGACGAGCGGCGCCGCCATTGATTTCGCCGGCAGCACTGATCCGCGTGCCCACGAACTCGAGCGTCGCGTCGTCCTGTCGCAGTACCTGATGAAAGTGAACTGCGCCGGCACGGTGCCGCCCGCGGAAACGGGGCTCACCTGCAATTCGTGGTTCGGCAAGCCGCACCTGGAAATGCACTGGTGGCACGCGGTGCACTTTTCACTCTGGGGCAAGCTGCCGGAATTCGAACGCAGCTTCGCGTGGTATACCCGCATCATGCCCGAGGCGAAAAAAATAGCCGTCCGGCAAGGCTACAAAGGCGTGCGATGGCCGAAGATGGTCGACGCCGACGGCATCGATTCGCCGTCGCCGGTCGCGCCGCTGCTCCTCTGGCAGCAGCCGCACCCGATCTACTACGCGGAGCTGTGCTACCGTGAAAAACCGACCGCCGAGACGCTGGCCGCGTGGGAAACGATCGTCGATCAGACGGCCGAGTTCATGGCGGATTTCTTGGTGGAAATCGACGGCCGCTACGTGCTCGGCCCGCCGCTCAAGGGCGTGCAGGAAAACAACGACACGCTCAACACCCGCAACCCGACGTTCGAAATCACCCAGTGGCGTATGGGCCTGGAAATGGCGCAGGCGTGGCGCGAACGCCTCGGCCGGCCGCGACTGGCGAAGTGGGACGATGTTCTGGAACGTCTCTCGCCCGCCCCCGTCGCCGACGGCCGTTACCTCTATCACGACGGCCTCGTCGATACGTACACCGAATGGAGCTGGGAACACCCGGCCATGCTCGGGGCGCTCGGCGTGCTCACCGGCGACCGCATCGACGTCGTCACGATGCGGCGCAGTGTGGAAGAAGTGATGCGCGTCTGGCAGTGGGACCGCTGCTGGGGCTGGGATTTTCCGATGACCGCCATGGCCGCAGCGCGGAGCGGGCGGCCGGACCTGGCGATCGACGCGTTCTTCATCAAGAGCATCAAAAACGGCTACGGCCCGAGCGGGCACGTCTACCAACGCCCGAACCTGCCGCTGTATCTCCCGGCGAACGGCGGCCTGCTCGCGGCGATCGCCATGATGGCCGCCGGCTGGGACAACGGCCCCGACGACCCCGCCCCCGGCTTCCCGAAAACCGGCTGGGTCGTGAAACACGAAGGCTTCCGAAAAATGCCGTGAATGCGTGACCGCTTTCGCTGATTCCCTCTCCCAGTATTGCCGGGAGAGGGTAGGGTGAGGGCCTTTGCGACAAATGGCTGCAACGGCCGATGGGTTTCAGCCGTACGAATAAACCTGAACGACCGGCCGCACTGCTTCGACCGCTTCGTCCGTCGCCGGCCCTCACCCTAACCCTCTCCCGGCGATACCGGGAGAGGGGACCAGAAAGGCGCTTCATGCCCGTCCATCACCAACAACTGATCGCCTCCGCAGTGTTGCTCGCGCTCGCCTCGTTCTCGTTCGCCGCCGAACCGGTGCTCAAGGGCCAAACCGAGCGCCCGCTGCGTTACAAACCGGTCGACAACGGCTTTGAGATCACCAACGGCCCGGATTCATTCAACCGCCCGCTCTACGGCGGCCACACCGCGTTCCGCGCCGACGCCGGCGATAAGCCGGAGTTCAGCCTCTACCTCCCCGGCCGGGGCGGCGTGACGCGCGTCGGCCTGTCGATCAACGGCCAGACGAAGTGGCTGCGCGATGCGGCCACGATCGGAGCCCGCTACGCCGACGCCGCCATGAGCTACGTCGTGACCGACCCCGCCTGGCCGGGCGTTACGGTCCGGCTGAAGGCGGTCGGCCTGAGAGAGCGGGAAGGGCTGGCGTTGCGGATCGAAGCCGACGGCCTGACCGAACCGGCGGAACTGCTGATCGCCTACGGCGGAGCCGCCGGCGACAAAAGCAGCCGGAACGGCGACATCGGCACGGAAAAATCAGTCGTTTCAAAATACTTCGCCCTTACGCCGGAACACTGCCGCGGCAACCGCTTTACGGTCGAGAAGAATGTGTTTGTGCTGGACGGCAAAGCGGCGCGGACGATCGGCATCGCCCCGGCCGACGCGAAACTCGGCACCGCCGACGCCAGGGAATGGGCCTCGCCGGAGTTGCTGAAAAAGTCGGTGGGAGAAAAATCAGAAACGCCGTTGATGTTCATGACGGCCGCACTCTCGCCGAAGACGCCGGCGTATTTTGTGCTGCTCAATGCGGGCGCCGCGTCGACTTCACAGCCGGGCGGCGACTCGGCGACGCTCGCGACATCGTCGGCGGCGTTCTCTGCCGAAAAGGCGTTCGCCGACGCCGATGCCGAAGCTAAAGCCGTTGCGCGGAAAGTGGTCGTCGATACGCCCGACGCCTTCATCAATTCCGCGGTGAACGCGATGAACGTAGCCGCCGATGCCTTGTGGGACGCGCCGAGCCAATCGTTCATGCACGGCGGCGTGGCGTGGCGGCGGCCGTACCTCGGGTGGCGCGGGCCGTACGCCGGCGACGCGATGGGACTGCACGATCGCACGGAAAAACATCTCGATCTCTACTTTAAAAAGCAGAACACCAAGCTCCTGACCGAGCAGAAACTCACGGCCGACGAAAACGAGGGGCTCGCCCGCAGCGAGGCGATGATCCACAGCAACGGCGACCTGACGAACTCGCACTACGACATGAACCTTGTCGCGGTCGACACGTTCTTCCGTCACCTGCTCTGGACCGGCGACCTCGAATACGCGAAGAAAAACTGGCCCGTGATCGAACGGCACCTCGCGTGGGAGAAGCGCCTCTTCCGCCGCCCATTCGGCAAAGACGGCCTGCCGCTCTACGAAGCCTACGCCTGCATCTGGGCCAGCGACGATCTGCAATACAGCGGCGGCGGCGTCACGCACGCGAGCGCGTACAACTACTTTCACAACACCATGGCCGCCCGCGTGGCGGAACTGATCGGCCGTGACCCGACGCCATACCGCGAAGAAGCGGCGCTGATCAAAAAGGCGATGAACGAATTCCTCTGGCTGGCGGACAAAGGCTGGTTCGCCGAGAGCAAAGACTTGCTCGGCAACCAGCTCGTTCACCCGGCGGCCGCGCTCTGGACGCACTATCACACCATCGACAGCCAGGTGCCCGACGCGTTCCAGGCGTGGCAGATGTGCCGGTACGTCGACACGCAAATCCCGCACATCCCGATCCACGGCCCCGGCGTGCCCGAGGGCTTGTTCACGCTCAGCAGCACGAACTGGATGCCGTACATGTGGTCGATCAACAACGTGGCGATGGCGGAAGTCACGCACACCGCATTGGCCGACTGGCAGGCGGGGCGGCCGGACGCGGCGTTCTCGATCTTCAAAGGCGCACTCGTCGACAGCATGTTCCTCGGCCAATGCCCGGGGAATATCCACATGACCAGCTTCTTCGACCCGTACCGCCAGGAAGCCCAACGCGACAGCGGCGACCCCGTCGGCATCACCTGGCGGGCACTTGTGGAAGGCCTGTTCGGCATCACGCCGGACGCGCTCAAGGGCGAACTGACGATTAAACCGGGATGGTCTAGCGAATGGGACCACGCATCCATTCAGCATCCGAATGTTTCCATTCAATTCAAACGGAATCCCGGCGAGGACGAATTCGCGATCCAACCGAAGTTCGCAACGCGAATGTCTTTGCGATTGCGGTTGCCGATTCGAGGTTTTCCGGTTGGGAAAGTGACAGTCAATGGGGCGCCAGCGAAATTGGCGGAAGCGATCGTTGTCGGTTCGCCTGCGATCGAGATTGTCGCTGAACCGGCTGAAAAATGGGACGTTCGTGTTCAATGGGGTGAACAAAAGCCCGGCAAATCTAAAGTCGAGGCACACGCAAACGTAGTCGGCGAAAGAGCCGTATTGATTCCGAGTGGGCCAGTGATGGATTGGAAGGAAGCACAAGGTCTTTTCGCTGCAGATATGACGGGCCGCAGTTTGGCAGGTGAGTTTAAACGTGCGGGGAAAGGGACTGTTTTTGTCAGGATTCCGACCGAGCGTGGTGAGCATTGGGAACCGATTGATATCGATGTGGCGGGGGCTACTGAGATCCTTGCCACGACTAACGTGACGACAGCGAAGAGCTATGCGGAAATCGTCGACCTTACGGCTTCCTTCAACGACCGCGTCACGCAGATTTTCAAGAATAAGTACCTCTCGCCGCGGTCGCCGTACGCGTCGCTGGCGATGCCGGTGCAGGGCGTGGGCGGGTGGGCGTCGAACAAGGGAAATCCGAAGATCGACGACACCGGCCTGCGGGCGTCGGCGGGATGGTGAAACTGCCCGACGGCACGCCGCTGGCGACGCCGGCCGCTGTCGACGCGAAGAACGTGCTGTTCGTCTCGCAGTGGGACAATTATCCGCGAGAAGCGTCCGTTCCATTAAGTGGGAAGGCGAACAAAGCCACGCTGCTGATGGCCGGGACGACGAACGCGATGCAGAGTCGGATCGACAACGGCGAAGTGATCGCGACGTACGCCGACGGCAGCACGAGTCGGCTGGCGCTGCGGAACCCCGAAACGTGGTGGCCGATCGAGCAGGATTATTTCGTCGACGACTTCGGCTTTCACATCGACGGCGAACTGCCGCTGCGCGTCGACCTGCTTACCGGCAAAGTCCGGCAGCCGACGCGGAAAGACTTAGGCGACGCCACGCGAACGCTCAACGGCGGGGCGGCCACGGTGCTGACGCTGCCGCTCGATCCGAAGAAGGAATTGAAGTCGCTCACGGTGCGGGCGATCGCGAACGAAGTGGTGATTGGTTTGATGGCGGTGACGCTCGACCGGCCGTGAAGCGCATTTGTAGGGGCGACGCCTGCGTCGCCCGCGACCGCGTGGGGAGGCAACGGGCGAGGCAGGCCTCGCCCCAACAAAGTCACGGCCGACTGATCTTCAGGTCTTTGATCCGCAAATGGCTGGTCACGCTGCGGAAGCCGAAGTGGCCTTCGGTGTAGGGCTTGGGGTCGTCGTACGCGAACAGCTTTTCGCCGTCGCGCCAGTATTCGATGCGGCCGCCGTCGGCGACGAGTTTGATCTTCATCGGCACGTTCGGTTTCAGCAGGTGATCGGCGTCGGTGTATTCGTCCTGCTTTCGGATCGGTCGATTGTTTTTTTCGCCGATGTAGCGGCGGAACCGCGTGGTGGTGTTCGTGTTGCCGCCGTAGCCGACGTAATAGGTCGTGATCGTGTCATAGTCGGCAAATTTGCCGGTGCGGTGCTGTTCGAGCAGTTGGCCCGGGTGCAGCGGGTCGTCCGCCATCCAGAAGCAGTTGACGTCGCTGACGCGGTCGTTCGCGCCGCCGGCTTTGATGGCGGTCACTTCGTATTCGATCACAACGGGTCCGACCAGTTTTTGCTTCAGCCAGACGGTAATGCCGGTGGGCGTGTCGATGTCGAGGACGCCGTCTTTGGCCGTCACGGTCGCGGGCTTTTCGGCTTCGATCTGGAAGTCGGCCAGGCCTTTCGTGAAGTCATTGGAATAAAGCGGACCGGCCGACGCCTGTGTGGTCGTCGGCCGGTCCGCGGCGGCTAAGAACGTCAGGCCGCCGATCAGAAAAGTCTGCCAGAATTTCATGGCTTGGGTTGTACCACGGTGATGTTCAGTTTCGGAGGCGGCGCGCCTTGCTCGATGCTGTAACCGAGGTGTGCCGGTTGGTTATAACCGACATTCTGCCAGGCGATGCTCAGGCGGTATTCCGGGTCGTGCATGAGTGTCGGCAGGCGGACATCGGTCGGGATGGTGGTGCTGTAGATGCGCAGCTCTTTACCGTCGGCGGTTGGCCAGATCACTTCTTCGCGCCAGTCGCCGAGGATGTCGGCCGCGAGCGCGGGCGTGCTCTTCGTGCCGTTGTTGCTGACGCAGCCGTCTGCGGTGAGCAGGGCGGTGCTCTTTTCGTGCTGCCAGTCCCACTTGGCGATGGTGTTTTTGTCGAGCAGTTCGTCGAGGGTGTCGCCGTCCCAGTAGACGCGGAAGTTGCACGTGCCGACTTCGCGGGGTTTTTGCTCGGCGACGGCACCGGCGGGGTTGTCGGCGTCGAAGGTCGCGCCTTGGCCGGGCTGGAGTACGATCGTCGGCTTCTTATTGCCGATGAGATTCCCTTTGGCGTCCCACAAGCCTTCCACGCCGGCGCCGGCCGCCCAGCATTCGAAGCCGGGGTAGCGCGGGTCGATGTCCGCCGCCATGCCGCGGCCGGGGCCTTGGTTTTTACCGGCGACACTTTTCACGAGCGACGGTTTTTTCCAGAGCGTTTTGCCGGTTTTGAGGGCGACCATGTGAGCACCGGCATCGTCGAAGCGTTCCTGGATGCGGAATTCTTCCAGGCCTGGGTTGGCGGGGTCGAGGTCGCCGACGTGCACTGCGTCGCCGTGCCCGTAGCCCGTGCTGAACAGGCCGTGGCCGTTGTCGTCGACGGTCATGCCGCCGAAGATGATTTCGTCTTTCCCGTCGTCGTCGACGTCGGCCACGCTCAGGTTGTGGTTGCCCTGGCCGGCATATTCTTTTCCTTCTTTGTTGCTGTCGAACACCCAGCGGTTGACGAGCTTTTTGTTCTTGTAATCGAAGGCGGCGAGGAAGGTGCGCGTGTAGTAGCCGCGGGTGAAGACGACGCTGGGGTGCTGCCCGTCGAGGTAGGCGACGCACGCCAGGAAGCGGTCGATTCGGTTGCCGTTGCCGTCGCCCCAGGTCTCTTTCATTTGCTGGGTGGTCGGCGTGAGCGTGGGGGCATCGGGGTTGCGGTTGGGGATGTAGTCGATGGTGTCGATGGCGGTGCCGGTGAGGCCGTCAAAGACGGTGAGGTATTCCGGCCCTTTCAGGACGAAGCCGCGGCCGTCGACGTAGTTCGCCTTGGCGTCGCCGATGACTTTGCCCGTGGCGTCGGTCGTGCCGTCGGCGGTCTTGCAGACGAGTTCCGCCTTCCCGTCACCGTCGAGGTCATAGACCATGAACTGCGTGTAGTGCGCGCCTTCGCGGATGTTCTTGCCGAGGTTGATCTGCCAGAGCAGCGTGCCGTCGAGCTTGTAGGCTTGCAGGATGGGCGGGTCGGTGACGCCACTCTGGCTGTTGTCTTTGCCGACGCCGTGCTGGTGGACGATGATTTCGTACTGGCCGTCGCCGTCGATGTCAGCGACGGAGCAGTCGTTCGGGAAGTAGCCGGGGATCGATTTCATCGGCAGCGAGACGTACGGCTTGGCCGCGGCGTTCGCGGCGACGGCGTAGCCCTTATCGGCGGGCTGCTCTTTGTCGTCGACAACGGCGCGGACCGTGTACACCGCCGATTTGGTGGCGTCGGCTTTTTCGTCGAGGAACCACGTGCCGGTGTTCAGGGGCTTGTCGTTCAGTTTGGCCGTCTGGCCGTCGACGGTGCGGTAGACGTTGAAGGGCAGATTCAGCGGCTCGGTGCCGAGCAGCCGCCAGCTGACGAAATTCGTGCCGGGCTTTTCTGTGATGGCGACCGTGCCGCGGTCGAGGAATTCCATCGGCCGGGGCTCGGCGGCGAGGGCGGGCAGGGCGGTGGCGACCACCGCGGCACAGGCGAACGACGCCGCACGACAGAGCTTTCGAACTCGTTCCACAAACACCTCCGCAGGACAACAACCCCCCGCACCAGCCGCTGGCGAAATACGCCAGTTCGCTCAGCCGATCGCGGGGCATTAAACAGTACGTCCGGCCTCCTGAAATGTTTTATGGGAAATTCGGAAATGTCCGTGCAATTTTTGTGGAAATTGTGCCGGTCTGTCGGTTCGCCGGAAACGCATCCACTAACATTCCCCGGCCGATGACGTTAAAACTAGCGGGACCGCCATGTACCGTTTTCTTCACACGAGCGACTGGCAGATCGGAATGAAGGCCGCCGGCCTCGGGGCGGCCTCGGGGAAGGTCCGCCAATTCCGCCTCGATGCCATCCGAAACCTCTTGGAGATCGCCCGCGACCAACAGGCCGCCGCCGTGATCGTTGCCGGCGATATCTTCGAAGATAACCAGGTTTCGACGACGCTTGTCGAACAGGTCGCCGGCATTCTGAACGATGCCGACGCCTGCCCGATTTACCTGCTGCCCGGCAATCACGACCCGTTCACGCTCGGCAGCGTCTGGCACCGCGACGTCTGGCGACAACTCCGGCCGCACGTTCGGTTGCTGACCGATCATCAGCCCATCGAACTCGCCGCCGGCGTGTCGCTGTTCCCGTGCCCGCTCCTGGCCAAGCACGGCACGGACGACCCGACCGCCCGCATTCCGCCGCGACCGCCCAGTGACAAAACGCTCCGCATCGCCGTCGCGCACGGCACGATGCGGATTCGGCCCGATGTCGGCGACGACGACTTTCCCATCGCCCTCGATGCCGCCGAGCGGGCGGACGTCGATTACCTCGCACTCGGTCACTGGCACAGCGTGCTGGCGGGCGGCGGCGGCCGGGCGTGGTACAGCGGCACGCACGAAACGACCAAGTTCGGCGAACGCGACAGCGGGCAGGCGCTGCTGGTCACGCTCACCGACGCCGGCCGGCCGCCGGGCGTCGAAGCCGTGCGCACCGGCGTGCTGAAGTGGGCGGAGGAAAGCGTCGACCTTGAAAGCGATACCGCCGACGCCGTCGTTCGCCGTTTTCGCGAATGGCCGGACGCGGCGAACCAGTTGCTGCGGCTCATCTGCACCGGCCGCGCGACGCCCGCGACCGCGGCGGCGATCGAGCAACTGCGCGGCGTGCTGGCCGAGCGTTTTTTATACGCCGACTGCGACACCGCACACCTTCGGCCCGAAGACGCCGCCGAGGCGCTGACGGACCTGAACGGTTCGCCGTATTTAATCGCCGCGGCGGACGAACTGCGCCAGCTCGCCGAGGCACCGCCCGGAGGCACCGCCGACCCGGCCGTGGCGGCCCGCGCGCTCGATCTGCTCCATCAATTCGCCTGGGCGGGACGGGCGTAAATGTTTCTCCACCGCATCCGAGTCGAGAACTGGCGACGCTGCGCGAGCCCGTCGAATTGGCGGATTTTTCGCCGGGTCTGAATGTCATTTTCGGCCCGAATGAAACGGGCAAAAGCACGCTGATGGACGCCCTCTGCCGCGGCCTGTTCGACAAGCACGGAACGGGCGGCAGCGAGATGCAGACGCGCCAGCCCTGGGCCAGTGAACTGGGGCCGGCCGTCGAAATTGAGTTCACCGTTGACGGCGAGCGGTATCGGTTGGCGAAGCAGTTTTTGCAGGAGCAGAAATCGGTGCTCCGCCGCGTGCTGCCGGGCGGCGACGCCGAGCGTATCGCCGAGGGCCGCACGGCGGACGCGAAGGTGATCGAGCTGATCAACGGCCGCGACGCCGGCCGGGGCCTCACCAAGCCCGAGCACTGGGGACTCGGCCAGGTGCTCTGGGCCGGCCAGGGCGACGCCACGCGGCTAAGCGTCGGCGACGACCAGCAGGCGCGGCTGCGAGAAGCACTCAAACTCACGCTCGACAGCACCCAAGGCACCGCGCTCGAAGCCGAGGTGCGTCGACGTTACGAAGCCATTTTCACCCCGCAAGGCAAATACAAAACCGGCCAAGGCGCCAGCGACGCCGTACGCATCGCCGACGACATCACGGCCGCCGAGAAAGCGGTCGCCGAGCTGGAATTCAAACGACGGGACGCGGACGAAATCGAGTTCGCGCGGTGCGCCGTCGAAGACGACCACGCCGTCGCCGTAGCACGTTCCGGCGAAGCCAAACGCACGCTGGAGGCCGCCCGGGCCACGCTCGTCGCCCTAGCGGAACAGCAGACGGCGTACCAGGCGATCGAACACGCGGCGCGCGACGCGCAAGCCGCCTTCGCCCTGCGACAAGCGGCGGTCGAGGCGATTCGGCAGGCGGACGAAACTGCCGCCGCCGCGCGCCATGCCGCCAACGAATCCGAGGCCCGGCACGCGGAAATATCCGCCGGCGTTGCCATGGCGAAGGCGCGGCAGCACGCGGCGGCGACCGTGCGTGACGACACGCGCCGTCGTGCACAGCACGCCGACGAACATTGCGCTGCGGCCGAGCGGCTGGTGACGTTCATCGCCGACCGTGACGCCGCACTTTCGCTAAGGCAGAAAATTGAGTCTGCCGAGGCCGCCGCCGCTGCGATTTCGGCGGCCGAGGCGGAATTGCAGAAACTTCTCGCGCCGTCGGCACAGCAGATGAAGGCGCTCCGGCAACTCGACCGCCAGCGCCGAGCTGCGTGCCAGCGTCGCGGCGGCATCGCTTCGCGTGACGTTCACGCCGACGCGACCGGTCAGCGGCTCGGCCGAGCAGGACGGCGTCACTCAATCGCTGCCGACGGACAGCACGCCGGTCGAACTACACGCGCTGCAGTCGGCCGCGATTGAGATCGACGGCGTCGGAAGAATCACCGTGAACGGCGGCATCACCGACGCGCCGCAACTGGCGCAAAAGCTCCGCGAAGCCAACGCGGAATGGCGACGCCAGGCCGCCGCGTTTGCGACTGATGAATTGTTCGCACTCGAAGCCCTCGCGGCCGATCGCGTGGTGCTCGAACAACGCCTGCTGCAGGAGCGCACCCGTGCCGGTGATGCGAACGAGCTGCGATCGTTGCGGCAACAGTTGGCGGACATCCAGGCATGTCAGCGTGAACTGCTGGCCGACGAGCCGGCGCTGGCCGAGCGGTCGGAGTCGCTCGACGTCGCCCGGGCGATCGAACGCACGGCAAAGCAGGATCGGAAATCACGCGCCGATTCGCTCCGACAGGCGGAACAGGAACTCGAACGACAGGCCGGCGAACTGAAGTCCGCCGAGACGGCTGCCGAAAAGGTTGTGCAGTCGCTCGTGCAATCGCAGGCGGTCGCCAAAGAGCGTGAGAGAATGGCCACCGAGCGACGGGCGGCGGACGGGTTAAGTGACGCCGAGCGCGCGCGTTTACTCGCCGATGCGGCCGCCGCTGTGGACGCGGCATACGCCCGCCTCGCCGCCGCGGCCAAGCCGCCCGTTGAGGAAATCGGCGGCGAAATCGCAGCGGCCGAGCGGGTGGCGGAGCAATTGCAAACAGAATTGTCCGCCCTCAACCATCGCCGCGGTGAACTCGCCGGGCGGCTGAAACTGATCGGTGCGGCCGGGCTGTATTCGCAGTGGGTGGAGGCGTCGGAGCGAGTCGAAACGCTGAAGGTGCAACTCGCCCGCGCAGCGTGATGCCGAGGCGATCAAGCTGTTGTATACGACGATCCATCGACACAAGCAGGACGTCTTCGAGGCTGTGCTGCGGCCGGTGCGTCACATGGTGACGACGAGCCTGACCGAACTGATCGGCCCGCGTTACGAGGGCGTGAGTTTCGACGGCCGCATGCAGCCGCAGAGCGTGACGCCCGCCGGCCGCGGGCAGACGCTGGCGGACGTGGATCACCTGTCGTTCGGCACGCGCGAACAGTTGATGTTGCTGGTGCGGCTGGCCCTGGCGCGGCTGCTGAGCCGGTCCGGCGGTCGTCAGTGCGTGGTGCTGGACGACCCGCTCGTGAACGCCGACGACCGCCGCCAGCGTGCCGCCGTTCGCCTGCTGGAAGAAGCCGCCCGCGACACGCAGATTCTGCTGTTTACCTGCCATCCGCACGCCTATGTCTCCGCCCAGGCCGCCACGCGGTTTGACCTGTCCGCACTGATTGACGCTTCCCGACGTAGCTGATGGGGAGGCCGGGCCGTGCAATCAACGCGATTGCGAATTCGGTGTAATAATTTAATAAGACTGTTTAATAACGGTCGGCGGTGGGTTAGACTAGCCGTTGGCGCCTGTCTTCGTGGAGGAAGATGAGTCACACAACATTGCTGCGTATCGTAGCCGGCGTTTGCGCCGGCTTGGTGTCGTCGACGCTGTTCGCCGCCGACCTTCCGGCAACGCTCGTGATCCGTGCCGACAAGCCCGGCCCGGCGATCGGTCCGAACTTTTTCGGGCTGATGACCGAGGAAATCAATCACGCCTACGACGGCGGCCTGTATGCGGAACTCATCCGCAATCGCACCTTTCAGGACGCCGATCAGCCACAGCATTGGTCGCTCGTGCAAGACGCCGGCGGCCGTGCGGAAATCTCGCTCACGCATGATAATCCGGTGAACGACGCGTTGCCGGTCAGCCTGAAACTGTCGCTCAACGGCGGCCGTGCGGGCGTCGCCAATGACGGCTTCTGGGGCATTCCCGTCAAGCCGGCCACGACTTACACGATTTCGTATTACGCCAAGGCTGCCGACGGTTTCACCGGGCCGGTGACGGCGGCGCTGGTCGGCGATGACGGCAAGAATTACGTGTCGATTTCCGTGTCGCCGGTCTCCGGCGAGTGGAAGAAATACACTGCCAAGGTGACCACGCCCGCAGACATCACCGCCACCAGTCACGCGAAATTCGTCCTGTCGGCCGAGGGGAACGGCAGCGTTTATTTCAGTCTCGTCAGCCTTTTCCCGCCGACCTACCAGGACCGGCCGAACGGCTTGCGGGCGGACCTCGTCGAGAAGATGCAGGCGCTGAAGCCGACCTTCCTGCGGTTCCCCGGCGGCAATTATCTGGAAGGCGACACCATCGCCACCCGCTTCGACTGGAAAAAACAGATCGGCCCGATCGACCAGCGCCCCGGCCACATGGGGTGCTGGGGCTACCGCAGCAGCGACGGCCTGGGCATGCCGGAGTTTCTCCACTGGTGCCGCGCGATTAACGCCGAGCCGGTGCTGGGCGTTTACGCGGGCTATTCGCTCAAGGGCGAGTTCGTCCCGGCCGGGCCGGACCTGCAGAAGTACGTCGACGAAGCCTTGGAAGAAATCGAATATGTCACCGGCGGCCCGGAGACGAAGTGGGGCGCCCGGCGCATTGCCGACGGCAATCCGGAGCCGTTCAAACTGCGTTACGTGGAAGTCGGCAATGAAGACTGGTTCGACCGCAGCGGCAGCTACGACGGCCGCTTCGCGCAGTTCTACGACGCCATCAAGGCGAAATACCCGGACATTCAGGTCATCTCCACGATGCCCGTGAAAAGCCGCAAGGCCGACATTCAGGACGACCACTACTACATGCAGCCGCGGACGCTGGCACGCAATGCCGCCCGGTACGACAAAACCGACCGGAACGGCCCGAAGATTTTCATCGGCGAATGGGCCAGCCAGGACGGCCGACCGACGCCGACGCTGCATTCGGCGCTCGGCGACGCCGCCTTCATCATCGGCCTGGAAAAAAACGCCGACCTGATCCCGCTCACGTGCTATGCGCCGCTGTTCGTGAATGTGAACCCCGGCGCATCGCAGTGGGGGACGAACCTCATCGGCTACGACGCCCTGGGCAGCTTCGGCTCGCCGTCGTACTACGCGCAGGTGATGCTCGCCGAAAACAAGGGTGATCTTTCTGTCCCGACCGAACTCAAAGTCGAAGCGCCGCCGGTCCAGAACAACAATGCCGGCGCGGTCGGCATTGGCACTTGGCTGACGCAGGCGGAATTCAAAGACCTCACCGTCACCGCCAAAGACGGCAAAACGCTGCTCACCAATGCCACCCAAAGTCTGGACGGCTGGCGGACGGGGAACGGCAAGTGGTCGGCGGCGGACGGCGTGATCCTGCAGGTGTCCGGCGATGCCGGCTGCACCAGCTACGTCGGCGACCCGGCCTGGACGGATTACACCCTCCGCGTCAAAGCCAAGAAGACCGGCGGCGACGAGGGCTTCCTTGTTGCCGTCCGCGCCGCCGACGAAGGGAACTTCGTCTGGTGGAACATCGGCGGGTGGGGCAACACGCGGACCGCCATCGAGGCGAGCGTCGACGGCGACCGCCACGAAGTCGGCCGCAGTGTTAACACGACCGTCGAAGCCGATCGGTGGTACGATCTGCGTGTCGAAGTGTCAGGCAGGCAGTTGAAATGCTACATTGACGACAAGCTGATCAGCCAGGCGACCCTGCCCGGTGCCGCGCCGCAGCCGGTGTTCGCCGGGGCGACGTACGACAAGTCTGCCGGGGAAGTGGTATTAAAGGTCGTGAACATGACCAACGACGCGGTGGCGACGGGTGTGTCGCTCGCCGGCGTGAAGGAGATCGCATCGACCGGCCGCGGCTACGTGCTGACGGGCGAGTCGCTGAAAGACGTAAATAATTTGCAGGAACCGACTAAGGTCGCCCCCAAGGCGATCGACGTCGACGGGCTCGGCGAATCGTTCAAACGAACCTTCCCGGCCCGGTCGCTGACAGTTTTGCGAATCAAAGCGCGGTTGTAGTATAAGACAATATCAAGTCATTTGGAGGAGCATAAGATGACACATTTGATCCGGTCGGCCAAAGTGGCCGTCGTCGCGGTGGCGGTTGCGGCGTCGTTGATGGGGTGCAAGGATAAGAGCGGCTCGGCGTCGACACAGCCGGGCGCCAGCGGCAAAACGCTGGTCGTCGGGTTCGCCCAGGTCGGTGCCGAAAGTGGCTGGCGCACCGCCAACACCAAGAGCGTCAAAGACGAAGCCGCCAAGCGTGGCATTGACCTGAAATTCTCGGACGCCCAGCAAAAACAGGAAAACCAGATCGCCGCCATCCAGAGCTACATCGCCCAGGGCGTGAACGTGATCATGTTCTCCCCGGTGGTCAGCACCGGCTGGACGCCGGTCCTGAAAGAAGCCAAGGCGGCGGGCATTCCGGTGATCGTCTCCGACCGCAGCGTCGATTCGCCGGAAGACCTCTTTGCGTCATTCATCGGCAGCGACTTCACCGAAGAAGGCCGTCGCGCCGGAAACTGGCTGGTGAAAAAGACCGACGGCAAGGCCGTCATCTGCCAACTCGAAGGCACGCCCGGCAGCGCGCCCGCCAACGACCGTAAAAAGGGCTTCGAAGAAGTCATCAAAACCCACCCCGACATGAAGGTCGTCTTCAGCCAGACCGGCGAATTCACCCGCACCAAGGGCAAGGAAGTGATGGAAACCTTCCTCAAAACCCCAGACGCCAAAAACCTCACCGCAGTCTTTGCGCACAATGACGACATGGCCCTGGGTGCGATCCAGGCCATGCAGGAAGCCGGCCTGAAGCCGGGCAAGGATATTGTTGTCGTCAGCATCGACGGCGTGAAAGACGCCTTCCAGGCGATGGTCGACGGCACGCTGAACTGCACTGTCGAGTGCAACCCGCTCATCGGGCCGCAACTGTTTGATGCCGCCGAGAAGCTGGCGCGTGGCGAGACGATTCCTCGCCGTATCCAGAGCGAAGAAGGCGTCTTCGACCAAAGCCAGGCCGCCGCGGCACTGCCGACCCGCGGGTACTAATTTCTTTGTCTTTATTCCCTCTCCCGGTACGCCGGGGGAGGGTTAGGGAGGGGGTCTGCGTCATCGTGAAGATGGCAGACCCTCACCCTAACCCTCTCCCGTGAATACACGGGAGAGGGGACCCCAATATCCATGTCTACTCCTGACCTGCTCACCGCCCGCGGGCTGACGAAGCGTTTTCGCGGCGTTACAGCGCTCGACGACGTCGAATTCGCCGTCCGTCGCGGCGAAATTCACGCACTGATGGGCGAAAACGGTGCCGGCAAAAGCACGCTGATCAAAGTCCTCACCGGCCTGTACCCGCGCGATGCCGGCGAAGTGTCGCTCGACGGCCAGGCGATTCAGCCACGTACGCCGCTGGAGGCGCAGCGGGCGGGCATCAGCACGGTTTACCAGGAAGTGAACCTCGTCCCGACGTTGAGCGTGACGGAAAACCTGCTGCTCGGCCGCCTGCCACGCCTCGGCGGGAAGTTCGGGCCGGTGCGGTGGGGCCAGGCCGCCCGCCAGGCGAAAAACGCCATGGCCCGCCTTGGGCTGGGTCATCTGGACGTCGGCAAGACATTGTCAGACTACTCGGTCGCGATCCAGCAGATGGTCGCTATCGCTCGCGCCGTTGATGTCGACGCGAAGGTGTTGATTCTCGACGAGCCGACGAGCAGCCTCGATACGAACGAAGTCGAGCAGCTGTTCGGCGTCATGCGCAGCTTCCGCGAGGCCGGCCTGGGCATTGTGTTCGTGACGCACTTCATGGACCAGGTTTACGCCGTCAGCGACCGCATCACGGTGTTGCGGAACGGGAAGTACGTCGGCTGCTACGAAGCGGCGAAGCTGCCCCGGCTGGAACTGGTGAGCAAGATGATCGGCCGCGACGCGTCGGCCGTCACCGGGCATCGGCCGGCGGCGGCGGGGAAAGAGAACAATCAGCAGCCGATCGTCGCCGCCACCGGCCTCGGCCGGCGCGGGGCGATCGAGCCGTTCGATCTGGCGATGAAGCCCGGCGAAGTCGTCGGCCTCGCCGGCCTGCTCGGCAGCGGCCGCAGCGAAGCGGCGCGGCTGTTCTTCGGCGCCGACCACGCCACCAGCGGCACCATCACCGTGCAGTCCCGGCCCGCCAATCTCCGCTCGCCCCGTGCCGCCATCGCGCAAGGCATCGCGTTTACCAGTGAAGACCGCAAGGCGGACGGCATTATTCCGGACCTCTCCGTCCGCGAAAACGTCTGCCTGGCCCTTCAAGCCCAGAAGGGCTGGCTGAAACTCTCGGCCGCCAAGCAGCGTGAATTGGCGGACCAATACATCAAAGCCCTGAACATCAAGACCAGCGACGCCGAGAAGCCGATCAAGCTCCTCAGCGGCGGCAACCAGCAGAAAGTACTGCTCGGGCGCTGGCTGGCGACCGAGCCGAAGCTGCTGATTCTCGACGAGCCGACACGAGGCATTGATGTCGGCGCGAAGTTCGAAATCTCCAAGCTCATCGACAAGCTCTGCGAGAACGGAATGAGCCTTTTGTTCATTTCGTCGGAGCTGGAAGAAGTCGCCCGCAGTTGCCACCGCGTTCTGGTGTTGCGGGACCATAAAGTCGTCGGCGAACTGGTCGGCGGCGATGTGACGGAATCGAAAATGATGCAGACGATCGCCGGCGACGCTACCGACCGGACTGCCGGAGGGACCGCCGCGTGACCGAGCCGATTTCGCCCCTTGTCGTCCCGCCCGCCACGCCGCCCGCGCGCCCGTTCGCCGTGCCCGCGATCATCACCCGCGTTGGCTGGCCGCTGCTGGCGCTGGCGGTGTTGCTGGCGTACAACGCGATGTTTACGCCGGGGTTTTTCACCTTTTCCGTCCGCGAAGACGGCCGACTCGTTCGGCGCGTTGATCGATATTCTGAACCGCGGCAGCCCGATCGTGCTTCTGGCGCTCGGGCAGGCACTCGTTATCGCGACGGGCGGCGTCGATCTGTCTGTCGGTGCAGTGATGGCGGTGTGCGGCGCGGTGGCGGCGTGCCTGATCGCACAGCCTGACTATTCGCCCCTGACTGGCTTCGTCGATCCGCACGGCTCGTTGATCATCATCGTCGGTATTTCACTGCTCGTTGCCGTCATCGCCGGTTTGTGGAACGGTGTGCTTGTCGTCGGGCTTGGGTTACAGCCAATCGTTGCGACGCTCGTGCTGATGGTCGCGGGCCGTGGTTTGGCGCAACTTTTCGCCGGCGGCCAGATCGTGACCTTCAACCATCCGGGTTTCTCAGCGATCGGCCGAGGGACGTTCATCGGCCTGCCGATGCCGGTAATCATTGCGATCGCCACGGCGATTGTGTTTGGCGTGCTGACGCGGCTGACCTCGCTCGGCCTGTTTCTTGAAAGCTCTGGGAACAGCCCCAAGGCGGCCCGTATGGCGGGCGTGCCGACGGCGCGCGTCACGATCATCGCCTATGCCGCGTGCGGCCTGTGTGCCGGTATTGCGGGCATGATCCAGACCGCCGATATCAACGGCGGCGACGCGAATAACCTTGGACTCTATTCGGAACTCGACGCCATCCTCGCCGTCAGCCTCGGCGGCACGGCACTCGCGGGCGGGCGGTTTTCGCTCGCCGGCGCGATCGCCGGTGCGATTCTGATCCAAACTCTCATGACGACAATCAACATGACGACCATCGGCGGCCGTGCGGTTGACCCGGCGTGGACGCTGGTCATCAAGGGTGCTGTCGTCATTGCCGTCTGTTTGCTGCAAAGTGAAGCGGCCCGAGTCGCAATCCGTAACGCCTTCAAGCGCAAATCGGCCGGAGGTGTGGCGTGAGCAGTGCGGTTAAAGAACTCGGCACGCCGACGGGCGGGCTTGTCCGCTTCATTCCCGGTCGCCAGCAGTGGCCGATCCTTGCGACGCTGGCCGTCTTTATTGTGATGTATGTCGCGGCGTGCATGCATTACCCGGGCTTCGGGTCGCAACGCGTTTTCATCAATTTCTTCCGCGATAACGCCTTCCTCGGCGTGGCGGCACTCGGCGAAACGCTGGTGATCCTGTCCGGCGGTATTGACCTGTCTGTCGGCTCGATGGTCGCCTGTGCGAGCGTCACCCTCGCCAAGCTCATGCAGGCGCCGGTCGACGGCGGCTACGGTCTTTCATTCCCGATGGCGGCGGCGATCGTGCTGGTCGGCGGGCTGTTCGTCGGAACGGTGATGGGGTGGATCATCCACCGCTTTGCCGTCGCGCCGTTCCTCGTCACTCTCGGCGGCCTGTTCGTGCTTCGCGGCACGGCACTGCTGGTCAGCAAACAGTCGCTGTCGATCAATAACGATCTGGTGTCCGATCTGTCGTCGGGCGTCGTGCCTTTGGGTATTGTGAACCTTCCCCTGACGGCCGCGATTTTTATCGGGATGACGATCCTGCTGACGCTCGTGGCGCCTATACCGCGTTCGGCCGGAATGTTTACGCGGTCGGCGGGAGCGAGCCGAGCGCCCTGCTCATGGGCCTGCCGGTAGGGCGGACGAAGATCAGCGTTTACGCCCTGAGCGGCTTCCTGGCCGCGATGGCGGGCGTGGTCTTTACGATCTCTACGGGCAGCGGCAACGCGACGGCGGCGCAGGGCATGGAACTGGACGCCATTGCGGCGGTCGTGGTCGGCGGCACGCTGCTCAGCGGCGGCGTCGGCTACATGCCGGGCACGATGCTCGGCGTGGTCGTCTTCGGCATCATCCAGACCGCCATCCGCTTCCAAGGCAACCTCAGCAGCTGGTGGGCCAAGATCGCCATCGGCGGGCTGCTGCTGCTGTTCATCGCCCTCCAACGCCTCATCGCCACGAAGCGGGCGTAAATGGAGCCACGGATGAACACCGATGAACACGGATAAATGCGTTCGACCGTAGATTTCGCAGATGACGCAGATTGCAGAAAGCATTTTCTAATCTGCGGCATCTGCGAAATCTACGGTTCACTCCTCTTTTCCTGATCCGTGTCCATCAGTGTTCATCCGTGGCCAATTCTCTCTTCCCGTCCGATAACGCGCCGATACGATTCGTTTTGTTATCGGCGGTGAATTTGGAGAAAAAAGTCCTTCCCCGCGGTCCATTCGTTTTGGACATCCGGGGTATGAACGACGTTGCCCCCAAAACCTTTGAGACCCTGGAAACACGCCAGCTCATGAGCGGTGTCACGCTCGACGACGGCGTGCTGACCGTGGCCGGTTTGGCCAACCAGAGCAATATCGCGACGGTTCGCGTCGAAAACAGCACGGTCCACACCGTGCTTAACGGCGAGCAGCAGTCGTTCCAACTGGCGGACGTCAAAACCATCCGCATCGAGGGCGGTGACGCCGCAGACACGCTGGCGGTCGATTCGTCCGTGAAAATCCCCGTCCGCATTAACGGCCGGGGCGGGGATGACAGCCTCGTCGGCGGCAGCGGTGATGACGTCATCGACGGCGGGGCGGGCGTAGATACCCTCGTCGGCCAGAACGGCGATGATCGCTTCCTTCGCGTCGAAAGCGGCGACGTCACCCGCGGCGGCCTGGGCCGTAACGCCATCATTGCTGCCGTGACCGAGGTCGGGAATCTCCCCGCGTCGCAGGTCGGTTCGTCGACCAGCAGCAACAGCACGGCCGTCAAAGTCACCAGTCTCACACTCATCAACACCGACACCCAAAAGCCCGTCAGCGGTTACGAAAACATGACCGGCGGTACGATCACCATGGACCTGGCGAAGCTGCCGGCGAACATGAGCATGCGTGCAAACCTCTCGACCGGCGGGTGGAGCACGGTTCGCTTCGACCTCGACGGCAAGACCGGCTTCCGCGTCGAAAGCGCCGCGCCGTACTCGCTCTCCGGCGACATGTCCGGCAAACTTAAGGCGATCAAATTCAGTGTCGGCACGCACACCGTCGTCGCTAACACCGTCACCGGCAGCAGTGTGACGTCGTCGCTCGGTGTGACACTCAAGGTCGTCAACGGCGTCACCACCAGCTCCCCGACCACCTCCACGCCGACCACCGGCACCAATACCGGCACGACCACCAATACGGGCACCAGCACAGGTACAACCGACACGAATACCGGCACCACCGATACAAACACCGACACGACCACGGGCACCACGGCCGGCACGCCGATCGCGACGATCAAGGCAATCAGCAGCGTGATCCCCGCGGGCACGAGCGTTCACGTCGACGCGCTCTCCAGCCAGATGAAAGGCGGCACCTGGAACGAAGGGACTTACGTCTGGAACTTCGGCGACACCGGCAGCGATGAAAACGCCATGCGCGGCTTCAACGCCGCTCATACCTACGACACCGCCGGCACGTATACCGTGTCGCTGACGGTCACCAACGCGGCCGGCAAGACCAGCACGACGACGATGAAAGTCACCGTCACCGCGGCGGCGCGGAAAGTCATCTACGTCGCCACCAACGGCTCAGACAGCAACGACGGCCTGAGTGCCGATTCGCCGATCAAATCTGTCGCCAAGGCGCTGACCCTGGTGACCGACAACACCGAAATCCGCTTCCGTCGCGGCCAGACGTTCGGCGTGACGTCGTCGTTCATCGTCAAAAATAATAACGTCGTCATCGGCGCTTACGGCACCGGTGTCAACCCGAATATCAAATGGACCGGCTCGGCGTTCGACGGCGAAATCTTCTACATCAGCGCCGGCACGAAAAACTTCACGGCGCAGGATCTCACCGTCAGCACCGTGTTCATCACGAATACCAACGACAGCGGCGTGCCGACCGCGTTCCGCCCGGGTGGAACGAACTTCACCGCCCGCCGCATCGTGCTGCAGGACGTTAAAAACGGGTTCCTGCTGAACCTGAACCCGAGCGGCGTGCTGATTCAAAGCTGCTCGTCGCCGTCGGAAACCGGCCTGCGGAAGTACTTCGCCTGGGTGCAGGGCGACCACGTCACCATTGCGGATAACACCGTCGCCAACAGCACGCGTGAGCACATCGTCCGGGCAAACTTCGTGTCGATGCTGAACGTCAGCGACAACGAATTCCATAACACCAGCCACCGTGAAAGCGGCGAAGACTATTACGACTTCCGCAAGCCGGCGCTGAATATCCAGAGCGGTGAATTCGCGTACGCTTATAACAACATCATTGACAGCAGCTTCCAGGTCGGCCCGCTCGGCCAGGCGGACGGCGACAAGGTCATGATGACCCCGTCCCTGCGCTTCGAATACGCCGTCGGCGAAGCCAATACGGTGCTCAACGAGCAGATCGTGATCAACCACGGTGCCGAGCACATCACGATGCGCGACAACGTCGTCGATTACGATAACGGCCTGGCGATCACGGTCGACGGGTACAACGAAGATTACGACCGCGGCGTGGTCGATCTCACCCTCGATAACAATACCGTCGTCAACAACGGCACGAAGGGTTCATTTATCAGTGTCTACGGCGCGGTTGCCGGCATTAAGATGACGGACAACCTGTACATTGCCCCGAACCTGGTGATCGGCGAGCAAATGACCGCCGCCGTGCGACTTACAGAAGACGCATACAACAGCTTCACCGAAATCGACGGCAACATCTGGCCGGTCGCGGGGAAGATCAGCAGCTGGGTCGGCGAAAACGCCATGAACTATATCGGCACCAGCTACGTGAAGGCCGGCATGCTGACGGCGGCGGAATGGAATAACCTCAAGCTCGTCGGCACTGACACCTTCTCCAACGTCAGCACTGGCGGCGAAACCTATCTCGTGCTCAACGGCGCCCGCGTCGGCGCCAAACTCGCCGCCTGAACAAAACTGTAACTCAAACCCCGGCAGGGCCACTTCAGTGGCCCTGTCTTCTTTTGGAATTCGCCATAGTGACAATGTCGCAGAATCAACGCACTCACTCGACACGACGCGTCAGACGCCCGACACTATCGCGATGGACTCTTCCGGCACGCACAGTTACTTCGATTGGCAGGTTTCAACGCTCATGCTGGCGTACGACGTGATCGACCCGATCCCCCGTTCAGACGATAAGCGCCTCCAGGAGCGTCAGCAGGCGGTGCATCAGGAGATCCACGAACTCGCGTTGGCGACGATTCCGCCGGCTTATAAGGACAATCCGGAAATCGATTTTCCGCCGGCGGTCGTCATGCTGCTAACCCGAGCCACGCTCAAACGCGCCGGGCAAATCGTCGGCATCCTTTAAAATCATGGTGGCGGTGCTTATCCCGCCGTGTGCTTAGCCTGCCCGTGTCGAGCGTTTACGCACCTTGCTCGGCGAAATTTTCGCGGCCTTGAGGGCGGCGTCGTACGAACCGAAATACCGCAGTGCGGCGGCATGCAGGCCGGCGTCGTCACGCTGGACGGCGCCGCTGTTGAGACCTTCGCCTTCCGAATGCCGGGCGCGCAGTTCGAACGTGATCGAGCTCTTGTCCCAGCGGCGGTAGCGGGAGACATCGTCTGAATCGAGCCCGGCGGCATGCAAGGCGCGGTCCCACGAACCGAACAGCCGGCCCTGAATCGCCGCGAATGCCGCCCGACCGAGGTCGTCACGACGCTTGGTCACCGACGCCCAGTTCAGGTCCTGACCTTTGCGCTTGGCCTGTTTGATGAGCGCAATCACACGCGGCTTCGTCCATCGCGGACGACGGACGACGTCGGCGTAATCAATCCCCGCCTTCTCGATGGCGGTGCGGTAGCTCTTAAAGTGGTAAGCTGCGGCCGACACCAAGGCCTGGTTCGTCTTGGCGAGGCTGTTGTACGATAGGTCGCGCTTCTTGCGGTGCAGCGACTTCAGTTCCGCAAGGATTCGCTCTTTGGTCCAGACCATGACAAGTTGTAGTAATCACAACGAACCCAATCAAGCGCCAAACGCCTTAATTGATCTTCATGGCGTGTTGAACGTCAATAAACCGCCCGGCCTGACGTCGGCGACAGTCGTGGCGAAGGTCAAACGCCTGCTCGGCGGTCGCTGCAAAGTCGGACACGCCGGCACGCTCGATTCGTTCGCCACCGGTGTACTGCTCATTCTCGTCGGCCGGGCGACCAAACGCTGCGAAGAACTGATGGGATCGCCGAAACAATACGAGGCCACCGTCCGCCTCGGCGCGACCACCGAAACGCTCGACCCGCTCTCCGAGCCCCAGCCCGTGGCAGATGCAATTGCTCCCACGGCCGAGGCGATTCGGGAAGCTCTCGCGAAACAAGTCGGCAATGTGCTCCAACTGCCGCCGCTGTTCAGTGCGCTCAAAGTCGGCGGCAAGCGTGCCAGCGATCGCACGCGGAGTGGCGAAACGATCGAATTGGCACCCCGGCCGGTGCGGATCGACGCGATCGAACTGCTCGAGTACCAATGGCCCGACTGCCGAATTCGAATCGATTGCGGCCGCGGTACTTATGTGAGATCGATCGCCCGTGATCTCGGCCAGACGCTGCAGACCGGCGGCTACCTCACGCAACTCTGCCGAACGCGCGTGGGCGAGTTTTGGTCACGCGATGCCGCCGAGCTAGATTCACTCACTCGCGAAACCATCGCCACGCGGCTGCGGTAGGGCGGCTAACGCTGCTCGGCGACGAAGTGGTTTTCGAGCACGCCGATCTTCTCCACCTCCACGCGAACCCGATCGCCCGCCTTCAGCCAGGGCGGCGGCGTGCGGCCGGCGGCAACGCCCTCGGGCGTGCCCGTCAAAATCACCGTGCCCGGCCATAGGGTCAGCGTTGCGGACAGCGATGAAATCAGCGTCCGAACGTCAAAAATCATGTCGGCCGTTGTCGAGTTCTGCATGACAGACTCGTTCACATGGCAACTGACGCGCAGCGCGTTCGGGTCCGAAATTTCGTCTTTGGTCACGATCCAAGGCCCCAGCGGGCAGAAGCCGTCGAATGATTTGCCCCGCGCGAATTGTCCGCCACCGAGCGCCTTGTCTTTTTGCCAGTCACGAGCTGAAACGTCATTGGCGCAGGTGTAGCCGAAGACGTGGTCGAGCGCATTCTCCGGCGAAACGTGCCGCGCCGTCTTCCCGATAACGACGGCGAGCTCTGCTTCGAAATCAACGGACTTACTGTTGTAAGGCAGCACAACGGCCGCCCCGGGATCGCTCAGCGTGCCGCTGGCCTTGATGAACAGCATCGGCGTCTGCGGCACCGCACTGCCCGTCTCCGCAGCGTGCGCCCGGTAATTCACCCCGATGCAAAGAATATCCCGCGGCACGATCGGCGCGAGCAGCCGATCGACGGACAAAACCTCATCCGTCACCCGATAGCCCGCGAACAAATCCCCCTCAATACGCTTGGCCGATGTCGCATCGATCGCTTGGCCAAGGTGAATGTTACTGCCGCTGATAAACCGAACGATTTTCATCCTGACTCCGAATCGGGTATGCTCCCGGACTCTACCGGGCGATTAGCTCAGCGGCTAGAGCGCCTCGCTTACACCGAGGATGTCAGGGGTTCGAATCCCTTATCGCCCATGCAAAGATCTGCTTTTTTGGGGAAAATATTGGCGTCCGCATAGGGGATTGGTACAGCCTTTAGTAGGGCGCATTGACGCTGTTACCTGAACAACTTCGATCGATATGCGATGAGCGGAGTTTTCAGTTTCATCGCTGTTTTGCTGGGTCAACAATGCATCTGTAGTCTAGGACCTTTAAAGCAGTTATGCAAAGAAGGGAGACGGGGCTTGAATCCCTGTATCTCGGTCGAGATGGCTCGCTTTTAGGACCCTTTTATTGACGAATGTCTTTTCGTCGCCCATTTCTTCCAGTCTTATTCCTCCCGAAACTGCATCACGGTCGCGCGTGGCCAGCCGCGGTCCGGTGGGCAAATCTGAACCGCATTCTAGAGCCTGTTATGCACTTTTGATAAGTCTCATGAGTTGTCCGAGCATGAGGATGGCAAAGGCGGTGTAGTGCATGCCGGCCAGGACTTGCGGCAGGCGTTCGTGGTCGCGGGACAGGCGTTTGAACCGGCTGGCCCAGGCGAACGTTCGCTCGATGACCCATCGTTTGGGCAGGAGCACAAACCCGCGACACGCTTCTTTGAGCCCCACGACCACCAGTTCTATTCCGCAGGCCCGTGCATCGGCCGCGACCGCGTAGCCGGTGTAGCCCTGGTCGGCGAACAGGGTCGTGACGTGGTCGCTGGTCAGGACCTGCACCTGTTTAGCCAGATTCTTCGCCTGGGCGCGTTCCTGTTCGTTGGCCGGCGTGATGTGCAGGGTGAGCAGGTGACCGAGCGTGTCGACGACCGTGTGGGCCTTGCTGCCGAGGGTGCGTTTGTAGCCGCCGAAGCCGCTACGCGAGCCGCTCTCGGGCGTGGAACGCATCGTGCGGCTGTCGATGACCGCGGCGGTCGGCCGCCCGCATTCCCGCGCAGACCCACAGAACAAGCCGTAAATCGCGGACGATGGCCTCGAACACGCTGGCGTCCATCCACCGCCGCGTCTGACGGGTAAGGCTTCCTTGCCATTCAAAAGCGTAGGAAAGCTTTTGCATAAAGTGCATAACAGGCTCCAAGCATGGTGAGCAGTTGGAATTGAACTCGCCGGCCCGCGCAGTCGCTGGCCAAAAACATTTCAAAGTATGCTCGCGAGAGGGCGCGATCACTGAGCTTGACTGGTGCCGCAGCACCGGACATCTGAGAGTTTGCAGCTCAAGGTAGTTATGATGGCGGGAGTGACGAATGCACCAGAAGAATTGGCCGCGAAACGGCTGAATGTACTTGTCGTTGACGACGAGCCGTCGATCCGCAAGACCCTCGGCACCTTCCTTGAGGCAGAGGGGCATGTCGTCACCGGTGTGGCTAATTTGCCGGCGGCGTTCGAAGCGGCAACGCGGAATTCACTAGACGTTGTTTTTCTGGACATTCGCCTGGGGGTAGCGTCAGGGTTGGACGCACTACCGCAGTTGATCGCGTCCAATCCGTGGGTCAGCATCATCATCATGACCGCTCACGGTTCGATCGAAACCGCCGTCGAGGCGATCAGGCGGGGGGCGATCGAATATCTGACCAAGCCGTTCGTGCCGAGCCAACTTCGCTCTGCGATCGAGCGGGTGACCAAAATCCGCTCCCTTGAGCAGCGTCTGGCGGCACTGGAACCGACGTCGATCGAAGGCGAAATCGGTCCCCAAGCCGTTCTTGCCGATACCAGCGGCCCCGCCATGCGACAGGCGGTCTTACTCGCCAACAGAGTGGCGGCATCGAACGCGAATGTATTGCTTTGCGGTGAAAGCGGAACGGGCAAAGGCCTGCTTGCGTCGTACATCCATCGCTTGGGCGACCGATCGAAGCGGCCGTTTGTGACGGTCGCCGCGCCGTCGTTGACGGCGACTCTGGCGGAAAGCGAATTGTTCGGCCATGTTCGCGGCGCGTTTACTGGTGCCGTGCGGGACCATGCCGGAAAGATCGCCGCAGCCGAAGGAGGCACGCTGTTCCTTGACGAAATCGGCGACCTCCCGCTCGAGCTTCAGCCGAAATTGTTGCGATTCCTTCAGGACCGCACCTACGAGCGCGTTGGCGATACCACACCGCGACGGGGGAACGTCCGGCTGATTTGCGCGACGAACGTTGACCTGGCGAAGGCCGTGGCGGAGAAACGTTTTCGGGAAGATTTGCTGTATCGGATCAATGTCGTGCAAATCGACTTGCCGCCCTTGCGTGAACGGCCGGACGACGTCTTGCCGATTGCCGAGCGGATGCTGGCATACTTTCGTGAACAAAAGGCGATCCGCGGCTTCACCGACGAGGCGGCCGCCGCATTGCGTCAGTACGGATGGCCGGGCAATGTACGGGAATTACGTAACATCGTCGAACGGGCGACCGTCGTTTGTGATGACGAATTCATCGGGATCGAGCATCTGTCCAAAGTCGTTCGGCCAAGCATTCCGGATGAAGAACCCGGGGCGCTGCGATTGGGCGACCCCGTCCCATTCGAACGCCTCGAGGCCGAGCATCTGCGATTGCTCATCCAGAATAGCGAATCACTCGAACAGGTCGCCAAGATCCTGCAAATCGATGTGACCACGCTCTGGAGACGCCGGCGACGTTTCGGGCTCTGACGCCCGTTCTATTGCAAGGTTGCCATGACGCGCCGGCGGGCGGATTGCATTTTTGCAATCCGCCCGCCGGCGCGTCATCGTTTCACGCTTCAAAAATCGATATTTCCGTCCGTTATTCATTGGCACGCCATTCGCGATGAGGGGAGAAGCACATATGTTCGGACTACGACAGAAACTGACTTTCGGCTACTTGGGCTTGCTGGGCATTTTGCTCACGGTCGGCGTGCTTAGCGGCGTCTCGCTGCACCGGTATCGCTCGACGCTCGAACGCATCTTCCGCGAAAACTACGACAGCGTCCTTTATGGCCAGCAGATGAAGGCGGCGGTCGAATCGCTCGACGCGATCGCTTTGTCGGACGTCGCCGGTACCAAGAGAACCGCCGCCGCCGATCCCGCTAAAAGCGAGGCCGATTTTGAAGCGGCGCTCGCCGCCGAGACCGGCAATGTGACGCTCCTGGGCGAGCAGGAAATTGTCGACCAGATTCATCGTGTCTGGCTCGGCGTTGCGCCGGAGCCGTCTTATGTCGCTTCGATCCACGCGATCCTCGCTGCAGACGACCGTGACAGCAAACTCGCAAATTACCGCGAAGTGGTTCAGCCACGCACCGCGTTACTCCGTGAGGCGACACAACGCATCGTGGACATGAACGTTCACAACATGGGATTCGAGAACGGCGAAGTCCAGAACAGCGCCGTTGAAGCGACCCGCACGCTGTATTCGCTGATTGCCGCCGGCGTGCTGTTCGGTGGCGCCTTTGTGTTCCTGGTAGCCCGTTCGATCCTCCGTCAATTGGGTGCGGTGAGCGCGTCGCGCGCGAACTGGAGCACGGCAACCTCGACCTCATCGTGCCCGTAACGAGCCGTGACGAACTCGGCCAGTTGGCCGAAACGTTCAACCGCATGGCCGCAAAATTGCGGGAACTGCGCCGCACGGACCGGGCCAAACTGGTGCGCACGCAACGCACGACCGAACTCGCCCTGGGCAGTCTGCCCGACGGCGTGGCGATCGTCGCGCCGGACGGCCGGGTCGAGATCGCCAACGAAGCGGCGCAGAAATTATTCGGCCTCAAGCCCGGGGAGTCCGTGAACGACGCCCCGGCCGCCTCGACACTAGCTGACCTGGTCGCCCGCGCGGGTACGGAACGGCGAACAATCGAAGCAAAAGGCTACGAAGGCGCGATCCAGATCTTCAACGGCCAGGAGCGGTTTTTCCTACCCACTGCCGTTCCGATCTTCGATGCCGAACGCACCCTCGTCGGCATCACCATGGTCCTCGTGGACGTGACCAACCTGCGCAAGCTGGACGAAATGAAGAGCGGCCTTTTGTCGGTCGTCAGCCATGAATTGAAGACGCCGCTGACCAGCGTCCGCATGGCAACACATCTTCTTCTGGAAGAACGCATCGGGGCATTGAACCCGAAGCAATCGGAACTGGTTGCGGTCGCGAAAGAAGACGCGGACCGGCTGTACGAGATCATCGAGAACCTGCTGGACATGGGCCGCATCGAATCCGGCCACAGTGGAGTGAAACTACAGGCGACCCGTCCCGAAGCCCTGGTGCGTGAGGCGGTCGATGACGCGTCATCATTATACCGCGACCGTGGCGTGACCTTGTCGGCCGACGTTGCGGATGACCTGCCGGACGTCTTCGCCGAGGCGGAGCGGCTGTCGCACGTTTTCTCGAATCTGTTGAGCAACGCGCTCAAGTACACGGGCGCCGGCGGTGAGGTCGTCGTCTCGGCCGTCGCCGACGGGCAGGCCGTGCGATTCGGCGTGCGTGACAGCGGGGCCGGCATCCCGCCGGAATCGCTGCCGCACATTTTCGAGCGGTTCTATCGCGTCCCCGGCCAGACCGAACAACGCGGCGTCGGATTGGGCCTGGCGATCGCCAGGGAGATTGTCGACGCGCACGGCGGTCGCATTCTTGCCGAGAGCACCGTGGGCAAGGGCACGACAGTCAGCTTCACTATTCCGGTCAGCCGCGAATCGAGCACGACATGAACCGTTCCGACACCAAAGCCCGAATCCTTGTCGTCGACGACGAACGGAACATCCGCCTGTTGCTGACGTCGGCACTGCAGTCCGAAGGCTATGTCGTCCACGAGGCGGCCAACGGCGCCGAAGCGCTCGAACGAATCGAAGCCGCGCCGTTTGACCTGATGATCCTCGACCTGAACATGCCGGTCATTGACGGCCTTGGCGTGCTTCAGCGTATCGAGTGTCGTCTGACAAAGCCGCGTGTTTTGGTGCTGACGGCGTACGGATCGATCTCGGCCGCCGTGCGGGCTACGCGACTGGGTGCGGCGGACTTTCTCGAGAAGCCGGTCACGCCAGAAGAACTGCGTACCGCGGTAGCCGGCGTCTTGAATGAGCCCGCTGCGAACGCGGTTGAACCGTCGGCCGACCCATTGCCGGACTACTCCGATGTTCTGGACCGGGTGCGCGTGGCCCTGCGTGCGACCGACGTTCCGGCGGCCGAATCTCTGTTGATCCGCGCCGCAGACCTCGGCCAACACGACGCCGCCTATTTCAACTTGATCGGCGTGATCTATGAAATTCGCCACCGGTGGACGCTGGCTAAAAAGTTCTACGGCAAGGCAATGAAGGCCGACCGCGACTACGTACCTGCCCAACAGAACATGCGACGAATCTACGAACTGTACACGTTCGGCCGATCGGGCGAGCCCGTCGCGTTGGGTGATGATTTTCAGGTATTGAGCCTCTGAATTCAGTCCATGGCGACTGAAAAGATTCATGGTTATGGTCACCAAGTACCCCGCAATCCCTAAGCATGTCCTGGTCGTTGACGACGAGGCCTCGATACGCAAATGCTTGCGAGCTACGCTCGACTCGCACGGTTACCTCGTCGCCGACGTGAAGAATGGCGACGAAGCCCTTCGCCTGATGAGGTCAGTCAACTTCGACCTGCTGTTGCTCGACTTCAACATGCCACTCGTTGACGGCGGCGGGGTGTTGGAAGCATTGGGGCGTCGCGACGACCACACACCAGTTATTATGTTAACGGCGTACGCGAGCGTGCCGCTGGCCACCCGCATGACCCGGCTGGGCGCGGCGGAAGTTCTCCAGAAACCGATCATTCCCGGCGAATTACTGGCGGCGATCGAACACGTATTTACCGACCGGCGTGAAGAAATCGCTCAGAACGATTTCGTGTTACCGAACATAGACCCGTTGAGTATCGAGCAAGTGCTCAAGGCCGTACGCCAGTCGGTTGCCCAGGAGCGAATCGACATTTCCGAAACCCTACTGCGGCAACTCATTCGGAACGTTCCCGAGTCGGTGAACACGCCCCAGTTGATGAACCTTCGCGGCGTCGTCAACGAACTGCGCGGCCGGGCTCTGCTTGCCCACGCGAACTACCGCACGGCGACTCACCGTCTCGGGGGGCGCTATTGGCCGGCGATCGCTAATGCGTGGCGGCTGTACGATGCTCTATCCGGAAAAGAACACGGCAATGCGGAAGTGGCGCTCGGTGACGTTGCCGAACTTCAGGCCGCGTTCGGAACCGACCGTGCCGGTGTGGCTCGTGTCAGCAAACGGCTCAGGGACAACACGCCGGCCACGGCGCTTAACCTCACGCCGCCGCATTTTCCGCGTCCCCCAAGAAATTAGATCGGCCCGAATGGGCAGGAGATGTTCGATGATTGATGTGATTTTCGTATTCGCAACGGTTTTCTTTTTCGGCCTCAGCGCGCTGTACGCCGCTGGGTGCGGGAGGCTCTGAACCATGGACTTTGTCACCGGCGTTATCGCGCTGCTGCTGATCGTTTACCTCTTCTGGTCGCTGCTGCGTCCGGAACATTTTTGAAACCGAATTGAGCCTTTTATGAATGCTGCTGGTTGGACCCAACTCCTTTTGTTCTGCGCCGCGCTGTTTGCCATCACCAAGCCGCTGGGCGTCTATCTCACACGCGTCCTCGACCCTGACCGCGAGGGCGGTACGTTTCTTGATCCCGTCTTGGGGCCGATCGAACGGCTGATCTACAAGTTGCTTCGCGTCGATCCGTCCCGGGGCCAGAACTGGAAGCAGTACACCGTCGCGATGCTGCTGTTCGGTGTCGTCGGTATGTTGCTGACGTACGGCGTCCTGCGGCTGCAGGACAAACTGCCACTGAACCCGCAAGGGTTCGGCGCGGTCGGCGAAGCGCTGTCGTTCAATACCGCCGCCAGTTTTACGACTAACACGAACTGGCAGAGCTACGGTGGCGAGTCGACGATGTCGTACCTAAGCCAAATGCTTGCCCTGACGATCCATAACTTTACGAGCGCGGCGGTCGGCATCGCGATCGCGGCTGTGATTGTTCGCGCCATCGCTCGGGACCGGGCTGGCAAACTCGGCAACTTCTGGGTCGATTTGGTTCGCCTGCATCTTTACCTGCTGCTTCCTTTGAGCCTGGTATTCGCACTGTTTTTAGTCAGCCAGGGCGTGATCCAGAACTTCCGGCCCTATGCGGTGCTGACCGGAGTCGATGGCCAGACCCAGACACTGGCCCAGGGCCCGGTCGCGTCACAGGCGGCGATTAAAATGCTCGGCACGAACGGCGGCGGCTACTTCAACGCCAACGCCGCCGTGCCGTTCGAAAACCCGACGCCGCTGAGCAACTTCGTGCAGATGCTGTCGATCTTCGCGATCCCGGCCGGCCTGACGTACTACCTCGGCCGCATGGTCAAAAAACAGGCGCACGGGTGGGCCGTATTTGCGGCGATGAGCGTGCTGTTCCTCGTCGGCGTGCTGGTCTGCTGGAACGCCGAAGCCGCGGGTAATCCGCGGTTGGCCGCCCTGGGCGTCGATACGTCCGTTGGCAGTTACGAAGGCAAGGAAGTCCGCTTCGGCGTCTTCAACTCCGCCCTGTTCGCCACGATCACGACCGACGCGTCGTGCGGTGCGGTGAACGCCATGCACGACAGTTTCACGCCGCTGGGTGGCCTGGTGACGCTGTTTAACATGATGATCGGCGAGGTCGTCTTCGGCGGCGTCGGCGCGGGCCTGTACGGCATGCTGATCTTCGTCGTGCTGACGATCTTCATCGCCGGCCTGATGATCGGTCGAACGCCGGAATACCTTGGCAAGAAGATCGAAGCGTACGACGTGAAATGCGCCGTGCTCGGCATCATCGCGCCATCGCTGTGCATCCTCGGTTTTACCGCCTGGGCCGTCAGCAGCACTTGGGGGCAGGCCGGCCTGAACAATGCCGGGCCGCACGGACTGTCGGAAATTCTCTACGCCTACACCAGCGCTGCGGCGAACAACGGGTCCGCCTTCGCGGGCCTGACCGCCACGCCCGCCAACGGCGACATGCTCTACAACATCACGCTGGCGATCGCCATGCTCGTCGGGCGGTTCTTTATCATCATCCCGGTGCTGGCGATGGCCGGCAGCTTGGCGTCGAAGAAGCTCGTACCGCAGTCGTCGGGCAGTTTCCCGGTCACGGGGGCGTCGTTCACCGTCATCCTGATCGCGGTGATCGTCATCGTCGGAGCGCTCACGTTCCTGCCCGCCCTGGCGATGGGCCCGATCGTTGAGCATTTCCAGATGCACGGTTCAGAACTGACCTACTAAACAAACACGTTAGCGGGCCGAATGGCCCTTTGAAGGAATCGATTTATGTCCGCGAAGAATAGTCCATTGTTCGAACCGACGATCCTGAAGGACGCGGTCGCCGCCAGTTTCGTCAAGTTTAATCCTGCCCACATGTGGAAAAACCCGGTGATGTTCGTCACCGAAGTGGGCGCGATCGTCACGACGGCGTACCTGTTTACCGCCGAGAAAGGCAGCTTCGGTTTTGTGCTGCAGATCGCGGTGTGGCTTTGGTTCACCGTGCTGTTCGCCAATTTCGCCGAAGCCATGGCCGAAGGCCGGGGCAAGGCGCAGGCGGACACGCTCCGCAAAAGTCGCACACAGACGACGGCCCGCAAGCTCACGAGCCGTAACGGCACCGAAACCAGCGTCCCCGCCGAGACGCTGCGGAAGGGCGATTATTTCGTCTGCGAAGCCGATGACATCATCCCGGCCGACGGCGAGATCGTCGAAGGCGCCGCGACCGTCAATGAGTCCGCCATCACCGGCGAAGTCGCGCCGGTCATCCGCGAGGCTGGTGGCGACCGCTCGGCCGTTACCGGTGGCACGACGGTGCTCTCCGACCGCATCGTTATCCAAGTCACCGCCAATCCCGGCGAGAGCTTCATGGACCGCATGATCGGACTGATCGAAGGTGCCAAGCGTCAAAAGACGCCGAACGAGATCGCGTTGTCGATCCTGCTGTCGGCCCTGACAATCGTTTTCCTGGTCGTCTGCCTGACGCTCAAGCCTCTGGCCGCCTACAGCGGCGAAGCCGTCGCGGCGGCCGTGACCGTACCGGTCATCGTCGCGCTGCTCGTCTGCTTGATTCCGACCACGATCGGCGGCCTGCTGAGCGCGATCGGCATCGCGGGCATTGACCGGATGGTGCAGAAGAACGTACTGGCCATGAGCGGCCGCGCCGTCGAAGCCGCCGGCGACGTGGACGTGTTGCTGCTCGACAAGACCGGCACGATCACGCTCGGCAACCGTCAGGCGGTGAAGTTCGTCCCGGCACCCGGCGTGACCGAGCAGGAACTGGCCGACGCGGCGCAATTGTCGAGCCTCGCCGATGAAACGCCCGAAGGCCGTAGCGTGGTCGTGCTGGCCAAGGAGCAGTACGGCATCCGCGGCCGCGAACTGCACGAGATGGCCCACGCGGAATTCGTCCCGTTCTCCGCCAACACCCGCATGAGCGGCCTGAACGTCGACGGCCGGCAGGTGCCGCAAGGCGCGGCCGACAGTGTCAAGGAGTTTGTCGGCGGGCAGTTCCCGCCCGAAGTCGCGGCGGTCGTGCAGGACATTTCGACCAAGGGCGGCACGCCGCTGGTCGTCGCCGATTCCACACGCGTGCTCGGTACGATTTATCTCAAAGACATCGTCAAACAGGGCTTGCGTGACCGGTTCGAACGGTTCCGCGCCATGGGCATCAAGACGGTGATGATCACCGGCGACAACCCGCAGACCGCTGCCGCCATTGCCGCCGAGGCCGGCGTCGACGACTTCCTCGCCCAGGCCAAACCCGAAGACAAGATGGCGCTGATCAAGAAGGAGCAAGTCGCGGGGCACCTCGTCGCGATGACGGGCGACGGCACGAACGACGCACCGGCGCTTGCGCAGGCGGACGTCGGCGTCGCAATGAACACCGGCACGCAGGCCGCGAAAGAGGCCGGCAACATGGTCGATCTCGATAGTAACCCCACCAAGCTCATCGAGGTGGTCGAGATCGGCAAGCAGATGCTCATGACCCGTGGCGCGCTGACTACGTTCAGCATCGCCAACGACGTGGCCAAGTACTTCGCCATTATTCCGGCATTGCTCGTGGCGGCGTATCCGTCAATCGCGCCGCTGAACATCATGCGGCTGGGCAGCCCGCAGAGCGCGATCCTTTCCGCCGTCATCTTTAACGCAATCATTATCGTGCTGCTTATCCCGCTCGCGTTGCGAGGCGTGAAGTTCCGCCCGATGACCGCCGCCGCTGTATTGCAACGCAATATGCTGATCTATGGCCTGGGCGGTCTGCTGATTCCGTTCCCCGGCATCAAGCTGATCGATCTGGTCGTTCACAACATTCTCGGCCTGGCTTAACCCTTATGAACGCGCAAGGCATCCATATGAAACCGATTAATACGATTCCCGAAGATCATATTTCCGCCGCCGGACAACTCTATTCCGCCTTCGCGGCGACCGTCGTCCTGGCCATCATCTGCTGTGTGCTGTACCCGTTGACCGTCTGGGCGGTAGCGCAGGTGGCATTCCCGAACCAGTCGAACGGCTCGCTGGTCGACAAAGCCGGTGCCGCCACGACCGACCCCGCCCAAGCCGTCGGCAGCCGCTGGATCGGTCAGCAGTTCACCTCGGCGAAGTACTTCCATCCGCGGCCCAGTGCCGCCGGGGCGGGATATGACGGTGCGGCGTCGAGCGGTACGAACCTCGGGCCGCTGAGCGACAAACTGCTCAACGGCATTCATGGCAGCAAGAACCAGGACGGCACGCCCAACCCCGCCGCCGACTTCGACGGCATCAAAGACTTGGCGGTCGCGTACCGCACGACCAACGGTCTGGCCGCCGACGCGACCGTTCCCGCCGACGCCGTCACCTGGTCCGGCAGCGGCCTGGACCCGCACATCAGCCCCGCCAACGCCACGCTGCAAATCGCCCGCGTGGCGAAGGCGCGCGGCTTGGCCGAGGCAGACGTCCGCACCCTTGTCGAGCAAGCGACCGAACAGCCGTTCGCTGGCTTGATTGGCGAGAAGTCGGTCAATGTCATGGTGCTGAATCTTTCGCTCGACGCCAAGACGAAGTGACCCATCGCTGCGTGCGACGGCAGGCACCGGCCGTCGCACGCTTGCGTCCTTGACTCCACGACTTTCATCATGACTCAAGATCGTTCCGCCAAATTCCTCGACCTGATTCGCCGTGCCGAACGCGGCCGGCTGAAGGTCTATCTCGGGTACGGACCGGGCGTTGGGAAGACGTACCAGATGCTGCAGGAGGCCCACCGCCTGAAGCGAGAAGGCATCGATGTCATCGTCGGCCTGGTCGAAACCCATGACCGCGCCGAAACCGCGGCGCTTGTTGCGGGGCTCGAAGTCCTTCCCAGGCGGCAGATGACCTACCACGGCATCACCGTCGATGAGTTCGATCTAGACGCCTGCCTGGCCCGGCGACCTCAGGTTGCGATCGTTGATGAGTTGGCCCACACCAATGTCCCCGGCGGTCGGAATGCGAAGCGCTATCAGGACGTTCAGGAACTGTTGTCGGCCGGTATCCACGTGATCACGGCGATGAACGTGCAGCACCTGGAAAGCCTGTACAATACGGTCGAACAACTCGTCAGCGTGAAGGTCCGCGAGCGCGTGCCTGACGCAGTTCTGGCGGACGCCGATCAGGTCGTCAACATCGACGTTTCCCCCGAAGACCTGCAAGGCCGACTGAGCGACGGAAAAATCTATCCGGCCAAGCGGGTCGGCGCAGTCGCTAGAGAATTTCTTCAAGACTGACAATCTCGAACACCTGCGTGAACTGGCGTTCCGCGAATTGGCCGGCCACATTGATACCCGTCGCCGCGAGAAGCCCGACGCCGGCAATACGGCCGCGGCGTCGGACCAGATAATGGTTTGCCTCAGCAGCCGCGGGCCGAGCAGCGCCCGGCTGTTGCGGTTCGGCTCACGCCTGGCGGGACGCCTGAACCGGAACTGGTACGCCGTTTACGTTCAAACACCGAACGAAGACCCGCTGCGGATTGACGCCGGCACGCAGCGCCTTCTTGCCGACACGCTAACACTGGCCAATCAGCTCGGCGCGACCGTGTTCACTTTCAAGGGCATGGACGTTCCAGAAACGATTCTGCGGTTCGCCGCCGAGTATCGTGTCGGGCAGATCGTGATCGGCCGGCCGCAAGCGCCGACGTGGTGGGGGCGTCTGCTGGGCCGCCGCAGTGTCGCCGAACGCCTGATCGTCATGACGCGGCAGGCGACGGTCATCGTGGTGGACGCCGAGGCGGATGATTCACTCACAGCGCTGCCGGCGTCGGACCCTTCGCCGGTCGCGTCGTTCCGCCCCGATCCGCCGCCGGTGGCGAAACCGGTGTCGATTTTATCGACCCTCTCCCCGGACCGGATTGTTATCTATCAGGATCGGCCGTCGCGGGCGGACGTTCTTCGCGAACTTGTCAGCCGCGTCGCGGTCGACCGGGAACAGATCGATGTCGATATCGCATTGGCGAAAATTCTTGAGCGAGAGGCGCAAGGGTCGACAAGCCTGAACCAGGGCGTTTCGCTTCCGCACGCGCGGCTCGACACGATCCATGAACCCGAGGCGGCCATTGCCATTCTGCACGGCGGTTTTCGGGGCGATGCCCAAGGAAAGACGACACGGGTCGTTTTCCTTCTTCTCACGCCGTCCGCACGGGCCGCCGTCCACCTGCAGGCTATCGCGCTGGTGTCACGCCTGTTGCAACGCCATGACGTCCAACGCACTTTAACTGCGAGCGACGATCCCGCAGAGATTGTCTCTGTTCTGCAGGGATAACTTGCGCCAAGCTGTATGCTTTGGGGTCTCGCAAAGAGTTCGGGGCTGTCGCAGCTAAGGCCTTTAAGATGGGCTTAGCATGTCGGGGATGTATGAGCGTCGGAGGCGTCTTCCGGTGTGACGGCGCGGGCAGCTGCGGAACTGGTCGGGGTGCAGGCCAACACCTCGGGACGGTTTTTCATGCGGCTACGGCAACTGATCCATCAGCCGCAATATTTTTGAATCAGCGCATCCAGCGACTCAATGACGTCCGGCCAATGGTCGCCGACATGGGCGATGATGCCGACGAGTTGGGCGATGTAATAGAACTCCAGGCGGTCCTGCCAGCCGTCGAGCAGGATGCCGTGCTCGGCGTAGGCGTCGTAAAAGCGTGGCTCGAAGTGGCCCCATTGCCGGGTGAGTGAGATTTCGACCTCCGGCAAGCCGAAATAGACGGCCGGGTCGAGCGTGGCGGGTTCGCCGGCCTGGGTGATCAGGGCGTTGGCGTACCAGAGATCGCCGTGCAGCAGGGCGGGCGGTTGCGTGGGGATGTGCCGGCGGGCGAAGGCGCAGAATCGTTCGACGCCACGCCGCTGCTCGGCGGTCAGCGTCTTCTGAACGATCGGCAGGGGCAGGTAGTGCAGAACGCGTTCCTCGATCCACTGGCCGACGGCGTCGTCGGTCCAGGCGTTGCGCTGCGGGACGATGCCGAGGTAGTTGTCGTGTTCGAATCCGAAACGCGGCGCGGTACAGCGGTGTTGCACCGCCAGTGCGTGGCCGAATGCTTCCCAAGCTGTGTCAGAGACGGCGCTGATCGGTGCGCCGAGGTCTTCCATCACGATGAAATCTTCAGCAAACGCGTAGACGCCGGGCACGCGCGGTGCGCCAGGAATGCGAAGGGCGTTTAAGCCTTCCGCCTCACGGGCGTAAAGGTCGTGCGGGATCGAGTGATTGACGCACTGCTTAAGCACGACTGAATGCCCGCGATCGGTTCGGACGCGTCGCGTCAGGCTGATCATTCCGCCGGGGAGCGATTCGCCGCCCGGCAACGCCCGCCCGAGGCCGGCGGCTTCGAGGGCGGCCTGGGCGGATTCGGGCACGGCGGGCGTTTCGGCGGCGGGGGTCTCCATCGCCGCCGACCGTATCCGCATGCGTCATCAACGTCTATGAGCCCGGCGGCGACGGATCATTTCGCCGTGATGCTGGCCGTCGCGGTGGTTAGCCCGTCCGCCGTTGCGGTGACGGTGATCGTGCCGCTGGCACCGGGCTTGGCGCGGACGATCACCAGCGCCAGGCCGTTGTACGCATTGCGGTCGGGCGACTGGAATGAGGAGAGATCGATCGCGTTGCCGTTGTCGGTCGCGACGATCTCGCCGGGCCCACTGACCTTGAACTGAACACGCGGCGAAGAGCGCGGCACCATTCGGCCGGCGGTGTCGTTCACGGAGAGCGTCACAAACGACAAATCATCGCCGTCGGCGGCAAGGGTCGAACGGTCCGGCGACAAGCTCAGTTGTGCGGCGGGGCCGGTGGTGCGTGTTGTCGCTTCCGCCCAGAGTTTCCCGTTCTTGTATGTGACGACTTTCAGTTCGCCGGGCTCGTAGACGACGTCGTCCCAGCGCAGGCGGTAGGTGAGCGGCTCTTTCGTCTTGCGCCCGAGTGATTTGCCGTTGAGGAACAGTTCGGCTTCATCGCCGCTCGTGTAAACGTGAACCGGCGTGACTTGGCCGACGCGTTCCGGCCAGTTCCAGTGCGGGAGGATGTGCGCCATCGGCAGGTCGGGCCGCCAGTGCGCTTGGTAGAGATAGAAGCGGTCTTTCGGGAAGCCGGCGAGGTCGATGATGCCGAAGTACGAGCTCCGCGACGGCACGCGGATTTTGCCCATCGCCTTGAGTTCGGCTTCGGCGCGGGCTTTTTCTTCCGGGTCGCTGAAGTTCAGGAGATTGGTCGAGTCGCTGTTGTACGGCGTCGGTTCGCCGAGGTAGTCAAAGCCCGTCCAGACGAACTCGCCGGCGACAGCGTTCACCTTGTCATGCGCGGCGAATTCGGTGTCGGCGGTCGTCGCCCACGGCGGGAAGTAGAGGTCATAGGAACTCATCTGAAAGTCAGACCGACCGCCACTTTTTTCGGCGACGACCGGGAAGAAATATTCGCCACGGGAGCTGACGGTCGAAGACGTTTCAGAACCGATGAACGGCTGATTCGGCGATTGCTTGTGGAACCGCTCATAGAGCATCGGCTTGTAGTTGAATCCCATGACGTCAACGACGGTGTTCATGCCGTTGAAGCCCGATGCCGGGTGGTCGTATGCGACCGTGGTTTGGCGGGTGGGGTCTTCTTCCTTGAACAGCGCCGTGAGGCGTTGCCCGATGGACATGCCTTGCTGTGTTGTGGCACCGCGCGCTTTGCCTTGCTCGAGCACTTCGTTGCCGATGCTCCACGCGATGACGCTGGGATGATTGCGGTCGCGTCGGACGAGGGCGCGAACGTCGTGCTCGCTCCAGTCTTTGAAGATGCGGCCGTAGTCGCTGCGCGTTTTGCCCGCCTGCCAGCAGTCGAATGATTCGTCGATGACGACGATGCCCATGCGGTCGCACAGGTCGAGCACTTCCGGGGCCGGCGGGTTGTGGCTGGTTCGCAGGGCGTTGACGCCCATCGATTTGAGCAATTCCAGCTTGCGTTCCATGGCCCGGGTATTGAAGGCAGCGCCGAGCGCGCCGAGGTCATGGTGTTCGCAGACGCCGTTCAACGGCAGGCGTTTGCCGTTGAGAACAAAGCCGTTGTCGGCGGTGAATTCCGCGGTGCGTATGCCGAACGGTTGGTCGTATTGGTCGACCGTTTTAGCGTCCTGCTGCAGGCGAACACGGGCGACGTAGCGGTGCGGTGTGTCAGGTGACCATCGCTTCGGGTTGGCGACATTCAGTGAAACGTCCAGCGTTGGGACGGACTTCGCGTCGGCGGAAATCAGGAGGGTTTGCGTTGCGACCGGCGTGCCGACGGCGGTGCCGGAATCATCCGCTTCGAAGATCTCGACCACGGCCGACGCGCTGGCGGGGTGATCGGAGGCGTTGTTGATGGTGATCTGCGTGCGGACGGTTGCCTGGGCGTCAGTGACCGTTGGCGTGGTGACGTAGACGCCCCATTGTCCGACGTGCAGCGGCGACGTGCGGACGAGCCAGACGTTCCGGTAGATGCCCGCGCCGGGATACCATCGCGACGAGTTCGCCGGGTTCTGCAGACGAACGGCGACGACATTCCGCCCGGGCCGGGCCAGGCGGGTGGCGTCGACGCGGAACGACGCGTAGCCGTACGGCCAGCCGCCGGCGAATTGGCCGTTGATCCAGACGGTGGCGTTGGACATTGCGCCGTCGAAGTCGAGAAAGACCGAGCGGCCGTTATCGGTGGCGGGCAGGTCGAACGTCTTGCGGTACCACGCCACGCCCGCGAACGGCCGCTTGCCGGTTTCGCCGGGCAGGTCTTGTACGAACGGGCCTTCGATCGCCCAGTCGTGCGGCAGGCGCTGGTCACGCCACGATGTGTCATCGAAGGACGCCGCCGCGAATGCCCAGTCGGTCGCCGGGGCACTGCTTGGCTGAGTCGAGGCGGCGGATTGCGGCGTGTGGAACTGCGTGAGCCAACGCTGGACGAGATTTAGTGGAACGTTGCCGGCGTCCGGAGAATCGCCGGCGTGAAATCGCCAGTTTTCATTGAACCGCACGCGGTCGGCTTCACCGGCCAAGGTGAATTGCGCCGAGAGTACGGCGAGCAATGCAAAGTAATTCCATTTTCGTTTCGTCCGTTGCATGCGATGCGTTCTCCGGCGGTTTCGGCCAACTCTGGCTGACTATCTCACATCAAACGCTCCAAACGCACCGGCGTTGTGCTGCGGTTTCCTCTGAAATGTAAATTGCCAAAACGCCCGTCGCCCGCAGCACACGCTGCGGGCGACGGGAAGGGGGGAATTAAGTCTGTGAAGCGAACGCGTTAGTTCACCACGTCGCCTGCCTGGAGGTCTTTCAGGCGGTCGGTTGATGTGTTGAGGACCATCCAGTCATTGCCGGCCTCGCCGTAGAGCTGATTGCTGCCTTCGTCGCTGATCAGTTGTTTGCTGAAGACAGCGCCGAGGTTGTTCTTGCGTACGGCGAGCGTGAGGGACGAATCACCCCACGTGTTCATCATGGAGACGACCGACGAGGTGTCATTCATCTTGGTGAGGCCGCCGGCGACGAGAAGGTCTTCGCCGTCGCCGCCGCGGAGGATGTCTGAGCCGGCAGCACCGATGATGATGTCTCGGCCGCCGCCGCCGTTCAGGCGGTCGACACCGGCCGAGCCGACGATGACGTCGTTGCCGTCGCCGGTGCTGACATTCCCGCCGAGCGTGCCGGCGTAGACGATCGCGTCGGTCTTGCCGCTGACGGTGATGTTGTTCACGCCGCCGTTGCCGTACACGTAGATACGGCTGGTCGGCGAGAACGCCGAGCCGAGGTTGGCACCGTTGAAGGTCACGGCGTATTTGCCGTTGCTCTGCTGGGCGACGTCGATGGTGTCATTGGCTTCGGAGCCGACGACGACCAACGCCTGCTTAGCGGTATCGGCCGGGTCGACGATGATGGCCGCCTCGGAGACGGTGACCGTCTTGGTGACCACTGTCTGTGTGACGCCGTCGCTGATCGTGGCGGTGACAGTGTAATTGCCACGCGTGGCGTACGTGTGTGTGCGGCTGACGCTCTGGCCGGCGGTCATCGTCTGCTGCGTGCCGGTGTTGTCGCCGAAGTTCCAGGCCACGTTGAGGTTCTGGTTCGGCTGGGCGTCGTTCGCGGTCAGGGTGAAGGTGGCCGCGGTGTTGATCAGTACGTTGTCCGTCGGGGCAGTCATCGACCCCGTCGGGGCGACATTGGCGACGGTGAACGCCGACGTTTTGCTGTCGGTCGCGCCGGCGGTGTCCGTGACGGTGACGACGAGCGAGTAGCTGCCACGGGCGGCGGTGAAGGCGATGTTCCTTGTGTTGCCGCTGGCAAACACGGTTTCGCCGTTCATGACTTTCCATGCGTAGCTGAGCGTGTCGCCGCTGGCATCGCTGGCCGATGCGGTGAGGCTGACGGCCTGGCCTTCATTGATGCCCGTGAGTGAGCCGCTGATCGCCGTGTTCGACGGGGCAACGTTCGCGACGCTCACCTGCGACGTGGTCGTCGTCGAGAGGCCGTCCTTGTCAGTGACGATGAGCTTGATGGCGTAAGTGCCGTGTACGCTCGGCGTGAAGTCGAACGACGCGCTGGTGCCCGTGGCGACCGTCGTGCTGCCACGCTTGGCGGTCCAGGCGTAGGTGAAGCCGGCGGCCTGGTCGTCGGTGCTGGCGTCCGTCGCGGTGCTGCCGAGCTGAACGGCCTGGCCTTCCGTGCCGGTGGTGCTGCCGGTGATGGTGGCGACCGGGTCGACACCTGCCACGGCGATCGCGGCGGAGTTCTTCGTGGTGATGCCGCCGTCGCCGTCATTGACGCTCAGGCGAATGACATAGCTGCCGTTGTCGGTCGGCGTGAAGGTGAAGCCCGTGCCGTCAATCACCGTGCCGTTCGGCAGGGTGTAGAGCTGCTGATTGCGGTAGACGGTCCAGCCGTAAGTGAGGGAGTCATCACCCGGGTCGGTGGCGGTGCTGTCGACGGTGATCGCCGTGCCTTCGAGGCCGGTGCTCGGGACGTCCGTGAGCGCGACGCTCGGGGCGACGTTGGCGACGGTGACGGTGTGGGTCAGCGACTTCGTGCCGCCGTCCTTGTCGGTGACGAGGCAGGTGAAGACGTAGCTGCCCTGGTTCGCCGGCGTGTAGTTGAAGGTCGTGTTGTTCGTGAGATAGCCGTTCGGCAACGTGACGGGCTGGCTGTCTTTGGTGACGCTCCAGGCGTAGGTGAGCGTGTCGAGCGAGCCGGCGTCGGTGGCGGTGGCGCTGAGCGACACGGCCGAGCCTTCGTTGGCGGTGGTGGGGCCGCTGATGCTGCCGGCCGGGTTCACGTTGGCGACGGTGATGTCGCTGCTGGTGGCCGTGACCGTCGCGCCGTCCTTGTCGGTGACGAGGAGCTTGATGCGGTACGTGCCGTTGTCCGGCGGCGTGAAGGTGAACGTCTGGCCGTCGGTGACGACCGACGACGGCAGGTCGAGCGTGGTGACGCCGCCGGAGACGTCCGGGCCGGCGACGGTGTCGACGGTGCCGACGTAGACATCGTTTCCGCCGCCCTGGAGGTTCGGGTAGGAGATCGCCCAGTTGCCGCCGCCGACGGTGCCGTTGGTGAAGTCGTAGCGGTTGATCGGCGTCGCCGAGGCTGGCTGGCCGGTGGCGACGGCGCTGGCGTCGGCGTCGGAGAGGGCGGCGTCGAAGACTTGGAGGTCCGCGACGCGGCCGTCGAAGCCGCCGCTGTTCGTGCCCCAGAGGTCGACGCGTCGCAGCCCGCCGAAGTTGCTGGTGGCGAAGCCCGCCTGCGTCTGGTGGATCGCCTGGCCGTCGAGGAAGAGCTTGACAACGCCGGTGGCGTAATCGACCGAAACGGCGAGTTGGTGGTAGTCGGTCGCCGTGTAAGACGCCGTGACGTCTTCGCTGTCGCCGCCGAAGTCCAGCTTGAAGCCGTTGGCGGTGGCGCTCACCGTCAGGTCGTCCATCATGGTGCGCATCTTGAACAACATCTGGTCGCCTGCGGGCGCGACGTTGGACTTGATGGACAGCGCGAAGGTCGCCTGCTGCGGTTGGTTCGAAACCGGAACGAAGATGCTGGTGTTGCCGGTGAGGTCGACCGCGGCCGAGGAAGAGAGCGAGCCTTGCTCGACGCTCCACTGGTAGGAGTGCGTGTCGAGAACGCCGGCGTCGGTGACGGTGCTGCCGACGGTGATGGCGGTGCCTTCATCACCGGTGTTCGGCGCGTTGTCGATGGTGGCCGTCGGGGCGGTGTTGATGACGTTGATCCCCCGGCTGTCGACGCTGACTTGCCCGCCGTCCTTGTCGGTGACGACCACGGTGGCGATGTACACGCCGTTGTCCTTGGCGACGAAGTTCAGGGTGTCGCCGGTGAGGCTGACATCACTGCCGGCCTCGTAGGCGTGGCCGTCTTTCCTGATCGACCAGGCGTAGGTGAAGGTGTCTAGCACGCCGGCGTCGGCCGGGGTGACGGCAAGGCTGACGGTGTCGCCTTCGGCGATCGAGCCGTTCGGCTCGCCGCTGACGGTGGCCGTCGGGTCGACGTTAGCGACGACGATCGGTTCGCTGGTGACGAGCTTGCTGTCGCCGTCCTTGTCGGTGACGGTCAGCGACAGGACGTACGTGCCGTTGTCCGCAGGCGTGAAGGCAAAGCTGCTGCCGTCGACGGCCACGTTGTTGTCGAGCGTGTAGGGTTCGCTGTCCTTGGTGACGCTCCAGGCATAGGTGAGCGACTCGTTCGCACCGGCGTCGGTCGCGGTGCTGCCGGCCGTGATCGGCGAGCCTTCCGTGCCGGTGGTGGGGGCGTTGTCGATCGTGGCCGACGGGGCGGCGTTGGCCACGGTGACCGTGTGCGTGGCCGTGGACGAAGCGCCGTCCTTGTCGGTGATCAGCACGCTGACTTCGTAGCTGCCGTTGTCGTCGGGCGTGAAGCCGAACGAATCGGTGTTCGTGACGGTGCCGTTCGGCAGCGTGTAGGTGACGTTGTCTTTCTTGACGCTCCAGGAATAGGTCTGCGTGTCTTCGGACGCGTCGACGACGTCGACGTTGAAGTTCAGGGCGTCGCCTTCGGTGGCTTCGTCTTCGCCACTGATCGTGCCTTGCGGGGCGACGTTATTGACCGTGATGTCGCTGCTCTGCGTGTTGACGACGGCGCCGTCCTTATCGGTGACGGTGAGCTTCAGACGGTAGATGCCATTGTCGGTCGGCGTGAAAGTGAAATCTTTGTCGGTGCTGACGACATTATTCGGCAGTGTGACCGGGGTGTACGCGACGGCGGGGCCGGAGAACTGCGGGTTGCCCTGCATGAGCAGGACCGAGCCGTGGTCGCTGGTGGCCGTGCCCGAACCGGGGGCTTCGTCGAAGTTCCAGAGGTCACGTGCTTCGGTGGAGATGTCGTTGCCGTTGTGCAGGTCGGCGATGTCTGCGGCGCTGAGCTGTTCGGCATAGAAGCCGAGCATGTCGGTGCGGTTGGAGAAGTAGACCGGGCCGTTCACGGGCGAAGGCAGCGCACCGGCGATGCTGCCGGTGGTGGTGCGATCAACGCCGTTGACGTTGATCACTGCGGCATTGTTGTTGTCCTTGTCGATCTTGATGGCGACCGTGAAGTAATCGGTGCCGATTTCCGACGTCGGCACGAGTGCGGACACCTGGCCGCCGCCGGCGCTGTTGTATGAGCTGAAATCAAATTCGTAGTCGCTGCCGTCCCGCATGACTTCGAGCGTCCAGCTGTAATAGTTGGGCGAGCCGGTGTTGGCATTGATGAGGATGTTGCCGTTGTGATCGTTCAACATCGGGTCGATCTTGGCACGGAGCACGAGCGTGCCGTCATCAAAGGTGTAGTTCTGGAGGCGGCCGTATCCGCCCTTGACGGTGCCGCCGGTCGTACCGGCGGTTTGTTTTTCAACACTCCACTGGTAGGTGTGCGTGTCGTCCGCGCCGGCGTCGGTAACGTCGGCAGAGACGTTGATGTCGTCATTCTCGTTCGCAGTCGAAGGCGCGCCGCTGATGTTGGCGGTCGGCGCAGCGTTGGTGACGGTGATGGCCGCCGTGCTGACGCTGACAGTGTCGCCGTCGTCGTCGGTAATGACCACGGTCGCGACGTACGTGCCGTTATCACCGGGCGTGAAGGTGAAGTTCGCGGTGTTCGTGACGGCGTTTTCCGGCAGCGAGTAAACGGCGCTGTCCTTGGTAACACTCCAGGCGTAGCTGAAGGTGTCTTCGCTGCCGGCGTCGGACGGGGCGACGCTGAGGTTGACCGGCGTGCCCTCGCTGATCGTGCCCGGCGTGCCGCTGATGATGCCGGTCGGGGCGACATTGGCGATGACGATCGGCGTGCTGTTGACGGTGGCCTGTGCGCCTTCGTCGTCGGTGACGGTAAGGCGGACGACGTAGCTGCCGTTGTCGGTGGGCGTGAAGGTGAAGCTCGTGCCGCTGGTGTTCGTGCCGTTCGGCAGGGTGAACAGCTGATTGTTGCGGTAGACGGTCCAGCCGTAGGCGTGGGTATCGTCCTGGCCGGCGTCGGTCATGGTGCTGCCGAGCGTGACCGCCGTGCCTTCATTGCCGGTGGACGGCGTGTTGGTGATGCTGATTTCGGGGGCGACGTTGTTGACGGTGAAGACGACGGTCTGCTGGCCGAAGCCGCCGTCGGGTTCCTGCGCCATGATGGTGGCGGTGTAGACGCCGCTGTCGGTGAAGAAGTGTGCGGCGTGCGAGCGGGTCGGCTCGAGCACGTCGCTGCGGCCGTCGCCCCAGTCGATCGTCCAGCTGTCGAGCGTGCCGGCGCGGTTGGTGGTCAGGAAGTCCAGCTGCACCATTTCGCCTTCGTCGATGGTGTCTTTCGGCGTGGAGGCCTGGACGATCGGGCCGTCATTGATGACTTCGATGCTGTGGGTGACGCTGGTGGTTCGCTCGGCTTGCGTCGAGGTGAGCTCGATGTCGTAGTCGCCGTCTTCGGCGTAGGTGTGGGTGGCCTGGCTGATGTCGCCGGCGAATGATTTGGACGTGCCGTCACCCCAGTCAACGGTCCAGCCGGTGACGTCGTCATTCGAGCCGACGTCGGAGTACGACCAGTTGATGCTCACCGGCGTGCCCTCGAGGGCGGAGTCCGGTGCGGTGAGGGTGAGTGTCGGTGCGACGTCGGCGATGTTGATGGTGGCGGTCTGGATAGCGCCGACGTCGCCATTGTTATCGATGACGCGGAGGGCGATCGTACGCGAGCCGCTGGTGTCGGCGTGGAACGTCCAGGTGCCGGTGGTGGCCCGGGTCTTAAAGCCCTTCTGTGCGTTGTAGTTGGTGTCCCACTGGTAACCGGCGATGGTGCCGTCGCTGTCGGTGCTCGCCAGGCCGCTGATCAGAACGCTTTGGCCTTCGTCAACGGAGTAGGGGCCGCCGGCGACGGCTGTGGGGGTCGCGCTGAAGTGGCTACGGGTTTCAAGGCCTTCGAACAGCGGGGCGACCGCCGACAAGAGGACATCGCGACGTGACGTGGAACGGACAGACTTCGACAGTGGTTGGCGGTACATCAGCACTCCTAAAAACTCGTTCGCCCGACCAAGGGCTCGCTCGATTCACAAGCGACGTGTGGAACTGTTTTCGGGAGTTCCCGTAGGCGGCATCAGCGGGAAAAACCTCACAAACTGTTTATTTGCGGTGGCCAATAAAGACGCCGCGATCTGTCGTTTTACGGCCGCGGAAAGGCTGTCGTTCGGATTATGAGCCGTACAAAAACACTACGCGCGACAGCCTGAAAAAGGCAGTCCGAAATGAACGCGACGTGAATTCGTTTTGCCGAATGGCCGGCGATTGATCTGTTTTAGTATAAACAACTAAGGGTTGACGTTTGGTCATCGTGGATTCATGGCACAAAGTCGGCAAATTTCGCGCGGGTAAACCCCTCCCGGGTGGCGAATCAATGGCGGCTTTGACGGCGGTATTGGGTCGGCGTGCAGGCGAAAAACGCTTTGAAGACGTGGTCAAACCGGTGAACGCTCGCGAAACCGCTGGCATAGGCGACGTCGTCGATCGACATGTCCGTCGTTGCCAGCAGCAATTTTGCTCTTGCGAGACGCGCAGCCCGGATTTCTTCAAGGGGACTGCGGTTTAACAGGCGGCGAAACCGCTGTTCGAGGTCGCGACGCGATACGGGAACGGCATCGACGACGTCTTTCACGGTGATCGCACGATCGGCATTCTTACGGATGAATCGCAAGGCTTCGCGGACGTCGGGGTCGGGCACCGCGATGACGTCCGAAGACTGCCGTTCGCAGACGCCCGTCGGCAGCAACTTCCGAACGCCCGGGGCGACGGCCTTGCCTTGAAGCAATTCGTCGAGAAGTGTCGCCGCCTGGAAGCCCATGCGTTCCCACGGGACAATCACGCTCGACAAGGCCGGGCGACTCATGCGGCAGTAAAGGTCGTCGTTGTCGACGCCGAGCAAGGCGATGTCGTGTGGAATGTGCAACGGCACGTCTTCGCAGACCTGCGTGCATTCCCACGCGCGCGAATCATTGCACGCCAGCACCGCGAACGGTTTTGGCCGAGTTTGCAGCCAGTCCGGAAGCGGGGCGACGGGGATCGTTTCTTCCGGGTGCAGGTGGCTGTAGTGCGTTTCCCACTTGTCGACAGTGAATCCGGCAGCAGTAATGGCGGCTTTAAACCCGGCGAACCGGTCGATCGCCCACCACGCCGACGCCGGTGACGCGATGTAGCCGAAGTGCTCGAAACTTTTGTTAAGAAAATGCTCCGCCGCGATCCGGCCGACCTGTTCGTTGTCGACGTCGACGCTGGGCACCCGTTCTGCAATAGACGGGTGCGTGCTGATCGCAACGCTGGCGGGCAATCTGGCGATGGCGCGATCGACCTCGTCGATCGACAACTCGCTGGCGGGTCCGAGGATCAGGCCGTCGGGTTCGGTGGATTTGATCCACGAGAGCAGGTCTGATCCCGCCGGGAACAGGTCGATATGCCAGGCCGTCCGCGCGTTGGCGAAGTCTGCGATGCCGATCTGCATTTCGCGATAGCAGGCGTAAGTGGAGTCCATTACCACCAAGACCCGCACCCGCCGTTTGGTCGTCATGAGCGATTTCCTTAACAAACTATGAAAATAGCCATGAATCTCGCAAAAGAGCAAATTAATTGCGCAAATGGGTGTGGGCGGCGTCCGGTAACAAGAGCATCTTACCTGCGGCAGAGGCGTGGAGGAGACACGTCGTTCGAGGTTTGAAAAGAGATTATTGCGTTTAAGTCGGCCGGGCGGGCGATCCTCAACGGATCATCCAGGGGCCGGTAATGTTGTGCGACGTCTGCCCGTCAGGGCGAGGCGTTTGTGTCATTTCTGGGTCGCCGGGAGCGGTCTCGCCGCATTTCGGCGGTCGTCAAATCAAGCCCGGCGCGATCAAGCACCGGGCGGCTGTAGGGACATCGGAGGAGAGCAGATGCAGGTCGAACAATTCAACGGTAGGAATTCCCGCAAAACCGCCGCGCACTCGCGCGCGCTGAGCCTGGCCGCCATGCTGACGGCCGCCGCGCTGACCGCGCCGTTCGCGATGGCGGACGCCACGTGGAACGGCGCGACCAGCCAGGACTGGAACGACGGTTCCAACTGGTCGACGAACCCGCCGAGCGGCAACATGTACGTGAACACGGCGACGGGGCTTTACCCGATCCTCAGCGCAATTCCGCTTACACGCCCACGGACCTCGCCATCGGCGACGGCGGCACGAACAGCGGCCGCCTGGATCAGACCGCAGGCACGCTATCGCTGTCGAATGTCAGTGCGACCGGCACGTGGATGTTCGTCGGCCGCGGTTCGGCGACGGCTACGGGCGCCTACAACCTCGCCAACACCGCCGTCACTGGCGCCGGCATTACCGGGTTCGGTACCGGGTCGGGCAGCCTGACCGTCGGGAAACTCTGGGTCGGCGGCGCGGCGTTCTTCGCCGGCGGCGTCGGCACGGTCAACATCAACACCACCGGCACCATCACCGCGAACTCCACGCAGGATTACGGCAACACGATTGCCTCCGTCAACGCCGGCTACGGCACGGGCAGCACCGGCACGATCAATCTTGAAAACGGCACCATCCAGTCCACCGGCCAAACCTGGATCGGCGCTCAGAACGGCGTCGGCACGCTGAATATGACCGGCGGCACGCTCAACAGCGCCAAACTCGTCATCGGCTACAACTCCAGCAACACACAAAACGCCCAGGGCACCGTCAATATCGGGGCCGGCGCGACCGCCAACAGCGAAAACGACGTCCTCATGGGCTACGCCGGCGGCAGCACCACGCAGGCGAATCTCAACCTCAACGGCGGCACGCTCAACGTCGGCAGTGCCACCAAACGCTGGCTCATCCTCGGCCAATACGACACCACTAATTCCACCGTCACCGTGAACTCCGGCAACCTCAATCTGAATACCAACACCGATATTCAGATGAAAATCGCCAATAACGGCGGCGGCACGAACACGTTCAACATGAACGGCGGCGCTGTCACGTCCTACAGCGATAACCACACCACCGCCAACGGCACCGGCGTGCTGAACCTGATGAACTCCGGCACGGCGTCGACGGTCAACACCTTCAATCTCAACGGCGGCGTGCTGACGATCAACGGCGTCGTCAAAACCTCCGCCAACGGCAGTGGCACGTTCAATTTCAACGGCGGCACGCTCCGCGCGACCAATGACAACGCCAACTTCATGACCGGCCTCACCGCCGCCAACATCCAGGCCGGCGGGGCGAAGATCGATTCCAACGGCAAAAACGTCACCGTCGCACAAGCCCTCCTCGGTGCCGGCGGCGACGGCGGCCTGGCCAAGAGCGGGGCGGGAACGCTCACCCTCACCGGCGCCAATAGCTACACCGGTGCGACCACCGTCACAGCGGGCACGCTCGGCTTTGCGACCCAGCAGGCCAGCATCGGCACGCTCGCCGTCGCCGACGGGGCAGCCCTCAGTGTCAAAGGCATTAATTCTGGGGCATCGACCCTCACCGCCACCGGCCTGACGTTCGGCAACAGCGCCCTCACGCTCGACCTCAACGGCCTGGCGAACCCCACCGTGCCGCTCATCAACGGCTCGGCGGGCACGCTCGCCCTCAACGGCACGCTCAATCTCACCCTCCTCGGCGGCGGCGGACTCACCACCACGCCCAACAACACCTCCCTGCCACTGATTTCTTATTCTTCGAAGACCGGCGTCGGCACGTTCAACCTCACCAACACCGCCGCCGGCCACACCAGCTATTCGCTCAACCAGACCGCCAACACCCTCTATCTGAACGTCACCGCGCTCAGCAACGTCTGGAAGGGCACCGTCAACGGCAACTGGGACGTCAACGCCACCGCCAACTGGAGCGCTCCAGATAGCAAATACCTTGAAGGCGACAACGTCATCTTCAACGACACCGGCACCGCGGCCGCCGTCAACCTCGCCTCGGCCGTCGCGCCGACGAGCGTCACGTTCGCCAATTCTTCCGCCAAGACCTACACCTTCAGCGGCGCGGGCATCACCGGCGCGGGGAATGTCACGGTCAACGGCGGCGGCACGGTCGTGCTGACGAACGCCAACACCTACGCCGGGGCGACCACCGTCGCCGCCGGCAGCACGCTGCAACTGGGCAACGGCACGGCAGGAAATGATGGCAGCATCGCCGGCACGAGCGGCGTGGCCAACGACGGCACGCTCGTCTACAACCGCAACGGCACCGCCAACACCGCCGCCTACGCCATCAGCGGATCGGGCAGCATCGTCGTCACCGGCACGGGCTCACAAACGCTCAGCGGCAACAACACGTTCACCGGCGGTGTGACCGTCAATGGCGGCGGCACCGTGAGCGTCGGCACGAACGCCGCGCTCGGCTTCGGCGCGACGCCGCTCACGCTCGACAACGGCACGCTGACCACCACCGCCGGCTTCGCCAACACCCACGCTATCACCATCGGTGCCGGCGGCGGCACGATCAACGTCACCACCAACGGCCAGCTTTACCTGAACGGCATCGGCCAACTCAGCGGCAGCGGACCACTGACGCTCATCGGCGGCAACGGCACGCTGCAGCCGAACGTCGGCAACCTCCGCATCGACCAGCCCAACGGCTACAACGGGGCGGTCACCGTCCGCAGCGGCGGCATCTTCGAATACGGCGCCGCCAGCGCCGTCGACGGTGCCGCCACCTTCGCCGTCGGAAATGAAGGCGAACTCGCCGCGCAGAACGCCGTCAACTTCCCCAATGCCGTCACCGTCACCGGCGGCACCAACAGTGTCCTGAGCTTCGAAAACGGCAACACCGGCAATTTCACCGGCAACATCACCCTCAACGCTAACGCCATCGTCGGCCTGCGCGACTGGTACAACAACGCCACCGTCCGCGGCGGCACGATCAGCGGTACCGTCAGCGGCAACGGCGGCATCACCGTCAACAGTGGCACGGGCAACGGTGGTACGCTCACGCTCAGTGGCTCGAACACTTACGCCGGCGGCACGACCATTTCTCAAAGCCGCGTGGTCGCCGCGAATAACGCCGCCTTCGGCACGGGCAGTGTCACGCTCGGCGGCGTCAACAGTCAGATCTCGCTCGCCAACGGCGTGAACGTTCCCAATGCGTTGACGATCAACGGCGGCGGCGTGACCTCGCAGGGCGTCATCTACGTCGGCGACGCTGTCAACGCCACCTACGGCGGCCCGATCAATGTCACGGCTACCACCACGGCGGGCGGCAGCTTCGGTGCCGGTGCGGGCTCTGTCCTGAACCTCGCCGGGCCGATCACCTCCAGCGTGCCGCTCACCGTCCGCATCGGCACGGTCGTCTTCAGCAACCCGAACGGCAACAGCAACTTCGCGATCGTGCAGGGCACCGGTAACAACGGCCTGAAGACCATCGCCCTGGGCGCCAACAACGCGTTGCCGACTGGCGTGACGGTCGACGTCGGGCCGACCGGCGTCACCGGAACCACCTTCGACCTGGCCGGCTACAACCAGACCCTCGGCGTCCTCCAGGGCACCGGCGGCACGGTTTCCAACAGCGGCGGGGCGATCTCCACCGTCACCACCACCGGCACGGGCACGCTCACCGGCGTCATCCAAGACGGCAACGCACCCGTGGCCGTCACCATCAACGGTAACGGCACGAACGTGCAGACCTTCAGCGGCGCGAACACCTACAGCGGCGTCACGACGATCACGTCCGGCACGCTGCACACGACCACGCCGTCGTACACGCACCTGCTCAGCAACGCCGGCGGCGTTGACCTCGCCGGGGCGAAGGGCAAGTTCACGCTGGATTACACCGGCGGCACAACGCCGGTCGCACAGGTGAAGAGCCTCCTCGATTCGGAGTTCGCCAACGGCGGCTTCGCCACGGGACAGATTCACAGTTCGGCGCTATCCGGCAACCGAACGATCGGCTACGGCGATAACGAAACGGACACGGTCACGCTCCGGCTTACCCTCGGCGGCGACGCCGATCTCGACGGCGATGTCGACTTCAACGACTTCCTCGTGCTGCAGTCGAAGTTCGGCCAGACCGGGACACGCTTCGATCAGGCCAATTTTAACTACGACGGCGCGACCGATTTCAACGACTTCCTGACACTCCAGGCCAACTTCGGTCAAAGCATCACCGGTGCCGACGTCGCGGTGACGGCGGCTCAGGTTGCGGCGATGACCGCGTTTGCTGCCGACCCTGGCAATCAGGCCGTCCCCGAACCGACGAGCCTGGCGCTGCTCGGCCTTGGCGCGACGGGCCTGCTCCGTCGCCGTCGCCGGGCCTGATGGCTTGAGCGCGGTTTATTTTGAACTCCAGTCCGTCGCGGCGGCCGCAGCAGTGTGGCCGCCGCGATCTTTTCTGGACGCCTTCGTTTCGGGGTACTATTTGTGTGACAACGAAGCGTCGGGTGCGTCAGTAAAATGAAGGGCGACAGTGGTCGCCGGGATTGTGTGAGGAGTTCGCATGCCGCTGAAGACGCCTTGGTCGGCCGCCATCGTTTCAAGCCTGTTGTTACTGGACGCGGCCGGCGTTCGCGCGGACACGCTCAGCGTGTCGGAACGCCGCGACAGCTACCTCGTCACGACCGGCGGGCGGCTGGCGTTTGAGGTGTCGCGAAAAAACGGTGACCTCACGAGCGTGAAATTCAACGGCCGCGAGTGCACCGCGCCGTACAGCGAGACCAAACGCTACAGCCATTACGCCAGCGGCCTAAGCGGCGATTCCGCCATCACCGCCGAGACAGACCCGGCCGGCGAGTGGGCGAAAATCACCGTCGACGATCCGAAAATCGGCGTCACACACTACTACATCGCCCGGAAAGGCGAGGCGAACATTTACATGGCGACCTACGCCGAAAAGTCGCCGCCGCCGGGCGAAATGCGTTTCATGTTTTATCTCGACCGCCGCGTTTTCAAGAACCTGCCGGCACCGTCCGACAACGGACTCAGTGACGGCGGCGTGGAAGGAAAAGACGTCTTCAAAAACACAAAGACCGGCACGACCACCTCCAAATTCTACGGCGCAAAACCTGCCATCGACGGCGGCATCCACGGCGTGAGCGGCGACGGCATCGCGTGCGTGATGAACCAGGGCAATCGTGAAACCTCCTCCGGCGGGCCGTTCTTCCGCGATATCGAGAACCAGTCCGGCGGCCAGGTCGGTGAACTCTACAACTACATGTTCTCCGGCCACACCCAGACCGAACCCTTCCGGCCGGGGTTGAAGGGGCCGTATGTCGCTCAATTCACCGACGGCAAACCGCCGGCGACGCCAGATTTTTCCTTCATCGCAAAGCTGAATCTCAAAGGCTACGTGCCCGCGTCCGGCCGGGGCGGTTTGGACGGCCGCGTCAGCGGCGTGCGTGCGGGCGGCAAGGCGGTGGTCGCCCTGGCGAACGACGCCGCGCAATACTGGGCGAAGGTCGATTCGGCCGGGAAATACAGCATCAAAAACGTGCTGCCCGGCACTTATGCCGTCACGCTCTATGACACCGAACTCGCCGTCGCTCAGCAGCGCGTCGCCATCGCCGCCGCGAAAACCGCCACGGCGAATCTATCGCCGACGTTGCTGATTCCGTCGGCGATTTTCCGGGTCGGCACGTGGGACGGCACGCCGGGCGAGTTCCTCAACGCCGACAAAATCGCCGACTGCCATCCGAGTGATTCACGCATGAAACCGTTCACCAACGGCGATTTCATCGTCGGCAAATCGAAGGGACATCGACTGGCCGATCGGGCAGTGGAAGGGCGTGAACAACGAGCAGCGCATTACGTTCAACCTGACGCCGGAACAGGCGAAAATCCCGCTCACGCTGCACGTCGGCGTGACGATCACCTACAACAACGGCCGGCCGTTCGTGGTCGTGAATGCGGGCAAGCCCGACGAATGGAAAAGCAAACTGTCCGAACCCTCTGACCAGCCCAAGCAAAGCCGCGGCATCACGCGGGGGACGTATCGCGGTAATAACGACATTTTTTCGTTCGACCTGCCTGCCACGTCGCTGCACGCCGGGGCGAACACGATCGATCTTCGCATCGAAAGCGGCACGAAATCGTATGACGGCTTTCTGAGCCCGAACGTCGTCTTCGACGCGATCGACCTCGTCACCGCGGCCGACGCTCAGAAGGCGGCGGCGACGGCGATTAAACGCTAAACCGGCGATCGGGACGTCAGCGCACTCTCCCGGCAGACTTTGGGGGATTGGCCTTTCCAGCGATTGAAGGCAGTGGAAAACGCAAAGGCGTTCTCGTAGCCGACCTGCCTGGCGATGCTGAAGAGTTTCTGGTTCGTCGAGCGCAGGAGTGTTTCGGCACGCCGCATCCGGAGGTGCGTCACTTGCCGCATCGGGCTGCGGCCGATGGTGCGGCGTGCGAGCCGGCGGAGCGCTTCCGGCCGAAGGTCGGCGACTTTCGCCAGGCGGGTGAGTGTCCAGGGTTCGGCGAGCCGGGCGTCGACGTCCGCCCAGAGCCGCCAGAGCGGGTCGATGCTGTCGCCGCCGCCGGCGATTTCGCGGACGTAGTGCCCAACGAGTTCTGCCCAGAGGCTGACTCGCCCGACGTTCGCCCGGCCGGTTGATTCAAGATAAAGACCTTCAATGGCGCTGACGAGCGGCCGCGGATCGATCGAATAAACGGCCGGTTTTGGCGTTCGGATGAGCGTGTCGGCCTCGGTGTTCGTTTGCAGGTACGCCCAGGCGAAGCGCCACCGGCGTCGGCCGACGGTGCGAAATCCGCAGGTCGCGGTGCGCGGCGAGACGTACGCCGAGCCGGCCTCGCAGCGTTGCCAGACGCCGTCGATCCAGACTTCGCCGCAGCCGTCGTAGCTCGCCAGGAGGTGGCCGAACGGCGCGTTCGGGCGTTGCATGTCATAGCCGGGCCCGCCATCGGTCAGCCCGACCGGCCCCAGCCAGCTCACGGCCGCCTTCGGCCAGGCGTTGTCGCCGACGATGCGTTCGGGCGAGTCGCCAATCGTGTGAATCCATCGCGTGATTTCCGGCATCATTCTCCTCGCATGGCAATCAGAGAAAAGAGGATATCACAAATGTTTTTGTTTGTTCCACCGATGGCGATTCACGGACGGTGGGCGAGGATAATGATGGCGCGGCGCACGCTGCCGCGTCTGATTTGAGGAGCCTTCGCCATGAGAACCTTCGTCGCCCGCCTTGCCATGACGTCTGTCGTTTCTTCGGTCGTTTTTGGAGGGATGAGTCGCATGGCGATCGTGAACGCCCAAACGCCTGCCACGCAGCCCGCCACGGCCACGACGGCGCAAATTGTGATTGACGCCGGCAAGCACAAGGCGATCAGTCCGGAGTTGTTCGGCATCTTCTTCGAAGACCTCAACTACGCCGCGGACGGCGGCATTTATCCGGAACTCATCCAGAACCGCTCCTTCGACTACAGCCCGCTCGACCGAACGACCTGGAACGCACTCACGTCGTGGGAACTCGTCCAACGCGGCGGCGGGAAAGGGAATGTCTCGATCGACGCGTCGTACCCGATTCACAAAAACAACACGCAATACGCCGTGCTGGAAACGGCGAATGCGGGGGACGGCGTCGGCCTGGCGAATGACGGATTTGACGGGTTGGCGGTCACGGCGGGGCAGGCGTATGACGCGTCGCTGTTCGCCCGCCATCTCTACACCGGCCGCCGCTGGGGCTCGCCGAAAACCGAACAGGCCGAAGCCGGGACGCTCGTCGTCAGGCTCGAAAGCAAGGCCGGCGAAGTGCTCGCCGAGGCGACGCTTGCCTCGCCGAATCGCGAATGGTCGCGCCTCTCGGCGACGCTCACGCCGACCAAGTCTGACGACCACGCCCGCTTCGTGCTGCTGATGAAAAAGAGCGGCGGCGTGGCGATCGATATGGTGTCGCTGTTCCCCAAGGCGACCTTCCGCAACCGCCCGAACGGCCTGCGGGCTGATCTCGCGCAGGCGGTCGCCGATCTGAAGCCGAAGTTCGTCCGCTTCCCCGGCGGCTGCCTGGTGCACGGCAACGGGCTGGGGAACCTTTACCGGTGGAAAAACACCATCGGCCCGGTCGAGCAGCGCAAAGGGCAATCGAACCTCTGGGGCTACCACCAGTCGGTCGGCCTGGGGTTCTTTGAATACTTCCAGTTCTGCGAAGACATCGGCGCCGCGCCACTGCCGGTGCTGCCGGCCGGCGTTTGTTGTCAGAATTCGGAATTCACCGGCGGCCTCGGGCAGCGGGGCGTGCCGCTCGACGAAATGGCCGAGCACATTCAGGACGTGCTCGACTTGATCGAATACGCCAACGGGCCCGCCACTTCGCCCTGGGGCAGCAAGCGCGCCGCGGCGGGGCATCCGGAGCCGTTCAATCTGAAGTATGTCGGCGTCGGGAATGAGGAGCACATCACGCCGGTGTTTAAAGAGCGTTTCAAGATGATCTACGAAGCCGTGCGGGCCAAGCACCCGGAGATCACGGTCATCGGCACCGTCGGCCCGGCGCCGGCGGGGCGGGATTTCGACGAAGGCTGGAAGATCGCCGACGAGCTTAAAATCCCTGTCGTCGACGAGCATTACTACGAATCACCGGCGTGGTTTCTGAAGAACCTCTCGCGATACGACAGTTACGACCGAGGCCGGTCGAAGGTCTATCTCGGCGAGTACGCGTCGCGTGGCAACACGCTCGGCAACGCCATCGCCGAAGCCGCTTACATGACCTCGCTCGAACGCAACGGCGACGTCGTGCAGATGGCCTCCTACGCGCCGCTGCTCTGCAAACTCGGCCACGTGCAGTGGGCGCCGGACCTGATCTTCTTCGACAACGCCGGCGTCTATCCGTCGGTCAACTACTACGTGCAGCAACTGTTCACGACCCACAGCGGCGACACATACCTGAGTTCGACCGTTCAACTCGACACGCCACTGCCCGACGGCCAGGCGCTGGCGGTGTCGACGGTGAAAGACAGCAAGAGCGGCGACCTGATTCTCAAGATCGTCAACGCCTCCCCGAAAGCGGTGACGGCGAAGGTTCGCCTGGACGGCGTGGCTGCTTTGCAGCCTGTCGCACAGTGCCATGTGCTGACCGGCGACCCGGCCGCGAGTAATCCGCGTGACCCGCGCGCGAAAAATGCGATCTTGGCAACGCCGGCCGTGCCGACAGAGTCTCAAGTGCCAGTCGCAGGATCATTCGATTATGCGGCCCCGGCGAATTCACTGACCGTGATTCGTCTGCGGACTAAGTAATCAATTGTGGCGACCGAAAGGATGGCTCGCATGGCACATTCGATTTCACACTTGTTCCCGTTGCTCCTACTCATCATGACGAATTTCGTGCTCGCCGACGTTCCGTTCGATGCCGACTGGCGTTTTATGAAGGGCGATGCCGCCGGCGCAGGCCGCGGAGTACGGTGACGGCGACTGGATGAAGGTTGATCTGCCGCACGATTGGTCCATCGCCGGCCCGATCGCCCGCGAAAATCCGGCGGGCAGTCCGGGCGGTTTCTTTCCCACTGGTGTCGGCTGGTATCGCAAGTCTTTTCTCGCCCCGGCCGATTGGGCCGGTCGGCATGTCGCAATCCAGTTCGACGGCGTCTACATGCTGTCGGACGTTTACGTCAACGGCACGAAACTCGGCACGCACGCCTCCGGCTTCACGCCGTTCGAGTACGACTTCACGCCACACCTGAAACTCAGCCAGAGCAACACGGTGGCCGTGCGTGTCGACAACTCGCGGCAGCAGAATTGCCGCTGGTACAGTGGTTCGGGCATTTATCGTCATGTACGCTTGGCGGTGCGTGAACCGATTCACATGCCACAATTCGGCGTCTTTATTCGGACGAACGCCGTCAACAACGGTGCGGCCGAGCTGTCGATGTCCGTGCCGGTGAAGAATGCGGGCCAGCCGACGGCAGACAAGGTGAAGGTCGAAACCCGAGTCTTCGCCGCCGACGCCAGCGGCCGGCCGACGGGCACGGCCATCGCGGTGTTCGATGCGGTCGACATCACGCTCGCTGAAAACGCCGGCACGGTTGAAACCAAAGCCGTATTGCCGAATGCAAAGCTCTGGAGCCCCGAATCGCCGGCGATGTACGTCGCCGTGACCACGCTCGCTGTAGACGGCCGGACGGTCGACACTCGCCAGACGCCGTTCGGTGTGCGGACGATCGCCATCTCCGCCGAACGAGGCTTTGAACTCAACGGCAAGCCGGTCGAACTCTACGGTGCCTGCGTCCACGACGATAACAGCGGCCTTGGTGTGGCGGCGTTCGATCGCGCGGAAGTGCGGCGTGTCGAATGGCTCAAAGCCGCGGGGTTCAATGCCGTCCGCTGTGCGCACAATCCGCCCGCGCCGGCATTCCTCGATGCCTGCGACCGCCTCGGCCTGCTGGTGATCGACGAAGCGTTCGATACCTGGTCGCTGCCCAAAAACCCGGGCGATTTCGGTACGTATTTCAAAGAACAATGGCAAAGCGAACTCGACAAGATGATCCTGCGGGATCGGAATCATCCTTCGATCATCATTTGGAGTCTGGGCAATGAAATTGTTCTTTGGGGTCGTGAGACCGCCCGTGCGGCCACAGACGGTGCGAAGCTCATTCGCCGTGCGAAGGAATTAGACCCGACGCGATTCACAACCACCGCCGTTGCCGGCTGGAACCTGCCGGATAAACCTTGGGAGCAGATGACACCGCTGCTGAACCAGTTCGACCTCGTCGGCTACAACTACGTGCTGCACCGTTACGAGACCGATCACGCGGCGTTTCCCGGGCGTGCGATTGTCGGGACGGAAAGTTTCCCACGCGATGTTTTTGAAACATTCGATACCGCCGATCGCTTGACGCATGTCATCGGCGATTTTGTCTGGACAGGGATCGATTACTTCGGTGAATCCGGCATCGGGCGGTACCACCAGCCGGATGAAAAGATTCACTTCCATCTCGACCCGCGTCACTATCCGTACCACGGTGCGTATTGCGGGGATATCGATATTACCGGTTTCCGAAAGCCGATTTCGTACGCCCGCAACATCACCTGGGGCCGCGGCGAAACGCTGTATACGAGCGTGACCGAACTCACGCCCGACGGCCGTAAATACCGGGTCGCCGAGTGGGGTGTCGTGCCGACACGGGCGAGCTGGACCTGGCCCGGCTTTGAAGGGCGATCGATGGAAGTGGTCGTTTACTCGCGACACGATGCGGTGCGGCTGTACCTCAATGACAGACTCATCGGCGAGAAGGGCACAACGCGGGCCGACCATTTCAAAGCGGTTTTCAGCGTGCCTTACGAGGCCGGAACGCTGCGGACGGTCGGCATGCGCGGCGGGAAGGAAGTCGAAACGAATACGCTCCGCACGGCCGGCCCCGTTGCCGGTTTGCGACTGAAAGTCGACCGCACGCAGATCGACGCCGACGGCCAGGACCTGGCTTTCGTGACCGTCGAGTCGATCGACGCGAACGGAGACTTCCAACCGAACGGCGACCAGAACGTCACCTTCACGCTGGACGGCCCTGCGACGATCGCCGGCGTCGCCAGCGCCGATTTCAACAACACCGACGGCTACCAGGTGAATCACCGTCGCCTCTTCAACGGGCGGGCGGAACTGATCGTCCGCAGCAGCAAAACTGCCGGCCGCATCAACGTGCAAGCGACGGCGGAGGGATTGAAAGCGGCGACAGCGGCGATCACTGCGCGCTGATAAACCGCCTGATTCCGTTGCGACTCAAGGGTAAGTCCTTAAGGTGGCCCCAGTGCTGTTTTCATGCCTTCTAACGCGGTTTTGCTCGGCAAGCTCTGTGCTCATCCCGGGCCGATAATGCATGTAATGAAAATTGCGGCACTTCAAGTGTTTACACCCCTGTGAAATGCCGAATCAAGGCGTACACGGCGGCCTGAATCGGTTGCCGTGAGTCGGGATGAATAAGGGCACCGCCGTATGACTCAGACACCGTCCAGCGCCCGTGCCGCCACGGGCGAATCGAAAGCGGCCGGCAAGTATCTTACGTTCGCGATCGGCGACGAAGACTTCGGGCTGGAAATCTTAAAGGTCCGCGAAATCTTCGGCATGATGCCGATCACCGCCGTCCCACGCATGCCTAAGCATGTGAAGGGCGTGATCAATTTGCGCGGCCAGGTCATCGCCGTCGTCAGTCTGCGGACGAAATTCGGCATGCCCGAAATTCCGTCGACTGACCAGACCTGCATCATCGTCGTCGAGCACGCCAATGACGGCCGAAAGGTCGACACCGGCATTATCGTCGATCGCGTGTCGGAAGTGCTCAGCATTGCCGAATCGCAGATCGAACCGCCGCCCGACCTCGGTAATGGCACCGAGGCCGCGTTTATTACCGGCATGGGCAAGGTCGGCAAAAGCGTGAAGATCCTGCTCGACATCGACAAGCTCCTGGCCGGCCAGGAAGACCTCACGCTCCCCGCGACGCTCGCGAACGCGGCGTAACGATTCAAAAACGTTTTAATCAATCTCTGTAACGCTGCGCACCTGCGCAAAGAAATTAGGAATGAAAATGACGATCGGAAAGCGTATTACCGTTGGTTTTGTTGCCGTCATCTGTATCACCGTGCGCTCGGCCTGTTCACGTACACCAAGCTCGGCGCGATCAGCACGGCCTCGGAAAGCGTGACGCAGGACGCCTTGCCCGGCCTGAAGCAGATCTTCACAATCACCGCCAACCAACGCCTCAACGTCGCCAACATGGTGCAATACATGCACACGAAGGACGACGCCAAGGCGAAAGAGCTCGAAGTCACGATGAAGGCGATCTCGGCCAACTCCACCGAGATGTACGCCGCCTACGAAAAGTCCATCTTCACCGATGAAGACCGCCGTCTGTACGAAGAGCTCAAGGCCGCGCGGGTCGAATACACCAACTCGCGCAAAAAGATGATGGAACTCACCCAGCAGGCCGGCGGCCGTGAAGCCGCGCTGTCGATGTTCGAAGGCCAGGTCATGCCCGCCGTCAAAAAGTACGACGACGCGCTGATGGCGTTGGTGAAACTCAATTCCGATACCGGCGACAAGGCGACCGACACGCTTCAGGCGTCTGTCGCCAGCGGCATCGTCGGGCTTTGGATCGGCGTCGGCGCGGCGGTGATCGTCGGGGCCACCCTCGCGGTCATGATCATCCGCAGCGTCTCCAAGGCGCTGACCCGCATGGCGGATTCACTCGCCGACGGTTCGAACCAGGTGGCGGCGGCTGCCACGCAGGTTTCCAGCTCCAGCCAGTCGCTGGCGCAAGGGGCCAGCGAGCAGGCGGCGAGCCTTGAGGAGACCAGCAGCTCGCTCGAAGAGATGAGCTCGATGGTCAGCCGCAATGCCGACACGCCCAGCAGGCGAGCGTGCTCAGCGCCGAAGCCAAGGCGGCGGCGGACAAGGGGAACGCGTCGATGGCGAAGATGTCGACGGCCATCCACGACATCCAGAAGAGTGCCGGCGAAACTGCAAAAATTGTGAAAGTGATCGACGAGATCGCGTTCCAGACGAACCTGCTGGCGCTCAACGCGGCCGTGGAAGCGGCGCGTGCGGGCGAGGCGGGCAAGGGGTTCGCGGTGGTCGCCGAGGAAGTGCGGAACCTGGCGATGCGCAGTGCCGAGGCGGCCAAGAGCACGTCTGCGATGATCGAGCAGTCGGTGCAGAACAGCCGCGGCGGCGTGCTGATCGCGGAAGAAGTCGGGCAGGTGCTCGGCGAGATCACGTCGACGTCGGAAAAGGTCAATGCCCTGATCGCCGAGATCGCCCAGGCGAGCAGCGAACAGAGCAAGGGCATCGGTCAGGTGAACACTGCGGTGACGCAGATGGACAAGGTGACGCAGAGCAACGCCGCGGCGGCGGAAGAGTCGGCGAGTGCGAGCGAAGAGCTGGCCGCCCAGGCCGCGGGCATGAGCGGCGTGGTGGTGGAACTGATGGCCCTCGTCGGCCGAAAGACCAACACCCCGGCGGCCACCAAGCCGGTGAAGCACAAATCTGCCGCCGTCGCGACAATCGCCGCCCCGGCCGCGAAGAAGCTGACGCCGCACACCAGCACGAAGGCGATCAATCGCAATGAAATCCCGCTCGAAGACGAGTCGGCCCAGAACGACGATTTTTCCGACTTCAACCTGAACAAGGCCGCCTGATCGGCAGCCGGTAGAGGTTCGAACAAACGCCACGGGCACCGCACGAATGCGGTGCCCGTGGTCGTTTTAGATCGTCTTGCCGAAGTTCGCCTGCAGGAGCAGGAAGTCGTTGAAGTCGATGACGCCGTTGTTGTCGCTGTCGAATCCGCTGAGGTAGCCGGCACTGCCGGACGTGAGGCCGAACGCGGTTTGCAGGGCGAGGAAGTCGTTGAAGTTCACCGTCGCCGAGCCGTCGTTGTCGCCGAAGAGCCTGAAGAAGCTGTACGACGTGCTGCCGTTCATCGACAGGCCGGCCGCGGTGGTGACGGCGGCGGCATTGACGACGAGCTGGTAACGCCCGTCGGCCAGTGAGGCGGCGCTTACGCCGGTGCCGGAGAACGTCACGACGTACTCTGTTTTTTCAGTACTCGTCGGTGTTGCGGTGAGCGTGACCGGCGACGCGTTGCCGTTGAGCAGCAGGCTCAGTGCGCCACTGCCGAGGTCGACGGCTTTGTCGAAGTTGATCGTTAGCGAGCGGACCATCGACCGCTGTTGCGTGCCGTTGTCGACGGCAAAGCTGGTGACGGTCGGCAGGGCGGAATTGCGCCAGGCGGTGACATCGCTGGCGGTGATGGCGGCGGAGTAGAGCCGCAGGTCATCGACCGTGCCGAGCAGGTTCGGGTCGGCGGTGAATTGGCTGTCGCCGATGAGGTTGTTGGTGGTGTTGCCCAGCGCCGACGGGCGGTATGTCATGGCGGTGTTCGTGCCGGCGACCTGGCCGTTGATGTAGAGCGTGGCGGTGTTGCCGTTGAGGGTGATGACGACATGCGACCACGCCCCGACGGCCAGCGCCGCGCCGCTGACGGTCTGTTCGCCGCTGCCGGTGTTGATGGCGAATCGGCTGACGCCGGTGTTGGTGCGTGGCGAGAAGAACATGTACGACGTCGTGCTGCTGCCGAAATCGAAGACGCGTGCCCAGCTTTGGGAGGCGTCGGGTTTGACCCAGAAACCGATGGTGAAATCGTTCAGGCCGGTGGTGATGGCGTTGGGGAGTTTCGCCGAGCCGCCGGTGAACTGAACGGCCGACCCTTCGACGCCGGTGCCGTAGGCATACGCGCCGCTGAGCGTGGCGGTGAGGTTGTTGCCGGTGCTGTCGATCAGTGAACTGCCGGCGGTTTCGTTGGCCTTGTACCAGAGGCGTTGGGCGGTGTTGGCGAGCACCAGGACTGTGGCCGTGCTGCTGACGCCGTTATAGGTGGCGGTGATGGTGTCGGCGCCGGGCGTGCTGGGGGCGACATATTCGCCGTTGTCGTTGATCAGGCCACGGGCGGCGGTCCAGACGATGTTGGCGGCGAGTGTCGCGCCGCTGGAGCTTTTCGCGGTGGCGGCGAATGTCGTCGTGCCATTCGCCGCGAGCGTGCTGACGGCGGGGGTGATGGCGATGCTGCTGACCGCCGGCGCGGCCACGCTGCTGGTGGGGACGAGGTCGATCGCGTCGTAGGCGACGTTCGGGCTCAGCCACGTCTGGCCGGCGACGTAGCTGCCGCTGACGACGGGCAGGTCGATCCAGTTCAGCCCGGCCTTGAGTGCGGTGGTGGGGATGCTGTAGGTGTAGAGCTGGTTCGTGCCGCGGTAGGTGCCTCGGGTGATGCCGCGGCTGTTGAGGTCCTGGCTGGCGGTGGGGATGCTGCTGGTCCAGGCGGTGACGCCGGTGTTGCCGCTGTTGACGGTGACGCGGTTTCGGCCGCCCTCGAAGCCGAGCGTGATGCCGATCCGCAGCGTCTGCGCGACGGCCGCCTGGGCGCTCGTCAGCGTGAAGGCGATGCGGTTGGAATTGTTCACGCCCATGAACTGAACCATCGGCCAGGCGCTGTCGCTGTCAGTGCCGACGGTGAAGGTCGGCATGCCGGTGGTGGCGTCGGCGGGCAGCACCCAGCTGCTCATGCGGCTGTCGGACGGGTGCATGATTTCGATCTTGTCGGCGTTGAGGAACCCTTGCGGCGTGCCGTCCCACGTGCCGATGCGCCAAGTGGCGGCCGGCGTGTAGTAGGTGCTGGCGATGGGCGCTTTGGTGTTGCTGCCGGCGGTGACGGTGACGGTGCGTGTGCCGACGGCGATTTCGCGGTCGTAGAGTGTTTCGGTGTACGTGCCGGGCATGACGCCGGTGATGCTGTACGTGCCGTCGGCGTTCGCCTTGGTCCAGTATTGCTCGGTGGAATTGGAAAGGGCGACGACGGCCTCATGGCCGACAGGCACGCCGCTGGCGACGCCGCTGATGCTGCCCCGCCCCGACGCGGGCACCAGGCCCTGAATGTTCAGGCCTTCCAGGAAGGCGTAATTCGGCGTCGCCGGCGCGCTGCCGTTGGTGAACGACATCGCGTAGGTGTGAATGCCCTGGCGATAGGTTTCGGTCTGCGTGTGGCCGGTGAAGATGCAGTTGTAGATCTCGACGGCCGAGCCGCTTTGGAAGTCGATGTCTTTAAAGAACGGCCCGCCGGCGGAGTGTTCGCGGTTGCCCATCCACATGTAAGCGCCGACGGTCGCGCCGCCGCTGGTCGTGCCGACGACGCCGTGGACGGTGTTGTCGATCATCCGCCGGCCCATGTTGTAGAACTTGGACGTGGTGGTGCCGTCGGCGTGCCCGAAGACGTCGGAGCCTTCGATACTGCCGGTATTGCCGGCGTTGTCGGACGGGGCTTCGGGGTTGCTGAAAATGTTGCGATCGAGGTACGCGATGTACCGACCTTCGCCGGGGCCGACGTTGACGTCGATCGGCAGGCTGGTCATGTAGATGTTCGCCTCGCCGCGCTTGGCGATGTAATTGTGAATCACCGGCATGGAGGTGTTCGCCGAGTCATCGACGGTGACCATGATCCACTGCGGCGTGGCGCTGGGGTCGACAGTGGCGGTGATGATCGACGCACTGCTGAGCCCTTGCTCGTAGTGCGAATAGCGGCTGGTGACGCTGTAGGTCGCCAGCATTTCCGTGCCGTTGTATTTCACGCTCGTCATGTCGCCGAGGTGAATGGTGCTGCTGGTCGTGCCGCCGCGCAGGATGGTGAATGTCAGCCCGGCACCGGTGTCGACGACGTAGGTGGTGCTGGTGGTGGTAACGCCGAATGCGAACAGCACGCGGCGTTCGAGGGAATCAAAAAACGACAGGCGCGACGTCGGAGACCGACGCTTCGGGGCACGAACCGGCATGGCATTTCCTCCGCACAGACGCCGGCGGCCGCTCTCCGCCGGTGCGACAATGTTTACCACAATCTTGCGGCATGCAGTAGAAAAATTTTCGCAAGCCGAATGCAATTTCCATGAATTGCCTCTGTCTCGATTTGCGTCTCGGCTGTGTCGATTTAAGTCGAAATCAAAATTCGACTTACGTTTTCCAAACGCTCGCCCGCCGGTCGCGTATGAAACAAAGGCGGCCGCGGTGCGGCGGTGTGGAGGCGGCATGAACGGGATTGTGAAGCGGCGGTTCGATTGCGTTTTTTCTCACGCTGGCGTGCGGCTTGGCGTCGGCCGCCACCCAGCCGGCGACCCAGCCGAGCGGCATTGTCGTCTCGCCGGACCGGCCCGGCGGGGTGTACGAGGCGGGCGAGACGGTGCACTGGAAGGCCGAGTGGTTCGGCCCCGGCAATCCGTCCGCCGACGCCACCTACGCCATCCGCACCGGCCACCAGAAGGAAGCCGTCAAGGCCGCCCTTACTTTCACGGGCAATGTCGCGACGTTCGACTGGACGTTCGAAGAGCCGAACAGTGCGTACGCGATCGTGAGCTGGGGGAAGAATCCGACGCGTCGCACGAATGCCGGCGCGATCGCCAGCCCGTTCAAGATTCAACCCGCCACCGACGAGCCCGCCGATTTCGACGCCTTCTGGCAGGGCCAGCTCGCGGCGCTGAAGCGGATTCCGCCGAACCCGCAGCTTGTCCCCGGCGACAGCGGCGTGCCGGGCGTCACCTACGCGAAAATCACCCTCGACAACATCAACGGCACGCACGTGCAGGGCCAGCTCGCGCGGCCGGAGAAGGGCGAGACATTCCCCGCCGTCCTCATCCCGCAATGGGCGGGCGTGTACGGCCTGCAGAAGGCGTGGGTCACCGACCGCGCCAAAACCGGCTGGCTCGCCTTAAACCTCGAAGCCCACGACATCCCCATCGACGAGCCCGCCGACTTTTACGCCAGGCTCAAAGCGCCCGGCGGGCCGCTGGAGAACTACCCGAAGATCGGCAACACCGACAAAAACAAAAGCCACTACCTGCGGATGTACCTGTCGGTCGCCCAGGCGATCACGTACCTCAAAACCCGCCCGGACTGGGACGGAAAAACACTCGTCGTCATGGGCACCAGCCAGGGCGGCCAGCAGACGCTCATGGCGGCGGGGCTCTGCCCGGACGACGTCACGGCGGCGCTGGCGTTCCTGCCGGCGGCGTGTGATACCTGGGCGGAAAGCATCGGGCGGCGGAGCGGCTACCCGTTCTGGTGGAACAACACCACGCCCGAAACCGCCGACGCCGTTCACGCCACCAGCAAATACTTCGACCCGGTCTTCTTCGCCCGGCGGATCAAGTGCCCCGTGCTCTGCAGTGCCGGCCTGAAGGACGACGTCGCGCCGGCCACCAGCGTGCTGGCGGCGTTCAACCAGATCAAATCGCCCAAGCGATTCATCGTCCTCCCGCTGGCGGCACATTGGGACGAGAAGGGCTCGCAAGCGCCGTACGGCCGCGTGGCGTACGGGCAGTGGCTGCCGGCGCTGGCCAAGGGCGAGCCGCCGCCCATGGACGTCGCCCCCGCCAAATGAACGCCGAGTGACGGTTCGGCATCTTTGGGTGTAAAACGCACCCCGCGAAACCCGACTACCGAACGCCTATCATCCCCGGGGCGACGTCGCGAGCCATGCCGGCTCAGGCGCGACACCGAGAAGGATGAGCCGTTCATGCCCGAAACCCGACCGGACGATCCGTCCGACGCCGCCCGCGCGCTCGAAGCCGAGCGGTTGCGGCAGATCTTCGACCGGATGGACGACGGCTTCTGCGTCATCCAGATGATCTACGACCCCGACGGCCGGCCGGTCGATTACCGCTTTCGCGAGTTCAATCCCGCGTTCACCGTCCACACCGGCATCCGGCCCGAAGACGCACTCGCGGGCAAAACCGTCCGCGAGCTCTTTCCCGGCCACGAGACGCACTGGTTCGAGATCTACGGCGAAGTCGCCCGCACCGGCGTGCCTCAGCGCTTCGAAAACCGCGCCGAAGCCATCGGCCGGTGGTATGACGTGCACGCCTTCCGCATCGGGGGCGACGGGTCGCATGAAGTCGGCGTGCTGTTCAAGGACGTCTCCGCACGCCGCCAGGCCGAGGAACTCGAACGCGCCACCACCGCCGCCATGCTGCAAAGCGCCGCGCGGCTGACGGCGGCGGTGTCGGTGGCGAACCTCGGCGTCTGGGAATGGGACGTGCCCGACCGCTGCATCCGGATGGACGCCCGCAGCCGGCAGATCTGGGGCATCGAGCAGGACGACGAAAACGTCGAAATTTCCCAGCTCATTCCCCGTCTGCATCCCGGCGACCGTGAACGCATCACCGCCCGCATTGCCGCGACCGCCAAAGACGCGGACACGCGCGAGCTGGAGTACCGCCTCGTCTGGCCGGACGGGTCGATCCGGACGATCGTTTCCAGCGGCGAAGCGTTCCGCAGCACGAGGGCGCCTCGGCCAGAATGGTCGGCGTCTTCCGCGACGTCACCGACGAACGCCGCACCGCCGAGCAACGCGAACAACTGCACGAAAGCGAACGCCTGGCGCGCGGCGAGGCCGAGCGCCAGGGCCGCATGAAGGACGAATTCCTCGCCACGCTCAGCCATGAACTGCGCACGCCGCTGAATGCGATCGTCGGCTGGGTCGAAATCCTCAAAACCCTCGGCCACGACGCCGAAGCTGCGCCGAAGGGTTGGCCGTCATTGACCGCAACGCCAAGGCGCAAACGCAGATCATCGAAGACATTCTCGACATGAGCCGCATCATCAGCGGCAAACTGCGGCTGGACGTGCAGCCGGCGGACGTCGCCCAGCTGGTGCGCGCCGGCGTCGGCACGGTGCAGCCGAGCGCCGACGCCAAGGGCGTGCGCCTCGCCGTCGTCGTCGACGCCCACGCCGGCCCCGTCATGGGCGACGCCAATCGGCTGCACCAGGTCTTCTGGAACCTGCTCAGCAACGCCGTGAAATTCACGCCGCGTGGCGGGCAGGTGCAGGTCGCCGTGCGCCGCGTCGAAGACCGTGTGGAAGTCAGTGTCAGCGACACCGGCGACGGCATCGCGCCGGAATTCCTGCCGCACGTCTTCGACCGCTTCCGCCAGGCCGACGCCAGTACCACGCGCCGCCACGGCGGGCTGGGGCTGGGGTTATCGATCGTGCGTCAACTGATCGACATGCACGGCGGCACGGTGCAGGTGAAAAGCGCCGGGAAAGGTCGCGGCGCGTCGTTCATCGTCACGCTGCCGATCATGCTGCTGGAGGCCACGACCGCCGACCAATCGCACGACACGGCGGTGACCAAAGAACTCGTCCAGAAGACCCACGAAGCCGCCCGCCTGCAGCTGGCGGGCGTGAACATCCTGGCGATCGACGACGAACCCGACGGCCGATCGATGTTGCACCGGCTGCTCGGCGAATGCGGGGCGGTGGTGCAGACCGCCGGCTCGGCCGCCGAGGCGATCGCCGCCTTCGACACCTGCCGGCCCGCCGTCATCGTCAGCGACATCGGCATGCCCGGTGAGGACGGCTACTCGCTGATCCGCCGCATCCGCTCCCGCCCGGCCGTCGCCGGCGGGCAGGTGCCCGCCATCGCGCTCACCGCCTACGCCCGCGCCAACGACCGCATCCGCGCCATCGAAGCCGGCTTCCAGGCGCACCTGGTCAAACCCGTCAACCCCGCCGAGCTCATCATCACCGTCGCCGCCATGGCGAACCTCGCGGGAAAGCTGGGGGCGTAGAAAAAGTGGGCGGGTGGCAGGTGGCAGTGGGCAGGAAAAGGCAAAACACCGAAGGCGTAGATCTTATTCTTTTCTGCCACCTGCCACCTGCCACCTGCCACCTGCCCACCGCCCACCGCCCACTGCCCACTCTTCATTCCGTCGGCGTTTCGTCCAGGAAGAAGACCCGTTCCAGCATCCGCACCGGCTGCCCGCCCTGGCCGGCGTTGACGGGGGTTTCGAGGTAGTTCTGCATCAGCTGCTGCCAACGCGTGTGCACCTCCGACTTCTCGAGCTTGGCACAGGCGGCATCCCAGTCGTCGCACTCCAGGTACCCGAACTCCGTCCCGTCCGGTGCCAGCCAAAGCGTGTAATTCCGCAGCCCCGCGTCCTTGAGCGCCTTCGCCAGCTCCGGCCAGATCGGGTTGTGAAGCTTGCGGTACTCCTCAAGCTTGTCAGGGCGGACTTTTAATTGAATGCCGATACGCTGCATGAATTCCTCTCGACCGTTTCAGAACCGTGTCACCGACTGCGCAGGCTAGCCAATGAAAACGGCCTCGGCAATCCGTGATCGCCGAGGCCGTTGGGGGTAAATCGATCGTTTGCGGATCGCCTGGGGTTACTGCTGACTGTTCCAGAGATACTTGTTGTTGAGAGTCTTCGTGGCATCGCCGCAGACCTGAAGGGGGCCGTTGGTGGCGTCGGCGGGGAGGTCAATGCGGGCCACCGGTTCGACATGGCCGTCGAGGAACAGGATGTTCGTCGTGCCGGTCGCGTAAGGGCGCTCTTTTTTCCACTGCCCGTGGCGTGCCCCGACGATGCGGTTCAGGTTTCCGTTACGCGGCTGCATCGGGTTCCATTCGAAACCGTCGAAAATCAAGACAACCTGAGCACTGCGCTTGAACTGACTGAACTTTGCGGCGGGCACGATGATCCGTGTGACACCGGCATCCATTTTGACGGCCTGCGACGGCAGGGTGTTCGCGCCGGCGTAACCGGTGTTGCCGTCGACGGCGCCGTTGATGCAGTAGCCGATGTCCACAAATGCACCGCCATTGATGCCGTTGCCCGGCGAACTCGGGAGTGGCTTGGCGTTGAAAGTCATCATCCATTTCGACGGGCGGCGGCTGAAACCGTCGGTCGAGGTGGCTTGGCTGGTGTTGTCGAACCCGTTGCTCGCGTATGCCGTGCCCGCGGCGTTGGCACGCTGGATCATCGTGTCGCGAATCGCCGGGCAGACCAAGACCGTGCCGTTGCTGGCGGTCGCTTCGCCGTAGTTACCGGTCGGGATCGGGAGGTACTTCCCGGCGAGCAGGCCGAACGCCCATGAATCGTCGAGGCCGGTGACGCCGGTGGTTTGGTCTTTACCCCAGAAAATGCACGGCAGAATCACGCCCTTGTTGTCGTTCCCGTACATCATCACGGCGTTGCCGATCGATTTCAGGTTCGCCATGCACTTGATCGCCGTCGCCTGACGCCGCGCCGAGTTCAAACTCGGCAGCAGGATGCTGATCAGCAGCGCGATAATGCCAATAACAACAAGAAGTTCCACAAGCGTGAAGCCACGCCCGGCGTTGGGTTTTCGTTCCATTTTTCCTCCACACACTTCAACCCGCCCGGCCCCGGTGGGGCGGCGGACGGGCACCTTTTTCCGCAGTCGGCCGGTACAGAAACGGCCAGAATTGTTTCCGAAGTGCGACATTATGTCGGACGAAAATCGAATGCAATCCGAAACGCGTGTAAGTTACAGCGGCGCGTTATCGGACGGCGTCAGAAGACGCCTTACCCGGCACCCGAACGGCGGCCGGAGGCGGGCCGCTAGACATGCAGAAAACTTCGATAAGTCTATTTTGGAAATGGTCTTAAAATACCGACCGCTTTGAACGTCGCCACGTCCACGCCGGGCTTGACGGGCGCTTAAAACGTTGAATGGGAAAAAACCCTATCCGCGCCGTGATACCCCAGACGCCGGGGCCTGAGGTACGCCGAAGACCCGGGCCTCGCCTGTTCGCAAGCAATCGCCCGGGGCTTCGGCGTACCTCAGCACCCGGCGTCGGAATTGCCCGCGGTCTGGTCCCAATACCAGATCTCCCAACGCACCGGGCCCCGGCGATCGTTTGAATCGCCGGGGCCCGATAGTATTGACCGAAATTTGGCCCGTTTCGCTTACTGCGAGCGGTTCCAGAGGTATTTGTTGGCCGAGGTGGAGTAGGTCCAGCTGTAGAGCATCATCGGGTTGACGTCGGTATCGCGTTGCGGGAGGTCGGCGCGACGCACGCCCTCGGCATGGCCGTCGAGGAACAGGACGTTGGTAACGCCGGTCGAGTACGAGCGGGCGTCTTCCAGACCGGCGGCGGTGCGGTTGCCGTGACGGCCGCTGATGCGCCACAGGAACTTGTTGGTCGGTGTCGTGCCGACGTACGGATTCCATTCCGTGCCGTCGAACATCAGGACCATTTGAGCGGCCTTTTTGAACTGCGACATGCGGGTGTACGGGTTCAGAGCCGGGTTACCCGTGCCGCCGAACGAAATACCCTGCATCGGGAGGTTGTTCGTGTTGGCGTTCGCACCGGTCGTCCCGTTGATGCCGTAACCGATATCGATGATACAAGCGCGGCTGGTGTCGACGCCGTTGGTGGTGGCGGGGGCGCCGCTGGGACTTGTTTCGGAGTTCGGCAGCAGGTGCTTGCTGTATCGGCGGGTGAACCCGTCGACCGTCGGCTGCGTGCCGCTGAAGCTGCCCGTGCCGTCAGACGACATGGCGGTCCGGACGGCGGGGCAGACGAAAACGCTGTTTTCGGTCGCGACGGCGGCGGCACCGGTGCCGCCCTTGCCGTGCGGGTTCGGCATGTACTTGCCCGCCACCAGGCCGAACGCCCAGCAATCGTCCTGGCCGCCTTTCCAGAAGATCGCCGGCACGATGCCGCCGTTGTTTTCGTTCGAGTACATCAGCACCGCGTTGCCGATCGTCTTCAGATTTGCCATGCATTTAATGGCGACCGCGGTGCGCCGTGCCGAGTTCAAACTCGGCAGCAGGATGCTGATCAGCAGCGCAATAATGCCGATCACGACCAGGAGTTCCACGAGCGTGAAGCCGCCGCGTTGGGTTTTCGAATTCTGATTCATAACGTCTCTCCGCACTTTTAGTTCAGGCCAAAGCCGCCGAAAGCGGCCCCGGCCATTCCATTTCCGCACTCGGCCGCCTTGAAACGGCCGGACTTGTTTCCAGAAAATAGCCTAGCCTAGGTGCGACAACTCGCAACACAAAAATATGGTAAATTACATGAATCGTTTCGCCGCAGGTGACGCGATTCACACTGCGCTGCAAGTTCCCGGTAAAACGATCTCATCGCAGATTCTTTGTAACCGGCTATTTCTTAAGATTTTGTGAAGGACGGAGGCGCAATTCGGTTGGCCGCAAACCGGGCCACCCCGGGCTCGGATAAGCTTACGAAACCCGCGGCAAAAGGGCGGTGCGGAAACTGCCCAGCCTCGGCGGAAATTCTTTGAAAATTTCAGGAAATCGAAAGCGGAGTGCGTCGGTTTTGCGTGAGGCGACGCGCCAATTCGGCCGGCGCGTGGAACGCCGACCGTGATGAGACAAGATCCTCCGCCTGCGCAGAGGCGTCAAGGCAAAAGTGGGGCGGCGGCAGGATTTTGGCGGAAGAAATCGCCGGCGATCAGCGCTGGAGCTGGTGCACCGAATTCGCCACCGCCGCGGGCTGAACCGCCCATTGCAGCGGCCGGCCGGCGAGGTAGCGGTCGAGCTCGTCGACCATGTATTGCCCCATCCGCTGGCACTCCCGGCCTTGCGACCCGGCGATATGCGGCGTCAACACCACGTTCGCCAGGGTGTTCAACGGCGAGTCGATTGGGAGCGGCTCTTTTTGCGTAACGTCAAGCACGGCCTGAAGATCGGGGCGGGCCGTCAGCACCTGGATCAGTTCCGATTCGCACACCACGCTGCCCCGGGCGGTGTTGATGAACGTCGCCCCCTGCCGCAATGTCGACAGCAGGCGACCGTTGATCATGTGCTTGGTGCTCGGCAGGTCCGGCGCGTGCAGGCTCACCACATCGCTTTCGGCGAAAAGCTGTTCGAGCGAGACGTTCTCCACGCCGAGCCTAAGTGCTTCTTCGGCCGATAGATACGGGTCGTAGGTCAGCACCTTGACGTCATAAGACGCCAACAGGTTCACGACCAGCCGGGCGATCGTCCCCATGCCGACCAGGCCGACGACCGACTTGTAAACGCCGGGCACGCCGGGGCGGATTTCGAAACCCTTGTGCGGCTTGCGCTTACAGGCGAGCTGCCAGCCGTGCTTGAGCGAGAAAAGGGTGGTCGCGACCGTGAATTCCGCAACGGGAATGGCGTTGGCGTGGTTCGCGGTAGTGACCAGAACGCCCCGGTCCCAGACCGCCTGGGTCGCCCAGCCACTAATCGCCCCCGCCGCATAAAAGACGGCCTTGAGGTTCGGGGCGTGGTTCAGGAACACCGAATCCATCTTCGGGCAACCCCATCCCGAGAAGATAAAGTCAATGTCTGCAAGGAGTTCTGGATTTTCAGCGATTGACACTTCGGTCTGCGGCGGGGCGATGATGTTCACCCGTTCCGCGATCTCGGCGGCGGCGGTCGGGGCGTAGACCACCTCGTACGCGTCACGGCCAAGGACGAACAGACCGTTTGGGCATTCCATTTGGCTCAATCCCTTACCAGACAGCGACTAACGACTACCAACGGCTGTGTAGCCCGACATGCCTCCGCAGCAAAACCCGTTCGGAATCACAGGCGGAGCAAACAATCTTTCGACGGAATGATTCTCCCGCACGGCCGCGGAAAGGCAATTAAAAAGATGGTTGTTTCATTGTAAATTACGGGAACGGTAGTGGCGTCTCAACGACTTCATCACGCTTAAAGACTTCTGCGGGAAAGGATTATGACTGTCGAAGTGTAGCCGTGTAGGGACAATCGCTCAGCGGTGGGTGCTATTGTCGTTACCACACGACAACGCGCAAAAACGCTTTTGGGTGCGAATGCGCAAGCCTTCTGATTCGCAGACGCTATTTCGTGTGAGCGGGCTGGCTGGTGGCGATTTTGGGGGCCGGGGAGAGGCCGAGGTCGGCGCGGAAGGCGGCAACCATGGCGACGTGGCGGCGGTACTGCTCGGCGGAAGTTCCTTCGCTGTCGAAGTTTAGGCCGTACGGCCAGAAGTGTTGGCGGTCGGCGTGGAGCACGGCGTCGGGGCCGTCAAACGCCTTGAGTTGCGCCACGGCGTACTTGCCGGTCCACTTCCCGTCCTTGATGAAATTACGCCAGTTCCGTGCCGTGCCGACACCCAGAATATGCCCGATTTCGTGTAGCGCCGTCCGCGTGCCGATCTGGCCGCCGAAACGGATTTGCCCGTTAAAGCTCGCGTCGGCGGTGGGGGTTTGCGGGCTGTAGACGACGGGGATGTGCTGTTTGAATTTCGCGTGGAGGTTGTAAACCGCGACGGCCTCAGTCATTGCGCTGACGATCTTCTCGCGGGCCTTGGCGTCCCACTGGCTGGCGTCGCCCTTGAGTTCGAAGGTCATCGGCCCGGCCGGCTGGGTGGCGGGTTTGGTCGTCGGCTTTGCGGCAATGGCACCGGCGGCCAGCAAGCCGACCAGGGCCCAGGCGAACGCGTGCTTGGCGGTGCGAATTCCGAACAGAGGGGCTTGGACCGATTTCATGCAAATCTCCGCCGGGCAAACAGTTGGGCACCACGGAATGGGTGTCGGGTAAATTACATTGCGTAAATTACAGGTCGATTTGCGGCCTGCGCGGGAGTGTAAAACCCGATTTTCGGGCAGTCAAACCATTTCTGGCCTTTTTGTGTAAAGGCGACGCAAAGATGCAACTTGTAAATTGCGGCCGGCGTGGAAACAATTGCCTTCCCAGCGGAAGGCGGAGTGTTGAGCCCGGCGAGGCCAGAGGAAAGCCATCCCACGTCGCTGTTGCGTTTGAGCGGCGTCACCAAAACCTTCGGGGGCGTGCGCGCGCTGCGAGGCGTCGATTTTGACCTCCGCCCCGGCGAAGTGCACGCATTGCTCGGGGAAAACGGGGCCGGCAAGAGCACGATGATCAAGATCATCGCCGGCGCTCACGCCCAGGACGCCGGCACGATCGAATACCTCGGCCGGCCGCTGGTGGACAATTCGCCCGCCAAGGCGCGTCGGCTGGGCATTAACGTCATCTACCAGCAGCCGGCACTGTTCGCCGATCTGACGGTCGCGGAGAACATCGGCCTGCGTGACGAGCCGCCGGGCGTCTTCCGCCGCATTCGCTGGGGCCATCGGCGTAAGCGGGCGGCGGAACTGCTGGCGCGGGTCGGTTCGGCAATCGATCCGGAGGCCGAGGTCCGCTCGCTGACCATGCCGCAGCAGCAGCTGGTCGAAATCGCCGCGGCGTTGGGTACTGGCGCGAAGGTGCTCGTCCTCGACGAGCCGACCGCCAGTCTCGGCGAGCAAGACGCTCAAAACCTCTTCCGCGTCATCGCCCAGTTGCGGGCAGAAGGCGTGGGCATTGTTTACATCTCGCACCGGCTCGACGAAGTGGTCCAGATTGCCGACCGCGTGACCGTTTTGCGCGACGGCGCGTACGTCACCACGCGTGACGCGGCAGGCATTACGCCGGCGGAAATGATCCGCCTCATGGTCGGCCGATCTGTCGATGCCGTGTTCCATAAAGTCGACGCGAACATCGGCGATGTCGTCTTGCGACGTGGATGACCTCGTCAGCCGAGCAGGTGGGGTCAGTGGCGTGAGTTTTGAAGTCCGCGCCGGCGAAATCCTCGGCCTGGCGGGGCTGGTCGGGGCGGGGCGGACCGAACTCGCCCGAATGCTGTTCGGCATCACGCCGGCGGACGGCGGCACGATCACGCTCAACGGCCGGCCCGTCACGGTCCGTTCGCCCGCCGCCGGCATCGCCGCCGGCATCGCTTATCTGCCCGAAGACCGCCGCCGGCACGGCGTCATTCTGGATCTGCCGGTCGACGCCAACACCACGCTTGCCGTGCTCGGCGATGTCTCGAACGGCCCGTTCATCGACTTCGCCCGCGAGCGTGAACTGGCCGGCGATTATGTCGCCAGGCTGGGGACGAAAACCGCCGAGCATCGCCACGCCCGTTGGCCACCTTTCGGGCGGGAATCAACAGAAAGTCGCCCTCGCCCGCTGGCTGGCGACCAGGCCGAAAGTCATCATTCTCGACGAGCCGACACAGGGCGTCGATGTCGGCGCGAAGGCGGAGATTCACAAGCTCATCGGCGAACTCGCCGCGGGCGGCCTGGCGGTGGTTTTGATCTCGTCGGAGCTTCCCGAATTGCTCGGCGTGGCAGACCGTATCGGCGTGATGCGCGGCGGCACGATCGTCGCCACGCTGGACCGCGCCGAGGCCACGCAGGAAAAGCTGCTGCGACTCGCCTTGCACCCGTCCGGGGAGGCGGCCGCATGACCGGCGTCTTGTCCCGCTACAACCGCGAACTCAGCGTCGCCGGTGTCTACGCGGCGCTGCTGGTATTGATGGCCGCGCTCGCGCCGGCGTTTTTCAGTGACGAGTTCGCGAACACCTGGACGCGGGCCGCGCCGACGCTCGTGGCCGCGGTCGGGATGACATTCGTCATCGTCGCCAGGCACATTGATATTTCGATCGGCAGCCAGTTTTCGATCTGCGGCGTGATGGCGGGCCTGCTCGCCAAGGCCGGCCTGCCGGTGCCGGCGGTGGCGGTCGTGACGATCGCGATGGGCTGCGTCATGGGTTCGCTGAACGGCGTGCTGGTGGCTTTCGCGGGGTTGCCGTCGATCGTGGTGACGCTGGCGACAATGGTCATCGGCCGCGAGGCGCTGCGTTGGGCGCGGCAGGGCGACGCCGTGCGTGACCTGCCGGCCGGCTTTCAGTGGTTCGGCTTCGAACAATCGACCGGCGAGTGGATGCTGGTCGTCGTCGCCGCATTGGTGACGTTAACGTTCGCGTGGATTGCCCGAAATCTCGCCGGCGGGCGGGCGATTTTCGCCGTCGGCTCGGATGCCGCCGCGGCGCGGCTGGCGGGCATTCGGCCGAGGCTGGTCACCTTTTCGACGTTCGTCCTCCTCGGCGGCCTGGTCGGGCTGGCGGCCGTGATGAACGCCGTCCGCTTCGCGCAGGTCGACACCAATGCCGGCGTCGGCATGGAGTTGGCGGTGATCGCGGCGGTCGTCGTCGGCGGCACGGCGATCAACGGCGGACGCGGCACGCTGCTGGGCACCGTGGTGGGCGTCGCGCTGCTGACGACCATCGGCCCGGCACTCACGTTCCTCAAAATCCCCAGCCAATGGGAACGCGCCGTGCAAGGCGTGATCATCCTCGCCGCCGTCGCGTCAGACCGACTCTTTTCCGGCAAGGGCGGTGCGCGATGAGCCAGGCCGCCGCCATGCCCGCCACGCCGACGACCCGCCGGCCGCCACGCGTCGCGCCGCAGCAGTGGATTCTGGCCGGCATTATCGCGATCGAACTGCTGGTCTTTTCGCTAGCGGGCACGAACTTCTGGTCACTCGACAACGCGTTCGTGCTGCTGCGGCTGAATGTGGAACTCGGGCTGATCGCGCTGGCGCTCACGCCGGTGATCGTCAGCGGCGGCATCGATTTATCCGTTGGCTCGATCATGGGGCTGGCGGCGGTCTGCTTCGGGTATCTGAACAAAATAGCCGGCGTGCCGTGGCCCGTCGCGGCGAGTGCGGCGGTGGGCGTGGGCGTGGTCGGCGGGTGGCTGAACGGGCAGTGCGTTGCGCGGCTGAAGATTCCGCCGCTGATCGTCACGCTCGGCACGATGAGTTTGTTCCGCGGCATCGCGGAGGGCGTCACGCAAGGGGCCGCCAATTACACGAATTTCGCGGGCGGCTTTCTTTCGATCGGCCAGGCGACGGTCGGCCGACTGCCGGTTCAGGCGATCGTCTTATTGCTGGCGGCCGTGATTTTCTACCTGCTGCTGCACCGGACGACTGTCGGACGGACGGTTTCGGCGATCGGGTATTCGCCCGATGGCGCGAAATACGCCGGCCTGAAGGTCGACGGCCGCGTCAAACTCGTCTATCTACTCAGCGGGCTGTGCGCGGCGATCGCGGCGGTGATTTATGTCGCCCGCGTCGGGCAGGCAAAAGCGGACGCCGGCACGGGCTATGAGTTGTCGGCCATTACCGCGGTGGTGCTGGGCGGCACGAGCATCTTTGGCGGGCGCGGCAGCGTCATCGGCACGCTGCTGGGGCTGGTCGCACTCGCACTGCTGGACAACGGCCTGCGTCTGGCGGACGGGCCGCCGGAACTGGCGGGAATTTTGAAGGGCGCGCTGCTGCTGGCGGCGATCGGCGCCGAGGCGATGAAGCCGTCGGCCCCGGCGGGCGCGGCGACGACGGAATCAGAGGAGTTCGAGATGAAAAACGGCCAACTCGCCGTCCTGTGTATCACCATCCTGCTGGCCGCGTTGCTCGTCGTTGGCGGGAACTTCTCGCTGGTAAGGCAATTGCGGGATGACGCCGGTTTGCTGTCGCACGGTACGAAGGCGATGACTGCCGGCCGCTCGGCCGAGCCGGCGGCGAAGAAACTCACCATCGCGATGATGCCTAAGAGCAAGGGTGTCGCCTATTTCATCGCCTGCCAGAAGGGGGCGACCGAGGCGGCGAACGAACTCGGCGTCGATCTGCTGTGGGACGGCCCGACCGATTCTGACCCGGCCAAGCAGAACGAGATTGTCGACACCTGGGTGACCCGCGGCGTCGACGCCATCGCCGTGAGCGTGGAAAACCGTGACGGCCTGTCCACCGCGCTGCGGGCCGCCCGCGCCAAGGGCATTAAGGTCGTCACCTGGGACGCCGACGCGAACAAAGACGCCCGCGATTTGTTCGTCAACCAGGCAACGCCGGAAGGCATCGGCAGCACGCTGATGGACAACGCTGCGGCGGCGCTCGGCGGAAAAGGCGAGTTCGCGATCATCACCGCAAGCCTTACCGCCGCGAATCAGAATGAATGGATGAAGTGGATCGAAAAACGCCGGGCCGAGAAATACCCGGACATCAAGATGGTGACCGTCAAGCCGTGTGACGACCAGCAGCCGAAAGCATTCGAAGAGGCGAGGACGATTCTCAACGCCTTCCCGAACGTGAAGTTGATCATGGGCATCAGCTCGGCGGCGGTGCCCGGCGCGGGTGAGGCCGTCAAACAAAGCGGCCGTTCGGACGTACACGTGGTAGGGCTCGGGCTGCCGAACGACAACAAGCCGTACGTGAAGGCCGGCATCACGACCGCCGTGGTGCTCTGGAACACGATGGACCTCGGCTACCTGGCGGTGCAGACTGCTGACGCCGTGGTAAAAGGGACGCTGAAAGCGGGCGACACGTCATTCAAAGCCGGCCGAATGGGCGAAGTAAAACTGAACGGCGATAACGTCATGCTCGGCGTGCCGTTCACGTTCAATAAAGACAATATCGACGGGTTCGACTTCTAATCCGCGGACGCAGACAGGCAGGACATGGCAGAAGAGAAATCCGAAACGATCAACGCCGACGCCGCCGAAGCTGTTGAGCAGATTGCCGATCAGGCACTGACCTCAGACAAAGAGGCCGCGCCACCGCTCGTTCCGCCTCCCGGCGTTCACCCGCTTGGCTACGAGCCGATGACCGATGGCCGTAACAAGGTCTGGCGGGTCGGTACGCTTGTTTACACCACCGGCGCGTTGGCCGTGTTGTTCTGCTGGCTGCTGTTCGGCGATTTCGCGATCGCGATGCGTGACCGATCGGTCCAGCCGCTGATGCAGCTGATGCTGAAAGGCTTCGACGCGTCGAACCTGCAGATGGCGGTGCTGCTGTCGATGATCCCGACGGCCATCACGCTCGTGCTCTCTCCGATCGTCAGCTACAAATCAGACCGAATGCGCAGTCGGTGGGGGCGACGCATTCCGTTCCTGCTGATCCCGACGCCGATCGCCGCGGTCGCGATGATCGGCCTGGCGTTTTGTCCGCAGATCGCCCACTTCATCGAACGCATCACCGGCCAGGCGATCACGCACAAGACGGCACTGCTGGCCGTCTTCGCGTTGTTCTGGACGGCATTCGAGATTGCGGTGGTCGTCTCCGGCGCGGTCTTCAACGGATTGATCAATGACGTCGTACCCCGCCCGGTGCTCGGGCGGTTTTTCGGCATGTTCCGGGCCGTGAGCCTGATCGACGGCATGATCTTCAACTGGTTCATCCTCGGGCACGCCGAAGACCATTTCACACTGATCTGCTGGTGGATCGCGATCGTCTTCGGTGTCGGCTTCACGTTGATGTGCGTCATGGTCAAGGAAGGCGACTACCCCGAAGAATCACACGGCAACGTCGTGCAAGACCCGCGCACGGCGGCTTTCTGCCAGCCGTGCGGGTGTACGTGCGTGAGTGTTTCAGTTCGCCGCACTATCTCTGGATCTTCGCGGCGTTCACGCTCACTTCGCTGGCCGCCAATCCGATTAACAGCTGGAGCATTGTCTACGCCAAGCAACTGAGCCTGAGCATGGACCGCTGGGACGAAGGCGGCATCGGGATCGGCACGTTCAAACTCGGCTACGGCGGCATCATCGCGATCACGTACGTCTTCTCGCTGTTTCTGGCCTATCCGATCGGCGCACTCGTCGACCGCTTCCACCCGCTCCGCGTCGCGATCACGGCCATGCTGGTGTACGGCGTCTCCTGCTTTGTCGGCTACGCGCTGATCGATAACGCTTCGAGCTTCGGATGGGCATTCTGGCGCACGGCGTTCTGTCGGGCTGTTACTTCACGTCGTCGGCCGCCCTGGCTCAGGTGCTTTTGCCTCGCGCACGGTTCAGCCAGTTTTTGTCGGCGGGGACGATCGTCACGCAGATTTCGATGCTGATTTACACGCCGGCACTCGGGCAATTGCTCGACTGGACGGGAAGCAATTATCGCTTCACGTTCTTGTTGAGTGGCATCTTTTCCGCCCTGTCTCTGGTGCTGCTGATGAAGGTCTATTTCACTTTCATGAAGCTCGGCGGGCCGGCCGGCTATATCGCACCGTTGCCGGAAGGCACGGTCACACGCGGATTTGACGTCGGGCCGCCGGTGGCGAGGCATTGAGCCATTGTTTTGTAGGGGCGACGCCTGCGTCGCCCCTACAAGAAGAGCGGTCGGCGTTACGCCAGCTTGCGGTCCAGTTCCGGCACGGCCTTGAAGTCGAGCACCAGGTTCGTCGCGGCGACGGCTTCGAAGACGACGATGTCGTTCGCGCCGCTCTTCAGGAACGAGGCCGGGACGAACAGCGTCATCTGCGGGCCGACGTTCCAGTAGCGGCCGATGTTAAAGCCGTTGACGAAGACGCAGCCGAGGTCGAAGCCGGGCAGCGCCAGGAAGGTGTCGGCCGGCTCGCCGGTGACGGTCAGCGTGCCGCGGTAAAACGCCGGGCCGGCGATCGGCGTGGCGGTCGATTCGAACGGGATTTCCGGCAGTTCCAGCAGCGGCAGGCTGTGGTTCGTCCAGCCGAACAGCGCGCGTTCGTCGTGCCGGCTCGGGCCGACGAACGCGCCTTCGGTGAGGCCTTTGCGTTCGACCATGCGATGGCCGAAGTTCGAGCGGGCGAGGTTATGGACGAGGATTTCCAGCGTCGCCGATTCGCCGGCGAAATCGAGCGTGATCTTCGGCTGTTCGTCTTTCCGGTACCACGTCGTGACGGTTTCGCCGTTCAGGCGGACGTGGCACCAGTCGTGCATGCCACGCAGCACCAGCGGGCTGCCTTTGTAAATCGCAGGCAATTCCGTGCGGTAGACGACGAACCCGCAGCCGTGGCCGAGCTGTTCCATCGTCTGCGGCGTCGCCGTTTCGATCGCTTCCGACAGCTTCGGCAGTGCCTTGTCGAGGCTGACACTTTGCGTCAGTTTCACCTGCCCGTAGGCGACTTTTTTCGACGGCGGAAAATCAGTCTTCGGCGTGGCGATGTTCAGCTGTTTGCGGATGACGTCGCGGCAGGCGTCGTATTTCGGCGTGGTGTCGCCGGCCTCGGTGAGCAGAGCGTCGTAGTCGTAGCTGGTGACGAACGGCTTGAACTCGTCGCTCAGGTTGCCGCCCGCCGTGAAGCCCCAGTTCGTGCCGCCCTGGAACATGTAGATGACGGCGTTGGAGTCGGGGATCGCCAGGAGCTCATCGAGTTCTTTGGCGGTTTCATCGGCGGGGCGCGTGGCGTGCTGGCCGGTCCGCCATTCGTCGAACCAGCCGACCCAGTATTCCATGCAGACCAGCGGCCCGGTCGGTTGGAACTTGCGGAGCGTGGCGAACCGCTCGGCGGCGCGGCTGCCGAAGTTCGCCGTCCGCAAACAGCCGTCCAGGCCGCCACTTTCGATCGTCAGATCCTGGAACGTGCCGTCGCTGGTGAACAGCAGCGAGTCGATGTCGAGTTTGCGGAGGATGTCGCGGACGGCGGCGAGGTAGGTTTTTATCGCGGCCGAAGTAGCCGTATTCGTTTTCGATCTGCATCGCGATGATCGGGCCGCCGCGGGTGCTTTGCAGCGGGGCGACGCGTTTCATCAGTTCGGTGAAGTACCGTTCGACGTAGCCGAGGTAGGCGGCGTTATCGCAGCGGATGGCGACGGCGGGGTCGTTCAGGAGCCACCACGGCAGGCCGCCGAAGTCCCACTCGGCGCAGACGGTACAGGGCCGGGCCGGTAGATGACGTTCAGGCCGAGGCTGCCGGCGAGTTCGATGAAGCTGACGACGTCGAGCATGCCGTCGAAGCGGAACTGGCCGGGGTAAGGCTCGTGGGCGTTCCAGAAGCCGTAGCTTTCGACGGTGTTACAGCCGAGGTCGATCAATTTTTTCAGTCGATCCGCCCAGGCCGCCTTGGGGATGCGGGCGTAGTGGATCGCGCCGCCGACGAGGCGGAACGGCTGGCCGTCGAGCTCGAAGCCGTTGCCGGCCACAGTAAGTATTTTGCTTGTCACGATTTGCTCCGCGAGGCTGGGATTGCGACCGACCGCCCGTCCGCCCGGCCTGTGTCGGCACGGGTGTCAGTCGGATGGGCCTTATACTGGAGGTGTAAGATACATGTAAAGTACTTCGTTATCGGGCCGCGCGCGTGTATAGTGTAAATTACTACGGGGCTCGGCGGCCCCGCCAAAGCGAGGGTGGACATGTCGATCGTGGAAGTAGCCAAAGCGGCCGGGGTTTCGACGGCAACGGTGTCGCGGGTGCTCAACGGGCTCCCGGGCGTTCGCGCCGAAACCATCGCGCAGGTTAAAGCGGCCGTGGACGAGCTGGCGTACAAGCCCCAACGCGTCCGCGTCGCCCGCAAGCGGACGCCCCGCGGCACCAAACTCCGCACGGGCAACATCGCCGTCATCACGCTCGGCCACGGGCGCAGCTGGCTGGAATGGCCGGTGCTGGCGTCGGTGGTCGGCGGAATTCAGCGGGCGACCCAGGGGCATGACCTGCGCCTGATTCTCGGCGAAATGCCCGACGTCTCCAAGCCCAGCCCGCTGATGACCGACCGCCAGATCGACGGCGCGATCGTCTTCATGTCCAGCGACGTGCCGGTCGTGCAATACGAAGCCACCCTCAAGGCGATGATGAAGCACGTGCCCGTCGTCTGGGCGATGGGCATGGAAATCGCCGCCGGCGGCGTCGACCACGTCACTAGCGATAATGTCGGCATCGGTCACGCGGCGTACGCGCCACCTGACCAAGCTCGGCTGTAAGAACCTCGCGTTCCTCCACACCCACCCGGAATGGCCGCTGATCCGTATGCGTGGCCAGGCGTTTTTGAACGGCTGCTACGACGGCGGCCAGCAGGCGACGGTTTACATCATGAGCGACAACCCCCGCGCCGCTGAGCCGTATGGCCCGCGCGTGGTGGTCGCCCGCACCCGAGAAGAACTCGCCGAAAAATTCGCCAAGGCCAGCCCGCAACACGACGGCGTCTTCATCGCCAACGACGAAGTGACCGCCCGCCTTTACCCGATGTTCGCCGAGCACGGCATTCGGCTGGGGCAGGACGTGCAGGTCATCTCCTGCGACAACGAAGAAGCCCGCCTGGCGGGCATTCACCCGCGGCCGGCGACGATCGACATCGGCGCCGAGGAAATCGGCTACCGCGCCGTCAACCGCCTGCTGAACCGCATCGAACGCCCGAACGGCCCGCCCCTGATCATTCAGGTGACGCCACGCATCGTGCCCGCGAGGTAAAACAGGACCGTCTGCTTGTAGGGGCGACGCCTGCGTCGCCCGCGGCATCACGGTACGGGTTCGGGCGACGCAGGCGTCGCCCCTACAAAGAATCTCGCATCGTCTGCGGGTCGACGCCTTGGGTTTGGCACCACTCGGCGTAGGCGGCCGGGGCGATTTCGCTCGGCTTGATTTCGCTGCGGCCGCCCCAGAAGACGTTGGTGTAGCTCACCGGAATGCCGGCCTCTTCCAGGTGCTTGTCGATCGCGGCCTTGTGCGCCAGGACGAGGGCTTTGTCCGTGCCGTGCGCGACGCCCATGATGTTGACGTTGCCGAACTCCGGGCCGCCCTCGCGCCAGTAGGCGTGGGTCATGATGTCGTGCCGGCCGACTTCCTGGCCGGCCTGCATTTCCATGCCGTGCGGCACGGCCCAGTGGAAGAGGGCGTTGAACTTCGTCACCCGTTCGCCGGCGGTGTTCGGCTTGACGTGTTCGAGGAACGTGCTGAAGCGGCCGACCACGCCGCGGGCGGCTAGATCTTTGGCGACGCGGATGAATTCGTCCTTCGATAAGCCGGCCTCGGCGGCGCGGCCGGCCCAGAGGTCGGCGACGATTTCGTCGACGGCGAACTCGCGCTTCAACGCCATCAGCACACGCCAGTCGGCGTCGGTCATCGGGACGAGTTGGGTGTCGTGCGCCTCGGCCGGCGCGTCGGCGCGGCTGCCGGGCTCCATCCCCCGACGACGGACATGGCCGACGCCCAGGGCGAACAGCTTGTTCGCCGCCATCGCCTTGAATGCGGTCGCGCCGGTCTTCTGCATCAGCAGCTCACAGTGCTTGGCCATCGAATAACCGACGGGCACTTTCAGCGTCGTCCAGAGGCGGTATTCGCGCCGGCAATCGCGGCGTCGGTGCTGCGGATGACGACGTGGCCGCTGAACGGGTCGTTCTGGAACATCCAGTCGAAGCCGGCTTGCAGCTTGTCTTCCGGGATGCTCCACGCGACGAGCGCGCCGGGGGCGAGGTTCACGCTCATCAGCGTCTGTCGAACCCGCCGCACCGTGCCGGCCGTCAGCAGGGCGCGGATGCGCTCGATGACGGTGTCAACGTCCACGCCGCTCAGCCGGGCGATTTCGCCGATCGGGTCGGCGTGGAAGCCTTGCACCTTGTCCTCGGAAACGGAGAGGATCTTCGCGTTAATCGGGTCGGCAGTACTGACGGGAATGGTCGGCGCGGTCATAACGTCCAGTGTATGCGACGAATGCATGCTGTGTAGGGGCGAGGCCTGCCTCGCCCGCCGCCGTGTTGTCGCAACCACGGGCGACGCAGGCGTCGCCCCTACGGATCAGACGAGCGAATTCAGCACGTCACAGCCGGCCGCCAGTTTTTCGTCGGTGGTGGCGTAGCTGATGCGAAAGTGCGTGTTGTGCTGGCTGAAGACGTTGCCAGGGATAATCAGCACGTTGTTGGCGATCGCTTTTTCGACGAATTCCGTCGCCGGCACGCCGGCGGGCACCTTGGGGTAGATGTAGAACGCGCCGCCGGGGCGGACGATCTCGAACTTGTCTTTGAGCTTGCTGTAAACGGTATCGCGTTTGCGAGTGTAGTCGGCGACATGGCCGGACATGTCGACGTCGAGGGCGACCAGGGCGGCGTCCTGGAACGGGCTCGGTGCACAGACGAACGTGTATTGCTGGAGCTTGGTCATCTGTGCGACGACTTCCGCGTGGCCGTAGACGTAGCCGACGCGCCAGCCGGTCATGGCGTGGCTCTTGGAGAAGCCGCGGAGCACGACGGTGTTTTCGTAAAGCGACAGCGGTGAATAGAGATCGGGCTTGCCGTCGTACAGGAACGGCTCGTAGATCTCGTCGCTGAGGATCAACAGATTGTGTTTTTTCGCCACCGCAACGGCAGCCCGGACTTCGTCGGGCGTCATGACGGTGCCCGTCGGGTTACTCGGCGAATTAAGGATGATGAGCTTGGTTTTCGGCGTGATGGCCGCCTCGACTTTGTCCGCGGGGAAGCGGAAATCGGGGTGGCTGTCGACGATCACCGGCTTCCCGCCGACGAGGCTCAGCAGGTGCTTGTACATCACGAAGTACGGGTCGAGGAAGATGACTTCGTCGCCCGGATTGACGGTCGCCATGATGGCCAGCATCAGCGCACCGCTGACGCCACTGGTGATGAGCACTTCGCCGACATCACGGCCGTATTCTTTGGTCAGGTCGGCCAGCAGGCGGGCGCGCAGGTCGGCGGTGCCTTGCGTGGGGGTGTAGCGGTTATGCCCGGCGTCGATCGCCTTGTGAGCGGCGGCCTTGATGACGTCCGGGACGTCGAAGTCCGGCAGGCCGATCGAGAGGTTGATCGGGTCTTTCAATTTGGCGGCCAAATCGAAGACCTTGCGGATGCCACTGGCGTCCACGGCGTGAGCACGATCGGCGATGAAGGAGTGGGGCATAGGGAAAAGCTGGCGGCTAGCGGCTGGCGGCTAACGGCACAGGGCAAAACCAACTTGTTTCGCTGCTAGCCGCCAGCCGTCCGCTGCTAGCTCATCCGCAAACGCTTCCGGCCGTCCGACCGTGGGGTCGGACGGCCGGGGTGATTCGGTCAGTCCCATCGGACGGATTACTTCTTCGCGGCGGCTTTGCCGGCAGCGGCCTTGGCGGCCGGGGCGGCTTTGCCCGCGGCGGCCTTGCCACCCGCAGCCTTGCCCGCAGCGGCCTTGCCGCCCGGAGCGGCAGCGGCGTCGCCTTCTTCCTTCTTGACCTTGCCGCCGACAACCAGCTTGCGGTTGCCGACTTTCGGCAGGCCGGTGACTTTCTTGGATTCGTCCCACTTGCCGGCGGCGGCAAGGCGATCCAGACGCTCGCCGCGCAGTCAGCACGTTGCGGTGACGGGTAAGCGAACTGGCAGACTTCAGGCTCGGATCCATCGACATCAGACACCTCTGGCAAAATTGCGAGCCGAGCAATGTAGCGGAATCATGTCTCGGATTCAACCCACTTATGGCTGCTAAATCCGAATGAAGAAATCAGAAATCCGAATGAAGCCCGAAGGACGAAGTCCAAAAGCGGAGAACTGTAGATTTTGTTCTGGTTTTTCGTCATTCGGGTTTCGGATTTGATTCGGATTTCTGATTTCGTCATTCGGATTTCAGATGGCGGGTAAATGCGTATCATGCGCCGCCATGGACACCGTCGAGTGCCGACGCCTGGAAGAAGATGCCGTTCGAGCCAAGAACTGGAAGCGATGGGGCCCGTACCTGGCCGAGCGGCAGTGGGCGACGGTCCGGGAAGACTATTCCGTTTACGGCGACGCCTGGGGTGCGTTCCCGCACGAACACGCCCGCAGCCGGGCGTACCGGTGGGGCGAAGACGGGCTGCTCGGGATCTGCGACCGGGAATGCCGTCTTTGTTTCAGTGTCGCCCTCTGGAACGGGCAGGACAGCATCCTCAAGGAACGCCTGTTCGGCCTGACGAACCCGCAGGGGAACCACGGGGAAGACGTCAAAGAGCTCTACTACTACCTCGAATGCTCGCCGACGCATTCCTGGATGAAAGCGCTCTACAAGTACCCGCAGGCCAAGTACCCGTACCAGGAACTGATCGAAAAAAACGGTGCCGCCAAGGGCAAGCCTGATGAGGTCGAACTGCAAGACCTCGGCCTGTTCAAGGACAACAAGTACTTCGACGTCCAGGCCGAGTACGCCAAGGGCGGGCCGAATGACCTGCTGATCCGGCTGACGGTCACCAACCGCGGCCCCGTCGCGGCACCGATCCACGTGCTGCCTCAACTCTGGTTCAAAAACACCTGGAGCTGGGGCAAAGTCACCGAAGGCTCGGACCCGAAGCCGACCATCCGCAAATCCGGCGTCGATACCATCGAAACCGTCCACGATACGCTCGGCACCTTCTTCTGGCGCGTCGAAGGCGTCGGCGAACTGCTCTTCACCGACAACGAAACCAACTTCCCCAAGGTCTACGGCATGGGGCCCATGCCGAACCACTTCTTCAAAGACGCCTTCCATGATTACGTCATCAGCGGCAAAACCGCGGCGGTGAACACCCAAAACCGCGGCACCAAGGCGGCGGCGGTGTACAAGCTGGACCTCCAGCCCGGCGAATCCAAGTCCATTCGCCTGCACCTTCACAATGCCGACGAAGCCCCGGCCGAGCCGTTCGGACAGGCATTCGATGACACCATGGCGGCACGGCAGGCGGAATACCGCGAGCACCTCGCCGCCGTCATCGGCGAAAAGCCCGCCGAGCAGTTCCGCGTCGCCGAGCAGGCGTACGCCGGGCTGCTCTGGAGCAAGCAGTTCTACAACTACAGCGTGCGTGAATGGCTCGACGGCGACCCCGCCCAGCCGCCGCCTCCGCCGGAACGCGAAAAAAACGCCCGCAACCGCGAGTGGAAGTGGCACCTCTACAACCGCGACATCATCAGCATGCCGGACAAGTGGGAGTACCCGTGGTACGCCGCCTGGGACTTAGCGTTCCACATGATCCCGATGGCCCGGATCGACCCGCATTTCGCCAAAGACCAACTGCTGTTGCTGCTCCGCGAGTGGTACATGCACCCGAGCGGGCAGTTGCCGGCGTACGAATTCAGCTTCAGCGACGTCAACCCGCCCGTTCACGCCTGGGCCTGCTGGCGCGTCTACTAAAATCACCGGCGAAAAAGGGCACCGCGACCGCGACTTCCTCGAACGAACCTTCCAGAAGCTCATGCTCAACTTCACCTGGTGGGTGAACCGCAAAGACTTCAAAGGCAAAAACATCTTCGGCGGCGGCTTCCTCGGGCTCGATAACATCGGGCTGTTCGACCGCAACCAACCCCTGCCGACCGGCGGCCGGCTGGAACAGGCGGACGGCACGGCGTGGATGGCGTTCTTCTGCGGCACGATGCTCTCCATGGCGCTCGAACTCGCCAGTGAAGACCCGGTTTACGAAGACGTCGCCAGCAAATTCTTCGAGCACTTCATCGCCATCGTCGACGCCACCCACCGCGTGGGCGGTAGCGGGCTGTGGGACGACGAAGACGGGTTCTATTACGACCAGATTTTCGCCGACGGCAAAATCACACGCCTGAAAATCCGCTCGATGGTCGGCATCATCCCGCTGTTCGCCGTCGAAGTGCTCGAAAGCGACCTCGTCCACAAACTGCCCGGCTTTAAGAAACGCCTCGAATGGTTCCTCAGCCATCGTGAATCGCTGCGGCAGTACGTGACGATCAGCGAGCGCGACAACGGCGAGCACAAAATGCTGCTGGCCGTGCCTAACGAAACGCGGCTGAAGCGCATCCTTGAGTATGTGCTGTGCGAGACGGAATTCCTCTCGCAGTTCGGCGTGCGGTCGCTGTCGGCGGCGTATAAGACGCCGTACACATTCAAGAGCGGGGAGAACAGTTGGTCCATCGAATACGAGCCCGGCCACGCCAAGGGCGACATGTTCGGCGGCAACAGCAACTGGCGCGGGCCGGTCTGGTTCCCCGTCAATTTCCTGCTCATCGAAGCGCTCGAACGGTATCACCATTTCTACGGCGACAAGCTGACCGTCGAATGCCCCAAGGGCAGCGGGAAGGTCAAAACGCTCAAGACCGCCGCCGACGATCTGCGGAAACGGCTCAGCAGCCTCTTCCTGCCCGACGCCGCCGGCGTCCGGCCGTTCTACGGCGGCGATTCGCTGGCGAAACAGAAAAGCTTCGCCGGCCTGCTGCAGTTTCACGAATTCTTCCACGCCGAAACCGGGCAGGGCCTCGGGGCCAGTCACCAGACGGGGTGGACGGCGCTCGTCGCGGAAATGCTGCGGTAACGCGACGAACCGCCGGCGGGGTGGGTAAGATGGGGGCGTCGTGACTCGGCGCGCGTTTGGCCGCAATTGTCGATCGTCCTCCTCGCCGCCGCGACGCTGCACGCGGGGACGCTGACGACGACCGACGGCGAGTCGTACTCCGGCACGATCAAAAAGACCGACGACGGCTGGCAGGTCATCCAGGAGAACGGCCAGGTCAAAACCGTCGCCGCCGGCCGGGTGAAGAGCCTGGAACTCGGCGGCGACGACCCGTCCGGCGCCGGCCGGGAGATCGCCGGGCTCAAATCCCTCCGCCGAAGCGTCGAATACTCCGAAGACATCGGCAAAATCATCGACCGCTACCGCGCGTTCATCGCCCAGACCAAGGACGCCGGCGTCCAACAGCAGGCCCGGCAAGACCTGTCGCTCTGGCAGTCGCGTAAAGAGCAAGGCCTGGTGAAAGTCGGGAAAGGCTGGGGCACGCCCGCCGAGCGCAACGCCCGGCTCCGCCTGCTCCGCCAGCAGGCCGAGCAGGCCCGCCTGCTGATTAAGGCCAAGCAGTTCAAGGACGCCGAGAAGGCCGTCGCCGAAATTCTCGCTGACGACCCGCAGAGCGTTTCGGCGCTCTATCTCGCCGGCGTTTTGCGCAGCAGCGGCGCGATCTCGGGGAGGCGAAGAAGAACTTCATCGCCGTCCAGCAACTGTTGCCCCAGCACGCGCCGACGCTGTTGAACCTTGCGATCATCAACGCAAGGCAGAAGCAGTGGGGGGCGAGTTTCACGGCGCTGGAACAATCACTCGCGGCCGCACCCGGCATCCAGACGCTGCTGGACAACGCCGCCGAAATCATGGCCGTGCGCTGCCGGAACAGGCGAAAACACAGGCCGCCCAGCGACTGGCCAAAACATTCCTCGCACAAGACGCTCAGCTCCAACAGCGCATGGCGGCGAAGCACCTGCACCGCTGGGGCAGCCAGTGGCTCGACGACGCGGCGTTCGACCGCATTCGCCAGGCGCAGGACGAGATCAAAAAACAGCAGGCCGAGCTTCAGAAGAATTTCAACGAAGCCCAGCAGCAGATCAGCGGCATCGACGACAAGATCCGCACCAACGAGTCGGCCATGACCGACATGGAAAATAACTCGCTCACACGGCTGTCCGACGGCACGCTCATTCGCATGGCGCTGCCGAAACTCTATTACGACCTGCAAGGCGAAAACGGCGCGCTCAAAGCGCAGCGCGATCAGTTGAATCAGAAGCTGGACGTGATCCGCGCCGACGCGAAGAAGACCGAAGCCGCCATGCCCAGGCCGACCTACACCGGCGTGCTGACGCCGATCGACGAAGACGGCGTGCCGTTGACGGTTCTCCCGGATGCCCCGGCGACGAGCGAGCCCGCCACGCAGCCCACGCCGGCCACCCAGCCGCAAACGATCATCCAGATCGGCCCGCCGTAAAATCAGTGGGCAGTGGGCAGTGGGCAGTGGGCAGTGGGCAGTGGGCAGTGGGCAGTGGGCAGTGGGCAGTGGCGGAGTTTTCCTGCCCACCGCCCACTGCCACCTGCCCACTCATTTACTTCAGGTTCAAAAATTCCAGCATGTGGCTGTCGAAGACTTTCTGGGCCTGCGGGTCATTGAGCGGGAGGCGGAGTTCGTTGATGACTTTCGTGCCCATGTGGATCCATTCGCGCCAGCAGTCGGCACAGACATTGTCCTGGATCATTTTTCCCTGGGCGTGCGAGAAGGGGTGCGCGGGCCATTTTCGGTTTGACCAGGCCGCAGCGTTTGCAGTGGACTTCGCCGTCGCCGACGGGTTGGGCGGGTTGCTGGGCGGCCTCGAACTCCGGCATGGTGACGCCGTGCTCTTTGAGGGTCTTGAGCATGTCGTTGCGGGGCATCATGTCGCCGCGGTCGTGGGCGATCCGCACGCCCGCCTTGAGCGACTCGATCGCGTCCAACTGCTTGGCCATCACGAACTGCGTCTGGGCGAGCAGCTGGTACGCCTTGCTCATTTTGGGATTGAGTTCGATGACTTTCTTGAACGCGCCGGCGGCCTGGTCGGGCTGCTGCGCTTCGAGATACGCCCGGCCGAGGCTGAAGAAGGCGAGGTCGTCCTTGGGGTTGGCCTCGGACATGGTTTTGAACTGTTCGATACGTGCGTGGGCGTCTGCCATGCTTACTCCTGCGGGGACGTTGTAGGTCGTGTGGTCGGCTCGGCGGCCTGGCCCGGTTCGGCTTTGACGATGTCGTTCACCGTGCCGAGCGAGCGAAGCTGCAGATTGTTCCGGTCGAATTCGTAAACGTGCCGATTCTGTCCGATGCTCTGATAATAGCGGATCAGGTCAATGTTGTGCGGCCCGAGGTACTGCGCCAGAACGACACGCCCGTCGTCCGGCCAGGCGGTTTCGTGGTTGTAGACCGGCTCGTCGTGCGGATTGTAATTCGGCGAAGTAATCCGGCAGAAGACCAGGGCGGGCTTTTTCACGAGCGTCGGCAAACGCTCCTGGGCGTAGTTGGTGACCGGGAAATCCACTGCCGAGTATTCGTAGCCGCCGAGGATCGTGAACGGCGTGCACGCGGTGATGCCGGTCACCAACATCGACAGCGGCAGAAACGTCCGCATGCTCGGCAGCCGGCCTTGCAGGAATTTGACGCTCTGGTTCATCCCCAGAACCGCCAGCAACGCCATGCCCGGAAGCACGATCACGGGGTAGTGCGGCAGGAAGAAAACGTGCGGCGCGTAGAACGCCAGCAGCAGCGCCGGAATCGCCACGATCATCGCCTGCCGCGCGTTGCGAATGGCGACGAACCCGAGCGGCACGAACAGGAAATACCACGCCGTCGGCATCGACCCTTCGACGAGCGACGGGATGCGCGTCTTGAAGATCAATTCGGCCTCAGTCTGCGCGCGAAATCGCGTGCCGACGCGAGCATGAAGTCTTCGTAGTAGAGTTGTTTCTGTTGAAGGTCTGAAACCTTCACCGGCGGCGCGTCGATGCCACGCTCGCGAACGCCGCCGTAGCTGGTGTACGGGTGGAAACGGTCGTTGTACGCCTGGTACGGCGGGTATAGCCACTTGCCCGTGACGGCTTTATCGAACGCCAGCTGCAGGCCGACGAGCGGCAGGCCGACGGCGATCATGACGGCGATGTACGCCCAGCGCCGGACATTGCGGCGGTCGCGGAGGGTTTCGTACAGCACGAAGATGCCGATCGGCACGGCGTAGGCGAGCGCGTCGACCGGCCGCGTGAACCCCGCCAGCGCCACCGCCAGCCCCAGCCACGCCGATCTCAGCAGCGTCGGCTTCTTCCGCCAACGCAAAAACAGCCAGACCATCAACGGCCCGAGCATCAGCATCGCGTTGTGCGAGGTGATCATCGTCGCCAGCATGCGGGTGTTGGTCGTGCCCCAGAAGCAGATCACGCCGATAACACCGCCCAGGCCGTCGACCACTTCCACAAGGATCAGAAACAGCAGCGCACACCCGGCCGACGCCAGCAGGACCGGTATCACGCTCCAGTTCAGCCCCAGCCAGACGCCGGCGACATTAAGAATCGCCGTGCCGGGGAAGTGAATGGGCGCGTAAACCGGGTCGACGAAAATGTGGAACGTGTCGAAAAACTCCGGCAGCTTGTGCGGGGCGTGCCAGAGGTAACCCTTGGCGAGCATCATCACCTGCACGGCGTGCATGTTGTCATCGTGCCAGGTCGGATGAAACGCCCGTCGGCAGATCCAGGCGCTGCCGTAGAAGTAGACGACGCTGAGTGCGAAAATGAACGCCGCCACGCGGTAGCGGTGCTGTTTGAAGTAACTGCTTAAGGCAGGGAGCCAGCGTTCGAACGGTCGGCGGTGGTCGGCGTAGGTCGCCAGGCCCGCCAGGGCGAGGGGGATCACCACGCGGCCCGCCTGCGTGCCGTCGTAGGTCTGCGTCAGTTGCCAGCACAGCGCCAGGCCGAAGATGACGGCGAACACGCCGGCGATACGTCTCATGAACCGCCGGATGATAGCCGCGGGGCGGGTTTGTTGCATCCGCGCGTGGCAAGCGATACACCATCCCTCAATGCCGACGCTTTCGATCGTCGTACCCTGCTACAACGAGTCCGAGAGCCTTCGCGAGACGCACCGCCGCCTCAGCGACGTCTGCCGGGCCGGCGGGTGGGCGTACGAACTCGTGTTCGTCGACGACGGCTCTAAAGACCTCACCTGGCCGCTGATGGCGGAACTGGCACGCGACGACGCGAGCGTCAAAGCCGTCAAACTCTCCCGCAACCACGGCCATCAACTGGCGCTCTCGGCGGGCCTGTCGCTGTGCACCGGCGACCGCATCCTCATCATCGACGCCGACCTGCAAGACCCGCCCGAACTCCTGCCCGACATGATGCGCCTCATGGACGAGGGTGCCGACGTCGTCTACGGCCAACGTGCCGCGCGGGCGGGGGAAACGTGGTTCAAATTATGGACCGCGTCGCTTTTCTACGCGATCATTGACCGACTTTCCGAAGTCCGCATCCCGCGTGAAACCGGCGACTTCCGGCTGATCTCGCGGCGCAGTGCTGACGATCCTGCAGGAGATGCCCGAACGACACCGGTTCATCCGCGGCATGATCGCCTGGATCGGCTTCAGGCAGGTGCCGCTGCTCTACGACCGCCAGCCGCGGTTCGCCGGGCAGACGAAATACCCGCTGAAGAAGATGATCCGTTTCGCCGCCGACGCGATGACGGCGTTCTCCATCAAGCCGCTGCAGTTCGCGAGCCTGACGGGCCTGGCGTTCGCGGGCATCGGGGTGCTGCTGATGCTGTTTGCGGTCGTGTCGTTCCTGTTTTTCAAAGCCGTCCCCGGCTGGGCGAGCATTCTGGCGGGCATCTCCGTGATCGGGAGCGTGCAATTGTTTATGCTGGGCATCATCGGCGAATACCTCGGCCGGCTCTACGAGCAGAGCAAAGGGCGGCCGCTGTTCCTGATCGAAACGGTCGTCGGAAAACCCCCGGCCGATGAGCCGAACGAAGTCAGCAAGGCGGTTTGAGATTCATGGGCAGTGATGACCGAAACAGTCGCGAGCAGGCGTTCCACGACGAATGGGCCAACTCGCTGCGCGTGGAAGACGTGCTCGTCGACGAAAGCTGGTCGGCCGTCACCTGCCCGGAGCACCGCTGGTTTATCCCGCGACTGGGCGACCTGCGGGGCAAGCGCGTGCTCGACCTCGGCTGCGGTGCCGGCGAGGCGGCCGTCTGGCTCGCCAAGCAGGGCGCCGACGTCGTCGCGTCCGACCTCAGCCCGCAGTTCCTCGACCTCGTCGAACGCCTCGCCAAACACCACAACACCACGCTCACCACGCACCTGGCCGACGCCGACACCGTGAGCCTTGAGCCGGCGTCATTCGACATCGTCTACGCCGGCAACCTGCTGCACCACGTCGACCTGGAAAAAGCGCTCGACCAGATCCAAATGCTGCTCAAGCCCGGCGGCACGGTCGTGACGTGGGACCCGCTCAAGCACAACCCGGTGATCAACGTCTACCGCCGCATGGCCAGCGACGTGCGGACCGAAGACGAACACCCGCTCGGCGTGCGCGACGTCGACGCGTTCCGCAAACGCTTCGTGAATGTCGAATACGAGTGCTTCTGGTTCACCACGCTCTGGATTTTCCTGCGGTTTTACCTCGTGGAAGGCGTTCACCCGTCGAAGGAACGCTACTGGAAAAAGATCATCGCCGAGCACGAGCGGCTGACGCCGATCTACAACCGCTGGAATAAGCTCGACCGGCTGATCATGCGCGTGCTGCCGTTCCTCAAGCGGTACGGCTGGACGATCGCGGTTCACGCGAAGAAGGCGGGCTAACGCAGATGGTGCCCTTGCTGCATCGCATGCTCGGCAGCCCGACGCTGTACCACCTGCTCCGCCACGGCCTGCTCGGCGGGTTGCCGTTCAGGCAATGGGTGACGCTGTACGGCCTGGACGACCCGAAGCAGCGCGTCGCCGACCTCGGGTGCGGGCCGGCGGACATTCTTCGCTACGTCGCCCCGGCGAACCAGCCGGAGCAGTACGTCGGCATCGACTTCGACGCCGACTACCTCCGCCGCGCCGAAGAATTGGCCGGCAAACTGAAGCTCAATGCGCGGTTTGTGAACATCGACCTCACGCGACTCACCCACGATGCGGCCACGCAGCAATCGCTCGTCGACCTGCTGACCGAACACCGCATCAATCGCGTGCTGCTGCTCGGCGTGATGCATCACTTGGACGACGTGTCGACGCGAACGACACTGGACCTGTTGGCGAGCGTGCCGACGGTGCAGACGGTGGTGACGCAGGACGTCGCCGTGGTGCCCGGGCACGGCGTGAACAACTTTCTGGCCGCACGCGACCGCGGGCAGTTCGTGCGGACGCAGGAGCAGTACGAAGGGCTGCTGGCCTCCACGCGTTGGCCGGGGCGGCAGTTGTCCTGGACGCGGCCGGGCTTTCGCGTGGCGAAGTACATTCACTTCACGCTGTCGCGGTGATTCGCTTTACCGCCGCGTGCCCGGGTGCATCAGTGCGAGGATTTCGCTGCGGCTGCGGGCGTCCTGCTTGAACGTGCCGCGCAGGGCACTGGTGATCATCATGCTGCCGTGCTTTTTCGCGCCGCGCATGGTCATGCAGGTGTGAGTGGCTTCAATGACGCAGGCGGCGCCGAGCGGGGCGAGGGCTTCCATGATGGCGTCGGCGATCTGCATCGTCAGCCGCTCCTGCACCTGCGGGCGGCGGGCGAAACCTTCCACGAGCCGCGCGAGTTTGCTCAGGCCGACGACTTTCCCGTTCGGCAGGTACGCCACGTGCACCGGCCGGTGAACGGGAGCAGGTGGTGCTCGCAGAGGCTGTGGAATTCGATATCGCGGAGGATGACGACTTCGTCGCACTCTTCGGTGAAGACGGTCTTCAGGTGCCGCTTCGGGTCGTCCTGCAGGCCGGCGATGAGTTCGCCGTACGCGCGGGCGACGCGGTTGGGCGTTTTGACCAGGCCTTCCCGGTCCGGGTCTTCGCCCACGGCGATCAGGATCTCCCGCACGGCTTTTTCAATGCGCGACGATGTCGACCTTCGCGGGTTTGAGGTCGGCGGTCGGTTCGTCGTGTTCAAAATCTTCAGACATCGGGCCTTCTGACATAAGCGGATTGTAGACAGCCTGACTACCGTACATCATCAACGGTAACTTTTGAAAGGCGAAGTATGAAAGTCCTGCTCATCGGCGGCACAGGCCTCATCAGCGTCGGGATCGTTAAACACCTCAAGGCCCGCAATGCCACAATCACCATGATCAATCGCGGCCAACGCGATGACACCACCGGCGGCGACGTCGAACAACTCACCGCCGACCGCAATGACGCCAGCGCCTTCGCCGCCGCCGTCGCCGGCCGGCAGTTCGACGTCGTCATCGACATGTTCTGCTTCACCCCCGAACAGGCGGATTTATCCATCAAACTCTTCGCCGGGAAGTGTAAGCAGTTCATTTTCTGCTCCACCGTCTGCACCTACGGCGGAAAAATCCCGAACGGCGTGCTCGTCAACGAAACCTTCCCGCAAGAACCCGTCAGCAACTACGGCCGCAATAAAGTGGTGTGCGAGAAGAAGTTCCTCGACGCCAACGCCCGCGGCGATTTCGCCGTCACCATTATCCGCCCCAGCAGCACCTACGGCCCCGGCGGGCACCTGATCGACAACATCCAGACCGACCCGGTCGCCTGGGACCGCATCGAACGCGGCCTGCCCGTCCTCTGCACCGGCGACGGCCTGGGGCTGTGGGTCAGCACCCACCGCGACGACTGCGGCAAACTCTTCGCCTACGCCTGCCTCAACGAACGCACCTTCGGCCAGGCGTACAACGCCACACGCGACCGCGTCTACACCTGGCGCGACCTCTACCGCGAAGCCGCCGAATCCCTCGGCAAAACGGCGCAACTCCTCATGGTGCCAGCCGATTGGGTCGTGGCCCATGACCCGAAGCGCTTCAACCTGCTGCACGAAATCACCCGCTATCACGGCGCCTACGACAGCAGCAAAGCCCAGCGCCGATGTGCCGGAGTTTCGCTGCGAAATCGACTACGTCACCGGCGCCAAGCAAACGCTCGACGACCTCCGCCGGCGCGGCAAATGGGTCAAGAGCAGCCGGCGACACGCTCTACGACAGCATGGTCGAAAAAGCCCTCGCATTCGGCGTGAAACCGGTGGAGGCGTAGCAGAGAAATTAGCCACGGATGAACACGGATAAACACGGATGAAAAAGACAAAGAATGTCAGATTTACTTGCGAAAATACTGCGAATCACCGCGTTCATGCGGCTTCCAATGCCCCATTTCTTATCCGTGTTCATCGGTGTTCATCCGTGGCTAATTTTCGCTGGCGAATTCAACCACCCACACCCACGGGTTATCCGCGAACCGGTGCCCGGCGTCGGGGTAGAACGCGTCCCACACCTCGGCGAGCGTTCGGCCGGCGGGCAGGCCCTCGGCGGCTAAATCAGTTGGCGTGATCGTCTGTAGGCGTTCGACGCGAAGCACTGTCACCCGCAGCCACAGTCGCGCCGCGCAGCGCGGCATGTACATACCGGCCTTGAACTTTCGCACCGATCCCGCCGGCTCGTCGATCGCGTACGCGTATCCCGTTTCGGTCGATAAAAACGGCTCGCGGACGTACAGCACCTCGCCGAGGCGTGCCGTCGGACAGGCCGCCGGATCGGGCGCGTCCACCGGCTGCGGCCGCACCAGCCGGCGGGTCTGCGTTTTCACGCCGGCGCGAATCGCCCGAACGAGTTCCACGCCGAACCCAATGCCCCGGGCGCGGCGTCGTTCGGCGGCTGTTGCACGGGCGGGGTCGTTTTGACGAACGCGATTTAAGAGCGCCTGGCGAGTCAGTCGCTGCAAGTTTGGCAAAATCTCATCGGGTGACATCGGCCCCTCCCGTGGCGTGATGAGTGGCCATTCACGGCCGGGGACCGGTTCTGGGGTTCACCGCTGGCGGGGGGCTCGCGACGCCTGGAGACACACGGGCGCTTTCGACGATCCGCAACATGGTCTTGAGATCATCTTCGCCATCGTTAGGCGGCGATTGAGTGGATTGCAGCGTAATTTGAAGGATTGCGCCGTCGTGTTTTAGATATCCGATGACAGACCGGCCGGATGCCGATTCGGCCGTCCGGATCGCCAGCCGACCGTCGCCACTGTCGGAATACTTGGGAGACGGAGCATTGGCTGGCTGAGTCGACGCACGGGTTGCCGCATTTCGGCGTAGCCAATCGCGATCACGGGCTTCAGTGGCAGGGCCATCAAACGTGCCGAAGCCCCAGTCGATCGTGCATTTCAATCGAGGCGAAATGAACACTGTTCTGACGACGGGGCGTGGGCCGGCCGTCTGGAATCGGGGCATTGACCAAGGCACGTTCATAACGATTTCGGACTGTGCGTCTGGGGCGGCGATGCGCAAGAGGTCGGGCGGGCCGGAGATCGGACGTGTCGTCGGTGGACGTCGGCGATTGGCTGGCTGCGTCGTCGGAAAGCCGCGCTCAATACGAGCCGATCGTGCAATGCGAAGCAGTTCAACCGGGTCTTCGTCGTTTTTCCGGTGTGAGACCAGACGCATCGAAACAGCCGTATCGCCGTCAACGAGATAGGCATAAACCGCACGGACAAAATCAGTGCGGACTTCTCGAATCGCTAAACGGCCATCGCCACTGTCGGTGTACGGCGTCTCCGGCGGGAATGCCGGGGGCTTTGAGTTCGGATTTCGGAGTCGCGCGTGTGAGCGTTCGATCGATGCCCAGTTGCTCGCACGGAATTCAAAAGCGTCCTTGTAGCCAGCCTTGGAAAAGGTCGCGTAGCCGAGTGAAAGACTCGGTCCCAACACCAGATCGTTAGCAAACCCGATACTGCTGTAATGTTGAGTCTCTGCACGTGTGTATGCCGGCGCGTCGATGACGAAAGCTTCCCCTGTGTCATCGGCAATCACACGTAAGATCGAGGGTTGGTTGATCGCATCACGGGTGGTCGACGATCCGCGTGGTGGCGCGGTCAGGTCGGCATTGCTCATGCATTGAAGAATTGCGTCGACTTGTTTCGAACCAACTTGATGGAGCAGGCGCCCATGAGGACGCCGTGGTCCAATCGAAAGGCAAAATCGGTCACGGCGGAATACTGCTTCGGCGTGCCTGGCACGCCTTGGCGCGTCACGTAGAAGCCCTTCGCTGGATTTCCGAATAAAATCGAGGCGGGGGCGGGTTCCGGTTCGCGTACGGGCTTCTCGTCTTTTTTTGCCCGGGCGGCGCGATCGTCTTTATTTTCCGAATACCGTTGCAGCCGTTGCCGAAGCATGTCGTCACTGAGCGATTGCCATGCGTCTTCTGCGGTCACTTCCAGCATGATGGGGCGACCTGCGTCACGGGAATAAAATCGGAAATTTCGCCCGGGGCCGCCCGGAATGTCGCCTTCAATCGCCAGCCAATTGCTCGGTAAATTGATATGAAGAATTCTTCCACTGGCAGTATCGATGGATGATTGCCGCGTCGTCGGCCCGGCGGCCAGGGCGAACGTCGACAGACCGGCGACAGCGATCAGTACGGCGGCAACACGGTTCGGTCTGTTCACGCGGAATTCCCCCTGATCAAGCGGCCCCACAACGCCCCAAACCCGGCACGGCCCACTTCAGTGGGCCTGTTACGAGTGGATCGAAACCGCGTACAGCCCCACTGAAGTGGGCCGTGCCTGGGTCAGTATGATCCGTGCGGACGCGCCGAACGCAAGGGCGGCGGGGGCGTTTACGCCAGGCTGCCTGCGTCCAGGCCGTAGGCTTCGGCACCGGCGGTGCTGCCGCCTTCGCGGCCGACGGTGCCGAGCGTCAGCTCGTGCAGGCCCTTGCCGCTGGGGACCATCGGGTAGACGTGTTCTTCCGGGTCGACGCGGAAGTCGACGACGACCGGGCCGTCGTGGCTGAGCATCTGGTCGACGATTTTCGGCACGTCCTTTTTGTCGTGGCAGACCAGCCCTTTGACGCCGAAGCTTTCCGCCATGAGCGAGAAGTTCGGGTTCTTCATCGACCGCGGAGCTGTAGCGCTTCTGGTAGAACAAATCCTGCCACTGCTTGATCATGCCGAGGAAGTCGTTGTTGAGGATGACGGCTTTGACCGGGATGTTGTACTCGGCCATGGTGGCCAGTTCGTAGCAGGTCATCAGATACGAGCCGTCGCCGTCGATATCGATGACGGTTTTGCCCGGGCTGCCGAGTTGTGCGCCGATGGCGGCGGGCAGGCCGAAGCCCATGGTCCCCAGGCCGCCGCTGGTGATGAACTGCCGCGGGTAGCGCCAGCGGTAGAACTGGGCGGCCCACATCTGGTGCTGGCCCACGCCCGTGGTGATGATGGCTTCGCTCTTGGTCTGCCGGTTGATTTCGTCGATGACGTATTGCGGCTTGGCGAAGGGCGTGTCGTCGAAGAACTTGAACGGGAACTTGGCTTTCCACTGGTCGATGGTGTTGAACCAGTTTTTCCGGTCGCGTGATTCGATCAGCGGCAGCATGGCCTGCAGGCTGACGCGGGCGTCGCCGACGACGGGGACATCGACATCGACGGTCTTGCTGATCGACGACGGGTCGATATCGATGTGGATGATCTTGGCGTGCGGGGCGAACGTGGCGATGTTGCCGGTGACGCGGTCATCGAAGCGTGCGCCGATGGCGATGAGGCAGTCGGCTTCCTGGACGGCGTAGTTGGCGTAGACGCTGCCGTGCATGCCGAGCATGTGGAGCGTGCGCGGGTTCAGTTCGTCGAAAGCGCCCAGGCCTAGCAGGGTGGTGGTGCAGGGGATGTTGCCCTTTTCCGACAGCTTGCGGACTTCTTCGAACGCGCCGCTGATGATGGCGCCGCCGCCGACGTAGAGGACGGGTTTTTCCGAGCGGTTGATCAGCTCGGCGGCTTCGAGAATCTGCTTGTTGCCGCCGCCGGTGAGGCGGGCTTTCTGCGCTTCAGAACGTGGGCGCGGGGCGTGTCATCGACTTCTTCCGGGCAGACGCCGGCGGAGATGTCTTTGGGCAGGTCGATGAGCACCGGGCCCGGGCGGCCGCTGGTGGCGATCATGAACGCTTCGTTGATGACGCGGGGGAGTTCGCGGATGTCTTTGACGAGGTAGTTCCACTTCGTGCACGGCCGGCTGATGCCGGTGACGTCGGCCTCCTGGAACGCGTCGTTGCCGATGACTTTCGTCGCGACCTGGCCGCTGAAGACGACCATCGGGATGCTGTCCATCTGCGCCGTCGCCATCGGCGTGATCATGTTGGTGGCGGCGGGGCCGCTGGTCACGATGGCGACGCCGGGCTTGCCGGTGGCGCGGGCGTAACCGTCGGCACAGTGGCCGCTGGCTTGTTCGTGGCGGTTGAGGATGAACTTGGCGGGCGTGCGGTAGAGCTCATCGAAGACGGGGAGGATCGCGCCGCCCGGGTACCCGAACATGACCTCGACCTTGTGCGTGCCGACGAGGGCTTCGTGCAGGATCTGGGCGCCGGTCTTGCCCTTGAAGCGGGGTTTGGCGGCGGCGGCGGGTATTTTAGTCGGGACGGGTTGGTTGATGAGCGTCATGGCAGAGGTTCCGGATTCTTTCGACGACGCGAAAGAGAGCCAAATCTATCGTCGTAGCAAAGTTAGGACAACTAAATTCCGAGTGGGACGGGCCAGAAACGGGGCTTGGAAGAGGGGGGCCGGCGGCCGACGTTCGAAGGTCACGAACGCCATCCCGACGGCCTAGCGTACGACGACGCTAATTCGCGGAAGAACGGCGAGAATGAGCGAAAGACGCTCCATCTGAGGTCATGAGTGTAGCCCGCATTGGCGGGGCGTCAATTACAAAACAGCGACTCCGGCCCCGATTCGCCGCAAAGCACGGCCGTGATGTCGCTTGCGATCGCCGGCGCCATCGCCGTCGTGCCTGTGTTCAGCCCGGCGTGAAAGATCAGGCGACCGCCGGCGGCTGTCGGTGTACAAACCACGGCCGGGCAGTCGTTTGCGGTGATCGACCGCACGCACGTCGCCGACGACCGCACTAGCGTGCCGGCGGCCTGGGCTTCGGCGTAAATGCTTGGCATCCAATGGGCTACGGCGGCGGCGATGTCGGCGTCGACGAGCCGCATTTCCGCCTCGTCGTACGAAAACGGGTACTGGCCGACGTGCAGATACCCGCCGCCGACGGCCAGCATCTCCTGCTGACGCTCGGAATCGAAATAGACGAACAGATTCAGGTCCAGCACCGGCCTCGGGCCGTTCGGCGTAAGTCTCGGCCCGATATGGATTTTCACCGGTCCTGCCCAGCGTTCGGGCTTGGGCATCAGCAGCCAGCGTCCGGCCAGGCCCGCGAGTTCGACGCCGAGCGACCGCAACAATTCTCGCCCGGAATAACGCCCGGCGTGATGACATAATTGTCCGCCGAAACGGTGCCATTGGTGAACTTTAATTCTTTGATGTGATTGGTGTTATCGAAGGTCACCCGCTCGCATTCGCTGTGCCAAATGAAGTCGACTTTCTGTCGTTCAAGGTCATCTATCAGGCTTCGGACGAACTGCTTGATATTCAAGGCGATTCCGCCAACGGAGAAAGCCCCGCCAATCCGGCCGTTTTGCCATGCTTCGCCGAGCCAGGGGTGGCCACGGAGGATTTCGCTGTCTGATGGATCGGTCTGCGGGCTGCAAATTGCGGTCGTATCGATGCCGAGTTTGTGATGAACCTCTAGTGCCGTAAGTGCTGTTTCAGCATCGCTATACAGCCGAAGAACGGGAGACGGCAGCCATTCCGCATGATCGAAAGCCCGCGGATGACTCGCCCGAATTTTGTGCCAAAGTGCCATCGCCCGGCGGGTGGCCTGCACGTACCAATCCACGGCCTTGGCGACGCGATCGCGGTCCCGCCAGGCGACTTGCCGCTTGCTGAGCCAGTCGGCATCGTCGGCTGTCGGTGCCCGCCCCAGCCAGCCGCCCTGGGAGTAGGGTTTTTCAAAAATGCCCGCGATTTCCGGCGAATCGGCGGCATGGCCGACGTAGGGGCAGCCTTCCAGCGGGGTGATGAGGCGGATCGCTTCGCCGTCGCTGGTGGAACTGCGGGTGAGGCCGCCCGATCGTGGGTCGGCCCCGGCGGCATGGACGCGGACGGCGAAGCCTTTTTCGCGCAGGGCAAGCACCGTCAGCAGGCCTTGGATGCCGGCGCCGACGACGACCGCGGTGCGTTGGCCGGGCGAAATCACGGGGCGTCGAGTATCGGGCAAGCGGGCGGGGCGTCAAACGGCTTCGAAATCGTGCCCCGTCGGGTCGGCCAGGGCGATCGTGAAGACGTTGATCGCCTCCGGCCCGGCCGTGGCGACGGCGCGGGCGAGGGCTTTGAGCGTCGAGCCCGTTGTCATGACGTCGTCGACGAGGGTCACGCGTCGGCCCTTCAGCACGCCGGGCCGGGTGACGGCGAACGCGCCGCTGAGGTTCCGCATGCGGTCCAGCCGATTCGTCTGCAGGCTCTGGGCGGCCGTGTGCCGCAGGCGGATGGCGGGTTTGCGTACCCGGACGCCCGCCAATTTCCCCAGCCGCCGGGCGATAACGTCGGCCTGGTTGAACCCGCGCACCAGTTGCCGCCAGCCGTGCAGGGGGACGGGAATCAGCACGTCGGTTTGCGAGAGCACGTCGCGGACGCGAGGCACATTCATCGCGCGGTCCGCCAGCAGTTCGCCGAGCGTCCAGCCGTGGTAATACTTCAGCCGGTGTACCAGCGGCCGGAGCGGGTCGGAGTAGACGCCGAGGTTCACCACTTCGTCGAACAGCCGATACCCGCGGCCGAGGCAACGCTGGCAGTGGGCATCGACCATCGCCAGCGGCGCACCCGCAGTCCTGACATTGCGGCCGACGTTCCAGGGCGGTGAGTTGCTCGTCGCATGGGCCGCAAAATCGGTCGCTGCCAAGGGTTGCGGTCCGGCAAACGCAGCACCGCCCCGGAAAAAGCAGGGCGGCCACGTCAGCGACGGTGCGGTGCAGGATCGCGAGCACGCGGCGGAGTGTAGCTTCACGCCCGGGAAACCCGTTCGATCATTCGAAACAAGAAACAGTCTGACCGTCGAAGGCCTCGTTTAGCCGCGAGCTTGCTCGCGGTTTTACTAGATGAACGCGTATCGAAGACAACCGCGAGCAAGCTCGCGGCTAAACGGCGGCGTGGGTCTGAATCCCGATCATGGCGTTTGCCCGATCTTCGGTCGACCGGTAGCATTTGCCGCTTGCCACGTCGGCTGGCCGTACTTTCTTATGGGCAAAACGCTTTTCTGGTACGTCTTCTGGAACCTGCTGAGAGTCTTCGGCATGGCGTCGGCGGTGATCGCCGGCATCATGAGCTTTGGCGGGCTGCTCAAGCCGTTGATGGACAACGGGCTGAACCTCGGGCAGGTCGTCAAGATGCTCGGCTACGCCATGCCGGCGATGACGACCTACAGCTACCCGATCGCCGCGCTGTTCGCCTGTACCGTCGTCTACGGACGATTGGCTGCGGATAACGAGGTGACGGCGGTCCGGGCGGCGGGCATCAGCATGGGGCCGTGGGGGCTCGGGCGGCCGGCGCTGGTGCTGGGCATCATTGTTTCCATCGCCAGCCTCGGGGCGTTGAGTTATGTCGTCCCCAAGGCGTCGTTGGGGATGGAGCGGACGGTCGTCAGCAACCTCGGCCAGCTCGTCGTTAACCGCATCACGCAGCAGCACCAGATCCAACTCGTCCAGACCGGCAGTCAGCCGCTGACGATCTACGCCCGCGCCGCCCAGCTCGAGCCGAGCGACCCGAATCGCCCCGGTGAGCAGGTGGTGACGCTGGACGGGGTTTCGATCGTCACGTTCGAAAAGACCAACCCCGGCGAAAAGAAACTGGCCGTCCCGGAAGAGTTTTATCTCGCCAAGACCGCCCGTGCGTACATCCGCCAGCCCGACGTCGGCGACGAAGACGAAGGCGCACCCGTCCAACTGCTCGCCCAGATGGAAAGCGGCCTGAAGTTCCCGCGGCAGGTGGCGGGCCGGCAGGACGCCGCCATGCAGGGCGGCATGCAGACCACGCAGTTCGGCCCGTTCCCGCTTCAGTCGCCGCTGCGGGAGAACACCAAGTTCATGGACATCGCCAAGCTGCAGGACCTGCGATTCCACCCCGAAAAAAGCCGACGCATGCAGGCCAGCCTGCAAACGCTCATTGAAGGCGACCAGCAATCCGCCTACCTCAAGGCACTCGTCGATAACGTCACCAACGGCGACGGCGTGATCGTGATGAAAAGCGTCAGCGGCGACCGCTACACGCTCCGCCCGGGCAAACAGCCGCCGAAGATCGACAAAAACCGGCTCGTCTTCGACAGCACCTTCACCGACGGCGACGTCATTAAGCTGATCCAGACCCGCGGCGACAATGTCCCCAGCCAGGAGTGGTGGGCCAAGCAAATCCGCGTTCGGCTGTTCCCGGATAACGAGACGAAGCAGTTGGTGGTGTCGCTGGAAATGCAGGACGCCGAGCTTCATGGCGAAGGCATTGTGAGCCCGCGCAATTCGAAGGAAATCAACTTCGCCATCGCCATGCCCGAAGCCGTCGCCGACATCGCCAACACCACGGTGAAGGCGTACATCGCCCGCAGCGGCTTGCCCGCCGGCGATCCTTTGAAATTGCCCGTCAGCAGTGCGCAGTTGCTGTACCGAAACCTGCTGAAGCAGAACAACAGCGTCGAGAGCGAAATGCACAGCCGCATCAGCTTTGCGATCAGTTGCCTGGTGCTGACGCTGGTGGGTTATGCCCTCGGCGTGATGTTCAAGAGCGGCAACTATCTGAACGCGTTCGCGGTGAGCGTAGTGCCGGCGATCGTGAGCATCGTGTTGGTGGTGACCGGCCAGCACGTCTGTGAAAACGTGCCGCCGAATATCAATCCGCAGACGTTCAAGGACCCGCTGTATCTAGGCCTGAGCATCGTCTGGGCGGGGAATGTGGCGGTGACGATTTTAGCGGTGGTGTTGCTGAATAAGCTGAGGCGGACGTGAGCCCGGGAGGGCTTGGGGCTTCGGGCTTGGGGCTTGGTGAAAGAGGCAGCATGGCAGCCATTAGCAGCTACCGTGATCTCGAAGTCTGGCAGAAGGCGATGGAACTCGTCGAGGCGGTCTATCGCCTCACCGAAGACCTGCCCGATACCGAGCGGTACGGCTTGAAATCCCAACTCCAGCGTTCGGCGGTTTCGATTCCGTCGAACATCGCCGAAGGTTACGGCCGAGGCAGCACGAAGGAATACGCCCGCTTCGCATCCATCGCTCGCGGGTCGCTCATGGAACTGGAAACGCAGTTCGCTTTAGTCGTAAGGCTGAATCTGATCGACCGTGATGCCGTGCTTCCACTTTGGGAGGTGGCGCAGAGCGTCGGAAAAATGTTGACCGCGCTCCGGCGGTCGCTGGATCGTCGTCTTTCTTCCACCAAGCCCCAAGCCCCAAGCCCCAAGCCCGCGTCGTGAAAATCCTCACCCGTTACATCCTCTTCAACTACCTCCGCAACTATCTCATCAGCCTGTTCGTGTTGATCGGGCTGTACATCGTGCTGGACATGGTGTTCAACTTTGACGACTTCGCGGTCAGCCGTGAGGGGGCGGGGGCGCTTGATGCGGTGCGGAACATCGCCAGCTATTACTTCTATCAGTCGTTCCGCATCTTCGCGCAGCTGTCGGGCGTGATCCCCGTAGCGGCGGCGGCGTTTACGTTTTTGCGACTCAGCCGATTCAATGAACTCACCGCCATGATGGCGGCGGGGATGCATCTGGTGCGGGTGGCGGCGCCGGCGATCATCGCGGCGGTGATCGTTTCGCTCGTCTTGCCGCTGCTGAACCAGGAACTGGTGATCCCGGCGATCATCCCGCAGCTTTCCCGCGCCCGCTCTGCCGATTACGACGGCCAGCAGAAGGCGAACGCCATCCAGAACCTCCAGGACGATTCCGGCGGCCTGCTGTTCGCCAGCGACTACAAAGCCCCGTCCAGCCATGGGCCGGCCGTCATGGAAAAGGTGACGGTGCTGCAACTCACCGACGACTTTGACCTGCACGCCTGCCTTACCGCCGAAAAAGCCGTCTTCAATTCCCGGACCAAAGCCTGGGACCTGGAAGGCGGCCAACTGACGACCGATCTGATGAATCGCCGGCGGCACAACGTGAACGCCATCGAGTACCGCAGCAACGTCACGCCGGAAGAAATCGCGCTCTTTAAGTCCGGCAGCTATGTCGATCTGCTCAGCACGCCACGCATCAACGAACTGCTGCAACGCACGCAGGTCTACGGCACAAACAGCCTGATGCGCGTGAAGCACGCCCGGCTCGCCCAACTGCTCCTGAACATCATCATGGTGCTGCTGTGCATCAGCAGCGTGCTGATCCGCGAGCAAGGGCAACTGAAGTACGCGATGGTGAAGTGCATCGTGCTCGTCGGCTCGTGCATGATCACGATCTTCATCTGCCAGACGATCGCCGACCTGCCGCCCGACCCGAACTGGGCGGACAAGTGGCCCGCCCTGATGGCATGGGTGCCGATCTTCGTCTTCGGGCCGCTGAGCGTGTTTTTGCTGGACCGGGTGAAGACGTGAGACCGGAGGAGTCGGCAGGGGGCAGTGGGCGGTGGGCAGGAGAAGAAGGCCTATTGTCTTCTCCTGCCTACCGCCCACTGCCCCCTGCCACCTACTTCGCCCCCGCGAAACTGAACCTTGATTTGCGTGTTGGCGCGCCGCGGGCGGACGGGTTTCACCCGATCCGGTCGTGGTTTGTGACCGTCGGCTTGTTCGACCGCCTCGACTTTTCGCCGGCCGATGACATTCGGCTGACCTGTTCGGACCCGACGATTCCCGTCGACGGCCGCAACTTGGTGGTCCGGGCGGCCGAGGCGTTGCGGCCCGGCGACGGGCGAGGCGTTTTGATTCATCTGGAAAAATCGATCCCCGCCGGCGGCGGCTTGGGCGGGGGCAGCTCTGACGCGGCCACCACGCTGCTGGCGCTTAACGAGTTTTGGAAACTGGGTTTACCGATCGATCGCTTGCACGACATCGCGGCCACGCTTGGCAGTGACGTGCCGTTCTTTCTGCACGGGCCGAGCAGTCTGTGCGAAGGGCGTGGCGACGTCGTGACGCCGGTCCCGCCGCCCGGTTGTGGCCAGGCGTTGCTGGTGCTGCCCGGCCTTCACATGCCGACGCCGGCGGTCTTCAAGAGGCTGGACGAACTCCGCCCGACGGTGCCGGATTTCGCCCACGGAACGGTCGTCGTCGGCGGGGCGGGCGCCTTGGCGTTGCTGCCGGGGCTGTCGAATGACCTTGAAACGCCCGCATTTGATCTCCGCCCGGAATTAGCCGAACTCCGGCAGGAGATTGAGGGAATCGTCGCCCGCCCGGTGCGGATGAGTGGCAGCGGTTCGACGCTGTTCACGCTCTACGACACCGACGCCGAAGCGCAGGCCGCACAAACGGTTGTGACACAGAAGACGGGTATGCGGTGTGTTGTCGCGGGAATCTGCCCCGGTCCTCGGCACGGCTCACTTCAGTGAGCCTGTAACCCTCTAGAAACGCTCATTACAGGCCCACTGGGGTGGGCCCTGCCGGGTGGGGTCGCCCTTGGGAAAACCCGATCGGATTGCCATTTTGTGAAGAGGCGGGTAATTTCGCTCTACAGTTTGAAGTCCGCCTCGGACCCGTCTAACAAGGTGAACTTTGGCTGCCACGGTTGTCATTCCCGCTCGATACGGTTCTACACGTTTTCCCAAGAAAGTCTTGGCGTCTGAGAGTGGCCGTCCCCTCGTCCAGCACGTGGTCGACCAGTGTCGCCAGTGTAAAAATGTGAGGCGGATTCTCGTCGCCACCGACGACCAGCGCATCGTCGACGCCCTGAAACCGTTCGGGACGGAGTGCGTCATGACCAGCCCCACGCACCAGAGCGGCACCGACCGCATCGCCGAAGTGGCTGAAGATCTGGAAGACGACATCGTCGTGAACGTGCAAGGCGACGAACCCGAAATCGAGCCGTCGGTCGTTGACGGGCTCATTCGGCACATGGAAGTCACCGCCGACGACATGGCCACCGCGTCCACGCCGTTTAAAACGCTCGAAGACGTCGCCAATCCGAACATGGTGAAGGTCGTCACCACGCTGAGCGGCCACGCGTTATACTTCAGCCGCTCGGTCGCGCCGTTCGATCGCGACAAGGCGGTCGCCGACGCGGGCAAATACCAGCTGCACCTGGGCATCTACGCCTACCGCCGCAGCTTTCTCCTCGAATTCGCCGGCTGGAAGCCGACGTTCCTTGAGACGACGGAACGTCTCGAACAATTACGTGCCCTGGAACACGGCAAACGGATCTACGTCATGCCCGTCGCCCAGGCCACACACGGCATCGATACGAAAGAACAGTACGAAGAATTTTTAAGGAGAGTGGGCAGGTAGCAGTGGGCGGTGGGCAGGAAAATACGTTTCTTCGTGTCTTTCCTGCCCACTGCCCACTGCCCACTGCCCACTGAATTCACATGGCTTCCACCGAAATGCTCGGCCGCCTCGGCAATCAGCAGGACGAATCGGAGTTCTATACCCCGATGCCCGATGGCTACCGCCGCGGGCACCATAAGTACGTGTTCGTGCTCGGCACGGTCATGTCCGGACTGGGCAAGGGCATCTTCTCGTCTTCGCTCGCCAAGCTCCTGCAGGACAAGGGCCTGCGCGTCGCGCCGATCAAGATGGAGGGGTACCTCAATATCGACTCCGGCACGCTCAACCCGTACCGCCACGGCGAAGTCTTCGTCCTCGACGACGGCCTGGAAACCGACATGGACCTCGGCACCTACGAGCGCCTCCTCGACCAGGACCTCAACGCCACCCATTACACCACCAACGGCCAAATCCTCTCCGGCGTGCTCCGCAAAGAACGCGGCGGCGATTACCTCGGCCGCGACGTGCAGGTCATCCCGCACGTCGTCGGTGAAGTAAAACTCAAACTCCGCGAACTCGCCGTCAAATCCCAGGCCGATGTCATCTTCGTCGAAGTCGGCGGCACCGTCGGCGACTACGAAAACTCCTTCTACCTCGAAGCCTGCCGACAACTCGCCTATGAAGAAGGCGAAGGCTCGGCGATGTTCGTCGCCCTCACCTACGTCCTGGAACCCGGCACGCTCGGCGAACAAAAATCCAAGGCCGCCCAGCTCGGCATTCGGAAGCTGATGGAAGTCGGCGTCCACCCGCACGTCATCGCCTGCCGTGCCGGCAACCCGGTGAACGAAAAGGTCCGCCAGAAAATCTCCATGTTCGCCAACGTGCCCATGAAGCGCGTCTTCTCCATGCACGACCAGACGAGCATCTACCTCGTCCCCGACAGCCTCCGCACCGTCGGCATTGACCGAGAAGTGCTCACCATCCTCGACCTCCACGACCGCGTCGACCAGGCCAAGGAAGACCGCGAACGCGGCCGCTGGCAGTGGTTCGTCGACCGCATCCAGCCGCCGAAGGAAAAAACCGTCACCATCGGTGTCACCGGCAAATACATCAGCACCCGCGACGCCTACGCCAGCATCATGAAGGCGTGCGAACACTGCAGCGTCCACCTCGGCGTGAACGTCAACCTCGAATGGATCGACACCACCCAGGTCGACCGCAGCAATGTCGCCAAACGCCTGGCGAACTGCCACGGCATCATCGTGCCGGGCGGCTTCGGCAGCCGCGGCACCGAGGGCAAAATCGAGTGCATTCGGTACGCCCGTGAGAACAAGCTGCCGTACCTCGGCATCTGCCTGGGCTTCCAGATGGCGGTCATCGAATACGCCCGCAATGTCTGCGGCATGACCGACGCCAGCAGCTCCGAGTTTGACCCGCATGGCAACCGCAGCGTCATCGACGTGCTGCCGGAACAAAAGAAAATCGAAGGCCTCGGCGGGAACATGCGGCTCGGCGGGAAAGACGTCGAACTCAAAAAGGGCAGCTTCGTCAGCCGACTCTTCGAATACAGCGAAAAGTGCCGCCTGCGCTTCCGCCACCGCTACGAAGTCGACCCGAAGTACATCACCCAGCTCGAAGAGGGCGGCCTGATCTTCAGCGGCAAGCACCCGACGCAGCCGATCATGCAGATGCTCGAACTGCCGACCGAGGTTCATCCGTTCTTCGTCGGCACGCAGGCGCACCCGGAAATGACCAGCCGCCCGCTCCGCCCGAGCCCGCTGTTCGTCGGCCTCACCCAGGCCGCCATGGAATACGCCACCCGACAAACCGCCAAGCCCAAAGAAGCGGCCACGGTTTAAACGCCCGCACTTTTGAAAATTGGCCGCCCCTGCCGGTGCGTGTTATGGTAAACCCTTAATCGCGCCGGCAGGGGTTGTCCGCGCGCAGACATTGCCGTTTTGCAGGGGAAAGCTTGTTCCACAAATCCATCGCGGCCGTCGCCGCCCTCGCCAGCGTCTCCGCAGCCGTCGCGGCGACCGTTTCGATCATCCCGACTTCGTCGTTGCCTTCCAATGCACCACGTGTGCAATTTGAGAGTCTGCCAGTAGGCGAAAGCGTGATGGCGACGTCCTACCAGGAACTTGGCCTCACTGTGACGGCCACGCGGATGGCGGGTTACGTTCCGTCGTTTATCCCGGGCTCGACTGTTGTTATGAGCACTTGGAGTACTGCGACACCGACGTTGCTTTTTTCATTTGATTCGCCGGTGTCGCAGATCGCCATGACTGAATATCTGCAACCGGTTACGGCCGTAACTCTGTTTTCTGATGCTGCTGGTACGCAATCGCTCGGCACATTTAGTGCGATTCACACGACGAAAACGTATCTGCAAGGGGAAAGTTTCGCGTTCGGTTCGGATACTTCATTCCGAAGCTTCTCGATTGCCGTTGGCGGCACGGGCAGTTACATGATCGACGACCTCCGCTACGCCAACGCGGTGCCGGAGCCTTCGGTGCTGATCGCCGGCCTTGGGGCGGTGTCGGCGTATTACGGCCTGCAACGGCGTCGGCGGGCGTGAGAAGGCCGCGACGCTTCAGCGGCAAGCGTTTTGGTCTGCCCGCAGTTGGGGCTCCGCAGATTCGTCGCCCGGAACTGTGCGTGTTATGGTGATTCGATAGCCGCGCCGGCCGAGGGCCGCCGTGCGGCGAATAATGTCGTTTTGCAGGGGAAAGCTTGTTCCACAAATCCATCGCGGCCGCCGCCGCCGTTGTTACTGTGTCGGTGGCCGTCGCGACGACTGTCAGCGTGATTCCCGCGTCGAATCTGCCAGTGGCCGCACCGACCGTCACGTTCGACAGCTTGGCCGCGAGTCCGACGCAAACCACGCAATACACCGAACTTGCCTTGACGCTCTCCGTGCCGTCGCCGGGCTATTTTTACCGGTTCGGCAACAACCTGACGGTGCCGCACACGGCGGTGACGAGCACGTTGTTCAGCTTCAGTCAGCCGGTGAATCAGGTCGCCTGGACGGAGTTTTACAACGGCGCTAATACCGTGACGCTCTACTCCGACGCGGCCGGCACGCTGGCGTTGGGGACGTTCAGCACAACTCACACGGCGTCGCCGAGCGGGGCGACGTTCGCGTTCGAATCAGACACGCCGTTCGGTAGCTTCACGATCAATTCCGGGCAATACGGCACGATGCTGATCGACGACCTCCGCTACGCCAACGCGGTCCCGGAACCTTCGGTGCTGATCGCCGGCCTTGGGGCGGTTTCGGCGTATTACGGCCTGCAACGGCGTCGGCGGGCGTGAGCGGGCGGCGGCCGGCGTTGGCGGCGGGGCTGCTGGTGCTGCTGGCGGGCCTGGCGTTTCTGCCGGCTGTGTCGAACGGGCCGATCGAAGACGATCTTCCGCTGCTGCGGCTTCGGCTGGCGGGCGTGCATTCGCTGGCGGATTTGCCGCCACTTTTCGGACAAAGTTACTGGGGCGACCTCTTCGCCGGCGGGCTCTGGCGGCCACTCACGCTGGTGACGCTCGGCCTAGAACGGCTGGCGTTCGGCGAGCGGCTCTGGGTGTATCGAGTCGTCAGCCTGCTGCTTCACGCCGTCGCCACGCTGGGCGTCTGGCGACTGGCGGCACGCCTGTTTGCCGGGGCGGGCACGGGCGACACCGCCGGCCGTGACGGGCGGGCTTGGCTGGCGGCGGCGGCGTTCGCGGCGCACCCGATCCACGCCGAAGCCGTCGCCACCGTTTACGGACAGGCCGATCTCTGGGCGGCGGTGCTGGCGATCGCGGCGATCTGCCTGGCCAGTCGCCCGTCGAGCGATGGCCGGCAGTCCGCGTGGCGAACCGGCGCGATCGCGGCGATGTTCTTTTTCTCGCTCGGCTTCAAAGAGTCCGCCGTCGCCTTGCCGTTGGCGGTCTGGTGGCTGCAAACGGTGCCCGGCCGGCGTCGGCCGAGTGGGGCGGTCTGGGCGATGCTGGCGGCGCTCGCGGTCTACCTGCCGATGCGTTGGCTGGTGCTGCACGGCGAATGGGTGCCGGGCGTGACGGCCGGCGGTGAGGGCGTCGGCGGGCGCTTCGTGGCGATCATCGTCGCACTCGCGACCGACCTCCGCCTGATGCTGCTGCCGTGGAAACAGACGATTTACTACGGCCATCTCCGCGAGCGTTTGCTGGCGGGCGGCACGATCGAATTCTTCGCGCTCCTGGCGACGGCGATTGTGGCCCAGCGAATCGCGCGTCCGCCTGACGCCGCCGGCCGGGCAACGCGCGGCGGGCTGGTGCTGCTCGGCGTGTTTCTACTGCCGATCGCCCAGTTCGTGCCGATCGGCATGCTGGCGGCGGAGCGCACGCTTTATCTGCCGAGCGTCGGCCTCTGCCTGATCCTGGCCGGCCTGCTGCCGAAGGTGCGTGAGTGGCGCGGGCCGCTCCAAGCGGGCGTCGTCGCGGTGCTTCTGCTGGAGATCGGCCTGTGCTGGCGGGTGGCGGGGCGGTGGCGCGACGAACGCACCGCCTGGGAGACGACACTGGCCGACCACCCGCGGTCGGCACGGACGATCGCCGAGGTCGTGAGGCTTCGCCTGGATGAGCCGGCAATTGCGGGCGACAAAGCCGCCCGGGCGACGCTACACCGAATGCTCGACGATGCCGACCGAATCACGCCGGCCTCGTACAGCGTGGCGGTCGCGCGGGCGAAACTGGCGATCGCGGACGGCGACGGCGCGGCCGCCGGGGCGTTCGCCGCAGAGGCCGAGCGGCTTCGGCAGGGGCCTGCCGTGCGGCCCGACCGGCCTGACGGTTCCGTGTCGCCCGGCCGGCCGGTAGGATCGGCGGCATGTTCCGCTTTGTCTTTGCGACCCGGCCCGGTGAAACGTTCGACCCCGCCGCCATCGACGGCCTCGTCGGCATCGAAATCGCCGGCGCCGACGCCCAGGCCGCAAGCGTGGCCGGAATTGCCGTCGTCGGGCACCGGGCAGAAACGCAGACGCATGGCAACCTGACGACGACAAGTGTCGCCGTGCCCGACGGCGGCTATGTCGTCCTTCCGCCCGGCGACGATTCGCCCGCTAAACTCGGCCCGCAACTGAGCCGGCTCGCCGAGACGCTGGCCGGCACGAACGCCGAGATTTACATCGAGAACGGCGGGGCGTTCCGCAATTCGCCGGAGATTTGGCGGCTGCTGGAAGCGGCGCACCACCCGCGGGTGAAAGTCGCGCTCGACCTCGACCGCGCCCAGGCCGACGGCAGCGTGCCGTCGCGGGTGATCCCGACGCTGAACCTGCGGATCGGCCTGGTTCGCGTGCGATCGCCGCTCGAAAATCTGGCCGACTATGCCCGGCGATTGGCGGGCATCGGGTTTGGCGGCTACGTCGTGCTCGACCCGCCCGCCGGCGACGACCGGGTCGCCCAGGCGGCGGCGCTGGCGGCGGTTTTTCGGGGCATTTTCCCGGCGAAACCCGTGAAAAAAGCCGTGCCCGCCAAAGCGGCGGGGGCGTAAATCGCCGGCGGAATAACGGGGCGAATGGGGCGATTCTCCCGGCGAGGTATCGACGAAGTCGCCGCGCTAACAAAACCGCCGCCGGGCTCGACGACAAAACTCGGCCGGGGGGTGACCGATTCCGTCGCCAAGTCGGCGGCGTGTTTTTCGATTTTATTCGGCCGAGGTGGCGCGCAAATGACCACCGCGGCCGAAATCATTCGGCGGTACGGCGATCGAAATTGCGTTGATTCGCCCCCTTGAGACGAGATCAATTGCGACGAACCTCAGTGCCTTTGACTGGCCGCGACCGCGGCGGCCGACCGGGCGACCCGCGTGGCTTTAATGCCTTTGGGGCCTTCCTCGTAATCGTACTCGACGACTTCGCCGTCGCGCAGGGTCTTGAAACCGTCGCCTTGGATGACCGAGTGGTGGACGAAAACGTCCTTGCCGGTGTCATCCATGGAGATGAAACCGAAACCCTTTTGGTCGTTAAACCACTTCACTTTTCCCGTGGCCATAGGCCCCAACCTTTCAGACAAGACATGAGCGGGGTTGAACGACGCCCGCTTAAAGCTCGGCCGCGACGAGAACACGTCGCGGCGCTACACCGCCGAGGTGATAAAAACCACCATACAGTTGCTGTTTCCCTGATGCAAAAAATTTAACGCCTGAAAACCCTAGGAATTTCCAGCGGTTTTCGCCAAGTTATCCACAGCCGCTCCGCCCGGGCTCTGCCTTCAGTCATTTATGCAGTTCCCGTTAAGGGGCGGCCCGGATTCCTCAAGAAAATGGGGGATTTTGCGAACGCCGAGGGCGATCAATTTGGTCTTAAATGACTAATTTGAAAATACTTATCGCGTTAAATGAATTTCATGTCGATAATCGGCATAGTCCGGCCAGGCATCTTTATCGGACCTACCGCGTTAACTCGGAGCTCACGTAGCCCATTCTGATTACACGATTTGCGGAGTTGTTCACGAGTTATCCACAATGCGATCGGCTTGATTTTTGGCCCGCCCGGGCGATGCTGTGCGGTGACCGTTTTGGAGGGTTGTTGGCCTATGAACCTGCTCGAAGTCACCAAGCTGATCAAGGTCTACAACGGCCGAAATGTTGTGAACGAGGTCTCCTTCTCGCTCGGCCAGCAGACGATCGTCGGCCTGCTCGGCCGAAATGGCGCCGGGAAAACCACGACTTTCCGAATGATTCTCGGCATGGTCGTGCCTGACAGCGGGGCGGTCGCCTTCAACACCCACGACGTCACGCACCTGCCGATGTACAAACGCGCCCGCCTCGGGATCGGGTACCTGTCCCAGGAACGCAGCGACTTCCGGAAACTTACGGTTCTGCAAAACCTTCTGGCGATCCTGGAGACCCGCAACCTCCGCCGGCCTATGCGCGTAAAAACCGCCGAGAAGCTGCTTTCGCAGTACGGCCTCACCCGCCAGAAAGCTCAGCTGGCCGAGACTTTGTCGGGTGGCGAGCGTCGGAAACTGGAGATTGCCCGGCGCTGGCGACGGAGCCACAGCTGATTCTGCTGGACGAACCTTTCAGCGGCGTCGACCCGATTGCCGTCGAAGACCTCCAGCGGGAAGTCCAGCGGCTTCGCGACGAATTCGGCAAAACGGTGCTGATCACGGATCACAACGTCGCCCAAACCCTGCGGGTATGCGACCGAGCCCTCATCATCAGCGACGGCCAGGTCTTCAAGGAAGGCACGCCCCGCGAACTTATCAATGACCACGGCGTTCGCAGCACGTACCTCGGCAGCATGTTCCGCGGCGACGAATTCGATTGATCGCCTGCCAGCGGGCAGGGGAGTAGGGCGTTTTGGCCTAGTTACGAAAAATAGATTCCAGCCACTTGCATTCCTCTGCCAGTTTTATATATTCCCTCTCCCGCTTTGCCGCCAAGCACTGCGGGAAAACGAGTCGAAAAAACGACAAGTTTTAAGAGCTTGACAGTTCAAAACGGGTCGGTAAGATGTTCGACCCAAACGTCGGAAACGACGAGTTGGCAAGAAGTTGCGGTGAAGCCGCCTTCGATAGCCTGAGCCGGACGGCTGGCCGTTGCGACGACCATCCCTCCGCTTCACGCGGCCTGATCCTTCGGGGTTGGGGTTCTTTGACAAGTGAATGAAGAGGCACAAGGTTTTGACGTCCAACGGGAAGTTGGATGAATTGAAAGAAAGTTTTCGTTCGCGATTGTGCTGGGCTTGCTGGCTTCGGCCGGCGGGTTCGGTGTGATTCGCGTCGAGCACCTTTTCGGTGACAGATAAAGACCTTTGTTGATCCGCTCCGGCGTTCGGTTTTTTGCCCGAACGTTGGGAGGAGCCGTTACCCCCGCCCGGGGCTTAACGGTGCCGAGTTTGGCTGATGAGTCGGGAGTAACTTCCCCGGTGAGGCGGTCGGGTTCGGTATCGGACGACGGTGATCGATAATTGTGGTCAAGTTACTAAGGGTGTGTGGTGGATGCCTTGGCATCGAGAGGCGATGAAAGACGTGGGAGCCTGCGAAATGCTCCGGTGAGTCGGCAACCAGACTATGACCCGGAGATCTCTGAATGGGGAAACCCACCCGCAAGGGTACTTGGCAGTGAATTCATAGCTGTCAGGAGCGAACGCAGGGAACTGAAACATCTAAGTACCTGCAGGAAAAGAAAAAGACATTGATTCCGTGAGTAGCGGCGAGCGAAATCGGATGAGCCCAAACCAGGATTCGTCCTGGGGTTGAGGGCGCCTTGAGCTGTAAAACCATTAGTCGAACCGTCTGGAAAGTCGGGCGAAACAGGGTGAAAGCCCCGTAGGCGAAAATGGAATAAGGCTTTGAGAGGCGTACCAGAGTAGCACGGAGCTCGTGAAACTCCGTGTGAAACCGGCGGGACCACCCGCCAAGGCTAAATACTCCTCGATGACCGATAGTGAACAAGTAGGGCGATTGAACGGTGAAAAGCACGGCTGTTAGCCGAGTTAAAAGTACCTGAAACCACACACTTACAAGCGGTCGGAGCACTATGTCGCAAGACACGTGTGACGGCGTACCTTTTGCATAATGGACCGGCGAGTGTTTGTCCGCGGCGAGGCTAAGTGTTTACGACACGGAGCCGTAGCGAAAGCGAGTCTTAAGATGGCGTCTTAAGTCGCTGGCAAACGACCCGAAACCCCGTGATCTACCCATGGGCAGAGTGAACGCTCCGTAACAGGAGCGGGAGGCTTGAAGCCGTGAACGTTGAAAAGTTCTGGCATGACCTGTGGGGAGGAGTGAAAGTCTAATCAAACGGGGAGATATCTGGTTCTCTTCGAAATGCCTTTAGGGGCAGCCTCGAGCAACTACTTAATAGGGGTAGAGCTACTGACAGGGAACAGGGGGCTACCCGCCTACCTGTCCCTACCAAACTCCGAATACTATTAAGACTATCTCGGGAGTGAGTCCGCGAGGGATAATCTTCGCGGTCGAGAGGGAAACAACCTTGAGCGCCTGCTAAGGTCCCAAATAACTGCTCAGTTCGTGAGGAAGTTATTCTACTGTGACAACCAGGATGTTGGCTTAGAAGCAGCCACCATTTAAAAAGTGCGTAATAGCTTACTGGTCGAGTAGAGTAGCGCCGTAAATGATCGGGAATAAGCAGTTAACCGAAGCAGCGTGCTGTCGTAAGACAGCGGTAGAAGAGCGTTGCACTCAGCGTAGAAGCCGTACCGTAAGGAGCGGTGGAGCGTGTGCAAGTGAGAATGCCGGTATGAGTAACGATAATGCAGGTGAAAATCCTGCACGCCGAAAACCTAAGGTTTCCTGGGGAAGGTAAATCCGCCCAGGGTTAGTCGGGAGCTTAGACGAGGCCGAAGGGCGTAGTCGATGCACAGCAGGTTAATATTCCTGCACCGATCATGAAGGTTGAACCAGACGTGCGCCTCATTGACCAAGGGCCCCCGGTTAGTTGTGGGGGTTTCGAAAGATCGAGCCCGCTTTGTTGGCGAAGTCTTGCAATATGGGGCCGAGAAAAGCGTTCTGGGGACGACATGATTGTCCGTACTAAAACTGACACAGGTAGGTGAGGAGAGTATCCTAAGGCGCTCGAGAGAACTGCGGTTAAGGAACTAGGCAATCTGACCACGTAACTTCGGGAGAAGTGGTCCCTCCTCAGCAATGAGAGGGTGCAAAAATCAGACTGGGCGACTGTTTATCAAAAACACAGTTCTGTGCTAACTCGCAAGAGGATGTATACAGAATGACGCCTGCTCGGTGCGGGAAGGTTAAGGAAGGCGGTCAGGGCTTCGGCCCGAAGCTGCCGACTCAAGCCCCCGTAAACGGCGGCCGTAACTATGACGGTCCTAAGGTAGCGAAGTTCCTTGTCGGGTAAGTTCCGACGTGCATGAACGGCGTAACGACTTGGTCGCTGTCTCAACCGCAGACTCGGTGAAATTGAAGTGGCGGTGAAGATACCGCCTTCCCGCAGCAAGACGGAAAGACCCCATGCACCTTTACTATAACCTGGTAGTGATGCCGGTTGTAAACTGCGTAGGATAGGTGGGAGGCGTTGATCTGTTGGTTCCGGCCAACAGGGAGCCACCGTTGAAATACCACCCTGTTTATTATCGTCATCTCACCCTGACCCGTGAATCCGGGCAGGGAACCCTGCTAGGCGGTTAGTTTGACTGGGGCGGTCTCCTCCGAAAGAGTAACGGAGGAGTACAAAGGCCCGCTCAGGACGGTTGGCAATCGTCCGTCGAGCGCATAGGTAGAAGCGGGCTTGACTGCGAGTGCTACGGCACGAGCAGAGCTGAAAGGCGGTCTAAGTGATCCTGTGGTCCCGTGTGGAAGGGCCATAGCTCAACGGATAAAAGGTACGCTGGGGATAACAGGCTGATCGCATCCGAGCGCCCACAGCGGCGATGCGGTTTGGCACCTCGATGTCGGCTCATCACATCCTGGGGCTGTAGGCGGTCCCAAGGGTTTGGCTGTTCGCCAATTAAAGTGGTACGCGAGCTGGGTTCAGACCGGCGTGAGCCAGGTCGGTCCCTATCTGTTGCGGGCGTAGGAATCTTGACGCAAATATCTCCCTAGTACGAGAGGATTAGGAGGTACTGACCCCTGGTGTACCAGTTGTCCTGCTAAGGGCACGGCTGGGTAGCTATGTCAGGAACGGATAAACGCTGAAAGCATCTAAGCGTGAAGCCAATTGCAAGATTATGATTCCCCTGAGACCCCGGGTAGACTACCCGGTACATAGGCCGGAGCTGTACGGCTAGAAATAGCTTCAGGTTACCGGTACTAACGGTCGATCGACTTGACCACTTTTATCGATCACCGTCAGACGAAGTTGATAGTCAATAGTTGATAGTCGATAGTGAAATGCTAAAGACGAAGACTGAGACGATCGACGATCGACTGACGGAATACGAAAAGTGTGCTCGAAGCGATAACGCGACGAAGACGATCAAAAACTATAAAACACCTCTGACGATGAGTCAGGGCTGCGAGTGCCTCGCATTCACGAGTTCAAACTCCCGTCGGCCGACGAAAGCCGGCCGACGGGATTGGCTGGTGGCTATATCCGTAAGGTCACACCCGTTCCCATTCCGAACACGGTCGTTAAGCTTGCGGAGCCAATGATACTGCATCTGCGGGAAAGTAGGTCACTGCCAGCCTTTACATTCACAAGAGCCCCGGGTCCTTACAGACCCGGGGCTCTTGGCGTTTAGAAATCCCTCCGATTGCTGATTTCTTGTCATTCCTGAAGTTCGGCGGGGCATTCGGCCGATCTTATCGGACGGCATGGTCGCTCCTTCTCCAGCACGCGCGGTCTTGGTCTTCGGCGTCATCGCAAGCGCGATGGTCGCCTTGGGTGCTCGTGTCGGCTATCTGCAGTCGACGGGGTCGGAAAAGAACAGCGCCCGCGCGAAGCGGCAGCAGTTCCAGGCCGAGCCGCTTTACGCCCGGCGGGGCAGTATTTTTGACCGCAACGGCCTGCTGATGGCGGGGACGGTGCAGGCGCAGTCGGTCTTCGTCGATCCTAAATTCATGGCCGAGCAGTTCCAGGCGGAAGGGCGTGACCCGTACCTCGCCATGGACGAGGCCGTCGCCAAACTCGCCAAAATCATCGGTCGCGACGCATTCGAAATTCAGAAAATGCTCTCGGACCGCGCGGACAGCCGGTTCGTCCGCATCGCCGACAATCTTGACGCCAATGCCGTGAAGGAGATCGAAAAGCTTGATCTCCCCGGCACCGGCTTCACGCCGTTCAACGTCCGCTACTACCCGATGGGTTCTGTGGCCGCCCACATCCTCGGCGGCGTCGGTAATGACGGTCGTGGGTTGGAAGGCGTTGAGCTGAAGTTTAACAAGATGCTCTCCGGCACGGACGGCACCAAGCGAACGCTCAAAGACGCCCGCCGCCGGCCGCTTTTTGTTGACGCCGACGACTACAAGCCCGCCAAGCACGGCCAGCAGGTCGTGCTGACGATTGACGCGAACATTCAGACGCTCGTCGAGCGAGAACTCGCCGATACGTGCGAAAAATTCCGCGCCAAGAGCGGCGAAGCCGTCGTCATGGACCCGTTCACCGGCGACGTGCTGGCGCTGGCGAACTATCCGACTTACAACCCGCAGGCGCTGAACGAAACGCCCGCCGCGGCACGGCTGAACCGCGCGGTTGTTGTGCCTTACGAGCCCGGCAGCACGATCAAGCCCTTCATCGTCGGGCCGGCACTACAGAACCATGTGACGCGCACGTGGACGAAGTCTTCACCACCGGCGGCGACGCCTGGCCGGCGGGGTACGGGCATCGCATCATTCGCGACGTTCACGGCTATTCAAAGCTCGCCCTCTGGGACGTGCTCGTGAAATCGTCGAACATCGGCATGTGCATGCTCGGCCAACGCCTGGGGAACACGGGCCTTTACAACGCACTCAACGGATTTAAGTACGGCCAACGCACCGGCATCGAACTGCCGGCCGAGGATTCGGGGCTGCTCAATCCGCTTAAAAAGTGGAATCGTTTCAGCACCGAATCTGTCAGCCAAGGCTATGAGATGCGCGTGACGCCGCTGCAACTGGCGCGGGGCATGTGCGCCTACGCGAACGGCGGCCGATTGGTCGATCCGCACGTCATCGGCGGCACGCTCGACGAAAACGGCCGCCTGCTGCCGACCGTGCCACGCAAGCCGTTCAGCGCCTGCCCGCAGGTGGTCGACTCGGCCGTGTCGGCGGACGTTCGCCGCGTGCTGTGCGACGTCCTCATTCGCGGCACGGCCAGCAAGGCGCGGGGCAGCATCTATAACATCTTCGGAAAAACCGGCACCGCTCACAGTGCAGTGAATGGCCAATATAACGAAAGCAACTACACCAGCAGTTTCATCGGCGGCGCACCGTTCGAAAACCCGCGGCTGGTAATCGCCGTTGTGGTTCACGACCCGGATAAATCGCTCGCGCACTTCGGCGGCACGGTGGCCGCACCGGCGGCGACGAATATCCTGGAACAGTCGCTGCAATATCTGCAGGTTCCCGCGAGCGGCGACCTGCCACTGCCGCCGCCGAACGTTGCCGAACACCTGTACGCCTACAACGCGAAGCTGTACGAGAAGCCCAAGCAGGTTGAGACGGCATCGGTGAACGAATAGGCGTTTACTTCCCGCCGGACTGGGCGACGCTTTGCACGAAGTATTTCTGTGCTGAGAAAAACAGCAGCACGCAGGGCACCATGCAGATGACGCTGGCGGCCATGAGCAGGTGCATGTCGGTCGTGCCGTACTGGCCTTTGAAACTGTTGAGGGCCAGGGCGAGTGTTCGGTTGTCGGGGCTGTTGAGGTAGATCAGCGGGCCGAGGAAGTCGTTCCAGCTGCCGAGGAAGGTGTAGATGGCGACGATCGCGATTACCGGCCCGCTCAGTGGCAGCATGAACTGCCAGTAGATTCGCCAGTTGCTGCAGCCGTCGATGCGCGCGGCTTCGATCAATTCTTCAGGAATCTGGCTGAAAAACTGCCGGAACATGAAAACGAAAAACGGCGACGCGAAAAAGCTCGGCAGCACGAGGGGCCAGAGCGTATCGATCAGGCCGAGCGTTTTAAAGCCGACGAACAGCGGGATCATCGTGACCTGTGCCGGCAGCATCATCGTGCTGATCATGACGATAAACAGCACATCGCGGCCACGGAATTTAAACCGCGCGAAGCCGAACCCGACGAGCGAACAACTCAAAATCTGGCCGAAGATGGTCAGCGTAGTGATGACGATCGTGTTGGAGAGTGCCGGGAACGCCGGGATGATTTTGTCCGCAGTGTCGAGGCCGAGCCGTTGCATGGCATCGCCATAATTGTGCCATTGCGGCGCGGTGACCGGCGTCACAAAGTCGCCACGCTGCACGTCGGCATCGGTTTTAAGGCTGCTGTTGAGGACGAAATAAAAGGGCGTCAGAAACGCCAGGCTGCCGAGCATTAAAATGGCATAAACCAGTAAGTTGCCCGTGGAGGTCGCACGGCCTTTGATTCCCTCTCCCGGTACGGCCGGGAGAGGGTTAGGGTGAGGGCCGGCGACGATCGGCTTGGAAGGCGAAGATTGAGTCGGACGTTCGAACATTATTGATTGAGTCTGACGATTGTCATTGACTCTGCCGAAGAGCGGCCCTCACCCTAACCCTCTCCCGGCAATACCGGGAGAGGGGACCAGAAAGCTCACCGCAGTCCTTCGTAATAAACGAGCTTTTTTGAACCCCGAAACACGCCAAGCGTCAGCACCAGCACCAGTACGAACAGCACCCAGGCCATCGCGCTGGCGTAACCCATGTTGTGATATTCGAACGCCTGTCGGTAGAGCTGGAGAACGTAGAAAAGCGTTGAATTTTCCGGCCCCGGCCCGGTCATGATGTACGCCTGCGTGAAGACCTGGAAGCTGCCGATCAGGCCCATGACCAGGTTGTAGAAGATCAGCGGGCTGAGCATCGGCAACGTGACGTTCCACGCGCGGCGGAGTGGGCCGGCACCGTCGATGCGGGCGGCTTCATAGAGGCTCGGGCTGATGCCCTTGAGGCCGGCGAGGTAAATCAGCATGCCGCTGCCGACGCCCCAGAGGCCCATGAGAACAAAGCCCGGCATGGCCCAGCGGGCGGCGTCGTTGATGCTCGTGCCGTCGGGCAGAATGTCATAGCCGAACCAGTTCGGCGGGTTCGTGTTGAACAAGTGCGTGACGGGCGCCAGCAGCTTGTTGATCAGCCCGTACTCGTTGTTGAACAGTTGCAGCCAAAGCACGGCCAGTGCGGCGCCGCTGACGACGCTCGGCACGAAATAGACCGTGCGGAACAGGCCGATGCCTCGCACCTGATTGTTCATCAGCAGGGCGATCAGCAACGCGGCCACTTGCGAAATCGGCACGCCCAGGATGACAAAATACGCCGTCACTTTCAGGGACTGGATGAACAGCGGGTCGTAGGCGAAGAGTTGTTTGAAGTTCGCCGCGCCGACGAATTTCGCATCGCCGATCGGCACCATGCCGCTCCACTGGCTGAACGCGAGGACGAGCGAAATCAGCATCGGCCCGAGGGTGAAGACGGCAAAGCCGACGAGCCACGGCGCGATGAACGCGAAGCCGCTGCGTTCGCTGGCGCGGTCGATCGCGCCGAGGTGTTCGCGTCGCGCCTTCCACCAGACCGCCAGCACGGCCGCCACAACAAACACGCCGACCGCCGACATCAGTAATCCCCACGGCATCTTAGGCCAGTCATGGGTGCGCAGCGGCGAATTGAGTTCTTTGGACCAGTCCGCCTGCGTCAGCTCCGCCGCCTGTTGGGTGGTGAGTCGGCCGGCGAGGATGGCCAGGTCGAGGTCGCTTTGGACGATCTGTGTGAATTCGCTCTGCTTCGGCAGATTGCCGACGCGGGCGTGCGGAATGGCGTCGAGGAAAACCTGCTCGCTGCGCACCGGCCGCGTCGGCGGGCGGAGAAAATCGTCGGACTTGGCGACACTCTGCAACGCCGGAATGCCCAGCCCCGCGCGGGCCTGTTGCACTTGTCCGTCGCGGCCGCAGAGGAAGCGGATCAGTTCGTAGGACTTGTCCGGGTGCTTGCCGTGCGCCGCCATCGCCCAGCCGTTGTAGAAGGTTTGGCTCGCCGCCTGGGTGCCGCGGGGCACGGGGACGATGTCCCAGCGCAGGTTGTTCAGCACTTCGAGTTGCGGCACGAACCACTGCCCGACGGGCCCGATGCAGCCGACATTGCCGACTTTGAATTCCTGCCCGCCGTCCTTGGCGATGCCGGTGGCGTTGAATGCGGTTTTGTCGTCGAGCCGCATTCGGCGGATGACATTGAGCGCGGCCTGTGAGCCGGGCGAGTCGAGCGCCAGGTGCGCGTAATCCGGCGTGCCGTCGGGCTTGGTCGCGAAGAATTCGCCGCCGTAGGTCCAGAGAATATTGCGAAGCGATTCGTGCCAGAGTTGGAACTGCGTGCCGTAGATCGTGCGGCCTTCGAAGCCGGGCGTGCCGGTGAGGGCGGTGATTTTTTTCATCTCCGCCTCGAAGCGTGGCCAGTCCCAGCCGTGGGATTGGATGTCGCGCCAATCGACACCTGCGCGTTCGAAGAGGTCGACGTTGATGTAGAAGCCCGCCGTCGTGAAGTCCTTGGGCAGACCCCAGAGCGGCCCGTGGCCGAGCGCGCCGGTGGCGGGGTCGTAGCGCATTGCGCTGATCAGCAGCGGCCAGAAGTCGGTCTTCCATTGCGCCGGTTCGGGGTCGAAATAGCAGTCCAGCGGCTCAAGCAGTTTGTTCTCGGCGAGTTCGGGCAGCAGGGCGGGTTTGAGATAAAAAACGTCCGGCGGCGTGCCGGCCGCCATCAGCGTTTTGAGCTTGTTCGGAAAGTCTTTTTCGCCGGCGTTAATGCGGACGATTCGCACGTCGGCGTGCTGTTGCGTGAAACGCTCGACGAGGTCGGCAACGATGCGGTCTTCGGTCGGGTCGCCCCAGTGGAGCACCGTCAATTCGATCGGCCGCTGCGACAGTTGCTGGCGGTGGTGGACGTATCGCCGGGCGACGTCGAAGAAGGCCCAGGCGATCACCAGCGCCACGCCGATGACGGCAACCCATTTCGAAAATGCCCGCACGCTCCTCATTCCGCTGGCTGCCTGGGAAAGACCGTTCCCGAATCGTAGGCCCGGCAGGCCGTGCGCGGGTCGATTTTCGGATGCGGACAGGAGCGGCGTGGCAAATCACGCCAGGCCGGCGAGTGCGGCGACTTCTGTGGCCACCGCGTCGGCGGCGTCGCGTCGGCCGAGCGACCGGGCGGCGTCCGCCATCGCGCGGCGTTTGGCGGCGTCGTACAGCAGGCTCGTCAGCGCCGGCTGAAGTCGTTGGGCGTTGATGCGGCGGTCCTTGGCGTCGTCGATCAGCACGGCCGCGTGCGCGTTGACCAGCGCCTGCGCGTTCGCCCGCTGGTGCATGTCTTTATGGAACGGGTACGGCATGAGCACCGACGCGATGCCGCACGCCGTGAGTTCGGTGCACGTGCTGGCGCCGGCGCGGGCGACGGCTAAATCGGTCACCGCCCAGACGTCCGCCATCGCGGGCGTGAAATCAATGACGACGGCAGGGATGCCGAGGTCGCGATACCCTTGCCGCACCGCGGCCGCGTGATCTTTCCCGGCCAGGTGCAGCACGTTCCAGCCTTGCAGCTTGGCGGTGCGGAGCGACTCCAGGACGGCTTCATTGACGGTCTGCGCGCCTTGGCTGGCGCCGGTGACGGTGAGCGTGCTCAGCCGTGCGTCCAGGCCCAGGCGGGCGGCGGCTTCTTCGCGGGTGGGCGTGAGAAGGTCATCGCGGATCGGGCAGCCGGTGATGGCGATCCGGTCGTGATAGGCGGCCGGGATCTGCTTGCGGGTGGCGTCGAACTGGCAGCAGATTTTCTCGCGTAGCGGAAGAGGAATTGGTTGGCCTTCCCGGGGATGACGTCGGGGTTCACCAGCGCGGCGGGGATTTTCTTCTCCGCCAGCAGTTTCACCGCCGGGCCCGCCGCATACCCGCCGAGGCCGAGCACGGCGGCGGGGCTATTTTCTTTTTCGACGCGTTTGAGCAGGTCTTTGGTTTCCCGCCACGACTTCCAGAACGACAGCAATCCGCCGACGCTTTTAACGGGCGGCAGAATGGGCTGCTTGATGAACTCAAACCCGGTCGGGCCGAGGATGGTTTCATCAATGGCGCGGGTAGTGCAGAGGAAAAGCGGGCGTGCGTTGGGGAATCGGCGGACCAGCGCCTGGGCGACGCTGACGCCCGGGTAGAGGTGTCCGCCCGTGCCGCCGCCGGCGAACAGGATCGTGGGCCGTGCGTTCATGCGTTCACCCTATGTAACCGCCAATCGCCAATCCGCCAAAACCGGTGCACTCCAGTTCGCAGGGCATCCCCTCAATTTTCGGGGGTGTTATGGGAACAATAGCTGCACTATTATTCTGCGACTTAAGTACCGCGTCGCAAACGTCATGCGGCGTTCATGTGTGAGATTTGAGCAACGACACGAGCGATCCGGGGGGCATCGCTCGTGTCGTTTTTTTTGCACGGCTCGGCGGTGCAATTTCCACGACGGTATTTATCAGACCATCGCCGGCCCGGCGTTTTTGCGGTATCTTTGCCGCGTCACGGAGGCCGTTGCATGTGTGGGATTGTTGCTTACGTCGGTCGCAAGATTTGCCAGCCGGTTTTGATCGAAGGCCTTAAGCGGCTGGAATACCGCGGGTATGACTCCGCCGGGGTGGCGGTGGTCGATTCCGCCGGCCAGATCGCCGTGCGCCGCGCCGTCGGCCGCATCAGCGTCCTGGAAACCAAGATCACCGAAGCCGACCCGCTCCCGCCGGCCCGCATCGGCATGGCGCACACGCGCTGGGCGACCCACGGCGCCCCGACCGAAGCCAACGCCCACCCGCACACCGACGACAAATCCGCCATCGCGCTGGTTCACAACGGCATCATCGAGAACTACTCGGTGCTGAAAAAGTACCTCGAGTCGGTCGGCCACACGTTCAAAAGCCAGACGGACACGGAAGTGCTCGCCGTGCTGGTCGGGCACATTTACGAAGACCTCAAGAGCAAAGGCACGGCAGTGGCGGCGGGGCAGTCGCTGCTCGCCAAGGCCGTGCAGACGGCGCTCGGCGAAGTGACGGGCACGTACGGCATTGCCGTCCTCAGCCGCGACGAGCCGGACACCCTCGTCGTCGCACGCAAGGGCAGCCCGCTGATCATCGGCGTGGGGGATGACGAATACGTCGTCGCCAGCGACGCCGCCGCCATCGTCGAACACACCGCCCAGGTCATCTACCTCAACGACAACGAAATGGCCGTGCTCCGGCCGGACAGTCTGCGGACGAGCACGATCGACGACGTCGAAATCACGCCCGCCATTCAGCAGCTGGAAAGCAAGCTCGAGGAGTACGAGCTCGGCGAGTACGAGCACTACATGCTGAAGGAAATCTTCGAGCAGCCGCAGGCGATCGCCAACTGCCTGCGGGGCCGCTGCGACGCCCGTGAAGGCCGCATCGTGCTCGGCGGCGTGGCGAATTACGCCCGCGACCTCGCTAAGGCGCGCCGGTTCATCATGACCGCGCAAGGCACGGCCTGGCACGCGGGGCTGGTCGCCGATTACCTCTTCGAAGACCTCGCCAAGACCGTCACCGAATGCACCTACGCCAGCGAATTCCGCTACCGCAATCCGCTGGTGGAAGAAGGCACGGTGATGCTGGCGATCAGCCAGAGCGGCGAAACCGCTGACACGCTGGCGGCGCTGCGCGAAGCGAAAGACAAAGGCGCACTGGCGCTGGGCATCGTCAACGTTGTCGGCAGCACGATAGCACGCGAAACCGACGCGGGCATCTACCTGCACGCCGGCCCGGAAATCGGCGTCGCCAGCACCAAGGCGTTCACCTGCCAGCTCGCCACGCTGACAATGCTCGCCATCTACATCGGCCGCCGCCGGTTCATGGGGCAGCAGCAGTGCGAAGAGCTGATCAACGGCCTGACCGCGATTCCCGACCAGATGCGCCAGGTGCTCAAGCAGAACGACGTCATCCGCGACATCACCGCCAAGTTCATTGACCGCGAGAACTGGCTGTTCCTCGGCCGCGGGTATCACTACCCGATCGCGCTGGAAGGCGCTTTGAAGCTGAAGGAAATCAGCTACATCCACGCCGAGGGCATGCCCGCCGCCGAGATGAAGCACGGCCCGATCGCCCTGATCAGCGACGGCATGCCGGTGGTCTTCATCGCCACCAAGGGCTACCAGTACGACAAGGTCATCAGCAACATCGAAGAAGTCCGCGCCCGCGGCGGCGTGGTGATCGCGGTGGCCACGGAGGGCGACGAAAACATCCGCCGGTATAGCGACCACGTGATCTACGTCCCCGACACGCTCGAACCGCTGCAGCCGCTGCTGAGCGTGGTGCCGCTGCAATTGCTCGCCTACCACGCGGCCGTGCTGCGTGGCTGCAACGTCGACAAGCCCCGCAACCTCGCCAAGAGCGTGACGGTGGAATAAATCCCACTCGGCCCGGGCTACTTCAGTGGCCCTGAAAAAATTCAATCGAGAAAAACAGGCCCGCTGAAGCGGGCCTGCCTCGTTTGGTGGTCCTACGATGGAGGGAGGAGCCGTTTATGTCTTCCATCATCGAGCCACTCGAAAGCCGCCGACTGATGGCGTCGGGCACCATCCTCTTCGTCCGCGGTGCCGACCGCTCCGGCGGCTTCCTCGAAGCCACCAACGACACCCAGCGCACCGAGCAACTCGCCGACATCACCAACACCTCCACCAGCACCGGCAACCACGGCTGGGCGACGCTGGCGAACCTGCTCCGCGGCCAAGGCTACACCGTCCAGCAGGTCAAAGAACCCCTCGAAACCGGCGCACCGTCCACCGGCCAAACGACGGGGGCGCCGATCCAGTTCCAGAACCTCGACCTCTCCCAATACGCCGGCATCGTCATGGCGTCGAATAACGCCGTTTACGGATCGGCGCAAATCACCGCGATCGACAATTACGTCCGCAACGGCGGCGGCGTGCTGTTTATCTCCGACGGCAACTTCGGCAGCAGCTGGTCCGATGCGCCAAGCTCCGACAACCCATTCCTCGCCAACTACGGCCTGGCGTTCAACCAGGACAACGGCCAGTATACGCTCAGCCGCAGCGGCGGCGATTTTGCCGACGCCGACAACCCCATTCTCTTCGGCGTGGATGCGTTCGACGGGGAAGGCGTCAGCCCCGTGCGCGTTAGCAGTTCGCCGCCCGAGTGGCGTTACGGTGAATCGCCTTGTCGGCGCGAAGGGGACGACCTACGACAATTCGAACCTCGATTCCGGCAACGCCAATCGCGGCTCGTCGCGTTCCGTCGATTCCCGCGATGCGACGCTGGCGACCGCCTTCGCCGGCGGCGGTCGCGTGGCGGCGTTCTTCGACCGCAACACGTTTTTCAACGCCAACGGTGCCGGCACGGACATCACCAACAACAACAACCAACGCCTGGCCACCAACTTGTTCGGCTGGCTGACCGACCAGCAGCCGCCGGCGGTGACGGCGTCGAATTTCGTTACGGGCGTGCCGTCACGCCTTACATTTCGCCTAGATGACAATCTCAACGGCACGCTCACGCGCGACGACATCCGCATGCGCAACCGCCGCACCGGCGAAGCCATCGCCGGCCGGGATTGGTCGCTGGGCTTGGTCGACGGCGGCGGCTACACCGATGTCACGATCAAGATCGCCGGCAGCGTCACGCCGGGGCCGTACCAGTTGCAGATCGACCGTCGGAAATTCGCCGACGATTCGGGCAATGTCCGCACGGGCGCGATTCGGTACGCGTTCACGATTGTGACGGTCGCCTCGTCGCGCGGTTTCGCTTCGTCGACGGCTGACGGCTGGTCAAAAACGCCGACGCATGTGATCACACTGATTGACGACCTATGATGCGGTGATGATCCAGCCCACGCGTGTCGAAGCACTGAATGAAAAATCGCCACGCACGGGCGGAAAATACGTGCTTTATTTCATGCAGCAGGCGATGCGGACGCGGTTCAATCATGCGCTGGAATACGCCGTCGATCGCGCCAATGAACTCGGCCTTCCGGTCGTGGTTTGCTTCGGGCTGATGGACGATTACCCCGAAGCCAACGAGCGGCACTACCTCTTTCTGCTGCAAGGGCTGCGCGACGTTCGAGGAGAATCTGAAATCGCGTGGCATCAAGTTCGTCGTCCGCCACGGCTCGCCGGAGAAGGCCGCCATCTATTTCGAAAAGGACGCGGCGATTGTCGTCTGCGATCGCGGCTACCTGCGGCACCAGAAAGCCTGGCGTGATGCCGTCGCCGATGCGGCAGAATGCAGCGTCATCGAAGTCGAAAGCGATGTCGTCGTCCCGGTGGAAACCGCCAGCGACAAGCACGAGTCCGCCGCCCGCACGATTCGGCCGAAGATTCATAAAAAGTGGGACGACTATCTCGTGCCGCTCGAGCCGACGTAAGGTGAAGCATCCGTCGATCCGCATGCATATCAGCGGCAATATGGATGTCGATTCACCCGAAGCCACGCTGAAAAAATTGAAGCTCGATCGCAGCGTCGCGCCGGTGCCGAAGTTTTTCACCGGCGGCGAAAACGCGGCGCACCAAGCTGCTTGCGGATTTCATCCGACACAAGCTGGCCGGCTACGCCGAGAACCGCAATGAGCCGTCCGGCGACCGGCATTCGTACATGTCGATGTACCTGCACTTCGGGCAGGTGTCGCCGTTGGAATTGGCGCTGCACGTCGACGCCCACGAAGAACACACCGGCCGCCGATCGGGATTCGTATCTCGAAGAGCTGATCATCCGGCGAGAACTGTCGATGAACTTCTGCCATTTCGAGCCGAAGTACGACAAGTACGATTGCCTGCCGAACTGGGCGAAAAAGACGCTCGCCGACCATGCAGGCCAGATGAACGCCCGGTGACGTTACACGCTCAAGCAACTCGGAGTCGGCGGAAACCGACGACCCGTACTGGAACGCCGCCCAGACGCCAGATGGTCGTCACCGGCTTCATGCACAACTACATGCGGATGTACTGGGGCAAGAAAATTCTGGAGTGGACGAAGTCGCCGCAAGGCGGCATTCGAGCACGCATTGTACTTGAACAACAAGTACTTACTCGACGGCCGCGACGCGAACAGCTTCGCGAATGTCGCCTGGGTGTTCGGCCTGCACGACCGCCCGTGGGGGCCGGTGCGGAAGGTCTTCGGCACGGTCCGCTACATGAACGCGGCGGGGCTGGAACGGAAGTTCGATATCGACAAGTACGTGCACCAGATCGCACTGCTCGCACGCGATTGAGTGTTTCGAATCGGACACGAAACGCACACGCCACGCTGCAGCGCAGCTGCTGATTCTGGAAGGGGTGACCAATCAGCAGCTGCGCTGCAGCGTGGCGTCTGAGAAGTCAGGTATTTTCGGTTTCGTGCGTCAAAAAGTACCGAGATTACAGAATGAATTTGAATTTCATCTCGACTCCGCCGGGGCGGGCGGTGTAGGGTCGGCATTGATGTATTCCCGACTTCTCGAATCACTCGAAAACCGTCGCCTGCTCGCCGTGGACGTGGCGATTAACTTTCAGCCGTCCGGCGTGAGCGGGGCGTCGGGCATGATCGCCGATACGGGCGGCACCTACGCCACCCGCAACGGCTACACGTATGGTTGGGATAAGACCAATTCCAACGCCCGCGATCGCAATTCCACCAAATCGCCGACGCAGGCGTATGACACCTTTACGCTCTTCCGCGACACCAGCGGCAGCAACCGCACGTGGGACATCAGCTTGCCGAACGGGAAATACACCGTCCGCATCGTCGCCGGCGACCCGAGCTACGACATGTCGCCCAACATCAAAGCCGAGGGAGCGACGGTGCTCAGCGGCACGACGACCAGCAGCAACCGCTGGATCGATAAAACCGCCACGGTCACCGTCAGCGACGGCAAACTGACGCTGACGAACGGCTCGTCCGCGTCACGCACGCCGATCAGTTTCATCCAGATCAAAACCGCCGGCACGACGACCACCACCACCGCCGGCTGGCCGGGCACGAGCGCCTGGAAGGCGGCCGCCGGCAGCCCGATCAATCGCTTCGAATCGCACGCATTCAGCTACAACGGCAAGCTTTACGTCATGGGCGGCTGGCAGGACAGCAGCTTCAACAGCACCAAGCGCGTCGACGTCTACGACCCGGCCACCAACACCTGGACGCGGAAAAAAGACATGTCCGCGCCCGAAACCCACGCCGGGGCCGCACTCGATGAAGCGAACGGCGTCATCTACTTCGTCGGCGGGCACCGCGGCAAGTACCCCAGCACGCCGAGCAAAGAAGTCTGGAAGTACACCATCGCCACCGACACCTGGACCAAGCTGTCGGCCACGCTGCCGTACGCGATGGGCGCGAACGCCTGTTCGGTCGTCAACGGCAAGCTCTACAGTTACGGCGGCAACTACGCCGACCGCGTGACCAACACCGGCGACGTCTTCGTGCTCGATCTGGGCAACATCTCCGCCGGCTTTAAAAAGCAAGCCAACAAAATGCCCACGCCACGCGATCACCTGTCGAGCGTGACGATCGGGAAATACGTCTACGTCTTCGGCGGCGAAATCGGGCACGACAAAACCCACGACCAGCAGAACCTGCTGCACCGCTACGACCCGGAAACCGATACATGGGTCAAACTCGCCAGCGCCCCGCAGGAAAAAAGCCACGCCGAAAGCAGTGCGTTCGTGCTGAACGGCAAGATCATCTGGGCGGGCGGCCAGACCAACCCGCAGGCGGCGACCAGCAGCGTCTACCAATTCGACCCGGCGACCGGCAAATGGACCACCCTCGCATCGCTCCCCTATAAACGCCAGGGCACCATCGTCCAGAAGGTCGGCAACTACTTCGTCTTCGCCACCGGCGGCATCGAAACGAACCAGCCGCAGAAAAGCACGTGGGTCGTCAAAATCGCGTGAGACTGTTCCCTCTCCCGTGTACTCACGGGGGAGGGTTAGAAGCGGTTTCAAAACCCGGCCGGCTACTGGAGGGCGGCAGTCTCTGCCGCCGCAAGCGTCGTTAGACGCTTGATTTCGCGGCTAAGCCGCGAACGGCGTCACGGAGTGACGCCCTCCAAAGCCGTCAGGGTCTGTTTTGAAATAGCCTCTAACCTTCCCCCGGAATACCGGGAGAGGGGACGAAGACGGAAGTCACACTTCGATCGTCGGCGCGATGTTCAGGGCGTACTCGAGAATCGCTTGATCGAGTTCCCCGAAATTCACCGATCGCCGGGCTTCCATGCGGCTGGCGACGACGGCGGCTTTGTCGACGGGCATGGCTTCGTCGGCGTCATCGGTGATGAAGCGGAAGCTCGGCGTGAACTTGGGCGCACGCTTGGTGGTGGCGAGCATCGAACTCACGCCGACGTAGCTGCCGCTGCTCAGCAGTGTGCCCGTGGCGAGCTTCGCGTGGTCACCCAGGCCGGCCCCGAGGAAGATGCGGCCGCTTTCGAGTGAGCGGGTGCCCATCGTCAGGCGGATTTCGCCGTAGGTGCTCTTGAGGTTGCTGACGGTCGTGCCCGCGCCGCAATTGACCCATTCACCGACGTAGCTGTCGCCCATGTAGCCGTCGTGCACCTTGTTGGCGTGGCCGATGAAGATGCTGTTGCTGATCTCGCCGCCGACGCGGCATTGCGGCCCGAGCGACGTGCCCGCCTTGATGACGCTCAATGGCGAGATGCGTGTCTTTTTCCCGATGTAGCAAGGCCCTTCGATGACGCAGTTGGCGCCGATGACGCAGCCTTCGTCGAGCAGGATCGGGCCGCTGCTGGCGTCGAGGACGGTGCCGGGCTGGATCTTCACGCCGGGTTTGGCGTGGATGTCTTCCGGCTGCACCTGCGAGCCGCCGGCGGGGGCGGGGTCATTCCAGTGAATGCTGTCGGTCAGCAGCGATTCTTCGTTCCACGCGACGAGGTCGCCCCAGTGCCGCGGGAAGCGGGTTTGCGGCATGGTACGCGGGAGCTGCTTGAGGCTCATCCAGGCGTCGGTGCGATTGAGCACGTCGTCATGGTTCAGGCCCGGGCGACGGGCGTAGGCGAGTTTGATCAGGCCGTCTTCTTCGACGACACACTCGTCGTTCTGCTTTTCGAAGCTCGAAAAGTGCAGCGTGCGGGCGGCGAAGATGAGTGCGGGCTCGTCATCGAGCGGCGTGTTGACGGTGGCGGGGATGTTGAGCGTCGGCACGACGCTGCTGCGCGTAAATTCCGCCATTTCGTCGCGCACCCAGAAGGTGACGCGCGTCGGCTCAGTGGCGCGGAGTTGTTTGTCGAGCAGCGTGCCCGCGCCGCTCTGCAGCAGGAAGACGGGCCGCGTGAGCGTGAACGGTGCAAACTCGGCCCATTGCGAGCCTTCAAAGATGACGACGTGCATGTGGCGAATTGTACCATCGCCCGGTGGCCGACTGCGAATCGGCGGGGCGGAATTGACGACAGAAAACCGGCAGCCGACGGCGAGGTGAATCGCGGCGGCGGGGGCGTGAAATTTTACCGAAGGTTATCGAGGCGCGGCTGGACGGGGCGGAGCGACGACACCGTGCCGGCGATGGTGACGGCGGCGCCTTCGTGGTCGAGCGCGACGCGGGCGCGGATGACGCCTTTCCCATCGATCACGAACGCCGTCGGCGCGTCGGGCGTGCGGTAGCTCGCCGAGATGTTCGCGCCGGTGTCTTGAAGGACCATCATGCCCGGGCACTTGGTCTCGAGCACGCCCGGGAGGTTGTCGGCGCCGGCGAACAGGCCGGAGTCGTTGGTGACTTGCACGCCGACGATTTGAATCGAATCGTCCCTGGCGAAGGTGTCGCGGATCTGGTTCACTTCCCCGGCGGACTTGGCGAAATCAGCGGCTTGCTTGGGGGCGACGATCAGCACGACCGGCTTGTCACGCCAGTCGCTCAGGCGATGGGCGACGCCGGCGGTGTCACGCAGGGCGAACTCGGCGGCGGGGGAATCGGGCAGGCCGGCGTTCTTGGACTGGCCTCGTGAGGCACCAAGGATCAGCACGCTGAGGCTGACCCCAAACAGGCCGGCCGCCATCAGGAGGCCGCCGTGAATCTTTCGGCGTGGTTCGGACATATTTCTCCGCTCCGATGTGCACCGCAAACGTCAGCGGCGAACGAGCCGAGTATAAACCGCCCCGGCCAGGATGCGAGAAAATTTTCCGCGTTTCATCGCCGTTTCAGGATCAAACACGCCGATTTTAACGGACTGTAAAAACTAAGCTTACGAAACAATGACGCACAATAAGGACTTCCCCGGGCGACCGACGGCCACCCGGGGAAGTGCGGTTAGCAGAAATTGAGTTCTAACTCGTTACCACGCATACGCTTCCGGCGCGGCGTGTTTGGTCCAGTCGGCGAACCCTTCGGGGTTGTCGGTCTTGGGGCCGGGGAAGAGCGTGTCGAGCTGCTTCAGTTGTTCGTCGGAAAGCCGGATTTCGACCGCCCGGATGCTGCCTTCGAGCTGTTCCATGGTGCGTGGGCCGATAATCGGGGCGGTAATGGCGGGGTTATGGAGCATCCAGGCGAGGGCGACGTCGGCGGGTTTTTCGCCGAGATCGCGGCACCAGGCTTCCCACTTTTCCAGCCGGGGCCGCTCTTTTTCGATCCGCTTTTGATTCCCTTCCTGGGCGCGTCGGCCTTTGTCGGCTTTTTCGAGCGCGCCGCCCAGCAGGCCGCTCTCCAGCGGGCTCCACGGGATCACGCCGATGCCCAGCGCCTGACAGGCCGGCAATACTTCCAATTCCGGTAAGCGCGTCATCAGCGAGTACTTATGCTGCTCGCTGACGAGGCCGAGGTAATTGCGGCTCTTGGCGACGCCCTGCGCCTGCGCGATATGCCAGCCCGCGAAATTGCTGCTGCCGGCGTAAATGACTTTGCCCTGTTTGACGAGGGTTTCGAAGGCTTCCCAGATTTCGTCCCAGCCGGCCTCGCGGGCGACGTGGTGCATCTGGTAGAGGTCGATGTAATCGGTACGCAACCGCTTGAGGGAGTTTTCGGCGGCGCGGCGGATTTTGACGGCGCTCAGGCCGCGCTTGAGGGTGATGTCCTTGTCGTCGAGGTTCATGTCGCCGAAGACTTTGGTGGCGATAATGGTGTTTTCGCGGCGCCCGCCTCCCTGGGCGAACCACCGGCCGACGATCTGCTCGGTGACGCCTTCCCCTTTTTTCCCGCCATACACATCGGCGGTGTCGAAGAAATTGATGCCCAGGTCCAGCGCCTTGTCCATCTGGGCGTGGCCTTCCTGTTCGGTCGCCTGCGGGCCGTAGTTCATCGTGCCGAGGCAGAGACGTGAAACCTTCAGGCCCGTGCGGCCGAGCGTGGTGTACTTCATCGAGTCGAACTCCTTAGGGTAAGGCCCGACTGTAGTAGGGACCAATGCCCCGAGACAACCGGCCGATTCTCATGGCGATACGGCCGGACGTCCGATATGTTGAATACCGATGCCGCGTCTGACCACTCAACCGACTTCCCGCCCGGAGCTTAGCCGCATCCTCAAGCTCCAGGTGCCGGTGATCGTGAAGCTCGCCGAGCGTAAGTTCACGATGGCCGAGGTGTTGCGCATCCAGAGCGGGGCGATTCTCGAATTCAACAAGCCCGCCGACGCGCCGCTGGAACTGCTGATCAACAACAAGCCGATCGCCGTAGGCGTGGCCGTAAAGGTCGAAGAAAATTTCGGTCTGGAGATCAAGCAGATCGGGAACGTGAAACAGATCATCGCCTCACTGGGGCGGTAAAATGGGAGCCTTCTGGTTCCCTCTCCCGTGTACTCACGGGGGAGGGTTAGGGAGGGGGTCTGCGGCGTGACAAGTTCGTTCGTCGGACAGCAGACCCCCTCCCTAACCCTCCCCCGGCGTACCGGGAGAGGGGACCAGACGTGCAGTGATGAACTTTACTGCGTCAGGGTCAGCAGCAGCGCCCGGCACGCGTCGATTTCATCCTGGCTGATCGTGTGCGGCCGGCCGGGATAGCGGCGTTTGTCGACGCGGCCGCCGAGCTTTTCGAAGACGGCCGCGGTTTCATCCACGCGGGGCCAGGGAATGTGCGCGTCCGGGTCGCCGCAGCCGAGGAAAATCGGCGTGCCGGCGAGGTCGCCGGTGTAATTGCGCGGCGTGCCGGCCGGGCCGATCACGCCGCCGGTGAGGGCGAGCACGGCCCCGTACCGGCGCGGGTTGCGGGCGACGAATTCGCTCATCAAACACGCCCCCTGGCTGAAGCCGAGCAACGCGATCTTCTCACTCGCAATGCCCCGCGCGAGCAGCCCGTCGACCACGCCGCCGACGCGTTGGAGGGCCGAGTCGAGGTAGGGCTGATTGGCGTCCATCGGCGCGAGGAACGAGTGCGGATACCACGTGTGGCCCGCCGCCTGCGGCGCAACGCCGGCCAGGCCGGGCACATCGAAGGCGTCGAGCAACGACAAAATGTCGTCCGCCGACCCGCCCCGGCCGTGAATCATCACGACCACCGCTTTGGCCTGCTCGATCGGCACGCCGGCGGTGAGCGTGGGCGTGGCGGCGTGTGGGTTTTGTTGTGTGGTCATAAAGAACCTCCGGTTCCCTCTCCCGTGTAATCACGGGGGAGGGTTAGGGAGGGGGTCTGCCGGACTCTCATTCGCGGCTCACGCATTCGCCATGCTGCTGCGCAGCTGCTGATCAAAACAGTTCGCAGAATCAGCAGCTGCACTGCAGCGTGGCAGTGCGTGTCGTGTGGAGCGACCTCGCAGACCCCCTCCCTCACCCTCCCCGGGAATACCGGGAGAGGGGATTGTTCAGAACTTCTTCAACCCCGCCTCGATCGACGCACGTCGGCCTTCCAAAAACGGCGGGAGCGACAGCTTTTCGCCCATCGTTTCCAGCGGCTCGTCGGCGCTGAAGCCGGGCTCGTCGGTCGCCAGTTCGAAGAGCACGCCGCCGGGTTCGCGGAAGTAGAGGCTCTTGAAATAGAACCGGTCGACCGGCCCGCTGCTGTGCACGCCGAAGCTCTGCAGGCGGTCCCACCAGGCGTCGTACTCGGCGAACGAGCCGACACTAAAGGCGACGTGGTGCACGCTCCCCGTGCCGCCGCGGGCCCGCCGCAGGTGCGGCTCGACGGCGACGTGCAGCTCGGTGAACGGGCCGGCGTTGGGCTCGTTCATTTCGAAGACATGGTGAACGCTGGTGGCATTCTTCACGCCCTCGGTGCCGGGGCCGGTGTATTCACGCACGCGCTTCATGCCGAGCAGATTCGTCAGAATCTTTTCGGTCGGTTCCAGGTGGCCGACGCTCAGCGTGATCGGGCCGAGGCCGCGAACCTGATGGGCCGCCGGCACGGGGCTTTTTTCCCACGGATGGCCGGCACCGGCGGCGGGGTCGATGACCAGGCTCAGACGCTGGCCTTCCCGGTCTTCGAAATCGAAGGCGGGCCTGCCGTCGCGGTCGACGATGGCGGTCGGGAAGTGCTTCAGCGACGTCAGCCGCTCGTGCCAGTACTTCAGGGCCGCCTCGTCGGCGACGCGGAAGCCCGTCCGCCCGACCGTGCCGTTGCCCCGCGTCTCCGGCAGCACGGGCCAGTCGAAGAACGTGATGTCCGTCCCCGGCGACCCGCGGCCGTCGGCGTAGAACAGGTGGTAAGCCGACGTGTCGTCCTGGTTGACGGTCTTCTTGACCATCCGCAGGCCCAGCGTGCCGGTGTAAAACGCGTGGTTCGCCTTCACGTCACCCGTGACGGCAGTCAGATGATGGAAACCTTTCAGTTGCATCGCAATCTCCTGAGGCCAAAGCCTCGTTGAATTAGTTTAAGTGTAAACTAATTGACTGTGGAAGTCAAGTGTTTGTGGATAAGTTGCGGTTTTTATTGCGGTTATGATCGCTTTTGCCGCCGACGGGTGCCACGGCGTTGTGTACAACACCGTGGCACCCGAACTATCGCGTGGCAGCGTTGTTAAGCAGGCGCTGGCCGAGGGCGAGGGCCTCGTCGGCTGAGTCGATTTGCCCGTTCAGTTGGGCGTCATAGACCGCGTCGAGCACGCCCTTGAACGCCGGGCCGGGGCGGGCGCCTGTGCGGATAAGGGTGTCGCCGGTCAGCAGCGGCGGCGGGGCGACGTCGCCGGCCGCCAGCAACGCGTCCAGTCGCGGCTGCAGCGCGGCGATGCGGTCGGCCGCCGCCCCGACGCCTGCCAACGCGCCGAGCAGTTGCCGCGCTTGCGGCGAAGTCGGTTTCGCGAGGAAGCGTTTGAACAGGGCATCGTCCGGCGATGCGGTCGTCAGCAGGCGGTGGCACTGCTGGGCGATTTCCGCCATCGCCTCCAGCTCGTCATTGCTCGGCCGCAACAGGCTACGGGTGAGGTCGACGAGCTTTCTGGAGTCCGCCGCGTTGAGATTGCCCAGCACGTCGTGCCGGAACCGGCCGCCGTGCCAGCGGACGTCGATCAGCGTCGCCAGCCAGGCGACCGGGAACGCAACGGCCTCGCCGGGCGCGAGCTTCCAGAGCAGCGAACGGTGCTCGTCCAGCGGCACGGCGTCACCGCCGAGGGTCGGCAGCAGCACCCGCAGCAGGCCGTGCCGCCAGAGCAGGCGATACGCGGCATCGCGCGTGGGGGCCGTGAGAATGCGCCGAAGCTCCTCGGCGATCCGCTCGGCGCTGATGCGTGGCAACAGCGGGGCGGCGGCATCAATGGCGGCGGCGGTGTTTGGTTCGACCGTCAGCCCGAACCGGGCCGCGAATCGCACGGCGCGAAGGAGACGCAGGTGATCTTCTGCGAACCGTTCCGCCGGCGTGCCGATCGTGCGCAGCACGTGCGCCGTCAGGTCCGCCTGGCCGTTGACGTAGTCGATGACGCGGTCTTCGATCGGGTCAAAAAACAGGCCGTTGATGGAAAAATCGCGACGATCGGCGTCGGCTTCGGCGGTGGAGAAGGTGACCGACTCCGGCCGTCGCCCGTCGGCGTAGTTGCCGTCGCTGCGGAAGGTGGCGACTTCAATTTGTTCGCCGCTCAGCCGCACGAGGATCACGCCGAACGCCGCCCCGACGGCCTGCGTGTTTTTGAACAGCTGCCGCACGCGATCGGGCGTGGCGTCAGTGGCAACGTCGTAATCCTTCGGCGTCAAACCCAGCAGCGCATCCCGCACGCACCCGCCGGCGAAGTACGCAACGTGCCCCGCGTCACGCAGCGTCCGCACGACGGTCAAAGCGGCTTGGGCGGCAGGATGAGAAAACGTCATTCGCTTGAATCTTCAACAGAGTAAAAGCCACGGATGAACACAGATGAACACGGATAAGAGGAAAAAATGAGACTTCGCATTTTTATCCGTGTCTATCCGTGTTCATCCGTGGCTACTTCATCTTCAACCGCTGCTTGATCATTTCGATCTGCGCCGGCGGCAGGCGGCGGGGTTCGTCGGGGTTCAGTTTGTCGTTCACTTCGACGGCCGCTTTGAGTTGTTCCAGCGAGCGGTCTTCCTGCCCGTAGGCGGCGAGCGCCTCGGCGAACTCGATGCGGCCGGGGGCGTAGTTGGGGTTGCGTTTGACGAACTCGGCGAAGTCGCCGAGCACTTTCGCCGCGTCGTCATGAATGCGTAGCCCGAAGCGGCCACGGTCGAGGTAGCTTTGCGGGTCGGCGGGGTCGGCGGCGATGGCGAGGGTGTACATCGCCTCGACGTCTTTCGCGTCGGCCTGGCCCATGAAGCGGATCGCCCGGCGCGGGTAGTCCGGGTCGGCCACGGGGGCGTTGGCGCTGGCTTCGCGGTAGAGGTCGACGGCGGCCTTCATTTTCGCGGCGAAGACGTCGCCGCGACCGCTCTTGCCCGCGACCATGCCGGCGGCGGCTTCGGTCTCGGCGGCGTTGGCTTTGGTTTCTGCGACGATCGTCGGCGCCGCCCACAAGCCCGCCGCCGCCAAGAGCGCGATGAAGACACTGGCCAGCCCGCCGATCGCCGCGGCGGTGTGGCTGGTCTTGCCTGCGACGCCCGGGTGCCGCACGCCGAGCAGCCCGCCGGCCGTCAGCATGAACAGCAGCAGCGGGCCGGTTTCGGAGAGCGCGAAATCGACTTGGTTGTGCAGCAGAAACACCAGCAGACCGATGACGGCGGCATAGACCAGGAACGGCGCGGGCCGGTCGTCGGCGGTCGGCTCTTTCCCGGTGCGGACGACCGTCAGCAGCATCGCCACCAGCATCAGCAGCGCGAACAGCAGCGTCTTCCCCGCCTCGGGCAGCAGGCTGGTGAGCGGCCAGAGGATGAGCATCCGCAGCAGCCAGAACAGGCCGGCGATGGCGAGGGCGGTTTGCATCCACGGCTGCGGCGCGGGCGGCGTGGCGGGCGTCTTCGGCGACGCCGGGCGCGTGACTTCACGCAGCAGCATGGCGAAAAAGGCGATCGCGATCAGCAGCCCGATGCCGCCCGTTTCGGTGGCGAAGCGGACGAAAACGTTGTGCGGGTCTTTCACTTCCTCCGCCGCCACCGGCAGCCGCACGCCGAGGTAGTGCGTGCCGAAGTTCGTCCACCCGACGCCCAGCAGCGGGTGCTGCACGAAGAGCCTGGCGGAGGCGACCCAGTAGTTCCAGCGGAAGTTCAGCGAGTCCTGGATCAGCCCGCCGGTGGTGGTGCCGATGACGACGACCGCCACCACGCCCGCGACTGTCGCAGCGATGCCGAGGATGAAGAAGAACGTCGGTCGCTTGGCGAGCATTTGGCGCAGCATCCACGCCGCCGCCAGGCCGATGACCGCCAGCGCGGCCAGGGCGATCGCGGTTTTGCTGCCGCTCCAGATGAGGATCGTCGGCACGCCCAGCAGCGGCAGGCCGAGCACGCAGGCGGCGGCGAGGGCGAAGGCGTCGGCCTCTTTCTTCTCCTTCGGCCGGTCGGACGGTTCGCGCGTCGACAGCAGTCGCGTGCCGACGAAACCGGCGCCGACCAGCGCCGCCAGCACCGCCGCCGCCGCGAAGGTGTTCGGCGACCGGAAGAACCCGTTCTGCGCGCCGCCTTTGATCGCCAGGTCCATCTGCCGGAGGGCAAAGTCATTCGGGTCGGCCTGGCGTCGGGCCTGGATGTCAGAGTCGGTTTCCCAGTAGTGCCGCAGTTCGGGCAGTTCGTAGAAGCGGTAGACGACGCTTTGGGTGACGAAGACGAGCGCGAGCCCGGCCGCCACGCCCAGCACGGGGCGCAGACGCGTCCACGAGCGGACGAGTTGCCCGGCCGCCCAGAGAATCGCCACGCCCGCCCACCAGGTGCTGGCGTAGAGCAGGGCGTTGGGCTTGTTGCTCGCCCAGGCGGCGCTGGCCGTGATCCACGCCGCCACGGCGATCGCCAGCACGTGGCTGAGCTGCCAACGCAAGACGTACGTCGGGTCGATCGCCCGGCGGATCAGCACCAACAGCGCCGGCAGCACGCAGGCGAAGTTGAGGAGAATCGTCGTCGTCGGCCCCGGCCCGCCGCCGACGTCGGCCGAGCCGCCCAGGCCGAATGCGTCGCTCGCCAATTCGCCGATCGTGCACCGCGTCGCCACCAGCGCCAGCAGCAGCACCAGCCCCAGTTGCGTGAGAAACGCCATCGGATCGAACTTCGTTTGCGGTCGCAGCGGGGCGGTCATGGCTTGGCTTCCGGGGGGATCGGCAGTTTGTGTTGTTCCAGCAGTAATACGACGCCGAGCACCAGAACCGTTTGCAGAATAATCAGCATCGCCCCGAACCCGCCACGCACCTGCGGCAGCAGAATCGCCGCGATGCTCGTCGAGGCCGTCACCAGGTAGATGCACAGCACCGCCGTCCGCCGACTCATGCCGCGCACGACCAGCCGGTGGCTGAAGTGGTTCGTGTCGCCCTTGAACGGCGAATGCCCGCGACTCAGCCGAATCAGCGACACCACCACCAAATCATACAACGGCACCGCCAGCACGATCAGCGGGGCGAAGACCGCGTACCAGCCCGCCGCCCAGCTTTCGCCCGGCGGCAGGAACGTCGTCCGCACCGTCAGCACGCCCAGCACGAAGCCGACCACCAACGAGCCCGAATCGCCCATGAAGATCTTCGCCGGCGCAAAGTTCCAGACGAGGAAACCGAGCAAACTGCCGAGGAAGACGGCGAGCGTCGCCGCCACGAACCACTGCCCGATGGTGAGGGCAGTGACGAGGAACGCGGTGGTGCAAACCGCCGCCACGCCGCTGCTCAGGCCGTCCATGTTGTCGAGGAAGTTGAACGCATTGGTGATCGCCGCGATCCAGAAGACCGTCAACACGATCGACGGCCAAGGCCCCATGCCGTACTGGTCGAGCGTCGTCAGCACCCGCAGCCGCAACGACGGCGTGTGCGCGGCGAGTTGCTCCATCGTAATCACGAGGGCGGCCGTCACGCCAAGCTGCACGATGAGCTTGGAGTACGGGCCGAGGGCTTTTCGGTCATCGAACAAGCCCATGACGTGCATGGCGAATGTTGCGACGATGAGTCCAATCAGCACCGGCATCTGCTGGGCCGCACCACTCACTAGCGGCGAAGGGCCTAAACCTTCCTTGTCCATCGCAGCCGTTACGGAAAGACCAAGGTAGATGAATGCGAAACTGCCACCAAGGAGCGATAGCACGAACGATAGGAAGATCGCCACGCCGCCGCCGAGGGGTTTGGGGTTGGCGTGGATCTTTCGGTGGCCGGGCTTGTCGGTGAAGCCGATCTTGGGCGCCAGCCAGATCATGACGCGGGTGAGCACGAGGGAGAGCACGAAGCTCACGCCCCCGCCGGCCAGTAAGGAAAGTCCACTCCGCATCGGGCGGGTAGGGTAATCGAAACGCCGCCAACCGACGAGACGCCGCGGGCTTCACGCCATGGGTTGGCGGATGATCGTCTTCCACTTCGCCGGCTGTGCACGGCGGACGTCGCTGAGGTAGATCTCGTGATGCTTTCCCGCCAGCTTGCCGCTTTCGAGGATGAACGCGTGCAGCCGTTCGATCGTCGGCCCTTCGTCGGCGAACGGGCCGACGTGCAAAACCTGGGCGGCGCGACCTTCGGTGAACGTCTCCAATCGCAGTCGGTCGAGGGCGGGGAGTTGTTTCTTCCGCCGCACTGTGCCGATGGCCCGTTCGATCGTTTCGTACTGTAACAAGGGCGGCTGGAGGATCATCATAGTCCACCGCCACGCCGAGCGGTTCTCGAACGTGAAGGCCGACCAGTCGTCCGCCCACCACAAGCCTTCGAGCGGCATAACGGCAAAGTTTTTGTTCACGTCCTGCCGCTTCAGATCAAATTTGGCGGTGTAGGAGACGGAAAAAAGCGCCTCGACCGCCGCGGCATAGTCGGCGGATGTGTTCGGATCGCCGCGGCCGTCGATCATGAGATACCGCATCGCCGGCACGTCGACTTCCGCCACCCGCTTGGCGGACGCGGAATAGTACTGCTTGAACTCACGCTTGAAGTCGACTTTGGGCATGGCCTGGCCTGCGAAATGATGTCCTCACGGTGCGGTCGTCGTTGTTGTTATTGGTGATGGCCTTTTCTTCAATCTAAAGACAAGCGGCTCGTCGCTTGCCGGGCCTGGGGGTGTCGAATAGATGGTCGGCTCATCAAAGACACGAAGGGCGGAGACATAGCCCGGTGCCCAGGCAGCGACGATCAGCGGGGCATCGTCTTCATTCCGAAGATAGATCGGCGTAGGGAAGACGCCGGGATCACCCCAGTAAGCCAAGTAATGCCACTGAAGCAACGGCCGGCTAATAAACTCACCGCTGCTGTTAACCGGAATCTGCGCGTGATAGGTCGAACGGGTGACGTCTATCCTGGCATTTTGAATCGGCAGATTTGTATCGACATCAACAACCGTGCCGTGGAATTCGGAGGAAACTTTCGTCGTCGAAGGCACGGGAAAACAGCCCTGCAAGAAGAAGCACGTTGATGCGAGGGCAAAGACCCAACGATGAACCGGTGGCCGTTTCAGGGACATCACTCCCGTCCATCGTAACCCACGCGGGTGGCACGAGGAACTTAAATGCCGAAGTCCGGCACAATGGGACCTGCAGTGCTTTGGAACGGTCCGCTATTCGTTCGTCACAGCGGATCGGCCGGATTTTTGTGCCGACAAACCGGTGCCGGGGCGGTAGAACGAAAGGGCCGCGCGGGCGGTGAGGCCGGGGGCCGGTCTGCTCTTTGACAATCGAGTGAGCGGCAGGCGATCGCGAGCGGTAAGTGGTCTGTTAAGCAGGGCAATTCACGTAGCCGTTGGCGCACCCGTTTTTGAAGGCGAACGATTGGCCATTGATGCAGTTACGTCGCGCTCGCGCGTTTGAAAATACGCAGAACAAACTGCGGATGATTTTTTCGACTTACGGCGATCGGCCCGATTAATCGGCCTTTTTATTCCGCAGGGCTTTGATCTTGTGCTGCATTTTCGGCGTGATGTGGAAGGTGACTTCGCACTTGCCGACGCGGCGTTCGCGGCCTTGTTTGCCGATCGGCTGCTGCATGATTTCCATGTCGAGCGTGAAGTTGAATTCCTTCTTCGTTTCAACGAGTTCGCGCAGATTCACACGCGGCTGCATGTGGTAGACGGCCGGGCCGAGGCAGGGGCGGAGGAACGTGTAGTTGAGGTTCTTGCAGACGACGGTGTAGTCGGACCCGACGACGCCGAAGACGTACATGCCGCCGGCGATCTCGGCGTTGCCGAGCAGCGCACCGCCGGCCATGGCGTTGTACCAGTTTTTGTTGAACTTGCGGAACGGCAGGTAGGCCTGGAAGCGGTCGTCGCCGATCTGCTTCGTCCGGATGCCGCTGAAGAACGCCAGTGGCAGCCAGATGAAGCTGCAGATGCTGTGCCAGAAGTTGTCCCGCGTACTGAGCCGGCTGACGAAGGCTTCGGCGCGGTCGAACCAGGTGGTCGGCGGGGCCTCGGGGCGGTTGCGCTTCGGCGAAACGGCCGGCGACGGGTCCGACGTCGGCGGGGCGGTGTCTGCGGGGATGCTGTCAACGGGCGTCATGGGGGCTGTAAATCTTATGCCAAGATCGGCGAGTCGGCGAGTCGTCGAGTCGCGGAAAACGGCGAGTCGGTGAGTCGGTAAGTCGGTGAGTCGTAAAATAAGTGAGCGATCGCGACCTCAACGACTTAACGACTTACCGACTCACCGAACAAAGTCTGCTAAAATCGACCGTTATGCCGCCATTCCCGCCCGCCGATTCGTATCGTGACCTCATCCGCCTGGCCCGGCTGGAAGACCTCGGGCCGGAGTCGGACGACTGCACCAGTCGCTTGGCGGTGGCGGACGATGTCATCGGCGTCGGGACGATGCTGCAGAAGCAGACCGGCGTCGTCTGCGGCCTGCCGATCGTCGAAGAAGTCTGCCGGGCGTATGACGAGCGCCTGCGTGTGGAGATGATCCCCGGCTTTCACATGGAGATCATCGAGGGCCGCTTCAGCGACATGAAGGAAACGCCGCTGGTGCGCGTCCGCGGGCCGTTGCGGAGTCTGCTCAGTGCCGAGCGCGTGATGCTGAACTTCGTGCAGCGGATGAGCGGCGTCGCCACGCTGACGGCGAAGTTCGTCAAGCGGATCGAAGGCACCGGGGCGGCGCTGGTCGACACGCGCAAGACCATGCCCGGCTTCCGCACGCTCGATAAATACGCCGTCCTCGCCGGCGGGGCAGCCGGGCACCGGCAGGGGCTGTTCGACATGCTGCTGCTGAAAGACAACCACCTCGCCGCGCTCCCGCCTCGCGAATGGCCGGCGGCGGTGGCGCGGATCGTGAAGGAATCCAAGGCCGAGGCGCCGCAGCGGAAAACGATGGTGGAAGTCGACACGCTCGACCAACTGCGGCACGTTCTGCCGATCGACGGCGTCGACTACGTGCTGCTGGACAACATGGACTGCCCGACCATGAGCCAGGCCGTGCAAATGCGCGATGCCGCCGGCAAGAAGGGCCGTCTGCAACTCGAAGCCAGTGGCGGCGTGACGCTGGAAACCATCCGCTCGATCGCCCTGACCGGCGTCGACCGCATCAGCGTCGGGGCGGTGACGCACTCGGCGACGGCGCTGGATATCGGGCTGGATATCGAACTGCAGTAAAACGTGATGAGTGAAACGTGAAAACGTGAAACTGGCCGAAAACCTGTTTCACGTCTTCACGTTTCACTCATCAAATTAGCGGTGAGCCCCCCCCCCTCCGTCACCCTCCCCCGGATTACCGGGAGAGGGAACCAGAGGAAGATGCCTTACCGATTCCCGCCTTTACGCGGGGGCACGATCAGCATGCGTTGGCCTTGCTTGTTGAGGATGTCGATCCGGAGGTTCTTGGTCGGGTCGATTTTCGCGAAGGCGGCCTTGGCTTCCTCGGCGGTTTTGACCGGGGTGGCGCTGATGCGGGTGATCAGGTCACCGGGCTGCAGGCCCATCGCTTCGGCGACGCTGTCCTGGCGGACTTCCTTGATGAGGACGCCCTTGGCGTTGGTCGGCAGGCCGGCGGCTTCGAGGTCGCCGGCGGTGGCGGTGGTGACCGCCAGGCCGAGCGTGTCGAGCGACTGCGGTGCCTGCTGGCGATTGCCGCGGTTGCCCATGGCGATCTGGGCGTCGCTTTCCGGCTGCGTGCCGAGCTTCACGGTGACGTCTTTGAAGTCGTTCTCACGCCAGACTTTCAGCGTGACGGTCGTGCCCGGCGGCAGGGCGGCGACCTCGGTGCGGAACGCCGTCATCGACTTGAGCGGCTTGCCGTTCACTTCGGTGATGATGTCGCTCAGTTGCAGGATATTCAGGGCCGGGCTGTCCGGCACGACGCCGCTGACGAGCGTGCCGGCGTCGCCTTTGAAGCCGGTGGCTTCGACGGCGGCGCGGACCTGGTCGCTGTCGGTGTGGATGTCGGCGATCTGCACGCCGAGGTAGCCGCGGACGACGCGGCCGTTCGCCTTGATCTGTTCGTAGACCTGTTTCGCCTGGTTGCTGGGGATGGCAAAGCCGATGCCCGCGAAGCTGCCGGTGCGGCTGGCGATGGCGGTGTTGATGCCGACCACTTCGCCGTGCGTGTTCACCAGCGGGCCGCCGCTGTTGCCGGGGTTGATGGCGGCGTCGACCTGGATGAAGTTTTCGTAGGCGAAGCTGTTGGAGTTCTGGCTGACGACGCCGACGCGGTCACGGTTGAGCGCACTGACGATGCCGTGGCTCATCGAGCCGACGAACCCGAACGGGCTGCCGAACGCGACGATGACGTCGCCTTTTTCGAGCGTATCGGAGTTGCCCCACTTGGCGGGGATGATGCGGTCGGCCTTGATTTTAACGACGGCGACGTCGCTCTTCGGGTCGGTGCCCACGACGGTGGCCTTTTCGATCCGGCGGCCGTCGTTGAGGGTGACATCGACTTCGGTGGCGTCGGCGACGACGTGGTTGTTGGTGATGATCCACGCTTCGCCGCCCGAGGCGTCCATGATCACGCCGCTGCCGGTCGCCATTTCGACCGGCCCTTGGGCACTGTCGTCATCCGGGGCGTCCTGGTCGTTCTGCGGCGGCTGCTGCCCGCGCTGCCGCGGCTGGCCGTTGGGGCCGAAGAAGCGGAACAGGTCTTGCGGCCGCATGTTGGTCGGCGTGTTTTCTGCCTTCTTGGTGACGGTGATGTGCACGACGGAGTTTTCCATCGCGTGGTTCACCGCCTTGTAGATATTGCTCATGTCGCCGGTGTTGGCCAGCTGGGTGCGGGCGGTGGTGACCTGGTCTTCGGCGGCGGCGAAACGGACGTCTTTGACGAGCGACGCCCCGACCTGGAACGTGGCCACGCCGAGGGCGCCGACGCAGGCCATGGTGATGATTCGACGAACGGGCTTCATGATGGTGTTCTCCACTGGACGGTAAATGCTACGACGCCAGACGGCGGCCCGATGTTGATTTTTTCGGCCGATTTAAACCACTGCGGTGTCGCGTAGGAACAGCCGGCGCTGGTCGTCGGGCATGGTGTAGCCATGGGCGGCGGTGGGGTACGCGCCGCTTTCAATCATCTTGACGTACCGGGCGGCGGTTTCTGTCAGGTCGCCGCTCAATTCGATGTGCGGCACGAACTTCGGCTGGCGGGGCGTCTGGCGGAGCAGGTCTTGGAGGACGACCACGTGCGAATGGCACGCCGGCCCGCCGCCGCAGCCGATAACGGGGACGTCGACTTCGTCCACCACCTTCTGCCCGACTTCACCGGGCACGGCTTCCAGCAGAATGGCGGCCGCCCCGGCGTGCGCGAACGCCTGCGCCTGCTTCACGATGTGATTGGCCTCGTCCACCGTGCGGCCCTGGAACTTGTAGCCGCCCATCATCCCGACCGCCTGCGGCCGAAGCCCCAGGTGGGCCACAACGGCAACGCCCGCCTGGGCGAGCGCGTTGACCAAGCCAAGGTGGTATTCGCTGACTTCGATTTTGACTGCGTCGCAGCCGCTGCGTTTGACCATCTCGCAGGCGTTGTTGATCGCGGTTTCGCCGGCGGACTGGTAGCTGCCGAAGGGCAGGTCGCCCATGACGAGCGTGTTCGGGCGCCGCGTTTCACGGCGGCCGTCAGTTCGATCAGAAAGTCCAGCGAGATCGGCAGCGTGGAGTTGTGCCCGAGGATCACGCCCGACGCCGAGTCGCCGACGAGCAGAATCTTCACGCCGGCTTTTTCGAGCAGGCGGGCGGTGGTGTAGTCGTAGCACGTCAGCATGGCGACACGTTGGCCGGTCTTGCGAGCCGTCCGCAGGTCGCTCATGGTGAAAGGCTGGTTCATAGGGAGGATTATACCTTACCCGATCCGCCGCGTCGCAATGCGTCCGATAACCTTAACAACCGTGGCGATACACCGGCGGCACTCACGCGTTAGCCTATCACGCCGCCCGCGAGTGCGCCACAGCACGACCACCGCCACCGCCGGCCATTTCCAGGCGACCAGCAGGACGAACCCCGCCGCGGCGACGACGGCGTCGGTGCGGTCGCGTAAGGCGTGCGCCGAAACCGGGTCGTACAGCGCCGCCAGCAACACGCCGACGACGGCGGCATTCGTGCCGGCGAGCGCGGAGCGGATCGCCGGCACCGCCCGCAGCCGTTGCCAGTGCGGCAAGGCGGCGGCAACCAGCAGCCAGCCGGGCAGGAAAATCGCGATCGTGCAGACCAGCCCGCCGACCCACGGCCTCGGCCAGATCGGCATGGTCGCGCCGAGGTATCCCGCGAACGTGAACAGCGGCCCCGGCAGCACCTGCGCCAGCCCGTAGCCCGCCAGGAACGCGTCGCCGCTCACCCAGCCGTGCCGGACCATCTCGGCGTTCAGCAGCGGCAGCACGACGTGCCCGCCGCCGAACACCAGTGCGCCGACACGGTACAACGCCGCGAACGCCGCCAGCCGAGGGTCGCCGATCGACTTCGCCAGCGGCGGCAGCGTGAACAGCAGCACGCCGAAGGCCGCCAGCAACACGATGCCGGTCCGGCGTCGCACGCGTGGCGTGGCGTCTGCGGTCATTTCTGTGACGGGCATCGAGCGATAGCACAGCAGCCCGAACGCCGCGCCGCCGGCCAGCACCGCAAGTTGTGTGTAGACCCCGGGGACCAGCAGCAGCACGGCCGCCGCGGCGAAGCAGAACGTCACCCGCAGGCGGTCCGGGCAGAGCGAACGTCCCATGCTCCAGACGGCGTGCGCGACGACGGCGACCGCCGCCAGCATCAGCCCGTGCAGCCAGGGTGCGAGGGCCTTGGCGACGCCGCCCGTCAGCCCGTACGCACAGCCGATCATCAGCAGCATCGATGGCAGCGTGAAGCAGACCGACGCCGCGACCGCCCCGAGCCAGCCCGCCCGCAATCGGCCGAGCACGAAGACCAACTGGCTGCTGCCCGGCCCCGGCAGGAACTGGCAGAGCGCGACGAGGTCCGTGAACGTCTCTTCCGTCACCCACTGCCGGCGTTTGACGACCTCGTTGTGAAAGTAACCCAAATGCGCCACCGGCCCGCCAAAACTCAGCAGGCCCAGGCGGGTGAAGGTAACAATCACCTCCGCCAGCGGATGGGCGGCGGGGCGTTCGGCGTCGTTCTCGTCCACGGGGCGGCGATCATACAGCCGCCGCTTAATCCGGACAGTCGACCGACGCGTGGGCGGCCTGCGTCGTCGGAGCGGGCGCCACGATCGGCACCTCGGCCGACTCCGCGTCTGCCGCCTCGGCGGCGACGGAGTGCATGATCGCGAACGTTTCCGGCGGCGCTTCCAGTCGCAACGGCGCGCCCGCGTACCGCGACGCCGCCGACCACTCCGCCAGCATTGCCACGCCTACTGCCAACACGCCCATCACCACGCCGAACCGCCACGCACGCATGATCGCCTCGATCTTCGTTTGATCCTGTTGAAGTGTTCATTTCAACCTCTCGAAACCGCCACAGGGATTCCCTTTAGGGGACAAAATCGCGGGAAAGTCCTAGTCGGGCGACGAATGTCAAAGCCGTTTTTTGTTCCCGTGCTTAGCGCGTTCCTAGCAAAACATTAGGCCGGCGCTCGCTGATTTTTCATGCCAAACAATTGCGCAACATGCAGTCTTCTCGTCCCGCCGGCATGAGCCGTTGCGGTTTGATCTTCGAAGGGACGAGAAAATGCGTATGAAGAACCTGATCCTGACTGCCGCACTGGTCGCGGCACCCGTGGCTTCGGCCTCGGCGGCGATTGTCATCACCGAAGTCCACCCGAACGGCAGCAGCACCGCGACCTACGGCGCTGACTTCTTCGAACTGACCAACACCGGCTCGACCGACGTCGACATCACCGGCTGGAAGATCGACGATAACTCCTTCTCCTCGGCTACGGCGGTCGCCATGCGTGGCCTGATGACCCTCCCGGCCGGCGCTTCGGCGGTCTTCCTGGAAAACGGCACGGACAGCAGCGCCGACGCCGCCAAGCTCACCGCCTTCACCACCGCCTGGTTCGGCAGCAGCGTACCGAGCGGCCTGCTCGTCGGCTTCTACGGCGGCAGCGGCGTGGGCCTGAGCAGCGGCGGTGACGGCGTCGAAGTCTTCGACAGCGCCAACACCATCATCACCGGCGTGCAGTTCGGCGCGACGACCGCCGGCACGACCCTCGACAACGCCGCCGGCCTCGGCGGCACCGGGCCGACCTTCCCGACGATCAGCACTAACAGCGTCGCCGGCACGAACGGCGCGTTCACCTCGCCGACCGGCGAAGTCGGCTCGCCCGGCACCATCGCCAACGCCGCCGTCCCCGAACCCGCTTCGCTCGCCCTGATCGCCGTCACCGGCCTCGGCCTGCTGAAACGCCGCCGCTAAACGCCGGCCCGAATACGCTCCACGACAGACGAAAGCGCCTGCCAGTCGGCAGGCGCTTTCGTCGTTTTCCGTACCACACTCCAGAGAAATGTTCCGACCCGTGCAAGAAATGTGTGGAAGGTTCTCGTTTTATAGAATACTCTATGTTTTAAAGTTGTTTGTGAAAGGAGATTCGATGAAGCGTTGTCATATTCGTACGCCTTGGGTTCCACAGGTGATGCGGGTTCCGCCCGTACTGGATGTCGATCGCGTGCCGCCGTCGGTTACACCCAAGCACGCGTTGCTGTTGAATCCATTTTATCCGAAGGACGGCTGGGCGAGTCTTGGCAAGCACGTGCTGACGCCGACGCTCGCGCTCACCAGCGTCGCCGGTGCGACGCCGCCGGATTGGACGGTGGAATATTGGGACGAGAACCTGCTGCAGGGCCCCCCCGGACGAACCGTTTCCGGAAGTGGTCGGCATTTCGGTGCATCTGACATTCGCCCGGCGCACCTTCGAATTGGCCGACTGGTACCGGCGACGTGGGGCGAAAGTGGTGCTCGGCGGGCTTCACGTCCTGTCGTGCCCGGACGAATGTGAACCTCACGCCGACGCCCTGGCGGTCGGTGAGGGCGTGCAACTTTGGCCGATGATCTTGGCGGACGTGTCGGCGGGGCAGTTGAAGCCGCGGTACGACGGCAGCTTTCTCAAGCCTTACCGCGACGACCCGCCGCCGCGGCGGTCGCTGTTACGTCGGCGAAGTTTCCTGACGACGACGAGCCTGATCGCCACCCGCGGCTGCCACAGCCGCTGCGGGTTCTGCTACCTGGCGACGAAGGGTTTGCACATGCCGTATCAACTTCGCGACCCCGAGCAGATCGCCGCGGAGTTCGCCGCCGATGACCAGCCTTATGGCGTGTTCATCGACAACAACCTCGGTTCCAAGCCCGACTACCTGCTCAAACTCTGCCAGGCCCTCAAGCCGTTGAACAAGCTCTGGAGCGCAGCCGTGAGCATCGACGTCACCGACCGGCCTGACGTCGTTCGCGAGATGGCGCTGGCCGGCTGCTTCGGCGTGTTCGTTGGGTTCGAAAGTCTTAACCCCGGCAACATCGCCGACAGCGGCAAGAAGAGCCCGCGGCCCGATGACTATGCCCGTCGCGTCAAGATCCTTCACGACCACGGCATTCAAGTGAACGGCAGTTTCGTGCTCGGCTTCGATCACGACACGCCCGACGTCTTCGAGCGGACCGTCGAATGGATCGAGGCCAATCGCTTGGAGTGTGCGACCTTTCATATTCTCACCCCGTACCCCGGCACGCCGCTGTTCCGCCAGATGGACGCCGAAGGGCGGCTGTTGCACAAAGACTGGAGCCGCTACGACACCGCGCACGTCGTTTTCACACCGAAGGGTATGACCGAAGACGAACTCGCCTACGGCTACGGCTGGTGCTACCAGCGGCTGTTTTCGCTGCGGAGCATCTGGCGTCGTCGCCCGAGAGACCCGGCCGCCGTGCTGCCGTACCTGGCGATGAGCCTGCTCTACAAGCGGTCGAACCGGTTGTGGCACTTCCTGATCCGTCACCGCCTGACCGGCCCGGTGTGGCGGCCGATCATGCGGTGGAGTCGATGGCGACATTTACGGTTCCGCGCCAAGCTCCAACGCCGCCCCGCGCTCGGCCGACACCTCGGGCCGGCCGTTGTCTCCGCGGGCGTCTGACCTGTCAGTGAAATCGCTCGCGAAGCCCCGGCACGGAGCGGGGCACGCGGGTCTGTAGCAGGTTGATCAACTCCGGCTGCATGTACTGATACTGGTCGGGGATGTTCAGGCAGACGCAGCGTTTGCCCCGCATCGCACCGCCGAACTGACGGGCGGCTTTGGTCTGGTGCTCACGCTCCATGAACAGAACGAAGTCCGCCCACTCGATGCTCTCGGCATCAAGCGGCGAGTCCGCATCGGGCGAAACACCAGCCGAGAGGGTTTCGACGTCATCGCCGGCGAACACCTCTTCCGCCGTCGGGCTCCGCAGCCGATTGCGCCCGCAGACGAACAGCAGCCTCAGCGGGCGATTGTCTTCGTTCTGATCGTCTTCCATGTCGAACTCAAGGCTCGTTCTAACCGACGCTACACGCGCAACTGCGGGTAGATCATCAGCAGATCGCGGCAGGCGTCGATGGTTTCGGCCTGCGTCCAGTCGCCTTCCAGCCACTTGCGGATGACGCCTTGCACGACGGGGTGGTCGATCGCCCGCGCCGGCTCCATGCCCGCCGCCAGCATCGCGTCGGTGATGATCTTCGCGGCGGCCTTGGCGGTGGCGGATTGGTCCGGCGTCTGCATTGGCCCCATTATACGACACTCGGCGGCGGCGTTTGTCTCGCTTCCCGTCAAATTCCCGTCGTCCCGCAGCACGCTCGCGCCTTCGCCGGCCGCCGCCTTATAGTGGGACCCCGGAGGCGGACTGTGAACAAACTGAAAATGCCCGTACTGGTCCTGGCGTTGCTCTGGGGCGTCGTCTCGTGCGTCGGGAAAAACGTCTCGACGATCGACCCGGCGAAGTACGCCTCGCCCGTGCGCGTCGCGTGCGTCGGTGACAGCATCACCTACGGCAGCGGCACGACCCGGCCGGCGGTGGAGTCGTACCCGGCGCAGCTCGCGGCGCTCCTCGGCGAGCAGTGGCAGGTTCGCAACTTCGGCGTGCGAGGCGCGAACCTCATCAAATCCGGTGACAAGCCGTACACGCAGCAGAAGGCGTACCAGGCGGCGCTCGATTTCAATCCCGATGTTCTCGTCCTGATGCTCGGCACGAACGACTCCAAGCCACAGAACTGGAAGCACCAGGACCAGTTCGCTGCCGACGCGAAGACGCTCATCGACTCCTTTAAAAACCTTCCGGCCAGGCCGAAGGTCTTTGTCTGTTACCCGATCCCCGTCGTCGGGAAGGGCGTCTACGGCATTCGCGAGCAGCCGGTGCTGGAACAGCAGGCGATATTGGCGAAAGTCGCGAAGGCAACCGGCGGCACGGTGATCGACCTGCACGCCGTTCTCGCGAACCGGCCGAAACTCATCCCCGACACCGTGCACCCCAACGCCGAAGGTGCCGCCCTCATGGCCGACGCCGTCTACCACGCGCTGACAGGCCAAGCACCCCCGCGCCGACCCACGACACGGCCGACGTCGGCTCCGGCACGCTGAGGTTCTGCTGCGCGTTGATCGTCGATCCGGGAATCGAGCCGAGCCCCAGCAGGCTGGCGCGAGATTGCCGCCGTCGGCGTTGCGGATCGGCTGCATCGCGTCGGCGTAGGCGACCTGCGACGCGCAGGATTCGCTCGTGTCGCGGTGTTGAATGCGTAGAGGTCGCCTTCGGTGACGTCCGCACCCCAGACGTAGAACGGGATGGTGTAGTCCTGCGGGTCGGCCGGGTCGGAGTGGTCGGTGGTTTCTTCCTGCCCGCCGTGGTCGGCCGAGAGGATCAGCGTCGTGTGCCCGGCGAGTTCGGGCGTGTTTTCGATCGTCGCCATGATCTCGCCCAGCCGCGCGTCGACGTCGCGAACCGCCTGCATGTACAGGCTGCTCGTGTCGCTGACGTTCCACCCTTCGCTGTGGCCGGCACTGTCGGGGTCGTGTAGGTGAATGAAGCTGTACTGAAACGGGTTCGCCTGCATGGCCGTCTTCCAACTGCTGACGAGTTGCGGCGAATCGTAGTTGAACTCGAACGTATCAATCTTATCCCGGCCGTTGTCCGCGCCGGTGGTGTCGGGCGAGCCGCCTTGCAGCGGGGCGGTGTCGGCGTCGTAGCTGGTGTCGAACAGGCCGAACTTTTCCTTCGACGCGAACAGCCCTGTTCGCAATCCGTTGTCGTGGGCGACGTCGAACACGCTCGCGACGTAACTCCCTTTGACCGTGTGCAACGTCTGCCCCGGCGGCGGCACGTCGTTATCCGTGTAATTGTGCCCGGCCGGCCCCACAACGCCGCGGCCCGTGAGCATGCCCGTGTGGTTCGGCAGCGTAATGGTGTAATCCACGTCCGTGCGGGCGTTGTCCGTAAACGCGCCCTCCGTCCGCAGCAACGAAAAGAACGGCAGCTGGTCGGCGGTCTGCTTCGTGATAGCGTCCGCCCGCAAGCCGTCCACGCTGATGTGCACGACATATTCCGCCGCCGGGCAAATCTCAGGCACGGCCGCCGTCAGCGCAAGTGCCAGTATGCAGCGGGGGCCCAGTAATGTTTTCAGTCGTCGCATTGTCCCTCCTCGCCTCGAACGGATGTGTGCGTTGATTACAACGAAATGAACAAGGCGACGCAACGAAAGAATGCCCTTGGTTCGCTACGATCGTCATAAGTCACAAAAAAGTGCGCTCGTTTGTTTGCGTTATTTTCAAACGCAGCAGCGCGGCGCAAGTGCGTGCCCGGCGAAGGGTTCGCCTTGAAAAATGGGGGTCGCCATTGCGCCTTGAATTGCCCTGCTTAACAGGTGACTTATGGCCTTTCGTCGTCAGCAAATCGGTGACTCGAATATCAAAGAACCCGGCGCGAGGCCCTTGTCACAAAGCCCCGCCACAGCCTCGCGGCCGCCTCCGTTCTACTGCCCCGGCACCGCCGTGTCGGCGAAAAAATGCGGTGAATTCGGTAGGGGCCGCCCCGGCGGACCGTAAGCCCGCCGGACGTCCCAAAGCGGTCCGCCAGAACGGACCCTGCGAGGCTTGTCCTTGCCACCCGCCACGTCAGATAAAACGTGTCGCGACCGACAGGAAACGCCGCCGCGGTTGAAAAAGCGGCGTTCCGCAAATGGCGGAGCGGCTCCGCCATTTGCGGAACGCCTGCGCAATTAGCGGATTGTCTGCGAAAATGGCGGACCCGCTCCGCAAATCGCCGAGCGGCTGCGCGAATGGCGGAACGGCTCCGCCATTGTCTGAGCGGCCGCGCCATTCGCGGAACGCTTGCGCAAATGACGCGACGGCCGCGACATTTGCCGCACGACGCCGCGAATGGCGGAATGTCCGCGACTTTACCGCAACGCTAGCGACACGGGCCCGTGCCAAGATTTGGAACGCCAAGCCGTGCGGTGGCCGCTGCAGCGAAGTAGGGTCCGCCCCGGCGGACCACAAGCCGGCGATGGAAACACGGTCCGCCCCGGCGGACCATTTTGGTAAACTCGCCGCCATGCCGAACTACCGCCGCGCCTTTTCACCGGGCGGCACGTTCTTTTTCACGCTCGTCACAGAACGGCGTCAACGCATCCTGACACACCCGCTCGCAAGAAACGCGTTGCACCAAGCGATCGCCGATCGGAAATGCGAGCAACCTTTTGAATTGACGGCGATGGTCGTGCTGCCGGATCACCTTCATGCGATCTGGCGATTGCCGGACGGCGATACCGATTTTTCATCGCGCTGGTCTCGGATCAAATCCGATTTCACTCGGGCCTGGCTCGCCGGCGGTGGGGCGGAAGCCGCGGTGTCCGAATCGCGTTCGGCCAACCGCCGTCGCGGCGTGTGGCAGCGTCGATTCTGGGAACACGCAATACGCGACGAAGACGATTTCAATCGCCACGTTGATTACACCCATTACAACCCCGTAAAGCACGGCCACGCCCGGTGCCCACACGAATGGCCGTGGTCGAGTTTTCACCGCTGGGCGGCCAAGCAATTTTACGAGCCGACATGGCTATGCACGTGCCAGACACCGGCCGTGCCTCCGCCAGATGACCGTTGGGCCCAATCCCTCGCCATGGAATAACAGGTACCAAGAGACCCCGTAGGGTCCGCCCCGGAGCCTTGCGCATCAAGCGGCGGCGGCATGTGGCGTAACTTCCTATTGAATCAAAAGAAAGAGATATGACCACGGAGGCACGGAGAACACGGAGAAGAAACGGATGTGACTTCGCATTTCCTCCGTGTTCTCCGTGCCTCCGTGGTTAAAACCTCTGCTCTTCATGCGCAACCTTCCCCGGCGGACCACGAGCCGGCGATGGAAACACGGTCCGCCAGGGCGGACCCTACGAGGCTACGAGGCTTGAGTACAAGACCGTGTCACCCGCCCGTTCGTCCGCAGTCGGCACGCAATAGCGTGCCCTACGAAACTACTTGGAATGTAAGACGAGATACAGGGCGGCCGACCAACTGATAATGGCGAGCATAAGGTATATGTACGTGCTTTTGTAATAGAAAAAGTAAGGTCTGGCGTAGCGAAATCGATCGTACACCGCGTCCATGTTCGCCGAGAGGTGTTCGGCTAAAGACAGAGTCAGTCCGGCCATATTAACAACCGACACGTCAGCCTTGACCTGCTCCAAACTCGCGTTGAACTTTTTGGTGCTTGCAATCATTGCTCGGACGAACCGCCGGTTTTGAACTCGCAGGAGTCGCAGATGCCGAAATCTTTCAGTCATTGCTAGCACAGCGACGGTTTCGACGACCAGAAGGACACACAGCGAAAACATAATGACGTCATGCAATGAGGTGCGGTTGCTGCTCAGCTTTGCCGGGAGGACATTGATTAGAGGCATCAAAATCCCATAACAAGCAAAGAAGTGATAGCCATAAGCACGAAGCTTTTTTCGCCTTCTGCTTGACTTCGCAACTTCTTTGACAGACTTCCCGGTGTATTTAATCGTCCACCAGAAAATTGCGAGAACCGCACCTCCAACAGCGATTCCTAACCCTTGAACGAACTTTTCGATTAGCGACTGCCGCATAGTTATCGCGTTCGCCGGAATCAAATGGGGTGAAACTAAATCGCGTCCACCTGGCTCGCCAGGTTCTTGAACGTCGTCGTCTTGTTATCGAACAGCAGCTTCACCGTACCCGTCGGGCCATTACGTTGTTTGGCGATGATGATCTCGGCGATGTTGTCGGGGATGAAGTCGGGTTCGGTTTGGCGGTAGTAGTCTTCGCGGTGTAGCAGGGCGATGACGTCGGCGTCTTGTTCGATGCTGCCGGACTCGCGGAGGTCGGACATGCGGGGGCGGTGGCCGTCGCGGTTTTCGCTGCCGCGGTTGAGCTGGGAGAGGGCGATGACGGGGACGGAGAGTTCGCGCACCACCGCTTTGATGCTGCGGCTGATTTCGCTGATCTGCTGCTGCCGGCTTTCGACGCCGGGGTTATCCATCAGCTGCATGTAGTCGATCATGATGGCCTTGATGTCGTGCTGCTGCTTCAGGCGGCGGGCCTTGGCGCGGAGTTCGAGCGGCGTGAGGCCGGGGCTGTCGTCGACCCAGATCGGCATCTTGTTCATCTCGTTCACCATCATCGCCAGCTTCTGGTATTCCTGGGCGTTGAGCAGGCCCTTGCGGACGCGCTGGGCGTCGATCTGCGACGACTGCACATCATTCGTTGGGCGAGCTGCTGCTTGCTCATTTCGAGGCTGAAGACGGCGCAGGCGTGGTTGTTGGCGGCCATGGCTTCGATGAGGTTCATCGAGAAGGCGGTTTTGCCCATGGACGGCCGGGCGGCGACGATGATCATTTCGCCCGGCTGCAGGCCGTTGAGCATGTCGTCGAGTTCGTAGAAGCCCGTCTCGATGCCCCGGCGGCCGGAGCTTTCGAGCATCTCATACACTTCCATCGCGATTTCGCCGAGCGGGCTCATGCTGCCGCTGATCTTTTTGTTGGCGATTTCGAAGACGCGTTTTTCGGCGCGGTCGATGATCTGGTCGACGCTCTCGTGCGGCGCGTAGGCCTCGCGCAAGGAATCATTGCTGGAGGTGATGAGGGTGCGGAGCAGGTATTTGTCGCGGACGATCTCCGCGTAGTGCATGCCGTTGGCGGCGGAGGGGACCATGTTGAGGATTTCGGCGAGGTAGGCGGTGCCGCCGACTTCGTCGAGCTGGCCGCGTTTGCCGAGTTCTTCGCGCAGGATGACGGCATCCACGGGGCGGTTCGCCTCGTACAGGCTGAGGATGATGTTGTAGATGATGGTGTGGTCGGCGAGGTAGAAGGCCTCACGGTCGACCTTCGCCAGGACTTGGCCGACGAGTTCCTTGTCGAGCATCATGCTGGCGAGCAGGCACTGCTCGGCCTCGATGCTGTGAGGCGGGAGCTTGTCGAACTGGGTCAGGGGATCGCTGATGCGCATCGGCTCGGACATGGATTTAACCTTCGTCAAAACGGCAAAGCGTAGATTAACCTAATTTTGGCCGAACAGCGGGGAAATGTTTGTCAAACGACGGATTGTCCACCTGTCATCCACCAAGACAATAACAAGGGAAAACCCGAGGCGTCGGTTTGATTCAGAAACATATTCGGAAACTAAATCACTTTAATCGTGCAGTGTCGAAGTAAATGGTTTAAGGTTGAGCAAAACAAACGGAGATCACATGAAAAAGCGTTTCGGCGTGTTGGCGATGGTGGCGGCGATGGCGGTTTCGGGCCTGGCGGGCGCGGCGTTTGCCGCCGATGACGCCTTGAAAGTCGGCGACCCGGCACCGGCGCTGGCCGGCGGGAAGTGGCTCAAGGGCGAACCGGTCGAGAAGTTCGAAGCCGGCAAGATTTACGTCGTCGAATTCTGGGCGACCTGGTGCGGCCCGTGCAAGGAAGCCATCCCCCACATCACCGAAATGGCCAAAACCTACGCCAAAGACGGCGTCACGTTCATCGGCCAGGACGTCTGGGAACACGACCAGGCCAAGGCCGAGCCCTTCGTTAAGCAGATGGGCGACAAGATGGACTACCACGTCCGCATGGACTCGGTCCCGGAAGGGGCTGAAAGCAGCGACGGCGTGATGGCGCAGACCTGGATGGTCGCCGCCGGCCGTAACGGCATTCCGTGCACGTTTTTGATCGGCAAAGACGGCAAGATCGCCTGGATCGGCCACCCGATGCAGCTCGAGCCGGTGCTGAAGGAAGTCATCGCGGGCACCTTCGACGCCAAGAAATCCGCCGCCGACTCCGCCGCCAAGGAATCCAAGGCCAGCGCCATCTCCAAGGCGTTGGCGAAGAAGGACTACGACGGCGCCCTGGCCGCCGCCGAGGCGCTGCAGAAAGACGGCACGATTTCCGCCGCCCAACTGGCCTCGCTGCAGTTCAGCGTGAACATGCAGAAAAAGGACTACGCCGCCGTCCGCACCGCGGCGCAGGCCGTCATCGACGCCCATAAGGCCCCGTCGCAGACGCTGAGCGTCATGGCGATCAAGCTGGCGATGCTGAAGAACAAGGACAACAACGACACCGCCAACAAGCTCGCCGCCGAGGCCGTCAAAATGACAAATGGCAAAGACGGACAGGCCCTGTTCATCCAGTCCGCCGTCTTCACCATCCAAGGCGAGACTGAAAAAGCCGCAGCCGCCAAGAAGGCCTCGCTCGATGCCACGCCGGAAGAGGGCAAACAACAGTTGCTCGCGCGGTATGACGCATTGCTGAAATCGCTCGACAAGCCGACGACCAAGCCGGCCGCCGCCGCAGCAGCCGCGGCGTCGTAACGAGCCGTTTCGATTCAACGCAAAAGCCGTGGCCTGGTTTCAGGCCGCGGCTTTTTTCATGGACGGGAAATGGAAACGGGACAGGCCAAAAAGCCTGTCCCGTTTCGGGTTTCGATCGAATGATCGCCGGAGGCGGCGTTACTCGGCGGCCGGGGCGGCTTCGGCCTTGGTCTTGGCGTAAGCGTCCATGGCGGCCTTGCTGTCGGCGTCGGGGGCGACCCAGACCTTGATGTCGGTGCTGAGGTCGTCGGCGAACTTCACTTCGACCGTGTACTTCTCGATCTGGTCGAGCTTGCTGCTGAGGTTGATGTCAGACGCTTCGACTTCGTAACCCAGGCCCTGCAGGGCGTGGGCGATGTCGCTGGCGCCGACGCTGCCGAACAGGTGACCCTGCTCGTTGGCGCGGCGTTCGAGCGTCACTTCGACGCTCTGCAGCTTGGCGATGATCTTCTCCTGCTTGGCGCGGAGTTCTTTTTCCTGCTTCTCGATCTCGGCCTTGCGGACTTCGACCTTCTTCAGGTTCGCCTTGGTCGGCTCGACGGCCAGCCCCTTGGGGATCAGGAAGTTACGGGCGTAACCGGCCGAGACTTCCACGACGTCACCGACGCGGCCGACGTGACGGACGCTTTCGCTGAGGAGGATTTTGGTTTTGCTTGCCATGATGGGTTGTCCTTTCGGATGATGAGTTAGAGCCGCTAACCGAACGCCGGCGAGTGGCCCAGCCCTGAAAACACTTAGTCGATAGTCGATAGTCGATAGTTGATAGTTGATAGTTGGAGAGTTCGTTTCTGAACTATCGACTATCAACTATTGACCATCGACCAGTCTTAAAACGGAATATCGTCGTCGCTGAACTGCTGCTCTTCGCCGTAGGGGGCTTCGGGCGGCTGTTGTTGGGCGGGACGCTGTTGTTGGGGCGGCCGGCTTTGCATCGGACGCGCCGGCGGGGCGGAGCGCTCGTAGCCGCCGCCTTGCTGGCCGCCGTAACCGCCACCGCTTTGACCGCCGTACCCTTGGTTCTCACCGCCGCCGCCGCCTTGGCCGCCGCTGTCGCGGCCGCCGAGGAATTGGAAGTCTTCGACGACGACGGAGAGCTTGGACCGCTTGCCGCCGCCGTTTTTGTCTTCCCACTGGTCGAGTTTGAGTCGACCTTCGACGTAGACCGGTTTGCCCTTGGTCATGTACTGGTTGAAGATTTCGCCGCCCCGGCCGAAAACGGTGCAGTCGACGAACGCCGTGTCTTCACGCTGTTCGCCATTGGCGGACTTGAACTTGCGCGTGACCGCGAGGCCGAATTCACAGACGGCCGTCTGGTTCGGCAGGTACTTCAGCTGCGGGTCACGCGTCAGGTTGCCGATCAGCATGACTTTGTTGAGGGCGGCCATGAGAGCTCCAAAAGAGGAGTTAGGAGTTAGAAGCTAGGAGCTAGAAGACAGAAGAAAGGCGAACGCATTCTCCTGTCTCCTAACTACTAGCTCCTAGCTACTTCTTAAGCATTCGCTGCTTCTTCTTCGCGGCGGGGGCCGCGCGGGCCGCGGTCGCCGCGGCTGCCGCCGTCGAAGCCGAAGCCGCGGTCTTCACGCGGCGGGGCGACAACGATCGGCTGCGGTTCGACGCGTTCCATCTCTTCTTGCGAGAGGTGGCTGGCGTCGGTGATGAGCACGCGGAGGATGTCGTCCGACAGGTTCACGTCACGGGTGATCGGGGCGATCGCCGCACCCGGGCCGGTGAAGTAAGCGATGACGAACAGGCCACGCTTTTGCTTTTTGATTTCGTAGGCGAGTTTGCGCTCGTCCCACTTCTTGGCGACGAGCACGGTGCCGCCTTGCTTTTCGATGAGGTCACGGACGCGCTTAACCGATTCTTCGGCGTTGGCGCTGCCCGGGAAGAGGAACATGCCTTCGTATTTATCTTTTGCCATAATCTTTCCTAGCTCGGGTTTGGCCGCCTTGGTGTGCGGCCGCTGGGGGAGCGTGTTGATGAGTTGATGCGTTAATCGGTTGATCCGTGTCCGGCTGAAGTCCGAAGCATCCTTCGGGTTCGCAGGCACACACGGATCAACTCATCAACACATCAACCGATTAACTCGCAACAGCATTAAACAGCGCCATTGCTTTATCGATCCCGTAATCCGCCCAGCTGACGATCGCGCCACACGCGCGGTCGAGTGCCGGGCCTAACAGTTCTTTCTGCGTCGGCGTCCATTTGCCGAGGACGTAGTCACGTCCCGGGATGTTCGCCGGTGCCGGGTCGATGCCGATCCGCAGTCGCGGGTAGGCGTTCGTGCCCAGTACTTTTTCGATATCTTTGAGCCCGTTGTGTCCGCCGCTGGAGCCCGAGGGCTTCAGCCGCAGTTTGCCGCAAGGCAGGGCCAAGTCGTCAAGGATAACCAAAATGTCATCCTTCGGCACCTGGAAAAACTGCATGGCGGCCTGCACGCTTTTGCCGCTGACGTTCATGTACGTCAGCGGTTTGAGCAGCAGCACTTTTTCATCGCGGCCGCCGGACAGGTTCAGCATGGCTTCGTAAACGAGGCCGCTAAACTTGTTTTTTGAAACTCGGTTGAATTCGTTTTTACCGAACCAACCGAGTTTTTCGCCCAGGCGGTCGATGGCGTCGAACCCGACATTGTGTCGGGTGTCGACGTATTCGCTGCCGGGGTTGCCGAGGCCGACGATGAGTTTCATGGGTGGCAGGTCGCAGGTGGCGGGTGGCAGGAAAGAGAGAAATCCGGACGAGTCGGCCTTCTCTGCCACCTGCTACCTGCCCACTGCCACCTTTTCTCTTACTCGGCCGCCGGGGCTTCTTCGTCTTCCTTGGCCTTGCCGATGACTTCCGGTTCGGTGGCGGCGTCGCCGTCTTCGGCTTCGGGCTGTTCGGCGAGTTCTTCGACCTTGGCGACGAGCTGGTCTTCGTCGGTGAGGACTTTGATGCTGCCGGCGAGCTTGAGGTCGCTGACGCGGATTTCGTCGTCCTTTTTCAGGCCCGAGACGTCAACGGTGATGACGTCGGGGATTTCGGTGACGACGCAGTCGATTTCGAGTTCGTTGAGGATCTGCTGGAGGACGCCGCCGTCCTTTTCGCCGATCGGGTCGCCCTTGAGTTCGATGCTGACGTTGACGGTGACGCGTTCGTTGAGGTCAACGCGTGCGAAGTCGACGTGGAGCACTTCGATGCCGAAGGTGTCGTACTGCACGTCTTTGAGCAGGACGCTTTCGGTGTGACCGTCGAACGTGAGGTTGTACAGGTGCGTGCCGTGCTCGATGTGCTTGGCGAGTTCCTTCTTCGACAGCTGGACCGGCAGGACGTCCTGGTGGTGGCCGTAGACGACGGCGGGGACTTGGCCGGTCTTGCGAAGACGGTAGTTGGCGCGGCTGCCCAGGGCAGTGCGAGTTTCGGCGGTGATGGCGACAGGGGCGGACATATCAATTCTCCTTAAACAGACTTCTTCTTTTTCTTCGGGCTGAACAAGGCCGACACCGACTCGTCCTTGTGAATACGGGCGATGGCTTCGCCGACCAGCTCGGCGACGCTCAGGACGACCAGGCGGTCCTTGATGGCGTCGGCGCGGTTGCCGATCGGGATCGTGTCGGTGACGGCGAGTTTCGTGAACGGGGCGCTCGCCAGCCGTTCCATGGCGGGCGGGGCGAAGACCGCGTGGGTGGCGGCGATGTAAATGCCCTTGGCACCCATGTCTTTGAGGATGTTGCAGGCCGCGGTGATCGTGCCGGCGGTGGTGATCATGTCGTCGACCATGAGCACGTTTTTGCCCGACACGTCGCCGCCGACCACGTGCCGGCTTTCGATCGTGCTGCCGCTGCTGCGACGCTTGTCGATGAAGCACAACTGGCCGTCGAGCATCTCGGCGTAAACCTGGGCACGCTTCACGTTGCCGACGTCCGGCGAAACGAAAATGCGGTCCGGCACGTTCAGCGACTCAAACCACTGCCCGGCGACCGGGGCGGCGTTCAGATGATCGACCGGAATGTCAAAAAAGCCCTGAACCTGGGCGGCGTGCAGATCGACGGCGACGACGCGATTCGCGCCCGAACGCTCGATCAGATTGGCCACCAGCTTGGCGGTGATGGGGGTGCGGCCTTCGTCTTTGCGGTCTTGCCGGGCGTAGGCGAAATAGGGGATCACGACCGTAATGCGGCGGGCCGAGGCACGCTTCAGGCAGTCGATCCAGATGAACAACTCCATCAGGTGGGCGTTGCTCGGATGGCAGGTCGGCTGGATGACGTAGCAGTCGCGGCCGCGGACGTCTTCGTCGATCTTGACGATCAACTCGCCGTCGGGAAACAGCTCGGTGTTCCCCTGGCCCATGGGGACGCCCAGGTATTTGCAGACCTTCTCCGCCAGGTCGGGGTTGGCCCGGCCGGTGAAAATCTTGATCTTGGACGCGTCGAGCGGGAGGGCCATAAGGATTCTCGTTGTTCTGGTATTTGGCGTTCGGTTGTTCGGGCAAGCGACCGCGGGGCGGCTTCACCAAAGGCGACACAACGAAACACAAAATAACGAGGAAGAGCTACCCGGCATGGATTCGAACCATGACAAAAAGTACCAAAAACTTTTGTGCTACCGTTACACCACCGGGTAGTGGTCAACTCGAAATGAGGCGGGCTCCGTGAAGAGTCGGTCGCGGCACCTGTAAGCCCGGGCCCGGATCGCAGTTAGCCGCGTGCGATCCGCCTTATCTACCCACGCCGGCTACGCACCGACGCCTCTCGACAAACGCCCTCGGGGGCAAGTTGGGCGGATAATGTAGCGGAAGACAATGCAGTCAGCAAGGGCATTCTCTTTCCCTCTCCCGGTATGGCCGGGAGAGGGTAGGGTGAGGGCCGGCGGCGAAAGATGCCGCCGGAGGTGAAAGCGGTTGACGTTCAAGCGAACTTGCCGGCAAACGATCCGACGGCTGATAGTCCGAATTCGTCGCGCCGGCCCTCACCCCAGCCCTCTCCCGGCCGTACCGGGAGAGGGAGACAAGACGATCGGCCCCATCAACAGGCCCATTTTCTTCAGTTGGTATTCGTAAGCCCAGTTCACGCCGGTGCTTCGCCACGCCGCGGGGCCGACCCAGGTGAGTGAATCGTTGGTGTGGTGGACCGGGCCGAACGAGTTCGCGCGGTTGCCGAAGGCGGTGATTTGTACTGTCTGTTCGCCGGTGACGGGGCCGAGGTCGATTTCGTACGGGGCGAACGCCACCGGCTTCGGCTCGGCGTCGTTCAGGGCGACGGTCAGCAGCGGGTTTTTGAATTTCGGGAACGCCAGCCGCACTGGCCGGCCGTCGCCGGTGAGTTTGCAGTGGTACGTCACATTGCCGGCGTAGAAGGGCAGGCCCTGGCTGGTCCAGTCGCCGAAGGGGAGTTGCGTGATCGGTGCCGTCAGCAGCGCCGATCTGCCGTCAATCGCGACGCCGAAGTCGCCGAGCAGGTAACACCATTCGACGTCGGTTTTGCGTGTAAAATCCGTCGCCAGCACGATTTCGCTGACGCCGGCCGGCAGATCAGGCAGGGCGACGGTGCGGACGGATTCGTCGACCCACCAGCCGCCGTCTTTCGATTCGATCGTTTGACCGTTGAGTGAAATCGTCCATAACTCCGGCCGTTCAAGGGCGAGTTTTGGCGACTTCACCTCGACGCCGCTGCGGACGGTGAACCGTAATTCCAATCGCCCGGCGACCGGCGCGTCGGCGGTGTCGGTCCAGGGCTGCGCCATTTTCCCGCCGCGGGGTTTGAGCTTGAGCTGCCGGCGGACGGCGTCGTCGATCTTCAGCAGCTCTTCGCCCGGCTGCCAGTCGCCGCCGTCCAGCCGCCACTCGGCCTGATCGAGCAGCAGCACGTTCGGCTCGGATAAGGTCACCGGCACGGGTCCGGCGAGACGACCGACTTCGGCAAACGCCGGCTCCGGCGGCAATGAGGTGGTTTTGGTTTTTCCCGGTTCCAGCTTCAGCAACAAGTGGCCGTGCGCGGGGAATGTGTGGCGGAGAAACGTCCGGCCATTTTCGTAGCCGGCGGTAATTGGCGACGTTTCGCCGGTGAGGGTGTCGAGCACCGTTGGCGACCAGTTGCCCCGGACGGCGATCGTCGTCTGCCAGCGGCCGCGGTGTTTGTCGGTGTTGCAGAGGAACAGGTACCGCACGCGGCCGTCGGCGCGGAACTGGTGCAGAATGCTGTCGGCCGCGTTGCCGTCGCTGTGGGTGAGCGTGAGATCACGCACGGCTTCCAGCGGCTCAACAACGCCACGCGAACTCCAGCTCGATTCCACACATTTCGCCGCCAGTTTTGCCGGGGCGTCGGAAGGGAACGCGTCGACCAGCGTCGGCACTTCGCCGGCGAAAATGACGAGGCCGCCGGCGCGGCGGAACTTGGTCAGCAGCGCCAGCGTCGTCGAGCGCATCGTCCGCAGGCCGGGCACGACGATCGCGTCGTACGCCATCTCGCCGACGACGAACTGCTTGCCCGCCGACGTGTTCTGGCCCGGCAGAATGCTTTCGCAAAGGTAATCAAAATCAATGCCGCTGTACGCCAGCCAACTTGTGACGTCGGCGAACGCTTTATCCCGCTCGGCCATTTCCGGGCCGGCCTGTTCGGTGCAGCCGAATTTCAGCCAGTAGCTTTCGATCGGGTGAATCAGCCCGACGCGCACGACCGGCTTGCCACGCGTCAGCACGGTGGCGATTCGGGCGAAGTGGTCTTCGACGAGTTTGTACTGTTCGAACCACGGCGACTGGTACGAAATGCTGGCCGGGTAATCGCGCTTTGCTTCGCCGGCCATGCTGACCCACGCGAGGTGGGGCACGCGGACGGTGACGCCGAGCGCCGCCTGCCAGTCGCCTTGCCGTTTATGGCCGGCGAAGTCGAAGTCCCAGTTCGTAACGCCGTAGAGTTCGCTCAGCACGCCCGGCCTGCCGCCTTGCCGGGCCAGGCTTTGTGCCTGTTTGGCGGTGTTGAGTTCGATCTTGTCTTCCAGCAGATCAATGCCCGGCAGTTGGAACGACCGCATGGCCCGCATCACTTCGCCGACGGCGCGTGATTGGCCGTGCAGGGTTTGTTCGCTGAGCATGTGCCCGGTCATCATGATGCCGTGGCGGCCGCACCATTCGCTGAGCGTGTCGCCGTACGCGTGCGCGAACCGCTCGCTGGCGTGATCGTGATAGAGGTAGCGATAGATGCTGGCCTTGTTCTTCGGCAGTTCCCAGAAGAGCTCAGGCAGGTGGTCTTCGAGGCGCTTGCCGTACGCGGTTTTGAATGTGTCGAAAAAGTCGACTGTGAACGGGCGGACGACGTCTTTCTCATCGGCGGCCAGTGCGAACGTCTGCATCTTCGTGAAGTGCGGCTCGTCAGTGAATATCGCCGGAATGGTTTTGCCGAATTCGTCGCCGACGTGTGCGCGGTAATGCTCGTGCGTCGTCTGGATGAACCGCTCGATGGCCGTGCGGCTGAAGGTGTCGACATAGGTCTGGTTGTTGAACCAGCTTTGGGGCTGCTCGACGTGAAGGTAGGCGTGCCACACGGCCCGCGAGCGGGCCGGCTTCATGTGGGGCTTAATCCTTTTGTAGCCGACGAGAAAACCGTCTTTGATTTCGACTTCGAAACTCGCCAGGCGTTCGCCGTGTGGCAACTCGGCTTTTTTGCTCCAGACGAGGGTCTGGCAGCGGAACTGCGGGTCTTGCGTGACGAGCCCGCCGGCGAAGCCGCTGGGCCAGCGGTCTTCGTCATAGAGCCACGCCAGCATTGCACGATCGCGTGCTTCTTTTACGCACGTGCGCACGGCCGACATGAACGCGTCGCCGAGATACGCCGTCGCCAAACCCGTGCGGGCGTGCATGTGAAAGCCGCCGAAGCCCATTTTTCTTAGGGAATCGATCTGCCGGACGAGTTGGGCTTCGTCGAGTTGGTTATTCCACGACCAGAACGGCGTGCCGCGGTATTCGCTGGTTGGATTGCGAAACAGGTCCGCGTCGAGATTTTTGGTTTTGTTTTTGGCGTAGAATGCGACGCGTCGGCGGGCGGCTGGCATGGCGGTCAGTGTTGCGAGCGAACAACAAACTCGCAAGCCGACGGTAGACCGAAGTGCGGAGGATTCATGCGGATGATGTTGCTGCAATCGATCGCGGCCGTGTTGCTGTTGGCGGTGAGCGTGACACGCGCCGACGAGGCGATGCACCCGATCGCCGTGACGTGGGAGAGCGCCGCGATCGGTCGACCGATCAAGGGCGAACTGATCAACCCCGTCAACCTCACCGGCACGACGCGGCCGCTGGTGATCTACCAAAAGAACCTCAGCGTCCCGCGCCTCGGCACGGAATCGGACGAAACGATTCTTAAAGACTTTGTTCAGGATGCGGTCTTCGTGCTGGTGTTGGATTACGAGAAGGACAAAGCGGCCGTCAGCCCGACACTCAATGCCGATGCGCTCAAACTCCGCCAAGACCTCGCCGCCAAGCAGCCGGCATTGCTGGCGGAGTTGAAGGGCAAGATCAATACGAACCGCGTTTTCATCGTGGCCGAGGGGAACCGGCTGGCGCAGAACGTAGAGTTCGCGAAAGACGGCAAACGCACGCTCGGCCTCGACATTGTCTACCCGAGTAAGCCCGCCAAGCCCGTGCCGATGCTTGTGGAATTCAGCTGCGACAACGCCGAACGCATGGGCATCGGCAGCCTGCTGTTCTGCCGCGACACGCTCGTCGACGGCGCCCAATACGCCGGCTTCGCCGCGGCGATGGCGGATCATCCGGTCGCGCCCCCGTACAAGGGGTTTGATGACCCAATGCCTGCCGTTTTCAATCGAGCCCGCGATGCGGTCTATGCGGCTTGGACATTCGCCGGTGAACACGGCCTGGGCGTGCATCGGCCGATCGGCATCATCGGTTTTTCCCGCGGCGGCCCGATTGCCGCGATGACGGCGATGAACAGCCTCTTTCGATCGCATGCCGCCAACGAAGACGTATCAGAAAAGGCGATGATGCAGCCGATGGTCGGGGCCGCACTCGTTCATGGCAATCGCTACGACTACCTCGATCTCCTGCCGAATGACCCGATGATCGACCGCTTCAAAAAGAAGTGGGGCGACCCGGCTACGCAGCCGAGCAGTTGGGCGGTTCACAGCGCGGTGAACTACATCGGCGACCCGAAGCGCATTGCCCCGATGTTCCTCAACACCAGTCGCAAGGAATCGCCCGAATACCAGGACGGCCTCGCCAAGTTTGATAAGAAGTTGACGGAACTCGGTGTCGAGCACGTCTATCAGGTGGACGCTGACGACCGTGGCCATCGCGTGTCGACCGATCCGAAAACGCTCGCCGCCATTTACGACTTTTTCGCCAAGCATTTGAAGGGTGACCCGAAGTGATCCGCAAAACGATTGCCGCCGCCGTTTTTGTTGTTTCGTCGTCACTGTTCGCGGGTAGTGTGCATGCCGACGATCTGCCGGCGTTCCCCGGGGCGGAAGGCCCTGGTGCCAACGCCACCGGCGGCCGCGGCTGCCCGGTCTATCACGTCACGAACCTGAACAACGACGGCCCGGGCAGCTTTCGTGATGCCATCAGCCAGTCGAATCGCTTCATCGTCTTCGACGTCGGCGGCACGATTCACCTCATGCCCGGCGGGCCGAAGGGGTGGATCAAATCGTCGGCCAGCAATCTCACCATCGCCGGGGAAACCGCGCCGGGCGACGGCGTCACCATCAAGGGCCAGGGCGTCAAACTCAGCGGCAAAAACGTCATCCTCCGCAATCTCAAAATCCGTCCCGGCATGGACCAGGCCAAGCCCGGCGTCGCCACGAACGACGGCATCACGAATTACCTGCAGGACTCCATCATCGACCACTGCAGCATCACCTGGGCGGACGACGAAGGCCTGTCCACCAGCGACTCGGCCCGCAATGTGACGGTGCAGTACTGCCTCATCGGCGAGATTCTCAACTACCACAAGCACGGCTTCGGGGCGCTGATCGCCACCGAGCACCCCGACGCCACGATGAGCTATCACCACAACCTCTTCAGCAGCGTCAAAAGCCGCTTGCCCCGCGTCGGCAGTGAGAAGGGGAGCGGGGCGATCCTGAACTTCAGCAACAACGTCATCTACAACTGGAAAGACGGCCAGGCCGGCTACAGCGCGATGGATGTGGACGGTTTAAAAGTCGGTAAGAGAATCGAACAACCCAGCCGCACGAACTTCCTCGGCAACTACTACATCGGCGGTCCCGACACCAAGCCCGCCGACCCGATGTTCAATTCCGCCGGCCCCGCGACCGTCGTCTGGCAGGAAAGCGATCAGCCGAACCTCGTCGACCTCAACGGCAACAAAACCCTTGACGGCCACGACCTCGGGTGGAACTTCTTTAAAGGCCCGTTCACGAAAGCGCCGGCGAAGTTACCCGTCGAAAGCGGCATCGTTCAACCGGCGAAAGAGGCATACGAGCAAGTGCTGAAAACCGTCGGCGCTTTCTGGTGGAAGCGGGATGCTATCGACGCCCGCATCATTGACGACACCAAAAATTTCCGAGGCAAGAATATCAACTACGCCGAGGACGTCGGCGGCTGGATCAAGCAAGGCGAAACCAAACGACCGGCCGATTTTGATACTGACAACGACGGCATGCCCGACGCATGGGAAATCAAGAACGGCCTCGACCCAAAGAAGGACGATGCGGCCGGAAAGTCCGACGCCAGCGGCTACACGAACATCGAACGCTACTGCCACGAACTGGCCGCGTTCCCGCTGCCGAAAGGCGTCGCAACGAAATGAGTCGCTGATCGATCATAGGCGTGTGAACAACAGTGTTGCCCGTCGGAAACGTGAAATGATGCTTTGGGGAAACATCCGGCACAGGCGGACTTTGCGGTAGCCGATAAAATCGTGTTTTTCGGGCGGATTTGCGGTTTGGCACGGTCGGGCCGGTTGCTTGCTCTTACGGGGGCATGTCGCTCGATTCGATCGGATCGCTGATCGTTGCCGTCTTCGAACTCAAGGCCGTCCAGGCCGTCACGAAGGCGATCAACGCCAACCTCCCCAAGGACGGCCCGCTCGGCACGATCCGTCCGAGCAGCGCCAGTTGAACCCGCGTCCGAGAAAGTACTACGACCAGACTCCGCAGCCGCGCATCATGCCCCGGCCGGTGATGCACCCGACCCCCCGGATGCACGTCGACGGTGACTACTATGATCGGAGTGGCAGCGGCACCATCGGCGCACCGAGTGCTGCCAGTGAAGCCAGTGGGGCGTGGTCGATGGGCGACCGTTGCGAAGGCGGGAAAAGCGTCTCGCCGCTTGTCGCGCCGTGGAAGCAATTGCCCCCGGTCGCCGAAGGACGCGTAGACTTAAAAGTAAACCTCGTTCGGCCGAAGGTCGATGTAATCAGCAAAGGTTCGCTGCTCGATCTGTACGTGTGAGCAAACGCAGCAAACCTGGTCGACGAGGAGAGGGCCAGCCATGCTGTCGTGCGAAGAAGTCGAAACCCTCAACGGCGTGATCCAGACCATGGACCGCGCGACCGTCGCCCGGAAGCTCAAGTCCTTCGAAGGCCGCTTCCCGATCGACTTCACCCCCGAATTCTACGAAGAACAGCCCATCAGCCGCCTGAGGCACATCCTGTTCGGGCTCTGTCTCCACAAACAAACGCTGCTCGATGACATGAACACGATCAAGCGGTCGTGATTCTGTAGGGGCGACATACATGTCGCCCCTACAAAACGGAAACAGCCCTGTTCGTTTTGAACAGGGCTGCGTGCGTTTGGGGTTTTCGCTTTCGCTCACCGGACGAACAGTTGCCCCGTCGCCGTATCGACATACGCCAGGGCGGCGGTGTTGCCGATGCTGTCGAAGGCGACCAACAGGTACTTCCCGCCGCCAGTGACGGCCGGCGTGGTGGTGAGGTCGCCGTAGTAGTCACGCTCGTAGCGGGTCACGCTGTCGCCGTTGCGGTTGTAGGCGTACAGCGTGTAGCTGCCGTAGTTATTGTCATAGAGATCATTCCAGGCGCCGACGGCACCGCGTGTGGCGATGGCCTGGGTGCTCCAGCGTTTGCCGGCCTCGGCGTAGCGGTCGTAGGTGGCGAGGACGAAGTCGGCGCCGGCAAGGTCGTAGTAACTCACCTTCGGCCCGTAGTAGATGTTGCCGGGGATGGCGACGTTCACGAACGCCGCGCCGCCGGTGGTGGTAGCAACTTTCACCCGTGCGTCCGCCCAGCTCGTGCCCGTGCCGCGGAAGGCGTACCAGACGGTTTTGTTCGGCCCGGAGTAAGCAATGGCGGGCTTGCGGGTGCTGGGGTCGAAGGTCAGTTCGTTCCACTCGCCGCTACCGCCGGAATCGACGAGTTCGGTCGTCCATCCTTTGCCGGTATTCAATGAGTAGTACAGCGACTGCGTGGTCTTGCTGTAGTAGGTGACGGCATAGCCGCCGGCGTCGGTGAAGAGGAACGACGGGCTGATGCCGACGGCCCCTTTGCTCGCGACCGTCTGCAGTGAAAACGCCCGGCCGTTGGTGCTGGAGGTCGCCAGCCGCAGGTCGGCGGCGCTGGAGTCATAATACGCGATCCCGACATTCGTGCGGCCTTTGATCTGTATCGTCGAAATGCTGATCGCCGCGCCCGCACCGGCGGTGGCGTCGACGGTTTTGATGCCGCCCCAGTAGCCCTGCGCGTTGCGGTAGGCGTACTTGAGGCTCTTGCTGGCGGTGTCGAAGTAGGCGACATGCAGGCCGCCCTGCGCGTCGACGGCGGTATCGACCGCCCCGGCCGAGGGGAAGTTGTCCGGCCGAGGTTCGGTCGATTTACCGGAGTCGAAATTCGAGATTTTGATCGCCAGCGTGCCGCTGTCGGCGGCGACGACGTTGAGGTCGCCGGTGCTGGTGGTGACGATGGCTTCGCTGCCGCTGGTCGTAATCAGTGGCGTGACGGTGTTGCTGAGGGTGCCGGTGGTGCTGACGGTCCACGTGCCGCCGTTCGGCCCGATGAACGCCACCCGGCCGTCGGTGAGGGCGGTGGCATCGGTCGGGGTTTCGTAGAGGTCGATGTCAGGCGTGTAAGGATTGAAAACCGCCTTGCCCGAGCTGCTGAGGCCGAGGAAGACGGTGCGGTTGTCGGCGTAGTTGCCGTTGGTCGCAATGACGGCCGAGCCGTCGGACTTGATGACGCCGGCGGTGGCGTTGACGCTGTTGTTGTCGAAGGTCGCGCGGCGGGCGATGCCGCTCGTGCCGAATGACGAATCGAGCGTGCCGTTGCTGTTAAGACGCACGAGCGCCGAGATGCTGCTGCCGGTGACGGGGTCGATGTACTCGCCGGTGTTGGAGTCGTAGCCGCCGGAGAGGTAGTTGTAGCTGCTGCCGAGGATTTCGATTTTGCCGCTGTCGAGGACTTTGAGGTCGGCGATCTGGTCGTTGGCTTCGGGGGTGATGAGGTCGGTCGCCGCCATCGTGATTTGCGTGATGCCGCTGCTGCCGAAGGTGCTGTCGAGGCTGCCGCCGCTGGTAAGGCGGTAAACGCGGGTGAGGCGGCCCTTGTCGTCGACGGTGACGCTGCCGGCGACGATGACTTTTCCGTCGCTGGTGAGGTCGATGGAGTCGGGTGCAAAGCGTTTGGACGACTCGACAAGCGCCGTGCCGTTGGTGCCGAAGCTCGTATCGATGCGGCCGTTGCTGCCGTAGCGAAGCAGGATGGAACCCGACCCGCTGTAGGCGAGCACGTAGATGCGGCCGGAGGCGTCGACGGCGTGGTCGCGGTAGGAGATGCCCTTAAAGACGGTAATGCCGCTGGTGCCGAAGGCGGAGTCGATCGTGCCGTTGGTGTTAAAGCGAGTGAGTCCGCCGCCCGAGCCGACGAGGGTTTTGCCGTCACTTTGCGTGAGGGCTTCGACGAAGCCGTTGTCGGAGCCGCCGACGGTGGGGGCCGAGCCGACGCCCGCCGTGCCGAAGCCGGCGGTGATCTGCCCGAAATAGAAATGCTGACGGCCTTCGAGTGATTCGATCAGAGACATGTCCTTTTTCCTTCCCAGAAATGATGTTGAAGTGTGTGAGATTCGTTTCGGACGCCACGGCGGGAGCCGTGGATTCGTTGCCGCAGGATCCAAGGCTCCCGCCGTGGCGTCATCAGGCCGTTGAGGTGTAAGCGTTCAGGGCCCGCAGGAAGTAGTAGTCGCCGAACATCAATGACGCGTCGACGCCCGTGTTTTTCGGCACGTTCGCGGCACCGTGTTGCAGCACGCCTTTGAGGGTCGTGCCCTCGGCGAGGTACTTCGTTGTCAGTGAATTGAGAATGCGATCACGCTCGGCGGCGTAGAGATTTTGACGGTCGTAGGGCACCATCGGCGTGAGGATCGCCAGCGCCTGCGCGGCGATGGCGGCGGCGCTGGTGTCGCGGTAGGTCTTGGGAATGTTCGGCGACTGGAAGTCCCAGTACGGCACGCCATCCGACGGCGTGTGCGTGAAGAAATAATTGCTCACCGTCCGCGCCGTCGTGAGAAGAGACGCATCGCCGGTGGCGGCGGCGACAGTGGCGAAACTGTTCATCGCCCAGGCCTGGGCACGGCTCCAGGTGCTGGTGTCGCTGTAGCCCTGGTAGTTTTCGCCGACGACGAATTCGCCCGTTTTGCTGTTGAAGTACGCCCGCTGGAAGACGCTGCCGTCGGCGCGGATCATGTACTTGGCAACGGTTTTCATGTGAGCGATGACGCGGGTGCGGTAGGTGGCGTCGCCGGTCGCATTGCCGGCCCAGAGGAGTTGGGCCATGTCCATGGTCTGGTCCATGAGCACGCCGAAGTTCGCGTTCTTGTTGCCGCTGTGACTGATCAGGCCGGGCGTTTCGAAGGCCTGGATTTTGTCGTTCCACGCCGTCATTTTCACCGCGGCGGATTTCAGCAGCACCTTCTTCGCCGCGGTGCTGCCGGTGGCGTTGTAGTAGGGGAGATAGGCGGCCCATTCGCGGTCGAAGGCGTCGCCGACCTGTTCGACGGTCGCCAGCGGCGTCGTCCATTCGGTGGCCGCTTTATCCCAGCCGGCGAAGGTCGAGTTCAGTTCCCACATCGCCCCGGCAAAAGTGCCGCTCGTCCAATCCGTGAACGGCTGACGATACCAGGCCGGTTTGTTCGGCTCCGAGCGAATCGGCACGCCGTCTTTCACCGCCAGCGTGCGATACGTCGCCGATAACTGGTCGGCGGCGAAGGTCCGGGCGTGATCGATCTGGTCTGTTAAATCGCCGGCACGCGTGGCGACGTCATCGCCGGTGAGGGCTTCCTTGTCGCCACCGGGCGCGACCCACGCCACGCCGACGTACGGCTTGCCGGCGTCGTGACGGTATTCGATCTGCAGCGTCGCCGGCGTGTTGGCGGGAAGCGTTGTCACGACTTTGTAATGTGTTGTCACGCCCGGGGCGGCGGGCTTATTGAGAGCGAGCCGGTGGTTGATCCACAATCGCACGCCGCCTTCGGTGCTGATGTAGATGGCGTGGCGGCCGGTGGTTGCCGGATTCAGTTCGCCGGTCCAGCGGGCGGAAAATGATTTGTTATTGATGCCCGATGGCGGCGTGAGTTTGCCGAGGAACGATGCGTCCGTCCGCGTTACCGCAGTGCCGGTGAAGGTGGTCGTCGGGAAGTACGACGCGACGAACCCGCCGGCGTAGTACGCCCGGGGTTCGAACGCTTCTAAAATGAACGGCGCACTGCTGGCTGTCGACATGAAACCCCGTTCCCCGAACATCGGCAAAGACGGCGGCTTCTCATTGACATTACAATTTCATTATTTTTGTGGAGCGGGCAGCGGCAGCAGCACCGTCGCGCCGCTGCCCTGTGTGGTGGCACCGCCGCCGACGACCATCGGGCTGCGGCCGTCCCATTTTTCGACGATCTGCAGGTTGATCAGGTCCGGATTCTCACGCAACGCTTCGCCGCGAATGCGGATGGACTTGGCCTCGGCTTCGGCTTCGATGACGCGCGTGTCGGCCTCGATCTTGCGGCGGTCCTGCTCAAACTTCGCCTTGCTGGCGTTCTGCTCCTGCACCATCTTCTGCTCGATCGCCTCTTCGAGCTGGCGGCTGAGCGTGATGTTTTCGAGCACGAGGTCTTCGATCGACACGACCGCGCCGATCTTCTGCCGCGCCGACTTCAGGGCGGCGATTTTGACCTGCTCGCGCGACTTCACGATCTGCTCGGCCGAGAGCAGGGCGGTCTGTTCTTTGAGGGCTTCCTGCACGCTGGGAATGATCAGCGTATCGAACGGGTCGCCGGCGTATTGCTGGAAGATCTTCACGACCGACGCCTCCGGCACGCTGTACCGGAGCTTCAGCCGCATGTTCACCTGCTGCAGGTCCTGGCTGTAACACTCGGCCGGGCTTTCACGCGTCTGCTGCCGCACGGCGACGAGTTTGACGTCGGAAATCGCCGGCCACTTGAAGCCGAACCCTTCGGCCAAAAACTGTTGGTCGACTTTGCCCAGCGTCACCCTTACGCCGCGGAAGCCCGGCTCGACGATGTAGAAGCTGGCCCCGACGACGATCAGCGTGATGACCACCGCCACCACGCCGGCCCCGATGAAGAACGGCTTGGCGCTAAACCCCGTTTGCTGCGGAATGGAAGGACGCATGTCGGCCGGAATCGTACGGCGATATCGGCATTCCGGATAGCGAATCGCGGGCTATAAAAGCTACAGATCTTTCGGCTCAAGGCCGGTCTGCTTCGCGATCCGGGCAAGCATCCGCGGGCCGATTTCTTCGCGGTCGTGGAAGGCGAACACCACGTCCGGCCAGCCGGCACGCTGAAGCGTGCGGTGAGAGCCGCTTTGGCGTTTAACTGACCAACCGATCCGCAGCAGGGCGGCTAAAACACGGCTGGCTCTGACCGAGGGCCACTGCGACATCAGGCGACGATCGAAAAAACGTTCTGGACCTGCGGCAGCGGCTCGTTGTGCTCCAGCCGGTCGGCCAGGACACGCAGCGAAAGCGCTGCGCTTTACGGACGGCTTCGTCACGCGAACTGCCGTACACAAGCACGCCGGGCAGGTCGACTACTTCCGCGATCCAGCGGCCGTCTGCTTCCTGTTCGATTTCGACGGTGTACATTGCAGGTATCTTACCCCGCCTTGGCGGCTTGGCCGGCTTTTTCCTGGTACTCGCCCATTTCGCGGAACTTCTCGTAGCGGCGTTCGAGCAGGGTGTCGAGCTTGACGCGTTTGAGCTCTTTGAGCGTCTTGCTGAGGTATTGGTCGAGGTTGCGGGCGGCCTGGTGCGGGTCGCGGTGGGCACCGCCGAGCGGCTCGGGGATCACGTTGTCGATGATGCCGAGCTGTTTGAGGTCGCGGCTGGTGAGTTTGAGCGCCTCAGCGGCCTTATCGGCGTTTTCGGAACCCTTCCAGAGAATGCCGCTGCACCCTTCGGGGCTGATGACGCTGTACCAGGCGTTCTGCAGCATGCTGACGCGGTCGGCGACCGCGATGCCGATCGCGCCGCCCGAACCGCCTTCGCCGGTAATGATGCTGATGATCGGCGTCTTCAGCCGGGCCATTTCCATCATGTTGACGGCGATCGCCTCGGCGACGCCACGCTCTTCGCTGCCCAGGCCCGGGTAAGCGCCGGCCGTGTCGACGAGCGTGACGACCGGCAGTTCAAACTTCTCCGCGAGCTTCATCGCCCGCAGCGCTTTGCGGTAGCCTTCCGGATGAGCACAGCCGAAGTTGCAGGCGATTTTTTCCTTGGTGTCGCGGCCCTTGTGGTGGCCGATGAGCATCACCTTCGCGCCGCCGAGCCGGGCCAGGCCGGTGACGATGGCTTTGTCGTCGGCGTAGCGGCGGTCCCCGTGGATTTCGCGGAACTCGCGGCAGCACATTTCCACGTAATCGCGGAACTGCGGCCGTTGCGGGTGCCGGGCCACCTGAACGGTTTCCCAGGCACTCAGATTGTCATAGGTTTTCTTCAGCAGGGCGGTGTAATTGTCGCGCAGCTGTTTGATTTCCTGCGTGTAATCGACCTGCTTGGCGGCCTGCTGGGCCTCGAGCTCACCGATCTGCTGTTCGAGCTTGGCTAACGGCTGCTCGAACCCGAGCGTGTGACGCAACGCGGGGCGGACTTCAGACGACGGCGTTTCCGGGGCGGCAGTGGCCATGATTTAAGTCCGATAGCGTAGAACGTTCGGCGGTTTTCGGCAAGTTTAGGCAACCGGCCGGGCTTGCGTCTGGTTCCCTCTCCCATGTATTCATGGGAGAGGGTTAGGGTGAGGGCGTCTCTTGATCCGTTGCGTGTCTGACGTTCGCCCTCACCCCAACCCTCTCCCGTTGGGTACAACGGGAGAGGGAGCCAGAATGCAGAAGATCACCATCATCGGCGTCGGCCTGCTGGGCGGGAGCGTGGGGTTGGCCGTGAAGGGCGGGCCCGGCGGGGGGCGTGTTGTCGGGTGCGGGCACCGGGAGGCGTCGCTGATCGACGCCCAACGCCTCGGGGCCGTCGACGGCTGGACGCTGGACGCCGCCGACGCCGTGCGCGACGCCGATCTGGTCGTCGTCTGCGTGCCCGTCGGCCAACTGCCGGCCTGGCTTGCCAGGATCGCACCGCACCTCAAACCCGGGGCCGTTGTGACCGACGTCGGCAGCACCAAGGCGGCGATCGTGGCGGCGGGCGAGGCGGCGGTGAAGGGGCCGGCCTACTTCGTCGGCAGTCACCCGATGGCGGGCGGCAGCCAGAGCGGCGTGGCGGCGGCGCGGGCGGACCTGTTCGCCGGTGCCACCTGCGTCGTCACCCCGACCGAACAGACCGACGCCAACGCCCTGGCGAAAATCGAAGCGTTCTGGCGTCAGCTCGGCATGCGGATCGTCCGCCAGAACCCCTCCGAGCATGACCGATTGGTAGCCCTTGTCAGCCATCTCCCGCACGCGGCCGCCGCGGCCTTGGTGGCGGTGCAATCGCCGGCGAGCGTGGACCTCCGCGGCCGCGGTTACACCGACACCACGCGCGTTGCCGCCGGTGATGCGGGGCTTTGGCGGGACATTTTTCTGGACAATAAAACGAACGTGGTTGAAGCGATCGACCGCTTCGGTGCGGAACTCAAACGGCTGCGCGACCTCATCGCCGCCAGCGACGCCGAAAGCCTCACCGCGTGGCTGGCGGCGCAAGCGAAGGCCCGGGAAGCGATCACGCCACCCGGGCCGAATTCTGACGCTTGAACTTGCCGTCGACTCAGTCGTCCATCAGCCCGTCGAGCAGGCCTTTGTCTTTGAGCTTTTGGATGATTTCCTGAATCTTGCGGGCTTCGTTGAGGATTTCCGGCAGTCGGCGGATGGCGCCTTGCTCGCGGAGGTTTTGCCGGTGCGGCAGGGCGGGCATGCCGCTGATGATCATTTTCGCTTCGACGTCGTCGGCGATGACGCTGTGCCCCGCGGCCATGACGCCGTCGCCGATGTGCACGTGGTCGCGCACGACGCTCGCGCCACCGAGCACCACGCCGTTGCCCAGCGTCGCCGTGCCGGCGATCCCGACCTGGCCGCAGAGGATGACATGGCGGCCCAGCCGCACGTTGTGGCCGACCTGAACGAGGTTGTCGATCTTAGAACCGGCCCCGATGCGGGTTTCGTTGAACTTGGCGCGGTCGATGCAGGTGTTGGAGCCGATTTCAACGTCGTCTTCGATGACGACGACGCCGATCTGCGGCACCTTTGCGTGCTTGGTGCCGTCCCATTTATAGCCGAACCCGTCGGTGCCGATGACGGCGCCGGCGTGGATCATCACGCGGTTGCCGAGCGTGATGTGTTCGCGAAGGACGACATTGGGGAAGAGCGTGCAGTCGTTGCCGAGCACGCAGTCGTCGCCGATGACGACGCCGGGGTGCAGGCGGACGTTATCGCCGATGGTCACGCGTTCGCCGATGACGACATTCGGCGCGATGGCGGCGTTGCCGCCGACCGTCGCGCTCTCCGCAATGACGGCCGACTTGTGCACGCCCGCGGGCGGGTGAGGCACGGCAGGGGCCATCACGCCGAGGACCTTCACCAACGCCAGTTCCGCGTCGTCGACCGTCAGCACGGGCACTTCCGGGCGGACGTGGAACTTCACCTTCCGCGATGCCAGCACCGCGCCGGCGTGCGTGCGTTTATAATCCCGCACGTACTTGTCGCTGGTGAGAACGGCCAGGTCTGTCGACGTGGCGTCGGCGAGCGAACTGACCGTGTGCAACGCGCGATCGCCACTGCTGTTGCAAGGCACGCCGAGCAAGTCAGCTAATTGTTGAAGGGTGTGCATGGTGGAGAGAGTTGATGGTTAATAGTTGATGGTTGATAGTTTAATGCCGCAAGTGACTTGCCTGGCTTTAACTATCAACCATCAACTATCCACTATCAACTGTTCAGTCACTTGGCCTTGTACGCCGCGTCGAGCTTGGCGATGGTCTTTTGTGTGAGGTCGACGGCGTCACTGTTGTAGAGCAGCGGGCGGCCGAAGAGGTAGCCGAGGATCTGCTGCGGGTTCATCTGTTCCATCTGCTGATCAGAGACTTCCGGCTTCTGCTCGGCGATGACGACGTCGTAACCTTCGGCCTTGGCGATCTCGGCGACGGCGGCGCTGATCTTGGCGTGCATGCGCTTGGCCTGCTCGCGGAACTTGCGCTGCAGTTCGAGCTGCGCCTGCTGGTACCAGGCGGTCGCCTCGGCACGCTGGCTGACGAGCTGCTTGTTCAGGTCGGCCCATTGCGGGGAGTCGCTCTTGAGCAGGTCACGCTGTTCCTGAATCTTCTTCAGGGAGGCGTCGCGTTCACCGGCCTGGGCTTTGAGCGTGGCTTGCTCGCCTTCCATGGCCTTGTTGACGTCTTTGGTCTCGGCGAGGTCGTTCAGGATTTTAATGGGATTGGCGATGGCGACTTTCGTCTGCGCAAAGGCCGGAGCGGCGGCGAGGAACAGGGCGGTCAGGGCGACGGCGAAACGCGATGTGGTCACGGACATTCCTTTCAATGGAAGCCCATAAGTTAGCAGAGCCGGGACGAATGCGAAACCGGCGGAACAGGCCTACGCGTCACGCCCGGGTCAGCCCGTACAGGAATACGGCCGTCGCCGCGGTGACGTTCAGGGAATCCGTGCCGAGACTCATTTCGATCGTCACGCGACGGTCGGCGGCGGCGATGACCTCTGGCGGTAGGCCGGGCCCTTCGTTCCCGACCAGCAACGCCACCCGCTCCGGCCGCCCGGCTTTCGGAAGCGGCGTCGCCGATTCGTCCAGCACGGTCGCCCAACTCTCGTAGCCGGCGTTTCGAAGGATTTTCAGGTCGGCGACGACGTCGTCACTCCGGCAGAGCGGCAGGCTGAAGATCGTCCCCATGCTCGTGCGGATCGACTGCCGGCTGAACGGGTCACGGCATTGCGGGCCGAACAGCACGCCCGTCACGCCGAACGCCGCGGCGTTGCGCAGGATCGCGCCGAGGTTCAGCGGGTCTGTCAATTCCGGCAACACCAGCAGCACGCCCGGTGGCGGATTCGTCGCCAGCCAGTCGCTCGCGGTCGGGTACGGACGTCGCACGCCCGTCGCCATGACGCCGCTGTGAAACTTGAAGCCGAGCACGTCTTTCATCGTCTCTTCTGAAACGACCAAAACGTCGACGCCGATCGGAATGTCATCGACGATCCTCGGTAGCTTTTTGTCGCTCACCAGCAGCGTGTCGCAGCGATACGAACTCGCCCAGAGCCGGCGAACGATCTTCTCGCTCTCGGCGACGAAAACCGTTTCCGGCTCGTTGCGCACCTTGGGGTTCAACAGGCGGTACGGCATCAAACGCTCGTCGTCAGGCGGCGTTAATGGGACTGGAGTTAAAGAACTACCGGTGTAGATCATGAATTATTTTTAGCTCGGTAGGGCCGGCGTGTTCTGCCGCGGTCGTTATAAAAATTGCGGATTGCAACGATGTTTTGTTCTGCGCATATTATCCGGCGTCGTCGGCAAGGCATGTCGCCTCGACGGCCCACGTCTGTCTGGGGTAACCACATATGACAACCCGCTCGTCTGCTCTGCGGAACGCCTCCGCACGTATTGAGGCGCTTGAAACCCGTTCGCTCATGTCGGGCGAACTCGATCGCTCCTTCTTCGGCACCGGTGGCGTCACGGCCGGTTTCGATATCAATGCCGTCGCCGTCCAGCCGAACAACTTTACCGTTTTTGTCGGCGTCGAACCGGGAACCAGCTACCTGCGCGTCTCCCGTGTCACCACCAGCGGCGTGAACGACGGCTCGTTCGGCAAATCGGGCACCGCACGGTTCACCAACATCCCGGCCAACAAAATCGACAGCGTTACCGTCCTGGCTGATGGCAAAATCCTCCTCGGCGGAACGCTGCATGTAAAGCTCAACGCCAACGGTACGCTCGATACCACCTACGGCGGCGGCGACGGCGTCGCCAACTCGCTGCTCGCGGCCGATCGTCATGCCCACCAGGGCACCTACGTTTATCCCGACGGCTCGATGCTCGAACTCGGCACCGGCAGCCCGACCGGCGCGAACTACGTCTTCAAATACAAAGCCGACGGCACGGTCGATAAGACCTTCGGCAGCGGCGGCGGGTTCAATATCGGCAGCCTCGGCGATCAATACACCAGCGGCATCACCGTCGACGCCAGCGGCCGCATCTACGTCGCCTTCAAGAACAACGACTACGCCCTGGCCGTCACGCGGCTGACCGCCGCCGGCAAGCTCGATACCACCTGGGGCAATAAGGGCGTCGCCGTCGGCACGGAAGGGGTGATCAGCGGCATCAACGGCATCGCCGCGCTGACCGACGGCCGCGTGCTGGTCAGCTGGAACTTCTCCACCGCGTCCGACTACTACGCGTTCGACGTCTTTTCCGCCAACGGCACGCTCACCTCGGCGAATGTCGGCGGCGACGCCTTCGGCGGCGGCACGCGGTTCCAGGTCGAGTCCATCAAACAAGCCAAAGACGGCTCGATCTACATCGGCGGCACCTACAGCGCTGTCACCGGCGATGTCCACGAAGAGCCCGATATCGCCAACCAACTCTACACCAACTCAGCCGTCGTTCACTTGAATAAAGACCTCACGCTCGACACGAAATACTCGTCAAATAAAGACGGCATCGGCGGCTTCGGCGTGGCGGACCAGTACACCTTCTACCAGGACATGGCGATCGCCAATAACGGCAGCGCCGTGATCGTCGGCCGAACCTACGACGGCCAGGCGGCGTTCGCGCGGCTGACGGGCAACGGCGTGGCGAACCGCATCAGCTACACCGTCTCGCCGACCTCGGTCGTCATCAACGGCTCGGACCAGGCGGATTATATCACCGTCCAGGACGTCTACGACGACCGCGACAGCGCGTACGACCGCGTCGTCTACCTCGACACGCCGCTCGGCAACATCCGCTCGGCCGACGTGCTGACGTTCAATGCGCTCTCCGCGTCACAGAAATTCACCTTCAACTTAAAGGGCGGCGACGACCGCCTGAACGCCACCGATGCCTTCCTGCCCGTCACCGTTAATGCCGGCGCGGGCAATGACTACTACACCGGCAGCCACGGTGCGGACTCCGTTCACGGTGACGACGGCGACGACACGCTGTACGGCAACCTCTTCGCCACCGGGGCCGTTATTTACGGCGATATCGGTAACGACACCGTCATGGTCGGGGTTAAAGGCGTCGGTTACGGCGGCGACGGCAACGACAACGTCACCGGCTATCACAATGCCACTCTCTACGGCAACGCGGGCAATGACCTGCTCGGCCACGCCACCAGCAAAGGCTACCCCGGCCTGCTCGACGGCGGCGACGGCGACGACACCGCCGCCTACATCGCCGGCGATATCCTCAAGAGCATCGAGCACGCGAATCTGGCGTCGTAATAACGGCCGATGAAACGACTCTGAACGCCGCCGCCGCGGTGCCGAAAGGTGCCGCGGCGGCGTTTTTTGCGTCGTCATAATCGCTAAGGATTTCCCATCTTGGGGAAAGTGCCAATCGCTTTCCTGAATGAAGTGGCCCAAAAATCGGGGTGAACCATCTCTTACAGGGACCGCGCCATGGACCGCTTTGGTAGCTCGCGTGCCGCTTCGGGCGTTTCGCTCGAGGGGCTGGAATCGCGTCGTCTTTTTTCAGGCGAGATCGATCACGCCTTCGCCGGGGACGGCCTGCTGACCGTGCAGACCGCCGGCGGGGGGAACCTCGGCTCGGGCGAGATCGCCGTGCAGCCGGACGGCAAAATCGTTGTCGCCGGCCCGCTCGCCAGTAACGGCAACACCGCCGTCGTCCGCCGTTACCTCGCCAACGGAAATCCCGACACCGGCTTCGGGACGAACGGCGTGAAGACGATCGCCAACGTCAAGGCGTACACGATCGACCGCGTCACCGTCCTGGCCGACGGACGAATCCAAATCACCGGCCAGCAGTCCGTCCGCCTGACCGCCGGCGGCCAGATCGACGGCAGCTTCGGCGGCGGGGACGGCGTCGCGCCGTCGCTGCTCGCCACCGACCGCCGGGCGTCTGATTTCGTCTATGCCGACGGCTCTTACCTCGAACTCTCCATCGGTCTGACGCTCAGCGGCGGCAACAACCGCGTCTTCAAGTACAAGGCCGACGGTTCGCCCGACAAGGCGTGGGGCAGCAACGGCTCCGTGCCCGTCACTTACCCCGACATCCTCGGCACGGACGGCCTGGCGGTCGACTCGGCCGGGCAGATTCACGTCTCGTTCGAAGCACAAAACCCCGACATCGACGGCCTGTGGGACTCGCACGTCCTACGCCTTAACGCCGCCGGAACACTCGACGGCACCTGGGGCACCGCCGGCGTCGCCACGAATGAGGCCAACCAGTTCAGTCTCACCAATAACCTCACCGTGCTCAGTGACGGCAGGGTGGCGGTGAACGCACGCGTGCAATCGGAAGGGGCCAGTTCCGGCTTTTTCATCGTCTTCTCAAAAGACGGCAAATCGAACGTCGTCAAATCGCCCGATCATCCCGGCTCATTCTACCCGGCCGAACTCCGCCAGACCGCCAGCGGCAACCTCGTCATCGGCGGCTATTACTACGATAACGACGGCATCACCGATTACGGCCGGCAGTACGCCGGCGTGATCTACGCCGATTCGAACTTCAACACCAAAACCAGCTTCACCCCTGACCAAGACGGCCTGGCGGGCTACCGGCGGAACGCGTCGAATGACACCGTGTTCAAGGGCCTCGCACTTACGCCGAGCGGCGACATCCTGCTGCTCGGTACGAGCGATATCGATGACGTCTTCTACGACGGCCCGCAGACCGATGTCGTGCGGCTGGAAGGGCCGTCGAAATTCAACAAGGTGTCGACCTCATTCAGCAACGGCGTGCTCACGCTGAACGGCTCCGGGCAGGCGGACCATTTCCTCGTCGACACCACCGACCCCGGCGAAGCGAGCCTCCCGGACTCGACCGTCGCCTATCTCGACTACACCGCGCCGTTCCACTCGGCCGATATCGTCGCCATCGGACACGAGACACTCGTCAAACGCGTGACCATGAACATGAACGGCGGCAACGACTGGGCGGAAGCGACCTTCGACTTCAATCTGCCCGTCAGTGTCACCGGCGGCGACGGGAATGACGTCATCTTCGGCTCGAACGTCGGCAGCACCCTCCGCGGCGGCAACGGCAACGACTCCATCTACGGCGGCAGCGGCGTCGACTGGATCTACGGCGACGCCGGCACAGACGAACTCAGCTACGGCTTTGACGATCACGTCTTCCCGTGATCGCCTGGGTCGCCTGCTATTGTTTCAGCGCCCGCCGGCCGATGTCGCGGCGGTAGTGCATGCCGTTGAATTTGATCTTCTCGACCGCGGCGTAGCACTGCTTTTGGGCGTCGGCGAGCGTGTCGCCGAGCGCCGTGACCGCCAGCACGCGGCCGCCGGCGGTGACGAGGTTGCCGTTTTTCATCGCCGTGCCGCTGTGGAAGACTTTGACGTCTTTCATCGCGTCGGCGGCTTCGATGCCGGTGATGACGTCGCCGGTGCGCGTCTTACCCGGGTAGCCGTGGCTGCTGAGCACGACGCTGATGGCGGGGCGTTTGTCCCACTCGAGTTGGATCTTATCGAGCGTGCCGTCGGCGACGGCGAGCATGACGTCGAGCAGGTCGGTCTTCAGCCGCATCATCAGCGGCTGCGTTTCCGGGTCGCCGAAGCGGCAGTTGAATTCCAGAACGCGCGGCCCGGCGGCGGTCAGCATCATGCCGGCGTAGAGCACGCCCTTGTATTCGATGCCGTCACGACGCAGGCCGTCGAGGATGGGGACGAGCACGCTGCGTTCGATTTCGGCGAGCGTGGCGGCGGAGATGGACGGCGTCGGGCTGTACGCGCCCATGCCGCCGGTCATCGGGCCGGTGTCGCCTTCGTCGATGGTTTTATGGTCCTGGGCGGTTTCCATCAGGTAGATGTTGCGGCGATCGACGAACGCCATCACGCTGACTTCCGGGCCTTGCATGAATTCTTCGACGACGACGCGGGCACCGGCGTCGCCGAAGATTTTCTTGCGCATCGCGTTGTCGATCGCTTCGAGCGCGTCGGCTTCGCGGTAGGCGACCGTCACGCCCTTGCCCTTCGCCAGCCCGCTGGCCTTGATGACGATGGGGGCGGGGCGCATTTTGACGTATTGCTCGGCGGCGTCGGCGTTGGTGAAGCTGCGTGCCTCGGCGGTGGGGACCGACTGGCTGCGCATCATTTCCTTGGCGAACCATTTATCGCCTTCGAGCTTCGCGGCTTCCTGGTTCGGGCCGAAGACTTTCAGGCCCGCCTTCTGCAGGCGGTCGGTCAGGCCGAGCGCCAGCGGGTCTTCCGGGCCGATCACGACGAGGCCGACGTTATTGCCCTTGGCGAATTTTTCGATTTTCGGGAAGTCGGTGACATCGACGTCGACGCACTCGGCGAACTGGGCGACGCCGGGGTTGCCGGGCATGGCGAAAATGCGGTCGACGTTCGGCGACTGCTGCAGCTTCCAGGCCAGGGCGTGCTCGCGGCCGCCGGAACCGATGATCAGGATGTTCATAACGCGCTTCTCCGAGTCGTCCATCGGTATCGTAACGGCGAAAGAACGTCAACCGAACCTTTGGCGGGGATGTGCGTCTAAAGTGATCGACCGCCCGTTAGCGGGGCCGCACGCGGGGCCATTGACGCACGAACAAAGGCCCCGCGAGCGGGGCCGCTAACGGGTGGTTGTGGATGCGGATTTTTCTGGAGGAACCGATGTCGAACCGTCGCGCAGCGTCTATTGCCCTAACCCTCGCCCTGGCCATCGCCCCTGTTTTTGCCGCCCCGGCCACGCAGCCGGCGGGGTTGCCGGTCAAAAGTGTGACGCTGTACACCAGCGGCGTCGGTTTTTTCCGCCACGACGCGGCCGTGAACGGCGACGGGCAGCTGACACTGAAATTCAAGACCGAACAGATCAATGACGTGATCAAGTCGCTCGTCGTCCAGGACGCCGGCGGCCGCGTGGCGGGCGTTCAGTACCCGTCGCAAGACCCGCTGGATAAAACGCTTAAAACGTTCCAGGTCGACCTCACCGGCAGCCCGACCCTCGCCGATTTATTCGCCCAGTTGCGCGGGGCCGACGTGCAAGTCCGGCTGGCGGGCAATGAGTTGAGGCGCGGGACGGTGCTGAGCGTGGAGAAAAAAGCGTCCCCCAGACGCCGCCCGCGCCGGCCCGGGAAGTCGCGGTGCTGAACCTGTTCGGCGACGACGGCCTCAGCCAGGTGCCGTTCGACAGCGTGCAGGCGATCACGCTCACCGACCCCGCGCTGAACAAAGACCTGCAGCAAGCCCTGGCGGCCGTCGCGGCGGGGCGGGATCAGGACAAAAAGCCGGTGACAATCCACTTCACCGGCCCGGGGCAGCACCGGCTGCACGTCGGCTATGTCGTCGAGACGCCGGTCTGGAAAGTCACTTACCGCCTGCTGCTGAAAGACCCCGCCAAGCCCGCCGACGACCGCCCGGCCACGATGCCCGCGCCGCAGGATCACCTGCAGGGCTGGGCGGTGGTGGAGAACCAGACCGATTCGGACTGGAACGACATCAGCCTCAGCCTCGTCAGCGGCCGGCCGATCAGTTTCACGATGGACTTGTACCAGCCGATCTATCTGAAGCGGCCGCAGGCGGAATTGAACCTCTTCGCCGGGCTGAAGCCGCAGATTTACTACGGCGGCGGGCAGTTGCAGAATGCCGGATTCGGCGGGGGCGGCGGAAACGGCGCCTTCGCGGGCAATGCCGCTTTCGGGTTGCGTGACCGTGCGGCGCGGCTGAACGCCCCGGCGGCGGCGGCCGTGGGCGGCTTTGCTCTCGATGGCATGGCCAAACAATCCGAAGGGGACGAAAAGGCAGACTTCGCCAGTGCCGTTCAAACCAGCGCGCTCACCGCCCGGCTTGGCGCGTTATTTCAGTACACGATCGATCACGTCTCCCTGCCGCGGCAGCAGAGTTCGCTCGTGCCGATCGTCACCGACACCGTGCAGGCCGAGCCGATGTCGATTTACAACGAAACCGTTCTGCCACGCAATCCGCTCACCGGCGTCATGCTAACGAACAACACCGGCAAGCTGCTCCCGCAGGGGCCGATGACCGTGCTGAGCAACGGCGAGTACGCCGGCGACGCACAAATCGAAGACCTTCCCGCCGGCCAGAAGCGTCTGCTGAGCTTCGGCGTCGACCTCGAAACCTTCGTCACCGTCAAAAATGACGGCACGAGCGAACTGACCGGCGGCAAAATCAACAAGGGCATCCTCATCCTCAGCCGTCGGCAGTCGCAGGTGAAAACCTACGTCGTCGAAAACAAAAGCGATTCCGCCCGGACCGTCGTCGTCGAACACCCGCTGTACGAAGGCTGGAACCTCGTCGACACGCCGACGCCGATGGAACAGACCGACAAGCGTTACCGCTTCAAAGTCGTGGTCGAGAAAGGCAAAACCGAGTCGCTGAAAGTCACGCAGCAGCAGCCGGTGTCGCAGACGCTGCAACTGCTCGACACGGACTTGAATGCCCTGATTTTCCATAGCAAGCAGGGCGTGATCCCGCAGAAGGTCCGCGACGCGCTCGTCGAAGCCATCAAACGCCGCCAGGCACTGGCCGACCTTGAACGGCAGACGGCGGAGAAGGGGCAGGCGATCGAACGCATCGGCACGGAACAGAACCGCCTGCGCGAGAACATGCGCGTCGTCGACAAAAACGGCCAGTACTACGGCCGGCTGCTCGCCAAGCTCAACGAGCAGGAAAGTCAGATCGAAAAGCTGCAATCCGAGCGCAGACGACCTCACCAAAAAAGCCGACGACGCCCGTAAGGATTTTCAGGCTTACCTTGATGGTTTAAGCGTGGAGTGATCACTTCGCCGGCTGCGTGGTGCCGCGGAGTTTCTGGTAGCGGTCGAAGTTGCGCTGAATGGTGTCGATTTTCTTCAGGCAGTCGGCGGGGAGTTTGCTCTTGTCGTCGGGCGTGTTCAGGGGGCCGTCGTAGAGGACTTCGCCGGCGGGGTTGGTGATCCTCACCTGCCGCGTGCCGTCGATCTGCGTGGTGACGGTGATGTTGTGCTCGGTATCGACGTGCTGGATGACGCTGCTGATCCGCCCGCCGTGCGGCGGCAGGGGCAGGCGGGTCGCGAGGTCGATCGGCGGAAGCAGCCGCTCGCCGAGTTTGGCGGTGAGCGTGGTCTGCTTGCCTTGGCGGACGAGTTGCATCGGCACGGCGTCGCCCTTTTTGTGCAGCCGCACGAGCACGGCGAACTGCTGAACATTGACGACGACCTGTTCGTCGAACTTCGTTATGACGTCGTGAACCTGCACGCCGGCCTGTAGGGCGGGGCTGTTGGCGTCGACGGCGTCGACGGTCACGCCGACGCCGGCCGGCAAACCGAGCTGGGCGGCCAGCGCCGGCGTCACCACGCTCGTCGCCACGCCGAGGTAGGCGACCTTTTCCGGCTTGGTGTCGGTTTTTGCGTCGACCTTCTCGGTCGTCGCGGCGTCCACGCCAAGGCCCGCCAGGGCGAGCACGGCGAGACAGAAAATGGGGCGGGCGGAAAGCATGGTTAGGTCAGACTACTGGCGGTCGGCCGGCACGATGGTTTCCTGGCCGGCGGGGAAGAGGTAAATCTCCGTGCGGGCGTTGGTCCGCGGGTCGACGTAGCGGGCACTTTCAACCTGCGACTGCACAATGCGACGCCCCGGCGTGCCGTCGGGCAGGGCGGCGGCGCCGCGGTCTTCGTGGCGGACGGTGACCGACTGCTCGAAGTCCGCCAGCCGCGTCGGGCCGAGGTCGGCGGCTTCGTTGGACTCGGCGATTTCATGGCCGGCGGTCGTCGACGGCGTCGCCAGCCAGCGCGGGACGTAAAAGCCCAGCGCACAGCACGCCGCCATCGTGAGAAGCATCGGCGCCGCGTGCCGGGCGCACCGCTGAACCTGTCGGCCGAGCGCCAGCACGGTGTTCAACCGCAGGCGACGCTGCATCGGCTGGGTCACGTGCCTTTCGAACGCCCGGGCGGCGTCGCCGCGGAGCGGATCGAGTTCGGCCGCAAAGTGATTGCGGAGGAGGTTGTCGAATTCGTCGTCTTGGGGCCGAGTCATGGCGTCACCATGGGGTACGAAGTTCACACCGAATTACTGAACCACGTTCGCCAGCCGTTCGCGGAGTTGTCCGCGGGCCCGGCTCAGCCGCATGTCGACGGCGGCGGGGGTGAGGTTCAGGAGTTCGCCGATTTCCTTGCTCGATAAGTTCTCGTAATACCGCAGGGTTACGCACGCCCGCGATTGCTCGTCCAGTGTCGCCAGTGCCCGGTCGATCTGGCCTTTGCGCTCGCTGGTTTCGAGTGGCGAAACGGCGGCGGTGGGGCCGGCGACGTCGATCTCCGGGTCGAAGCGCACGGGCCGCTTGCGGCGGCGCCAGTCGATCGCCAGGTTCCGGACCATCCGCCCCAGCCAATGGCCGAAACGGCTCGGGTCGTCCAGCGAGTCCAGCCTCTGCCAGGCGCGCATGAACGCCTCCTGGACCAGGTCGCCGGCGTCGGCGGCGTTGCGGGCGTGGGCGTACGCAATCGACAGGGCGATGCCCTCGAACCGCGAAATCAGCAGCGTAAACGCTTCCGCGTCATGCAGCCTTGCGGCGTAAACCAGTTCTTCGACCGTCTTTTGCACGTCCCAAGCTCCCTGCCGGACTCGTCTATTCAGACGGGCGGCGTTGGTGAATCCTAACAAGAGCTTATACGAGCGGCGCAACGGCTTATGGCGGAAGAGAAACCCGAATGACGAAACCCGAAATCCGAATCAAATCCGACGTTCCAAATCCGAAAAGCTTACTCAGCATCTATTTTCGAACACGAAGAGCACGAAGGACACGAAGCGGTTTAAGACTTGGCATGACCTCTTCGTGATCTTCGTGTCCTTCGTGCTTAAGTCGTTTGCCTTTGATCCTTCAGTCTTCGGATTTGATTCGGATTTCGGGTTTCGTCATTCGGATTTCCCCGTCCCCGCCGTGTTATCTTCCCGGCATGACCCGACGTTTCACCCTCACCCCCGGCGGCAATTTCCTGGCACCCTCGGCGATCGTCACCGGCGACGTAACTGCTGACGGCGAATGCAGTTTCTGGTTCGGGGCGGTCGTCCGTGGGGATGTGGCGGCGGTGAAACTGGGCCGTCGGGTGAACGTGCAGGACAACGCCGTCATCCACTGCGACACCGGCGAGCCGAATGTCATTGAGGACGACGTCACCATCGGCCACGGGGCGATCGTTCACGGGCTGAGCGTGGGGCGGGGGAGTTTGATCGGCATGGGGGCAACGGTGCTCGGGCGGAGCAAGATCGGCAGCGAGTGCCTGATCGCCGCCGGCGCGGTCGTACCGCCCGGCCTGGTCGTGCCCGACCGCATGGCCGTCATTGGTCTGCCGGGCAAAATCCTTCGGCCGGTGAAGGACTCGGAACTCCAATACATGCGTTGGCTGACGGCGCACTACGTCGAACTGGCGAAAAAATACGCGGCCGGGGAGTTCGACGCCGAACCAAAGATTTAGCCGATTCCGGCCGTTTTTTCGCCGACAAACCGCTGCCGGGGCGGTACGGTGAACCGTAGCCGAAAGATGGCTATGGAGCCGCAGATGGACGCAGATAAACGCAGATTAGAAGAGGCAGAAAAGGAAATGTGGCACTCATGCCATCATTCTTTCTTTTTTATCTGCGTTTGTCCGCGTCTATCTGCGGCTCCAAAAAATGGCCTAAGTGTTCTGTTAAGCAGGGCAATTCACGTAGCCGTTGACGCACCCGAGTTTCTGATTCAATCCGTGGCCAGCCTTGTACTTGCGTCGCGCTGCGCGTTTGAAAATACGCAGAACAAACGCGTGCTCAAAAATTCGACTTATGAAAAACAGAACGGGCCCCGTGTCCGGAGACGCGGGGCCCAGTTGGTTCCCAGATGTTAGAGGCCGCGGGTTTAGGCGGCGGCGACTTCGACGAATTCCGCGACGCTGGCGAGGTCGCGGACGTGCTGCGGGGTGGCCTTGATGGTGGCGGTGGCACCCTGGTTCAGTTCGAGGTGAACCTTGTTAGGGCGCTTCGTCCAGATCGTGCCACCACGACGCTTCGGCTGCTCTTTGAAATTCGCAGAGCGAGCGAGCACCGGGCCGCTGGCGACCTTGCAGGTCATGAACAGCCGTTCGAGCGTCTTGAAGGCGGCTTCGCGGGTGATCTTCTTGGTGACGGTCACGCGGACTTTGCCGCCGGGGGTCGCTGTAAGGGCCATAAATCGCTTCCTGAAAAAATCGAGCCGGGCAGTGTAGCGGCGTGGGGAAAAAATGCAAGAGCTAGTGGGCAGTGTGCGGTGGGCAGTGGGCAGGAAAGGCAAAACACCGGCGGAGTCACCGGATTTTTTCTGCCCACTGCCCACTGCCACCTGCCCACTCACTTCAGCATGTCCTTAACCGTATTCCGCTCGTCGACGAGTTCCTTGTTCGTCGACGGCGATCTTGCTCTTGGCGAAGTCGTCCAGGGGCAGGCCCTTGATGACTTCGTACTGGCCGGGGGCGACGGTCTTGACGGGCAGGCCGGCCCAGACGTCGGGGTCGAAGCCGTAGTCGCCGTTGCTCTTGACGGCGACGCTGTGGATTTTGCCGACGGTGTAGAGGTCATGGACGTGATCGACCAGGGCGTTGGCGGCGGAGGCGGCGGAGCTGCTGCCGCGGGCGGCGATGATCGCGGCCCCGCGCTTGCCCACCGTGTCCTGCAACTCGCCACGGAGCCATTCATGATGACCAATGACCTGAGGCAGCGGTTTGCCGTTGATCTTCGCCAGGTGGAACGCCGAGAACATCGTCGGGCTGTGGTTGCCGAAGATAAAGACGTCAGAGACGTCTTTCGTCAGCACATTCGCTTTCTTGGCGAACTGGGTGGCGGCGCGGTTCTGGTCGAGGCGGACCATCGCGGTGAAGCGGTCCGGCGACAGACGCTTGGCCTGGCTGGCGGCGATCATGCAGTTGGTGTTGGCCGGGTTACCGACAACGGCGACACGGCAGTCGGCGGCGGCGACGCGGTCGATGACCTGCCCCTGTCCGATAAAGATCTTGCCGTTGTCTTTCAAAAGATCCGCACGCTCCATGCCCGGCCCGCGCGGGCTTGGCGCCGACGAGACAGCAGACATTGGCGTCACCGAACGCTTCTTCCGGGCTGCTCGTCTGCACGATGCCGTGCAGCAGCGGGAAGGCGCAGTCGTCGAGTTCCATGGCGACGCCCTCAAGGGCTTTCATGGCTTTTTCGACCGGAACTTCAAGCAACTGGAGGATGACCGGCTGGTCCGGGCCGAACATCGCGCCTTCGGCGATGCGGAACAACAGGGCGTAACCGATCTGGCCGGCGGCGCCCGTGACGGCGACTCGAATGGGCTTCTTCATCTGCGCAATCCCTCGTGGAAAAAGTGGACCGGCTATTGTGGCGGTCCTAAGGTGCGATGCAATACGGGCGGCCCGGTTATCTGCGATAAACCGCAAGTCCCTTATTGTTGTAAGGAACCCCGCAACTTGACAGGGGTTAAGATTTCGCAAGTTTTATGGAAGTCTGTGCCGATCTTGCGGTTTGTCCCTAGCCGTCGTGGGCGAAGGACAGACGGGGTTCGGCTCGCGGGCCGAAAGCCCCACGTCGCGGCCGGCATAGTGCCGGCTGCAGAAGAAGGAGAAGCTCTATGAAGCTCGTTTCGAAACTCGCGCTGGCGGCCCTGCTCGCCGCGCCCACCCTCGGTTTCGCTCAGGAAGCCGCCACCACCGCCAGCAAGCCGAACACCGGGCGCTGACCTTCAGCGGCGGTGCCGACCTGACGACCGCCTACTACTTCCGCGGTTACCTGCAGGAAAACAGCGGCTTCATCGTTCAGCCGTACTTCGGCGTGTCGACGACCCTGTTCAGCAGCGACGACGTGACCGTCGGCCTGAGCGTGCAGACCTGGAACTCGCTGCACAGCACCCACACCGGTGCCGACGGCGCCGGCCCGGACATCTGGTTCGAAAACGACATCTACGTTTCGGTCCCGGTGACCTTCGGCAAGTTCACGATCACCCCGAGCTACTACCTGTACCAGTACCCGAACGGCGCGTTCGACTCGGTCCAGGAAGGCCTCGTCACCGTTTCGTACGATGACACCAGCCTCTGGAAAGACGCCGGCGTCCAGCCGTACGAATCGTTCGCCCTCAAGCCTTACCTCACCGTCGCCTATGAACTCGATGACGGCAACGGTTCGGAAGACGGCTACGCGGAAGTCGGCATCACGCCGGCCTATGCCGCCAACATCTCGGGCCAGGAAGTCTCGCTGAGCTTCCCGATCGCCCTGGGCCTGTCGTACAAGGACTACTTCGTCAAAGACAACGGCGATAACGACGTCCTCGGCTACCTGTCGGCGGGCGTTCAGGCGTCGGTCCCGATCTCCGAAAGCGTCATCCCGGCCAAGTACGGCACGTTCGCCGTCACCGGCGGCGCGTACTACATCAACCTCTTCAGTGACTCGCTCGAAGTCGCCAACAACGACTCCAGCAACGTTTTCTGGGGCAAGGTCGGCTTCAGCTGGAGCTACTAAACCGCACCGCGGTTCGGTAACCCCGTCCGAATGAATCCCACGGCAGGGCGTGCTCATCCGCGTCCTGCCGTTTTTATGTCCGGATTGGTTTCATCCGTTAATCCGAATATTCGGATGGACGAAACGATCGGGGTCAAGTAGAGTGTGCTTTATGCGACTCGATCCCCTCTTCGAAAGCGGCAAGCCGACGGTCAGCTTCGAGTTCTTCCCGCCGAAGACCGATGAAGGCTTCACCAGCCTGTACCGCACGATCGAAGAGCTCAAACCGCTCAAGCCGAGCTACGTCAGCGTGACGTATGGCGCGGGCGGCAGCACGCGGACGAAGACGCTGGAATTGGCCGCCAAGATCCAGAACCAGATCGGCTTCAACACGCTCGCCCACCTCACCTGCGTCGGCCACACCGCCGATGAGATCGGGCAGATCATCGACCAACTCTGGGCGGACGGCGTGCGGAACATCCTCGCCCTCCGCGGCGACCCACCCGCGGGCGGCGCGACCTGGACCAAGACGCCCGGCGGCTTCGATCACGCCGACGAACTCGTCGCCTACATCAAAAAACGCCACGACTTCTTCGTCGCCGTCGCCGGCTTCCCGGAAGGGCACCCGCAAGGGCTGAATCGGCAGCGTGACCTGGAGCACCTGAAGGGCAAAGTCGACGCCGGCGCGGACGCGATCGTCACGCAGTTGTTCTTTGACAACAACGACTTTCATCAGTTCCGCTACGACACCGACCGCATGGGCATCCGCGTCCCGATCGTGGCCGGCATCATGCCGATCAGCAACGTGTCGCAGATCAAGCGGTTCGTGACGATGTGCGGCGCGAAGATCCCCATGCCGCTGTTGCGGAAGCTCGAGCGGATCGAGCACGACGCCGACGCCGTCTACAAGGCCGGCATCGACTACGCGACCAACCAGTGCCGCGACCTGATCTTCCACGACATCGCCGGCCTGCATTTCTACACGCTCAACAAGAGCCGCGCGACGGTCGACATCGTCCGGCGTCTGGAAGCGACCACGCTCTAGCGCGAACCGCTCGCGATCTCCGTCGCCAAGCTGCAGCGCAGCTGCTGATTCTATTAACGACTGAATCATCAGCAGCTGCGCTTCAGCGTGGCGACGCCGCGATTTCGTAATCAACTGTCGCAAAAACAATACGAAAGGAGGTTGAGGCAAAACGCCACAGATTTATAGTCGTCTGTGGGACGGGCGGAGTGAGCACCGGGTGGGCTTCCACCTCTTCGAACGATTCGGATTGCTTCTGGCGAGGAGCAGCCATCGTCACCAGCCGGTGCCGGCCGACCCGCGGAGCGCGGAGGAACATCCATGTTGCGTGAAGCGAATCGATTCGTGAATCGGGCCGGTCGGATCAATGGCACCACAATCATTGCACTGGCAGTGGCCGGGATTGTTCGGTCGGCCGGGGCGGCGGAAATCGTGCGTGGGGCGGCGGGGGCGTTGAACGTGACGACGTCCTGGGTCGGCGAAGTCGTGCCGACCATCGACGACGTCGCCGTCTGGGACGCCGGCTCGTCCGGGGCCAACACGCTCGGCGCGGACCTCAGCTTCGGGGGCCTGAAAATCCTCTCACCCGGCGGCGGCGTCACGCTCAGCGGCGCGAACCTGCTGACCCTCGGCGCGCTCGGCATCGACATGTCGGCGGCCACGCAGAACCTCACCCTCCAGCCCACGCCGTCGACGACCACGGGCATCATCATCGGCGCTTCGCAGACGTGGAACGTCGGTGCCGGCCGCGTGTTGCAGGTGGCGAACGGGTCGAGCGCGATCACCGGAGCGAGCGGCGCGACGATCACCAAGAGCGGCGCCGGCCGTGTCTACTTCAACAGTGCGACCAGCACCTTCGCGGGCGGCGTCATCCTGAACGCCGGCGAACTGACGTTCAACACCAACACCACCACCGCCAGCGGCGTGATCAGCAACGGCCCGCTCGGCACGGGGCTGCTGACGATCAACGGCGGCGTCATCGCCCCCAACAGCACCAGCGGCCGCGATCTGGCCAATGACGTCAAAGTGAACGCGGATTTCACCATCGGTATCACCGGCAACGGCCGCGTCCGCAGCGCCGGCACGTGGGACCTCGGCAGCGCCACCCGGAACATCAAACTCAACAACGTCGGTGCCGGCATTAACAACAGCACCGAGCAGTTCTCCTTCCTCGCGCAGGGCGGCAAGACGTTCACGCTCAGCAACGGCACGATGCGGTTCGTCGCCAGCGACAGCGCCACCGCCGCCACGCCGTCCACCATCGGCTTCCTCCAGGGCAGCGGCGGCGTGAATTTCGCCAATAACAGCGGTGTCACACTCGGCGCGAATGTCCTCGCCTACGAAGGCAGCAGCCAAACGATGGGCGGCACCAACTCGCCGAAACTCACCCTCGAAACCGGCAGCGTCCTGCTCATGGCCAGCAATGTGGCCGCCAAGAGCTTCGTCGCCCATTCGCTGGCGGGCGGCGGCACCGTCGGCAGCTTCCAGACCGACGGCACCGCACTCGTCTCCGTCCTCACCCTCGACGGCAGCAGCGGCAGCACCACGTTCAGCGGCACCATCCAGAACGTCTACAACCCGTTCACCCTCACGTCCGCTGCCGTCACCGTCAACATCAACAAAACCGGCGGCTCCACCCAAATCTTCAGTGGCACGAACACCTACACCGGCACGACCACCGTCAGTGCCGGCACACTCCAACTCGACGCGGCCCAAGCCGTCCCGCAAGCCAGCGCCACAACCGTCAGCGGCACCGGCACCATCAAGCTCGGCTCGACCGCCCAAACGACCCTCGACAGCCTCACCATCAGCGGCGGGGGCAAGTTCGATCTCGGCCAGGGCAAACTGCTGCTCAATAACGGCGGCGGGGCGACGGCGCTGGCGAACTTCGCCGCGTTGCTCACGACCGGCCGGGCGGGCGGCAGTGGGTTCTTCACGTCGTCCGCCGTCAATGGTTCACGCGACGTCGGCTTCAAAGACACCGGCACGGGCATTTACGCCCGCTACACCGTCCTCGGCGACGCCGACCTCGACGGCGACGCCGACTTCAATGACTTCCTCGCGCTCCAGGCCAGTTTCGGTGCCGCCGGCTCGTTCGCCAACGGCGACTTTAATTACGACGGCCAAGTCGACTTCAATGACTTCCTCGTCCTCCAGGCCAACTTCGGCCAGAGCGTGAGCGGCGGCGACGTCGCGATCACCTCCGCCCAGCTCGCCGCAATGACGGCGTTCGCGCAATCCGTCCCCGAACCGGCATCACTGGCGGTGCTCGGCGTGGGGGCGGCGATCGGCCTGAAACGTCGGCGAAAGTGATCGATTCCATTCCCTCTCCCGGAATACCGGGAGAGGGGACCAGAGGGCTCTCGTTACCCTAGCTTTAACACCGCCAGCAGGCCGCCCGTTGCCAGCACGAGCCACAGTATCAGCCCGAGGGTGAATGCGCGCCAGCCGACGCTGGTTAGCAGCCGGCGGTTCATGCCCGTGCCGATGAGCAGCAGACTGATGGTCAGGCCGACCTTCGCCAGGTGGCCGACTTCGTCGCCGAGGTTCGCGACGGCGGGCAGCATCGTCCGCAGCAGGCTGGCGAGCACGAACAGCCCGATGAACCACGGCAGTTGCAGCCGGCCGGGGGCGGGCGTGGTGTTGGCGAAGCCGAACGCCGTGCCGCCGACCGTCCAACGCCGTTTCACCCGGCCGAGGAGGGCGAAGCTCAGCACGACCGGCACGATCCAGAGCGCCCGGCTGAGCTTGACGGCGGTGGCGGTGGCGAGGGCCTCGTCGCCGTAACGGGCGGCCGCGCCGACGGTGCTGGAGACGTCCTGAATCGCCACGCCCGCCCAGACGCCGAACTGGTGCTGCGTCAGCCCGAGTGCGTGCCCGATGACCGGAAAGAGATAGAGCGCGGCCGCGTTGAGGAGGAAGACGACGCCCATGGCGACGGTCATGTCGCCGTCGTCGGCGTCGGTCGCGCTGCCGACCGCGGCGATGGCGCTGCCCCCGCAGATCGCCGTGCCCGCCGAGATCAGCCGTCCCGCGCCGCGCCGCACGCCCAGCCAGCGTGTCAGCAGGGCACCGAGGATGAACGTGATGGCAATGCTGACGGCCGCCAGGGCGAACCCGCTCTCGCCGGCCCGGACGACGACGGCAAGGTCCAGCCCGAAGCCCAACAGCACAATGCTCGCCTGCAGCAGCCACTTCGCCAAGTCGTGCCACGCCTTCGGCAGCGGCGTCGGCGCCAGCAGTCCGACCGCCGCCCCAATGCCGAGCGCGACAGGCGCGTCGATCCAACCGAGAGCCGCAGAGACAATCGCGCAAACGAGGGCAAATCGAACGGTTCGATTGCCCAGACGCCACGGCGGAAGCCGTGGATCGAATGCCGCCACATCGCTGAAATTCGCCGAATCCACGGCTTCCGCCGTGGCGTTTAATCTGAAGGATCGATTCGAAACCAGTTCGGCTTCCATGTCCGAATCATCGGCCGGCTTGTCGCATAAGACAAAAACAACTTGTTTAATCCGGTCATAAGATAAACTGATTTCATGAACCGAAATCACTTGGCCGTCTTCGGGGCGGTGGCGGAGGCGGGGAGCGTGTCGGGGGCGGCGACGAAACTGCTGGTCAGCCAGCCGGCCGTGTCGTTGCAGGTGGCGGAATTGGAAAAGGCGCTCGGCGTGAAGCTGCTCGACCGCCTGCCCCGCGGTGTGCGGCCTACGGCGGCGGGGCGGCTGCTGGCCGGCTACGCCAGCCGCATCGCCGCACTCGAGGAAGAAGCCGATGTCGCCATCAAACAACTGCTCGGCCTCGTACGCGGGCGGCTGGTCGTCGGGGCGAGCCTGACGATCGGCTCGTACCTCGCGCCGGGTTTGCTCGCCGACTTTCGCGCCAAACACCCCGATATCGACCTGGAACTCGACGTCGCCAACACCACCGACGTGCAGGACCGCGTCGCCCGCGGCGAGATCGAAGTCGGCCTGACGGAAGGCTTTGCCGAGAACCCGTTGCTCTCGGCGGACGTTTTTGCGCACGACGAACTCATCGTCATCGCCGCCCCGGCTGACGCTTCGACCGGCAAACGCGGCATCGCCGTCGCAAAACTGGCGGGGCGGCCAATGGTGCTTCGCGAGCCGGGCTCGGGCACGCGGGCGGTCTTCGAGCGCACCGTGCGGTCACGCGGCGTCGAACTGAACGTCGCCATGAGCCTCGGCAGCACCGAGGCGGTGAAAATCGCCGTCGCCCGTGGCATCGGGTGGGGCGTCGTCTCATCGCTCGCCGTCGCCGAAGAGGTCAAAGCGGGCACGCTGACCCACGTGAAACTGACCGATTTGAAGATGATCCGTGACCTGCACGCGCTGACACTTCTCGGCCGCACGCTCAGCCCGGCGTCGGCGGCGTTTTTGGAACAAGTGCGAGGCGGGGTGAAAAAGTGAAGACCGGATGATCGCCCGCACGGTCAAATGCCAAGCTGCAGCGCAGCTGCTGATACGACCGCGTATCAGCAGCTGCGCTGCAGCTTGGCGATGATGGAAAATAAAACGCTCGACACGACAAACAATGTCGCGTCGAGCGTTCGGATTGAAAAGAAATTGTCGGCTTACCGAACGCCGGCCGAGCCGGTTTCGATTGGGGCTGAGACGTATTCCCGAGGGTCGGTGACGAAACCGGTCAGCGCACTCGCGGCAACGGTCAGCGGCGAAGCCAGGTAGACGCCGGCCTTCTTGTCGCCCATGCGGCCGGGGAAGTTGCGGTTGGTGGTGCTGATGCAGTTGATCGGGCTGTTGAGGCGGCCGAAGGTGTCGACCGGGCCGCCCAGGCACGCGCCACAGCCGCTGGGTCCGAGGATGCAGCCGGCGTCGGCGAGGACTTCTTCGACGCTCTTTTCGCCGGGCGCTTTGGGTTCGCCGCGGAGGTTAAGCGTTTTCATGTCCTGGTGGACTTCGGTGCTGCCGGGGACGACGTAAGTCGGGATTTTGACCTGGTTTCCCTTGAGGATGTTGGCCGCGAAGATCATGTCGGTGATCTTGCCGCCGGTGCAGCTGCCGATGTAAGCGCGGTCGAGTTTGACGTCGCGGCAGTTGTAAGCCGTGTCTTTGTTGTCCGGGCTGTGCGGCTTGGCGACCATCGGTTCCATGGTCGACAAATCCCACTCGTGTTCGGAGAAGTACTTGGCGTCTTTGGGTTCGACGGGGACTTCCCAGTTCGGGCGGTTAGAGCGGGCGCGGACGTAATCGAGGGTTTTCTCGTCGACGTCGCAGATGCCGTTCTTCCCGCCGGCCTCGATGGCCATGTTGGTGAGGGTCATGCGGTCTTCGAGGGTGAGGCTGCGGATGCCGTCGCCGCCGAAGTACATGCTGCGGTAGGTCGCCCCGTCGACGCCGATCTCACCGATGACAGCCAGGATGAGGTCTTTGGCGGTGAGGTAGGGCGGGATCTGGCCGTGGAACAGGAACTTCATCGTGGCCGGGACTTTCAGCCACGTTTTGCCGGTACCGAGGGTGAACGCCGCGTCGGTGTTACCGACGCCCGTCGCGAACATGCCGAACGCCCCCGCCGTGCAGGTGTGGCTGTCCGTGCCGAGCATGATTTCGCCCGGGCGGACGTGGCCTTCTTCTGGTAAAGCCTTGTGGCAGACGCCTTTATAGCTCGTCTTGGTCGGGTCGCGGTAGGGGTTGGGCATGCCCGGGTTCATCGTGATGAAGTCCGGGTCGTAGTAGTAGGGCAGGCCCTGTTCCTTCACGAAATCGCGAAGGGTCTGGATGTTGCGATGACACTTATCGTCGGCGGTGAAGATGTAGTGGTCGGGGATGACGACGACGCGGTCTTTGTCCCAGACCTTCGCCTGGCGGCCGAATTCCTTGTGGAAAATGCCGATCGTGCCGGGGCCGCAGACGTCGTGGGTCATGAGCACGTCGACGTCGACCCAGACGTTTTCGCCCGGTTCAACGCGGTCACGGCCAGAATGCTTGGCCAAAATCTGCTCGGTCATCGTCATGCCGAAAGGCATTAGCAACTCTCCTATCAAGTCAAAAGTATTTCGTTGATTCTAGCAGGGTTGCGCATAGTTGCCTACTTTCTCTAGCTCATGTTGTAAGCTTAAGGTGTGTAATGGCCTTAGGGCCTGAGAGGTATTCATCCATGAATGCGGTCGGTCGGAAGCTGAAGGAGATATGTTGGCCCAGAACGCTGATTTTAAGCATCCCCATATTGCTGCTTGTGGGGGGGCTCATGCTGACCGCTTTGAAAGCCGTGCCGAAGCCGCGATCCGCTGATCCGGCAGGGATTTACGCATGGCAACAGTCTGTGATCGCCGATGGCGATATCGACCCGGCGAATCAGCTGGCCCAAGTAAGCGGCGACGGCTTTCCGCTCGTGAAACTGCCGCACTCGGGTCAGACGGTCCGGATCGATAAGTACCCGGTCGGCTGGTCTTTAACGATGCTTCCGTTCACCGGGGCAGCCAAATTAATCCGGCTGGCACTGGGCATCAGCGAGCCCGTGTCGCTGCCGGCAGGCTATGCGCCGCCATACGCGTATGTCGTCTGGGGGGTGATAACGGTTTTGGGTGCGCTGTCGTTCGCCTTGCTGTATCGCCTGCTGACGCGGTTTTTTGACCCGGATGTTAGCGCCATTGCGTCGGTATCGGCATTCATTGGGTCGGCGGCATTGGCGTATTTTTGGAAGGAGCCGTACCTATCGCACGCAGTCGCCGCGTTCTGGCTGACGGTCGCGTTTTTTGCCACGGCGAAATATATCGAAACGGCCCGGCTTGGCTGGCTGGTGCTCACTTCGGCGGCCTGCGGTATGCTGGCGCTCACGCGCTCGCTCGACCTGTTGCTCGCCTTGCCGATCCTCGGTTGGATCGTCTGTCGTCCTCCGAAACGTGGCTGGCGACTGGCGTTCGACCTCGGCGTCGGGGCTGTGATCGGTATTGCCTTCGTCTCCCTGCAAGGCGTTGTCAATGCCCATTTGTATGGCAAGTTTTTCTTTAACGCTTATGCCGCCAATGGAGAGGCGTTTTCCGGGTCGCTCCGGAACCTGTTGCCGTTTCTGGCAGGAAAGAATCACGGCGTGTTTTTGTGGCACCCGGTATTGGTGCTTGCGGTGCTAGGTTTGCTGCTGTTGGCTTGGAAGGACGGTCGGGCGGAGTTACGTGTCGTCGCAGTGCTGTCGGGCATTGCGGTCGTGCTAACGGTGCTGACTTACACGTTCTGGTGGTGCTGGTGGCTAGGCGACAGCTACGGTGCCCGTTGGACGGCCGATCTGCTGCCGATCTGGGCGCTCGGCATAGCGGCTTGGATCAGCCGCACGCAGCGGTCGGCTGAAAAACCCCTCTACTCGCTCATTTACTTGGTTCCACTTGTCAGTGTAACTTTAGGAACTTTGATACTTCAGGTGATCGGCCGACTGCCCCTCTCATATTGATCGGCTAGCCGAACGGATGATTGCATTTATGAAGCTTTCGATCGTCATTCCCGTTTATAACGAAGGCCCGACCGTCCAGGAGCTGATCGCCCGCGTGGTGGCGGCCAAGATCCCCGACGGCTGGGACCGCGAAGTCATCTGCGTCAACGACTGCTCACGCGATAACACCGCCGAAAAGCTCGACGAACTGCCCGGCCTGTTCCCGGGGACGCAGTTCACCATCAAGCACAAGCCGGTGAATGAAGGCAAAGGCGCGGCCCTGCGCGACGGCTTCGCAATCGGCAGCGGCGACGTCATGCTCGTCCAGGACGCCGACCTGGAATACGACCCCGACGATTACATGAAGCTCCTCGAGCCGATCGTCGAAGGCAAGGCCGACGTGGTCTACGGCAGCCGCTTCATCGGCGAGCCGCACCGCGTGCTGTATTACTGGCACACGCTGGGCAACAAGTTCCTCACCACGCTGTCGAACATGTTCACCAACCTGAATCTGACCGACATGGAAGTCTGCTACAAGGTCTTCAAAACCGACGTACTCCGGCAGATCAGCCTCAAGAGCAACCGCTTCGGCTTCGAACCCGAAGTGACCGCCAAGATCGCGAAGATCCGCCCGCGATTGCGCATCTACGAAGTCGGCGTCGCCTACTACGGCCGCAGCTACGAAGAGGGGAAGAAAATCACCTGGAAAGACGGCGTGAGCGCGATCCGCTGCATCGTGAAGTACGCCTTTACGGATTAACGCCGACCAAGTGCTTGCGCGCCTCCAATGCCGCCGGCGTGCCGATGACTTCCAGAACGCGTGTCGCCAGGGCCAGGCGGCGCAGGTCGGCGTCGTCGATCGTTGTCACGCCGAGCCGGCTGAGCACTTTTTCGATTCGCGCCGCGGTTTCGCCATGACTTTTCGCCAGGGCGTCGCGTAAGTACGGCTCGACGGCGGGGCCGAGGGCGAAGAGGTTTTCGTTGGCGGCTTCGCGGGCGTCCATGTGCTGATCGTCGCCGCCGAGGTCTGTGATCGCCTGCGCGACGGCCGCGGGATCAACGGCGTGCGGCTGAACGTTCTGGGCGATCCACGCCGCGGTGACGTCCGTGCCGGCAACGAGCGTGTTGACGGCGGCGGGCTGGTCTGTGCCGGCCGCTTCGAGCGCCGTTGCGAACGCCGCCGCAATGCCGGCCGCATCGGGCGGCGGGGCCTGATCGGCGGTCAGCGGCGTCACTTTCACGTCTTTCACGCCCCAGCTTTCGTCCAGCAGGCTCTGCAGGCTGAACGCTTCGAGCTTGATCGCCAGTGTCGCTTGTTTGTGCGGCACGAGCAGTGTGATGTGATATGTCGCGTCCATTGGCACGAGGGCGGGCGGGCCGGGATTGGGATAGTGATACCCCATGCTGTCGACGGCCGTCGCGCCGGTCTTTGGGGGGAGCAGATCGCCGGGGATCGGCGACGGGTAATTCTGTGTTTTGCCGTTGTCTTTAAAGCCCGGATCGTTGGGTGGCAGGTTGCTGAACGTCGTCGAGAGCAGGATCGGCCCGCCGGCCACAGAGCAGCGAAAATAATCCGGCCCGCCGGGGTCTTTGCGGCCGTCGACGTATTGAACGCTGCCGTCCCAGGTCCGAAGAATCAGCAGGTCGTATTCGACGCGAACGAGTTCGTGTGGCGGCAGGCGGTCCCACGAACACAGAACCGCGTCATTACAAAACGGCCCGTGAAACGCGACATTGCCGGCCGGCGATACGTCTGTGGCCGCGTTCGACCAGCCCGGCTCGCCCAAGGGCTGCCCGGTTTGCGGCGCGTCCGCCCCCGCCACGGTCAGGCCGACCAAAGCAATCAAGAGACATCGCAATGAACGCACGGAAACCTCCCCTTAGGCCGACGATAGTCTATCGCCGCAATGCCGGAAAACTCACGCAAAATGTTCAGCCCATCTGCTCACGCCCGAACCGACGACGGAATTCGGCGGGCGTGGAGCCGGTCGCCTTGGTGAAAACGACGCTGAAATAGCTCGCCGACGCGAAGCCGCTGGCGTCGGCGACCTGTGGCAGGGCGAGTTCTGTTTCCAGCAGCAGCTGCCGGGCACGGTCGATTCGGCAACGCAGGATTTCGTCGAGTATCGACCGGCCGAGCGCCACGCGAAACTTTCGCTCGAGTTGCCGGCGGGAAAGGGGCACTTCGCGGAGCACGTCGGTCACGCTGATCCGCCGGCCGGCGTGGGCGGTGATGAACCGCATCGCGTCGGCGACTTCGGTGTCGTGCACGGCCAGCAGGTCGGTCGATTGCCGCGTGATGATGCCAGTCGGCGGGACGAGAAGCGGCGTCTGCGTGGGCGTTTCGCCGAGTATCAGTTTCTCCAGCATCGCGGCCGCCTCAAAGCCGATGCGCTGGCGTGCGGTGTTGATCGTCGACAGCGGCGGGTACGCCAACGACTGCACGAGATCGTCGTTATCCACGCCGAGCACTGCGACGTCTTCCGGCACGTTCAACCCGGCGGTGCGGCAAGCGTCGAGGGCGGCGAGCGCGGCGCGGTCATTGGCGCCCATCACCGCCAAAGGGCGTTCACTTCGCTGGATCGTATCAAGCAGTGGCTGGCCGTCGCGGACGCGGCTACAGGTCTGGGCGGATTCCGATAACCGTGTCGCAAATCCGCGATGCCGTACTTGCACGAACTCTCGTTCGTCCTGCTGAACGAAGACGAACGACCGATAACCGCGTTTTAAAAAGTAGTCTGCCGCCAGTCTGCCCACGGCGAGGTCGTCGGAAGCGACCGAAGGCAATTCTGTCATCGGCAGGGCGGAAGAGACGTTGACCATCGGCCTTTTGCTGCGGAGGAGCTGTTTTAAGAATTCTTTCGTCGCCGCCTGAACAATCAGGCCGTCGTAATGGCTGACGTCGTCGATGACCTGCGCTTCGTTAATGCCCTGCACGCGGCAGGTCCAGGCGCGCGAAGGCGAAACTGGTAATGCCCCGCACGACGCCCCGCGAATAGCCGCCAACATTATTGACGATCACGCCAATGGTGGGTCGGCGGCGATGATCGGGTGGCGGGGGCATGTCGCAAAATTGAAACGCTTTTACCGCAAAGTTCAATCGTCGGTCCGAAAACGCCGAGTATCTTGTTAACTATGCGAATTCTGATTTCCGGCGCCGCGGGCTTTCTGGGCTCTCACCTGACCGACCTCCTGCTCAGCCAGGGGCACGAAGTAGTGGGCCTGGATAACTTCATCACCGGCCGGAAGGACAACATCGCCCATCTGTCCGATAATAAAGCCTTTAAATTCGTCCAGGCCGACGTCATCGAGCCGGTGAAGATCGATGGCGCGGTCGATCGCATTTACCACATGGCCAGCCCGGCCAGCCCGATCGGGTACGTCAAACACCAGGTCGCCACGCTCAAGGTCAACAGCCAGGGCACGTGGAACCTGCTGGAACTCGCCGAGGCGAAAAAAGCCCGGTTCCTGATGGCCAGCACCAGCGAGTGCTACGGCGACCCGGCCGTCCACCCGCAGCCGGAATCCTACTGGGGCAACGTCAACCCGATCGGCATGCGCAGCATGTACGACGAGGCCAAGCGCTTCAGCGAAGCCTGCACGATGGCGTACCACCGCGAACGCAACGTCGCGACCCGCCTCATCCGCATCTTCAACACCTACGGCCCGCGCATGGACCCGTACGACGGCCGAGTGGTCATCACCTTCATTAAGCAGGCGCTGCATAATGAACCGCTCACCGTCTTCGGTGACGGCATGCAGACGCGGTCGCTCTGCTACGTCAGCGACCTCGTGCGGGGCATCAATCTCGTCATGGAAAACGACGGCTTCGTCGAGCCGATCAACCTCGGCAACCCGAACGAGCTGACGATCCTCGACATCGCCAAAGAAATCCTGGCGCTGATCCCGCAGAGCACCAGCAAGATCACCTACAAAGACATGCCCCCGGACGATCCGAAGATCCGCAAGCCCGACATCTCTCGCGCAAGGCGATCCTCGGCTGGGAACCGGTCGTCAGCCGCAGCGAAGGGCTGCAAAAGATGATCGAATTCTACCGCGCATCGCTCGTATAACGTCGACTGTTCACAAGTCGAATCGGACGAACCGGTTAAGCCTTGCAAAGCGCTTAACCGGTTCGTTCGTTCCAATAGCGAGATAAAACCCGCGGAAGTGCTTTCCCGTAGTGCTGTAATGCGGCCGTCATCCGGACGATATCGTTTGATAGCAAAGCGATGGTTCGGGTAGCGCACAGGCAAGTTCGGTATCGGCGTGGCTTTACGGTGATTTATGCCGTGCTATCGCTCGTCGCGCTGATCGCGATCGCGTCGTTGTGTGTGGATTTCGGGATCGTCCAGACGAGTAAGCGTGAGCTTCAGGACGCCACCGATGCCGCCGCGCGATACGCCGCGGCGGGCGTGCGGAGCGAAATGCAGGGCACGTCCGGCGCGACCGCCAACGCGACGGCGTCGTTCCTCGATAACAGCGTGAACGGCGGGGCCGTAACGTTCAATCCGGCGACGGATCTTCAGACGGGCGTCTGGTCGACCTCAACGCGGAGTTTTACGCCCGCCACCGTCGACAACGGTGCGAATGCGGTTCGTTTGAATACGCAGATGACGCTGGGAACGAGCGCCCATCCGCTGCCGTTTCTGCAGTTTTTTAATCGGTCGGTGACGGTGCACGCGGTATCGATCGCGATGATCCGCGGCCAGGACACCAGCACTGATGTTTCCGCCAAAGGTAACCCGTGGCTCGCGGGCATGCCGAACGGCACGGTGAGTCAGAACTTCCGCTCTGACTCTTCGGAATGGGACACCGCCGGCTCCGGGCCGAACGTCGCCAGTTCGCCGGCGTCGATCGCGCTGAGCACGCTGAACGTCAATGCCGGCCAGACGATCAACGTCGACGGCGTTACCGGTGCGACTGACTTCGGCGGCGGCACGACGGGCAACGCCGACGGCAACGCGGGCCTCATGGTCACGCTCGGCAGCCCGCAGTTCAACGACAGCACTTACCTCAATTCGCCGACCAACGGCATGAGCAACGCGTACATCCCGATCAACGCCATGGTCGGCGTCTTCCTCGACGACAACGCCCCGAACAGCACGCCCGCCCCAACACCGCCACTGGACTTTTCCTCGGCGGCGTCACGCGACTACATCTCGGTTTCACCGAAACTGAAGCAGGTGTTCTTCATTGGTGACGGCCGGCGCAGCAACGGCGAAATCCAGCAGATCGTCGTGCCGACCGGCGCGACACGCTTCTTCATCGCCAACATGGACGGCTGGCAATACAACAACAATACCGGCGGGTTCAACTTAACGATTCACGCCAACCACCAGATCATCAGCGTTCAATTCCGCTGAGCGCCGCTGCGGCGGAGATAAAGAAAAATCGCCGCCAGCCAGACCATCGCCGCCACCGGGATCGGCCAGTCGGACTGTGTCTCACGTCCGACCGCCCATCCGATCGCCACCGCAACAGGCCAGGCGAACAGCAGCGCGAGCACGGTCTGTTTCTGTGAATCCCCCAGACGCGACATACCGGGGAAGTCTAAATCACGAATGACGATTGTCGAATGATGACCGCGGCGATCACGTCAGCACGTCGTTGATTTCGTTTTCGTCTTCGGCCTTGATCAGTGTGGTGGAGAAGACGCTGGCGCGGACGGACGAGGTGGAGGTCGTCGTGTACGACCCGGCCGCCTGACTGCGCTGGACGGCGGCCAGGTGGACGGCGGCACCGGCGTTGAGCGTGCCGCCGCTGACGAGGTCGCTGTACAGGCCGTCGTTGGTGTTCACGGTGCTCATGAGATCGTCCTTGAGTTGGGTGGTCGTGAGCTTCGGGTATTTCGAGAGCATCAGGGCGACGGTGCCCGTGACGTGCGGCGTGGCCATGCTCGTGCCGCTGGCGGTGTAGTAGCTGCTCTTGATCCAGGTGCTGTAGACGTCTTCGCCCGGGGCGGCCAGGTCGACGGTGTTTTCGCCGTAGTTGCTGAAGTAGCTCAGCGTGCCGCTGTCATCGACGGCGGCGACGCTGACGATGTTGTCCAGGTCGTAGCTCGCCGGGTAGCTGCCGAGGAAGCTGTAGTCGTTGTTCTGCGTGTCATTGCCGGCGGCGGCGATGAAGAGCTGGCCTTTTTCGCCGGCGTATTCGATGGCCTGGTAGATGACGTCGTCGGTGGTGCTGCCGCTGCCGTAACCACCGCTGCCGGGCACGCCGGGCGGCGGGCGGTAGTAGGTCGTGGTGTTGCTCTCGGTCGGGTTCTCGGCGTCCCAGGTGACGCTGTAGCTGCCGTAACTGCTGATCGTGTAGCCCCAGCTGTTGTTGCTGACGCGGGCACCCATGTCGGCGGAATATTTGATGGCGGCGGCGATCTGGTCTTCGGTCTGCGCCGACGCCGGTGTCGTCGAAGATTTTGACGACCATCAGCGACACGTCGGCGATGCCCGCGATGCCGTAGTTGTTGTCCTGCGTGGCGGCGATGGTGCCCGCCGTGTGCGTGCCGTGACCGACATAGTCGTACGGGTCGTTGTCGCCGTCGGCGAAGTCCCAGCCGACGATGTCGTCGACGTACCCGTTGCCGTCGCCGTCGATGCCGTCTTCGAAGCCCAGGCGTTTGATCGACTGCAGCAGGTCGCCGGCGTCGATGTAGCCGTTGCCGTTGATATCGCTGAGGTATTTCTTGTTCTTTTTGTTGTTGAGGTCGACCATCGTCAGGCGGCCGTCGCCGTCGATATCTTTGAGTCGGCGTTTGAAGTAGCTGGGGATTTCTCCCTGGTTAATCCAGACGTTCAGCGCGAGATCGGGGTGGTCGTAATCGAGCCCGGTGTCGATGTCGGCGACAACGACATTCAGGCTGCCCGTGGTCTGGCTCCAGGCGGTGCTGACACTGATCGACGCGAGGTCTGTCTGCTGGGAATAATCGGTGTCGTTCATGGTCACCGCGGCGTAAAAACGGCGGGTTTCCAGGTTTTCAATCGCAAAACGGTCGTACATCGGCGGTTTCCTTGCTCTCGAGCGGCGGGCCATGCCTATCGTCTGATGGCCTTGCTGTACTGACGTTGCGCGGAGGCAACTTCCTACGCCACTGCTGAATGTCCGGCCGTTTTAGGAGTTTCAATCTGAATGAAAGATGAAGTCGCGTTCCCGTGACGACTATCATTTCAGACGTAGATGAAAGGCGGTCGGGTTATGCAGGTCGGGCGTGACGGCGTTGTGAATCACCGGTTTGAGACGGACGGGCAACCCATGCCGGTAGACGGTAAAGGGGCCGTCTACCGCAGCGAACCCATTCCCGACAACCTTCGCAAAGTTCAGGACGATTTCATCCGAAAATGGGGCGAAATGGGCCAGGTCTGGGGCATCAACCGGACGATGGCGGAAATTCATGCGTTGCTTTACATCACCGCCATGCCGCAGTGCACCGACGACGTGATGGAACGCCTGCACATCAGTCGAGGCAATGCGAGCATGAGTCTGCGTGCGCTGTGCGACTGGGGCATCATCCGCCGCCAGCACCGCCGGGGCGAACGCCGGGAGTATTTTGAAAGCCTCGGCGACGTGTGGGAGATGTTCAGCATCATCGCCGCCGAGCGTAAGCGTCGCGAAATGGACCCGGTGCTGGAGACGATCAAGCATTGCTGCCGTGAACTCGATGAGGCCAAAGACAACGAAGACCCGCGCGTCAAAGCCACGCGTGAACGCCTCAGCAGCATGGAAGAGTTCATGAGCCTGACAAACAAGGTCTTCCAAACCTTCATCGGCGGGGCGAAAAGCGGGCTGAATAAGGTGGTGAAGGTGCTGTTGAAGAGTCTGTAGGTGGCAGGGGACAGGTGGCGGGCGGCAGGGAATTGTTAAGAGCGTTTTGCGCGAATCAACCCGTTGATAAGCCGACCAACTTCGGCTGTCAGTTTTCGCGTGGGCTCGATTTCCTCGTCCACAAAACCCAGTCGGTGACAGAGTTCGAGTTGTGTTTCCAGTTCTCGCAATGAGCCGTGAGCAATCTGAAGGAAGCGGACGAAATCACCATCAGAAGTACGTCCTTCTCCCTCGGCGATATTGGAAGGTACGGAAACTGAAGCACGTCGCATCTGCGAAGTGAGGCCGAATCGTTCGTCAGCAGGCATCTGGCGGGTGAGTGTGTAAACGGCCTCTGCCAGATCCATTGCACGCTGCCAGACGATCAAATCACGATAGTTCTTGATCGGGGCGGGTCGTTCCTGGCGTCCGTTTTCCATTACTGCCTTTCAGCCTCTGCCACCCGCAACCTGCTCCCCGCCACCTATCTTTGGAACTGCGACAGCTGTCCGCTGTTCACGCCGGCCAAACCTTCGGGGAAGAAGCTGACGGTGAGGCCGCTTTCGTTGTCGGTCTGGTCGTAGTAGCCGCCGAGGCCGAGGTAGAAGCGATCGAACTTGCGGATGACCGCGACGTTGCCGCCCTTGCTGTCGCGGGCGAGGTCGACGGCCAGGCCGAGGTTCACGGTGTACTTGGAGGTGATCTGGTAGGTGGTGCTGAAGCTGGCGATGGTGGAGTCGATCTCGCCGATGTACCGCAGGCCGGTGAAGTAGGTGACGCGGTCGCCACGACCGACGAGCAGGCCGACGGCCGCGGTGCTGAGCTGCTGCTCTTTGATGTTCCAACTCGCGTCGGTCATCAGCAGCGTGGTGTCGCTGACGCGCCAGCTGGCGTCGCCCTGGACGCTGCTGCGCGGGATGGAGGCTTCGGGCGTGCTCTGGAAGAACAGGCCACGGAAGCCCTTGGCGCTGGTCGGGCCGAGTTCGTTTTCGTAGTCGGCGTTGACGGAACGGGCATAGGCGCGGTCGGGGTTGAGCACTTCGTTCGGCAGGTTCGCGAAGCCGATGATGCCGACGTTCAGTGTGAGGAAGTCGACGCTGCGGTACATGCCCGTGGCGCCGCGTTTGGTTTGCCAGCGTTGGCGAATGAAGAAGCTGGCCGCCGAGACGTCGTTAATGCCGTCGATCGTGTCGTCGTAGATGTAGACGTCTTCCCGGTCGACGCTGCTGGCCGAGGCGAAGAGGTTCAGCTCCGGCTCGATGACGTGGCGGACGCGGTGGATGTCGAAGAACTCGCTTTGGGCGGCTTCGTCGACGCGCCAGAACGCGGTGTTAATGCGCGTGCCGACGCCCGCGAGAATGCGGTTCTGCGGGTCGCCGTCGGGCGAATCGCTGTACCCGGTATACCGGCCGAAGACGTAGGGGACGACTTTGAATCGGCCGGCGTCGATGGGGTAATCGACTTCCTGCCGGAAGTCGCCGCGGACGGTGTAATCCTCGCTCGTACCAGTGTAGCCGAGGCTGGGAATGCCGGGGGTGGCGAAGCGGTCGTTTTCGTTATCCGTTTTATCGCGGACTCGGAAGCCGTAATTGTCCGAATCATTGAAGCCCGTGAGCATTGCGTCGCCTTCGTGCATGCGATAGCCGCCGAGGCGGTTTTCGCTGAGGAAGGTGAGCTGGTCGGAATCGAATGACTCGCCGAGCTTGTAGTAACCGACTTCGGGCAGGCGTTCGACTTCGAATGGCCGGTCGGCGAGGGAGCCGAGGCCGTCGGCGTCGTATTGTGAGCGGTCGCCGACGAATCGGTTGGCGTAGTCTTCGGAGTTCGTCACGACGCCGTTGGGCTGGAATTCGGCGAGGAAGGTGACGGCTTCGTTGTCGTTCTGGTGTTTGAAGTACGCCGAGACGTTGGTCGGCAGGCCGTCGACGAATTGTTTGCGGTACCACTCTTCGAGGAAGGTGGCGTCGCTGGTCAGGCCGACGCGGAACTGGGCCTGCCAGTCGTTGGGGAGCAGGTGCTGGTGCTCCCACATGAGTCGGCCGCGGAAGCCGTCGTCTTCCACGCCGGCGCGGTCCCGGCCGAGGTTGTCGGCGCCGTGGTCCTGCACGCCGTAGACGCTGAAATTCCCTTTGAAATTCCAGAGTCCCTTGTTGGTTTGCGCGAGTTGGCCGCCCTCGTATTTGGCGTCGAGTCCGGCGGCGGGGCCGCGGTCGGAGTAGTAGTCCAGGTGCAGGGCGGTATCGAGGCCCGGCGGGGCGGGGTAGCCGGCGCTTTCGAACAGGCCCCAGGTCGATTCCACGCCGAAGCCCATGCCCCGGCTGCTGCCGATGCTCACGCCGCGTAGCGGGAAGGCATTCGTCGCGATATCACCGGCGGCGTAGGGGAACCAGAAGATCGGCACGCCGAAGGTGCGGAAGGTGGCGTTGTCCGCCTGGTACGCCGTCCGCGTGCCGATCAGCGGGTTCGGGTCCTGATACTGCCGAACGTACGCCTTGCTGGCGTTGATGCTGTAGCTGGGCTTGGCGAACTGGCTGGTGGTGAGCGTGACGCCCTGGGCCTTGTACTCGCCCATCGACAGCTGCTTGGCGTAGTTGGCCCGCATGGTGATGGGGAACGGCAGCTTGGGGTCTGTCGTCTGGACGACGACATCGGTCAGCACCGCGCGGTTGCTGCCGAACTCGTAGAACGCGCGTTTGGCCCGCAAGCGTTGCTCACCGACCGCCCGGCCGACTTTGCCGGCGGCGGGGGTGAAGCTGATGCGGACGTCGCCTTCGCAGTAAGCGGACTGAATGGCGTCCTGGACGTTCTGAAGATCGCCGGCGGCTTCGGTGAACTGGGTGAGCGTCGTGTAGAGCACGGCCTCGTCGGCCTGGAGCTCGATGTAATCGCCGCCGGCGCTGCGTTGGGTCAGCAGCACGTTGCCGCGGATGATGACCGCGATTTTGCCGTCCGGCGTGTTCTGCGTCGTCTGGATGCTGCCGCCGCTGAAGAAAACAGGCGCCTTGGCGAACGGCAGGGTGGTCGGCTGCGTGGCGGCGGGGGCGACATCGAGGGCGGGCTGGGCGATCAGGATGTTATCCCGCTCGTCGGACCCGCGCAAAATCTGCGGCCGAAGGTCCTGGCCGGCCTTGTAGAGGGCGCTGCCGGTCATGTCCGCCGATTCACGGTTCCGCACGCTCAGCCGCACCGGGCCGCCGACCACGGTGCTGACGAACAACTGCTGGCCGGTGCGGTTGACGTCGCCCTGCGTGATGCTGGCGTCACCGATGAGGGCGATTTCTGCCCGCTGGCGGCCCAGGGCGGCGCCTTCGACCGGCGTCAGCCAGATTACCGCAGACTTCGCCGAAATCTGTGCGCGGTCGGTTTCGATCGTGAGCGGCGTGTCGATCAGGACGACCTGCGCGCCGCCGTCGGTGAACGTCTGGGCGTGCGGGGCGTTAATCTGCAGGTAATCGACCGGCGTGTCGTCCGCCCGCGCGGCCGCGCGAAAAGGGAGACCGCCGCAACAGCGGACAGAACGGCGGAGAGCGAATGACGGTGAAGGGGCCGGCGCATCAATTGCGCGGCAGTCTAAAAGGCCGGGGAACGGGACGCAAACAACGAGTGGGCAGGTGGCAGTGGGCGGTGGGCAGGAAAATGCGAAAACAATCGCCGTTCAATACTATTTTCTGCCCACTGCCCACTGCCCACTGCCCACTGCCCACTGCCCACTCGTTCACTCGTTCACCACGACAACCTTTTGCAGCAGCAGGTAATTTTTGCCCATGTATTCGGTCACCATGCCGGTGACGCGGAATTTCAGGTCGCGGCCGGTGAGCTTGAGCTGGTCCTGGACCATCATCAGGCTGAGGTTCGGCAACAGGCCCATCGGCGGGTCCTGCAGGGCGTCGCCGTTGTCGGAGACGAAGTTGAACTCGAACGATTTGCCGTCGGCGGTCTTGGTGATGCGGCCGGTGCGGTCGACGACGTAGCCGCCTTCCCGCTTAAGCGTCTGCGGCCGCGCCTTCGGGTCGACGGGGTTCACCGTCGTCTGGTTCTTCAACGGGTCGCCTTGCACGGGGCTCAGCGGCGGCAGCCGGTTCGTCGTCGGCTTGAGCATGTCATTGGCGACATCACGTGGGGTGGCGGGCTGGGTCGACTGGGCGAAACAGACCAGGGCGGTGGCGGTCGTCAGCACGGCAGGCACGAGAAGGCGTCGCATGGTGCGGAGTATATCGGCGCGAAATGGTTTTCGGGACGAGTGAAATGCGAAGACCGTTTCGTCCGTACGCCACGCTGCAGCGCAGCTGCTGATTCTTCGACACGTGCGAACGGCAAAACCAGCAGCTGCACTGCAGCCTGGCGGGTTGGTTTTCACGTCTTCACGTTTCACTCGTCACGCGTCTTCCACTACATTCCCCGGCATGGATCACGCTGCCCTGAAAGACCGTCTCACTTCGATCGGCCAAACCGGCGTCCTGCGTTTTTACGATTCGCTCGATGACGCGGGCAAAACCCAGCTCGACGCCCAGCTGGCCGCGTTGGACTTCGCCGCCTTGCCGGGGCTGGTCGACGGGTACGTGAAGAACAAGCCGAAAGTCGACCTGCCGACCGACATCAAGCCCGTCCAGGCCTACCCGACGACTGGCACCGACGACATCTACGCCAAAGCGCAAGCCCGAGGCGAAGAGCTGCTGAAGCAGGGCAAGGTCGCGGCGTTCCTGGTCGCGGGCGGTCAGGGCACGCGGCTCGGTTACGACGGGCCCAAGGGCGAATACCCCGTCACGCCGATCAAGAACAAGCCGCTGTTCCAGGTCTTCACCGAGCAGTTGCAGGCCGTGAGTAAGAAGTTCGGCAAGCCGGTGCCGTGGTACATCATGACCAGCGAAGCCAATGACGCCGCCACCCGCGCGTTCTTCGAAAAGCACCATAATTTCGGCTACGACAAGTCGCTCATTCGCTTCTTCCCGCAGGGCATGATGCCCGCCTTCGACGCGAAGTCCGGCGATTTACTGCTGGCGTCGAAAGATTCGCTCGCCCTGGCCGCCGACGGCCACGGCGGCAGCTTCCGGGCGCTCCGCAAAAGCGGCGCACTCGACGACATGAAAGCCCGCGGCATCGAGCACTTGTCCTACTTCCAGGTCGATAACCCCATCGTCAAAGTCGTCGACCCGCTCTTCATCGGCCTGCACGACCTCACCGGCAGCGAAATGAGCAGCAAAACCATCGGCAAAGCGGGGCCGCTGGAAAAGGTCGGCAACTTCTGCATCGGCGACGGGAAAACCCAGGTCATCGAGTACAGCGATCTGCCCGAAGAACTCGCCAAAAAGACCAACGCCGACGGCAGCCTGATGTTCAACGCCGGCAGCATCGCGATCCACGCGCTGCGGGTCAGCTTCATTGACCGCCTGACCGCGCCCGGCAGTGATCTGAACCTCATCTGGCACCGCGCCGACAAGAAAGTGCCGTTCGTCAACGACGCCGGCGAAACGGTCAAACCGAGCGATCCGAACGGCGTGAAGCTCGAGCAGTTCGTCTTCGACGCCATCCCGCTGGCCGCCAACGCGCTGATCTACACGACCCGGCGCGAAGACGAATTCAGCCCCGTGAAAAACGCCGAAGGCAACGACAGCCCGGCGACGTGCAAACGCGACCAGGTTCGCCTGTTCGCCCGCTGGCTGGAGGCGGCCGGCGTGAGCGTGCCGAAGAAGGCGGACGGCGAGCCCGATGCCGTCATCGAAATCAGCCCGCTCTTCGCCAGTTCTGCCGATGACCTCAAGACCAAGACGCTGCAGAAGAAAGCGATTGCGCCCGGCGAGAGCGTTTACTTCGGGTAAATTGGCCGAGTTGCTATGAAACAGGAAGGCCCCGGATGGTTCGCCGTCCGGGGCCTTTTCGTTTGAAAATCGCCTGTTTTTCCGCCGACAAACCACGGCCGGGACGATAGTCTGACCCATGCCAACCGGCCCCGCCGCCGGCGGGCGGCAGCCCTTGCCGCCATGGAGTTCACGATGACGAGACTTCGATGCCTAAGTGTTCTGTTAAGCGGGGCAATTCACGTAGCCGTTGGCGCCCCCAATTTTTCGGCCGAACCGATGGCCGGCCTTGCAGTTACGCGGCGCTGCGCGTTTGAAAATATGCAGAACAAACGCGCCCGCAGAAATTCGACTTACGCCGTTTTCAGACGTGGCGGATTTTGTTCAGCCCGTTCAATGCCGCCACTTTGTACGCCTCGGCGAGGGTGGGGTAATTGAAGACATTGTTGATGAAAAACTCGACGGTCCCTTTGAACGCCATCGCGGTCTGGCCGATGTGGATGAGTTCGGTCGCGCCGCTGCCGATGGCGTGGACGCCGAGGATTTCGTGGGTGTCCTGGTGGATGAGGAGTTTGAGCAGTCCGTCTTCGTCGCCGAGGAGTTGGCCGCGGGCGAGTTCGCGGTACTCGGCGATGCCGGCTTCGTAAGGGACGCCGGCCTCGGTGAGCTGGGCTTCGGTTTTGCCGACCATGCTGACTTCGGGGATCGCATAAATGCCGTACGGGAAGAGGTCCGGGACGCTGTGGGTCGGGACGCCGTACGCGTGGCACGCCGCGAGCCGGCCTTGCTCCATGGCGGTGCTGGCGAGCGCGGGGAAGCCGATGACGTCGCCCACCGCATAGATGTGCGGGACGGCGGTCTGGTAGTGCTCATTGACATGTAAACGCTGCCGGTCATCGGCGGCGAGGCCGGCCTTGTCGAGATTGAGCGCGCCGGTGGTGCCCTGGCGGCCTACGGCGTAGAGCAGCGTCTGGGCGCGCAGCGTCTTGCCGCTTTCCAGCGTGGCGGTGACGAGCGGCTCGTTATAGGTCCCGTTGCCCTCCACGCGTTCGATTTTCTGCACCTTTTCGCCGAGGCGCAGGGTGATTCCGGCGCGGCGCATGAGGTACATGAGTGCTTCGCCGACTTCGCGGTCGAGGAAGCCGAGCACTTCGTTGCGACCTTCGACGAGGGTCACCTTCACGCCGAGCGCCGCCATCATGCAGGCGTATTCGGTCCCGATGACGCCGCCGCCGACGACGATCATGCTCTTGGGGAGCTGCCCGATTTTCAGCAATTGGTCGGAGCAGAAGACGGATTTGTCGTCGAACGGGATGCTCGCCGGCCGGGCGGGCTTCGTGCCGATCGCCAGGATGAATTTATCGGCCGTCAGCTGTTCGGTTTCATTGCCCCGGGTGATCTCGACGGTGTTCGGCGACACGAACGCGGCCGAGCCCCAGATGAGTTCGATGTTATTGCGATCGAAATATTCACGAACCAGCTGGAGCTCGTGATGAATCACACGCTGGCTGACGTAGATCAGGTCGTCGATGGTGATCTGCTTTTTGACGCGCGCGTTTTCGCCGAACAGCATCGTCTTGGACGCGCCGGTGAGGTGCAGGACGGCTTCGCGGAGCGCCTTGGACGGGATCGTGCCGGTGTTAACGGCGGCGCCGCCGAGGACGGCGTTCTTTTCGATGACGCAGACGCGACGCCCGAGTTTAGCGGCCTGAATGGCGGCCTTCTGGCCCCCGGGGCCCGAGCCGATGACGACACAATCGAAATTTCGCATGCGTTAATAAGTAGCGGCGGTTCGCCGAACATCCTAGTCACCGGCGGTGCGGTGTCGAGCGCCGGACCGGATCGCAACACGGTTTTAACGAAGTCGCCCCTTGTACCGCTCCTGGGTCGGGCGGACGGTCTGTTCGATGAATGCCGGCAGTTTGTCGGCGTGGCCGAGGACCAGCAACAGGTCGCCGTCGGAGAGCAGCATGTCCGGCGACGGGTTGGCGATGGTCTCCCCGTGGCTGTGCCGGATGCCGACAATCAGGCCCGCCGCCACTTCGATTTGCCCGATCGTCTTCCCGATGACCGCCGACCCGGTTTGAACGGGCAACTCGACCATTCGCACGCCCAGTCGCGAGAGGTCTTCGTCAAATCGCTCACGCTCGACGGCGTCGTGAATGATCTCGTCCAGGGCGGGGCGGCGAATGAGGCTCGCCATCCGCTGGGCGCCGATCATCGTCGGCAGTACGACCTGGTTCGCACCCGCCTGCGTGAGCTTCTTGTGCGTGCCGGGCAGTTCGCCGCGGGCGATGATGAACAGGCCGCGATTCAGATCGCGCGCACTCAAGGTGATGAAGACATTCAGTGCGTCGTCCGGCAAAACGGTGGCGAGCACCTTGGCGCGTTTAACGCCGGCGTCGATGAGGGATTGCTCATCGGAGGCGTTGGCGGGCATGGCGCGGTAGCCGGCCTCGTGCGCCATCGCGATGCGCTCGGCGCACTGTCGAGAATGACGAACTGCGTGCCCGCGTCGGCGAGTTCCTGGGCGAGCACCTGCCCGATTCGGCCGAAGCCGCAGATGATGACATGGCCGGTGAGTCGGTCGATTTCGCTGCGCATGCGTCGTGCCCCGATGAGTTTGGTGAGTTCGCCCTGGGTGACCATCTGGATCAGGCCGCCGAGGGTGTAGATCTCGGCGCTCGTGCCGGCGACGATCACGCCCATGGTGAACAGCCGCAGCCCGGTCGAATCGATCGGCCTGACCTCGCCGAAACCGACGCCGAAGACCGTGATGATGACCATGTACATCGCGTCGACCGGCGGCCAGCCGGCGATGACGTAGCCCGCCGTCGCCACCAGCAGCGTGGCGGCGAAAAAGCAGAGGCCGAGCTTGAAATTACTGATCGACGACATGATTCAGACCGGCGGCGGAATCCCGGGCGGGCATTATGCGCGGGCCGGCGTCGTAGCGCGCGCCCGGCCGCCCGCCGCGCCAGGCGCGGTCATTCCCGGCCGTTGCAAATTTGCGAATCGACTGTGTGAATTCTCAAAGATGATCTGCGCAAGATTGCAGAGTGAATAGGCGATCGCGCTGATAGATTCCGGCCCGTGGAAAAGTCGTCGTGCCGCTCTCGGCGGCCTGATTTTTCTGCACTGTCGCGCCGGCCCGTCGTGCTGGCGCGTGTCACCGATTCGAGTGTCGCATGACCCAGGCGAACCAGAAGCATCGGCGGGAAAATCCGACAGTCGGCCTCGCGGCCGTGTCGGGCTCGCCGGCCCGCTTTCGACCGGCCCGGGACATGACGATGGTTGACTTCGACCGCACGAAGTCGCCGCCCGAAACCGCCGGGCATCCGAATCCGAGCCTCGTCCGTCCGATTCCACCGGCCCGCTCCATGACCAACTGCCGCGCCACACCGCACGCGGCAACTTGAACGCTGGGAGACGTTAAATGAGACTCATCACTCCGATTAACACGAACGAAGTCTGCGAAGTCCGTCGCACGTGGCAGTTGGCGCGGCACCACCGCGTCAGCATCGACGAAGGCACGCGTGGCGTGCTCGTCAAAGACATGGCCGGCGGGCGGATCGTGGGCAAGAACACCTTCGCTTACCGCGGCCGCATCACCACGGTGCGCAGCAAGCCGGTGCGTCTGCTGCAGATGCTCTGGGAAAACGAAGGCCGTCCCGTGTCGATCGAACAGGTCTGCGAAGTAATCTACGGCCGTCCGGCGACACTGCGTGCGATGCGTCAGACGGCGTTCCGCGCCAGCCGCGTGCTCGACCGCGTGATGTGCCCGCTGGTGGTCGGCTGTCGCGACGCGCAGCTGTTCCTCCGCCGCCGTCCCGGCGCGATGCTCCCGCTCGAACTCGAAAGCCGCTCGGCAATCTGAGTGGTCGGTTCAGTCGTAACCGTCGGTTTCACCGTCGTTGGGTGAAGCCGTGGTTTGGTCCGGCATGTCGTGTGTGCCGTCCGCATGCCGGACCAGATCAATCGCGGTGTTCGTAAGCGTCGTCGGCCGATCCCGCCGCATCCCCGGACACCCCGTCCGCCCACGCCGACGCCGGCCCGTTCTCTCCCGCCTTGATTGCCCTGTTTTCGGGGGTTTTCCCGAGTTCCGGGTCTTTGAAACTGCTTGCGGCATTTCGTCGCATTTCGGTACAGCTTCGTCGCAAAGCCGTCCAGTATTTGCCGTGAACGGCATCTATATTCCTCCTCAACACCCGGCGAATAAACGCCACCCGCGGCCGAATGGCGGTGCCGCGAGGGCTCCCGGGCACATGTCTTTTGGAGGGTCATGGAAATGGTTCAGCTATCTCGTATCGGCTCGGCGACGCGTCGGGCAGTCCTCGCAGCGGCGATCGTCGCCACGCCGGCTTTCGGCGCGACTTACAACTACACCGGCACCAGCACGGGCGACGTCAATGTCGCGAGCAACTGGTCCGGCGGCATCGTGCCGACCACCGGCGACGTCGCCGTGTTTGACGGTGCGACCGCGTCGGGCGTCCTCACGCTCACCAACAGCGGCACGGTCACCACCACGGCACCGGGCCTCACGCTCAGCATCACCTCGCCGGCGGCGCTGACGATCGACTCAACGGCCGCACTCTTCCGGCTCGGCAACACCAGCCTGACCGTCGAAAGCGGGGCGGGCGCATTCAGCTGGGGCAACGCCGCAGGCACCGTCGTCTCTTACGCCATGGGCCAAGGCGCTTCGACCCAGACCCTCACCAACAACTCCGCCAGCACGGCGACGATCAACACCGACGTCATGCTCACGCCGGGCAACAACGGCAACCACGTGCTGGTCTTCACCGGCAGCGGCAACTGGCAGCTGAACAACCCCATCGCCAACACCGGCACCGACAAAACCCAGACCAACGGCCTGTTCGCCGTCACCAAGTCCGGCACCGGCACGGCGACGCTGGCGAACAACGCCAACATCTTCAGCGGCAACGCCGTTATCAATAACGGCACGCTCAAGGCGGCCGCGAATAACGCGCTCGGCTTCTCCGGGCAGTATTCGCTGAACCGCGCGGTCGGCACGACCACCGTCGACGGCAGCGCCAACGCCGCCACCCTCGAAATCGCCGGCGGCGTCACCGTCAACGAGCCGATCGTCCTCAGCGGCGGCACCAACGGCGCGAACCTCGTCAATAACACCGTCGGCACGACCGGCACCGTCGGCAACGGCGTGGCGGCGATCACCTTCAGCAACGCGGGCGCGGGCTACGGCACGAGCACCGGGTTCAACAGCCTCGTCACCACCATCACCGGCGGCGGCGGCACCGGCGCGACCGGCACGGCCTGGAAAGGCTCCAGTGCCGGCACGGGCGTGAATGTCACCTTCGTCACCAACGCCGGCAGCGGCTATACCAGCGTGCCGACCGTCACCGTCACCGGCGTCAACGGCGAAGCCGGCGGCGCGGTCGCCACGGCCGTGCTGTCATCCGTCACACTCACCGGCACGAATAACAACATCGGCGGCGACGGCAACCTCAACATCGCCGCAGTCATCGGCCAGTCCGCCGCGGGGGCCGGCTTCAATAAGATCGGCACAGGTACGCTCACCCTCGCGGGCGCGAACACCTACTCCGGAACCACGACCGTCGCCGCGGGCGCCCTGGTCGTCAACGGCACGGTCGCGGGGCCGGTCGTCGTCAACGGCGGCAGCCTGGGCGGCGGCGGCACGGTCGGGGCGGTGACGCTCGGCAGCACCGCTGTGATCGCCCCGGGTAACAGCATCGGCACGCTCACCGCCGCCAGCACGGCGTTCGGCTCGGGCAGCACGTACGCCGCCGAAATCGGCGCCGGCACCGCCGCCGACCTGCTCGCCGTCACCGGCACGCTCGACCTTTCGGCCGCCGGCGACACGCTGAACCTCATCGGCGTCGATGCCAACTTCGACGGCTCGACCAAGACCATCGCCACCTACGCCAGCCTGCTCGGCACGTTCGACGTGGTGACGCTCAACGGCCTGGCACTGGTCGGCACGCCGGCCGCGTTCGTGGTCAACGGGCAGACCTACGCGGTGGACTACGGTACGGGCACGAGCAGCGCGATCACCGTGACGCCCGTCGTCCCCGAACCGGCCGCCCTGGCCGGCCTGGCGATCGCCGGGCTCGGGCTGATGGCGCGTCGTCGGGCTCGCTGAGGTTTTTTGATTCTCTCGTTGGTTCGTCCCCGGTGTGGTGGTCCCCCAAGCCACGCCGGGGACGATTTATTTCACCGCCTTGCCTACGGTAATGTCTATGCCGATCGATCTGCCCGCCGCCGTTCCGCCGTCGCCGCCGTCGACACCCATGGTCACGAGCACGCAGCCGGCAGCGTGGCGGCCGCGGGAGTCGGTGGTGGCCGAGTTCGAGAAGGCTCGGCCGGGCTTCGTCTTTCGGGACGAACGGCTGCCAAAGCTGGATTTGCCGCCGCTGCTCCGCACGCCCGACGGCCATCCGATCACCGCCGCCAAAGAATGGGAAACGCTCGCCCGGCCGGCGGTGCTGGAGGCGTTCCGCCGGTTCGTCTACGGCCGATCGCCGGCAGTGCCAAGCGGCGTGAAAACGGAAGTGGTTGCCGAAGACAAGAACGCGATCAACGGTTCCGCGACGCACCGGCGGCTGCGCGTGGCGATCCCGGTGCCCGGGGCCGCCAATCCATTTACGTTCGAGTATTCCGTTTTCACGCCGAACGATCGGCCCGGGAAAGTCGGGGCGTTCCTGCTGCTGAACAACCGCTCCGTCCGTGCCGCCGACCCGACACGCCAGAACAAAAGCGACTTCTGGCCTGTCGAAACGATCGTCAGTCGCGGCTATGCGGCGGTGGCGTTGCAGTTGACGAGCGTGCAGCCGGACAAGCCGGACGGGTTGAGTGCGGGCATCGTGGCGGCGCTGCCGAGCGACGCCGGGCCCGACGAGCGCTGGGCGACGATCGCCGCCTGGGCGTGGGCGGCCAGCCGTGTGGTGGACGGGCTTCTGACGCTGCCGGAAATCGACGCCAAACGCATTGCCGTGGTCGGCCATTCGCGTGGCGGCAAGACCGCACTCTGGGCGGGTGCGACCGACGAGCGTTTTGCGATGGTTTTCGCCAACGGTTCCGGCTGCGGCGGCGCCGCCCTCAGCCGGCGGCCGTTCGGGGAGACGGTCGCGAAGATCAACGAAGTCTTCCCGCACTGGTTCTGCGAGAACTTCAAGACGTTCAACGGCCAGCCGGAGAAGCTGCCGGTCGATCAGCACCAGTTGATCGCAGCAGTCCTGCCCCGGCCGGTGTATATCGGGTGTGCGGATGAAGACTTATGGGCCGACCCGCGGGGCGAATTCATTGCGCTCGCCGAGGCGTCATCGGTCGCGGCTTTGTACGGGCAGGCGGCGGTGAAGGCGGACGAGCTCCCGCCGATCAATCAGCCGTTCGTCCGCGGGCCGCTCGGGTATCACGTCCGCACGGGCGTTCACGACCTCACGCTGTACGACTGGCAGCAGTTTCTGTCGTTCGCCGATAAAAATTGGCAACAAAAATAACCGCCGTGTGTAGAGGAGGGGATTGTCGCAAATCGGTACAAAGCGGTCGCACATCGGTCTAGTTAGCTGAATTTTCCGCGGTAGGTTGCCTTGTTCGTTGTCGCAAGTCGGCGGGCGTGACTGGAGGCGGAATGCACTGGCTGGACTGGCTGATTCTCGTTTTGCCGATCGCCGTTTGCATGGTGATCGCGATCAAATCCAAACGCTACGTGCGTGGCGTCTCGGACTTCATGGCCGGCGGTCGGCACGCGGGGCGGTACCTCATCTGCACCGCCCGCTCCGAACAAGGCTCGGGCGCGGCGGTGTTCGTGGCGGTGTTCCAGGGCTTCCTCGTCGGCGGCTTCACGCTCGGCTGGTGGAACCAACTGGCCGTCCCGATTGGGCTGTTCGTCACCATCACCGGCTACGTGATCTACCGCTACCGCCAGACGCGTTCCCTCACGCTCGGCGAGTTCTTCGAAAAACGCTACGGCCGAAAGTTCCGGCTTTTCGCCGGCGTGCTCGGCTTCTTCGCGGGGCTGCTGAACTTCGGCGTCATCCCGGCCGTCGGGGCGCGGTTCATGGTGGCGTTCCTGCAACTGCCGCAGGACGTGACGGTCTTCTCCTTTTCCGTGCCGACGTATCTACTGCTGATGGCGGTCTTCCTGACGGTTTGCGTGGTGATGACGACCACCGCTGGCCAGATTTCCGTGCTGCTGACGGACTGTGCGGAGGGGATGTTCTCGCAGGTCTTCTACTTGGCGATCGGCGTGGTGTTGCTCGTCGGTGTGTTCGACTGGACCGCCACGCGGCACATGCTGCTGGACCGGCCGCCGGGGAAGTCGCTCGTGAACCCGTTCGACTCGTTCGCGCTGGAAGATTTCAATATCTGGTACGTGCTGATCGGCATTTTCTTTCTGCTGTACCGGACGATCGCATGGCAGAACCAGCACGCGTTTAACTCCTCGGCCGCCACGCCGCACGAGGCCCGCATGGGCAGCGTGCTCGGCCGGTGGCGCGGGTTCGCCGCCAGTGTGATGATCACGCTGCTGTCGCTGTGCGCGATGACGTATTTCAATACGCACCCGGCCGAAATCGACGCGGCCCTGTCCAACATCCAGGACCCGGCCACGCGGGACCAGATGCGCGCGCCGTCGCGCTGACGATGATGCTGCCCGTCGGCACGAAAGGGATGCTGCTGGCGATCTGCCTGATGGGCATCATCGCCGGCGACGGCATTCACCTGCACTCGTGGAGCTCGATTTTCATTCAAGACGTCGTGATGCCGTTGCGGAAAAAGCCGCTCTCGCCGAAGCAGCACGTCAGCCTGCTGCGATGGGGCATCGTTGGCGTGGCGGTCTGGGCGTTCTTCTTCGGGTGGATTTTCCCGCAGACGAAGTACGTCAACTTCTGGTGGGCGATCACCGAGGCCATCTTCGTCAGCGGGGCGGGCATCGCGCTGATCGGCGGCCTGTACTGGGCGCGCGGCACCTCGGCGGGGGCGTGGACGGCGATTCTCGTCGGCGCGTCGCTGGCATTCATCGGGCTGGGCGTGCAGTTCTATTACGAACGCATTCTCGAGCAGAAATTCTTCCTGACGCTGCCGGAGATTTCGTTCTTCGCGGCCATTACGTCGGTGTTTTGCTATGTCGGCGTGTCATTGCTGACGTGCCGGCAGCCGCACGACATGGACAAGCTGCTGCACCGTGGCGAGCACGCGATCGCGGAAGACGTCGTCACCCATTCACTGACCGACGCTGAAGCCCGTCGGCCGTGGTGGAAGAAGATCCTGATGTTCGGCATCGACGAAAACTTCAGCCGCTCCGACCGCTTTATCACCATCGGCATCACGTGCTGGAGCATGTTCTGGTTCAGCGTCTTTGTGATCGGCAGCATCGTTTACCTGTTCTTCCCGATCCCGAACCGCGTCTGGGCGACCTACTGGCTGTGGACGTCGGTCTATTTGCCGATGGTGATCGGTGCGGTGACGACGGTCTGGTTCACGTGGGGCTGCACACGCGATATGGCTACGTTCTTCCGCAAGCTGCGGGAAGGGGCGGCCGAAGCCGTCACGCCGGTGCTGCCCGTCATCGACCAACGCCCCGACGAAGACGAAGTGGCCGACGACCTGGTGCTGGCCGGCGGACCCGGCGGCTCGCCCGCGGTCGCAAACGCCCCGGCGTTCCAACCGGGTAAACCGGCGGTATAAAATTTACCGGCACCGGCCACTTCAGTGGCCCTGTCTGCAGCCGTTCACAGGGCCACTGAAGTGGCCCGTGCCGGGGACGTTCACCGCCCGATCTGTTCGAACGCACGCCGGCTGTCGTGATAGGTCTGCCGGTGCTCTTTCGGCGTGCGGCCCATGATGTCGGCGAAGGTCGCGTGGAACCGTGATCGCGACGTAAACCCGCTCGCCCGGGCGACTTCCGAAATCGACAAGTCCGTCGATATCAGCAGGCTGCACGCTCGGTCGATGTGTACCCGCTGGATTTCGTCGTACAGCGTCCGCTGCAGGGCGGTCTGGAACCGGCGCTCCAACACCCGCCGCGAGACGGGCACGGCGGCCACTACGTCGGTCACGCTGATCGGGTCGGCGGCGTGCTGACGGATGAACGCGAGCGCCGCCACCAAGTCCGGGTCGCTGAGCGCCGTGATGTTCGTCGATTGCCGCGTCACGACTTCCACCGGTGGCACGCTGATCAGCGTCTGCTCGGGCGTTTCCCCGTTCATCAGCCGGTCCAATAAACTGGCGGCCTCGAAGCCGATTTTGAACGTCGGCAAGTCAATGCTCGACAGCGGCACGTCGCCGAGGTCGACCAGCAGGTCGTCATTGTCCACGCCGAGCACCGCCACCTGTTCCGGCACGCGTAGTCCTGCCCGCTCGGCCAGGCGGATGGCGCGGACGCCGAACTCGTCGTTCGTCGCGAAAACGGCGGCGGGCAGGATGGTTGACCGTAGGAACTCTGTTGCCGATTCGTCATCGACGGGCATTGTTTCAACGGGGAAGCCGGCCGTGCGTAACTCATCGGCAAAACCGTTTTTCCGGCGGCTGTTGAAGACCAGCGGCCGCCGCGTGTCGTCGTGGCCGTAGAAAATGAAGTTGCGGAAGCCGCGGTCCAAGAAGTGCCGGGCCGCCATGCGGCCGACGGCGTCGTCGTCGGAAGCGACGCTAACGCCTTGTAATTCCGGGAGTAAAGACGAAACGGCGACGACAGGTTTGCCCAGGCGGTGCAGGCTCTGGGCGGTTTCCTGGTCGGGGATCATGGCGATCAGGCCGTCGCCGGTCCAATTGTCGATGAAGGCGGCGGGCTGGAAAATCCAGGTGCGCAGCATGGAGATTTCCCACTGCCGATAGCGTTGATACGCCAACACGCCGCGGATCACGCCCCGGCCGTAAGTGCCGATGGAATCGACGAAAACGCCCACTTTCGCCGTTTTCGCACCCCCGCGACGGCCGGCGGAGCGGTCGGTGGGGAGAATGGCGCTTGGCGAGTCGGACATGGTTTTCAACCTCCGGGGCCGTCGCAAATCATACCTTCTGTGACGCGAATCGGGCCTTTCACAATAGGCTAATCTTTGTGGCGGAAACAACAGAATCGGACTTTCAGACGCGGATTGCAAGGTTTTCGGCGAAAAACATCGTATGCTTGAATGGCGAGTGGGAATTTCCAAGTCGTCGCAAAGTGGGACAACATTGCCGCAGAAAGGGGCAGATTGTCGCAGGGGGCAGTTGTACTATCCGGCAGCGGAGTGAGTTAGATCCATGAGGTCGCCCGGGCGAAGGTCCGGGTGACGAGTGAAGCAAGCCGGCGACTGGCGAAGTCGGCATTCACGCCACATCGGTCGCATGGGTCAGCCGCTGAACCGAATCGCGAGGAGCTGCCATGTCTAAAACCCACCGTTTGTTGCCGACGCTGTGCCGTAATGTCCGTCGCGGCTTTACGCTCGTTGAATTGCTCGTGGTGATCGGCATCATCGCGCTGCTGATCTCGATCCTCCTGCCGAGCCTGAATGCGGCACGAGAGCAGGCGCGGTCGATCGCCTGTGCGTCGAATCTTCGCCAGATCGGGTTGGCGCACACGATGTACCAGGTCGACAACAAGGGGCGTTGCCTGTCGCTGTTGATGGTTCAGACCACTTCGACGATTACTGACTCGAGCAACTACTGGTGGTACCGCACCCTGCGGAACTACAACTATCTGAAAACGGATAAAGTCTTCCTCTGCCCGTCAGAGCAATTGGCGAAGTACGACGACGGTTCGTCGCTTTCCTACGGGATCAACGCGACATTCGTCGGCAACTCACAGAACTCGGCCGATGCGCAGTCGCCGTGCACGAATGTTGCTCGCCTGAGCCGCATGCGTAATGCGAACAACTGTGTGGTCTTCACGGAAACCATGCCGGACGATCAGTACGACGTCACCCGCAACCGCAATAATGCGGTGAAAGTCAGCGGCTGGAACTTAAAAGTTCTTCCGGACGACAAGACCAAAGTCACTTCGATCTATGACATGCCCGTTGCGGCGCGTCATCGCAAAACCGCGAACGTCGCATTCCTGGACGGCCGCGTTGAGTCGGTCCGTGCGGACGATCTTCGCAATCTGCAGAAGTACTGGTTGCCGCTGAATTACTACGGCTGGCGCGAATGGAAGCCGACTGCTGTCGCCAACGGTGCGAACAACCTGTCGAATGACACCACGCTCTTCAAAGGCGGCGGGGTGTACTAATCCGGGCCGGTCGTCAATCTAAATCAGAGCAATTTGCTCGACGCAAAAGGGAAGGAAATCCGAATTCGGGATACCTTCCCTTTTGTGTCTCTGGAAAATCAGTCGGCGGGACATTCCTGCCAGGCAATCAGACGGTTGCGTCAGAGATGGAGTCTTGCATGTCAGGTCGTAAGTCAATTGCTGTTTTGCTCGCTGTGATGTCTGTCGGCTCGTCCGCCTGGGCGGAAGCGGGGAACCTTTCGAATCTGAAAATGGTCGCCAAAGGCGCCGCCAAGGCGGAGCCAGTTGCCGGCGGGGTTCGGCTGAAGATGGACGACCCCGGCAATTGGTCGTCGCTCAAGATCGTGCCCGCTAACGAGGGCGAAACCGTCGACCTGTCGAAGTGGACTTATCTGGCCGTCGATGTGGAGAACGTTTCCCCGGACAAGCAGTCGCGGCTGGTGATGACGCTCAACTCCGGCGGCCCGGAGCGGGCGACGCGGCGGGAATTCACCGTCGGCATCGCCGTAAATCCGGGCGAGAAGCGGACGCTCCGTATGCGGCTGCCGCACCAGTGGCTGTACGCACCGCCGACCGGCATTCCGGGGCCGCGTGTTCTGGACACGGCGAAGATCAACAACATTCAGCTCGACGTGCAGTGGCCGTTCGAAGCCAAGCAGGCCGGTCTGGTGGATTGCAAATTGACGAACCTGCGTGGCGAAGAAGCGCTCACGCCGTCCGCCGAGGCGCGCGACGAATCCAAATACCTGCCGTTCATCGACAAATACGGCCAATTCATTCACGCCGACTGGCCGACGAAAATTCACTCCGACGCCGACCTCGTCGCCGCCCACAAAGCCGAACAGGCCGAACTCGCGAAAGTCACGCGTCCGTCGAGCTGGAACCGCTTCGGCGGCTGGCGTGACGGCCCGCAACTCAAGGCGACCGGCAACTTCCGCACTGAAAAATATGAGGGAAAATGGTACCTCGTCGACCCCGACGGCCGCCTCTTCTTCTCGCAAGGCCTTGATGTGATCTCGGCGCACAACGACGGCGTAAAACTGGCCGCCGGGCGCGAGAAGTGGTTCAACTTCCCGCTGCCCGCCGACGCCAAAACGCAATACCAGCCGACCGACGTCGCCCTGGAACTGAAGTACGGCACGCCCGAATACAGCAAGGCGTATTTCCAAACCGTCGAAAAACGCCTGCTGAACTGGGGCATGAATTCGCTCGGCGACTGGAGCCGCAATGAATTGATGTGGGAAGCCAAAACGCCGTACACGCTGCAGCTCACGGACTTCGATTACAAGATTCCGAAGCTCGAATCGACGAAGCGAAAGTTCTACGACGTCTTCGACGCCGCTTACATCAAGAAGATGAAGAACCTCGTCGCTGACGCGGCCAGGAAAGAGCCGATCGTCACGAAATCACTCACTGACCCGATGTGCATTGGTTACTTCATCGATAACGAACTCGACTTCGGCAACCGCGGCAAACTCGTTCTCACCGACGACGTCCTCAAATGCCCGGCCAAGCAGGCGTCGAAACAGGAACTCGTCAAAGACCTCAAGGCGAAATACGGAACGATCGATAAGCTGAATTCGGCATGGGAAACCAAGCACGCCGACTGGGACGCCGTCCTGAATACGATCGACATCGTTCCGACCACCGAGGCGTACAAGACCGACGCCAAGGCATTCCATGAGAAAACGGTCGATCAATATTTCCGCCTCTGCCGCGATGCGGTGAAATCGGTCGCGCCGAATCGCTTGTACCTCGGCACACGCTTCATCAGCACCGACGCCGTGCGGCCGGTGTTGTACAAGGCCAGCCAGAAATATTGCGATGTTCTGACCGTGAACGTATACGCCCACAGCGTGGCGAATTTCCCGTCGTTCACGAATTCTCAATTCCCCGACATGCCGGTGATGATCGGCGAATTTCACTTCGGCGTTCAGCTCGATCGTGGCATGTTCAGCGCGAGCCTGTGCAACGCCGGCGTGAACCAGGCGGATCGCGCGTTGGCTTACACGCGGTTCCTCGAAGGCGCACTCGTACACCCGAATATCGTCGGGCGCATTGGTTCCAGTACCGCGACCAGCCGCTGACGGGCCGTGGGGATGGCGAGGCGTATCCGATCGGTTTCGTCGACGGCACCGACGTGCCGTACAAGGAAATCTGCGCCGCCGCCCGTGCGATCGGCGAAAAAATGTACGCCTATCGCGCCGCCGGCACCCTGGCCACCAAGGCCACCGCAGCCCGGTGAGTCGCGGCGAACGATTGTTCAGAATGCAGTTTGAATTCACTGGGGACGTCCCATGGCATCGTCGTCAGATTCACGAAAGTTCCGCGCGCCGATCCGGCTTCCGCGATGGGCCATGCTGGCCGTCGCCGGTGTAGTCGCCGCCGCCTCAATGCCAGTTTCGGCCGCGACGACGGTGGCGTGGGGGTACAATTACTCCGGCCAGCTCGGCGACGGGTCGACCGCGATGCGGACCTCGCTCGTCACCGTCGGCGGGGCCGGCGCATCTGCAACGGCTGTGGCGGCCGGCGGCTATCACAGCATGATCGTCAGCGGCGGCGCGGTCTACACCGTCGGTGACAACTTTTACGGCCAACTCGGCGGGGCGGCGGCTGTCAGCGCGCGGTCGGCCGTCGCTTCGGTCGACGCCCTCACCAGCGGCGTGACCGCAGCGGCCGGCGGGGCGTATCACAGCCTCGCCATTCAAAACGGTGCGGCGTACGCCTGGGGGAATAACGACTGGGGCAGCCTGGGCGAAGGTACGAAAGTCAGCCGAAGCACGCCCGCGGTCGTCACCGGGCTCACGAGCAATGTCACCGCCATTGCCGGCGGCGGCTATCACAGCCTCGCCATTCGCAGCGGGGCGGTTTATGCGTGGGGCTACAATTTCAACGGCCAAGTCGGCGATGCGTCGACGACGTCGCGCACCGCACCGGTGGCCATCAGTTCGCTCAGCAGCGGCGTGACCGCCATTGCCGCCGGCGCGAATCACAGCCTCGCCATTCGCAATGGTGCGGCGTACGCGTGGGGCGCGAACGGTTACGGCCAACTCGGTGATAACACGACGACGCAGCGATCATCACCCGTCGCCGTCACGGGGCTTACCAGTGGCGTGACGGCGATCGCGGCGGGGCAGTCGCACAATCTCGCCGTCCGCAACGGCAGTGTGTACTCATGGGGCGACAACGCCTTCGGTCAACTCGGCGACGGCACGACGACTGATCACCGCACCGCGGCACTCGTCGCCGGCTTGACCGACATCGTTTCTGTTGCCGCCGGGGCGTTGTCGAGCTACGCGTTGGCGGGCGACGGCAGCCTCTGGGCGTGGGGTTACAACTCGCTCGGGAACCTCGGCGTCGGCGACACGATCGATCGGCTGGCACCGACGCAAATTCTCGCTCCGGCCGGATATCGGTTTGCGTCAATTGACGCCGACGCACAAGGCGATTTCGCAGTGGCCACGCTTGTCGCCATTCCCGAACCGGCCGTGCTCGGCGGTGTTATGGTGATGATGCTGGGCCTGAAACGAGTGCGAATCCCAGAACGTCGGAAATCGTGACGCAGTTGCCGCAAAAACGGGTCAGGGTGTGACGCGATGGTTTTTAAAATGGTTGCAGTGGCCGCGTCTTGGCGGAACGGCCACCCATCCGGGCCTCGGCATCACCGGCCGATTTGCAGCCATTCCGGCAGCCCGGCGCACATCTTGTCAGGAGGACGTATGAGGACATTCTGGAGCCGACTCCGTTCGGCATTCGCTGTCATCGCACTCTCGAGCGGCCTGCTGGTCACCACAAACGCCGAAGCCGCACGCGGCCGGCCGACGGCGACCGGGCCGCTGAAAACCTTCGTCAGCGACACCGGCACGCTGTTACGCGGCCCGCGCCTCAGCACGGAAGTCGGCACGCTGCCGGCACGTTCGACGATTCAGGCACTTAAAAATTACGGCTGCAACGCGCTGCATGTTTACGCCGAACGCAGCGACTACGGCTACGCCGCCGGCACACGCGCCGCTACGCTCGACACGCTCGTCCAGTGGACCCGCGATGACGGCATTTACCTGATCATCACGATCGGCAATGGCGGCATCAATGAGTCATTCATCCAGGCGTTCTGGAACTTCTATGCCGGGCGCTACGCGAACGAAACGCACGTTCTTTACGAAATTCAAAACGAAGCCGTCAGCAGTCCCGGTGTGCCCGCGACGGCAATCACGGCGGAACTGAACGCGTACAACCTCATCCGTTCAAAAGCGCCCAACACGCCGGTGCTGTTCTTCAGCTACATCGCGTTCAGCAACGGCGCGAAGGTGATCCAGGACATCAATGCGCTCGGCAGCGGTGTCGACTGGACGAAGGCAGGTATCGCATTCCACGGCTACGGCACGGGTGGCCGCAATGCCACGCGGACGTGCATGCAATACGTCCAGAATGCCGGGTATCCGTGCGTCCAGACAGAGTTCTACGTCTGGCTGTGGGGCACGGGGAATTTCTCCCTCGGCGCCGGCGTTTCGATTTATGCCGATACCGATCAGACCGGCGACTACGAGCGTCTCGGTTGCTCGTGGCTGAGTTTTCTGGACGTCAGCCAGATTTCGACTGACGCCCGCTTCAAAGACCGCTTCGCCCAGGCCGGCATTCTCTGGACGCCCGACTACGGCACCTGGCCGAGCGGCAGCCGCGGGACTTACGGCAACTCCAACGAACCCTGGACGCAGTCCGGCCTGAGTGCCACGCTCCGTATCGAAGCGGAAAATTACGACAACGGCGGTCAGGGCATCTCTTACAATGACGCCAACACCGCAAATCAGGGCGGTGCCTATCGAACCACCGGTGGCGTTGATATCGAAACCACCAGCGACACCGGCGGCGGCTACAACGTCTCCTATATCCAGCCGGGCGAATGGATCGAATACACCACCTACATCAACGAGCCGGGGCTGTATAACCTCAAACTTCGCGTCGCCTCGCCGAACGCGACGAACAGCGTTCAGATCAATCTCGGCGGCACCGATCTCACCGGCACGTGGACTTTCCCCGCGACCGGCGGCTACCAGGCGTGGACGACCATCACCAAAACAGTCCGCCTCAACCCCGGCCAGCAGGTCATGCGAATCAACGCGCTGACGAACGGCTTCAACCTGAACTGGATCGAGTTCACGCCGGTTACCACCGGGCTGCTCGCGAACGGCACGTACCAAATCGTCAACCGCAACAGCGGTAAAGCGATGGACGTGGTTGCGCCTCCACCGCCAACTTCGCCAAGATCCAGCAGTGGGGCTATTCCGCGACGTCAAACCAGAAATGGAACGTCACGCACATGGGGGCGAATCAATACCGCATCACCAGCGTGCAAACCGGCAAGTCGATCGACGTGGCCAGCTTCAATAGACTCGCCGGCGATTACCTGCAGATGTACACCTCGGCGACGAGCCAGAATCAGCGTTACATCATCACGCCGACAGATTCGGGCTACTACAAAGTGGAATGCGCGATCAGCGGGCTGGTGTTCGAAATCACCGGCGCGTCGACCGCGAACGGCGCGATCGTTCAGCAATGGGAGTATTCAGGCGGCAACCACCAGCAGTGGGGTTTCCAAACGCCGTAACTATTGTTTTCTTTTCCTCCGCACCGCGCGCCCGGCCTCATTCGATGGGGCCGGGTGCCGGGCTTTGGTGTTCCGATTGTTGATTCAGTCTCTGGAGCTTTGAGAAGATGAGCCGTGCTAAGATGAGCGAGGTGAATGACCGCCGTGTTGAGACTCTGGACGCACACCCAAGGTTGGTGCTCACTGGAGTGCGCCTGGCGGCTCTGCGAGTGGAAATTCGCACCGATCCGGTTGCTATCGGCTTGTTCGAGGAACTGAAGGCGCGGGCCGAGTTTTATCTCACGCAGCCGCTGCCGGCTTATCATGTCGAAGGGCGGCGGCTGCTGGCGGTATCGCGTAGGGTTGTGGTGCATGTGGTAACATTCGCATTGCTCGCACAGATGACGGATGACGCGCGATACGCGGCCGCCGCGCGGGCGGAAATGCTGGCCGCGGCGGCATTCGTGGACTGGAACCCGTCGCACTTTCTTGACGCCGCCGAGATGGCCGTCGCATTGTCGCTCGGGCTCGACTGGCTGCACGATTTCTTGTCCGCCGATGACCGTACGACGATCGAGCAGTCACTGATCGAGAAGGCCCTCAAGCCGTGCTGAGTCAGCAGTGGTTTTGGTACACGGCGACGAACAATTGGAATTCCGTCTGCCACGCCGGCTGTGCGGTGGCTGCCTTGGCGGTGAAGGAACGCGAGCCGGCATTGAGTGCCGCCGTGATCGAACTCGTCCACGAGAATCTCGGCCGTGTCGCCGAAAGCTACGGCCCGGACGGTGCTTACGACGAAGGCCCGATGTATTGGGACTACGGCACGACGTTTCTCGCGCTTCTCTGCTCCGCCATGGAAACCGCCGGCGGCACGCCGTTCGATCCGAAGGTCCCCGGCTTGATGGCCAGCGCGGACTACATGGCTCACATCGTCGCGCCGTCTGGCCGGTTCTATAATTACTCCGACTGTCGCCTCGAACGTTCGCCGACGCCGACGCTTTTCTGGTTCGCCCGAAAACTCGGCCGCCCGTCCGTCGCCGGCATCGAACGCGCTCGCTACGGAAATCGTGAATCGATTCATCAAGCCGTAGACAAGCCCGCACACGAAGGCGAGCGATTGCTGGCGTTGGGGCTGATCTGGCAACAGCCGGCCGGTGATTCCCTTGAGTCATGCCCGACGCTGTGGGTCGGCGGCGGACGAACACCCGTCGCGCTCATGCGAACGGCGTGGACACCCGAGGCCGCCTTCCTCGGTATTAAGGGCGGCTCGCCGTCAGCAAGTCACGGGCACATGGACGTCGGGTCTTTCGTTTATGAAAACGCGGGCGTTCGCTGGGCGATCGACCTGCCGCTCCAGGAATATCACGGCCTCGAGGCGGCCGGGCTGAACTTGTGGTCGAACGAACAAGCCAGCGATCGGTGGCGTGTGTTCCGGCTCGGCCCGGAAGGGCACGGCATTCTCCGTATCGACGACAAGCCGCAAGCCGTCAGCGGGGCGGCACCCTTAACACTGCTCGATCACGCCCATGCGATCGGCAGCGTCGCGATTGATCTGACTTCGATCTACCCCGAACTGCAACGCGTCGAGAGGATCGCAACGCTCAACCATGATGGCAGCCTGGAAATCATCGACCGCTGGCAAGGGAATGAGTCGCCACACGAACTCACGTGGCAAATGCTGACGACGGCGGCTGTCGAACTTCACAACGGCGGATTTGACCTCGCACAATCCGGCAAACGGCTGCGCATCGAATTCCGTCAGCCGGGCGATCAGTTGGCACTGCGTGTCGACGCTGCGGACTCACTGACGTCCGCATTCGATGCTGCCAATCCCGGTGTGTCGCGGCTGAGTGTGCGACTCAAGATTCCCACAAACCATGCCGGCGAACTGCGAACGCGTTTGTTCCTGGCTTAATCAAATTCATCGATCTCATCATGCAGCAACCCATCGAACTATCGGCTGATTTTTGTGTCGTCGGCGGCGGAATCGCAGGCGTGTGCGCGGCCATCGCGGCGGCGCGCAACGGTGCTAAAGTCGTTCTCGTTCAAGACCGTTCGGTGCTCGGCGGCAACGCGTCGAGTGAGATCAAAATGCACATCGTCGGGGCCGACTGTCACGGCCACCGGCCCGGCGCACGTGAGACCGGCCTGCTCGAAGAATTCCGGCTGGAAGACGCGTATCGAAATCCGCATCGCTCGTACTCCTTGTGGGACATGCTGCTGTACGAAAAGGTGACGGCCGAACGCAATATCACGCTGCTGCTGGACACGGTTTGTGACGGCTGCGATGTCGAGGCTGAGGGCGAGCAGTTTCGAATCGTCTCAGCACGATTGACGCGCCACGTGACGGAAGACCGCTTTGTCGTGCGTGCCGGATTGTTCGCCGACTGCTCCGGCGACGGTCGACTCGGCGCAGAGGCCGGCGCGGAGTTCATGATGGGCGCGAAAGCGTTGATGCCTTCGGCGAAACGATGGCGCTGCCCGCATCCGACGGCCAAACGCTCGGCAACTCGATCCTGTTTACCGCCCGCCGCCACGAAACGCCGCAACCCTTCGTGCGGCCGAATTGGGTTCGGGCGTTCAAAAAAGAAGAGTTTAAATTCCGCCCGATTCACGGTTTTGAATACGGCTACTGGTGGAGCGAGTGGGGCGGGAATCTCAGCACGATCAAAGACTTCGACGTGATCCGCCGCGAGTGCATGCGCATCGCACTAGGCGTCTGGGACTACATCAAAAACAGTGGCGAACACCCCGAGGCGGAAAACTATGCGTTGGAGTGGGTCGGTGCGATTCCGGGCAAACGCGAGTCACGCCGTTTCATCGGCCCGAAGGTGCTGGTGCAGGACGATGTCATGCTCGGAACGACGTTCAACGATCAAGTCGCATACGGCGGCTGGTGGCTGGACCTGCACCCGCCGACCGGAATTGATGCGGTCGATGAACAGCCATGCGTTCAGCATCACACGCCGCATTTGTATGGCATTCCGCTGGGGATTCTCCATTCGAAAAACGTGAAGAATCTGTTCATGGCGGGGCGAAATGTGAGCGCTACGCATGTCGCGTTCGCCAGCACGCGGGTGATGGGAACATGCGCCGTCATGGGCCAGGCGATCGGAACGGCTGCCTCGATGTTGAGCGCTTCGCACGCAAGCGATATCGCCGCGTCAGCGGACGAATCGTTCATCCGCTCGCTTCAGCAGACGCTCGTGAAAGACGACGCATTTCTGCCCGGCGTTCGAAATGATGACGCGAAAGACTTAGCGCGAACGGCAAGCGTCACGGCGACATCAGAACGGCCAGACGCCAAGGCCGGTAATGCCATCAATGGCTATACGCGAACCGTCAGCGCGTCATGGGGCCTGTGGGCGGACGAGCGGCCGAACCATTGGGAATCGGCGGAACTGCCTGCCACGATCGAATTGAACCTGCCGCGACCCGCCAACGTGCGGACAGTGCATGTGACTTTTGACAGCGGCTTGCAACGGGAACTGATCCTGACGCCGAGCGATCACATCACGAAAAAAACGACGCGCGGCGCTCAGCCGGAGTTGGTGAAGGATTACGACATCTATGTCGACGACACACTTGCCGTCGCGGTGCGGGGGAATTACCTGCGGCATCGCGTGCATTCGTTCGCTGCAATCGCTGGAACGCGTGTGAGTATCCGCGTATTGGCCGCGCACGGCATTTCGACGGCACGTGTCTATGAAATTCGCTGTTACGGCGCGTGAGCGTGTGATCGCGATCGTCTGGCGCGTAAGCTGTGCGGATGAGCAGTTCTGTTTCGGCTGTAAACCTAACGCCGGCCGGTGTTCGTCATCAGTGGGCGACGCGGGCGGCGTTTTTTATTGCGGGTTTTTCCATTTCGTCCTGGGCACCGCTGATTCCGTTCGCGAAAGGACGTCTGAATCTCGATGACGGCCACCTCGGCGCATTGCTGCTTTGCCTGGGTGCGGGCTCTGTCACCGGCATGCCGGCGGCTGGCGCATTGGCGGGGCGGTTCGGCTGCCGGGCGATGATCGTTTTGTCGGCGCTGATGATCCTCTGCATGTTGCCAGTGCTTGCGACGGCCGGCCACGTCGTGGTGTTAGCGGGTGCCTTGCTGCTGTTCGGCGCGGGGCTCGGGACGCTGGACGTGACGATGAATATCCATGCCGTCCTCGTCGAACGCGAAAGCGGCCGATCTATGATGAGCGGCTTCCATGGCATGTACAGTGTGGGCGGCATCGCCGGGGCGGGCCTGATGAGTCTGCTGATGTCCGCGGGCTTGTTGCCGTTGCACGCGATTTTGGCCAGCTGTGCGATCGGGGTGATTTTGCTCGGCGTCAGCTACACATCGTTGTTGTCCCACGGCAGCGACAGCGACTCTCCCGGCTTTGCTTTCCCTCACGGCTACGTGTTGTTGATCGGCTGTTTCTGTTTCGTGATGTTTTTGGCGGAGGGGTCGGTGCTCGATTGGAGCGCGGAATACCTGCACAAATTCAGAGACGTCGAAAAAGCCCATGCGGGCGTGGCGTATGTGGCGTTTTCAATCGCGATGACGACCTGCCGACTGCTCGGCGACCGAATTGTGCCTGTGATCGGCTCACGCCTGATCGTGTTCGGCGGCGCGCTGACGGCCGCCGGCGGGTTTGTGCTGGCGACGACGGTTCACGTTCCGGTGGTCACCGTGATCGGCTTTGCGCTGGTGGGGATCGGCGCGTCGAACGTGGTGCCGGTGTTGTTCTCCGCGGTAGGCCGGCAAACGCGAACGCCGGCGAATGTTGCGATCGCCGGCGTTACCACGATGGGCTATGCCGGCATCCTCGCGGGGCCGGCGGGTGTCGGTTTTATCGCCAGGTACTTCGGCCTGTCGGTCGGTCTTGGCGTCATCGCGGCGATGCTGGCGGCGGTCGCATTGGTTTCGACACGCGTGCGCGTCTGATTCAATTCCGTTATGCCGCCGCCGGCAGCAGGAAGCCGAATTCCGGCTTGCCGCGGAACACCATCGCTTCGAATTCGGCAGCCGGCAGCGGTTTGCTGAACAGGAAGCCTTGTGCGTGATCGCACTTCAAACGCTTGAGGAGCATCAGCTGGTCGACCGTTTCAATGCCCTCGGCCGTTACTTCCATGTGGAGGTTGTGCGCCAGTTCAGTAACCGCCTGGACGATCGCGGAAACCTGCCGGTGCGTGGCGGCTTCGCGAATGAAGGATCGGTCGATTTTTAAGCCGTTCAGGTCGAAGGTGTGCAGCAGGCTCAACGAAGAATAGCCCGTGCCAAAGTCGTCCAGGAACACACGCATGCCCAGCGCCTGCAAACCACGAACGGCGCGGCGGGCGAGTTCAGTGTTCGCGACAAGCGCAGACTCGGTAAGTTCAAGGATCAGACGCTTCGGGTCGACCTGCGTGCGGGCAAGAATGGCTGCAACGTCATTCACAAAATCAGGGTTCGCCAGTTGCTTGGTCGAAACGTTTACGCTGACCGCCAATTGGCCGTCAGCATGCGTGACGGTCCAGTTCTGCAACTGTCGTGCGGACTGTTCAAGGACGAACAACCCGAGGTCGTAGATCAAGCCGGATTCTTCGGCGATCGGAATGAATTCCGCCGGCGACACCAGGCCGCGTGTCGGGTGACGCCAGCGTACCAGCGCCTCCGCGCCGACCACGCGGGCGGTCGGAATAGAGACGACTGGTTGATAGTGCATTTCCAATTCGCCTTGCGTGATCGCCTGGCGGAGTTCGCTTTCGAGTGAGAGTCGACGCACGGCAAGTTCGTGCATGGCGGTGTCGAACAGCACGTACCGACCTTTGCCGTCCGCCTTCGCTCGATACATGGCCGTGTCGGCGTCGCGGATCATTTCATCGGCGGTCGTGTAAGCGGAGGAATACAGCGCGATGCCGATGCTCGCAGTGCTTTGCACGCGGCAGCCGCCGAGGTCGTAGGGGACGGCGAGCGTTTCCAGCAACCGCCGTGCGACGCTTGCGGCGTCTTCTGCGGCATTTCGCAGGCTGGTCAGCAGCACGCAGAATTCGTCGCCACCGAGGCGTGCGGTCATGCCGGTTGCGGGGGCGACGGTATCCGTCTGGCGGAGCGCGGCCGTGAGTCGGCCGGTGATGCTCTTGAGCAACTGGTCGCCCGCCGCGTGGCCGAGGCTGTCGTTCACGAACTTGAAGCGGTCAAAATCCAGGAACATCACCGCCAGGTCATTTTTGCCGGCCTTTTGTGAGGCCTGCATGGCCTGGGTCAGTCGCGTGTGAAACAGCGTGCGATTCGGGAGCGAAGTCAGCCGATCGTGAGTGGCGGCCTGGTGCAACTCCTGCGTTCGCTCGTCCACGACCTTCTCAAGCTCGGCCATCTTCATGGCGGCTTGATAGGCGAGCGTCCACTTCGCTGTCAGCGTCGCGGCGAGGCGGCGGACTTCGATCGGTTCGAACGGCTTTTTCAGAACGAGAAGCCGGTCGCCGGCGTCGTCAATTGCTTCGATGTCCGCCCATGAGTGGTCGGAAAACGCCGTGCAGACGACGATGTTAATGTCCGGATCGCATCGCCAGATTTCGCGGACGGTACGCAGCCCGTCCCAGCCGGGCGGCATCCGCATATCGACGAAAGCGACCGCGTAAGGCTTGCCCTCGCGGCGGGCTTGTTCGACTTTGTTGAACCCTTCCTGCCCTTGAAACGAGGATTCGACTTCGAACGTGTGGGTGCCCGACGGCTCTTCGATCGGCACGGCGGCGACGGCGGGCTCGCCGGTGCCGAAGATGGCGTCCTCGGCGGCGGCGAGCTTGGCGCTTTTCTGCGGCTTGACGCAGCCGAGGATCTTGCGGATGTCGTCGTGAATCGCGTGGTTGTCGTCGATGACAAGGACGCGGTAATTGCGGGACGCGTTCATGCCATCACCTCATTCATTTGCAGCGGAATTTCGAGTGTAAACGTCGCACCCTGTCCCGGTCCGGCACTGTCGACTTCGAGCGTGCCGCCCATCTCCCGCGCCGAGTTCGCCGCCGAGTGCAAGCCGAATCCGTGGCCGTCTTTTCGGGTGGTAAAGCCGTGGGCGAAGATGCGTGAGAGGTTTTCCGGCGCGATGCCCATGCCGTTGTCCTGGACCGAAATCCGCAAGCGTCGGCCGGCATCGGTTTCGATCGCGTGAACGCGCAGCGCCAGGCGGCGTTCCTTGTTGCCGTTGAGATCGCACATCGCGTTTTTCGCGTTGCTGATTAAGTTGACGAGGATTTGCAGGGTCTTGTGCTTGTCGATTTTGACCGGGCCGATGTCGGCGACGTCACGCTCGATCGTCACGCCGTGGCGGTCGAGTGCGATGAGGTTCAGCCGAAGCGCGTCTTCCAGCAATTCGGCAGGGTTCATGATCTCGAAGACCGTGGACGGCTTGGCGTAGTTCTGCTGGAACTGCACGACCTGCTTGATGTGCTCGACGCCCCGGGCGAGGTTTTCGATCTCGGCGAGCATCGCGGCGTTTTCCTGGCCGAGCATTTTCGCGAGTTCGCTGACGTAGCCCGGGATAAATTTGCCGCGCGGGTCGGCCGTCAGATAGCTGCCGAGATCGCTTTCGTGTGCGTCGATCATTTCAGCGGCGCGGGTGAGCTTGTTTACCGGCGATGCCTGCACCGTGTCTTTGATCTGGTGGACGGAGACGTTCACGCTGGTGAGAACGTTTCCGACATTGTGCAGCACGCCGGTGGCCACTTCTGCCATGCCGGCCTGTCGGCTTGCGGAGACGAGCTGGTCTTGGGCGGCGCGGAGTTCGGACTCGGCTTTCTGCTGGAGAACGAGTCGCTCCATCGCGATTTTTCGCTCGGCTTCGGTTTCGAGCAGCGACGCCTTCAATTCAGCGGCCTGCTTCTTCAACGGGCCGCTGATGCTGCGTGTGATGAAAGTCACGAAGCATGCAGCCGCCATCAGGGCACAAGCGGAAATGCCCAGGCTGAAGGTGCGGCGATAGGTGTAGTGGTGGATGCGTTTCTGCAGCAGGCCGTCGAGTTCTTCGACGGAGGCGGTCCAGAATTCGAATGTCGCTTCACGAACCGCCTGCCCGGCAGCTAAGAATTCGGCTTGCGAGATGCTGACGGAGTCCATCGACTGAAGCTTTGTCAGCATCTGGCAGAATCGTTCGTTCGCCTGTGAGTATTTTGCCAGTAGCGGGGGCAGCCGGCGCGGCACGCTTTCGTTGACGCCGTACGCCGGATTGCCGTTGTTGAGCGTGGTCTTGATGCTTTCGTGTATGCGACTGGAATCTTCACGCAGCATGGCGAGGTCGATGGCGAGCGTCACCCGCTCGTGATCGGCCGCGTCGAGTGCTTGCAGGCGTTTCACGCCGTCGACCATGACCTGCGTCAGCCGGTCCTGCGTTTGCGGCAGGGCCATGAGGGTGACGTCCATCAGGTAATACGAATCGAGTTCGGGGTCGAGAATGAGATTCGAATTATCGCCGGCGTGCGCGATCATTTCGCGGACATTGTGAATGAGGTCCAGGTGCTGCTGATCGGTCACAGGCGACTCCGGCCGATCTGTCGCGTTGCGGATGCTTCGCCAGGTCAACGCGACGGTATCGACGTCGCAGCCTTCCCGGTTTCGCTTGCTGAGGCCGGGTGCGGTGAAGTCGAGCTTCTCGCCGATGCGTTGATCGACCTTCTTGAGCCGGTCGAGGGCGGCGTCGATTTCATCGCGAACGCGCAGTCACTTCCGCATTATTGCGGCCGTAAATATCGGACCGGGTGAGCAGGCGGTGTTCGGGAATCAGCTTCAGCAGCGGTTCGACGGCACGCTGGTATTCGTTGCCCGTCTGTTCGAGCCGTGCGACTTGAATGTTCTCGTTGATGCTCGTGATGAACAGGTAGAGCATGATCGAGTCGGGGATGACAAAGATCACACTGACGAGTGTCAGCTTATGGGCAATCTTCAGGCCATGAAACCATTTAAGCATGCGTCATCCGGTCCGGGCACTGGTGCCGCGCTTACGCGTGTAAACGCTCAGCTCCTAGTGGGGTTTCGGTCGGAAAGGGACAGTGCTTAAGGATTTCTATGGAGATGCAGGCTTAACGGACGTAGCGACGCCCGCAAGACGAACCGAAAGCGTGTTCGTCTTGCGGGCGTGATGATCTCAGGAGCGGGGCGGCTATTTCAGACGCTTCATAAGGTCGTCGACGGCGGCCTTGAGTTGGCGGTCGTCGTTGGTGACCTCGTCTTCCGGCGTTTGGACGAGAAGAATGTCCGGCCGAGCGCCGTTGAGTTCCATGTTCTTGCCGTCCGGCGTAAACCAGCCGCGGCCGGGCAGGCGGAGTGTGGTGCCGTCCAGCAGCGTCGCCTGGCCGGTGGAGATGACGCCGCCCGCGGTGGTGTTGCCGACGAGCGTGCCGCGTTTGAGTGTCTTGAACGCGTGGGCCGTGATCTCCGCATTCGAAAAAGATCGCTCGTTACAGAGCATGTCGATCGGCCCGATAAATCGCGGGATGAACAGGCGGTCGGTTGGGTAAGAGTTCGTATTGACCGCCTCCCCGCGTGGCACGGTGTAAGCGTGATACGACGACATGATCGACGCGAGCAGCAGGTCAGCCGTTGAGCCGCCGCCGTTCCAGCGGACGTCGATGACGAGGCCGTCTTTCCCGTCGCAGGCCGCGAAGAGGTCGCGTTTGTACGTTTCCAGCGACGCCTGGTTCATCGCCTGGATATGGATATATCCGAGGCGGCCGTTGGAGAGTTGGTCCACCTTCTGGGCGGTTTCGGTGCGCCAGCGGTTGTACGCGAGCGTGCTGAGTGATTCGCTGCTGGTTGGCGTGACGAGCAGGTCGAGCGTTTTGCCGTCGCGGATGAGCGAAACCACAACTTCCTTGCCGACCGTGCCGATAAGGCATTCGTCGATCGTCTGGTGATCGCTGAAGGGCTTGAAGTCGATCGCGGTGATGCGATCGCCGACTTTGATCGCCATCGCGCCGCGGGTCGCCGGGCTTTCGGGGAGCACGTCGGTCACTTCGAATTGCGTTTCATTCTTTGGTGATTGAACGCGTTGTGTGCTGACGCCGAGTCGGCCGACGCGTTGAGCGAGGGGCGATACGGGATCCGGCGAGTTGATGCCCAGGTGCGACGCGTTGAGTTCGCCGATGAAGCGGTTGGCGACGTAATCGAATTCGTCCGGCGTCCAGGCGGCGCGTGCGAGCGGCAGGTAGGCGGCGGTGTTCGCCTGCCAGTCGATGCCGTTCATCTTGGGGTCATAAAAAATGCGGCCCATGATGCGAGAGGCTTCCAGAAACTTCTGCTCGGCCTGTTGTTGCAGGTCGATCTGCAGCCTGTCGTTCGGGTCGTAATATTCGAGTTCGCCCGCGGGCAAACGGACGACCGCCGCACGGCCGCCACTGCTGGCGGGGGCGCCGTCCGACCCGCCGGCACCGCGCGGCGAGCCGTTATCGACGACGGCCATCGCGTCGCCGGTCAGGGAGATCGATTGCAGGCTCACCGCGTTCGCGAGGCGTGTCGGTTCCGAGGCGTCGCGTGATTGTGCGAGTAGCGAACGCGTCGCGCCGAGGTAGCCGTTGAAGTAAACACGGTCGCCTGCCGGGCTGAGTTCCAGACCGGAAACGGAGCCGCGAACGTTCGTCAGCCGGCGGACGCGGAGGTACGCGTCTTCGAGGTCTTCACGCTTGTAAGGCAACGGCTGCGTTGCGGGCGACCGTCCCGTGCTGGCGACGCCTGCCTGCCGCGATGTCGTGGCCTGCCTTGCAGATGCGGGCCGTGTCGCGGGCTCTCGCTTGCGCCCCGCAGCGGCGGTGTCTCGGAAGTAGGCGTCCAGTTCCGGCGGGGCGAGGGCTTCGAGATTCTTGTCGAGATAGACCGAATACACCGCCATTTCATCACCCGTGCCGGTGCGGTTGGAGAGGAACGCGAGAATTTTCCCGTCGGCTGAGAAGCGCGGGAGACATCGGCGTTCGGATGCCGCGTGAGATTCACTGCCTTCTCTGAACCGTCGGCCGGAATCAGGAAAATGTCGGCGTTGTTGTTCCGGTCTTCGGTGGCGTAGGCGATGTAGCGCGAATCGGGCGACCACCGAAAATCAATGTCGTCCGGACTCTTAACGAGCACACGCTCGCGGCCTGTGTTTTCGGTGCGAAGCACCAGTTCATTGCCGGACAAATCTCCGTTGCGAACGTATGCCAGCGTCAGGCCGTCGGGCGATGGCGTCGGACTGCGCGTGGCCTGTTTTGTGGCGACGGCGCGCTTGATCGTAAACGAGATCGCCTCCGCCCAGCGAGACGGCTCACCACTCGGCGGTGCGGCCGATGTGCCGCCGGGCGAAGTTGGCGTGGCACTTGTCGGCGCGGGCCGGCGGGCGGCTTGCTCAACGTCGTCTTCGGGTGTCTTCGGCGGCAAGACGGCAGGCTCGGTCGCGGGTTGCGTTGTTACGGCGGAAGACGCCGGCGTCTGCTCCTCGCCGGCGGGACGGGTTGACGCTTCGGTAACCCGCTTGCGCAGATCGCTGCGGGTGAGTTTTACCGACGCTTCGTAGATTTGCTCTTGCCCGCTTTCGTCGCCGACGAACAGCAGACGCTGTCCGTCAGCCGACCAGGCAATGTCGCGCTTTCGGCCGTTGAGGTTCGCGGTGACATGGCGCGTTGATGATTTGGCGTCGACGCCGCGAACATACACTTCGCCGTAGGAAACGATCGCCAGCGTTTTGCCGTCCGGCGAAAGCGCCGACTCTGAAACGGTGTTCGCGACGCTTTGCACGCGCTGGCGGTCGCCGTCTTCCTGGTTCACGTGCAACACGATTTCCTGCGGCGCGGCATTGGCGGCCAGGCTCAGGCTGTAGAGCTTGTTCCAGCAGGAGAAAACGACCGTGCCGGTCGCCGGCGACACGTCAAAGTCGAATACGCCCGGCCCTTTGAAGTGCGTCAGTTGCACGGCCGAACTCTCCGGGGCGTCGGCCTTCATGGAGAAGAGGTTGTAGGTGTTGTCGGCGCGGTCGGAGATGAACAAGACGGTCTGGTCGTCCGCCCAGCGTGCTTTGCCGTCGTTGCCGTCGATGGTGGTGAGTTGTTTGAAGGTTTTGGCGGCGCGGTCGTAAAGCCAGACGTCGCGATTCTGCGAGCCGCGGTAGCCGCGCCGGGTCCAGGGCGAATCGCCGCGTGTGAGCAGGACGCGGCGGCCGTCGGGCGAGGCGCACGGCGCGGTTCCGGTCGCCGGCGTGATGCGGTTCGGGTCGCCGCCGGCGGGGGAAATTTCCCACAGTTGTGCGGTGCTGAACGGCGTGGCGTCGAGCATGCCGGTGGCGAGCAGTTGTTCGTGGCCGGCGTTGTCTTTGGACCATTGGTTCAGGATGAGTGGGCGGTCTGTGAAGGTGACCTGCTGCAGCCCCGAGCCGTCGAGGGCCACCGTGAACAGATTGCCCGCGCCGCTGCGCGTCGACATGAACGCCAGGCGTTTGCCGTCGGGCGAGAAGGCGGAGAGCAGGTCGTCGGCGGGGCTGGTGGTCAGCCGCGTCGCCAGGCCGCCGGTGACGGGGGCGGTGAAGATATCGCCGTGGAGTGTGAACGAGATCGTTCGGCCGTCGGGTGAAATCGCAGGATAGCGAGGCAGGTCGACATTCGAGGCCGGTGCGGTCGTCTGCCCGACCGCCAGCGATGCCAGCCCCGTAGCAAGGACACCGAGTTGCCAAAAACGATTGCGCGGTTTGCGGCGAATGCTCATGGTTCGCCGAAGATACCCCAATCGTCGGGCGATCGCGTCAGACAACACGGGAACGAGATGTCACGCCTTGGCGGTTAATCATGCGACGCGATTTCGGTCGTCGTCAGATCGTCCGCTTTAGGTGCCGGCGATGACGACGGTGCGGCCGGATTCGCATCGGAAACGGTTATGGCTTCGGGGAGAATGGCGGCGTATTTGCGGACCAGCAGCAGGCTGCCGTGCCATTCATCGGCGATGCGTTCGGCACGCATGCCGAACAGCTGTGAAGTCAGCCCCCATTCTTCACTCAGGCCGACGATCATGAGGTTGAAGTCGCCGGACTGGCGTAAGGCCGCGTCGACGGGCGACGCGTCTTCCACGACCCAGACCTGTACGGAGTCCGGGAAGGTTTTTTTCGTGGTTTCGGCACGCTTGGCCCCGGGTTTGACCACGTGGAGGATGGTTACGCTGGCCCCTTTCGCCCGCGCCATGCGCGACGCGAGTGCGACCGCCAGTTTGTCGTGCGGCGATCCCTGGTAGGGGACAAGAATGCTCAGCGTCGGCGGCAGGCCGCGGTCGACAAAAATGGCGACATCGGTATCCGCACCCGTCAGCACGCGGTGCACCGTGCCGCCGAGCATCGTCTTACCGATGACAGGCTTGTGGAAGCCCATCAAAATCAGGTCCGTACGCTTCGTCCGGGCGATGTGGCCGATGTCGCTGGGGATGTCGCGGCTGGCGAAGCTCATCAGCTCTGTCCGAAGGTTCGCCTCGGCGGCGGCATTTTTCAGTGGCTGAAGGGCTGCGTCGCGGACGTGTTCGTCTTCGTAGACGCGGACGCCGAGCGCTTCATCGCGGTCCGGGCGGTGGAGCGTGACGCCGTAGAGCTTGGAATTGCCGTCGGGTTGTCCGAGCGCGGCGACGATGTTGGCAAGATTCGGCGCCGACTCCGGCCGAGACACCGGCACGAGCACGCCGAACTCCGTCGCGGCGGTTTCTTCGTCCACCGGCGTGGCGTCGAACAGACGCTGCGGGTAGACCCAGTGAAGGATCGGCGTCGTCATGGCGGTGGTGACCAGCGCCATGATGACCATCATCGCGAAGACGGCGTCGGTAATGACGCCGATCTGCAGGCCGATCGTCAGGATGACCAACTCGACCAGGCCGCGCGTGTTCATCAGGATGCCGATGGCGGACGACTCCCGCCAATCGAGGCCCGCGGCCCGTGCGGCGATCGCCGAGCCGCCGAATTTACCGATGCACGCCACGAGCACGATGAGTGCCGTCAGGCCCCAGAGGTACGGGCTGTCGATCAGGCCGATCTGCGTTTTCAAACCCGCGAAGGCGAAGAAGATCGGCAGCAGGAAAATGACCGTGAAGTCTTCCAGGCGGCCGGTGATGATGCGGACGAACTTCGCCTCTTTCGGCATGATCGCGCCCATCAGGAACGCGCCGAACATCGCGTGAATGCCGATCAGTTCTGTTACCGCCGCCGAGAGCATGGTCAGGACGAGGACGATCGCGAAGACGGTTTGCGCACTGCTGCCGTGGCGTTCGTAAAGCGTTTCCAGCCGTTTCAACTGCGGGCGAACGCCGAAGAACATCAGCAGCACATACGCCCCCGAGAGGCCCGCCGTCGTGAGGCCGGGGACGAGGCCTTCGGCGCGACCGACGGCGACCACGAACGCCAGCATGCACCACGCCGATACGTCATCGACAGCGGCGCACGTGATGGCGATGGCACCGACTTTCGTTTTCAGCAGGCCACGCTCGGTGAGGATGCGCGCCAGCACGGGGAACGCGGTGATGCTCATCGCCGCGCCCATAAACAACGCGACGGCGGTAAACCGCATGGTCGGCGCGTCATTAAAAACACGGGGGTACAAAAAAGCGCCAATGCCGCACCGAGAATGAACGGCGCAATAATGCTGACGTGGCTGATGACCACGGCGGCGTGGCCGCGGTTTTTGATGAGCTTCGGGTCGAGTTCCAGGCCGATGAGGAAGAGGAAGAAGATGACGCCGATCTGTGCCAGGACGTTCAATAGTCCGATGCTCGCCGGCGGGAAGATGCTGGCGGCCAGGTCGGGCGCGAGCCAGCCGAAGAGGCTGGGCCCGAGCATGATGCCGGCGATCATTTCGCCGACGACTTTCGGCTGCCGCACTTTCTGAGCCAGCGCACCCATCAGGCGGCTCAGGCCGAGCACGATCATGACTTGCACGAGCAGCGTTGAGATCACAGAGACTTGGAACATCGATCGGCCTCCGGTGTCAGTGCTTGGCGGACTTCTTGTCGGTTTCGGCGGCTTCGTCACGTGTGGCGGTGTACGCGCCGGCGACAGGGCCTTGAAATTCAAAACGGTAGGGGCTGGTGCGGTCGGTCGCCCGGTCGTGGCTGACGGTCCAGACAGAAAGCGACTGCCCGTCCCCGGCGAATGTCATCTGCCGCCCGGTTTCGGCGACCGTATCGGAAGCCAGAACCAGATCGATCGGTTTTTGGCTGTCCACCTTCAGTTTCACAAAACGCCCGGATTGCGAGATGGCGAAAACCTTGGGCGATTCGCCCGGGGCGTCGGCGACGAGCCATTTGCCCGAAATGTCGTGCGGCGCGTGTAAAGATTGTCCGAGCCGAACCGTGGTCCAGAGGCCGGCCACGAAGACGACGATCATTGAGACGTATAAAGTCGCTGTTTTCGACATAGCTGATTCGCGGCAGGACATCGCCGGCACCGCATTTCAGTCTACGGCCGCTTGGCGCGTCAAGGCAAAAAGAGAATCAGCGACGACACGCAGCATCCGCGCCTGGAATAAATAACACGACCGCCTCGTGTGGGGGAACACGAGGCGGTCGTTGAAAGCAGGGCGGCCTTCCCGGCGGCCCGTCAGTGCGGCTAAGGGCTCCGTCCGCCCGGCACGTCGGGCCGAGACGGTCCGGAATTCACTCAGCCGGCGGTTTCGGCAAGATATTTCGGGATCAGCGTTTCCAGATCCTTCCGCGCTTCCGCCGAGCGAAGCACGCCCTTGCGGTCAATCAGGAAGTAACGCGGGATGCCGGTGATCAGGTACTTCTTGGCGATCGGGTGAAGGACGCCATCCGCATCATCGGAGGGCTCTTCGAAGAGCTGAACCCAGTTCATGTCCGGGTCATTCGCCAGGTAGTTCACCAGGGCGCTTTTCGTGCGATCGCTGGAGACGCCGATGATTTCAAAGCCTTGCTCGTGGTACTGCTTGTAGAGCGCCTTGATGCGGGGGAGTTCCGCCTTGCACGGGCCGCACCAAGTCGCCCAGAAGTCGACGAGGATGACTTTGCCCTTGTAGCTTTCGGACGTGAACGCCTTGCCGTCGACGGTGTTACCGGCGAGGACGGCGGGCTTGTTTTCGACTTCGTTGCTCTTGGCGGCCGAAGCTTTCTGGCGGAGCACGCTCTTGGTGAACTTGCCCGGCGTCCCTTCGCCGAGGGTCGCCAGGATGCCGTCCGAGGCGTCCGGGAACGCCGGCGCCATCGCGACGATCGCGCCAAGAATGTCGGCCTCCTGGATCTGGCTGCCGCCGGTGGCGAGCACTTGCTGCAGGCCCTTGGCGGCTTCCAGTTGGGCGGTGCCGTCGGCGGCGGTGAAGACCTTGGCGGCGGCGAGTTGCGCCTTGGCGAAGGTGGCGGCGGTCGCGTCCGTGCCAGTGGCGGCGGCGTTGACGCTCGCGACGGTCGCCTCATCGCCGACCGAGAGCAGAACCACCGGGCGAAGCAACGCGTCGGTGTCGGGCGGCGGCTTCATCATGATGACGCCGGTGGGTTTCGGCTGGGCGGCGCGGGCGTCGGCGAGTTTCTTCTCCGACTCCGACGCCTTCTTCGCCAACGCCGGCAGCGACTGCTTGAGCTTCTCCCGCTCGTCCGCCTTGCGAAGCCGCGGCACGTCTTTGAGCCCGCCGAACACCGCGGCGTAGGCGGCCTTGTCCTGCCGAGCCTGCGCAGACAACGCGCGAATGTCATCCGCAGCGGCAGCAGCGCCGGCGGGTTGCGTCGAGGGCGTCTGCGCAAACGAAACGCCGGCGGCACCGATCAACGCGGCCGCCACACACGCGGCAGCGATTTGAACTGTCTTGGTCATGATCTTTCTTTCTCAAATACGACTTCGAGACACAGGCACGACGAAATCGCCTTGTTACTGGCGGGAGATTTTGTCTTTCCAGAAGTAGTAATTCTGGTCCGCATCACCGTAATTCACGCCGGGGGGCATGAGGTCGCCCATCTTTAGCTGTTTACGCAGTTCCGGCGTGTTCGATCCGGTTGTCGTTGGGTTGCTGTAGTTCGGCGTCACTTCGTCGACGTGGCCGTCGAACCAGAGAACGTTGGCTTTCCCTTTGTGACGGCCGTGCAGACGGCGCGGGCCGGGCGGCGTGTAGGTGACTGCGTTGAACGTTTGCGTCCCGGGCATGTCGAGGAAGTCGAGCAGGAAGCTGTGGTTTTTAAGGGTGGCGGAAGAGAGCGTCGTGAATGCAGCTGAATCCCCGTACCAGAAAGTATCCGATGGTGATTTCACACGTGAGATTGCCAGCGATAGCGAAGAAGCAGTCGCAGTCGGCGTGGTGCCGGCTGTGATCGCTTTCTGGTTCATATTCAAGACATACGGGGAATAGGCATAGCTGACAGGAAGCTGGTCAATCGTCCCGCCAGTCGCGCCGGTGACATTGCTCTGGCCGCCATAGATGAGTGGGCAGTTGCGCGTTTCGGCTGTCTGTGATAGGTATCGGCTGAGGTAGCCACCCTTGTAATCGACGACAGGAGGAGTCGCTGCCAATTGAGATGCGGTCGGTGTAACGATCAGACCACCAGCGGGAGTTACATTGGAATAGATCTGGGTCGTGATCCAGCCGCGATTGAAGTTGGCGTAGTTCAGCCAAGCCGTCCCGAGCGAACGCAGGGCGGCTTTGCACTTGAGCGATTGCGCTGCGCCACGGGCCGATCCTAATGCCGGCAGCAGGATTGAAATCAATCAGCGCGATGATCCCGATGACCACCAGCAGTTCCACCAGCGTAAACGCGTGGCGGCTTGGGCGGGCGGGGCGGGTGGTGAGCGGCGCGGGTGAAGTGTCGCCGATACGTGAGCGGTCAGACGTCGCAGTCATGGCTGAGTCTCCTATGGAGCTGCGGGGCGGTGGTGGCGGCGAATCTTAACGATTAATCATGATCCGTCAATGCTTCTGAAACATTTTCTAAATCTGATTTGTTTTGCCCCCGGCGTGACTTCGGTTAGATTAGAGCGGTTCCAGCGATCTGAAGTTTGTTGTCCGAATCTTGAATCCGATGACAATCCGCCCCTAAGGTGGGCGGTCCTGGCCTGGTGCCCTGAGGAGGAGCCTTGAAACTGATCGATGCCGACTCGCCTCTGCAGGAGCCGCCCGTTACTGAAACTGCCGACGTAGACACCGGCGACCTGTCGCTGGATTCGGTCACTGTTCTCCGCCGACTGCAGGCGGCACTCGGGCGGATGCTGGCGTTCGCGCCGGGCGGCATCACCAAGAGTCGCGATCTGCAAAAGCTGCTGGGAATCGACGTTAAGCTGAGCTGGCAGATTTTCCGGTTCATCGGGCCCGGCGACGTGTTATCGCTGTCGACCCACATCCCGACCGCCAAGTCATTCCGCCGCCTTTGCGACAGTGCCAAGGCGCACGGTGCCGACGCCTTGGCGGTGGAAGAGGTGCTCAAGGCGTACGGGGTGTACGAGTCGCTCGTCCGCCGCCATGCCGACGATCGGACGAGTTTTGAGTCGATGCTGAGCGCCTTGGAGGGCAACCAAAGCGACCCGCAGGCCGACCTGAATCACCGCCGGGCGATCTTCACCGGGCACAGGCATTACTGGGGCACGCAGATGCAGACGTACATCGTCTCGCAGTTCGTGCACCCGACCGACAAGCCAAACCGCTACGACTTTGCCCACCTGCGCAGCCGCTTCGGTTTGCGCCGGCTCCGCGCCAATGCCGACATTTTCGTCGACACGTACAAGCTGATTCCGCCCGGCGGCGGTGATGACAATTCCACGCGTGAGCATTTCGACGAACAAGCGGTGATGACCTACGGCGCGGCCGTGCTGCCGGAGTTTTCGACGCACCCATTGCCTGAGCTTCACACGTCGCGCATGGCCAGCGGGGTGACGCGGACGCAGCTCGTCGGCGACGCCATCGGGCGGACGAGTTCGGTGGATATGACCTTCGGGCATATCTCGCGAAACGTGCCGACGGAATACCTGCCGAACGGCGATCGGGTGTTCGGGATGGGCGTGCGGATCACCATTCCGATGATGTCGGTGATTGTGAATGCTTTCCTGCACGAGGACGTCGCCGAGCAGATCAACGCGAGCCTCGCCGTCTACGGCCATGCCGCCGATCGCGACCAGGTGCAGATGCGTCAGGACAGCATCACGCTGCCGTTCCGGGAAGGGATTTCGTACCTGGGTAAAGGGGTGGCGACGGCGCGGAATCGCGAAGTGCTGCAATACACCAACCTGCTGGAGTATGTCTGTCGCCACATGAAGTGGAACCCGGACGAGTTCAACGTCTACAGCCTGCGACTGGACTACCCGCTGCTGGACACCATGCTCGATCTGCAGCTGACGGCCCCCGGCGAGACGCAGCCGATCGCGAACACGCAGATGTTTGGCGATTTTATCTGATCGAAAACTAGGAAATTAGAATGCGAAAAGGCGGAACGCGGGCAAACGCGTTCCGCCTTGATTGTTTAAGCGCCGACGGAGCAGATCATGCGTTGCTCGGCAAGCATCGGGAAGCGCCGTAAGGAAGCGTGGCGGGCGGTACTGCACGAACACGTAAAGCGATCGGCAGTGGATGATCAGCGGGCAGTCGAGTTCCTCGAAATTGCGGTTCGCGCGGAACACAATCTGCCGGACCGAACGGAGCGTCGACGGCTTGCCGTAAAGCGCGGCCGTGACTTCATGAATGGTGTGGGAACGCGTGACGTCGCTCCACAATGTGGAGAGCAACATTGCCGTCGTCGGACGAACGGCAGTCACGTTGCCTTGGTACTGCAGGTGCTGATCCGTCAGTGTGCAACGTTCGGCAGTCTGCAACAGCCGCATTTCATCCCGCTTGTGGGGGGTATGAAGACGGCGAAACCGTTTCAGCGCCAGGTGGGGTGCTGTTCGGGAAATGTCTCGAGCATCGAAACCTCTGCGGGCCTATGCGATCATCCATCTGAAGCGGAGCGGGTTGGTTCTTCGGGGCTGATCTTAATCGCTTCTACTACGGGGATACGATGCCGGCGTTGAGAGCGGATTTAAGAATCGGCAATTAGAATTTCCGCGGAAATCCCGATGGATTTAGCCGGGTTTGGGTTCTTTGTTCGATTGCGTGTCGGGGTAATCGAAGTGCAGATCGATCCCCGTGCCGAGCATCGGATAATCAACGCGGCAGCGGTAGGCGCGGAAATTGTTCGGTGCCCATCCCAAGCACTCCCGCGTGAACTCGTCCAGGATGTTCAGCTGCCCCGTTGTGCGTCCGCCCGCTCGCGAAGTCGTACGACCAGGCGTCATCCTGTCGTTCGGCCACAACCGGCCGCGTTTGGGCTACTTTGCCGGCACCTTCAGGTCCGCTTGTCGCCAGATGCGTTCCACGTCCGCTAGGCAACCTGGCCCCGGTCGAGTTGCAAGACAGAGCCAGGGGAACCCGGCCGAATCGAAGCCGGCTTTTCACATTTAGGGTGGACCAAAGTTGGGGAGAGGGTCAACGAAGCCGGTTGTCTGCCGGCGATCAGAAGAAAATAACGTGGCTGCCGAACACGCCATGAACAAATGAAAACACCCCGAAGCTCCGGCTCTTCGGGGTGTTAGGCTTTTAAAAAAACGTCGCCGGGGGAGTGCGTACGGGGGATAGCACTCGAGGTTCCGACGACGTCAAACGTTATCATGACGGCCAAGGATGAAGGCATCATGAGAACGGCGCGTCATCGGAATAAGAACAAACATTTTCATCACAAACGAAACTTTTTCGCTTTAAAATTGAGTCTTTTCAGTACCAAAGCGCGGAACGATATGAACGCCAGATGAGAATGCGGCAAACAGTCTTTTTATCCTATATTCACAAGTGAGTAACTCGGTATATTCGACTGCCGTTAGTTGGCAGGAGTTGCTTGGGACATCGAACGGAACAACTCGCTCACAGTCGTACGAGCATGCCGGCATGGTGGCCACGGAACAGGCGGGGCGGCCTACACCGATCGGGGCATCGCGGTTTCACACTCGTCGAACTGTTGTTGGTCGTGGGGATCATCGTGGTGCTTGCCGGGATCGCCTTCCCGGCGATTGTTGCGGTGCGAAAGGCGTCGGTTTCCACGGCGTGCCTGTCGAACCTTCGGCACCTCGCGATGGCGTTTCAGCAGTACGGCATGGCGGGTAACGGCGATATGCCCGACCCGTTCCTGAATAAAAAATCCTGGGAAGCGTCGCTGACGCCGTACGTGCCGGATCTGAAAATGTTCATCTGTTCCGCCGATGCCGAGGTCGCGCCGGCGATCGGTTCGAGCTACGACTGGCGCGACACCGCAAAAGCCGATACCACGCTCGCCGGCCGGCAACTTACATCGGTGCGCCGGTCCGAGGCAGTTCTCGTTTTTGACGCACTGCCGGGCTGGCATGGGAAGCGGCGGATCAATGTCGCGCTGATCGACGGCTCGACCCGGCAAATGGACGAGCAGGATTGCTTCAAAGACCTCGGAACGCCGATTCGATAGGTATACAGGATGCGGAGGGAATGAAACGATGGAACGTGTTCTGGTTGTTGAAGATCATCGCCATCTCGCCGATTCCATGGCGGACGGATTGCGCGACCAGGGTTACGGCGTCGACGTCGCTTACACCGGGCAGGAAGCGCTGCACCATGGCCGATCGACGCCGTATGACATCATCCTGCTCGACCTGATGATTCCCGCGCCTGACGGCATTACCGTGCTGAAGCGGCTTCGTGACAGCGGCATGAAAACGCCCGTGCTCTGCCTCACCGCGCTCGACGCGATTTCCGACAAAGTTCGTGGCCTCGATGCCGGCGCGGATGATTATCTCGCCAAGCCTTTCGAGTGGATGGAACTGCTTGCCCGGGTTCGCGTGCTCATTCGGCGCGGTCATGGTCTTACTCATGGCGCGATCGAAATCGCCGACATGAAGATCGACACGCTGAACAAATCGGTTTCGCGTGGCGGCGAAGCGATCGCACTTACCGCGAAGGAATACGCGCTGCTGGAGTTTCTCGCATACCGCCGAAATCGGGTGATGACGCGGTCGGAAATCTGGGAACACCTCTACGACCGCGAAGAGACGGCCGGCAGTAACGTTGTGGACGTTTATGTGGGTTACCTTCGTAACAAAATCGATCGCGGCCATGATCTCAAACTCCTGCACACCCGACGCGGAATGGGTTACGTGCTGACCGACAAGCCCTGATCGCCGGCCGTAATGTTTTGAAACGCAATGACACGACGCATCATTGTCGCCATTCTCGCGAGTGTCTGGGCGATGATGCTGATCGGCGGCTTCACGGCGTACTTCGTCACACGATCGATCCTGGTGAAAGAATTAGACGCTCGGCTGCTCGCCCGCGCCGCGGCATTGCCGGAAGTGGCGGGGCGGTCGGGCGTGTTGCCGTATTCATCGGACCGATACCTCATTCGCACCGAGCACGGACAGGTGCTGCGGCAATTCGAGTCGATGACGCCGGCGGTGCTGCCACGCGTGATCTCCGCCAACTTCGTGCGCCTGGGCGACGGGGGCACGTATCGCAGTATCACGGTCGAATTCGATCCAGTTCACGCCAGTGCCACGACCGCGCCGTCGGCACCGGTGACCGTCGTTTACAGCGGGTCGGCAGAAGCGTTCTCGCAGATGATGCGGCGACTCGCGATCTCGCTTGGCGCAGTCGGCCTTGTCGGCGGCGCCATCGCAGCAGCGGTTGCGGCGGCGGCGTCGCGGACGGCATTGCGGCCATTGCGTGAGGTGGCGGACGTCGTCGGCGATATCGACGAGCACAACCTCAGCCGGCGTGTTGAGACCGAGCGATTGCCTGAAGAACTGCGGATGATGGGCGATCGCCTTAACGGCATGCTGGCGCGGATCGACCGCTATTTCCAGCAGCGCCGCCGGTTCCTCGCCGATGCGTCGCACGAACTCCGCACGCCCGTCGCCGCCTTGGTGAACATGCTGGAAGTCAACCTCGCCGGGCGGCAGTCAGACCCGGCCCGCACGCGCCGCACGCTCGAAAACTGCCTGACTGACGCAAAAGTGCTTCGTGAACTGGTCACGCGGCTCACCACGCAGGTACGCAGCGAACTCAACGCCAACCAGGACGCCTGGCAGGAGATCGACCTCGTCCGACTTCTGCAGGAATGCCTGGCCGTCGCGGAAGGGTTGGCGTTGGCGAAAGAGGTGCGTGTTGCGGGCGTGTTGCCGGACGCCTGTTTCGTTCGGACGCAGCCGGATCGCCTGCGGCGGATCTGCCTGAACCTGCTCGCCAACGGCGTGTCCTATAACGTCCCCGGCGGTTTGCTGGAGTTGCGGTGCGAACCGCAGGGCGGCGACGTTCTCATTGCCGTGCGCGATACGGGCGTGGGCATCTCGGCGGAGCATTTGCCACACGTTTTCACGCCGTTTTTCCGGGCGGACCCGTCGCGCGAACAGTCCGAAGGACACTTGGGCCTGGGCATGTACCAGGTGCAGACTGACATCACGGCGCTCGGCAGCTCGGTGCAGGTCGAGAGTGGCGAAAATGCCGGCACGACCGTTCGTTTCATTCTGCAGAACGCCGGCATCTCGAATTCAGAACGTGTAGTTGTTCATGAAAAAAGCGAAATGTTGCCGAAATAATTTTAGGTTTTCTCGAATTCTCATGCACGCTTCATTGCGAGCCATTATCCCTGTTGCCATGAATCGTGGCGTGAGAAGCCGTCGCCCGGGTTCGGCGGCTTTGCAGGTATTGCTCGTTGGCATCTTAGCGGTCGGCACCATTGCTCACGCCAAGTCCGGCAGCCGGCCGGGCACGAAGGGGACTTACGCCGTGAAATTCCACGGCTCATTCGCCGGTGAAGCGTCGGCGAAAGTCAATCCCGACCACGTCGCCCTGAGTGGCGACCTTCATGACGCCAACGGTGCCACCGTCACGCTCGACGCCAAAAAGCTCAAACTCGATGACAGCCGATTCAGCGGAACCGGCACGGTGAACGGGCAGAGTGTCGACATCACCGGCCGCGTCGATGCCGCGGAGGGCGGCGTTTTGAAAATCGCCCGGATCGTCATCACCGTCAACGGCGACAACGGCCAGTTCGCCCGGGCGATCGGCGAAATCGCATCCAGCGACGAATAACCCGCCGCCTCGACGTGGCTACTTCGCGTCACTTTCGACGATCAATCCGTACCGATGCCGCGTCGTCGAGACGGCTTGCTCGTGCAGCCATCGCGGCAATTCTTCTCGGCCGTCCGTGCTGAGCGGGGCTTGCAGCCAATTGAATCCTGCGCGGTACGCCGCTCGCAGCAGGGCGTCACTTGGCAGGTCGACCGTTCGCAGCATCGAAGCAGACTTCGCTAATTCGGGCAGCCGTGCGATCAATGCCGCTTCGGTTTCGGTATCGGCACAGCTGACGTGCAGCCGCGTGCCGGTGATGTTCGCCGCTTTCTCCGCGACCATCATGGCCGAGGCATTCGGCGACACCAGGCGAAGAACCACGCCGCCGCTCGGCCGATATCGCAGCACGTTCGACTCGCATTGCAGTGCGGACGGGTCGTGGTCTTTGGCGAACGTGTTCGTCCACGCCTCGGCGAAACTGTCTGACGATTTCGGTTCGCTGGAGGCAGGCTCGCGGAACAGGTTCAGATAGTTCGGCCCGCCCATTTTTGAGCCCAGGCCGACGGAGCTTTTCTTCCACCCGCCGAACGGCTGCCGGCGGACGATCGCCCCGGTGATCGGCCGATTGATGTATGCGTTCCCGACTTGCACGGCCGCCTTCCACACCTCCATTTCGGCGTCGTCGAGCGAGTGAATGCCGCCCGTCAGACCGAACGGCGTGCCGTTCTGAATGCGAATGGCGTCGGCGAGATCATTCGCGCGGACCAGCCCCAGCACCGGGCCGAAGCATTCGGTCTGATGGAACCAACTGCCCGGCTTCACGCCGAGTTTGATACCCGGCGACCAGAGGCACGGATCGTTCGCATCGACGTGCGGTTGCAGCAGCCATTCTTCGCCGGGCTCTAAAGTCGTCAGGGCTCGCAGCAGATTCGGCGACGGCTCGCGAATCAATGGCGTGATTACGCTGCCAAGGTCCGTCGACGGACCGACACGCAAGCTCGCGGCGGCGTCACGGAGTGCGCGGCGGAAGGCGGGGTCTTCGTAGACTTCCGCCTCAAGGATCGCCAAGCTTGCCGCACTGCATTTCTGGCCGGCGTGGCCGAAGGCGCTTTTGACGAGGTCCTTGATCGCCAGATCACGGTCTGCCTGGGCGGTGACGACGATGGCGTTCTTCCCGCTCGTCTCGGCGTAGAGTTTCAGCGACGGCCGCCAGTCGAGGAACATCTGCGCGGTTTCGTACGCGCCGGTGAGAACGACGACACGAACACGCGGATCGGTAATCAGCGACTTTCCGATTTCGCCGTCCGGGCAGGGGTAGAACTGCAGCACGTCGCGCGGCACGCCCGCCTGCCAGAGATGGTTCGCCAGGTGCCACGCCACGCCGACCGTTTCCGGCGCCGGCTTCAGCACGACGGCATTCCCGGCCGCCAGCGCGTGGACGACATTGCCGCACGGGATGGCGTACGGGAAATTCCAGGGCGGCGTCACGACCACGACGCCGATCGCCTGCCCGAGCGGTTTAGCTTCGAGCAGATCGGCGGCGTAGTTGGCAAAGTCGATCGCCTCGCTGATTTCCACATCGGCCTCGGCGGCGGCTTTTTTGGCTTCGTGCACCATCTGGGCGATCGTGTCGAACCGCGCCTGGCGTATGACACCGGCGGCCTGGCGGAGAATCGTCGCCCGCTCGCGGGCCGCGAGTGCCGCCCACGCGGGCTGAGCCTGCGTCGCGGTCGAGAGAATCGTGTCGACCGACGGCAGGGATTCCGGCGTCGCGATGGCGGGGGCGTGCCAGTTGGTCAGGGCGCCGTGAAGGGTGTTTCGGCGGTCGGCCTGCGTCCAGTCGGTGTCGGCCGCGTTATGAAAACCGGGGCCGAACGCCTTGGTGCTCGCACGCTTCGATTCGCCCGATACCGTTGTGCGATCGTGCCAGCCTTGCGTGAAGCGGTTCTGCTGGCGTTCCCATGCCGCCGTGCCGGGGCGCAGGTCGAACAGGTCGTGCAGGAAGTTTTCCGGCGAAGTGTTTTCGTCCAGCCGGCGAACGAGGTAGGCGAGCGCACTGATGAAGTCTTCCCGCCCGACGGCCGGCGCGTAGACGAGCAGCCCGCCGGCTTTTTCCTGGACGACGCGCGCCTGGTGGTTCGCCATGCCTTCGAGCATTTCCAATTCCACGCGACCCTGCACGCCGAAGTCTTCGCGCAGTGTGAGAGCGAGCGCGATGTCGAACAGGTTGTGACTCGCCACGCCGAGGCGAACGGCGGCGGCGTTTTCAGGACGGCAGCCGAACTCCACCATGCGGCGGTAATTCGCGTCGGTGTCCCGCTTCCGCTCGTAAGGGGCGACATTCCAACCGTGCAACTCGGCTTCGACGCGTTCCATCGCCAGGTTGGCGCCTTTGACGATGCGAACCTTAATGGCTGCGCCACCGGCTTCGACGCGGCGTCGCGCCCAGGCCGTCAATGCCTGCTGCGCGGGCCAGGCGTCCGGCAGGTACGCCTGCAACACAATGCCCGCTGACATCGCGAGGAATTCCGGCTCGTCGAGCACTTCCTGAAACGCTGCCAGCGTGAGGGCGAGGTCGCGGTACTCTTCCATGTCAAGGTTGACGAACTTCCCCTTCGGCAGCGCGGCACGATAGAGCAGACGCAGCCGGTCTTTGATCGTGGCCAGGGTGTGATCGAAATCGAGCACATTGATCTGGCTGAAAATCGCCGAGATTTTCACCGACACATAATCGACCAGCGGATTATTCAGGTGCTCAACAATCGCTGCGAGCCGGCGGGCGGCCTCTTCTTCACCGAGGATGGCTTCGCCGAGGTGGTTCAGATTCACACGCGTACCGGCGGCGTGACGCTTGGCGAGATAGGCATTCAAGGCGGCGTGATCGCCATCGAGAATGACGCGGCGCTGGAGCGGCGCAATTCATTCTGCATCGCCGCCATCACCGGCGCGGGCAGCAGTTTCGCCGCCGCGTTTCCGGCTTTGAGCATGAGCCGTTGCAGTACAGGCAGATAGGACGGGACGCCGAATCGCTCCAGCAGCGCGTTCACTCGCTCGGCCTGCTTTGCAGGGACGTGGCTGCGGAACACACGGTCCGCCATCGCCAGCGTGAACGCCTTGCCGGGCGCGTCGGTCATCATGCGCGCCATCTGCTGCGACTCGGCGTGTTCGCGGCGGGTCTGCGCCCGCAGTGCGGCCTGCGCCAGTTCGGCAGCCAAGCGCGTGGCGCGGTCCAGGACGGACTGATCCGAAACGCCCATCGCAGAAACTGTATGCACCGCAACGCCCGGAAAAGTGGCTGTCGACATGAATTCATTTCAGCATTGCCAAGCGGCATCGTATTGGCGATTCTGGATCAATCTGATGCCGAATTTGTACAAAAAAGAGCTGCTGACGCGCCGGGCGATCTTCGCTGCCGTTCCCGGTCTGGAAGTGGCCGAAGCCCTGTTCGCCGCCAACGCCGGGCAGATGTTTTGCGTCAAAAACAGCAAATTACAGTACGTTGTAGTGAACGATGCGTTCGTCGAGCGAAGCCGGGTGGCGGGGCGTGCGGCGGTGCTCGGGAAGACGGCCCGGGAGATTTTCCCGCCCTGGCTGGCCGCCGGTTATGAACAACAGGACGACGTCGTCCTCAACGCCGGCCGGGCACTGGCGGACAAACTGGAGATGATCACGAACGCCGACGGCAGCGTGGGGTGGTACCTGACGCAAAAACAGCCGGTACGCGACGTCGCCGGGCGAGTGGTGGCGCTGGCGAGCGTGTCGACCGACCTGCACGCACCCGTGGCCGATGACCCGAGGCTTGGCAAATTGGCGGGCGCAATCGAGCGGCTGCAGGCGCGACTTTGCCGAGCCACTCCGCATTGCCGAACTCGCCAACGATGCGGGCATGTCGCTCAGCCAGTTCGAACGGCGGACGCGCGAGCTGCTGCGCTTATCGCCAAGGCGATTGCTGACCCGCGTCCGTGTCGAAGCCGCCGCCCGGCTGTTGCGCGAAACCGGTGAACGGCTCGATGCGATCGCCCAGGCGTGCGGTTTTTATGATCAGGCGCAGTTCAGCCGCCAGTTCAAATCGGCCACGGGCGTCACGCCGGGGAAGTATCGCGGCTGAACGTACCGGCGATGCTTTCGGGTTACGGATTCGGCAGTTGCCAATTCATGCGGACTGTGGATTGGAACATCGGGTATTCCAGCCGGAGTCGCCAGGCGTCGAAGCCTTCGATATCGCTGCCGATCGCCCTGGCGGCGGCGCGAATCATTTCGGTGTAATCCGGGACGTCGGGTGTGATGAGCGTGTCCGGCCCTTTGCCGAGGCATTCGACGCGGTGGTCGCCGGGGACGTTGATCAGATCGCCGGGGAGTGGCGTGCTATCGCCGGTTTGCGCACAAGCCAGACTTCAGCGGTAGGGGTCGCGCCGCGCATGATGCCGGGTTTGACCAGCAGATCGCTGACGATGACTTCGACCGGTTTATCGACCACGACATCGGACGCGAACGAGGCGTCATTCGCCGCATCGCCGACGCCCGGCACGGGGTGGCCGAGGTAACCCGTGCCGAAGCGGAGTGAACAGGCGCCTTGGTTGCCGACGCGTGGATTTTCGATTTCCGTGACGAGCCAGCCGGCATCGAGTTCGCGTGTGACGAGGCTGGGCATGCTGGCGGTGGAGAAATCGGCCAGGAGATAGCCGTTCGCCTTGTCCGGGTCTGTGCCGAGGGGGACGCGTTTGATCAGCGGGCGGACTTGGGGCTTTGTCATACGCATGCGAAAGACGAGTGCGCTGGGCATTGCGCGGAGCATCCGGAGCCCGACATAGCCGACGACGACGGCAATGTTCCAACTGCGGCCGTCCGGGGCTTCGTCGATGATGCCGCAAATGTGTTTCGCCATCGCCTGCATGCCGACGAGGTGGCTGGTGGCACGGAAGGTATTTCGGCGGTGCTGCGCGTCGGTGGCGAGCCACTCGGCGTCAAAGCCGGACGCGGCGGAGACCATGGAGATAAAGCTGGAACGGTCGCCGGCGTGAACTTCGACGAGGTTCTCAAACCGGTCAAACGCCAGCCAGACCCGCTCAACCTTTGCGGCGTCAACGCCCTTGGCCTCGGCGGCGTCGAGAAAACGCTTGAGGGAGGCGCGGCTGGGCACTTTGCTGCCGATCCCGAGAATGGCGGCATCGTTCTGGACCGGGCCGGCGATCTGGAAGACCTGCCAGCTGAGGGTCCAGTCGAGTTTAAAGAGCTTCTGCAGGTCGGCCGGTTTTCGCACGCCGCTGAAGGACGTGAGCACGGCGGTCAGCGCCGTCCGCAAACCGCCGAGCACTTCAAGGGCGTCGACTTCGAATCCAAGGCTTTCCTGAACGCTCAATTGCTCACCCGCGGCGATCATACTGGATTCTCCTCATGCCGAATATAACTCGCAAAACGAACATTTCGCACGCAAAATGTATTTATAAATACATTTTGCTGGACTTCGCGGAATCTCGTTTGTTATGTTTTGATGAACCGCAGCGTTCTATGCCCGGCCTGACTTGGCCGGATTCACATCCGATTGAGGTTCGACATGACTATGCGTCCCGCTTCGCGCACACGTCTGTTTTTCGGCACCCGTCGTCAAGGCTTTACGCTCGTTGAGTTGCTTGTCGTGATCGGCATCATCGCGATGCTGGTTTCGATTCTGCTGCCCTCGTTGAACAAAGCGCCGTGCTTCGGCCAAATCGATCAAGTGCCAGGCCAATCTCCGGTCTTTCGGCCAAGGGATGCAGATGTACGCGCAGTCGCACCGCAACATTCTCTGCTTTCGCGTTCCGTTTAGCGGAACAATTTCCACCAATAATCCGCAGGTGCGTTGGTACGGCTCAGTACACGCGCAACGACCGGGGCGACGGCGTATGAACTCGATTACAAAGGGGCGATGATCTATCCATACATGCGGACGGATCTCTCGAAATTCGAGTGCCCTGAGGCGGCTGCCATTGATACTGTTCCCAACTCGACACACTACGCGGGAACCACGACAACGATCTCTTACGGAGTGCCGTCGCATTTTTCTGAATTAACGTCCTACTCGTCTGTGGGTTCGTCGGCGTGCCCCATCAAATATGGCATCAACCTCAGTAGCGTAAAAAATTCGGCCGAGACGGTTCTGATGGCTGACACGATCCAACTCGTCCAAACCGGCCCGACTTCTTATTACTACATGCGATCCGAAGTCCTGGGCGAGCCTTTGCTGAGCAATGTGCCTTCGTATGCCGCCTACTCAAATCCGAATTTTCACGCTCGGCACAATAGTGTTGGCAATGTCCTTTGGTTCGATGGCCATGTCTCGTCCGAGCCCGTCACGCATGGCCCGAATGTCACCGACCTCAGCCGTAAGTTGAAAGTCGGTCACCTGGCGAAAGGAAGCGATTTCACCGACGCCAACGCGAATGTGAACTATTACTTCTGGCTTGATAAGGGGCTTCGCAACATGAGTTCCGCGCACGAAATGGTAAGAAGTTCCTTCAATTGGTTTGATGTGATTGGAGTTTGTATGCGTTGCATTTCTTCAGTTCGAGTTATTGCCGCAAGTTGCTTGCTCTGCGCAGTCGCCCAGAGTGTGAACGCCCAATCCACGCAGCCCACCACGCTAGGCGTGGGTGATGCCGTGCCGCTGTTACAGGTGGCCGGGTGGGCGAAAGGGACGCCTGTCCCGGCGTTTGAGCCGGGGAAGGTGTACGTCGTCGAGTTCTGGGCCACCTGGTGCCGCGCCCTGCAAAAAGATGATCCCGCACCTGACAGAGCTCGCCCATCAGTATTCTGGCAAGGTGACGTTCGTCGGCGTCTCCGTCTGGGAGCGGCCGGAAGACGAAACCGACGCCGGCGTGAAAGAACTCGTCCTGCCTTTCGTTCAGCAGATGGGCGAGAAGATGGACTACAACGTCGCCTATGACGGCGCGGCGGGCGCTATGGCGAAAACCTGGCTCGAGCCGGCGAAGCAGAAGGGCATCCCGACGTCGTTCGTCGTCAACGGCGAGGGAAAAATCGCATGGATCGGCTACCCCGCAGAGCTCGACAAGGTGCTGCCGAAAGTCGTTGACGGCTCATGGGATATCGCGGCGGAAAAAAAGAAGCAGCAGGAAGCCGAAATCGCTGCCGCTAATTCGCCGGAGAAGAAACTCACTTCAAAGTTGATGAACTCCCGGCGTGCGAAAGACAACGCCGCGGTGCTGGCGACGCTCGATGAAATCGACGCCCAGGTCCCGCAGATCGCCGGCCATCCTGATTTCCTGTCGATGCGGCTGGAGGCGCTGTTCCGGTCTGATCCGGAAAAGGCGGTCGCATTTGTCCAGAAACTCACGGGCCCGGACGGCATCGTGACGAAGAAGCCGGACTTCTCGTTCGCGATCACCCGTGTGGTGCCGATGGCCGACAAATCATTGCTCAGCCAGTCGCAATGGAAAGCGATCGCTGATGCGATCGATCCTGCGATTGCACCGGGCACAAGTGAAAACGGTAGCACGTATTTGCCTTACGCAGAGTTACTCGCCCGGGCTGGCGAAACCGACAAGGCGATTTTTTATCAACGAAAAGCGGTAAACCTGATCCTCGCGTTCAATAACAGCCGAGGCGGCAAGTTGAGCAAGATCGACGCCGACTACCTCAAGGCCGCTCAGGCGAAACTGGACGAACTCACCGCCCACGGCGGGTAACTCCAGTTTTAGCAATCAATCAATGGCATGTTCCGCTCGACTGGTGAGCGGAACATGCCATTTTCATTTTCGGCTTTGTAATAGTGAAAGAATTTTCTTGCAGTGCCGATGCCAGAAAATAATCTGATTGTGCAGAATTTCACTAAAGGGGTATCGCGATGAAAAGGCATTCGATTCGGTCTGTCGGAATCATGGCCTTGCTGATGATCGGAGGGGCGCAAACGTTCGGCGGCGATGTAGCGCCGGACGACGGCCTGCCGCCCCTGGATTTAAACCACGCGGTGAAATTCACAGTGCCCAGCGCCGCACGGGCGGCGGTGGCGTATCGGTTGAGTGTCACCTTCGCGGGCGAGAACGAACAGAACGTCGACCTGTTCATGTGGGTGCAAGACACCAACGACACCGGCCACTGGCAACGCCGGGCGTTCATCAACAGCTATTGGCAAGGGAGTGAGAGCACGAGCCAGCACCGCCTGGAAGCCGGCCGAACGTATCTGTTGGCGTTACACACTAAACCCGGGAAATCGCCCGGGTACGGTTTGTACTGGTCGCAGGCGACACTCGCGAAGTCTGAGACGTCGCCATCGACTGCCGAGGCCTCGCCTGCCGTTCGCGCGGAGTTCAACAATGGTGCCGGCGCGAACTCGGTGGCCAGTCTCGTGCCGATCCCGCCCAATCCACCGGGCGACCACTAAGCGCGGCCGTGATCAGTGTGCATGACTTTCTCAAAGTTGCGGACCAGCAACTTCGGGAAGACCTGCAGCGCAACGCAATGGATCACCAGCGGGCAGCCCACGCGTTCCAAGGCCCGGCTGCAGCGAAACGCCGTCTGCCGCACTGCCCGTAATGTGCCCGGGCGTTTGTACGTGTTGAAGAACCAGGTGTAAGCGTCGAATGCTTCGCCGTGATGGTTCCAGATCGCTTGAAGCATTTTCGCGACGGAAGGTCGTACGGCGACGGTACGGCCTTCATACATTAGCACCGCGTCTGACAGGAAAACGGCCTTCTGCATGATGCGAGTAATGGCGTGGAGTTGCGGCGCGTTCGAAACGCCGCCTCTGCGTGTGCGTCGGAGCGTCCAGCAATCACTGCTGGCCTTTGATGCGGGAAGCAACTCGGGTGTTGTGTTCAATCGAACCATCGTTTGTCCTTTTACGGCTGTCGGCCAAGCGAAGGTCGCGATCAGGCCCGGCGGTCAGAACGGCGTGCGCACATCGCGAGGGGAAACGCCAACGCGAGCACGCCCATGATCGCCGGCTCGGGAACGGCGGCCGTCAGCGCGAAGCCTTGCATCGCGGCCAACTGGGCCGAGGTTGCCGCGATCGTGTCGCCGCTCAGACTTTGTCCGAAATTGGCTTGCAGGGACAGGAAATCGTTGAAATCGGTGATGCCGTCGTAGTTGAAGTTGCCTTGGTCGAAGCGGGTGTTGGCACTGCCGAAGTTAGCTTGCAGGGATAGAAAGTCGTTGAAGTCGACATCGCCGTCGAGGTCGGCATCGCCGGGCAGGGTGACGCGGACGGTGACTGCGCCAACGCCATCATCGCCGTAGCCAATCGTGTGGTTGGCGGTGATGGTGGTGGAGCGGATGATGCTGGTGGCGAAGTGGTCGCCGTTGCCGTATTCGAGGATGGCTTTGACGGAATCGATCGGGCTGGTCGTGCCGGTGTAGTTCAGCACCAGTTTGCCGCCGCTGTTCCCGAGGTCTACGCCCTCGGAGGCATTGAGCATGTTGTTGTAGGTGAAGCTCGTCGCCTCGACGGTGCCGGCGGTGATGGTGGTCGCGCCGCTGTAGGTGTTGTTGCCGCTGAGGACGAGTTTCCCCGTGCCGACCATGTTGACGTAGCCGTACCCGAGGGTGGTGTTGGCGATGACGGGGCCGAAGTCTACGCCTTGCGTGATGGTGTTCGATCGGTTGAAAGCGAGCGTTCCGTCGAGGGTGATCGAGCCGGTCGTGGGCAGCGTTCCGGTCGTCCCGCCGTTGCCGACCTGCAGCGTGCCGGCGTTGACGACGGTGCCGCCGGTGTAGGTGTTCGTGCCCGCCAGGACGAGCGTGCCGCTACCATTTTTGTAGATGCTGCCGGCCCCGTTGAAGGCGGCGTCGAATTCGGTCGTGTTCTGAACCGTAATGAAGCGGCTAGCCGGCAGTGTTGAGGCGGCGGTGCTGCTGAACCGGAGGTTGCCGGTCGTCGCGGAGCCGAAGATGGTCGTGCCGGCCCGGAAGACCACGCGGTTCGGGATGGTGTAGCTGGTCGAATCGTTCGAGCGGAACGTGCCGCCGGCGTTCGTGCCGATGAACGTGAGATCGCCGGAACCGAAGGCGGTGCTGCTGGCGACGGCGACAGTGCCGCCGTTCGGGTCGATGGTTGTTCCGCCGGAGTAGGTGCTCACGCCGCCGAAGACGTAGGTCGCGCCGGAGCTGATCGGGTTGGCGTAGATCGCCAGGGTATTGGTGGCGACATTCGGGTTGTCACGCAGGTTGCCGTTGAAAACGACGGTGCCGGTGGAGTACCCCGTGAAGGCGAGCGTCTGCGTGCCGCTGCCCAGCGTTGCAGTGATGCCGCCGTTGATGGAGAGGGTGCTGTTATTGCTGGTGAGTACGAAAATGCGTGAGGCGCTGGAGGTGGTGTTAATCGGCCGGCTCATGACTTCGTCGGTCGCGCCGGTGTAGAGCAGGAAGCCGCCGCTGAGGTTTACGCCGCCGTTACCCAAGGCGTTGACCGAGGTCACATACGTTTGCCCGGCAGAGAGGGTGAGCGGGCCGGCGAAAGTGTTCGTGCCATTGAGGTAAAGATAGCCGGTGCCGGTTTTGTTCAGCCCGCCCGTGCCGCTGACGTTCGAGTTGATCGTCAGGCTGCCCGTTCCGATGCTGCCGTTGTATACCGTATTGAGGTTGCCGGTGGTGTTCACGACCAGCCCGAGCGAGCCGCCCGGCGAGCCGATGGTGAGATTGGCGGCCGGGGCGACGTAAACCAGGTCGGCGGCGTTGCCGCTTACGCTGTTGGCGGCGGCGTTCAGAGAGATCGCGCTCGCCGTGCCGGCCGTGTTCGCGATCGTCAGGGCGCTTGTGGTGTAGAGATTGTTCAGCGTGCCGATCGCGAGCGTGCCGCCGCTGGTGTTGTAGTTGAGCGTCGTGTTGGTGTAGGTCTGATCAAGAACGACGTCAGAGCTCGAAGTCGGCAGTGAGCCGGTGCTGTAGTTTGACGCTGACGACAAATCCGTCGCGTCGGTGTTCACCGAAACGCTGGTGTTCGCCAGGCCGGTCAGCGGTGCGGCGAGCGTGAAAGTCAGCACGCCGAGCGTTGCCGCCGTGAGGGACTGGCGACGGGCGATGATTCGGTTCGCAACGGTGATGACGGAACGTTTCATATCAATCTCGATTTCAAATCAGTCGTGATAATCAGAACGAACACTTACTCGGCCAGCAGTTTCGGAATGAGGTCTTCCATGGTTTCGCGCGCCGTCACGCTGCGGCAGACGCCGTTCTTGTCGATGACGAACATCCGCGGGATCGAATCAATGCCGTATTCCGATGTGATCGGGTGCATCTGCTGGCGGTCCGCCGATGGGGCATCGAACAGTTGCGGCCACGGCAGGGCGTTTTCGCTGACGTATTTTTTCAGCTCGTCCGCGGCGTAATCATTGCTGACGCCGACCACTTCCAGGCCTTGCGTGTGGTACTTTTCGTAGAGCGCTTTGATGCGCGGTAATTCCTTCTTGCACGGCCCGCACCAGACGGCCCAGAAGTCGACGAGGACGACTTTCCCTTTGTAGCCGGCGGTCGTGAACGCGGTGCCGTCGACCGTTTGTCCGGCGAGCGTCATCGGCTTGCCGACACGATCGGGCAGGCTGAATTTCACCTTCTCGCTGGCGGCGACGGCGTTGTTCATGGTGCTGCCGATGAGCTTCTTCAAACGCTCGGCGTGAGACGGGTCTGCCGCACCCTGGCCGGCCATCTTGGCGATCTGGTGTGTCAGCACGGGTGAAGTCGGATTGGCTTGGGCGAGTGTTTCGATATCGGCGACCACCGCGGCCTGCTGGGCGGCGTTGTCGTTCGATCGGCACCAGCGGACGTAAAGCTGCTGCGTCTTGCCGAGCAAGGCATTCCGCGGGGAGGCATCGCCGGCCAATTGGTCGATCCAGGCCTGGCCGTCAGTGTCGCCGTAGACGGCGAGCACGGTCGCGTAGAACAGGATGCCGCTCCGATACGCCGCGGCGCTCTGCGTCTTCCCGCTGCCGAGCTGCGTGAGTTCGGACATCACCTTCTTCGCCGCAGGGATGACGGCATCAGCCGATGCCGATCGTGCGGCGGCATCGGCAAGCATCTCGGGCTGGAAGACCTTCTGGAACGCGCCGACGTCGTTGATCATCGCCTGCTGAAGTTCCGCTTGCGATGCGGCATTTGCCGCCGGCTGCGTGGCGGGCATCGAAACGGCCGCCGCCGCGGGGCCGGCTTCGGCCAGCAGTTTGGGGATCATCGCGTCGAGTTCGTTCCGTGCCGTGACGCTCCGGCAGACGCCGTTGCGGTCGATCAGGAACATCGTCGGCAGGGCGGCGATGTTAAACTGTTTCATCATCGCCGACACTTCACCGCGGGCGGCGGCTTCGGCATCAAACAGCTGCGTCCACGGCAGCTTCTGTTCGGTGACATATTTCTTCAACGGCTCGGCGGCTTCGTCGCCCGAAACGCCGACGATTTCGAATCCCTGCGTGTGATATTGTTCGTAGAGCGCTTTCACGTGCGGCAGTTCCGCCTTGCACGGGCCGCACCAGGTCGCCCAGAAGTCGACAAGCACGACCTTCCCACGCCAGTCGGCGGTGCTGAACGTGCCGCCGTTGACGTTCGGGCCACTGACCACCATCGGCTTACCGACGAGCGCCTGCTGTTTCTCGGCGGCTTCCTGCATCGACTGGTGTGCTTTGGTCTGCTCCAGCTCTTTTACGATCGCCGCAGAGACATTGTTTTTCATCGTCTGCGTGCAGGTCTGCAGCAGGGCATTGCGAATCTCCACGTTCGCGGACGAGCGGACGAAGGAGACGATCTGTTCAGTCAGCCCGTTGTCGGCGGGGAACTTTTGCGCGAGCGATTCGGCCTCACTGGCGACGGCTTTTTGGCGATCGACGTTGCCGGCTGCGGCGAGCCATTTTGCGTAGAGCTTGATGCCCTCACGCTTGGGCTCATTCGCAAGGCCGTCGATGCGGGCGACCGTGTTTTTGTCGCCGAAAAGGTAGAGCATCCCTTCGATCTTTTTCGACTCCGAATCCGGAATCGGGCGTGGCGAATAGTGTGTTTGCTGCGTGAGCAACTCCCAACGCTCGTTGTACAGGCCGATGACCTGTGCGGCGGCTTCCTGACGCCTGGCGGGGTCCATCAAGACCGCAGCCGGGGTGGCTTTGGCGATGGCGTCGTCATTGGCGTTCAACGCGTTTCGGAGTTCGACGTGCTTGGCGCGGAGTTGCGCCTGCGCCGCGGCCATGTCCGTCGACGGCGCGGTGGCCGGCGTGGCCGCCAGGGCGGGCAGGCAGATCGAAGTCAGGAGCAGCGACGCTGAGACAGTGGTGATGTTTCGCATAAAACACTCGCGACGGCGCACCGTCAAAAATACGGCCTTCGAATTTAAGCATCGGCCATCCACAACGGCAGACGGCCGCGGGCGACTAAAGCCCGCAAAGCCGGCCGGCCTTGATTTCCAAGGCCGGCCGGTGGGAAAGGGATCTCGTTGTTACGCCTTGGTCGTCCGACGACGAACCAGCAGGCCGACCGCGCCAAGGCCGAGCACGGCCAGGGAGGCGGGTTCGGGGACGGCGACGGAGAAGACCGTGCCCGCGCCGTTCGCGCCGCCGGTGGTCGTCGTGCCGTACAGCAGGCCGTCACGCAGCGCCAGGCCCGCGGCGGGCGTGCCGCCGTCGGTGCCGTTGGTGAAGGTGTAAAGCGTGGTGATCGCCGTGTCGCCGGCGGCGAGCATCCAGACGGTGCCGAAGTTGTTCGCGCCGCCCGTGCGGCTGGTGCCGAACAGGTTGCCCTGGGCGTCCATCAGCAGTTCTTCGTAGTTCAGGCCCGGCACACCGGTGGTAGCGGAGTTGAACGTCGCCAGTGTGGTGACGGTGAGATGATCCGCGCCCGACAGCTTGAAGATGGCCGGCGAGGTGCTGAAGGGGGAGACGACGGTCGTCATGCCGTAGAGGTCGCCGGCGCTGTCCGCGACGAGGCCGCCGCGGGTAGTGGTGCCGGTGGCGCTGAAGCGGGTGAAGCCGGTGAGAGTGGTGATGGTGGCGGTGGTCGGCGAGTACTGGTACGCCGTGCCCCAGCTGCCGGTCGACGAGCTGTTGCCGATGGTCGTGCCGAACACATTGCCGGCGTTATCGACGCTGAGTTTTCCGGTCGGGTAATACCCGTTGCTGCCGGCGAAACCGGTGAGCGAGGTGAGGGTGGTTTTATCGGTTCCAGAGAGGGTGAAGAGCGTGCCGTAGCTGCTGCTGGGGACGGACGATCCGCCGAACTGTGTCGTGCCGTAGAGCACGCCGTTTTTGAGGGTGACGGGCCCGACGAGTTGGCTGCCTTCGGTGCCGAACGAGGCGGTCGAGACGAAGGTGTGCAGGGTGGTGACGCTGCTGCCGCCGGGCGTATAGGCGAAGACAGTGCCGTCGGTGGCATTGCTGTTGTTGCCGCGCGTCGTGCCGTAGAAGGTGTTGGTCGTCGCGTCGTAGGTCATGCCGGCGTACGCGCCGCTGTCGGCACCGCCAGTGAATGAGACGACGGGCGAAACGCCGGCACCGGTGACCTGGAAGATCGTGCCGCCACCACCGGTGCCGCCGGTGCTGGTGGTGCCGTAGAGGTTACCGGCTGCGTCGAAACTGAGCGTCCCGTAAGACGTCGAGCCGGTGACGGCGGCGTTGAACGAGCCGAGCGTCGTGACGTTTGCCGCGAAGGCCGAACTGGTCGCGACGGCCAGCAGTGGAAGGACGGAAGCGATGTGCATTTTCTTCATAACTTTGCCACTCCGGGCGGTTGGTTCTTAATTTTTGCGATTCTGGTTCTGATTAGTGCCAGGCCCGCATGTTGGGGGTCGGGTTGTTGTTGCTATCCAGCGGGTAGTAGTACGCCATGCTGTTTGAGGTCAATCCGTTCTTGTCGTAGACGAAGTAGTATTCGGCGGACATGGTGCTGAACGTTTCGCCGGGCCGCGTCAGGAAGCCGACTTTCCACTTCCGGAACAGAGCCGGGGGGACGTACGTGCCGTAGAGGCGGTTGGGCACCGGCGAGGGGCTTTCGGCGCTGACGTGGCCGTCGAACCAGAGCACGTTCGCTTTACCGCCATGGCGGCCGTGAAGCGTCGGCTGGTACGGCTGGTAAGGGCCGGTCGTTCCCTTGGCACCGTAGGGATCAATGAGTGACCCGCCGACGGACAAATCCAGCCCGGCCGTCTGCGTGTTGGTATCCCACGCCAGGCTGATGACGTCCGCGACCATTGCGATTTCGGAGGTATTTTGCCTCGGCGCCGGGTGTCGTGGCAGACCGACGATCATCGAGTTCCAGCCGTAGCTCAAATTGGCGGGCGTGCCTGTGCTGCCGCCGCCACCGGCGTAGGTGGCTTGAACGTCAAGGTATTTCCCCATGGACGGGCAAACCCGCATTCGGGTGTACGTGCCGTTGTACATTGCCGTCGTAGTCCCGGAATCACGGTTTCCGCCGAGGAACCAGACATCGAGGTTCTTTTTCAGGCAGAAAAAGCCGCGGCTTTCCGCAATGTAATTCTGAACATTTGTCGCGACCTGGCGTAGCTGCGCTTTGCAGACCGCCGACTGTCCGGCTTCCTTTGCCGCGTTGAGCGCCGGCAGAAGAATACCGATGAGTACTGCAATAATTCCGATGACCACCAGAAGCTCGATGAGCGTGAAGGCGGACCGAGGGCGTGTGCCCCCGTGTGATGTCGTTGTCATAAGCCACTCCGGGCCAGTTGCGGTGCGGTTAAATCGAACGGTGTCGGACGGTCAGGCCGACGTGCCATCAACGATGCACTGGATGTTGGTATCCATCAGTGGATACTCAATGCGCATTCGGAAGGCTTCCATGTCTTCCAGCCGCCAGCCCATGGTGTTGCACGCGTGTTCGAGCAACTCGGTATGGCGTGGGGCTTCGGGTACGCGGAGCGCGGATTGGCGGTCAATCCGTGTCAGCGATTCACTGAACGGCAGGCGGATGCCGTCCTGTTCGACGGTTTCGGCGCTCCGGCGGTTTAATTGGCCGGCGAAGACGCCCGAACGCGTCGAGAAGTCCGACCAGGTCGGTCGGTGTACGAAAAAGTCGATGATCTGCAGCTTCGTCGGCCGGGCGATTTCGATCAGGCCGCTGAACGACGGGTGGCCGCCGGCGGTCCGTTGGATCGCCGCGCCGCGGTGCGTTCGGCCAGTCGTCAGGTCGACGAGTCGGCCGACACCCAGGTCGCGGTGCTTGAGAATCGTCCGGAAATTGCCCGTGGCATCGATGGCGGTGACCATCGGGAGCATCGGCTGCGAGCAGAAGTCGGGCAGGACCGCCGCGTCGTGCTGGGCGGCGGCCTGTTCGTCGAAGGCGGTGCTGAAATACGATTGCCCGGACAGCGAGGTGTCGTTGGGTTGCTGGTGCAAGCGCCAGCGTTCGACGACGACATCGGTCCCCGCGCGGAGCCGACGCATGCCGATCATCTGGCGAACGCCGACGAAGTCGAACGTGTCGGGCTCGCGGCCGGGATGGAACATCAGCGCCATCGCCAGCGTGTCGACCGACATGCCATGAAAATAAACGTCGGCCTTAAAGGCGGCTTTGCGGTGGGCGAGGCTGACGGCGGAGGCCTCGGCGAAATCGGCGTGGGACATCACGGCGACTTCGAACGTCTCGAAATCGCCCGTCGTCTCCGCCACGAACTGGCCCAGGGCTTCGAAGGCGGCGGTCGCATCGGCGAGCAGGGCGTCAGTGGCGCCGTGCTTCTTCGCGGCCGCCAGCAGTTTCTTGAACGATACCGCCGGCGGGACGTACTGCACGGTTGCCAGCGTTTCCGTCGGGCCGAGCAGTTTGAAAATCTGGTAGCTGGTCTTGAGGTCGACCTTCAACGCCGTTTGTAAAGCACGACTGCTGGAGAGGGTCTTGGCGACGGAATAAATCAGGCCTTCCATGGCGCGGCGGAAGCGTCCAAGTACTTCACCGGCCGTGATTTGGAAGAGTTCGTCCAGCGACTGATCGCGTGCCGGTGCGGGCAACTCAACCGTCACCGGCAGCCGGGCCGAATCGTTTTTACCTGATCCCACTCGAAGATTTTGCGTCACTGGACTCATAGGCACAAATCTCTGACCCCGGAAATGTAATCCGTTGCTCAATGACTTCAAGTAAAAACTGAAAAATTAACTGTATCTGTAACAGAATCTGGGTCGGGAAAACCCTTCGCGTTTGCCCGCCGGTGCGGGCGTGGGAATGCCGGGGGGCGGCGTTCGTTTTTCCTTAAGTGTTTTCTTCGGATGGGTTTGCGAAGTGTGACTGCGCGGCCGGGCTTACGCCGTATGCGCATGCTGGGTGTGGCTCGGGCTTAATGCCGCAGGGAAAGTGCTTTGCCTGTCAGCGGTTTGCCGCTGGTGCGATCACATCGTCAGGCCGAAGCGGGCCTGGAGGGCGAGGAAGTCGTTGAAATCGACCGCGCCGTTGAAGTCGAAATCGTAGGCGACATTGTACGCCGGCCCGGTCGCGCCGAAGGCGGCCTGGAGGCCGAGGAAGTCGGTGAAGTCGACCGTGTGGTTGCCGTCACTGTCCGCGAAGAGTCGATAGAACGAATAAGTTTGGCCGGCGGCAAGGTTCGCGCCGCCGCTGGCCGCCGTCACGCCGCTGGCGTTGACGGCCAATTGGTACGTGCCGTCCGCCAGTGAGCCGCCGATGAACGCCGGGTCGGTGAACGTCAGGGTGTATGTCATGAGGTCCGCGGACGGGGTGAGTTGATAGCTGATGCTTGCGACATTACCGCTAATGCCGGAGAGGACGATGGCGTTCGCGCCGAGATTGACCGGCTGGCTGAATGAAAGGGTGAGCGAGCGGACCATCGACCGCTGCACGCTGCCGTCATTGATGACAAAGCCGCTGATCGTCGGCGGCGGGGCGAGCGTGACGGGAACACTCACCGTGCTCGTCACAGAATAGCCGAGCGGGTCGCTGATGGTGACGCGGAACGCGTACGTGCCCGACTGCGTGAAGGTGGCGAGCGTCGATTTCGCCGCGTTATTGCCGTTCTGCCCGAATGTCACGGCGGCGGGGCCGCTGGTGAGTTCCCAGGTGTAAGTCAGATTGCTTTCGCCGGCGGCTTCGCTGCCGAGGACGCTGAGCGTGGTCGTGTTGCCGGTGACGGGTGAGGGGTTCGCACTGGCGGCGGTGGCGACGGCGGGCATGTGGTTCGCGGCGGTTTGGCCGGCGGTGTACATGGCGGCGATGCTGCTGGCGGAGGTGGCCGCGCCGTAGACACGGAAGTCATCGATGCTGCCCCGGAGATTCGGGTCGCCGTACTGAGATCTGCCCAGCCAGTTTTGTGTCGTCAGGCCGAGGCTCGACGGGTTGAGCGTCATGCCGCTGTTCGTCGCGACTGCCACGCCGTTGACGTAGAGCGTGGCGGTCGTGCCGGAGAGGGTGACCGCGATGAAGTTCCACGTGCCGGTTGTCAGTGTGGTGGTGCTGGTGAGTTGCTGCTCGCCGCTACCGCCGCCGGTGCTGATCGCGAACGCGACCACGCCGGAACCGTTGTATGGCGTGAGGAACATGTACTTCGTCGAGCCCGTTCCGAAGTCGAACAGCCGGGCCCAGTTTACGTGGCTGGTTTCTTTGACCCAGGCGCTGATGGTGAAATCAGTCACGGTCGAGAGGGCGGTCGCGAAGGAGGTCGGCAGCGTGACGTAGCCGTTGCTGGTGGCGGACGGGGCGAGCGTGAGTGCGTTATTGATCTGGCCGGTGGCGGCGCTGTAGGTGGAGTTCAGCGTGCCGGTGATGGTGCCGTTGCGGCCGTTGCCGCTGGCGTCGGCGACGACTTTTGTGCCGTCGACGACGTCGTTCTGATACAGCACGATCGGCTTGGCGATGGTAACCGTAGCGGACGTTCCCGCGCTCCCGCTGACGACGGCCGAGACGGTGGCGGTGGTGGCGCCGGTCAGCGGCGCGGTGAAGAGGCCGGTGCTGCTGATCGTGCCGGCGGTGGTCGTCCAGGTGATGCTGCCCGCCGAGAGCGGGTTGCCGAACTGGTCGAGCACGCTGAACTGCTGCGTGCCGCCGCCCACCACGGTGGCCGTACCCGGCGAAATGCTGCCGACAACGGCGTTGATCGTCACCGAAACGACGCCGCTCTGAACCGACAAGCCCGCGGCGTTGTAGACGCTCAGGCGGAACTTGTACGTCCCGGTGCCGTAGACCGTCACGACCGTGTTTTTGGCGGCGTTACTGTTGTTGGCGGAGAAGGTCGCCAGTGAACTGCCGTCGGCATTCGTCCAGACGTAGGTGAGGCCCGCTTCGCCGGCGGGGTCGGCGGCGAGCGCGCTGAGCGTGAACGTTTTGCCCGCGAAGTTCGAAGCCGTCGGTCCGCTGACCAGCGACGGGCCGCTCGTGGAGGTGACGCTGACATTTTCGAAGGTGGCCTGGTCGATCTGCGTGGTCGACCGCGACGCCACCGCCAGGCCGGCGAGTTGCGACGACGCCGAGAGCCCGCTGACCGTGACCGCCGATCCGATTTGGGTGTAGGTGACACCGTCGGTCGAGTAGAACGCCGAAACGCTCGTGCCGACGCGGGTGAGTTTCAGCCAGACAGCCCCGGTGACGCTGGCGAGCGTGGCGGCCGTAGTGGTCGTGCCGTTGGTCGTCGAGCGGTAGGTAAACGCCAGGCCGCCGGTGGCGGTTTGGGCGAGGAAGGCGTTGGCCGCGCCGGTGGCGGTGCTGGCGCGGATCATCACGCCCGCCTGTGCGTTGCTGACGACCGTGCCGGTGGTCGCCCGCGGGTTGGTGACGTACGCGCTGATGTCGCCGTCGCCGGTTTGGGTGGTGTAGGTGTAGCGGAAGCGGTCTGCGGTGGAGGTGACGCCGCTGCCGGTGGCATTCAGTGCGAAGACGTTCCCGACCTGGCCGTAAAACGTCGAGCCGGCGGTGGTGGTGGAGATTTCCGTGCTCGTCCAGCCGGCGGGCAGGGTGGTCGTCGGCGCGACGGCTTTGTCGAGGATCTGGAGGTTGAAGATCTGCCCGTCAAAGTAGCGGCGCGAGGAGGCGTCGGTGGTCGTCTGGCCGTAACCGATGCGATAGTTTTTGCCGTTGACGGTGGAACTGGTGTATGTGCGACTGGCGCGGAGAACGCCGTTGACGTAAAGGTTGGCGACGGTGCCGCTGAGAGTGAGTGTGACTTGCTGCCATTGTCCGAGGGCAACGGGCACGCCGGTGTCCCAGATTTGTAGCGAGTTATCGAGCCGCACCGCGAACTTGCCGTTGTTGATGCCCAGGCCGTTGCCGTAACCCGTGGCATCGCGTTCGTCAGTGGAGTCGGCGATCGGCGTGTAATAGGCGACGTTAAAGCGGGCGTTGGTAACGCTCGGCGAAGTGTCGGGCTTGATCCATGCCGAAATGGTGCGTGTAAAGCCGCTGTGGACGCCACTTTCGGCGGTCGTGGTGCTGCCGTCGAAGGTGGCAGGCGTATCGGCGTAGAACGAGCCGAGTACGACGCCGCTGCGTTGGATTTCGGTGGCGATCTGGGCGGGCGACAGGGCGATATTGTAGAACCGCGCGTCGTCCAACATGCCGGAGAAGTAATTGCCCGCCGCATCCCGGCCGAGATAAATCGCCTGGGCGGCGACCGAGTCGTTCGTGACGACGTCGCTCGGGTTGAACGACAGCGACGCCGACCCCGCGGCCGATCCGTTGATGTAGAACGTGGCGACGTTGTTGTTGAACGTCAGCACAAGGTTCGTCCACGCGTTGACGGGAACGGCGACGTTGGACGTGAGCGTCTGCACGACGCCGTTCACGCTGAGGGTCAGCTGCGCCAAACCACTGCTGTTTCGGCCGGTAAGCTTGAGGAAGGTGTTCGCGGAACTGCCGAAGTAGAGCAACGCCTGGTCGGCCGTGGTGGTGCTCGGGTTGATCCAGAGAGAGTAGGTCGCGTTCTTCAGATCGGCGACGCTGCGGTCGAGCAGTGCGTATTGCTGTGAGCCATTGAAAGAGAGTACTTGGCTATTGGTGGTGATGTCGGTGGTGCGGGTCGGCGAGCCGCGCAGCAGTGCGTTGAGGCTGCCGAATTCGTCGAACAGGACACTGCCCGACGTGTCATTCACGCGATAAGACGCGATCAGGCCCGTCGGTTTTTTCTGGGTTTGGGAGTAGTAGGTGTTGAAGTCGTTGTCGTAGGGGTGGTTGTTGGTGTTGACGCCGTCGCTGAGGTTGAAGTCGGAGGTGTAGTCGTAATCAACGATGGCCGATCCGGAGAGCGTACCGCCGGTGGGCGTGGCGACGCCGCGGACGATGGCGTTGTCGGTCACGGTGAGTGCAGAGTACGGCATGAGGTAGGCGTACTGCGCGACGACCGCGTTGCCGGTGACCGTGCTGTTCGTGCCGACCATTGCGTGGTCCATGACGCGGGCATTGCCGCCGACTTTCGCATTGCCGTTGACGACGGCGTAACCGGAGATGACCGCGTTGCCGGAGATGACGGCGGTGTTGGCGACGGTGGCGTAATCTTCGATGCGGACGCCCGCGCCGATGTTCGCTGTGCCGAGCACTTGCGCGCGGGCGCGCATAGCGCCGGTGGCGATGGTGACGGTGTTATCGACCCAGCCGCCGGTGCTGCCGTCGGGATTGGTCCAGTACCGGCCGGCACCGCGCGTGTAAGCGATTCGAGCGGCGGCGGCGGTGGCGGGCGTGGCGCCGGTGGTGAGCACCTGGAACGGGTAGGTCTGCCGCGTGCTGGCCTGGCGCTGCGGGCGGTGTTGTCGAAGGACGTGAGATCGAGTGTTGTGCTGCCGGGTGTGGCTGTGACGACGAGCAGCACGGTGTCGGTCGGCGAAGCGAGGTTGATCGTGCCACTGCTGCCGGCGGCGATCGGCGCTGTAGCCGTTGATGACCGGGTTCAGTGTCCCGTAGCCGGAGACGTCGACGAGCACGGCCCGCCAGTCGGCGGTGCTGTCCGTCGATGGAAGCCCACGCAGCGAGACGGTGACCGAGTTACTGCCGGCCGTCGGGGTGAGAACGGTGGTGGTGTAGGCGTAACTTTCGGTGCATGCGCGAGAGGTACGGTGTACCAGCCGTCGTCGGCGTCGGGCTCGAGGACGGTGCTGCTGAGGAAATTGAAATTGGCGAGCAGTTGCGCCGACGTCAGGCCGTTGGCGGCGGTGAAGGCGGCATTCTGCATCGCCGTGCGGACAGGGAAATCCAGCGTCGGCCAGTACGCCATCAGCTGGGCGGCGATGTCTTTGACGTTCTTCCCGGCCGGAAGGAGATTGGCGAGCTTGGTGTAGGCGGTGAGATTCATGCCGCCCTCGCTCCAGAGTTCAGAAACGATGTCGGCATCAAGCCCGAGGGATTCCGCGTAATACTGCAACGGCGTGTAGATGCGGTAATCGTTGTAAATCAGCCGTGCGTTGTCCTGGTGTAGGTTCGAAAAGTACTGCGCCACCGGCGTGTAAGCCGATGACGGATAGCCGACGGCGTTGAGCACCGAGCCGTACCAGGTGCTCCAGACTTCGCGGTACCAGTTCGCGTGTGATTCGAAGTGTCCGCCGGCAAGGTAGTTAGCGTTTTGCGAGTCGGTGACGTGCCCGAACTCGTGCGGGACCGGCGAGCCGGGGCCGTACGTGACGGTGTAGCCGCCGGGGCTGGTGGTGTTGGCGGCACCGCTGGTGTCAACGTTGAGATAGAACCCGCCGGAGAAGTAGCCGCTCCACCAACTGGTGATGTTGAGCTTGTAGCGGGTGGTGTCGCCGTTGACGCCTTGCGCCCAGTTGAATACGTCACGGAAGCCGAGCACTTGTGTGTAAAGCCGCTGCGACTGCTCGAGGATTTCCAGTGTGTTATGAGCGGCGGTGGCCTGGTTGTAATTGCCCGGGTTGGCGGCCGTGGAATAGTAGTAGATGAAGTGCTTGGACTGCACAGACTGCATGTTGGCAGTGGTGACCGTCGTGGGGTATTCGAGATACCCGGCCGCGTTGCCCACGTGTTGCGTCGTGGGGCTGACGGGGAGCGTGCTGTTGGGAAGGTCGCCGACTTCGACGTAATCGAGCGACACCGTTTGCCCGGCCGCCGTGGTGGGAATAGAGACGCGAAGGTCGGTCAGATTCCCTTTCCACCACGCCGATTTGCCGACGTTGATGCGATACGTATGCATCGCACCATCGGTGGCAAGCTGGGCAGCGGGGATGGTCCATGACCGCGTCGCCGAAAAGCCCGCTTGCGACGTCGGCACGGTGTTCGATGTGCCGTAGTAAAAGGTGACATCACCGCCGGCGTAAGCCGCCGGCAATTGCATGCGGACCTGGACGTAATCGTAGTAGGCGTATTCCAATGTCTGCGGCCCCGAGGCGATGCTCGTGCGGCTGAGTACGACCGGCGTTCCGGAGGCTGACGCGACTTCAGTGATGAAGCCGCCGGCAATCGTTGTGCTGCTGGCGCCGGTTGCCGTCCAACTATCAGCGTTGCCGGCGGTCGCCCACTCGCCGAGGACGACGGCGGTTTGCTCATCATTCACGCTCAGCCGAAGGCCGTCGGCAGGATCGACCGTGGTGGACGTGACCGGCGTGACCGTGGCCGCGAGCAGCGTGCGTTGCTCGAGTGCATCGACCGCGTAGGAATTGGCCGTGCGCAGAGAAAGTTCCCGAAAATTGACGACTTTACGATTTTTAGAACTCATGTCCGCGCCACCAGGAATGACCCACCACGGAAGAACAACTGCGCAGGGGCAGATTATTTAGGAATATTCACGAAACGGATGGCGGGGTCAATGAAATCTTGTTTTTGCAGCATAGAATTGCTGATTCTCTGGGAACAGTTGTTAGCACTCGTGATGTAATTCTGTGAACCCGGGAAGGCATTGCCGGTTGTTTGGAGAAAAGACTTCACGGCCGGCACGGGAACGCCCCGCACCGGCCGTGATTGTCCCAACGGCGATTCGAAAGTTCTGTTAGCGGCTCTTCCGGCTGCGGCGGGCGAGCATTACGCCGCCGACGCCGGCGAGTGCCAGGGTTGTCGGCTCAGGCACGGTGGTCGCGAAGGCGGTCATCGCGGCGACGTCGGATGCAGTCACCGTGACGGTGTCGCCAGTCGTTGATTTGCCGAAGTTCGCCTGAAGAATCAGGAAATCGTTGAAATCCGTCGTGGCGTCATAGTTGAAGTTGCCTTGGACAAAAGTCGTAGCTGCGCTGCCGAAATTCGCCTGAAGGGCGAGGAAATCGGTAAAGTCGACATCGCCGTCAAGGTCGGCGTCGCCATCGAGCACGGCACCGCTCGCGAAGTCGTCCCAGTAGAACGTTCCGGTCGGCCCGTTGAGCACGGCGGACACCAGCGTTGCGTCGCCGTTCGCGAGGACGACATTCGGGTCATTCCTGAAATAGCCGCTGAATTTCGTCCAGGTTCCTCCCGTCAGCGTGCTGGCGGCGACGTTGCCGGACTGCACGGAGTTGTACTCGTTAAAGGTATTGCGCGTGTCGAACTGGTAGCTGAAGTTGTCGCTGGCCGCGTTATTGCCGGCCGCGTTCGGGTCGTAATAGACCCAGAAACTCCACGCAATCGTCCGGCCTTTCAGTTCTGCGGTGGTTTCCGCGACGCCGAATTGATAGAGGTTGGTGAACCCGGTCGGGAAGGTTTGGGTGTTGGTGATCGATTTGGTTCCCGAATGGGCGACAACGTCGGTGACTGACATCCGAAGACCGCCGTCGCCGTAGGAACTCCAGTGGTCCGTGCCGCCATCGTCAGCGAGCGGGCCAACGGCAGTGTCTTCGAAGCCGCGGTTTCGAAGTTCGCTGACGATCGCTCGGGCGTAGGCGTCGCGCCGAAAATCGCAAGCCCGAGGGCACTTGCCACGCCAGCTTTGAGCAAAGCATCGTTTTTCATCCTGCACTCTCCCAATTCCCTTTTGGCCGTGCAGGCGTGTCTGCCGATGCGCGGCCAGATGTGTAATCGAGTGCGACTCTGTCGAGACGCCAACGCTCGATGTATTGGTAAATAAAACAACTAAAACGCAAAAGCAAAGAATAAATTAATAAAACTAAAATTTTGGTGACAGTAGTGAGTCGAGCGAAACCGGACTCGGTCCGCGTGTTTGTTATGGGTAAATATCGAAGGTGATCTGCGCAAGGTTGCAGGGAAGCGATTCGGTGTCGCGGTTACCTTCTCTCCAGTCCGTGCCTGAAGTCGTTGAGGGTTGTGCGAGTGGCAGATCGCAGAGTGCCGTGGCCGGCAAGGGCGGCGGCGGCACGAGTTGTCGGGCGAGTCATCCATCCAGTGACCGAGGAGACGGCCATGCCGAGCAGTATCGAATCCCCGGATTGGTCGACGCTCGGCGAATCGAGTCCGGGCGAGCCACGGCCGGTGCTCATCGCCGGCGAGTGGCGCGCGGCCCGGGCGATCGATACCTTCACCGCGACGAACCCAAAAACCGGCCGGCCGATCCCGGGTGTCTTTCCCGTCAGCGCCTGGCCGGACCTTGAACTCGCACTGCGGGCGGCGTCTAACGCGGCGGCCATGCTGCGGGCACTGCCTGACGTTGCGGATCGTCTCGCCAGGTTCCTGGAAGACTACGCCGTCCGGATCGAAGCCAACGCCAGTGAAATTATCGCCGCCGCCGCCGAAGAAACCGGCCTGGCGTTATCGCCGCGTCTGGGCGATATCGAACTGCTTCGAACGACGGACCAGCTGCGCCAGGCGTCGCGTGCCGCCCGCGATTGCGATTGGCAGCGCCCGACGATCGACACCAAGGCCGGACTGCGGTCGTGCCTGGCACCGGTCGGGCCGGTCCTGGTGATGGGGCCCAACAACTTTCCGCTGGCGTTCAACGGCATCAGCGGCGGCGACTTCGCGGCGGCAATCGCGGCGGGTAACCCGGTCATCGCCAAGGCGCACCCGCTGCATCCGAACACAAGCCGCCTGCTCGCCGAGGCCGCCCACCGTTCCGCCACCGCCGCCGGGCTGCCGCCGGGCACGGTGCAAATGGTCTACCACACGGCCGTCAGCGACGGGCTGAGAATGGTCCGTGACGAACGCCTCGCAGCCGTGGCGTTTACCGGCGGCCGGCCGACGGGGCTGAAGCTTAAGGCGGAAGCGGAATCGGCGGGCACGCAGTTCTTCGGCGAACTCAGCAGCATTAATCCGACGGTGCTCTTGCCGGGTGCGCTGGAGCAACATTTTGAAACCATCGTCGACCAGTTCGTCGCCAGTGTGCTGATGGGGACCGGCCAGTTTTGCACGAAGCCGGGGTTGGTGCTTCTGACGGCCGGCGAGCAGACGGAATGCTTTATCCGCGCGGTCGCCAATAAACTGGCCGCCGCGCCGGCGGGTGTGCTGTTTTCCGCCGCGGGCTTGGAGTCGCTCGCCGGTGCGGTGCGGACATGGATCGCCGCCGGCGCTCAGCCGCTCACCGGTGGTTCGGTCGTTGACGGCGACGGCTTCCGCTTCCAGAACACCCTCGTCCGCGCGACGGCCAAGCAGTTTCTGGGCAATCCGAAAACGCTGCAGACCGAAGCGTTCGGCAATGCCGCGATGGTGGTGGTCGCCGCCCATCACGCCCAGCTTCTGGACATGATTCGAACGCTCGAAGGCAGCCTGACCGGGACGATCTATTCCGCGATCAACGGTGCGGACGACGACGCCTACGCATCCACGGCCACGGCGCTTCGCCCGAAGGTGGGGCGACTGATCAACGACAAGATGCCGACCGGCGTCGCCGTTTCGCCCGCCATGAATCACGGCGGGCCTTTCCCGGCTTCGACGCAGCCGCATTTTTCCGCCGTCGGATTGCCGGGCAGTATTTCGCGGTTCACGCAATTGCAGTCATACGACAACGTTCGCGACCACCGTTTGCCGCCGTGTTTGCGTGACCGTAACCCGACGGGCCGCCTGCCTCGTTTGATCAATGGCGAGTGGTCGGTCGGTAATCTTTGAACCTCCCGCCGCGCTTTGCCGCAATCCTTCGCGGCTCAATGTGTTACAGTAACTCAATGTAACGCCGCCACTTCTCCTGATAAGCGTTCGATTAGGGGAGTTCCATTACAAAAGTTTGCGTTACAACTGCTCGGTATTTCGCTAATATTCGAGCCTGCCCAATCACGAAGGTCCGGCACGGCTGAAATGTAATGATTGTGTAACAAAGCTAAAGAATGAATGGACATGCTTGGGTTACGTCGCTATGTTCTGGCGTGTTGGGCGGAACACTGAACGTTATGCCGATTCCAAACGATCTTCGCCAGATGAATCGCCGGCAGTTGCTGCTGGCGTCGCTGAAGTCTGGACCTGCGACGCGATCGACGCTCGCCAAGGCGACGGGAATCAGTCAGCCGACCACCGGCAAAATCATTGAAGAACTCATCGGCGACGGCGTTCTCAGAGAAACCGAAACGGTCATCAAATCCCGTAAAGCGGGCCGGCCGGGCAACTTCGTCAAGGTGGACGACGTGCAGCCGAGGTTCCTGGGCGTTCAGCTCGGCGCCGCCCGAACCACGCTGGCGTCGCTGACAATCGCTCCGATTCTGCAGGACGTCTGGAACAAGACGATTCCGACGCCGAACTCTGTCGATGCGTGGATCGAAGCCGTCGTCGATGCGGCCAGGCCGCTGCTTCGCGAGCAAACAACGGGCGTGCTCCTGAGCGTGCCCGGCATTCTCGACGAGGCGACCGGCATGACGCTGCTCTCCCCACACGCCCGCTGGGCGGAAGGGCAGGCGCTCGCGGCGCGGCTTGAAGAGGCAATCGACTTGCCCGCACACGCGGTCCAGGAAATCCAATGCCTGGCCGTGGGGCATCGTGTTGTGAATCCCTCGTGCGACAGCTTTTTGCTAATCGATTTTGGGATCGGTATCGGTTCGGCATCAATGGTGCGTGGGAGCGTGCAGCGCGGTCCGCGGCCCTTCGCTGGCGAACTCGGTCATACTGCCGTGCACGGTGAAATGACGCTCTGCAAATGCGGCGGCATCGGTTGCCTGGAAACCGTTATGGGGCGTCATCAAGTGTTCGGCATCGCGCATTCTGAAGGGGACGCCGACGTCCTGACGCCCGCCGAAAGCGACGCTCTGAAAAATCCGGCCGTCTACGCCCGCGTCCGCCGCGGCTTGGAGGCTGCCGGCTTCGCCATCGCCGCTGCGATGAATGTGCAGGGCTTTGACCACGCGGTGGTCACGGGCTTCGTCGCCGATCTGCCGCCCGAGCTCTTCTCGGTGCTGCGAAACAGTGTCGCCGCCTCGGCCGTCGCCAGTCGGTTCGGGCACGTGCGTGTCGACGCCGTCCCACGCCACCGAATGGCCGGCCTGGCCAGCATCGGCATTGACCGCATGATCGTCCCGGCCTGAGCAATCGTTCGGCTACAAACCAAGCGTGAACGCGTCTCGCTGATGAGACACGTTCACGCTTGATGCATTTGAAAATCAGGTCGCCGGCGGCTCAGTAACGGGTGCCTTGGACGGTAACGCCGGATAGCGCCGCGTTGATCTCGCGAAGATCGTCAGGCGTGAGATCTACGCCCAATGCGCCGAGATTTTCATCCAGGCGATCGATCTTGCGGCTGCCCGGGATCGGAGCAATCCAAGGCTTTTGCGCCAGTAGCCACGCGAGTGCGAGTTGGGCCGGCGTTGCTTTTTTCTCCAGGCCGATTTTTTCCATCACATCGATCAATGCGCGGTTGTTTTTAATTGCTTCCGGGGTGAAGCGCGGGTTCTTCGCGCGGATGTCGTTCGCGGCGAAGGTTGTGGTTTCATTGACCGCGCCGGTCAAAAAACCTCGGCCGAGCGGGCTGTACGGCACCAGGCCGATGCCAAGCTCTTCGCACGCCGCCAGCACGCCATTCGCTTCGATATCGCGGAACCAGAGCGAGTACTCGCTCTGTAGCGCCGTAACCGGTTGCACGGCGTCGGCACGGCGAATTTGATCGGCGTTCGATTCGGACAGGCCGAAGTGTTTGACCTTGCCCTGCTGGATGAGTTCCTTCACAGCGCCGGCGACGTCTTCAATCGGAACGGCCGGGTCCGGGCGGTGTTGGTAGAATAAGTCGATCGTGTCGACGCGAAGCCGTTTGCACGACTCCTCGGCCACTTGCTTGATGCGTTCCGGCCGGCTGTTGAGGCCGGTGCCCGGCGTCGGTTTGCCGCTGGCGTCGGGCTGAAAGCCGAACTTCGTTGCGATGACCACTTTACCCTTAAACGGTTCCAGTGCTTCGCCAACCAATTCTTCATTGGTGAACGGCCCGTACACCTCGGCCGTATCGAAGAAGGTCACGCCACGGTCGACCGCCTGGTGTATGAACGCGATCATTTCCTGATGCGTACCGATCGGCGCGTCGCCGAAGCTCATCCGCATACAGCCCAACCCGAGGGCCGAAACTTCAAGACCGCCTTTACCCAAGATTCGCTTTTGCATAATCGTCTCCAGTGTTGTTCTGATTCGGTGCCTTAACGCAACCGCCTGGCAGCGGCCGGGCGAAGAGCGCGAGGTGCGCGAGAATGTCTGCCAACTCATCACGCGTCGGCCCGTTTACCAGCGCCGTCCGCAAGTGATCGGGTAACTCGGCCTGCAGAAAATCGGCGATGAGGTCTTCGCTACTGTTCATGCTCCGGTGCCTATATTTTGAATGGCGTTTGCACTGATACTGTGCCGTCTTTTCACAACGTATTTGGAATGGGATTCAAACCATCGATAGGGCGGTGCGTCGCATTCCATGATGAACGCGTCACACCTTACGGATCATTCCGGGCGATCCGTTAGGACGATCCTCGGAGAGTTTTGTACAATTCTCCAAAATGGCTCGAGCGACCACCAAGCGGCAACGGCAGGCAATTAAGATCGTCGGCATGAACGCGGTAAACGATCAGCCGTTCGCACGCATGCAGGCCGACCGACTGGAGCTCGCAGAACGCATCGCCCGGGCACTTCCCGCAGACGGACGGTTGGAAGTTCGGCCCGGGCTGTTCTTTAACCGCGCATCGAGCACCACTCAGCCCGTACATGCCGTGCTCGAACCGGCGTTTTGTGTGATCGCCCAGGGCAGCAAAAGCATCCTGCTGGGCGAGGAAACCTTTCGGTACGACTCGGCCCATTACCTGATCACCACCATGGGCTTGCCAGCCGTAGGGAAAGTCGTTGAGGCTTCACCGCAGCGGCCGTATCTCAGCCTGCGGCTGAATCTTGATCCGTCGCTGGTCACGTCCGTGATGGTCGAATCCGGGGCTATCGAGCCAAAAGGCGATGGCAACGGCGTTCGGGGTGTTGATGTCAGTCCGTTAGACGCCACGCTGATTGACGCCACCGTTCGGCTCGTTCGGCTGGCGGAGTCGCCGTCCGAATATCGCGTGCTGGCACCGTTGGTGATACGCGAAATCGTCTACCGGCTTCTGACCGGCGCGCAAGGCAGCCGACTCCGGCACCTCGCGACCCTGGGTGGGCACGACCATCGAATGGTGCGCGCCGTGCGGCGGCTCACCGAAGAATTCGCCAGGCCGCTACGCATTGAAGATGTCGCCGGCGAACTCGGCATGAGTGTCAGCGGCTTTCACGCGCACTTCAAAGCCGTCACAGCGATGAGCCCGCTGCAATTCCAGAAGCAATTGCGACTGCAGGAAGCCCGACGCCTGATGCTGACCGAACGCCTCGACGCCGGCGAGGCCGGCTATCGCGTCGGTTACGAAGACCAATCCCACTTCAGCCGCGAGTACAAAAAACACTTCGGCGAACCGCCCATGCGCGATGTGGAACGCCTGCGAGAAATCCGCTCAGCGTAAACCGTCTGCTCGTATTCGCTTAAGACGAAAACATCGCCATTGCGGCTGGCAATGCCATGTGTATCGATTGAATTTAAAGGGCGGGAAAAAGCCGAGAATGGGAGTTGAACCCACAACCCCCGCTTTACGAAAGCGGTGCTCTGCCATTGAGCTATCTCGGCGTCGGGCGGGCCACTGTAACGGATTGGCCCGCCCGGTTCAATTGTCTGGGGCCGATGGGCAAAAATCCCGTCGGCGGTGGGGCTGTCCCTGTTCGTGGGCCGGGGCTTACAGGCCGGCGGCTTTGCGGAGGGTGTCGGCCAGGTCGGTCTTTTCCCAGGTGAAGGTGTCGTGCTTGGTCGTTTTGCCGGTGACGCGGCTGGTGTATTCGATCGTGCCGGGCTTTCGGCCGAAGTGGCCGCCGCTGGCGGTGGGGCTGTAGATGGGGGCACGCAGCTTCAGGTGCCGCAGGATGCCCGCCGGGGTGGTCGGGAAGTGTTCCATGACCAGTTCGCTGATCTTGTCTTCCTCGATCTTGTTCGTGCCGTAGGTGCTGACGTCGATGCTGGTCGGCTTGGCGACGCCGATGGCGTAGCTGAGCTGGACTTCGCAGACGTCCGCCAGGCCGCTGGCGACGATGTTCTTGGCGATGTAGCGGGCCATGTACGCGGCGGAGCGGTCGACCTTGCTCGGGTCTTTGCCGCTGAACGCGCCGCCGCCGTGGCGACCGCGGCCGCCGTAGGTGTCGACGATGATCTTGCGGCCGGTCAAACCGGTGTCGCCGTGCGGGCCGCCGATTTCGAAGTTACCCGTCGGGTTGACGTGGATCTTAGTCTTCTTCGGGTCGAAGAGTTTCTTCGGCAGCACCGGCGTGATGATGTGGTCGATCACCAGTTGACGCAGCTTCTTCTGCATCTTCGGGTTGCTGTACTCAGGCTTGTGCTGCGTGCTGAGGACGACGGTGTCGATGCGGACGGGCTTGTCGTTGGCGTCGTATTCGACGGTGACCTGGCTCTTGGCGTCGGGACGCAGGCCGGGGATGAGTTTGTTCTTCTCTCGGACTTCCGCGTGGCGGGCGACGAGCTTGTGGCTCAGGTCGATCGCGAGGGGCATGAGGTCGGGCGTTTCGCGGCAGGCGAAGCCGAACATCAGGCCCTGGTCGCCGGCACCTTGCTCTTCTTCCTTCGCCTGGCTGACGCCCTGGCTGATGTCAGCCGACTGGCCGTGCAGGCTGCGGATGACGGCGCAGCTGTCGGATTCGAACTGGATGCCCGGGTCGTTGTGGTAGCCGATCTTTTTGATCGCGGCGCGGGCGGTTTCCTCGGCCTTGTCGAGGGCGCGGGTGGCTTCGTTGTTGTGGACGGTGATTTCACCGGCGAGCACCACCAGGCCGGTCGTCACCAGCGTTTCACACGCGACGCGGGCACGCGGGTCTTCAGCGAGCAGGCTGTCGAGGATGGCGTCGCTGACGGCGTCGGCGACCTTGTCCGGGTGGCCCATCGAAACCGATTCACTGGTGAAAAAATAGTTGCCTGAGCCCACGTGCAAATCCTTGGTTAGTGCGGTTGTCTATCCGTCGAGCCGGATAATGTAATAGATGCGGAAAATTCAGGCAAGTTTTGTCGATTCAAAGCGGCCGGGCGGTGGCGTTTTATGCCGGTTTCGACGATAATGCGGCTTCCGATTCCGTATCGCTTTTGAAGTCAGTCCCCAGGAGCCGCCCGAATGTCTTCGGACACGCAGGAAACCCCGTCCGCTCAGCCCGACCCGACCCCCGTCAAAGCCCCCAAAGCCAAGCAGGAGAAGGCGTACGACGAGGCGATGATCAAGGTCCTCTCCGACGTCGAACACGTCCGGACCCGCCCGGGCATGTACATCGGCGGCTATAACGCCCGTGGCCTGCACCACCTGGTGTACGAAGTCGTCGATAACTCCATCGACGAAGCCCTCGCCGGCCATGCCCATCACATTGAGGTGAAAATCACCGCCGACGGCAGTTGCGTCGTCACTGATGACGGCCGGGGTATTCCGGTGGGCATTCACCCGACCGAAAAGGTGCCGACCGTCGAAGTCGTCTTCGCCACCCTCGGCGCCGGCGGCAAGTTCGAGCACGGCGAAGAGTCCGCCTACAAAACCTCCGGCGGCCTGCACGGCGTCGGCGCGAGCGTCGTCAACTTCGTCTCCGAATGGATGGAAATCGAAGTCGCCCGTGAAGGCCAGCTTCATAAAATGTCCTTCGAGCGGGGCATCAAGAAAGAGTCGCTCAAAGTCATCGGCAAAGCCGAAAAGACCGGCACCAAGGTCAGCTTTAAGCCCGATGCCACGCTCTTCCCTGACGTTAACTTCGTCCACGACACCCTCGCCACGCGCTTGCGTGAGCTGGCATTCCTCAACGCCGGCGTGGAGATCGCCTTTGAAGACGAGCGCGTGAACAAGCGCGACGTCTTCAAGTTCGATGAAGGCCTCAAGCAGTACGTCCAGTTCCTCAACGACGCCAAGGGAACGCTCAGCGGCATCATCAGCTTCAGCAAGGTGGACAAGGAAAACCACCTCGAAGTCGACGTCGCCATGCAATATAACGACGGCTACAACGAGACGATCCTCACCTTCGCCAACAACATCAACAATCACATCGGCGGCACGCACCTGAGCGGCTTCAAAACCGCCCTCACCGGCACCATCAACCGCTACGCCACCGAAAAGAACCTCATCAAGAACGACATCAAGCCCAGCGGCGACGACCTGCGCGAAGGCCTGGTCGCGGTCATCAGCGTGAAGCTGATGGAGCCGTCGTTCGAAAGCCAGACCAAAGACAAGCTGCTGAACCCGGAAATCGAATCGTTCGTGCAGAGCGCCATGAACGAACGCCTGGCCGCTTACCTGGAAGAGAATCCGAAAGACGCCAAGGCCATCATCGAGAAGGGCCTGCTCGCCGCCGAGGCGCGCGAAGCCGCCCGCAAGGCGCGCGAACTCACCCGTCGCAAGAACGGCCTGGAAGGCAGCGCGTTGCCGGGCAAGTTGAGTGACTGCCGCAGCAAATCGAACGAAGACACCGAGCTGTTCCTGGTAGAAGGTGACTCCGCCGGCGGCAGCGCCAAGCAGGGCCGTGACAGCGAATTGCAGGCCATCCTCGCCCTCCGCGGCAAGCTGCTGAACGTCGAAAAAGCCAACCTCGTAAAGATGCTGGCCCACGAAGAAATTCGCACCATCATCAGCGCGCTCGGCTGCGGCATTCGCGAGGACTTCAACCTCGACAAACGCCGCTACGGCAAGATCGTCATCATGACCGACGCCGACGTCGACGGCAGCCACATTCGCACGCTGCTGCTGACGTTCTTCTTCCGCCACATGCCCGAGCTCATCCGCAGCGGCCGCGTCTATGTCGCTCAGCCGCCGCTGTACAAAGTCACGCGGCGCAAAAAGGTCGAATACGTCCTCAACGACGCGGAGATGAAAAAGATCCTCGTCGGCCTGGGCACGGACGGCACGGAGCTGATCATCCGCGACGACGCCGGCACGGAAATCCGCCGCGTCGCCGGCGATGAACTCCGCACGCTCACCGGCCAGCTGGATCGTCTCGTCGACCTCATCGAAATCGTCGAACGCCGTGGCCTGAAGTTCGACGAGTTCCTCGCCCTCCGCAACGACGCCGGCCACCTGCCCGCGTTCCGCGTCACCGCCGGCACGGAAGACAAGCTCTTCCACGATGCCGCCGCGATGGAAGCCTACCTCGCCGAAAAGGGCCACACCCTCGCCGAGGTCATCGCCCCGGCCGACGGCAAGCCGCGCACCATCAAGGTGCACGAACTGCACGAAACCAAAGAGCTGGAAAAACTCTTCGCCGCCCTCAAGGCGTCCGAATTGTCGATCGACGACTACTACCTCACGCAGGAAGAAAGCGTCAGCGGCGAACTGCTCGGCACGCGCTACGCCATCGCCCAGGAAGGCAAAATCAACGATATCGCCGGCGTCGGCCAGATTCTCAAGGCGATCAACGATGTCGCCAAGCACGGCATGGAAGTCGGCCGCTTCAAGGGCCTCGGCGAAATGAACCCCGAAGAGCTCTGGGACACCACGCTCGACCGCAGCCGCCGCGTGCTGCTCCGCGTCACCCTCGAAGAAGCCGCCGAAGCCGAACGCCTCTTCAGCGTGCTGATGGGCGAAGACGTCGAAAAACGCCGCCAGTTCATCGAAGACCACGCGCTGGACGTGAAGAATCTGGACGTGTGACCGGCGGCCTCGCCGGCAGTCTTTTGTAGGGTGCGGTTCACCGCACCGCGTCGTCATGGTGCGATGAATCGCACCCTACAAAAAATGCCCGGGCTACGTCACTACACGGCTTAAAATGAGATCGGTTTTCGCACTTGCAATGCGGCGGCTACAAGTTCTTTCAGTTGTGATTCGAAATCACGAACGCACTTGGATTGCCGCTCATCATTCGGGTGAATATTTGACAGTCTTGCAAGTTCGGGAAGCAGCAATTCAACTTTCTTAATGCCGAGCCAATCGCAACAATGAATTGCATTGTGGACTATCTCGCCGAGAATGATCGGGAATAAATCTTGAAGCCCCGACAGCCCGTTTCGAATCAGTTCGATACGCGCAATGTTTCCGAGGTAATGGTGAAGCAATATACCGTCTTGATGATCGCAGGCTGTGCGATTCCAATCATCAAAGGCGATGTCTTCATCAACAGAATCGGTTCGACAAAATCTAGCACCTGATTGATCCACGCGTACATTCCATTGGTCCAACGGCTGTGTCCGGAGCCGGCCGTGCTCAAAACAGTCGCAATAGACTTTTGCATCAAGTCCCATGACTTCACTTTCGGAATTAAGGCGCTACTTTGTCTGAATTCGTTTCTGTGATCTTAATGTCGTCGAAGGCTTAGGTCCGGCCTTGGCGGGCACGATCATTGCAAGTCGAACAGGCTGGCGTCGGGTACGTCCTCGGCCAATCAGGCGGCACTTAGCGGCCGTGCTCGGATAAAGCCCTCTCGAAGGCGGCCCGGCAATGCTGTAGTTCAGGATGCTCCTGCGCGAGAGCGGCGTGCTGCTTCCAGAACCGATCCTCATCAAAGTCAGAAAAGTCGAACGCGGAAAATTGGGCCGCATTGTGAAGCCAGCTTGCCAGGTCGCCAGCTTGTTTGAGTTGTTTACGGTTCCGGGTGAGCCGAAAAGGATTCAGCAGCGTCAAAGAGCCGTACGCGAGGTTGCGGACAGGCCGAATGTCGAGCAGGGCCCAGTAGATGAGGTAGCGGTAGGCGTATTTGCGGGCATCATCCACGAGATCGGTCTCCACACCGCATACCAGATGCCGTCATGCGCCGGGGCGATCGGCTTCCGACTGTATTGACTTAGCCGTCGCCCAGTCAATCAGAGCATCATAAACTGGCCAGCCGGCTCGAAACAGACGAATGGAGGCCAGCCCACTGCCAAGGAAGCCGGTTAAGACACCGATCCCGAGCAAAGCCGCTTCGCTTCGTTGCTCGACAGGCACCACGACGTACAAGAGCAAAACCAAGATTGCCCAGCCAACGATTCGTGTGCCGAGTTGCACGAGCAGACGCCCGAGACTCGGCGAACGCTCATGGTAGGCGAGCAGTTGCTTGAGCAATCGAAGTTGGCGAGTGGTGAGGTTCATCTTTGGGCGTATCAGGCATCAGTTGCTCTGCCACCCGCCGCTACGGGTAGTCGAGAGCGAATTTTCTGTAGCAGTGAACGAATGTACTCCATGGCTTCGCCGTCCGGGTCACGCCCGAAGTGGTTCCAACGGCGCTGCTCGAAAAACAGACATGTCCGCAGGTTAGTCATCGTGTCATGCCGACGCTCATTGGCAATCTGGCCACAAACGGCGAACGAGCCGTGCACATGGTAACCGTTGAACGTTTGTGCGAATCGCACGATATCGCCCCATTCCGCGGTGTCCGCAGGAATGTCGGTGGCTTGTAAGTTCTGGTTGTCGATCGGGACTGGAAGCATGACAGGCCATCGGTACGGTGGGCATCGCCCATTCAAAAAAACAATTGCAACGACGTTCAATGGCCGGGGCTGGTGGGAAGGCCTTTACGGACGCTTGACTTCGAAGCCGCGCGGGGCCGGCTTGGCCTGGTCGGCTTTCCGTTTGGCACGCCGGACGGCCCGGTCGTACTCGCCCGCTTCCCACCGATCACCGATGGCGACACAACCATAACTCAAGGCCGCAAACGTCGCACAGAATACAAAGCCGATCCAGTTCCGGGCAGGATTCAGAATGCCGGCAATGAGTGAACCGAACGCCAGCACGCCGAACACCCACGCGAAGATGCGGCTCGGGCGTTCGTACATCCACCTGTCGCCGATGAGGGAGAGTAAATAGTCGAGCACGCTGCCTCCTGCTGCTAATGGATCAATGTTCAGTGTCGTAGGGCGGGATGAAATCTGCCTTGTTCAAAGCATCCTGCTTCGCGGATCGGGGCTAACGCCGGATGGCGTAGGCGAGGGCTTTGAGGGCGGCTTCGATCAGCAGGGCCGGTTCGCTGCGGGCGCCCAGCGTCGAGCCGCACGTCCGTTTCAGGCCGCTGATGAAGCTTTCGACGTGCCAGCGGCGGCCGTAGTGGTACGGCGTGCGTCTGGCGCACCGAAGGCGGTCGGGGCCGGTCTTGATCACCGGACCGTTCTTCGTCGGCCGCGGTACGGGCGGGATGAAGCTGGTCGCCCCCGCGGCGGCGATCAGCGTGTGGGGCCACTGGGCGTCGTAGCCGCGGTCCATGAAGTACCAGTCGGCCGGTGTGCGGGAGGCCGTCTTCCAGAGCAGCTCGCGGGCCTCCGTCAGGTCATTCGTCGGGCCCATCGACAGCGTCATGGCGATCAGCACCATACTCGTGGTCGCCACCGCCAGGCTGAGCTTGACGTAGCCTTTGCGTGGCCGTCTGGCCCGGCTGACGAAGTGCGCACTGGCGCTGTCGGCCTCGATGCCCGTGGAATCAACGGCCACTTCACGCACGACAAGACCGCGTTCGACGAGCATGCCAAAGACCTCGGCCACGGCGTGGTCGAGCGTCGCGGGGCTGAGCGACCGCTTGGCGAACTCCTTAAGCGTGGTGTGCGCCGGCACACGCGAGAGGCCGATCGCAGCACGCAGGCCGTCACTGCCGTCGAGCAGTTCGACCGTGCCGCGGTAGGTGAGCTTGAGATACGCCTTGAGGATCAGACAGGCCAGCAGTTGCGGCTGCGTGAACGTGTGGCAGCTCTTGGGGCAGGAGTAGTCGCTCAGACACCGCCGCGCGACGACCATGGCCAGTTCGATGACGTCGAGCAATTCGTTCCGCCGCCGGCCCTTCGCCCGTGTCCGGCCCCGATCGAGGGCGGCCCGCTCGAACAATTGCAACTGATCCATGCCGCGCTTTAGCGCGATTTGTTACAAAGAACAAGATGGTTTGAACAAGGCAGATGAAATCCCGCCCTACGAACTGCCGTCGGCGAAGGCGGGTGCCAAGACTCGGCAATCCAAGTCTTGGCACCCGCCTTATTTGATTCGGTCCGAACTGAATAAGGTTTGCACCGAACCCAATACGGTTCGAACCGAACCTTAAACGGTTTGAACCGAACTGAATACGGTTTGAACTGAACCCAATAGGGTTCAGACCGAACCTTATTTGATTCAGTCCGAACCGAATAGGGATCGGTTCAAACCGAATCGGTTTCGGACAGAATCCTTTAAGGTTCGGTGCGAACCGAAAAGGGTTCGATTCGAATCGAACAGGCTTAGCCCCGAACCCAATCCCTTTTGATTCGATCAGAACAAGGTTCGGACCGAACCGAAAACGAATCGGCTTGCCCCCGATCCCTTTCGAACCGAATCGTTTTCGTTTCAGGCCGAACTTCTCTCGATTGGCTGCGTATCAAATGACTTTCGGCCTGTTTCGAAGTGGATTGGCCCCGCATCAAGACAGAGCCGTCTCTTCGCGACCCGCAGACAATGCTTGTCGAGTACGCGAAACCCTGCCACCCGCCAAGCATCACCCAATCACAAAACGACACTTGTAATCCTCAATAAATGGATTAGCGTCGCGTCCATACGGGTACGCGAAACGCCAGCCGGCATCCCGCAAACGCGAGGTAGTTTGGTTTATTGGGATGTTGTGCGACAGAGGAAGCGTTGATGGGTCGACGAAGAAAGTACGGCGTGTCGTTCTCGTGGAAGCGAGCGTCGGGGCTTTCGGCAGCCAAGGGGAAGTTGTCTCGCAAGATCGGCGTTCCGCTCACGCGTGCCGGTCGCCAACGAAAAGTCGGGCGTGCGATGGGCTGTTGCATTATGCTTGGCTTCCTGTTCAGCGGGTTGGTTTGCGTATCGGCTGTCGTCTGTGCTGTCGCATAAGCAGCCGCTGCAGCGGCTGTGCTTAGATTCGAGTTTTTGTAGGGTCCGCCCCGGCGGACCGTTCGCCGATCGATCACACACGACGGTCCGCCGGGGAGGGTTGCGCATGAAGAGCAGAGGTTTTAACCACGGAGGCACTGAGAACACGGAGCAAATGCGAAGTCACATCCGTTTCTTCTCCGTGTTCTCCGTGCCTCCGTGCTTATATCTCTTTCTTTTGATTCAATAGGAAGTTACGCCACATGCCGCCGCCGCTTGAGGCGCAAGGCTCACCGCGGACCGCGTTTGGTGCCGCGGAGAACGGTCCGCAATGAGGACCCTACTTGGCTTGGCTGCGTCACTCACTTCTTCGCCGGTTCTATTTCCACCACAATGCATTGGGCATCGTCTTGGAACAGGACATGTCGCTTGCCGTCGAAGCTCAAATCTGTTTCGCTCACCTTTGCGTGATCTGTATCAGACGGAAAGTTTCGCGTGACGCGATACTGATCTTTCCCATCTTTCTGGCCCTGATATGCCCACGTGATTTCGGACACCGCCCCCGGATAGCCGCAAGTCAGCTTTGACGTTATGACCTTCAAGCCGCCTTCGATTTTCGCCATGGTCGAACGGCAACTGCTACCGGAGTTATCTTTCCCGTTGAAGCAAACGAGGGAGGCTTTGTATGCCGGCGGCGTGAGTTGCTCATCGGCAGCGAAAGCGAACGTCACTGCGACCGTCAGCAGAATACCGAGACATAAGATTCGATGCATGGCGACACTCCTGTAAGGCATAATGCAACGCCGTTCAGTTCGTAGAGACTCAATCCCGCCGTGAATCGCGATTGTCCACCGATCGAATCGGCGGGATTCCATCCCGCCCTACAAAAATGGACCCGGGCTGCGTTGCTGCTGCGGCCCGAAGTAGCCGGGCAAACTTCTCGTTTGCGTAAACCTCTGCCGTTCGCTGGCCCGGCACAGGATCGGCACCAGCCGACAGAAGATAGTCCACGATGTCCGTAGGTGCATCTGCATCCTCCCGGCATATGTTCAGCTGATTGCTTCCGTCGCACGCGATATCGACCGCATGTGCGAGAGGCGTCATGGAAGAGTTTACCGCCTCAATGTTTGCACCGCGTTCGACGAGCAGTCGGACACAGTCAAATTGCTCGTTTTCGATCGCGGCGTGCAACGCATTCCAGTTCTCGTTAGCCGCATCCACGGAGACGCCCGAATCGAGCAGGCGGCGAACACCGTCAGTGTCGCCGTCGAACGCAGACTGAACTAGAGCATCGTGATCGTCCATGGCCAGCTAACGCAACGCCGTTCAGTGGCCGGGCCGGCGAGAACCGGCCCACTGGCCTGGACAGACTACACCGCCGGGGCCGGTCCACTTGTATGTTGCCAGAGTCATCCCCTTCTGTCGAAGATATTCCCGCCCCGCGTGCCGGCGGCGAGCGGAGCGAGTCGGCGGCACGCGGGGCCAATCGTCTGCGGGCGGGTCGGACAGATCGACGTCCATTCGGCACGCGTGACGCCGTCACCATTGCCGGGCTGCAGCCGGATCGTCCGGGCCGTCTCGCGTCTTGTGGGCCAAGCCCGGACAGCCGCACGACCGGCATTTTGCCTGCCAGGTCGCATTCGCAAGTGAGGGAGTCGCTCATGAGCCGCGAGTCGCCGCAGGTCTTTGTCGGGATCGATGTCGCCAAGGAGAAGTTCGACGTGCACCTGTGGCCGCTCGGGCGGGTGCTGAAGTTCGACAACACGCCCGCGGGCATCGAAGCGCTCGTCGCGGCGATGGGCCCGTACGCCGTCGCTTTGGTCGTGATCGAAGCCACCGGCCGCTACGAGCGGCGGTGCGCAGTTCGAGCTGATGGACGCCGGCTTTGAGGTCGCGGTCGTCAACCCCCGCCAGCCGCGCAACTTCGCGCGGGCCAGCGGGCAGCTGGCCAAGACCGATGTCATCGACGCGAAGGTCCTCGCGCAGTTCGGGGCCGTCATCGGCCCGCGCAAAGCGACAAACCCTCGGCCAACCAGCTGCTTCTGGACGAGCTGGTCACGCGTCGGCGTCAACTGGTGGAGATGATCACGCAGGAACGCCAACGCCTGGAGCAGACGTGGAACCCGGCGCTGCGGGGCCGAATCAATCGGCACGGGGACGCGTTGGAACAGGAACGGAGCGAAGTCGAGGCCGAGATCGAATCGCTCATTGATCGCGACGACGACTGGCGGGGCAAGCTCACGCTGCTGAGGAGCGTCCCGGGCGTCGGCCCGGCGACGGCGGCGACGCTCATCGCCGAACTGCCCGAACTCGGCACGCTCAACCGTCAGCAGATCGCGGCCTTGGTCGGCGTGGCCCCGATGAACCGCGACAGTGGAACTCAGCGTGGCCGGCGGCACATCCAGGGCGGCCGCCAGAGCGTGCGGAACATGCTCTACATGGCCACGCTCACCGCCCGGACCTACAACCCGCTGATCCGCGCGATGGCCCGTCGTCTGACGGCGGCCGGCAAGCCGTTCAAGGTGATGATGACCGCCTGCCTGCGGAAGCTGCTGACGCTGCTGAATACGATCGTCCGCACCCGCCAGCCGTGGAGGGCCGAATGCCAAAACACCGTGTGAATCGAACGTCGAAAACTACGCCCGAAGACTTGAATTCAAACACAGCCGCTGCAGCGGCTGGTTATGCAGCCAGCCTGCGACGCCCGACGTTAAAGTATAGCAGGCAAACGACGGCACAAAGCCACAAGACGCAAAGGGCAGCACCCCCAAGTCCCAACGAGCCGCTGATGAACTGGTAACGCTGCATGGTGCGCGACCAAACCAACACCGTTTGCTGCTGGGTCACAAACTGAGGTGAGTCCATGAGTGATGTGCAACAACGATAGATGCGTGTCGCCTGCTGATCAAGCGATCGGCTGGCGACGAAACAGGCTGCGACCGTGGGCGGAACGGCGATCGAAATCCATCGTGAGATCCGAGGCAACGTCCGGCTCGGTGCCCGATCGCGGGAGTAAGTGAGAACGTCCACACCGGGATGTGGGTCGTCTGGCTGCATAACATCCCAATAAACCGAACGACTTCGCGTTAGCGGGACGCCGGTTTTGGCGTTTAGCGTACGCGTGATAACGCGACGCTAATCCCTATCAGCGAAGTTTGCAAACGTCGATTCGTGTTTTGTTTATGTTCGGTTTGGTGGGCGGGGCACGGTTTGCCGTCTGCCGGAAATCGGGGCGGGTGCGTTTGTGTTTGTGTCGGCGGGGCGGCCGTGGTCGATTGGGGGAAAGCCGTGGCCGGATCGGGGGCGGCCGGGGACGGATTGGGATCGGCCGGGGACGGGGGCGGGGCGGCCATGGTCGATTGCGGGGCGGCCACGGACGGACGGCGGTCGGCCATGGCTTATTGCGGTCCGGCCAGAGCCGGACGGGCGGCGGCCGTGGCTTTTTGGCTTCTGGCCGTGGCCGGTTTGCGGGCGGCCGGGGCTTTTTGTCAGTCGGCCACGGCTTTTTGGTCAGGCGGGGCGAGGGGCGAGCCGATACTGATGCAAAAGCGTCGATTCGATGCTCGGAACGGCTGCGTTGACACTCCACCGGGGGCGACCTGTGGCGAACGGATTTCTGGAAGTAGCGGACGCGGAACTGCTGAACTGGGCGCGGTGCTTCAGCGAAAAAATCAACGCCGGCCCGGCGGTGTATGGCCTGACTGACGAGCAGGCGATGATGTTTGCGGAGCGGTACGCCGCTTACGCGACGGCATTCAAGAAAAATCAGCCCGGCGTCCGGTCGGCGGTGACGGTGGCGGGCAAGGAGGCGGCGCGGGCGGCGCTGCTGACCGAGGCGCGGTCGCTGTCGCGGATCATCGGCGGGCAGAAAGACGTCACCGACGAACAGCGGATCAGCCTGGGATTGCCGGTGCGCGGTGTACGGTCCCGGGCGAGAACACCTGAGGAAACGCCGGTGATGCACGTCAGGGCGGTCTCCGGGCATCGCGTGACGGTCGTCGTCGACCCCAAGCCGGCGTACGCGATCGGGATCGTCATGTTCAGCTACATCGGCCAGGCTTACCCGGCGGGGCTGCGGGAGTGGCAGTTCGAGTCGACCTACAGCCGGTCACGCTTTGATATCGACTTCCCGGAGAGTCTGCCGCCCGGGACGCAACTCTGGTTGCGTGCGCAATGGCTGAACACGAGACTGCAGACCGGCGCAGCGAGCCTGCCGATCATGACCTACCTGCAAGGCGGAAGCGTGGCCAGCATTGGGCGAAAAGCGGCGTGATAAATCAATCGGAAGACCCCCTCCCTAACCCTCCCCCGGGGTACCGGGAGGTGCCGCAGGCACGCGGGGATAAGAAAGAACCGCTCCCGGCGGCAAGGCCGGGAGCGGTTCTTTTTCTTCTTCTAGCTACTAACTACTAGCTACTAGCTACTCTCTCTCCCTCACATCATCTTCCGCAGCACGGTCGGGAGGATGCCGCCGTTTTTGTAGTACTCGAGTTCGACGGGGGTGTCGATGCGGCAGGTGGTGACGAAGACCTTGTCGCCGGCGCGGACGGGGACGTCCTGGCCGGGCTTGAGGTCATCGTCGATGAGGATTTCGAAAACCTCGTGACCGGTCAGGCCGAGGCTCTTGCGGGATTCGCCTTTCTTGAAGACCAGCGGCAGCACGCCCATGCCCACCAAGTTGCTGCGGTGGATGCGCTCGAAGCTCTCGGCGATGACGGCTTTGACGCCGAGCAGCATCGTACCCTTGGCGGCCCAGTCGCGGCTGGAGCCCATGCCGTAGTCATTGCCGGCCAGGATCACCAGCGGGATGTTCTCCAGCTTGTAAGCCAGGCTGGCGTCGTAGATGGAGGTGACCTTGTTGGAGAGCAGGTCGGTCGTCCAGCCACCTTCGGTGCCGGGGGCCATTTCGTTTTTGAGACGGATGTTGGCGAACGTGCCACGGACCATGACCTGGTCGGCGCCGCGGCGGGCACCGTACTGGTTGAAGTCGGCGGGCTTCACGCCGTGCTCCATCAGGTACTTCCCGGCCGGCGAATCTTTCTTGATGTTGCCGGCGGGGGAGATGTGGTCGGTCGTGACGCTGTCGCCGACCATCACCAGCACGCGGGCGTTCTTGATCGGCTTGATCGAAAGGTCCGGCGTGGCGAGGTTTTCGAAGAACGGCGGGTTCTGGATGTACGTGCTGGCCGGGTCGAAGTCGAAGCTCTGGCCGCCCTTGATGGGGATGGCGTTCCACTCTTCGCTCTTCTCGCCCACGCCGGTGTACTGCTTCTCGAACATGGCCGGGTCGATGCAGGCGGCGATGGTATCGTTGACTTCCTGCTGCGTCGGCCAGATGTCTTTGAGGTAAACCGGCTTGCCGTCTTTGCCTGCGCCGAGCGGGTCGGTCGTCAGATCAATCGCGATGGTGCCGGCGAGCGCGAACGCGACGACCAGCGGCGGGCTGGCGAGGTAGTTCGCCTTCACGTGCGGGTTGACGCGGCCTTCAAAGTTGCGGTTGCCGCTCAGCACACTCACGGCGGTGATGTTGTTGGCTTCGATGGCGCTGCTGATGCGTTCCTGCAGCGGGCCGGAGTTGCCGATGCAGGTCATGCAGCCGTAGCCGGCGGTGGCGAAACCGATGGCATCGAGGTACTGCGTGAGGCCGCTCTTGTTGAAATAGTCGGTCACGACGCGGCTGCCGGGGCTGAGGCTGGTCTTGACGTAGTCCGGCACCTTCAGGCCCTTTTCGTACGCTTTCTTCGCGACGAGGCCGGCGCCGATCATGACGCTGGGGTTGCTGGTGTTGGTGCAGCTGGTGATGGCGGCGATGACGATGTCGCCGTGGGTGATTTCGGTTTCCGGCTTCATGAGCGTCGCGACGCTGCCGGCCGCGGGAGCGATCGGCGACGTGGCCACGCCGGGCTTGTCGGCGGGGAAGCTGGTGAAGTAGCTCTTGGAGACGTCCTTCATCGTCACGCGGTCCTGCGGGCGTTTCGGGCCGGCGAGGCTGGGCGTGACGGTGCTGAGGTCGAGCTCGACGACGTCGGTAAAGGTCGGCTCGACGGTGTCCTGCCGCCAGAGGCCTTGCTCTTTGGCGTAGCGTTCGACGAGGTCAATGTGGTCGGCACTGCGGCCGGTGAGCTTGAGGTACTTGGTGGTCTGCTCGTCGATCGGGAAGAAGCCGATCGTCGCGCCGTATTCCGGGGCCATGTTGGCGATGGTCGCGCGGTCGGCGAGGCTCATGCTCGCAAGGCCGGGGCCGAAGAATTCGACGAACTTCTCGACGACGCCTTTTTTACGCAGGATTTCGGTGACGTAGAGGACGAGGTCGGTGGCGGTGCTGCCTTCGGGCAGCGAGCCCTTGAGGCGGAAGCCGACGACCTGCGGGGTGACGATGTAGATCGGCTGGCCGAGCATGCAGGCCTCGGCTTCGATGCCGCCCACGCCCCAGCCGACGACGCCCAGGCCGTTGACCATCGTCGTGTGGCTGTCCGTGCCGACGAGCGTGTCCGGGAATGCCACGCCGTCCTTGGTCCAGACGACTTTCGCGAGGTGTTCGAGATTGACCTGGTGGACGATGCCGCGGCCCGGCGGGACGACGCCGAAGTTGTCGAACGCGCGTTGGCCCCACTTGAGGAACTCGTAGCGTTCGCGGTTGCGTTCGAATTCGATCTCGGTGTTCTTGAATGCCGACAGCGGGTCGGCGTATTCGTCGACCTGCACGCTGTGGTCGATGACGAGGTCGACGGGGACGAGCGGGTTGATCTTCTTCGGGTCGCCGCCGACCTGCTTCATCGCGTGCCGCATGGCGGCCAGGTCGACGACGCACGGCACGCCGGTGAAGTCCTGCAGAATCACGCGGGCGACCTTGAAGGGCACTTCCTTGTTGGCCGGCGCCTTGGCGTTCCAGTTCACGAGGCCGGTGACGTCGCTCTCGGAGACGACGAAGTTGTCGGCGTTGCGCAGACAGCTTTCGAGCAGCACCTTGATGCTGACCGGCAGCTTGTCGAGCGGGCCGACGTTGGCGAGGCGTTTGAGGTCAAAGTACTTGACCGAACCGCCAGAAAAACTCAGCGACGCAGCGGGACCGAACGGGTTGGGCGTAGGCATAGAGACTCATCGTATGCGCGGGCGGGGGGCATTCAAGGCGTATCGGATTTCCCCGGGCCCAGCGCGGGTTCGGGCGTGTTCGGGTCCAGCCACGGCCCGGGTGCCCGGCCCATCGCCTACAAGACGCCGACGGCCGGTAATGTCGCGGTCCGGGGCAGGTCGGCGAACGGTTTGAGCGAGAAAATCGCGAACTGGCTGCCCGGCGAAGCGTTCTTGCGGCTCGGGGCCGTGCGGTCGAGCTCCTTCACCTGCCCGAGCCGGCGGAGGTACGGCAGATCAGAAACCTTCGTCAGCACGAACAATTCCGGCCAATTCAGGTCCTCACTGAGCAGGAAGCTGAGATTCTGTATCAAGTGCGAATCCCGCCGAATCGTGTACTGCAGGCGGAAGAAGCGGAGCGAGTCGGTGTCGGCGTTGATGAAGACCGGCTCGCCGGGCGGGACGTTCTTCTTCATGCGGGACATCAGATCCAGTTCGGCGAGCGTGCGGTCGTCTCGCCCGGCGACGCGCAACTGCACGAAGCCGCCGGCGATCACACAGCCGGCCAGAACCGTGGTCGTCAGCCGCGGCAGGGTGACGGCCTTCGCCCGCGCCGCGAGCCAACGCCCGGTGTAGACCAGGCCGAGCGTGCTGAGGATCGCCCAGGGCACCATCGTCGGGACGAGGTAGTGGTGATGCTTTCTCGCCGCGGCCGACAGCAGCAGCAGGCTGACGAACGCCCAGCACCAGATGAACCGGTACGGCGACCCACGACGCCGCCACGCCTTACCGGCTGTTGCAATAAGGCCGATGACGGTCGCCCAGGTCCAGGGGGCCAGCGAGAGCGGCAGCACGGTGAGGTAGTACCAGGCCGGCTCGTTCCACTTGGCGGCGGTTTCGGGCTCGAACTCGGACTGGCCGAGGATGTCGTACCGCCAGTTGGCGACGACGTCGGGGTAATGCTTCCACGCCCAGACCGGCCAGGCGAGCGTGAGCGCCAGGAAGATGACGCCGCCCCAGAGCCAACCGATGCGGCGGAGGGTTTTCCAGTCGCGGTCCAGCAGTACCAGAATCCCGACCGTTGCGAACACGGGCATCGCGCCGACGAGCGGGCCCTTCACGAGATTCGTCAGGCCCAGCAGCACGAACGACAGCGTCACGTGCCAGGGCCGCAGGCTGAGGAAACTGACGAGCGGATTGCCCGGCAGCGGGCGGTCTTTGGCGTTGATCGGCCAGCGGGCGCGGACGAACAGCGCCATCGCCGCCGTGACGATGAGGCCGAGGTAAATGTCGTCCTCGGCGAGGGTGGCGTACTGGTAGATTTCGTAGGAGCTGATCGTGACGAGCCCGGCCAGCAGGCCGACACCCCGGCCGAACCAGCGGGCCGCCATCCACGCCGCCAGCCAGCCGATGAGAAAGCCACAAAGGGCGGTCGGCATGCGGGGCGCGCTCAGCGAGTTGGTGCTCCCGCCGAAGAACATCATCGAGACGGCGGTCGCCCAGTGGGGCAGCGGCGGGCGTTCCAGCCACGGCCGGCCGCCGCTGGTCGGCAGCAGCCAGTCGCCGTCGAACCAGACCATCTCCCGCGCCAGTTGCGGCAGACGCGCTTCGTGCACCGAGAGCGGCCGGTGGCCCCAGATCGCCGGGCCGTAAAAGAGCAATGCGAGTAAAGCCAGCAGGCCGACGTCGAGCCAGGTCAATGAGCGGCGGGACGAGCGAATCATTCGGCCTCGATTTCAGCGAAAGCGGAAGGGTGGTCGGACGCGCCGATGTCGATGAGCCCGGCGTTCGTGCATTTGAGCCCGCGGGTGATGATGTAATCCACCCGGTCGCCCGGGGCAAGGTATTGGCCGAGCGCGTCGGTCGCGCCGCTGGTTTTGAGGAAGCCGATCATCATATTTTCGTACGGCCGCGTGTTGAGGTCGCCCATCAGCACGGCCGGTTCGGGGAGGGCTTTGAAGGTTTTCGTGACCAGTTCGAACTGTCGCTGCCGGTCCGACTTTTTGCCGAGGTGAACCGCCAGCACGGTGAGGGTTTTATCGCCGATGGGCACAGTGAATTGCACCATGCTGCGGTGCGCCATGCGGTAGCCGTTCGGCAGTGCAGTGCGGCTCCACGGGCCGAGCGGGCGGTTGGTGAGGACGGCGTTGCCGAAGGCGGGCATCCAGAAGTGCGTTTCGGTCGGCTGGAAGAGGGCGGTCATCCCCATAATGCCGCCGAGCAGCTGCGCCTGGTCCGGCGAGAAGAGGCCGCCGCCGGCGACTTCCTGCAGGGTGATGACGTCGGCACCGCGGAGCGTTTCGGCGGTGCGGTTGAGGTCGAACTTGTCGTCCTTCCCACCGACGCCGGAGTGGATGTTGAATGTCGCCAGGCGGAGTTTGGCGGAGGCGGGGCGGGTCGTGGGCGGTGCGGCGAGCGCCGGCCCGGACGCCGAGCCCGTCGACCATCGGCCGCAGCCCCAGTACAGCACGCCGAGGAACAGGAACAGGAGTACGCCGGCTTTAAAGCGTTTGATGTTCAGAGTCTTCCTTCTCGTGCCTGGCAGGCGTTGCGGCCGCGTGTCTACTGCGTTCACTGACGCAATCGTTACAGCGTATTAACAGGAATAGATGAGCGGAAGATGACAAATCCGCAGAATTACCCTGCAGCAGACTGCCGCAGAGGACTTTTGGCGGGCCGAACGCTTGCGTCGGTGGCCGTGCTCTGGCATACTGGCCCGCCCGTTCGACGGGTAGATAGCTCAGCTGGTAGAGCACGGCACTGAAAATGCCGGTGTCGCCGGTTCGATCCCGGCTCTACCCATTCAATGCAGCCCGTCTTTCGCCCCGGCGAGAGACGGGCTTTTTTATTGCCCTTACTCCGCCGTCGTGGCCATGCCCCGGACGCTGGCGACCGGCGACGTGCCGAAATACCGCCGGAACTCGCGGCTGAACTGCGAATCGCTCTCGTAACCCACCTGCCGACACGCCTCTTTGGCGCTCAGGCCGTCCTGCATCATCAGCAGCCGCGCCTTGGTCAACCGGACGGCCTTGATGTATTGCAGCGGCGAGGTGGCGGTGACGGCTTTAAAGTGCTGGTGGAAGACCGGCACGCTCAGGTGTGCCATTTTCGCCAGGTCTTCGACACTCATCGGCTTGTCGAAGTTGGCGTTCATGTGCCGAATCACCCGCCCCAGCTGCGCGGTCCGGCCGCCCGCAGGGGAGAGTGCACGCAACAAATGCCCCTGCGGCCCGGAGAGGACGTGGTAGATCAGCTCCCGAACCGTCTGTCGGCCGAGGACGCGGGACGATTCGTCGTTCGCCAGGCAGTTCAGCAGACGCACGCCGGTGTCGATCACCGCCGGCGTGACGGCCGCGGAATACACCCCGCGCGGCGACGGCCCCGTGGCGGCGCTCTCGCCGGTTTCGATGATCAACTCCGACAGCAAGCTCGGGTCGATCTCGACCGTCATCGTCAGCACCGGCACCTTCGGTGAGGCCACGATCTCACACAGCAGCGGCATGGGGGAGGTCATCACCAGGAAGTTGCTCGGGCTGTATTCGTAAATCTCCGTGCCCAGGTGCGCGCGTTTCACGCCTTGCCCGACGAGTACGATGCTGGCGTTATAAAGCGTCGGCGACGGCGGCTGCGGTTCGGTCACGCGGTAAAGGGTTACGCCCGACAAACGGGTGACGTTCGCGCCTTCCACGGGGGCAAGGGCACCGATCGAGCGGGCCAAGGCGTTCTGGTGTTTCTGTAGCAGTTCCATTCGGGTGATCGCTGAGATGCCATCCTTCGCATCGTGAATCGGCGTCGTCAAGGTCATCGCAACAAAACAGTACGCACGCGGCAGCACGTCGGACGACGATTGGAAGATTCCCCTAGTCGGGTGCGTGAAACGCTTGACCCGCTTTGAGCGATGACGGCAAGCCCGCTAGTGAGCGAAATCCGGAGTGCCTGGGGCGTCAATTGAACCCGCCACGCGTCGTGACGCCAACAGGCTGACCAGTAGTGCGGCGGCGGTGAACGCGAACATCAGGGCGGCCATGGGTTTAGGCGTGGTCGCGCCGATTTCGCTGACCGAAAACCCGCCGATGCCGCTGAGCAGGAACTGAACGAACCCGAGCATCGCCGACGCGCCGCCCGCCCGCTTGCCGTGTGGTGCCATCGCCAGTGCGGTGGCGTTGGGGAAGATGAATCCGCAGCACGCCAGGCAGGTGAAGATCGTCGCGTAAAGCGCCCAGAATCCGCCAACGCCGGTGACCGCGACGGCCAGCATCGCACTGGCGCTGAGGGTCGAAACGACGAGCGCGATCTTCAGGAGTTTGCCGGGGCTGTACCCGCGGTGGACGAGTGCGCCGTTGACTTGCGACATGCCGATCAGGCCGGCGGCGTTCGCGCCGAAGAACCAGCCGAAGTGCGTCTCGCTGATGCCGTAGATCTTCATGAACACCAGCGGCGAGCCGCCGACGTAAACGAACAGCGCCGCCGACACCAGGCCGGTGACGGCCGCGAACGCCATGAAGGGGACGTCGCGGAGGAGCGCGCCGTAAACCCGTGCGATTCCCGCGGGCGAGTCTTTGACGCGGCGTTCGGGCGGGAGTGATTCGCGGAAGAAGAAAGCGATGACGAGGAAAATCGCGATCGCCGATGCCGCCAACGCCCAGAAGATCGCCCGCCAGCCGTGGTGCCCGACGAGCCAGCCGCCGGTAAGCGGGGCGAGGATCGGCGCGACGCCCATCACCAGCACCAGTCCGCTGAAGACACGGACAGCGTCGCGCGGCGCGAACTTGTCCCGGACGATAGCACGGGCGATCACCATCTCCGCGCACCCGCCGAGCGCCTGCAGCATGCGCAGGCCGATGAGAGGCGCTGAGGGAATGGACCATCGCGCAACCGATCGAGGCGACTCCGAAGAGCGCCAGGCCAAAAAACAACGGCCCTTTTCGGCCCCAGCGGTCGGCGGCGGGGCCGTACACGAGTTGCCCGAACGCCAGCCCGATGAAATACGCCGCCAGCGTGCCCTGAAGATCAGATTCGGTCACGCCCAGTTCACGCGCCATCGCCGGGAAGCCCGGCAGGTACATGTCGATCGCCAGCGGGCCCATCGCCGCGAGCGTGCCCAGCAGCAGCACCATGCCGAAGATCGGCCCGCTTTTTTCCGTGCCGACTTCGGGGTGCGCGGCGATCGTCACGCCGATGAGCGCGTCTTCGGCGGGGCAGTCACAATCAAGATTCTCAGCGGCGGTTTCGGTTGAGGCAGTCATTGGAACAACGTCAGTCAGTGAACGAACGCGGCAGACCGCCTATCATCGCCGGACCACGCCGGCCCGCAACCGGTAAACAGGGAACAGCATCGATGAACTACGTTCGACTCGGAAAAACCGGCCTGAAAGTCTCGCGAATCTGCCTCGGGTGCATGAGTTACGGCGTCCCCGAACGCGGGCCGCACCTCTGGACCATGCCCGAAGACCAGGCCCGGCCGTTCTTTAAACAGGCCGTCGAGGGCGGCATTAACTTCTTCGACACCGCCAACGTCTACAGCGACGGGACGAGCGAAGAAATCGTCGGCAAACTGCTGCGCGAACTCCTGCCCCGCGAACAATACGTGCTGGCGACCAAAGTCCACGGCCGAATGCGGCCCGGGCCCAACGGCGCGGGCCTCAGCCGCAAGGCGATCATGCAGGAAATCGACGCCAGCCTGACCCGCCTCGGCACGGATTACGTCGACCTCTACCAGACCCACCGCTGGGACTACGAAACGCCGATCGAAGAAACGCTCCAAGCCCTGCACGACGTCGTCAAAGCCGGCAAGGCGCGGTACATCGGCGCCAGCAGCATGCACGCCTGGCAGTTCGCCAAGGCGCTCTACACGGCCGACCTGCACGGGTGGACGCGCCTCGTCTCCATGCAGAATCACTACAACGTCATCTACCGCGAAGAAGAGCGGGAAATGATGAAACTTTGCCAGGCGGAAGGCGTCGGCGTCATCCCGTGGAGCCCGCTCGCCCGCGGCCGCGTGACGCGGCCTTGGGACCAGCGCCAGGCGGGCGAACGCGCCGCGACCGACGAGTTCGGCAAAACGCTCTACGCCCGGACCGAGGCCGCCGATCAGCAGGTCGTCAACGCCGTCCAAGCCATCGCCGGGCGGCGGGGCGTGTCGATGAGCCAGGTCGCACTCGCTTGGCACTTCACCAAGCCGTTCGTCACGGCGCCGATCGTCGGTGCGACGAAGCAGGTTCACCTGGCCGACGCGATCGCCGCCGAGCAGTTATCGCTTTCCGCCGATGAGGTCGCCGCGCTCGAAGCGCCGTACGAGCCGCACCCGGTGCTGGGCTTTTCGTAGCGCAAAAAAGAGGGCCGGACACGCGTCCGGCCCCATCTGTCCTGCGTCGTCGTCGGGGAAAAACGACGCAGGGAGAATAAACTGTGGTGCTCTATTCTTCGGTCGTTTCAGAAGCATGCATTAACGATTCTTCATTTTGTTCCCGGGTGAAATTTGCGATTCAGCGCAGATTCGACCGCCAAACGGGCGTTTACTGGCCGTGGCGGGGTGTTAAGGGCGTGTCAGCGGCGGGCGAAAGTTTAAAGAGGCCCTTTTCTCGGACGTTCGGCGGGCGATAGTTCCGCCACTTCACGCCGCCCATTCGTTCCGGGCGGCCGGATTTTTCCTCCGAGGACGCCGCCGATGTTAGACCTTGATCGCATTCCCGAAGCCGTTCGTTCTGAAAATGGAATCAGCCGCCGCCTGTTCGTCGGCTTCCTCGGTTCGCTGGCCGCGATTCCGTTAATCGGCGAGCGTGCCGCCCTCGCCCAGACCGCCGGCCGCACCGCATTTTCGACCGATCCGTTCGGGCTCGGCGTGGCGTCGGGCGACCCGGACTCGTCCAGCGTCGTGCTCTGGACCAAGCTCGCTCCCGATCTCACGCTCCCGGACGCCGGCATGGGGGACCGGGTGGTGAACGTCTCCTGGGAAGTCGCCGAGGACGAGGGGATGAAAAAGGTCGTGCAGAAGGGGACTGCCGTCGCGTCGAAGGAACTCGGGCACTCGGTTCACGCCGAGGTCAGCGGGCTTCGGCCGGACCGCTGGTATTTTTACCGCTTCCGCGCCGGCGACGCCGAGTCGCCCGTCGGCCGCACCCGCACGCTGCCCGAAGCCAGTGTCATGCCGGAGCAACTCCGCTTCGCCTTCGCCTCCTGCCAGCACTACGAAGCCGGCCTCTACACCGCCTACCAGCACATGGCCGAGGATGAGCTTGATCTGATCTTCCACCTCGGCGACTACATCTACGAGGCCGCACCGGGCAAGAAGGGCAGCGGCGTGCGTCGGCACAGCCCGACCGAAGCGGGCGGCCCGCTGATGACGCTCACCGACTATCGCCTGCGTCACGCGCAATACAAGTCTGACAAGCACCTGCAGGCCGCCCACGCCCGCTGCCCGTGGTGGGTGACGTGGGACGACCACGAGGTATCGAACAATTACGCCGACGACATCGACGGCAAAGTCGGGCTGTCGATCTCGCAGTTCCTCAAACGTCGTGCGGCCGCCTACCAGGCGTACTACGAAATGATGCCGCTCCGCGCCCGCTCCATGCCGAAGGGCCCGAATCTGCAGCTCTACCGCGCCGCCTCCTTCGGCCGCCTGGCTGATCTCACGATTCTCGACACCCGCCAGTTCCGCACCGATCAGCCCAACAACGACCGCGCCGCGCCGCTGAACGAGGCCGCCATGTCGGACCACCAGACGATCATGGGAAAAACCCAGAAAGCGTGGCTGAAAGACCGCCTCAAGGCGTCGCGTGGCACGTGGAACGTCATCGCGCAGCAGGTCATGATGGGCATGTTGAAAGAACACGCCGCCGATGAGCCCAACGAAGACGTCTACAACATGGATGCCTGGTCCGGCTATGCCCACGAACGCATGGAAATCGTGAAGTACATGCAGGACGCCCGCGTCTCCAACCCCGTCGTCCTCACCGGCGACGTGCACGCGAATTATGTCAACGACCTCCGCGTCGACGACCGCGAAGCAGACAAGCCGATCGTGGCGGCAGAATTCGTCGGTACGAGCATCGCCAGCGGCGGCGACGGCGAAGACCAGCCCAAGGGCGTCGGCCGACTCCTCTCGGACAACCCCGGCCTGCGTTACCACAACCGCGAACGCGGCTACGTCCGCTGCACCCTCACGCCCAAACTCTGGAACACCGATTACGTCACCGTCGCCAAAGTCACCGAAGCCAATGCCGACGCCAAGGTCCGCGAAGTTCGTCGTCGAAGCCGGCCGGCCGGGCATCCAGAAGGCGTAAAACGCCGACGGGTCTCAAGTGTTCTTTGTGCGAATTTAACGATCAGCAATAGTCATCTTTACGGACGCTGAACGTCCGGCATTCATACTCATCCCATGAACAACACACGTCGAAATGCCGTCCGACGCGGTTTCACGCTCGTCGAGTTACTGGTCGTCATCGGAATTATCGCGATGCTCATCGCTATCCTGATGCCCGGCCTGAATCGTGCCCGCCAGGCGGCGTATAAGATCAAGTGTGCCGCGAACATCCGGTCGATGCTCCAGGCGTCGTTCCTGCGCTGCCAGGAGAATCGCAATTCGGCGTATTTCCCGAACGACGACGGCGGCGACGACTCGCTCGGCCATCTCGTTCCGCAGTACATCAAAGACCCGAGTGTCGCCCTCTGCCCGGCGGCGTCGAACACCATCCGCCGCGACGTCTTCTTTTCCACGACGGGTTGGGAACACCGCTACCCGCTGAAGGTGCTGCAGGACATCGCCGTCTCGGCGAGCGACCGCAATTCCGTCGGCCACAGCTATGAACCGTTCGCCTGGTACACCGGCGGCGTCTGGGCCGACGGCCGCGTGCTCGATGGCCGGAAGTTCGGGACTTACAACGGGCAGATGGGCATCAGCAATACGCTGGACCCGCGTTACAAGACGCCGAACACTGAAGCCGACGCGCCGCTGGCCGTGCTGAAGAAGTTCGGCAAGCTCGTCGGCCCGACCACCACGATCCTGATTGCCGACATCGACAAGGATTCCACCACCGACTTCGCCAAGATGAACAACTGGCCGAACAAGGGGAACAACCACGGCGAAGAGGGCGCGAATTTCGGCTTCGGCGACGGCCACGTCGAGTTCGTCCGCCGCGGGCCCGAATACATCAAGACGTTCGTCAACAGCTATCAGGGCCTGGCGCAGAACACCGTTTTCACGCAGAAATACTGCCCCGGTCTGATCATCAGCTCAACGACGGTTTCCGGCGACCGCTACGGCCGCTCGTGGAGCCGCTACGTCTTCACGAACTAACTCACCACCCCGGCCGCCGATGCCTGCGGCCGGGACAATCGCTTTCAAAAGGGAAGACAATGCAACGCAAGAATCTGATCGCCACACTCGCGCTCTCGGCCGCGGCACCGGCACTAGCCGCCACCGGAACCGTCACGTTCCAAAACGGCGTCAACGGGTACACCGGCACGGTGAACGAACTGATCTCCACCGCCACCGCCGATACCGTGATCGCCGGCACGAACATCCTCGCCCTCGACGGCCTGGACTCCGCGACGCCGGCCAACTCGCCCGACGCCCAGGGCCTGATCCGCTTTGACAGCATCTTCGGTGCCACGGCGTCGCAGATCCCGGCCGGCGCGACCGTGCTCAGTGCGACACTCACACTCACCACGCACAACGGCAGCAACTCGCAATCCGGCGGCCCGTACGGCGTGGCGACGCTGCTCCGCCCGTTCGACCCGGCGACCACGACGTACAACAATTTCGTCACAGACACCACCGCCCCCGTCGGCACGCCGGTGAATGTCGGCCCGTCGTACCTCAGCGGCACCGCCACGCGGGCGATCGCCGGCATTGGCGCTCAAGCTATCAACACCACCGTCTCCGTCAATGTCACGCAGGCGGTTCGCGACTGGGCGGCGGGCACGACGCCGAACTACGGCTTTGCCGTGCAGGCGGGCACGGGCGGCAACAGCACCGACGGCTGGACCGTCCGCTCGGCCACCCACGCCACCGTCGCCAGCCGGCCGCAACTCAGCGTCACCTACACCACCGACCCTGTCTCCGTCACTCACCTTCAACAAGGCGTGAACGGCTACTCGGGCACGACGATGGCGTACGTGCAGCGGGACCTCACGACCGACGGGCAGTACATCAGCCAGAACTTCCTCGACCTGGCGGACCCGACCGTCGGCGACTGCACCGCCGTCATGCGGTTCGACGGCCTCGCCGCCGCCAAGCCCACGCCCGACGCCGTCCTCCTCTCGGCGACACTCGTTGTCTCCACCGGCGAATCGAGCGATAATTCTCGCTCGCCCGGCGAATGGCAGCTCGACGCCCTCGACGCCGACTTCACCGTCGCCAAGGGCTACTCCGAATACGGCGCGACCGGCCCGAGCGGCACGAAACTGTCGTCAGTCACGGGCATGATCAACGGCAGCCAGGCGCTGTTCGACGTGACCGCGTACGTCCAGGCGGCGCTCGCCGGCGGCACGAACTACGGCTGGGCGCTGCGGTCGGCGGGCACCACCGACGGCTGGATGATCAACTTCACCGGCGCCGAAGACGCCAGCGCCCGGCCCGACCTGCAACTGGTCTGGTCGACCGCCAGCAGCGTCCCGGAACCGACCGCCCTGGCCACGCTCGCGATCGGCAGCCTGGCGATGTTGCGTCGGCGTCGGGCGTAACCCGGCGAATCAACCCAAACACCTTGCCGCCCTGGTTTCGGACCTCCGGAACCGGGGCGGTCGCGTTGCGCAAAAAGCCGGAAAAACCGCATTTTTTCGCCGACATCTCGCTGCCGAATGGTTACAACGCGTTTTGCAGGGCGTCACTCCGTGACGCTTATTCGTGCTCACCGGCGGCAGGGGACTGCCGCCCTCCACGGGCCGATCGGTCGACGAAATGGCCTAAGTCATCTGTTAAGCAGGGCAATTCAGTGCGCAATACGGCCACCCAATTTTCGCAACGAAGCTTTGGCTGGGCCGACCGTTACGGTGCGCTGCGCGTTTGAAAATAGCGCGAACAAACGCCGTGTGAAAAAAGTGACTTAAGGCAAAAAACGCATCGCCGCGAGCGGGCTCGCGGCGATGCGGTGGGGGCTGTGGGTTGGACGGATTACATCCGGGTGATCAGTGCGTCGGCGAATTCTTCGGTCGTCGCCGTGCCGCCGAGGTCGCGGGTGAGGTTGCGAGGCTGTTGTTCACCCAGTACCGCGTTGTATGCCGCCTTGATCTTGTCGGCGATGTCATGGCGGTGGAGGTAGTTGAGCATCATGACCGCGCTCATGATGACCGCCAGTGGGTTCGCCAGGCCTTTACCGGCGAGGTCGGGCGCTGCCGTGGACGGCTTCGAAGACGGCGGTGTCGGCGGCGATGTTGCTGCCCGGCACGACGCCCAGTCCGCCGACGAGGCCGGCACAGAGGTCGCTGAGCAGGTCGCCGTAGAGGTTTTCCATCAGGAGCACATCGAATTGCGACGGGTCCTGGACGAGTTTCATGCAGCCGGCATCGATGATGACTTCGTCGTACTCGATGCCCGGGTACTGTTCACGCACCTTGCGGGCGCAGTTGAGGAACATGCCGTCGGTCAGCTTCATGATGTTCGCTTTGTGGAACACCGTGACTTTTTTGCGCTTTCGTTCGACGGCGTATTCGAAGGCGTACTTGGCGATGCGGGTGCAGCCGGGCTCGGTGGCGACCTTCATGCTGGTGACGACGCCGGGCGTGATCTCGTTCTCAATGCCGCTGTACAGGCCTTCGGTGTTTTCTCGGACGATGACCAGGTCGACGCCGTCGTACCGCGTCTTGACGCCGCCGAGGCTGCGGACCGGCCGCACGGCCGCGTACAGGCCGAGCTTCTGGCGCAGCTGCACGTTGACGCTCTTAAAGCCCTTTCCGACGGGCGTGGTGACCGGGCCCTTGAGGGCGACCTTGTGCTTACGGATCGCTTCGAGGGTCATGTCCGGCAGGACATTGTCGTGACCCTGTTCGAGGGCGGTGGCGCCGGCGGGAACGACGACCCAGTCGGCGTCGAAGCCGGCGGCTTCGAGCACACGCCGGGCGGCGCCGGTCACTTCCGGACCGATGCCGTCACCGGGAATCAAAACGACTGAAGGCTTCTGAGACATCTTGCAAACTCCTGCGCATGAAAGGAAATTAATGACGTCGGTCTTTCAGTGCGTCGATAGCACCCTTAGCACCGAGACGTACCAGCGGTGGGGGTGGTCGTCGGGAGCACCCTCACCGCTTTTTATTTCCCTCACTCCTCGCGCCAGACGATCACTTGCCCGCGTAGCCACGCGGGTGTTTCTGGATCCAGTTCCACGCGGAACGGATGATGGTTTCCGGGTCCTTGTGCTGGGCTTCCCAGCCGAGCAGTTCCTTGGCTTTGGCGGGGTTGGCCCAGAGGGCGATGGCGTCGCCGGCGCGGCGTGGGCCGTACTCCACGGGCACCGTTTTTCCGGTGACTTTTTCCACCGTCCTGATGATTTCCTTGACGCTAAACCCCCGGCCGGTGCCGAGGTTGCACTGGATGGTCTGGTGCTTGTCCAGCGCGCCGATGGCCTTGATGTGCGCGTCGGCGAGGTCTTCGACGTGGATGTAGTCGCGGACGTTCGTGCCGTCGGGCGTCGGGTAATCCGTGCCGAAGACGGTGATCTTGTCGCGCACGCCGACGAGGCACTGCAGGATGACAGGGATCAGGTGCGTTTCCGGGTCGTGGTCTTCGCCGATTTCGCCGTCGAGTGCACAGCCGCTAGCGTTGAAGTAGCGCAGGGCGGCGAATTTGAAGGTCTTATCCGCGGCCGCCAAATCCTGGAGGATCTGCTCGGTCATCCACTTGCTGCGGCCGTAAGGGCTGACGGGCTTTTTGCTTTCGTCTTCGGTGATGGGGACGGTGTCCGGGTCGCCGTAGGTGGCGCAGGTGCTGCTGAAGACGAACTTCTTCACGCCGGCTTCGAGCATGGTCTCCAGCATGATGACCACGTTGCCGACGTTGTTGTGGTAGTACATCAGCGGCTGGTGGACGCTCTCGCCGACGTACGCGAAGGCGGCGAAGTTAATGACGGCGTCGATCTTGTGATCGAGCAGGGCGGCCTTGAGCTTGGCGCGGTCGTCGAGCTCGCCGAAGACTGCGGGCACTTTCAGGATGTCGACGACTTCCTTATGCCCGCGACCACAGTTGTCATAGATCACCGGCGTATGCCCGGCCGCCTTGAGCAGCTTGGCCGTGTGCGAACCGATGTAACCAGCGCCGCCAGCGACGAGGACGTTCATGGAGTTCCTTCGGGGAAGGAGTTAGGAGCTAGGAGTTAGTAGCTAGGAGAAGACACATCTTGGCTTGCTCCTAGCTACTAACTTCTAGCTCCCAGCTACTTCTCCCTCATTTCGATCCTTCCGGCATCAGTTTCCCCTTCGCCGAAGGTGCGAGAACAGACGCCGCCGAATCAGGAAGTATGGGCGTGTCAGCGTCCGATGCAACCGGATGATGACATTCCGATGATTTACAATATGCCGATCCGCTTCCGTGGCTAAATCGGGGCGAAGCCGGACCTTGTGCTTGAGAATGTGATAACGGTCGGTCCGATAAAACATCCGCAGGATCGGGCCCGCCGGCCAGAGGTCGAACAGGTCGCGCGTGTCGTAGCTGATCTGGAAGTCGATCAGGTGCGGCCGCCCGTCGTTGCCGAGGATGATGTTTTCACGCTTGTTCGTGTCGACGATCGCAATCCCACGCTCGGCCAGGCGGTCGACGAGGGTCAGCAGTTCGTCGAAAAACCCGTCGGGAATCGGCAGATCCTTTTCCAGCGGCCGGCCGGCGACGTAGGCGTGGGCGAAGCCGGTGTTGCCGACGGGCCCGAGCACCGCGGGGACGTTCGGCAGGTCGCTCAGTCGGCCGTAGAACCGCATCTCACGCCGATTGATCATCCGGCCCAGCCAACGCATGGGGAGGCCCAGCAGGGATTCGGTCCGCGCGATCTTCACGACGTACCGCTCGCCCGTCTCGGCGTCGTCATAAAAGCCGGTGGCAGCGAAGAAGTCGTGCTTGATGAATCGCGACACCCGCAGGGTTCGCCCGGCGACCTCCACCGAGTCCGGCAGCGCTCCCCGGCCGAGCGCGTGCAGGAAATACCACACGCCTCGCTCCTGCGGTGAGACTCGGCCGGTCATCTCGGGGGTCACGGGCCAAAAGTATAGGCGTCCCGTGGGCGTTGGGAAGACGAAACCGCCTCAGGTTTCCGGAGGAATAATGAGCAATTCACGGCAAACTCACAGTTTCATTCTTCCGTCACGCCTAGGAATTGGTCATACCTTTGCCGAAAGAGCAGACATGCGAATGTTGAAGACCGTGATTTCCGTTGTCGCCCTGATGTCACTGGCGGCGGGCTGCGCGACGGCCCCGAAGTCGGACGCCGCCAAGGAAGATTTGTCGGATTCCGCCGGGGTCGCTCTGAAGCGTTTCTATCGCGAAGACCCGGACCTCAAGGCGTTCATTGACACCTCGGCCGGCTATGTCGTCTTCCCGGAAGTCGGCAAAGGCGGTCTGGTGGTCGGCGGCACGTACGGGCGCGGGATCGTCTACCAGGGCGAAACCGCCATCGGTTACGCCGACATGAGCAAGGTCAGCGTCGGCGCGACCGTCGGCGGGCAGACGTTCGCGGAAGTGATCGTCTTCCAGAACGCATTGGCGTTAAACGACTTCAAGAACGGCAAGCTCGCCTTCGCGGCGGACGCTTCGGCGGTCGCCCTTAAGAGCGGCGGGGCGGCGAGCGCGAAGTACAACAACGGCGTCGCCGTCTTCGTCGACAACCGCGGCGGCCTGATGGCCGATGCGTCCGTCGGCGGACAAAAGTTCACCTTCGTCCCGATCGAAAAATGATCGCACGAGAACCCAATCAATGATCGAACCTGCCACGCTGCAGCGCAGCTGCTGATCTTTTGGATCCTCAAAAGACCAGCAGCTGCGCTGCAGCGTGGCACCTGATAACCGCTGTCAGAACAATTCCCCCGGAATTAGTCGGATTGGTTTTGAAACTTCGCATTGTTCCGCTATTCTCGCCTTGACCTATGGGAATTCTCACCAATAAAGACACGAACATCACCTGGCACGAAGGCTCCGTTTCCCGCGACGAGCGTCAGAAGCTCCTCGGACAGAAGGGCGTCACCCTCTGGATGACCGGCCTGAGCGCGGCCGGTAAGTCGACGATCGCCGTCATCCTCGAACAAATGCTGCTGCACCTGGGCAAAACGGCGTACCGCCTTGACGGCGATAACGTCCGCTTCGGCCTGAACAAGGGTGCCAAAGACCTGGCCGACAAGGCCGGTTACAGTGAGGCGGCGAGCAAGCGGTTCGGGCTCGGTTTCTCGGCCGAGGATCGCACGGAAAACATCCGCCGCATCGGCGAAGTCGCCAAGCTTTTCGCCGACGCCGGCGTGATCGCCATCACCAGCTTCATCAGCCCGTACCGCGCCGACCGCGACGCCGTCCGTAAGAACAACGGCGCCGGCGAGTTCGTCGAGGTCTACATCAAGGTCAGCCTTGAAGCCGCCGAGAAGCGCGACCCGAAGGGCCTGTACAAGAAGGCCCGCGCCGGCGAATTGAAGGGATTCACCGGCATCGACGACCCGTACGAAGCCCCTGAAAACGCCGAGCTGGTCATCGACACCGAAACCGCCACGCCGGAGCAGGCCGCCAAGCAGATTCTGGCCTATCTTGATGAGAAGGGTTACCTTCAGGCGTAAGGCGGATGACAAGGTGACAAGGTGAATGGGGACAAGGTGAAAACGGATTTCACCCCATCACCTTGTCACCCGGTCACCTCGTCATTCCCCTTGAGGTCACCGATGCGAAAGCAATTTGCCGTCTGTTTGTCGCTCGTACTTTTGGCCGGCTGTCATGGCCTGGGGATGTCGTCGGAATTGACGACTTCGCCGGAAGACTGGGCGGAATACGAGGGGCATACCGTGACCGTCAAAGGCAGTGCCGGCAACAGCCCGCAGGGGGCGATCGTCCGCCTGTCCGACGGCGGGTACATCCCGCTTAAAACCCGCGTACGCTGGGGCATCGACGCCGTCGGTCGCCCGATCGTGGTGACGGGGAAAGTCGTCAGCGGGCAAGGCTTCCGTACCGAGAAGTTCATCCTCGACGCCAGCAGCGAAGCCGGCGGCCGCATTGAAGTGCCGCCCCCCGATCAGTCCGCCAAACCCGCGGCCGAGTCAGGCCTGTAAGTGAACTACGTCGACCTGCACTGCCATTCCACCGCCAGCGACGGCACGTTTACGCCGACGCAGGTCGTCGACCTCGCCAAAACGCAAGGCCTGTCCGCGATCGCACTGACCGACCACGACACTGTCGCCGGCGTGGCGGAGGCGGCGAAGCGGGCGGCGGAGGTCGGCATCGACTTCCTGCCGGGGATTGAGATCAGCGCCGCCTTCCCGCACCCGGGCACGCTGCACCTGCTCGGTTACGGCGTCGACCCGACGAGCCCGGCGTTGGTCAGTCTGAGCGAAGACCTTCTCGCCGGCCGCGACAGCCGCAACCCGAAGATCATCGCCCGGCTGCAGGAATTCGGCATCAAGATCACCATGCCCGAGGTCGAAGCCGAAGCCAAAGGCGGCGTGCTCGGTCGGCCTCACATCGCGGCGGTGCTGCTCAAAAAGGGGTACGTCAGCACGATCAAGCAGGCGTTTAACGTCTACCTCGCGCCGGGCGGCAGTGCGTTTTTCGACAAGGAACGCCTCGAGCCCCGCGAAGCCATTCGCCGCATCCGCGACGCCGGCGGCGTGCCGGTGCTCGCCCACCCCAGCCAACTCCGCACGACGAACGCGGCGGAACTCGATCGTGTCGTGAAATCCCTCGTCGACCAAGGCCTGGCCGGCATCGAGACACTGCACAGCGACCACACCGACGACCAGGTGAAGGCGTACGAATCGCTCGCCAAAAAGTACGGCCTGCTCACGACCGGTGGCAGCGACTTCCACGGCGGCACCAAGCCGACCATCAGCCTCGGCTACGCGGGCGGTAAGCGGCGCGTGCCACGGGCGTTTTTCGACGCACTCGCCGCGCGTCGGAACGTTTCGCCGACGACATAAGAACACGCCGTTCCTGAAGCGAATATGAAGGCGCTTTATTTTTCCTCGGAATCACAAACTTTCATATTCCGGGGATTTTGCCGTCGATGAACGCCGCACTTGCCCGCAACGGTCGTGTGACACGTTGTTGTTTCAAGGCAAGGGACAAGAAAAGGAGTTCATCATGTCTTCCGTCAGCGGCGTATCCGGAAATTCCGGCTGGCTGCAAATGCTCAAGTCGCAGGCGACGCAGTCGACGTCGTCCACGAGCGACGCCTCGTCTACCGGCCGTGCCAAGCGGGGCGGTGACCGGGGCGAGCGTCTCACGACCGCCTTGCAGGACCAAGGCATCACCGGCGACAAGCTCACCGACCTGCGGTCGAAAATCGACTCGGCCGTCGAGACCGCCAAATCCAATGGAACCGATCCGAAGGAGGCGATCGACGGCGTTCTCACCGACGCCGGCGTCGACATGGACGCGTTCCGCGCCGAAATGGCCCCGCCCGACGGCGGCCAAGGCGGGCCGGACGGTGCCAAGGGCCCGCCGCCAGGGGGCAAACCGCCCGCCGGTGCGGTCGACGGCACTTCGGCCACGTCGTCAACTGACGACGAAGACGACGATGACGATTCGGTCAGCACGGTCAGCAGTTCGCTGGAGACCATGCTGACGAACGCCGGCATCAGCGTCAGTGACTTTAAGTCGTCTCTCTACAAGATGTTGCAGAGCGGCTCGACGGACACGTCGTCGCTCTTCTCCGGGGCGGCCGTCGGGTCGTCGCTGGACATCGCCGCGTGAACCCTCGCGGCCTGCTGTGGGAGGGAACACAGCAGGTCGTGGGCAGGGTCACACACGCCCGGGCGGAGTTGCTACACTCCATTCATGCCCGCGACAGCCACCGCCCCCGTCTCCTTCGATCTCGAAGCCACCAACGCGAAGTTGGAAACGCTGTCGCCCCCGCAAATCGTTCAATGGGCGGCAGACACGTTCGGCGAACGGCTGATCATGACCAGCAGCTTCGGGGCCGAGAGTGCGATCCTCATTCACATGGCCGCCACGGTCATGCCGCGGATTAAGATCGTGATGGTCGATACCGGCTATCTTTTCCCGGAAACGCACGATTTCATGGCCGAGCTGCGGAAGCGGTTTGACCTCAATATCTGGACGTATCACACGAAAAACGACCCGATCCGCTACCTGCAGGATGCCGGTGAGGAAGACCCGGGCTGGCGGAAGGGCGTCGAGCCCTGCTGTGCGGCGAATAAGAACGAGCCGTTCGACCGCGCGATGAAAGAACTCGCCCCGGCCGCCTGGCTGCGGGGCATTCGGCGCGATCAGGCCGATACCCGGAAGAGCCGGGGCATTGTCGAGTGGAGCAAGCGGAACAACTGCTACGCCATCAGCCCGCTGTTGCCTTGGACCGGTCGTGACATCGGTCTTTACATGAAACAGCACGGCTTGCCTTACCATCCGCTGGTGAGTCTGGGTTACCTGAGCATCGGCTGCAATCCGCTGAGTTGCACGCGGCCGGTGCAGGAAGGCGAAGACCCGCGCGCCGGCCGGTGGTCGGGCCAAACCAAGACCGAGTGCGGCCTGCACTTGGATCACACGTCGGAACCGGCGAGTGACGAAAATAAAACTTCGTAAAAAAAGTCCCGGCCCCGGCGGCAACGCGTTCGGCGGGGCAACCTGAATCTTCCTGCTTTTACGCAACGAATCGCCCGTGCGACGGATCACACTCCACCTGCCGACGGTCGTACGCCGGCAAAGTTTGCCCGGGTTAACGCGACAGTTTGTCCTTAACCGCGTAATGAAAAAGGGTTAGCCGGCGTTCTTACGTTGAGTTCACGTAGGAAGGGCTATTAGTACTCACGATGAATCGCAGAACGATCCAAGCACGCCGTCGAATGTTGCGAAAAGTGGGCCTCTTGCTGATTGCCGGCCTGCTCATTCTGCCGTTCACCAGCGCCGCCACGCGGCCGACGAATGACGACCAGGACCGGCCGACCGTCCGTCCCGCGGATGCGTCGGCGATTCTCGCCAGCGTTCCGATGATTTCTATCTCCGGAATGGGGCACTCCGAACTTATTGGCGGTTTTCTGACCGCCTCGGTCGCCCTCTGGTACATGCGAAGCCGCATGGCCTGAGTCAGCGGGCGAATTGGCCGTACGCCGCCGCCGGGAAAATGCTCGGGACTTTGCTCCCGTCAGAGCACCGGCGGCTTTTTATGCGCCGAAGTCGCCGCTCCATCTCGCCTGATTTCACCATTCGGCATAAAGCCACGCAAAACGGGCGATAAAATGTAACAGTCATGTAAACAAGGGTAAGTCCGCAAATAATTGGGTTGCGATCCGAAACAACCGCTTCATACTGTTTCCACGCCAAACGGCAGGGGCATCTCGGGGCGAATCGCCACACGCTGCTGCTGAGTCTGGTGCATGTCTTTTCATTGCAGGAGGAAGAAATGGTTTCGATTCGGTCCGCTTTGGTAGCGTGTGTCGCGGCAGTGCTCGCCGCGGGTTCGGCGGCGCAAGCGTCGGCGTTTTTGGACAATTTCACGAGCGGCTCGCTCGCCAACTACACCGCCACCCGCATCCTCGATGCCGGCGGTACGGCCGGTGTTCACAACACCACCGCCTGGCAGGTCACCTCGGGCGCTGTCGAGTTCAATACCTCGGTCTATGACGGCATCGAACAGGGCGTGCTGCTCCGAAACAGCACCACCCTGAGCATCGGCGAAGAACTGCAGGTCGACATCACCCGCAATGCCGCCTCGCAAGACCTGGGGCTTTACGTCGGCGGTTCGAGCGTCACGACCGACGTACGTGCCGATTACGTTAACATTTACGCCCGCAGCAACGGCCAGATTTACTCTCGCGGGTTCAACGGCACGACGGAACTGACGCTCACCGGCCCGTGGACGCCGACTTTCACGTCGCTGTTCATCGCCCGCACGGCCGCCGACAGCTACGAACTCGGTTATTACGACGCCAGCGCGGTTCGCACCGTCCTGACGACCCGCACCGGCCTGACCGGCGTCAATGGGGGCACGGTCGGCCTGTACAGCGACGTCCGCGCCGCCGGCGTGCTGGGGACTGCCGATAACCTCCGCATCGTCCCCGAACCGGCCAGCCTCGCGCTGCTGGGCCTCGGCGGGCTGCTCGCCGGCCGTCGCCGTCGCGCTTAAGTCTGCTTCACGATTCGCCCAACGACCGCCGCCCCGGAAGCCAATGCCTCCGGGGCGGTTTCTTTTTGCGCCCTCCATCACCGATTTTCTTGACGCTTTTGCTTATGGGGCGGATAATTCTGTGTTCCGATGTTCACCGGCCGACTCTTGCTGATGCTCGTGGTGATGACGGCGACGATCGCCGTCCGTCAGCCGGCGCTCGCCAAGTCCGCCGAACCGATCGCCACCGCGCCGGAACGCACCACCTGGGTGCAACGGCTCGGGAGCGGGGTGAAGAGCAGCTTCACCCGCATCGGCCTCATGCAGCGGGTGACGCTCCGTTTCCCGCTCCCCACGCTCAGCACCGCCGCCGGCCACACGAGTCGGGCGGTCGCGGTCGTTGAGTTAGACCCGCTCCGCACCTGCCTGCCGCCGCCGGGCGTTTGAACGATTTATTCTGATTCGTTCGCGTTTCGTCGTCATTGTTTAGCCGCCGACCTTGGTCGGCGCGTTCGCGAGCGACGAATTGCTTCAACGTCCCCGAAAAACGCCGACAGAGTCGGCGGCTAAACCGTCTTTCCGCAGGATTTTTATGTTCGGCAGCACGCTCACCAAAATTTTCGGCTCGCGTAACGACCGCCTCGTCAAACGCTACCGCCGCCTCGTCGCCCAGGTTAACGCCTTTGAACCGAAGGTGATTCTGCTCACCGACGAGCAACTCCGCGACCGCACGCAGCAGCTACGCGATCAGCTGATCCATAAAAAGATCAAGATGAGCGACGTGCTGCCCGAAGCACTCGCCATTGTGCGCGAGGCGATGGACCGGCAGATCGGCATTCGTGAAATCTTCAATCCTGAGAACACGTTCAATCCGGAACTGTTCAAGGACGAAGAAGCGTTCCAGGACTTTGCCAAGATCGAAGACCGGCTCATCGCCGGCCTGGCGGACTGGAAGAGCGTGCCGATCACGCCCGCCATTTACAAAGCCGTGAAGGACGCCTTCCCCGACAGCCGGCCGCCGTTCCGGGCGCGGTGCTTTGACGTCCAACTCATCGGCGGCCTGGTGATGTACGAAAACCGCATCGCCGAAATGGCGACCGGCGAAGGTAAAACCTTCGTCGCGCCGCTGGCGGCGTTCCTACGGTCGCTGGAAGGCAACAAGTGCCACGTCGTTACCGTCAACGACTACCTCGTGAAGCGTGACGCCAGCTGGATCATGCCCGCCTTTGCCGCCATCGGCCTGAGTGTCGGGTACATCCAGTCGGACATGGACCCGGGCGGCGACCAGCGCCGCAAGATGTACGAGTGCGACGTCACCTACGGCACGAACTCTGAGTTCGGCTTCGACTACCTCCGCGACAACATGAAAGAGCGGGCCGACCTGCAGGTGCAGGGGCCTTTGGATTTTGCGATCGTGGACGAAGTCGACAGCATTCTGATCGACGAAGCCCGCACGCCGCTGATCATCAGCGGCCCGGCCGAGGACGACCCGCAGAAGTACGTCGCCGCCGACGCCGTCGCGCGTAAGATCATTGAACTGCACCGTCCGTACGGCGCGGTGGAAGCCGAAGTTGAGCACTGGAAACGCGCCATCAAGGCCGCCCAGGGCGACGCCGACCGCGCCGGCTCGAAGGAAGCCAAGGCCGCCGCCGCCGGTCGCGAAAAGGAAGCGACCGAAAAGCTCGCCGCCGCCGAGTCGAAAAAGACCGGCCTCGTGCAGTACTACGAAGTGGAGCTGGACCGCAAGAGCGTTCACCTGACGCACGAAGGCATCGCCGCGGCGCAGGAAGCGGCGGGTGTGGGCAGTTTCTATGTCGGCGAAAACGTCGCCTGGCCGCACCTCATGGAACAGGCCATGCGGGCGCACGCGGTGTACGAACGCGATAAAGATTACGTCGTCGAAATTGGCACCGGCCCGCGGGCGACAGGGCAGCTGGAAGTCGTCATCGTCGACGAAAACACCGGCCGCAAAATGGTCGGCCGCCAGTGGAGCGACGGCCTGCACCAGGCCATCGAAGCCAAGGAACGCGTCCAGATCAAGGAAGAGTCGCAAACCCTCGCGACCATCACCCTGCAGAACTTCTTCAAACTCTACAAATACCTCGGCGGCATGACGGGCACGGCCCAGACCGAGAGCGAAGAGTTCATGAAGATCTATAAGCTCGAAGTCGTCACCATCCCGACGAATCGCGACCGCATTCGTAAAGATTACGACGACCGCGTCTACCGAACCGAGCCGGAAAAATGGGAGCAGATGATCGAAGAGATCAAGCTCTACTCCGACGCCGGCCGCCCGGTGCTGGTCGGCACCACCAGCGTCGAAAAGTCCGAGCGCATCAGCAACCAGGTCGCCCGCAAGTACGGCATTCGGCACGAAGTGCTCAACGCCAAGCAGCACGAACGCGAAGCCAACATCGTCGCCGTCGCCGGGCAGACGCACGTGAACAATCACGGCGAACGCGTCGGCAACGTCACCATCGCCACCAACATGGCCGGCCGTGGAACCGACATCAAGCTCGCCCCCGAAGCCTGGTTCGATGTCACGAACTACGACGCCGCCGCCAAGGAATGGACGCTCGTCCAGCGCGGCACGAAGGCGGAGAAAAAAGTGCCGGCCGACAGTCCGCTCGTCGCCGTCTACGGCCTCACGCCCACGACAAAAATCTGCGGCGGCCTGCACGTGATCGGCACGGAACGGCACACCAGCCGGCGCATCGACAACCAACTCCGCGGCCGCAGCGGCCGGCAGGGCGACCCGGGCTCCAGCCGCTTCTACTGCTCGCTCCAGGACGATCTCCTGAAGATGTTCATGGGCGACTGGGTCATCAACGTCTTCAAGAAAATCGGCATGGAGTACGGCGAGGCCATCGAAAGCAAGATGCTCACCAAGGGCATCCAGAAGTGCAGCGCAAGGTCGAGGAACGCAACTTCCTCGCCCGTAAAAACCTGCTCGATTACGACGAAGTCATGGACCGCCAGCGTCTGACGTTCTACGGCCTGCGGCAGCAGGTGCTGGAAGGCCGAAAGATCGAAGACGTTATCTGGGACATGATCGGCAAGAGCATTGATGACGCGGTCAAGAAGTACGTCGTCGACGACTTTGTCGCGCTCAATCTCGCCGAGTGGGCCCGCACGAACTTCGAAGTCACCATCGACGCCGCCGAACTGCACGGCCTGCGTCGGTACGAAGACGTCGAAAACTACATCCGCAACCAGGCCAAGCTGGAGCTGAACACCACCATCAGCCAGACCATCGCCGAGTTCACCGGCGAAGACCCGGACGACACCAAGAGCTGGGACGTCAAAGGCCTGGAACGGCTGGCGGAGAAGACCTACCGCACCAAGCTCTCTGCCTCGCGCATCAAGAAAATGACCGCCCGCGAGCTCGAAGACACGCTCTCGGCGGGCATGACCGAGTACATCGACGGCGTCGACACCAGCGGCATTTCGCCTTTCCTCGAACCCGACTTCGCCGCCCTGCGCACTGGCGAACTGGGCGATGGATAAGTTCGGCGTCGAAGTGAAGCCCGACGATATTTTCGCCGACCCGCAACGGCACGTGTTCAAACCCGCCGACGAGATCATCCAACTCATCGACGGCCGGGCCCGCCAGCTGTACCGCGAGCGCGAAAGCCAATACCCGGTCGATCACCTGCTCGGCCAGGTCGGCGGCGGCGAGGTGGCGACCATCGACAACCCGTACGCTGCCGAGTACGTGCAGACGTGGTCGAAATTCAAGTTCAACCACGAGCTGACACTGGAGCACGTCCAGCAGACGCCGCTGCCGCAGCTTCGCGAAGAACTCGTCGCCCAGCAGCGGCGGTTCCTGGAAGATGGGCAGTTGGAGAAAGACGTCGACGCCATCCTGGCGGCCGGCGGTTCAGACCTGGCGAAAGTGGCGGAGGGCTTCAACGCCCGCTTCGGCCAACGCGTCACCGCCCGCGACCTCGACCCGGCCACCGCCGAAACCCGCAAGGGGACCAAGGAAGCCGACGAAGACAAGAGCGGCACGGTCACCACGCGTGACATCCTGCTCCGCCGCGCCCGCGGCATCATCCGCGGCGAACTCACGCAGCTCGAACAGTACGTCCTCATCACCATCTTCGACCAGGCGTGGAAAGATCACCTCTTCGCCATGGACGTGCTCAAGAGCGGCATCGGCCTGCAGAGCTTCGCCGAGAAAGACCCGCACGTGCTCTACAAGCGCGAAGGGTACGAATACTTCGAACGGATGCTGGAAGGCATTCGCGACAAGGTGACGGACCTGATTTTCCGCGTCCGCGTCGAAGGCCGCGAAGTGCAGGCCAAGAGCGCGTACACGGTGACGACGGCACAGCACGAAGTCAGCGACGCGTACGGCGTCGCCGACAACATCGCCGAGACCGCCGCCGCCGTCGGCGAACAGCCGCAAGCCGAAGACGGCGAGGCCGGCGTCACGAAAACGATCGTCCGCGACCAACCGAAAGTCGGCCGCAACGACCCGTGCCCCTGCGGCAGCGGGAAGAAGTACAAGAACTGCCACGGCGTGAACGCTTAACAAGAAGGCAGAATGCAGAAGGCAGAGGGCGGACGGGAATTTTATCCTTCTGCCCTCTGCATTCTGCATTCTTAATCCCATGCCCACTCGCTATCTCATCACCGGCGGGGCCGGTTTTATCGGGTCGCACCTCACCGAAGCGCTCCTGGCCGCCGGGCACAGCGTGACGGTGCTCGACGACTGTTCCACCGGCCGAATCAGTAACCTGTCGGCGGTGGCGGGGCACGATCGGCTGCAGATCATCCGCGACAACGTCAGCAACGAACGGACCGTCGACATCGCCGTCTCGCAGGCGGACGTGGTGTTTCACCTGGCGTCGGCGGTGGGCGTGAAGCTAATCGTCGACCAGCCGGTGCAGACCATTCGAACGATCATCCGTGGCACGGAAACCGTGCTCGACGCCGCCTACCGTTACGGCCGGCCGGTGCTGCTGACGAGTAGCAGTGAGGTCTACGGCAAAAGCGCCCGCGTGCCGTTCTCCGAAGACGACGACGTCACCATGGGCTCCACGCAGCACACGCGCTGGTGCTACGCGTACGCGAAAGGCATCGACGAATTCCTTGGCCTCGCCTATCACCGGCAACTGGGTTTGCCGGTGACGATCGTTCGCCTCTTCAACACCGTCGGCCCGCGGCAGGTGGGGATGTACGGCATGGTGCTGCCACGCTTCGTGCAGGCGGCCGTCGCGGGCGATCCGCTGCTGGTCTACGGCGACGGCACGCAGTCCCGCTGCTTCTGCCACGTTCACGACGTCGTGGCCGCGCTGATCAAGCTGATGGAAACGCCCGAAGCCCGCGGGCAGGTCTTCAACCTGGGCTCGGACGAAGAAATTTCGATCGAAAACCTGGCGAAAAAAGTCATCACCATGGCGAACTCGCCCAGCCACATCGAGCGGCTGAGCTACGAAGCCGCCTACGGCCAGCACTTCGACGATTTGCCCCGCCGCGTGCCGGCGCTCGAAAAAATCAAACAAGCGATCGGCTTTTCGCGGAAGCACTCGCTCGATTCGATCATTCAATCGGTGATCGACGAACACCGCCGCGCGCAGTGATCGAAGCAGAAGAAGTAGCCACGGATAAACACAGATGAACACGGATAAAAGCCATTCTTATCCGTGTTCATCTGTGTTTATCCGTGGCTGATTTTTTTAACCGACGATGCCGAGGCAGCGGTCGATGCGGGCGAGCGTGCTCGGTTTGCCGAGGAACGCCAGCGTGTCGTAGATCGGCGGCGACACCGCGCCGCCGCTGACGGCCACGCGCACCGGCTGGGCGATCTTGCCCAGGCCTTGCTGCGTCGCTTCGCTGTACGCGTGCACGGCCGCCTCGATGCCGGCCAGCGTCCAGTCGGCGTCGGCGATGTTGGCCAGCACCTCGCGGATGGCCACCAGCGCCGTCTTGCCGGCGTTGTCGTTCTTCTTCAGGAACTTCTCGATGGCCGCGTTGTCGTAGGCGATGGCGGCGTCGGGCGTGAGTAGGAACGCGCTCTTCTCATCGACTTCGTTCAGAATCTTGAAGCCACGGTTCATCCGTAGCAGATCGAGCAACTGCGCGTCGCTTGCGCCGTTCAACGGCGACTGCGGATTGGCGGCCAAGAAATCTTTCAACGCCTCAAGCTGCTTCTCCGGCGTGGCCGCGTTGAAGTAGTCGAGGCTAAAGCTCTTGAGCTTCTCACGGTTGAACTTCGGGGCGGCAACATTCAACCGATCGAGGCTGAACTTCTCCACCATCGTGGCCATCGACATCTGCTCGAGGTCGCCGCCCGGGCCCCAGCCTTGCAGGGCGAGGAAGTTGTTAAGCACCTCGGGGACGTAGCCGTTCTTGCGGAAGTCATGGACCATGATTTCCGGCAGGTCGCTCTCCTTCAGACCCACGGCTTTCATGACGCCGGGCTGCTCGGTGAGGCTGAGCTGCAGGTTGTCGTTGCCGAGCCAGTCGTTCAACCGATCAACGGCAAGCCCGCTGCGCTCGGCCATGGTTTCGGCGGCGGTTTTGGTGCTGCGCATGACTTCCTGCGTCCGCTTGCGGATGCGGCGGTCGCGGTCGCGCTTGCTGAGCTTTTCGCCGGTTTCCGGGTTCAGCATCACGCTCAGGTGCGCGTACGTCGGCCGGTCGTAGCCGAGCGCTTCCTGGAGGGCGATGTGATTGAAGGTGTTCTTCAGATGCTCCTGCCCGCGAAGGACATGGGTGATGCCCATGTCGGCGTCATCGACGACCACGCCGAAGTGGTAGGTCGGCATGCCGTCGGTTTTGCGGATGACGAAATCCTGGCTTTCCTGCGCCGGCTGCACGACGTCTTTACCGATCACCACGTCGGTAAAGCGGTATTCGGTCACCGGCTGAATGAAGCGGATGACGGGCTTTCGGCCTTCGTCGGCGAACTTCTTCATTTCGTCTGCCGAGTACTGCCGCCGGCGGTAGATGAACGGCCGCTTGGCCGCTGGGCCTGCTCGCGCATTTTTTCGAGTTCGTCGGGCGTTTCCCACGCTTCGTAGGCCTGGCCCTTTTCGACGAGGCCGTCGATGAGTTTGTTGTAGATCGCGACGCGTTTGGACTGGTAGACGAGCTCGGCGTTGTCCCAGTTCAGGCCGAGCCATTTGAGGTCTTCGACGAGGCGTAACGTGGCGTCTTCGGTGCTGCGGGCGAGGTCGGTGTCTTCGATGCGCAGCAGGAAGCGGCCGCCCGTGTGCCGGGCCAGCAGCCAGTTGAACAACGCGGTGCGGGCACCGCCGACGTGAAGGTAGCCCGTAGGCGACGGCGCGAAGCGAGTGACGACGGTGGACATAGGAACCGGGCGATTATCGGGACAAACCGACAGAACGCCAGTCTCCGGCACGGCCCAATGAATTGGGCCGTGCCGGGTTAAGGCGTGGGCGTTGCGGTGGGTTTGCGCTTCAGCCACAGGAACCACAGCGGCACGCCGATCGCGTAGCCGATGCTCGCTACGCCGAGGGTGTAACGATGGGCGGTGACGAGCAGCAAGAGCAGCAGCAGCGTGGCGATGAGTCGGCCGATGGTGCGGCGGCCGCGGAGGTACTTGTTCACGAGGTGCGGGTAGCGAAAAGTCGCTGACCATCAGCAGTCCGGCCGCCAGGGTGATGGCGGGCAGCAGGTAAACCATCGTCCGCGACATCGCCGAGAAAAACCCGGCGAACGATGAGCCGGCGGCGGCGGTGAAGGATTCGCTCAATTCCTGCTGGATCAGCACCGCCCCGATCACGGCGGCGGCCGCGCCCGGGCTGGGCAGGCCGAGGAAGCTCATGTGGGCCTGCTCGCCGTGCTCGTTGCTGACGTTGAACCGGGCCAAGCGGATCGCGGCACAGCTCACGTAAATCGCCCCGATCGCCCAGACCAGTCGCCCGACGAACAGCGGCGCACCGGGGACTTCGTATTTGAACAGGGCGAGCGCGATCATCGCCGGGGCGGCGCCGAAGCTGATGACGTCCGCCATGGAATCGAGTTGTCCGCCGAAGTCGGTCGTGTGGCGCGCCCACCGGGCGAGGCGGCCGTCGAGGGCGTCGAAAATCATTGCCAGCAGCAGCAGGTAGCAGGCGACGAGGAAGCGGTGCTCGGCGAAGTCGCGTGTCCACGGGTCCAGGCCGGCGTCGTTGATGTTGAGGTGGCAGACGTAGATCGCGCCGAACCCGCAGATGGCGTTGCCGAGCGTCGCCATGCTGGGCAGGAAATAGACGCTGCGGATGTACGCGCGTTTGCGTCGCCGCCGCATCCGAAGACGCCGCTGCATTCGGCCGTCGGCGATGGCGACGGGCCTGGGCGGCGGGGCGGGCGATTCTGTCGGCGGGTTGTCGGTCGTCACGTTGCGTCCCTGCAGCGGATGTTACGACTTGGCTTCTTCACGCCACTGGACGCGCGGGGCGTCGCCCCAGAGCGAATCGAGGTCGTAGAACATGCGGGCTTCGTGTTCGAAGAGGTGAACGACGAGGTCGACGTAGTCGAGCAGCGTCCAGTTGGCCTGCGTGGAGCGGTAGACCACGTGCTGGCCGACCGAGTCGCCGAGGTCTTCGATTTCGCCGGCAACGCCCTTGAGCTGGCGGTCGCTCGTGCCCGTGGCGAGGACGAGGTAGTCCGAGACGGTGCTGAGCCCGCGGACGTCGAGGACGACGACGCTGTGACACCGCGTGGCAGCGGCGAGCCGGGCGATCTCGATGGCAAAGGCCCGGGCATCGGCGGGCGGCGTGGCTACGTCTTTTTCGAGCGTTGTGGCGATGATCTGCCTCCTGCCCTTCATTTTAGCCTAAGAACCCAAGGAAAACAGAGGAGAAGCCTTAAAAGCGTCAGGATAAAGCGCCGGATACCACTGGTAGAGAATGAAGTAGATCAGCACGCCGGTGATCGAGACGTAAGTCCAGATAAACCAAGTGGGTGTGGCGATCTTCCGGTGCTGGGGCCACTGCCGCTTGTACGCCCGCCAGAGTGTCATGCCGATCATCGGCAGCATACCGATCGCCAAGAGCACGTGCGGGAACAGCACGACGAGGTAGAAGGTTTTGAACCACCCGCTCGGCATGCCGGTGCTGATTTCGCCGTACTTGAACTTGCTGAACAGGTAGCAACCGAGGAATAAGGCGCTACTGAGCAGGGCGGCACCCATCGTCCAGCCGTGGGCGGCGTATTTGCGCCGGCGGATCAGTACATACGCGACGATCAGCAGAACAGTCGACAGCCCGTTAAGGCCGGAGTTAATGGCGGCGAAGAGTTCTTTTCCGTGCATGGTTTGGTGAGTTGATCCGTTGATGAGTTGATCGGTTGATCTGTGGCAGGCTGACTTGAGCGAGTGCCTCACGTAATTGGAGTGCCACTGATCAACTTCTCAACCGTTCAACAGATCAACATTTACATCTGAGCGAGCTTTTTCGCGTCTTTTTCCAGCTGCGCCATCGAGGCGTCTTCGCTCGTGCGATAAATGCCGCGGACTTGGCCGGTTTTGTCGACGAGCAGAAATTTCGTGTCGTGCATGATCGGCTCGTCGCCCTTGGCGGGCTCGAAGCCGAGTTTAAAGCCGTCTGCGGTCTTCTGAACGTCTTCGGGCTTGCCCGTCAGGAAAACCCACCGCGCCGGGTCGGCCGTCATGTTTCGGGAATAGTCTTTGAGCTTCTCCGGCGTGTCGTGGTTCGGGTCGACGCTGAGCGACACGAGCATGACGTTCGGGTCATCGACCGACTTTTGAATCTTCCGCATCCGATTGCTCATCATCGGGCACGGGCCGGGGCAGGTGGTGAAAAACAGCGTGACGATCCAGGTTTTGCCCTTGAGCTTGTCCGAAGAAAACGGCTGGCCGTCCTGGTCGACAAGGTTAAACGTCGGTGCCGCCCAGAGCGGGCCGTCGTCATTTTCGACGGCTTCGTCGGGCTTCTTGTAACACCCGCCACCAACGATGCCGGCGATCAGCAGGGCGGTGAGGAGTTGTTTTGTGTTTCGTGTTTTGTGTTTTGTGTTTTGTTGTTCGGTGTTGAATCGGTGGCCGGTCATGTCGTTACTCCAAACATCAAAACACCAAACCCCAAACATCAGCCCGTTATCAAATCGCGTCGCGTGCACTGCGGCCTTTGGCGACCCAGACCGCCAGCGCCATTGCGCCGGCCGTGGCGACGAGGGTGACGCTGAACCAGACGCTGAGCGAGCCGGGCAGGGATTCGACGTCATTCCGCCAGAGGACTTTGCGAACGGATGCTAAGGCGTAAGTGAGCGGGTTGACCAGCATCAGCCATTTGATAACGCGTGGCATATCGTCGCGAACCGGGAAGAGCGCGCCGCTGAGAAACCACATCGGCATGAACAGCAGGTTCATGATGACGTGGAACCCTTGCGTGCTGGTCATCAGCCAGGCGAGCGCCAGCGACAACGCCGTGAGCCCGATGCCGATGACGAACAGCAGGATCGTGACCGCCAGCAGCGACGCCAGGGTGAGGCTGGCGATGCCCGTCGCCCAGCCGAGCAGAACGACCAAGAGCGCCTGCGCGGTGGCCAGGACCGCGCCGCCGAGCACCTTGCCGCCGACGATTGCCACTCGGCCGACGGGGGCGACCAACACGCCCTGCAGGAAGCCCTCGCGGCGGTCTTCGATGACGGAAATCGTCGAAAAAATGGCCGTAAACAGCACGATCATCAGCACCGTGCCGGGGAAGAAGTACGACATGTACCCGCTGGCCGCGGTGGCCGAGGTGGCGGCCGGGTCGGTGAAGGTTTTCCCGACGCCGCCGCCGAGGAGCAGCCAGAAGATGATCGGCGTGAGCAGCGCGCCGATGACGCGGTTGCGCTGGCGCACGAAGCGAACGAGTTCGCGCTGGCAGAGAACGAAGCTGGCGGAGAGGGTCGTCGTCATGAATGCGGTGGTGATCGGTTGATCCGTTGATGAGTTGATCCGTGCCCGACCGAAGTTGCAAGGCCGGTGCGTGCGTCGGTTGGCCACAGTTCAACGGATCAACCGATCAACGGTTCAACGTTTTCAAAACTTCAGCGTCATGATGACCGGGTAGTGGTCGCTGGCAATGGGGGCCAGGCCGTCTTTGAAGATCTTTACGTCGGTGAATTTGTTGGCCAGCGATTTGGTGACGAAGAAGTGGTCGATCATCGCTGCGGTAACGGGTGCTGAAATACCCGCCGAAGCTGACGGCGTTTGCTTCGGCGAGCTTGCGGGTGGCCATGACGACGCCGTCTTCCGCCGGGCCCTGGATCAGGGCGATGGAGTCGCCGCCGGCCTGTTGTTCGAACTCCTGCATGCCGAGTTCGTCGTTCAGGTCGCCGCCGAAGATGACATCGGCGGGGCCGGTCTTTTCGAGTTCCTTGATGATCTGGTGGACCCGCGTGGCTTCGCGGTTGCGCCACTTGGTGACATCGAGCGAGTTGCCGCTCTTGGACTTCTGGTGGTTCACGCCGACCCAGAACTGGTGGCCGCCCGGCGACTTAAACAGCACAAACGCCGGCCCACGGGCGAAGAGCCGATTTTCCGTGCCCGCTTCGCCGTTGCGTTCGCCGGTGGCGAAGCTGGCTTTGCTGACCGGGTCTTTTTCCAGGTAGTACTGGTCCATGACCTTGAGCACCTGGAACCCGGGCTTGGCGATAATGCCGACGTTTTGCTCGCGGGCGCCGGTGTTGCTGGGGAAGACTTTGAGGGTTTCGTAGGTGTTCTGCAGCCAGCGGTTGCCGAAGTAGTTGAGGTCTTCCTGGTTGCAGCCTTCCTCGAAGACCATGATGTCCGGGTCCATCGCCTTGATGACCTCGGACGCGGCCCAGTTGAGTTTGTCGTTGTTTTTGACCTTCTGGTCGATGACTTCTTCGAGCAGGGCCTTGTCGGCGTCGCTGGCGGGCGTGAGTTTTTTCGCCATCGCCCGCACCTGCCGCCCGTCAAACCGTTCGGCCCAGTGTTCGATGTTGTAGGTGGCGATCTTCACGTCCTCCGCCAGGGAAACGGCCGGGAGACACAGCAATACGACGAGGCTGAACAGACGCTTCATCTCAATTTTCCTTCGCGGGCTTGGGGCTTCGGGCTTGGGGCTTGGTAAAGACGGCGGCACACCTCTTCACCAAGCCCCAAGCCCGAAGCCCCAAGCCCGTCTTGTCACGAACTAAACAACGGTCTACCTTGCCACAGACGCATGAGCGATGAGCTTCCAACGCCCGGCCGGATGCCCGAACCTGATGACCCGTCGCTCACGCCGGCCATGCGGCAGTACGTGCAGTTTAAGCGCCAGCACCCGGATTACACGCTGTTTTTCCGGATGGGCGATTTTTACGAAATGTTCTGGGACGACGCCAAACTCGCCCACCGCGTGCTCGGCGTCACCCTCACCAGCCGTAACAAGGACTCGGCCAACCCCACGCCCATGGCCGGCGTGCCGTTTCACGCCGTCGAGTCGTACCTTCGTAAGATGATCGCCGCCGGCCACCGTGTGGCCATCTGCGAACAACAGGAAGAGGCCAGCGGCGCAAAAACGATCATCCGCCGCGAAGTCACGCGGCTGATGACGCCCGGCACGCTGACGGACGAAAACCTCCTCGACGGCCGAACCGATAACTACCTGGCCGCCCTGGCGTTCGGCATCGGGCGGGGGGAATCGTACAAAACCGCGCTCGCCTGGATCGATTTATCGACCGGCACGTGCGTGGCGATGAGCGACAACGAAAGCCGCGTCCTCGACGAACTCGGCCGACTGGCACCGGCGGAAGTGCTCGTCCCCGAACAGCAATCCGGCCACGTCCACCCGATCACCGCCGCCGTCCAAACCCGCGGCATCAAGACCGTCACCCAACGCCCCGGCTGGCAGTTCACCGCCCATCACGCCAAGGAACAAATCGCACACCACTGGGGCGCCAAAACCATCGAAGGTTTCGGCTTCGCGCCCGACGACCCGGCCGCCTTCGCCATTGGTGCGGTGCTGTCGTACCTGCAGGAAACGCAAAAGTCGCTCGTGCAGCACCTGCGGCCGCCGCGTAAGCACGTCGCCGACGATCATCTTTCGATCGACCCGGCCACCTACCGCGCGCTCGAGATCGACAAAACCGTCCGCAGCGGCGGCACCGACGGCTCGCTTCTTTCCGCCATCGACCGCACCCGCACCGGCATGGGGGCACGCCTGCTGCGGCAGTGGGTGCGTTTCCCGCTGACCGATCTCGAACACATCACCGCCCGCCAAAGCGCCATCAGCACGCTGCTGAATTCGCCCGTCGACCTCAAAGCCGTCGCCGGCGAGCTGGATAACGTCTGCGATATCGAACGCATCGTCGCGCGCCTGAGCGTGAACCGCGCCAGCCCGCGCGACGTCGCCGGGCTCGGGCGGTGTCTGGACGCGTTGCCTCGGCTGATCGACCGCCTGGCCGCCTTGCCCGAACCGGCGGCCGTGTCGCCGGAATTCGCCGTCATGCGCGACTTCGTCACGCAGCAGGCGGCGTACATCAAGAGCGCGATCCTGCCCGACCCGGCCCCGCATTTGCGCGAAGGCGGCGCGATCGCCGCCGGCTTTGATGCAGAACTCGATCGCCTGCGCACCATCGGCGAGGGCGGCCAGCAATGGCTGGCGGAATTCCAGGCCAAGCTCGTCAACAGCAGCGGCATCCCGAACGTCAAGGTCGGCTACAACCGCGTCTTCGGCTATTACATCGAACTCAGCGAAGCACAACGCGACAAAGCCCCGCCGGAATGGACGCGCAAGCAGACGCTCAAAGGGGCCGAGCGGTACATCACGCCGGAACTCAAGGCCTTCGAAAACGACGCGCTCGGCGCCCGCGACCGCGCCATCGCACTCGAACAAAAACTCTTCGAACAAGTCCGCATCACGCTGCTGCCGTGGACCGAACAATTCCAGGAATTAGCGTCCTCGCTCGCGAGGCTGGACGTCCTCTGCGGCCTGGCGAACCTCGCCATCGAACGAAAATACTGCCGGCCCACGGTTACCGAAGAGCGGCTCCTGCACATCACCGACGGCCGTCATCCCGTGCTGGAACAGCAACTCGGCAATCAGTTCGTCGGCAACGATTTGAAGATAGCCGCCGACGAAACGCTGCTGCTGATCACCGGCCCGAACATGGCGGGTAAGAGCACATACATCCGCCAAGCCGCACTGCTGACGCTCTTGGCGCAGATCGGCAGCTACGTGCCGGCGAAAAACGCGACGATCGGCATCTGCGATCGCCTCTTCGCCCGCATCGGCGCGAGCGACGAAATCCATTCCGGCCAAAGCACGTTCATGGTGGAGATGACGGAGACGGCGAACCTGCTCAACAACGCCACGGCCCGCAGCCTCGTCATCCTCGACGAAATCGGCCGGGGTACGAGCACGCTCGACGGCCTGAGCCTCGCCTGGGCGATCAGCGAGCACCTCGCCAGCCAGACCAAAAGTCGAACGCTCTTCGCCACGCACTATCACGAGTTGACAGACCTGGCCGAGCGGTACGCGGGCATTCGCAATCTTAATGTTGCCGTCAGGGAGTGGGACGACAATGTCGTGTTCCTGCACCGCATCGTCGAAGGCGGCACCGATCGCAGCTACGGCATTCACGTGGCGCGATTGGCGGGCGTCCCGGCGGGCGTGCTGGAACGGGCGAAGGAACTGCTCTCGCAACTGGCCGTCCATCATGTGCAGCACACGAAGGCGGCCAAGCAGGTGAAGAGCCGCGACCCGTGGCAGATGTACCTGTTCGACGGCGGATCGAGCGAACTGCTCAACGCGCTCAAAGGCGTGGAAGTCGATGCTCTCACGCCGATGGCGGCGTTCGACCTGCTCCGGCAGTGGAAAGAAAAATTCGGCAAGTAATCGCCGGCCCAACAACGCGTCGGCGGAAGTGTCTGTGTGGGTGCGACGTCTACTATGACGGAGGAAGCCGTATGCGAAACCGAATCGCCGCTGCCGTGCTCTTGTTCGCCGTGTCCGCCGCGCACGCCGCCGATCCGCTGCCGACGCCGGAAGAGTTGCAGAAGCTTCAGGACGATAAAAAGTGGCCCGAACTGTCGTCCGCCACAGCACGCATTCTAGCGCTCAAGGGCCCGGTGACCGACGCTTACGTGCGGTTCGACGTCTGGATGAAAAAGGCCGAAGCACAACTGCAAAGCAATCAGATCGCGCCGGCGCAGCAGTCGTTTTCCAAAGCCGCCGAAGAACCCAAGGCCACGCCCGACCAGGTCGACGACGCCAAGGCGATGGCGCTGCTCGTCAAGCGGAGCGACATCAAGGGCTACAAAACCCCGGGCCGCGCCGGGCCGATCCAGAGCTTTGATATTCGCGACCCGCAAAAGCGCGTCAACGCGCTGGCGGCACTGTTCGGCGTGGAATACGGCGACGTGAAAAAACGCGTCGACAACAGCCGCGGCGTCACCGACGCCCGGCCGCTGACTGAGATCGCCAAGGCCGTGAGTGATTTACGGTCGCTCGATCGGGTCGTGAACAAGTCGAACGATAAGTCCGATGAGTTGGAAAAAACGCTCGGCGAAAATGTCGCCGCGTCTGCAAAAAAATGGTCGGACACGACGATCAAGTCGCTCGACGACATGAAGAAGACGGCCGACGAAATCATCACTGAGCGTTACCGCGATGCGCAGAACCGCCAGGTCACCAACACGCACCGTCGCGGCTACACGGCCGACAATCTGACGACGTCGATCAACTACATGAACGCCGCCAAGAAATGGGCTGAGACGTACAAAACCGTCCAGCCGCTGCTCGGCCCGACGGGGCAGGGGGCGATCCAGCCCGCCGAGGCGATGATCCAAACCACGTTCGACCGCGCCAAATCAGTGCAGCAGGACGCCATGCAGCAACGCGCCAATGGGACGTAGTTTTCGCCACGCTGCAGCGAAGCTGCTGGTTCGACACGCCCGTGCGATTTGATCAGCAGCTGCGCCGCAGCGTGGCAGGAATTTGACGCGCCGAATCGTTAATCGAGACGGATTACACTTTCATCGCCTTGATCATGGCCTGCGTGCCTTCGGTGGCGTGGCCGGTGGCGACGAGGGTTTCGTAGAGGCCGCGGACGCGGTCGACGCCCGGCAAAGCGATGTGCCGCTCGGCGGCGTACTGCGTGACCAGGCGGAGGTCTTTGAGCGCTAAGTCGATGCGGAAGCCGGGGGCGAAATCGCCCGCGGCGATCTTCGGCCAGAGCTGTTCGAGCTGCCACGACTTCGCCGCGCCGCCACCGACGGCCGCGAGTGTGGTTGCCGGGTCGAGGCCGGCGGTTTGGGTCAAGAGCATTGCTTCGCAGACCGCCGCGAGCGTGCCGAGCACGAGCACCTGGTTGACGAGCTTAGTCGCCTGTCCCTGGCCCGCCACGCCGCAGTGGGTGACGGTTTTTCCGAAGGCGGCAAAGAACGGGCGGACGCGGTCGACGTCCGCGGCCTGGCCGCCGCACATGATCGACAGGGTACCCGCCCGCGCGCCGCTGTCGCCGCCGCTGACCGGCGCGTCGATGAAGCCGATCTGTTTCTCCGCCAGCCGGGCCGCCCAGCGTTCACTGGCGGCAGGGCTGACGGTGGAGTGGTCGACGACAATGCTGCCGGCCTTCATCGCATCGGCAATGCCGCCGTCGCCGAACAGTACGGCGTCGACGTCGGGCGTATCCGTCAGGCAGAGGAAAACGATGTCGGCTTCTTGGGCGGCGGCGGCGGGGGAGTCGGCGACTTTCGCGCCGGCGGCGGCGAGCGGCTGGGCCTTGGTGCGTGTCCGGTTGAAGACCGTGAGGTCTGCCCCCGACTTCAGAAGGTGCCCGGCCATCGGGCCGCCCATGATGCCTAAACCGATGAATGCGATGCGTTCAGCCACGCCAGCAGTGTACGTGCCAGCGATCGCTCGCTGAATGAGGCGGTGGATTTGTTTCTACGATTACTTCGTAGCAACAGTGGCGAAGTAGAGCGCGACGGCCACGATGTTGATGAACACCGAGATGCCCGCCACGATCGCCATGGTGACGAAGGTGGGGTTCGCCCAGACGTTCAGGCGAGGCTCGCCGTCGAGGTCGAGCGTTTGGCCGTGCTCTTGGAGGGTGGCGACGGCGTCGAGGTCGACGACCCGCCGGGCGTGCTTGGGCGGCTGCCCGTCTTTGACCAGGCGCAGGTCTTCCAGCAGATCGTCCGTGGTCTGGTACCGCTCCTTCGCGGGTTTTGGCCATGCAGACTTCGATGATTTCACTGAAGCCGGCGGACAAGTCGGTATTGATGTGGTCGGGCGGCACGAGCGGCTCGCGCAGGTGCTTGTGCATGACCGCGCTCGGCGAATCGCCGTCGAACGGGGCCCGGCCGACGACCAGGTGGTAGAGCGTGGCACCGAGCGAATAAATGTCGGCACGCGGGTCGATGTCTAAATCGCCACGGATTTGTTCCGGGCTGATGTAGTAGGGCGTGCCGTACGCCTTGCCGGCTTCACTTTCGGCGGCCTGTTTGTCCGAAGCGTCGCGGGCCAGACCGAGGTCGGTCAGCTTCGCGACGTTGTGGTTGGTCAGGATGATGTTCTTCGGCTTGACGTCGCGGTGGATGAGGCCCTTGAGGTGGGCGTGGGCGAGCGCGTCGGCGATCTGAATGCCGATGTCCAGCGCCTCGGCTTCCGTAAAATTACGGCCTTCGCCGACTGGCGGGGGCTGCATGACGTCATACAGCGTACGGCCTTCGATGTACTCCATTACAAAGTAATGGATGTTGTCGACCGTGCTGCCGACGTCGATCGCCTGCACTATATTATTGTGGCTCAGACGGGCGGCGGCACGACCTTCCTTAACGAATCGTTCAACGAATTCTGCAGACTCACTGCTCTTTTTCGGCAGCACCTTCACGGCGACGTCCCGCTGCAGGCTGATCTGGCGGGCCTTGTAGACAGTCGCCATCGCCCCTTTACCCAGTTTACTGATGATGGTGTAACCGGGGATTTGCTGGCTGCGTCGCTCTTCCATCTGGCGGCGGACGCGTTTGATCTGGTTCGGGGTGACGTACCCGTTATCCACCAGTAAGTCGGCCAGGGAACGCTGGTTAGGATCGCTCGCCTGCTTCTGTAATTCGCGGCAATAGTCGAGTTCGTTACGCGTGGCGAGGCCGGCTTCGATGACAACACGACCGACTTCAGTGTCGATGTTGACATTCGCGACCGGTACTTGCGGGCCGTCGAGGTTGGTCGGCGCGGGCTGCTGTGTCATGCGGAGCGAGACCTGCTGAACCCTAAAAGTCAGACCGGGGCGTGTCAAATAAAATCGGACCCCGGGATGCTAATTGTACGTCCGAATAACGCCCGCGGTTCGCCCGGGGGATTCCTCATCGCCGCCTGCGTCGCAGCGTGCCTAAACTTAACCTTTGAAGGGCGTTCGGGTAAAGAAGAAATACCCTAGCGGATCACCGGGCCGGTGATCGCGGGGCGGGCCGAGTGCCGATATCGAGGAGCAGGCATGAAGATTCTGGTGATCGAAGACAACCCGCGAATGGCCAGCGCCATTCAAAAAGGGTTGAGCGCAGCCGGGCACGTGTGCGACATGTGCATTAGCGGTCGCGAGGGCGAAGAACAGGCGGCCACGGGCGAGTACGACGCCGTGGTGCTGGACGTGATGCTGCAGGATCACGACGGCCTGGACCTCTGTCGCAACCTCCGCCGCCGTGAGGTCCGCACGCCAATTCTGATGCTCACTGCTTTATCGGGAACAAAAGACAAAATCGCCGGGCTGGACGCCGGTGCCGACGATTATCTCGGCAAGCCGTTCGATTTCGAAGAGCTTGTCGCCCGGCTTCGCGCGTTGACCCGCCGCGTGACGGACCTGGATTCGGCGCTGCTCCGCTACGCCGATATCGAAATCGACATGCCTCGCCGCCGCGTCACGCGTGCGGGCAAGTTCATTGAGATGACGAACAAGCAGTTCGTGCTGCTGGAATACCTCATGCGGAACCCCGACCGCGTCCTCAGCCGGGCGGTGCTCGGCCAGAACGTGTGGGACATGAATTTTGATCCATTCAGCAACGTGATCGACGTTCATATCGCGGCCCTTAGAAAGAAGATCGATCGCCCGTTCGAAAAACAATTGATTCACACGATTACGGGCGTGGGTTACATGTTCAGTAGTACGCCGCCGACCGGTTCGACATCGGACGACGGCCTGGAAGACAGCGACTAAACCGTTTGCCACTGTCAGAAGAAGGGGCGGGCGGCGACCACCATGCGGTCGTTTCGTGTCAGACTCATCATCGCGTTCGTAGCGTTATTCGCGGCCATCAGCGTGGCGGTGAGTTTCATCGGGCTGATGCTGCGCGAACAGCAAATCCGCAGCGTCTTCGATCGCGAACTGCTGACGCGGGCTGATGAAGTGTCGCGGACGCTCGACAGCGAAAGCAAAAAAGCGTCGCCGGACATCGCGACTGCCGTGACGGAAGTGACGTCACGTGACAACTACCGCTTCTACTACATTCAAGTCACCGACGCCGACGGCCGCGTCGTAGCGACAAGCCCGAGCCTGCCCCGGCAGGGTTTCCCGCTGGAAACGCCCGTTAAAGATGCCGTGGTGGATGGCGTAGTGCGTGAATTGAAACTCAAAGGCGGCGACGTCATCCGCGCCTTGCCGAGCGAACTTCGCGGGCTTTTTTTACGCGCCGATATCCCAACCGGCGGGCACCCGTACACGATTCTCGTCGCGACGGCCGCCCAGGCGATTAACGAAAATCAGACGACGCTGCGTTACCTGTTCGTGGGGGGCAACTTCGGCGGCCTGCTCGCGGCGGCGGGGGCGGCGTGGCTGGTCACCGGCGCGATGAGCCGGCGGATTGAGTCGATCAAGTCTCAGGTCCAGCGCGTCGGGCCGGACGAGCTTTCACGCCGCATCGAGTCGCCGGACCGCGATGAAATCAGCGAACTCGCCACCCACCTCAACGCCATGCTCGACCGCCTCAAGGCCGGCTTTGAGACGCAGGAACGGTTCATCCACGACGCCAGCCACGAACTGAAAACGCCCATCGCCACCGTCCAGGCCGAGGCGCAGGCGCTGATGCTTGGCGAATCGTCCAAGGAAGAACTGCTCGACTTCGTTCGCAGCACGAACGACGAAATGCGTCGCCTCGGCCGCTTGACCGAAGCGCTGCTCCTGCTCACCCGCAGCAATGAGGCCAAGGTCGCGCAGCGGCTGCGGACGATGGACATGACGGAAATCACCATTTCCGCCATCCGGCATCTGTCGGCTCTGGCGACAGACCATCGCGTTCAGCTGAACCTGGTTCAGCCCGGCGAGCACGAGCCGCTGCTGATTCGGTGTGACCCGGATTTGCTGGAAGCGATGATCAGCAACCTCATCCGCAACGCCATTCGTTTTTCGCCGCAGCGGAGTGAAGTGCGGATCACGCTCGGATCGAATGCCGATTCGGTCGAATTGATGGTCGAAGACAGCGGCCCGGGCATCCCGGCAGACATTCTGCCTAGAATTTTCGACCGCTATTTCCAGAGCAGCCAAACGCGTGTCCGCCGGGGTGCCGGTCTGGGTCTGGCGATCGCCATGACGGTCGTTAATCTGCACGGCGGCTCGATTTCTGCCTCAAACCGTACGAGCACCCACGGTGCCTGCTTCACGGTCCGTCTGCCCCTATTGCCTGCCTCCTCAACGACCCATAAGTCGTCTGTCTGATTCAAAAAACAGTCTGCCTGGCCTGCCGGTTGATGCTTTTAAACCCCGATATTGCGCTGAAAATCAGGGCAATTCAGGGTGTTCCCTAGGTGTGTGACAATGCTGGTTGCTGTTTTGTCAACGAGGGCGACAAGGGCGGTGAAGAGTCTTTAATCCGCGTTTTGTCAGTGGTTTAACGGCTGCGTTCGATAGTGATGGGTGTAGTTGTCAGTCCGTGTTCACGGTCGGGTGGATGCGAATGTGCTGACAGAAAGTATACGAGCGAATGCAAGGTGCGTTGCCGTGAATGATTCGATGCATGGTTCTGCGGTTCTGGCGTCACCGGAGCCGTACGTACGCGCGGCCGTCGAACGTGCCCCGAAGCAGCCTGATCGCGCGGTTTCGACTCGGGGCAATCTCTCACCTGTCCGCCGCCGCGGGTGGTCGCGGGCGGGCATTATTTGCGGGACGCTGTTGTTCATTTCATTGCTTTCCGGCGCGACGGCTTTGACGAATGTTTCGGCGAACTATCTCGATCTCGCGAAAATCATTGCCGTGGTTTGCTTCGTCGGGGCGATGGTCTCGTTGGCGCTCGGCATGGTCGGGAGCAGCTTTCGCTCCTGAATTCGCCGGTCTGGTTTCACCAGAGTTGAAACTTCCCATCGCTGATTCTCTGTGATTCCCACGATTTTTGGCCGATTTTGCACGCCGCCGTGTGCGTGAATTGGCTCATTGCCTTCACTCGCCGGGGCGGGAACAATCGCTTGCCCGGGAGTGGGCGATGATTTGCGTTTCCTCGACCCCGACCAATCTCAGCGATTTGAGCACCACCTCGCCGGCGTCTGCCGGCAGTTTTTGGCCGAGGTGAGGTCGCCGCCTTTGGCCGAGCGGCTGTTGGCGTACGTTCAAGCCGGGGGGAAACGCATCCGGCCGCACCTGGTGCTTTGGACGTACACACACGCCGTGGAAGGTGATCGCCCGACGCCGAAATCCGCCCTTGATGTTGCCGCCGCGTGGGAGTTGTTTCACGCGTTTCTGCTGATTCACGACGACATCATCGACGGCTCGGACTGCCGCCGCGGCTTGCCGGCGTTGCACCGGCAGCTGCAGAGTCTGGACAGCGATTCGCCGCGGTTTGGCGTGAACCTTGGCATCGTCGCCGGCGACCTGCTTTACGCCTGGACGAACCGAATTCTCGCCGGCCTCGACGTGCCCGCCACGGCGTTTCGCGATCTGCACCGGCTCTTCGCCCGGATCGCCACGACGACCGGCCTGGGGCAGGTGGAAGACGTGCTGCGGTCGCACGAGCCGATCGCCCACCGCTCTGAAGCCACGCTGCTGCAGGAGTACCACTGGAAGACCGCCGCCTACACCTTCGAGGGGCCGATGCTCTCGGCCGCCATTCTCGCCGGGTTGCCCGACGCCGCCCATGCCGCGGTCAGCCGGTTCGCGCTCTGTCTCGGGCAGGCGTACCAGATGCAGAATGACTTGCTCGACCTCATCCGCCCGGTCGGCCGCGGCAGTGATCTGGTGGAAGGTGAGCACACTTACACGCTGCTGAAGGCACGCGAATTTCTATGTGACGGCGATCGTGAACGCTTCGATCACGACTTCGCCGAGGTCGTCGCCAGCGACGGCCGGGCGATTGAGTTGGCGGAATCCGTCCGCCGGCGAATGCTCGACACGCCCGCCGTCGCCGCCACACACGACCGCATCCAAAGCCTGCTCGGCGACTGTCTTGCCGACACCGCCGCTTTGCCGCCGTGTCTGGTCGGTGCGATGACCGCCAGCCTCGGTGCATTGCGCAAGCGGTATTTCGTCACCGATTAAGCGCCGGCTATCGTTTTCCCCAGTTCCATTCTTTCGCGACCGATAACGCGGATTCGGTTTGCCTCCGGTTTTGCCCAATTCCACAGTCCCGTACCGGCGTCTTCAGGCTTTGGCTGAATGTGCTGGCGGGGCAAGGGAACGCAATACCATGAGCCAGATCACCATTGGCACGCAGCGCAGTCTTCGAATCGTTCCGCAAGGCGTACCAGTCGACGCCGGCGGAAACCGTCGAAGCGGCGTCGACCGCCGCCAAAGCTCAGCGGCAGCAGACCGACCTGCTGTCCCTCACCGGCCGGCTCACGCGGCCGGACGCGGTCGACCTCAAGGCGATCTACGAAAAGGCGAACACGCTCCCGAGCCGCCAGGCCGCCGCCATTGCCGGCGCGGCCGCCCACGCCTTGCCCGGTCTCACGCCGCAGGCCGCCATTGTCATCGGTGAAGCGAACTATTCCATTCCGCACCGCTCGTCCAGCCACACCGCAGCCACAAGCCGGAAAACGAGCAACAGCAGAACCCCGGCACGCCGAACCAGGACCAGCCGACCGACGACATCGATCCGCAAAATCAGGACGACGGCCAAACCCCGACGGAACCGGAAATCCCCAACGGCGAAAACAACGGCGGCGAAGACTACACGCCCGACGACCCGCCGATCGACGACAACACCGTCATCGACCCCGAAACCCCGGCCGACGAAACCGACAACGGCGGCAACGAAGAAATCATCGACGAAAACGATCCCACCGACGACGGCACGACCATCGACCCGGCCGACGACGCCGGCGAAGAAACGCAGCCGACCGAAGACCCGGCGGATCCCACCGACGACGGCAGCACGCCGCCGGAAGAGCCGGCCACGCCGACAGACGACGGCACGATCCCGGACGAAACCCCGGCCGATCCGCCCGCGGATGACCCCACCATCCCGCCCGACGAACCGACCGACCCGGCCGACGACAGCACCCCCGTCGACCCGCAGGAAGAACCCGAGCCGACCCCCGAAACCCCCGGCGACACCACGCCCGCGGAAGAACCTGCCGCGGAAGACCCGGCCGACACGACCGGCACAACGACCGACCCCAACGGCACGACCACGGGCGGCCTGATCGGGAAATTGTTCGGGTAATCGTGACTCGGCGTCAGTTTCGGCCGGACCGTCGGAGACCAGTACAGCAACACCGCGGCCCCGATGGCGGTGGCGAGCCAGAGCTTGCCGGGCCATCGGGGCCGCGTGGGGTTTGGGGTTGAGTCGGTCAACGTTTAATCGGCGCCGCCCGCGCCGACTTTGCTCTTGGCTGGCGCGACCGCCGGGGCGACGGCTTTGCTGGGGAGTTCCAGGGCGCTGGCGATGAGTTCTTTTTCCTCGGCCTCGTGCATGGCGGCCGAGCCGGTGGCGGGGCTGGCGGCGGCTTCGCGGCCGTGGTAGCTCACCAGGACGTCCGGCAGCATCGCACGCAGGTACGGCTGGATGAAACTCCACGCGCCGCGGTTCTGCGGCTCTTCCTGAACCCAGCAGACCTCGCTCACGCGGGCGTAACGGTTCAACACGGCCACCAGTTCGGGCTTGGGCAGCGGGTAGAACTGCTCCAGGCGGATGATCGCGACGTCTTCGGTCTTGTTCTCCAGACGCGCCTTGTTCAGCGTGTGGTAGACCTTGCCGGCACAGAGCAGCAGACGCTTGACCTTCGTCGGGTCGGCGACGTGCGGGTCGTCGATGACCAGGCGGAGCTGGCCGTCGGTGAGCTCTTCGATGGTGCTGCTGGCTTCGGGCAGACGCAGCAGTTTCTTCGGCATGAACAGGATGAGCGGCTTGCGGAACTTCCGCAGCATCTGACGACGCAGCAGGTGGAAGTAGGTGCTCGGCAGGCTCGGCATGGCGACCTGCCAGTTGTCCTCGGCGGCCAGGCTGAGGAAACGCTCGACGTACGCGTTGCTGTGTTCCGGGCCCGCGCCTTCGTAGCCGTGCGGCAGCAGCATGACCAGGCCGTTCATGTAGTTCCACTTGCTCTCGGCGGCGGAAATGATCTGGTCGATGATGGCTTGCGCCGTTGACGAAGTCACCGAACTGGGCTTCCCAGATGACGAGGTTGCGCGGGTCGGCCGAGGCGTAGCCCCATTCGTACGCGAGCACGGCTTCTTCGCTGAGCATGCTGTTGTTGATGAACAGCTCGCCTTGCTTCTTATCGAGGTTCGCCAGCGGGGTGAAGGTGTCGCCGGTGTTGTAATCGTGGTAGACGGCGTGGCGGTGGCTGAAGGTGCCACGCTGCACGTCCTGCCCGGTGAAGCGGATGCTCGTGCCTTCCAGCAGCAGCGAGCCCATCGCCAACATTTCGGCGCAGCCCCAGTCGATGCCTTTTCCGTTCTTCACCATGTCACGGCGGGCGCCGATGACGCTCTTTTCGAGCTTCGGGTGGAAGGTGAAGCCGTCCGGCGCCTTGTCGTACGCGGCGACGATCTGGTCGAGAACTGGCTTGGCGACCTTCGTGTCGGCTGACCAGTCTTCGCCGGCGAAGCCGAAGCCGCTCCAGACGCCGCTGAAGTGCGGCACCTTCAGACGCGGCCGCACTTCCTTGGCCAGCTCGCGGGCGCTGGTGAGGCGGTCGAGCACCGTCTTTTTCATGGTGTCCAGGTCCGCCTGCGTGAAGCTGCCGGTGTCGACGAGCTTCTTGGCGTAAAGCGTGCGGGTGGTGGGCTGCTTGGCGATGGCCTTGTACATGAGCGGCTGGGTGAAGCTGGCTTCGTCCTGCTCGTTGTGGCCGTGACGGCGGTAGCACCAGAGGTCGATGATGACGTCGCACTTGAACTGCTGGCGGAACTCGATGGCCATCTTCGACACGTGGAAGACGGCTTCGGGGTCGTCGCCGTTGACGTGGAAGATCGGGGCCTGGATGGCCTTGGCGCCGTCGGTGCAGTAGGGCGTGAAGCGGGCGTTTTTGGGGATGGTGGTGAAGCCGATCTGGTTGTTGACGATCAGGTGGATCGTGCCGCCGGTCTCGTAGCCGGGCAACTCAGAGAGGTTCAGGGTTTCGGTGACGATGCCCTGGCCGCAGAAGGCGGCGTCGCCGTGCAGGCAGATCGGGATGAGCTTGGTGCGGTTCGTGTCGTGCAACCATTCCTGCTTGCAGCGGACGATGCCCTGCTGGATCGGGTTGATCAGTTCCAGGTGCGACGGGTTGGGCAGCAGGCTGACTTTGATCTGCTCTTTGTTCGGCAGCGCAGGGTGTTGGCGTAGCCGAGGTGGTACTTCACGTCGCCGTCGCCTTGAATGCCGGCCGGGCGGGCGCTCGTGCCGGCGAATTCACTGAGGATCGCTTCGTACGGCTTGTTGAGGACGTGGGCGAGGACGTTGAGTCGGCCGCGGTGCGCCATGGCGATGACGACGGCCTCGCCGCCCAGGCCGCTGCCGGCGTGTTCGACCATCGTGTTCAGCATCGGCACGAGCGACTCGGCGCCTTCCACGCTGAACCGCTTGGCCCCGATGAACGCACGGCCGAGGTATTGCTCGAGCTCTTCGGCGGCGATCAGCTGGAACAGCAGCTTCTTCTGCTCCTCGGCGGACAGGGCGGGCTTGTTGCAGGCGGTTTCCATGCGGCCTTGCAGCCACTCGCGCTGTTCGCGGTTGCCGATGTGCGTGAATTCCGCGCCGATCGAGCCGCAGTAGGTTTGGCGGAGTTTTTCGATGAGGTCACGGAGCGTGCCGTCGGTCTGGCAGGCGAACCCGCCGCGGCCGACGTTGCGGTCGAGGTCGGCGGTCGTCAGGTTGAAGTTGCTCAGGTCGAGCATCGGGTGCAGCGGCCGCTTGACGAGGTCGAGCGGGTCGAGCTGGGCGTGTAGTGGCCCATTTCGCGGTAGGTGTGCACCAGGTCAAAGATGCCGGCGCGGAATTCCGGATCCGAAGCCGGGCTGGCGGGGGCGGCGGCGGTCGCGCCGTCGGTCTGCAGGCTCGTCAGGTCCGTGCGGCCGGAGCCCATTTCGAAGCCGGAAAAATACGCCTGCCACTGATCGGGCACGCTGGCCGGATCGTTCTTGTATTGGCGGAAGAGCTGGTCGATGTAGTCGGCGTTGGCGCGGTTAACAAAATCAAACGTCTGCATGATGACCTGGGTTGGACAAAGTGCCCGGCAATCGCCGGACGAAACATAAAAGAACGTGAAGACCAAAAGTTGGTACGAGCCTGCTGCCGGGCGCAGGGTTAGACACGCCGGACGGGCGGTCCGTCAGCGAAAAGTGTGCGCGGCTTGGGCGAGGCAGGACGGAAAAGGTCCGGTCGTAGGGCAGCGAGGCAGAGTCGCACGTGGTCTGACACGATGGACAAGTCGCGGCCGACCCAAGGTCGCCGCGACATTCAGTCACTATCTTAAGGGTCGATCCCGATGGATCAAGCCACGGCCCTCTCCTGAGGGCTAACTTCTCAGCGTCAGCCACCGCCGATAACGCGATCGGCGGATCGCAAACATCATCCCGACGGACGCCAACGAACCATAAACGGCCGGGGGCAGCGGCACGGCCGGCACGGAAGCCGGCGTCGACGCCACCTGCGCCGCCTCGGGAAGCCAGTCGTCCTCGACCGGCTTCCCTGCCGCCTGCGCCACGTCAGCGGCGAATGCGGTAGGGGGTAATACGAGCAAAGCGGTTACGCGCGATTCGGTGCCACATCGGATTCGACATTGTGACCCTCGACAAGCGGCCAAATTCCCCTACGTCAAATTGCAACGGCCGTGCCAAACGTAAGACGATCCCGTCCTATAACGTTATCGGCCATCTTGCCACGCTTACCAAAATAAAACGCCGCGGCTTGCCTGAAGTTACGAAATTGTGTGATTTTGGGAAGTTAGGAGGGTTTGGAGCGACGAATCGTCACGCTCAATTCAGGTTGTGCTGATTCGACACGCGACTGACGCGTTTCTGCGCAAATCCGTACTGGCTGCGGAAAGTGTGACCGCGGTCAGGGCGAGACGGTGACGACGTTTGTTTTCCCCGTCTCGGCGGCCAGGCGATCGACCGCCACGCGCAGCCGGGCCGGCGGGGCGACGATCTGGGCGGCGCGGCGGAGCACCGCCTGGGCGTCGGCGTTACGGCCCTGCACGCGGAGCAGACGCACCAGTTCCGAGAGTGGCTGCGGGTTGTTCGGGTCGTTGTCGACCGCCAGTTTCAGGTGCTCGATCGCGCCGGTGTTGTTTCCGGCTTTTTCCAGTGCCGCCGCTAGCGCCAGGCGGGGGGCGGTTTGTCTCGGTGTTTCGTAGACGAGGTCGCCGAGGAGGGTAACGGCCTCGTAGGCGGTCCCTTCGTCCGACGACGCCGTCAGCAGCCGGCCCTGCGCCAGTCGCCATTGTCGGCCGTCATCGCCGACGATCGCTTTGAGACGCTCGACGACCGCGGCGGTGACCGCCGTCGCCGGCTGGGTGCTGGCGGGCGGCGATTCGATCAGGCGTTCGTCGTAAGCGGCATCGGCGACGGGGCGGGCGATCGACTTCAGATCACTCGCCGCAACGCCCGCCAGCAGCCGCTTGGCTTCGTCCTGTCGGCCCGTCCGGGCGAGCAGGCGAATCCGCACCGCGAGCGTCTGCGGCTCGCCCGGCCGGGCGGCCTGGACGGCGGCGGTGGCGTCGAGCAGGTCTTTGGCGGCCTGGGCGTCATTCGAGCGGTCGAAGGCGGCGAAGCGGACGTCGATCAGCCGGGCGACCGCGTCGGCGGACTTGGCGATGTCGAAGGCGGCCTGGGCGGCGGGGACGGCGTCTTTCGTTTCGCCGATCGCCACCAGCGCCGCGGCGCGGCCGAACATCGGCTCGGGCCAGGTGGGCTCCAACGCACTCGCCGTCGCGAAGTGCGGGATCGCCAAAACGGGTTCGCCGGCGTCAAGCAACGCGGCCGCCAGCCAGGTGCGAAGGATCGCGTCCGACGGGCAGGCGTCGGCCGCCTTTTGCAGGGCGGGGACGGGCGTGAGCGACTCGAACTTCGCCGGCAGGGCGGCGGCCCAGGCGCGGGCGACGCGGTCTTTCCGGGCCGCCAGCGTCGCTACCACGCCACGGGCGGCGTCGAATTCGCCGTTCGCGTACAGGCCGGCGGCGTGCAGGGCGATCAGTTGCGAATCGTCGCGGTCCAGCGGCGCGGCCCCCGCGGCCAGCCGCGTGACGTCGTTGTTCTGCCAAAGCCGACGCGCCAGAAGCCGCACCAGCCCGCGGTCATTCGTCCGGCCCGCCGAGATGCTCAGGGCGTCGCGCGACAGGTCCGGCCGGCGGCAGCAGGTCGCAAAGGTTCACGACTTCACGCAGCAACTCCGCGTCGTCGATCGGCTGACGCGTCAGTTCACGCAACGCGGCGGCGGCGTGCTTCGGGTCGCTCGGCACGTTCGCGGCGGCGCGCAGCGAGGCGCGGCGTGGGTCGGCGGGCGTGAAGGCGGTTTCGGCGTACGCCAGCATTGCCGCCGCGGGCTTGCCGAGGCGGTCCATCATGCGAAGGACCGTCAGGCGGGCGTCGATGTCGTTCGGATTGATTGTCGCGACCGCCAGAGCGGTATCGAGCGCCTCCGCCGGGCGGTTCTGCCGAAGCCGCGCGATCATCCGCCCCCGCAGGCCGAGCGGGTTATCGGGATTGAGCGCCAGGGCGTCGTCGGCGACACGATCGAGGGCGGCGGTGTCGGTGGTCTTGGGCAGCAGGTCCAGCAGCGCATGCCGAACCGCGATGCTCTGCGGCTCGAGCTGTTCGGCCTTGAGGAGCGACTGCTCGGCACGGCGCAGGTGGCTGCCGTCGGGCGTGTCGAGATGGCTGCGGGAATCGGCGAAGGCTAGCAGGGCGACGACATCGGGCTCGTGCTCGGCGAAGTATTTGTTCGAGCCGCGAGACGGCCAGGGCGTCGTCGCCGGCGGCATGGGCGGCTAAACCTTCGAGGCGGACGCGTTGACCGGCGGCCTCGTAGGCGACATGCCGGCGGTGCGTGACGTACGCCGAGGTCCCCGCGAGCGTCACCACCACGGCCGCCAGGATCGCCCAGCGGCGGCGGCGTTTGTTTTTACGCCGGCTCAGTTTCGCGTGCCCTTGTGTACGACCTGGGCGATCGTTCGGTACATGATCTTGATGTCGAGCCACATCGACATAGTCTCGACATATTCGATGTCGTACTTGATCCATTCCTGAAAATCGCTGCCCTTGTTCCGCGTGCGTCGCGTCTGCCAAAGCCCGGTAATGCCGGGGCGGACGCTCAGGCGTGCCTCGCGCCAGGCGGGGCAGAACTGGTTTTCCTTGCGCGGGCTGGGGCGTGGGCCGACCATACTCATGTCGCCGACGAGCACGTTCCAGAACTGCGGGAACTCGTCCATGTTGTACTTGCGGAGGAACTTGCCGACGCGGGTGATGCGCGGGTCGTCCTTGATGAAGACCTGCGGCCCGTCGACCTGGTTGAGCTTGGCGATGACGTCTTTCATCAGGTGGGCGTTGCGCCGCATGGAGCGGAACTTCCAGCACTTGAACTCTTGGCCGCCCTTGGTTTCACGCAGGTGCCCGAAGAAGAACGGGCGGCTGTCTTCCAGCCAGATCGCCAGCATGATCAGCGGGAAGATCGGCAGCGTGATGCAGAGCCCGACGATCGCCAGGGCGATATCGAGAATGCGTTTGCTGACGAGGTAGAAGTTGGTCGCGCGCTGGTTGACCTGAACGTCCATCGGCGGCTGGGTGGGCTCGATGAGCATCCAGTCGATGTTGGGCACGTCGGGCTTCTTGGCCGGGTCGTCCCAGATGACGGCGGGGCCGACGAGGACGTCTTCTTTACTGATATTCCGGCCCGCGCCGATCCAGACGCTGCCGTGCAACCGGGCGGCCGGGTCGATGGTGGTGTCCGGGTCGACCCAGACGCCGTTCCGTTCAAAATGCTGCGCCCGGCCGATGGTGGCGTCGGGGCGTTTCCAGCGCGTCACCAGTTCCTGCAGGAAGGCTTTGATTTCTTCGTCGCTCGTGCGGTCGAACAGTTTGCCTTCCACGCTGCGGGTGACACGGTCACTGCGATCGACGAATCGCTTCACGCGGCGGTAGCCGGTGATCGGGTCCGGGGCCGCCATCCACAGTTCGGCGAGTTCCCGCTCAGGCGTCAGCATGACGCGCGTGGTGCGGCCGGTGGCGTCGTAAACACGCTCGAACCGCTGAAAACGATCCTGCTCGTCGGAGATCGCCCGTTCGAGATAAGTCCGCTCACGCGTGTCGTGGACGCGAAGGGTGATCAAATGCGGCTCGACCCATTCGAGCATCTGCACGATCGAGTGCAGCCGAAAGAGTGGCAGCGTCTTCGGGTCGGTCAGCAGGAACAGCTCGGCGTGGGGCACGATCTGGCTCGGCTCGCCCTGGCGAACCACCTGCACGCCCAGGCTCGCCCAGTAGTGCGCGTGAAGCTGTAGGGCGTCGAGGCCCCAGATGGTTTGCGAAGAAGATGGAGCGTTGGCGGTGACCATGATGAAAGCAAAGGGCTAGCATCTGACGGCTAGCGGCTAAATAGCGTATCGGCAAAAAGCCGACGGCTGAAGACAAAAATGTGTGTCTTCAGCCGTCAGCCGCTAGCGGCAAGCCGCGAGCTGTTCTTAGTTATCCCGCGTCACACTGCCGGCGACGGCGGACGCGACGGCGCCCATGTCGCCGTTCTTGCGGCTGTTGTGGCCCGTGCCGTTGACGGTGCTGCGGGCGGCCGAGCGGACGCTGATCGCGCCGATCGACTGCTCAAAATCCTTGTGCTGGGCCCGGTTGAAGACCACGCCCGCGACCTTGGCGCCGATGCTGCCGAGGTGGGTGATGGCCCGTTCCACCAGCGGCCGCGACTGGCCGCGGGCGACGGTGAGGACCACGCCGTCGACGCTGGCGCAGACCGGGGTGGCTTCGATCGAGCCCATGACCGGGCCGGTGTCAATGATGATGACTTCGTAGTGCTTGCGGATTTCCGCCAGCAGCTTGCGAACCGCCGGCGGGCTGAAGCTGCCGGCGTGGTGCGCTTGAGCGTTGCCGATCGGCAGCAGGCTGAGGTCGGCGACGTCGGTCGGCTGGACGCATTCTTCCAGGCCGACGCCCGCGAGGGCGTCGACAATGCCGACGGCGGTTTCGTTGCCCAGCCGGCTGCTCAGGCCGCCGCCGATGAGGTCGGCGTCGATCAGCAGCGTGCGGCTGCCGCTCGCGGCGAACGACAGGCCGAGGGCGAGCGACAGCGAGGTTTTGCCGTCGCCGCTGCTGGCCGAGGTGATGGCGAACGCGGTGCTGTGTTCGCGCATCGAGTTCAGTTGCAGCATCGTGCGGATCTGGTGGACGCAGTGGGCGGCGATGGAGGCCTGGGCCGGGTCGCTGAGGCGGTCCGGCAGGTTCGGCAGGATGCCCAGCAGCGGGATGCCCGCCATGCTCTGGCCCGCGGCGTCGTCGCTGTAGCGGAACCGCGTGTCCATCAGCCCCATCAACATCAAGAGGGCGACCGGCACACACGCGCCGCCGATCGCACCGGCGAGGCCGAAGAGGATCTTCTTATCACTGGCCTTGCTGGCCCAGGAGCCGTCTTGGACGACGTCGAGTGTACCGCTGGCTGCCGCCTGATAGCGGAGGTTTTCCAGCAGGGTGTCGAGTTCTTTGATTGAGTTCGCGTAGATTCGCTGATTTTGTTGCTGCGTTGCGACCTGAGCAGCGGCCGAGGCAATTTTATCACGCTCTTTCTTCGCGAGATCGAGTTCCGTTTTAAGGGTCGTCACGCGTTGTTCGAGCAATTTAAGGTCGCCGGCAGTGAGGCGGACCTTGTCACCGCCGCCGCGCGACATGTCTGGAATGATCGCCAGAATTTCTGAACGAAGTGTGTCAGCCAAGGCGTCGATCGCCTGCTGTTTAAACTCGATCGCCTGTTTGGTCGTTCGGACTTTCGGGTGATTCGCACCAAGCTGGGCTGCCTGGAATGCGTAGTCCGACTTCATGTCCCGAAGCTCGTTGATCGACTTGGCGAGAACGGGTTCGACTTCGGCGAGTTCCGAGGTGGAGAGTTTGCCGTTGCTGTCACGACGGGCAATGATCGCGTCGGTCGCGTTTTTGTAGTTGCTCTCCCAGCCGCGAAGCTCTTTTTCGATCGTTTCGACCTTATTCTGCGCGGCACTGTTAAGCGCGCTGAGGTCGGGTGTGCCGTACACACCGGTCACGGCGATGATGGCCTTCTCAGCGGTATCGCTGTCGTCCATCGCCTTTTTACGGCGGCGTTCGGCTTCGTCGATCTGGCCGGTAACTTTGTTACCGCTGTTCTGCTGATATTGGGCTTGGTACGCGATAATGATCGACTTCACACCGGCCGATGCGATTTTGGCGTCGGGATTCGCGTATTCGACCGTAAGGATCTGCGTGTTGCGCGGATAAGTGACTTTGAGATTGGACGCCAAGTCACTGAGGACTTCGTTGTTTTTGCCGACAACACTCTTCCACGGCTCGATATTCGGCACTTTATTGATGATCTGCGACGAAGCGAGCGTAAGCGCTTCGGAGCTCATGAACTGCGTATAGAACGCCATGCCTTTTTCGTTCGAGATGCCGGTCGTCACCAGCGGGGTGATGCGAACAACGCCGTTGGCTTTGTACGTTGCGCCTGGCTCATGTAGCCGGCCGCGCCGCCGATGATCGCGCCGACGCCCGCCAGCACAACCGCCAGCGCCACGCGGCCGCGGAGCAGGCGTTGGACGAGGGCGACGGGGGACTGGGGCTGGGGCTGTTGGGCCGGGTTCGGGACGGCAAGTGCCGTACCGACGCCTTGGCCCTGATTCCAGACGTCCATCGCGCCCGGGGGCACGTTCCGCTGATGAGACATGTGAGTGGTCAGATTACTCATGTGAATTCGCTCCGTCGCACAGCGTGTCAATGACGCCCAGACAAGGCCCGATCAGTTCGGCGAATGCCGCGTCCCGTTGCCGCTTGGCGTCGGTGGTGGCCCTCGCGAGGCTGCCGCCGAACACCAGTTGGAACTGGGCGGCACCATAGTACCGTTGTTGATAATCTTCGGCAGAAGCGTTCACCGACTCCATATCCGGTCGGACGCCCAGCCCTGGTAACACCATAAAATTATAAACGCAGCTTCGCCCGACGCGGTCGCCGCTGCGGCGTTCGAAGAAATACTGCATACCGACGATGGTTCGTCCACCGATCTCCCACGTCCGAGAATCCCCCGTGCCGTTGACCATGGAATAGCCTTGGGCGGGGTAACAGTTGGGCGGGTAGTGGCCTTCCATGAGGCCGGCGCGGCGGACTTGGGCGACCAGGAACAGCACCCGCCGCGACGGGTCGCCGACTGCTTCGGGGCGGGTGTCGGTAAAATCAATAAATCGGTAGGCGTTCGGCTGAAGGAGTTTGAGCTCTTCGGGCTTGAGTTCCCGCCCGCGGCCGACCCACGGGCCGAGCGTGAGCGGAATGTCGTCGACCGCGTCCGCCGCCCGGCGGTGGAATTCCGCGAAGTCGCCCTCGGCCTTGAAAGACCGGTTATCGACCGCCATCCCCGCCAACAGCAACCCGCACAGGGCGGGGCCGGTGAGCAGCAGGCGAAGTTGGGCGAAGGAATCGGACATGATGAAAAAGTAGTTAGGAGTTAGAAGTTAGGAGAAATGCTTCTCGGAACTCGGGCCTTTTTCTTCTCCTGGCTTCTAACTCCTAACTACTAACTACTTTGCATTCAGCTTCCCTGGCTCGCCAGGGGATACCGGTAGACCGGCACGGTCGCCCAGCGTAACAGGCGGAGCAGCCCCAGCAGCACAAGAAATGCCAGCGGCACCATGACCCAGCCGCTCTGTTCGTGCAGCGTTTCGCCCCAGGTCTGCCCCATTTTGCCCTGGCCTTGCAGCCAGACGAGGGGCATCACCCGGATCACGTTGCACGCCAGGGCCACGATCGGACTCATCAGCACGATTAAAAATCGCACGCCCGCCCGCAGCGGCAGCCCGAAGGCGAAGCCGTACGAGATCAGCAGCAGGGGAAACACCATCCGCATGCCGTTACAGGCCTCGGCGACATTCACCGGCTGTTGATTGATAACGATGACGCTCCCCTGGACTTGTGTAACGACGCCGAAGAGGCCCAGGAGATAACTGGCAATCTCTGCGGTGAATCGCTGCAGGGGCTTGCTGATCTCCTGCCGAATGTGATTCGGGATCGGCACGACCAGCAGCAGGACGATCACGCAGGGCAAAAAACGGAACAGCGCCTGCTTGCCCAGGGCGGCCGTCAGGCAGCCGACCAGCACCAGGACGGCCCCGAGGTGCAGCAGAATCTGCACCCGGTGCGTGTACCCGTAATGCCCGCCCACCCAGCCGAGAATGACGAGCGTCGGCCCCAATGCCGTGCCGCTAAGTCGAAGGTATTTCAGACGTTCCCGCCGAACCCATGCCAGGAAAACGGCCACCAGAGGTACGAGGAAGACGTGCTGGTATTCGGGCACTTCCCACCCGATCCGGGCGATGTCCGCCCAGGCGCGCGCCGACACCGCGATCCCGAACAGCCCCAGCACGAACGCCATGACGGCCGTGGTGGAGGTGAGTTTGATCCGCGGCGTCGCCGTCATGCAACAACTTCATCGACCCAACAGGCAGGCCCGCTTCAGCGGGCCTGGGGACTGTCTTTGTATTTCATTCACAGGCCCAATGAATTGGGCCGTGCCTGTTTTATCCGCCGACCAGCTGGTCGCTGACTTCGGCGCCGGCCCGGACGACGGCGCCCGGCAACACCAGCGACCGAATGACGGCCGCCCCGGGTTCGACGATCGCACCTTTGAGCACGACCGCGTCGTGCAGGTAGGCGCTGTCGGCGATTTCCGAGCCGGCTTCGCTGATGCCGAAATGCCGGGCGAAATCTTCGCCGAGCGGGTTCGTCCTGCGCCCGACGCGAGGCGCGACGGCGGTGATATTGCTGGAGCGCGTTGATGTAATCGTTCAGCGAGAACAGCGGCAGCCCGATCGGCTGGCGGCAGTGGACGACGCGGACGTCGTGCCCCTTGGCGATGCTCGGCAGGGCCTGTTCCTTGAGGTCGATGAAGCCCACCGGGTTGATGCCCCGGACGGTCTTGCAAGACAGCAGCATGATGCCGCTCGCCGTGCCGTCGTTGTGACTGATGAGCGTGAAATCGCCGGTCTTGTGCGCCAGCGCCTGGGCGATGGCCGAGAGCGGGTCGAGCAGCACCTGGCTGGCGTTGGCGACGAGGATGAGGTCGTCGTCATCGTAGTCGGCGGCGATGTCGGCGATGAGGCCGCCCGTGCCGCGGAAGCTGCTGCGGTCGCGTTCGACGCGCACGCGGCCGCCGAGCGAATGGTCGTACTGCGTCGGCTCGTGCGCCTTCTGGTCGACCATGACGCGGACGGCGAGATTCTCAAGCCCGGCCCGGTTCGCCAGGCCGTTGCACTGGCGGACCCAGTTGTCGAGGATCGAGCTGTCTTGTTCGAGCGGGAGGTCGAGGACCGAGCGTTCGAGCGCGGTGCCGAGCGACGTCTGTCGAACCTTGCCGCCGAGCAGAATGACGGCCTTCAGGCGGCTGAGCGCGCGGGCCGTGCCGGCACCCTGGCGGCTGATGACGCTGAACGATTTTACCGGCTCGGCGGAGGTCGGCGGGGCGACTTTGAACGCGTCCGCCGTGGCGACGACCGCCGGTTTCGCCGAGGCCGTCGGCTGCGGGCGGCGGCCGCGGAAGCGGTGGCCGTTCATCGGGTAATCGACGCCCGTGAACCGCTGCATCACCGCACCGGCCATCAGCGTGGCGCAGAAGGGCAGGCCGTCGACGAGATAACGCTTGGCGAGGCGTTTGGGCTCCTGCGTGAGCCGGTGTGCCCATTCCAGGCCGAGCTTCTGGAGGATTTTCGGGGCCCGCTTCACTTCGCCGGTGAGGAAGCTGAAGCTGATGCCCACGCCCAGCCACCACGCGCCGGGGAGCACGTCGCGCAGGCGGTTGATGAGATTTTCCTGTTTCGGCGAGCCGAGCGCCACCCAGACGATGTCGGGCTTCGTATCAGTCAGTGCCCGGACGATGCGGTCCATCTCTTCGGGCTTGTCTTCGAAGCCGACCGGCGGGCAGAGCGTGCCGGCGATTTTGAGGCTCGGTGAGGCCTGTTTCAGCACGGCGGCGGCGCCCTCGGCCGCCCCGGGCATGCCGCCCAGGAAAAAGACCGAGCGGCCCGCACGCGCGGCGGCGGCGGTCAGGCTTTTGATCAGATCGCTGCCCGCCACCCGTTCCGGCAAGGGCGTGCCGGCGACGCGGCTGGCCCAGATCAACGGCGTGCCGTCGGGCACCACGAGGTCTGCCTCGCTCACCAGGGCGGCGAACTGCAAGTCCTTGGTGCAGCGACGGATAATATCAAGATTGGGCGTCACCACCGACCCGCCCCGGCCGGCGGTGATGGCGTCGAGAATGTGCGACACGCACTGCTGTTCGGTGATCGCGTGAAGCTCAACCCCACGCAGACGAACCACCGGCAGGGGGTGTTCATCGACCGACGGCTTGGTCGGCTGCGACTGAGGGAAAAGCGTCCCGTAAACGGATTCGCCAACGAGCGAACTGTCGCCGAAAACACTGTCGCCCGGCGTGCTGCCGGTGAGGGTGCTGTCGCCGGCGCTCAGGGCCTGCGCTGAATTGCGTGCGGACGTCTCTCGCGATCGACTGAACACCACGCTGCGTTACTCCTGGCCCCGGTGATCCGGTCATCGCGCCATTCGTTGCAGTCGGCACGGTCCGGATTACCCGATAGTTTGAACAGCACACGGCCTAAAAGGCAAACAGAATCTGGCCGTCCCCTTCCGATGGGGGATGTCCTACTTATCGACCAAACACGGCCGGGACCGTAGAACCGAGGGATTTTATTATCGGCCGGCCCGAAAATGGCATTTGGGTTCAGCCCGGAGTGAAATGACGCGTGGCGACTGTGCGACAAATTTGCGCAAATCGCGGATCGCCTAAAGACGCGGCATCGAGATGAATCAGGCTTGAACGAGTGCGCGGGCGTTGGTCCGTGGCGGCTGCCAACGGGCGGCACCTTCCGCGTCAAAGCGCGCAGTGGCTTCGGATTTCCCTTCGATCAGGCAGGCGAACTGATACCGCTGCAGGAACGCCCGGAACGCCGGGTCGTCATACCGCTTCACGCCCGTGGCCATGCTGGCGATGTAACCCCAGAACATGGCTAAACTTCCGGCGATCACGGGCGGGTGAAACAGGCGGAACAGGCAGCTGACGGTCATGTACGCCAGGCCGGTCCCCATGAAGTATTGCCCGAACCCGTGCCGGCGTCGGCCGGTCCACCAGTTCTTATGGCTGGTGCCGATGGGGCGGAGGTGGACGAACCGAAGTTCAGCTTCGTCATGACTTTGCGCCTGCCAGCCGAGCATTCGGCAGCGGTGCCCGTCGATGCCGTCCCACATCACCTGCCGCACGAACCCGCCGATCTGTTGGAAGGCGCTGGTGCGGTAGAACTTGGTCATGCCGACCGAGTTTTCGTCGCCGCAGAGTTCGCTGACCAGCCGGCCGTGCAGCCGCATGTACGGCTTGCCGCTGACGGTCGCCAGGCGTGGATTGGCTTCCATTTTTTCGATCAGGCCTTCGAAGTAACCTTCGGGTAACTCCAGGTCCAGATCGAGTTTGCAGACGTAATCGAAGTCGTTCGGGTCGACGGTGTCGTAGCCGGTGTAGAAGGCGTCCACCACGCCGCCGCCGACTTTTCGCTCGCCGCGGTCCTGGCGGGTGATGACACGGACCCAGTCGTGTTGTTTGGCGAAATCGGCGAGGAGTTGTGGGGTTTGGTCGGTCGAGCCGTCATCCACGATGACCCACAGCGTCGGCCGGACGGTCTGGGCGGCGACCGAATCGAGCGTCACGCGGGCGAACTCCGCTTCGTCGCGGCAGGGCGTGATGAGGCAATACCGCCGCGATCGGCCGGCGTCCTCATCGGCGGTGAAGTTGTCCGTCGGCCCAGAAATCATTCGTTTGCGGTCGCGGGGGACTCGACTCGACCGTTGCCAGCCGCCGTCGAAGATTGCCGCGTCCAATACACCACGCGTTCGGGTCATGCTCATCGAGCAATCGTCCTTTACAACAAGCCCTCGGTCCGCCGCAAGCCGGCGTTTACCAGACCGTTATCGGTTTTTCGATCAAAAGATTGGAACATTCCCGTAAGCTCGCGCGTCAGAAGTATTCACTACGGGAGGGCGTATGACGAAGAAAAGTCCGATTTTAGCGGTGGTTTTGGGCGTGGCGGTCTTGGCGGTGGCGTATTCTCGGACGTCGCCGCGTTCGCCGGAGGCGCTGAAAGAGGCGTTGTCGGCGTACGACAAAAATCCGACCGCCGACAACGCAAAAATCGTCGACGCCGTCGCCGGCCAGAAGGACGCCGCCGTCAGCCGCCTGTTCTGGTACACCGACCTCGACCAGGCCCTCGCCGCCGCCAAGGCCAGCGGGCGGCCGGTGCTCAGCCTGCGTCTGCTCGGCAAACTCGACGAAGACCTCAGCTGCGCCAACAGCCGATTCTTCCGCACCACGCTCTACGCCAATCAGCAGATCGCCGCCTACCTGCGTGAGAACTACGTGCTGCACTGGGAAAGCGTCCGCCCGGCCCCGGTGCTGACAGTCGATTACGGCGACGGCCGAAAAATCGTGACGACGATCACCGGCAACAGCATCCACTACGTGCTCACGCCCGACGGCGACATCGCCGACGCACTGCCCGGGCTCTATTCGCCGGGACGGTTTCTGGAGTTGATCAAGGAAGCGGATACAGCGAGCCGGAAGGCGACTCACGATCGAGTGGATCGATTCGCCAGTCTGGCGAAAGTCGGCCCGCCCGTGAAAGTCATCGGGGCGAGTGCTCGGCCCGACGCCGCTCCGGCCTCAAAGCCACCCGCCGCCGGCCGGGCCGCTGACATCGCGCGAACCAAAGTGACGATTGAGCGGCCGACCGTACACGTCTTTTCTCGATCGATTGATCGTTACGCGGGCCGTTGGCGTATTCTGCCTGCCGCAGTTGAAGCGGTGAAGTTCGACGACGCTTCGCTAGAACTCATGCGGAAGAAGATGCCCGCTGACACAACGAAATCAGACATGCTGGAAATGCTCAACACTCTTCGTCGCACCATGCTTGAAGACCAGATGCTGAACGAGTTCGAATTGCGGCCGCGCATCATGGCGCAACTCGCGGCAGTACCGGATGTTTCGCTCAAGGACTTGAACAACTGGGTCTACACCAACGTCTTCGAAACCCCCGGCAATGACCCGTGGATCGGCCTGAAAGCCGACGCGTTCAACGGCGTGGAAAACGGCGGTTTGGTCGTCCCCGCCCAATCGGCGGCGAGGTAGCAGCATTCACTGATCTTTTCGGGAATGGTTTGAATTCGAACACGCCGGTGCCTGAGGTACTCCGAAGACCCGGGGCATTCGTGCGAACCGCTCTTGCCCGGGTCTTCGGAGTACCTCAGGCACCGGCGTCTGGGACATATGCGAGTCGTGATATGGCTTTGAATTGCGACGCCGGCATCGCGGCTGCAAAAATCAGGCCCCCGGCCCTTTGTATTCGATGATCGCCGCCTGTTTGCCGGCACGGCGGTTGGCGTAATATTTTCGTTGCCCGAGCATCTGCGGCAGCTTGCCGGCGGCGACGAAGACGCCGTATTGCAGCGATTCTTTCGTCGGCAACTTGCGGCCGTGATGCATGTAATGGGCGATCTTCAGCGCACAGCGCCACGTGCAACGGCCACAAAAATGGCAGCAGGGCGGCGGTGCCCCAGACTTTGTTGCTTTTGACTTCTTTTTCCCAGAACCGGTCCGGTGCCTGGCCGTGCCGGGCGTTGCCCTCGGCGTAAGCGTGGCCGGCGCGGTAGTTGCGTTTCCACCACTGGCCGAGCTGGGTCATGGCGGCGTCGTGGAGGGTCATCTCCGCGTCGACGCGCCAGACTTCCCAGCCTTTTTCACGAAGCCGGGCGCAGAGTTCGGGTTCTTCGCCGGCGATGACGTCCGGGTTGTAGCCGCCCGCCTGTTTGAACGCGCTGACACGGAACATCGCGTCGCCGCCGCAACTTTGCGCCTGGCCAACGGGCGTGTTCCATTCGATGTCGCAGAGTTTGTTGTAGACGGTGGCGTCCGGGTGCCGCTCACGCCGCCGGCCGCAAACGACGGCGGCCTTGGGCTTGGCGTTCAGCTCGGCGATGGCGCGATCGCACCAGTCGGGCCGCAGTTCGCAGTCGCCGTCGATGAATTGCACGAATTCGACGTCCGGCTGCAATTCGATCAGCTTGGCAAAGCCCTCATTGCGGCTGCGGGCGGCGGTGAAGGGGATGGACAGATCGAGCTCAACGACATCGGCGTGCAGCGAGCGGGCGAGTTGGCGTGAGCCGTCGGTCGAGCCGCTGTCGACGTAAACGACGCGGGCCGCGCCAATCGAAGTGGCGGCGGTCAGGCAAGTCCGCAGCCGCTCGCCCTCATTGCGGCCAATCGCGACGATGCCGAAGGTCGCGGACGGCGGCGTCTGTTCCCTCTCCCGGTATTCCGGGAGAGGGTTAGGGTGAGGGCCGGCGGCTGACGGGATAGAAGACATAGCTGGTATTGTCGCCGGACGGGCGAGGTTCGAAAACTCGCCGACTGTGCCGCTACGGCAATTTAATCACACTCGTCGGCGACCCTCACCCTAACCCTCTCCCGGGGTACCGGGAGAAGGGACCAGACGGTCACCCGGTGAATCGCTGGCGGCCGGCGCTTCGGCCTTTTTCTTATGCTTCGGCTTATTCACCGCCGGCACGCCGACGGCGATGTGGTTCGGCGGGACGTCTTTGGTGACGACGGCGTTGGCGCCGACGCCGCTGTCGTGGCCGATGGTGATGCCGCCGACAATCACCGCGCCGGTGCCGATGTCGCAGCGGTCGCCGATGACGGGTTTCATCCAGCGTGGGTCGCCGCGGCGGGCGACGCCGAAGGTGGTGTTCTGGCGGATGTGTACGTCATTGCCGATCGACCGTGCGCCGAGGATCATCCCGCCGTGGTGCCAGATGTGAACACGCCGGCCTACGAGCACGGTGTAGTTCAGGCTGATGCCGCACGTCCACTCGACGAACTTGTAGAGGAACTTGTACGCGATGCTGAACGGCAATCGCAGGAAGCGGTTTTTGATGCCCATCCGCCAGTTGCCGTAGCGATGCACGGCGATCGCCCAGAAGCCCTGGCTGAGGAAGTCTTTTTCGTGCTCGATCCAGTCTTCTTTGAGCAGATCGAAGAAGGAGATGCCCGTCGGGTTTTTGTTGTAGAGCCCGAGTTCGACGTCGCTTTGCGGGCGTTCGTCGGGCGAGTTTCCGTTGCCCGTGGCGGGGCTGACGGGCTGGGGCGACAGGGCGGCGGCAATGCGTTCGGCGTCGTTCATCGGGCGAAGTAATTGTAACGGAGAAAGTCCCACCAGAGTCGAGGCGGGTCTTCCTGGGGTTTGCGACGCAACGCTTGCCATACCCGTCCTATCGGATAACCGACCAGCCAACATGCGTTCGCGAAATGAAAAGTTCCTGGGCCGAAGTTGTGGGAAAAATACCGCCGGCGGCTGTCGAACCAGTACTTCGGACGCCGTTTCTGCGTCCGCTGCGTCCCCGTCACGCCGCTGCTCTGGCCGACCAGGTGAATAATGCGGCTTGTCGGCACGTACCAGCACTCAAACCCGGCGCGGGCGGCGCAGGCAAAAATCCGTCTCCTCGAAATACATGAAATAGCCGTCGTCGAGCAGGCCGATTTTTTCGAAAACTTCGCGGCGGACGAGCATGCTCGCGCCGCTCACCCAGCCGACGTTTTCGTTTTTGTCAGGAATGCCCGGCGCGACGACGTGCGATTTCAGGATCTTCGTCACCGGCCCGAATTTCACGGCCCCTTCGAGTTCGCCCAGCGGCGAATGAAAGCGGAAGCTGCTCCGCCGTACGCTGCCGTCACGGTTTTCCGCCCGCCCGCCGGCAATGCCCGCGGCCGGCGTTTGTTCGAGGAAATTCACCAGTTCCGATAACGCGTTCTCCAGGACGATCGTGTCCGGGTTCAGCAGCCAGACGAAATCGGGCTTGTCGTCGGAAGACTGCAAGGCGACGCGGATCGCCTCGTTGTTGCCGTACGCGAAGCCGCCGTTCTTCGGCAGCGGCATGAAAGTGCACCAGTCCGCCCAGTCTTCGTCGGCGATGGCTTTGCTGAGAATCGCCACGGAGTCGTCTGGCGACAGGTTGTCGGTGACCGTCACGCGCGTGCCGGGCAGTTTGGCGACTTCCGGCGCGAGCGACCGCAGGCAGTCGATCGTGAGCTGCGGCGTCCGGTAATTGACGATGACCACCAGCGTCTTCATGCTCATCCCGTCTTACAATCCAACCGCCGATCGCACCAGTGCGGCCCGTGCGCGGTGGACGGCGTCACGCGTCACCGCCGCCGCCCAGCCGCGGCTGGATTCCGCCGTCGCCGCGAGTTTTTCGCGATCCCGGCAGAGGTCGATCAGCGCCGCAGACAACGCATTCGCGTCGCCGCGTTCGATTGTCGTCGCGCCGCCCGCCTGTGCCAAGGCGGCATCAGTCGGAGAGGCGGCGTAAGTGAGGATCGGCAAACCCCGGGCCGCAGCCATGAAAATCGAAGGATTTTCTGCCGGCGTCAGTGGGGCGGCCACGAAGAGGTCGGCTTCGTCGAACGTGTCGGTCAGCGATTGGGCCGACGTGTCGACGCCGTCGGTTAAACCGAGTTCCGTTCGCAGTGCCGTGAGGTTCGGCACGGCAGTGCCGGGGGCGAAGTGCAGCAGCACCTTGATGCCCAGACGCCGCGCCTTGGCGACGGCGCGGATGACATGATCGAGCCCGCCTGTGACACCAACGCTTGGCACGGCGACGACGCGGACGGCGTGCTGGCCGTCGAGCGTCCGCCGCGTGCGGTGCGACATCAGCACGGGCCCGGCCAAATCCGCGTCGCCGATCGGGTGGACGGCAAAGGTGTGGCACCGCTCGTGCCACTGCCGGGCGAACCGCTTTTCGACCGCCGAGTCATGGGCGAAGACCAGGTTCCGCCTCGGTCACGGCGGATCGGCAGAAGGCGGCGAACTGGCGGAGGGCGAGCATCTTGGCGAGTTGCTTGGCGGGGTTGTGCCCGCTCCGCACGCCACGTTCCCGGCCCGGAAGCGGGTCGCCGGCGAAGACGAAAATACGCTTCGATTTCTTCGGATCAACCAACGGCCAGGCGAACTGCCCGAGCGCCATCGGATGCCCGCCCGCGCCCATCTGCACGACGCCGGCGTTGGTCGTCGCGGCCTGGATCGCGTCAGTCAGTTTTGATTTGGCGGAGAGGAATTGCCGCATCGTGTGATACGCCGGCAGCGGGGCGTCAGTGATGCGGAAGTCGGCGAGTTTCACGTCGACGAAACGTTCGCGGGCGAGCGTTTTGTCGTCCGGCGAATCATGCCGGGGCGTGGCGAGCGTGACCTCAAACCCCGCCGTGCGGAGTGCCGACGCCTCGGCGAGCAGATCGTCGCGGAACGCCTCGGTCAATCGCACCACGCCCGCCGACTGGCCGGCGAACGTGGGGACGTGGGTGATGAGGGCGTATTTCAGAATCTTCTCCGTCGGCCCCGCGCGGGCGGGCCGTTCTGTTGTATCGGCACGCGTGCCGATGACCTGAAGCGCGGTCGGCGGCCACGCGATTTCTGTTGTAGGGGCGAGGCCTGCCTCGCCCGGGGCCGTCTCGCAGGGGTTCGGGCGACGCAGGCGTCGCCCCTACAAAGGCGTTGGGCTAACGCCGGATGGGAAAGCCATAGACATGAGCGACAGCGAGAATCAAGGCTGCGTCCAGTAACACCACTTCGCGTGGATCGGACAAAATGAAAATCGAGGGAATGGTCAGTCCCAGCACCAATGCCAACACGGGGCCAGCAAACTGCCGCCATTTGGGAATAACCAAGAGTAGAAGCAATGCGCTCAATGCGTAAATTCGGAATCCCGAAAAAACGAAATTGCGCAAGTGGATGGCTAGGCTCCAAGATTGAGTAAATCCGTGCTGCACACAGCCATGCGTATTCATTTGGATGATGCCGGACCCAACCGAATGCGGCGTTACGAAAAACCGTGATCCGTTTCGATTCCGACACCTTTAACGCGTCATATTCGGGTGCGGGCAGCAAGTCGATACGGGTTCGCGCAGACAATGCTTCGCCGTTCAAGCCGATTTGGTAAGAGGCTAGTCGTGACCCGCTGGCCTGCGGCCCGTTGCCCAGAAACGCGTCGCGCCAGAAGTTGCTGGTGATCGGCATCGGGCCGCCGAAGACGATGGCGTTGCGGTAGAGCCACGGGGCGACCGTCACGCAGCCGACGGCGACGAACACCACGGCGTTCGGCCAATTCTTCCGCCAGCCGAGGACGATTGCCGACAAGAGCAGCGGCAGGGCGAGGACGGGCTCGGTGAGCGCGGCTAGCCCGGCCAGCACGCCGGCGGCGATCGACGCGGCCGGCGTCTTCCGCCACGCGAGCGCGAGGGATGACAGCGTCAACAACACCGCGATCGCCAGGCCCTGCGTGAGCGAGGCGGCGTAAATCTGTGTCGGCCAGACGGCGAAGCAGAATGCGGCGATCAGGGCGGAACGGCGTGCATGAGCCTCCTCCCCTTGAGGGAGGGGGTTGGGGGAGGGGTTCTCCGCGACGGTGCCGCGTTGACGCTCGTGCGTCGCGGCGGACCCCTCACCCCAGCCCTCTCCCTCAAGGGGAGAGGGGGCCAGAAGGCGCCGCGTCAGCGTGTAAGCGGCCAATACGGTCGCCGCGCCGGCGAGGGTGTTGAGCGTGAGGCTGAGCCAGAGTCGGTCGGGGCCGATGAGGGCGAGCAGGAACGGGTAGGCCGGGCCGCGGATGGCGGTGGGGCCGGTGACGGTGAATTCTGTGAAGGTGAACCCGCGGCCGCCCTGCAGGTTTCGGGCGATGAGGCGGTTTTCTTCCGGCGGCGCGTGGAGCGCGTGGGTGTAAGCGATGACGCCGACGCGGGCGACGATCGCGAGGCCGATGAAAAAAGCGAGCCAGACGCCGGTGCGTCGTCGGTTCATCGAACGCCCGCCATCGCGTAGCCGTGGGGCGGCACACCGCCGTGCAGGCTGACCGCCGCGGGCCGCGGGGCGTTCATCATCTGCCACATGCCCGCCACCATGCCGATGAGGGCGGTAAAGAGGTTGGCGTAGCAGAAGCCGTAGTAGACGGTGTACATGGACGCGGTGATGGCGATGACGCCGGCGACCATCGCCGCGGCGGGCAGTCGTTCGCTGGTGGTGCTGGCGCGGGAAAGCAGTTGCGTCCCTTTCCAGGCGGCAACAAAGAGCATGAGCAGCCAGAGTGCGACGAAGACCCAGCCGAACTGGATCATGAACAGCAGGAAGGAGTTATCGACGCTGCCGACGCCGACCTTGCTGACATCGGCGCCGGTCCCCATGCCGAACGCGCCGGCGTCGGTCGCCATGGGCCAGGCGTCCTGCATGATCTTGGTGCGAATCCAGGTGCTGTCGCCGACGTCGGTGCCGGGGCGGTCGCCGACGGGCGGCTCGTTCACCATGCGGTTGGTCTGCACGACCATGAAGCCGAAGAGCAGGACGAGGATCGGGAGGACGAAATACTTGCCGAACCCGCGTTGCGTGAACAGGCCGTAACAGAGGAACGCCACGCCCATGCCGAACCACGAGGTCATACTGACGCTGCCGAAGACCATCGCCCCGGCCCCGAGGATGCCGCCGACGCTGAGCGGGGAAATCCAGCTGGCGCCGGTGGCGGGGATGAGGACGAGGATCATCGTGCCGACGAGCACGCCGACGTTGCCGAGGTCAATCTGCTGGCCGGCGGTGGCGATGGCGCGTGCCATGCCGAACCGCGTAAAGACCATGCTGCTCGGTCGGCCGACGGTGGTGGTGTTGAGCTTGAGCTGGTAGAGCGTGCGGGCGGTGACGTTCGGACGGAAGCCGCTGGATTCGACCGCGGTCAGCACGCCGATGAAGATCGACAGCGAGCAGAGCACTTTCAGCGTCACCCGCCGGGCGTCGGCGTCCTGGAGCGCGATCCGGGCCATGAAATACGGGAACAGGTACGCACAGGCGAATTCCATTGCGTAACGCTGGGCGAGCTTCAGCGTGGCCGGTTCTGGCGGGCCGCCCGGCGTGGAGGGCTGTGCGCCGTTCATGAATGTCGTGATGAAGACCGGAATCACCAGCAGCACCACGCAGGTGTCGAGGAAATTCCAGCGGATCTTTCGCAACTCGCCCGGCCGGAAGACCAGCCCCGCGAGCGTGCCGTACAACACCACGTTCAATGACGTGATGTTCGGCAGCAGCGGCATGTTGATGCTCTGCGCGAAGTTGAACAGCAGCACCGCGGGGATCAGGCAGAGGCCGAACGTCCGCCCGATGCCGTGGCGCTGCATGGTGTAAACCGTCCAGGCGAAGAGAAACGCATACCAGATCAAATGCATGACGGCTTTCCCTTACGCGCCGGCGGCCCGCAGCAGCGACGCTTCGAACAGTTCCGTTGACGCCGACCAGTTGTTCGCCTGCGCGGTGGCGTAGGCGGCATCACTGAGCGACTTCCATTCCCCGACGGGCAACCGGCCGAGGCGCTCGATGGCGCGGGCGAGGTCGATCGGGTCTTGCGGCTTTACAAGGACGCCGCCGCCCCGCGAAATTAACTCCGGCGCCGCCCCCGTCGGCACGCCGATCACCGGCGTGCGGCACGCCATCGCCTCCAGGATCGGCAGGCCGAACCCTTCACTGCGGCTTGAAAAGAGCCAGGCGTCACAGGAGGCGTAAATTTCAGGGATCTTGTCCTGCGCCGGCCGGTAATGAAAGTCGGTTCCGGGCGGCAGGGCGAGGTTTTCGTTCGGGTGGTGCTGCCCGAAGGCGACCAATTGCAGGTTCGCCACGTTCCGCGCCGCGGCCTTGTACGCCTCGATCGCGATGTCGCAGCCCTTGAAGTGCGCCGTCGAAAACATCATGCCGACCGTCGGCGTCTTCTGCTTGCTGCGCGGCGGGGCGGAAAAGTGTTCGACGTCCACGCCGTTGGGAACCAGGTCGATCTGCTCCACGCCGTAATCGTGCTGCGCCAGGTCCACCAGCCACTTGGCGATCGTGATGCGGTGCATCGGCAGCTTGAAGGTGGCCTGCACGCGGTCGGCGGGCTGGTTCACGAACCGCTCGTCGTGCTGAACGAAGTACGCCTTTTTGCCCTTCTTCGGCGACAGGGCGGCCACCCATTCGGCGGTCTCCCACCAGGTGGCGATGACGACATCGGCGTCGGGGACGTCGGCGTCGACGATCGGCCGCCAGCGGTCGATGACTTTGTGCGGGATATCCAGGTTGTCGAAATGCCCCGGCTCGTGCTTCGGCGGCGCTGATCATCGCCTTGAGCCGCTTTCTCAGGCCCGTGGGCGGCGGTTTGGGCGTGGAGACGACGTTCACGACGTGCCCGCGCGATTGGAGCGCTTTCGCATAGATCGCGCACACGCGGATGCCGCCGGCCAGGCCGGCATGAGGGAGCACGAACGTCACACGCATCAGGCCAACACCTTCTTTAAGACGCCTTCGACGACTAAACCGAACCGTCCCGGCGAAAAATCCTGCTCGACGGCGGTGCCGCCCGGCGGCCGCCATACGGGTTCGTTCGGCCGGATCGGCCAGCAGCTTGACGATGTTCGTCGCAAAAACCGAATCGTCGTCCGACACCGCCACGCCCGGCAGCCCCGCGTAGCCGCGCATCGCCTGCGGCGTGGTCACCACCGCCCGCCCGAACGCCAGGCTTTCCAGCACCTTGATTTTCGTCCCGCCGCCAAAATAAATCGGCACGACCGTCATTGCACAATCGCGGTAACAGGCGGCCAAATCGTCGGCGAAGCCGATGACGTTCACGCCCGGCGACGCGGCCCACTTGGCCTTGTCTTTGTCCGATAACCCGCGGCCGACGATCGCCACTGTCGCCGCAGGCCGGTTCGCCTTCACCAGCGGCCAGACATTGCCGAGAAACCGGTCCAGGCCGTCGCGGTTCGGCGGGAATTGCAGGTCGCCGACGAACAGTAAATTTTCGCTCGCGTCACTCGCCGGCAGCGGGGCGAGCCAGTCCGGCGAGTCGCTGAACGGAATGTTCGGCAGGACCGTCGACTCCCGCGGCAGCAGGGCCGCGTCTTCCGCACTCGTCACGAAGACCGCATTGAACCGCTGGAGCGCCAGTTGCCCGATCTGCGTGATGCTCGCCAGCACCCGCCGGGCGGCCATTTTGCCGGTGACGCCGCCCCAGGGCTTGGCGGCGATTTGCGCGGTGAGCGTCAGCCAGTCGATGTCGTCAAAATCCAGCACCGTCGGCACCTGGCCGTAACGCTCCACGCCGCACTGGATCGCCGGCTGAAGGTAACGGCTGACGACCAGGTCATACCGGTTCGCCTGCATCAGCCGGTCGAGGGCGGCGGCGGCTTGGGCGTCGATTTCGTAGTTGCGGACGTACTTCCGCACCGTCATCGGCAGCGTGCCGAGCGGGCCGGGCAGGTACCAGGGTTTGCGCGGCGGCTGCTCGGGGCGGATGACGCAGCCGAGGACGTTTTGCGTTTTGAGTTCGTCGTCAAAGCCCGGGCGCTCTTCGCGCAGTGTGCTGCCGCCGACGGCCAGGATGTCGACCTGTCCGTGCCGCGCGAGCGCGTCGCGGAGCAGCGCGGTGCGTTGTGCGCCGCCGTTTCGGCGGAGCGGCCAGGGGAGAACACTCGTCAGCAGCAGAATTCGTTTCAAGCGGGCCTTCCGAACCAAGCGGCGAGCCAATTGAAGCCGGTGCCGCCGTGGGACGCAACGCCCGCGGGCATCGGCTTCAATACGCCGCAGCCGAGCAGCTTCCAGGCGGCGACGCTCGTCGGGCTCGTGCCGACCGCTTTGACGCCGTAGGTCATGGCGGTCTTTCGCTCGCCGCTGTTGAACGCCCACCAGCCGTATTTGAGGGTCTGGCGGAGCCGCCCGGCCTGGCCGACGCTTTCGCGCCAGTCCGCCGCCTTGAACAGGCTCGTGATGCCCCGACGCTCGGCGGCGGCCTCGCAGGTGCGCCGGGCGGAGTCGATTTGTTTGGCCTGTTTGGTTTCGCTGACGCTGTCGGCGTGCAGACGGTATTGCAGCAGCAGTTCCGGCAGGCACGCCAGCCGGCCGACTTCGCCGAGGCGCAGCCAGAGGTCGAGGTCTTCGGCGGGGCAGGCGCTGGCGTCGTAGCCGCCGACGGCGTAGTAGGCGTCGCGGCGGAACATCGCGGTCGGGTGGCAGATCGGCGTCGTGCCGGCCAGGCAGTGGCGCTGCAGCGTGCCGTCGTCGGTCGGCTGGTGCTGCTCGTGCAGGTGCCGGCCGCGGGCGTCGATCAGTTCGTAGCTCGTGCCGACCACCGTCACGTCACGCTGGCGGTCGAGCAGATCGACCTGCCTGGCGAAGCGTTCGCGGTGGGCGATGTCGTCGGCGTCCATGCGCGCGAGGTATTTGCCGTGCGCCGCGTCGATCGCTTCCTTAAGGGCCGGCACGTAACCGGTGTTCGGACGGCTGATGAGCCGCACGCGCGAATCGTTCATCGCGATTTTGCGGAGGATCGCTTCCGTGCGATCGGTGCTGCCGTCGTTGACGATGATGAATTCGAAATCGCCGAACGTTTGCGCCAGCACACTGTTAACGGCGGCGGCGATGTAACGCTCGGCGTTATACGCCGGCAGGATGACGCTGATTTTGGGCATAAAGACGTCCGTGTCTTTGTGTTTGGTCCCCTCTCCCGGTATGGCCGGGAGAGGGTTAGGGTGAGGGCCGTCTGCCGTTCGTAAAATCCGGCAGACCCTCGCCTTACCCCTCTCCCGTGATTACACGGGAGAGGGAATTACGCGGCAGAAACTTATCCCTCACGCAGCAGCCGAGCAGTCTCCACATTTCGGCCGAGGTGGGGCGGGCTTTGAGGTTGTCGATCGCGTGCCGGCCCGCGGCGGCGAAGCGGCGTTCTTTAATGGCGGCCCAGCCCCAGCGGCGACGGCTTTCGAAGGGGTCAGACATCGGCGGCGGCGGCAGGGTGGCCGGGTCGACCGGCGGCAGGCCCAGGCGACGCCGTGCTTCGTCCAGGATCCAGACTTTCAACCGCTTCTGCTGTTCCGCCTTGGCGAAATTCGCGCTGGCGAGGTGCTGGCGGTAAAACAAGAGCGGCTCGGGCAAATTCGCCAGCCGGCCGATTTCCGCGAGGCGCAGCCAGAGGTCAAAATCCTGGCTCGTGCGGAAGCGCTGGTCGTACCCGCCGATGCGCTCGAACGCGTCGCGGCGCATCATCGCGGCCGGGTGAACCACCGCCCAGCCTTCGCCCTTCATGAGTTTGTCGTAAATGCCGTCGTGCGAGAGTTCGTGGACGGGCCACTGGTACGGCGTGCCGTACGGGTCGGTCAGGACGACCTGGCTGCCGAGCAGGATGATTTGCGGGTTGGCGTTCAGGAACGCGACCTGTTTTTCCAGCCGGTTCGGGACGGCCACGTCGTCCGGGTCCATGTGCGCGAGCAGCGACGCTTTGGCCAGCTTGGCGGCACGGTTCAGCGAGACGGTGAGCCCGGCATTCGCCTGCGTGATGCGGCGGATGCGGGCGTCTTTTTCGGCGAATTTCGCAAGAATCGCCGGCGAACGGTCGGTGCTGCCGTCGTCGATGACGATCAGTTCGAAGTCACGAAATGACTGCGCGAGCAACGACTCCATCGCCTCGGCGAGGTAGGCCTGCCCGTTGTAGACGGACATCAGGATGGAGACGGCCGGCGTCATGACTGCCGTTTTTATCGGCACGATGCGGCGGATTGCGCCAGTGAATTAGCCACGGATAAACACGGATGAACACGGATTTTTCTATTATCCGTGTTCATCCGTGTTTATCCGTGGCTAATTTCAGCCGGCGGATTTGTGGTCGCCGACGTGTTTGAGCGTTGCGCCGACGAGTCGCCAGCCGCTGGCGCAAGGGGGCGATGCGGATGGCTTTGACGCCGTAGCTGATGGCGGTGCGGCTTTCGCCGCTCTGGAATGCCCACCAGCCGAATTTCAGGGTCTGGCGGAGTTTGCTTTCGGTGTCGTCCTGGCGCGCCAGCCGGCCTCGCCTTTGAAGATGCCCTGCGTGCCGCGGCGCATCCAGGCGGTTTCGCAGGTGCGCTTCATGTTCGCCACCTGCTGCGCCTGTTTGCGTTCGCTGACGCTTTTTTCGTGCATGCGATACTGCAGAATGACGTCCGGCAGGCACGCCAGTTCGCCGACTTCGCCGAGGCGCAGCCAGAGGTCGAGGTCCTGGGCGACGGCGTAGCTTTCGTCGTAGCCGCCGACTTGCAGGGCGGCGTCGCGGCGGAACATCGCCAGCGGGTGGCAGATCGGCGTGGTGCCGTCGAGGCATTGCTGCTGAAGGGCGGCGTTGTCGGTGGGGGGCGTGAGCGTCGTGAGCAGTCGGCCGTGCTGGTCGATCAGTTCGTAGCCGCCGCCGAGGAGCGCGACTTCGGGGTGCGCGTCCATGAAGGCGACCTGTTTCGCCAGCCGATCGGGCCGGGCGAGGTCGTCGCTGTCCATACGGGCGACGAGCGGGGCGGTGCAGAGACGCAGGCCTTCATTGAGCGTCGGGGTGAGGCCTTTATTCGGGCGGCTGGTGAGCTTGATTCGGCTGTCTTTGGCGGCGTAGTCGCGGAGCAGGTCCGTCACGCCGTCCGTGCTGCCGTCGTCGATGATCACGAACTCAAAGTCCGTGAAGGTCTGCTCGAGCATGCTGGCCATGGTGGCCGGCAGGTAATCGCGGCCGTTGTAGACGGCCATCAGGATGGAGACGCGCGGCATGCCGATCCCTTTCAATGGCCTCGCAAGGCGCAGAACATCGTCTTCCAGGTCGCGGTGGCGAACGGCTTGGTCTTGAACAGCTCGCGGGCGTGGTGCCGGGCGACCGTTTTATTGCCCGCCTTGAGTGCCGCCCAGGTCCAGTCGCGCAGCTGCTGATCGAACGCCTTGGGGACGCGGCGTTCGAAGGGCCAGCTTTCCGGGCGCGGCAGGCCGCGGCGGTCGTAGGCGTCGCCGACGATTTCCGCCTTCAGTTTCCACTGAATGTCCGCCTTGGTGTTGGCGACGCTCTCGAAGTGCTGCCGGTACCGCAAGAGCGGCTCGGCCAGGTTCGCGAGCCGGCCGACTTCGGCGAGGCGGAGGAATAAATCGAGGTCCTGGCTGGTTTTGAACTGCTCTCGATAGCCGCCGACTTTTCGCGTGGCGTCGGCGCGCAGCATGGCGGCGGGGTGGACGACGCTCCAGCCGATGCCCTTGATCAGGCCGGCGTCGATCGTGGCGTGGTCGAGGGCGTGGTCGGTGACCTTGATCGGGCTGCCGAGCGGGTCGATCAGCGTCACACGGCTGCCGACGCAAACGCACTCAGGGTGCTCATTGAAATAGGCGACCTGCTTTTCGAACCGCGTCGGCTCGGCGACGTCGTCGGCGTCCATGCGCGCCAGCAGCGGGGCGGCGGCACGCTCGATGCCTTCGTTCAGCGTCCTGGTGAGCCCTTTGTTCGGGCGGCTGATCGGGACGACGCGCGAATCACGACGGCCATACTCGGCGACGATCCGCGGCGTGGAATCCTTCGAGCCGTCGTCGATGAGCAGCAGCTCAAAGTCCGTAAACGTCTGAGCGAGAATGGAATCGACCGCCTCGGCCAGATATTTCTCGGCGTTGTAGGCGGCCAGGATGACAGAAACAGCGGGCATAAGAAGCTTATCGGCCGGGAGCGTTATACGCTTTTGTTGCGGACGCTGACAATCGTTTTTGTAGGGGCGAGGCCTGCCTCGCCCGAATCATTTTGTCACGCCCGCGGGCGACGCAGGCGTCGCCCCTACATGAGCTAGCGGCCTCGCCAGGCGCAGAACATCAATCGCCAGGCGGACAGTGAGAACGGGTGGAGTTTCAGAAGCGCTTTCGCGTGGCCGCGGGCGGCGTCGGGGCGGTCGAGTTTCAGGGCACGCCAGCCCCATTCTTTCAGTTGCACGTCGTGCGGCTTGGGCATCCAGTTGTCGAACTTCCACTCGGCGGGCGGCGTCAGCCCGCGGCGGGCGTAGGCCTGGCCGACGATCTGGCTCTTCATCCGCAGCTGGTTGTCGCGCTTCGTGTGGCTGACGCTGCCGAGGTCGCGGCGGTATTTCAGCAACACGTCCGGCAAATTCGCCACTTTCCCCGTCTCCGCCAGCCGCAGCCAGAGGTCGAGGTCTTCGCTGTTATTGAATTCTTCCCGATACCCGCCGACGGCCTTCACGGCCGCGGCGCGGAGCATCGTCGCCGGGTGGGGCAGCACGCCGCCTTCGCCTTTTTGGATGAGGCGTTTGTCGATGTCGGCGTGATCGGTCGGGTAGTTCACGAAGCCGATGTGCACGCCGTACGGGTCGACCAGTTCCACGCTGCTGCCGACCACGACGACGTCGGCGTTGTCGCGCAGGAAGGCGACCTGTTTTTCAAAGCGGTTCGGGTCGGCGACGTCGTCGGCGTCCATGCGGGCGATGAACTCGCCGCGGGCGGCCGCCAGGGCTTCGTTCAGCGACACCGTCAGCCCTTTATTCGGCCGGCTGATGATGCGGATGCGGTTGTCGCGCGACTCGTAATCGCGCAGGATGAACAGCGAATCGTCCTTCGAGCCGTCGTCGATGACGACGACTTCAAAGTCCGTGAACGTCTGCCAGAGAATGCTGTCGAGCGCTTCGCGCAGGTACCGCTGCGCGTTGTAAACGCTCATCACGACGCTGACGGCCGGCCCGCTCATGATGGCACTCCGGCGAAGTTCGCGGCGTCGGCGACGGGCGCTTTGAGGTACGTCGCCGACCGCTTGGCGAAGTAGGGCGTCGGCCACTGTTTTTCGAGGCGGCGGCGGTACAGGCCGCGGATTTTTTTGAAGCGGTAGAGGTAGAAGTAATTGCGGCCCTGCTTGAACTGCTTCGGCGTGATCAGGCCGAGGTCATGGGCGCGCGTCCAGATCCGCAGGCCTTCCCGCCACGACACTTTCGTGCCGAGGCGCTCGGCGGATTGGAAGAACATGCCCGCGAACGCTTCCTTGGCGGCGGGCGTGAGTCGGCCGGCGATTTCGACGGTTTTGAGGACGTGTTCGTTGACCTTCACGCGTGCCGAGAGCATTTCCGGCCGCATGGTGTTTTTGCCGATCGACTCGCGTTCGCTCTCCGCCTGCCGCCAGTAGTGGTCGGCCGACGTGCCGGCGCGAACGTATTTCATGCCGGCGAGCAGCGCGCGGATGTGAAATTCCCAGTCCTGACCGACGGGCACGTCTTCGGGCCAGGGGAGCAGTTTGATCATGCTTTCGGTCTTCCAGATCGGCGACGTGGTTTGCCACGGGACGTCGAGTTTCAGGAACCGGAGCAGATCATTTTCGGCCGTCGGGATGTTCCAGAGCGTGCCGACGTCGCCGGGCGTTTTGCGGAAGCATTCGCACGGAAAGACCGCGAAATCCAGCGAGGCGTCCGCCTGCATCACCGGCACGCGCTGCGCGAGGCAGTGGGGGGCCAGAAGATCGTCGCTGTCGAGCAGCATGACGTACGGCGCGGTGGCGTCTTCGATGCCGAGGTTGCGGGCGGCCTGCGCGCCGTGGCGGGGCTTGTGCACCGTGATGTAGCGGATGCGCGGGTCTTCCAGCTGAATCTGCTGCAGCCGCACGAGCGTGTCGTCGGTCGACTGGTCGTCGACGACGATCGCCTCGAAGTCGCCGAACGTCTGCTGTCGCACGCTGGCCAGCGTCTGCATCAGCAGCTCGGCCCGGTTCTTCGTGGGGATGACGAGGGAGACGAGGGGCATGTTGTAGGGGCGACGCCTGCGTCGCCCGGGAATGTCGTTCGGGCCGATCGGGCGACGCAGGCGTCGCCCCTACAGAATTAGTTGCTCCAGCTCGACGGCAGCACCATGACGCTTTGCTTGCCGTTGGGGATTTTACCCGTGCCGAAGACGTCGGCGTAAATGACTTCGACGGCGGCGGCGCGTTCGACGCGCTCGATCATGTTGTAGCCGTCCGCCAGGACCAGGTCGATCGAATAGCTGCCCGGGGCGAGCGGCAGGCTCGGGACGGTGCAGGTCATCGTCATGTCGTCGGCGCCGCGGAACGTTTTGTTCTGGTGGTACTCGCTGTGGAACAGCGCCACACGCTGCCCGCGGGCGTTGCTCAGGCCGATGCCCAGGGTGAGGTTGCCAGGGATGTCGGCGAAGCCTTTCATCGTGACATCGAAGTGGATCGGACTGCCGACCGGCACCGTGACGGTCGGGCCGGCGTCGGTGCGGACGACCAGATCGTGGAAGACCGGCGCGTGACCGGTGCTGTGGGCACGGGGCTTCTGGTAGAGCGGCAGGTTGTCGCCGGCGGTGGCTTCGTCGAGGTAGCTGCGGACGCCGTCTTCCATCGTGAGCTTGGCACTGGGCTTGCCCTTTTTCATGTGGATGACGCTCGTGCACAGCGAGGCGATCGCGTCCATGCTGTGGCTGACGAACACCACGGTTCGGCCCTGGCGGACGACGTCGTTCATCTTGCCGAGGCACTTCTGCTGGAACGCCTGGTCACCGACGGCGAGCACTTCGTCGACGATCATGATTTCCGGATCAAGGTGTGCCGCCACGCTGAACGCGAGGCGCACGTACATGCCGGAGCTGTAGCGTTTGACCTGGGTGTCGAGGAATTTGCCGACTTCGGAGAATTCGACGATTTGATCGAACTTGCGTTTGATCTCGTCGCGCCGCATACCGAGGATCGCGCCGTTGAGGTAGATGTTTTCGCGGCCGGTGAGTTCGGGGTGGAACCCGGTGCCGACTTCCAGCAGCGACGACACACGGCCCCGCATGACGGCGCGGCCGCTGGTCGGTTCGACGATGCGGCTGAGGACTTTGAGCAGGGTGGACTTGCCCGCGCCGTTGCGTCCGATGAGGCCGAGCACTTCGCCGCGTTCGACGTCGAAGGAGACGTCGATCCAGCGCCCAGAAGATGTCTTCGGAATCGCCGGAGTAGTCTTCGTTGAACTTGCGGAGTTTGCCCAGCGGGTTCCGCAGGAACTCGGTGGCGGTGGTCTTGAACGACTCAGGCTTGGCCAGACCGATGCGGTAGGCCTTGCGGATGTTTTCGACGCTGATGGCGGGTTTGGGCATGAGAAATCGGGCTTGGGGCTTGGGGCTTGGGGCTTGGTGAAGAACAGACGCGACTGTCTTTGTCTTTCACCAAGCCCCAAGCCCCAAGCCCTAAGCCCCCTTATTTAAGCGATATCCGCAAAGCGGCGTTCGACGCGTTTGAAGTAGAACAGGCCGCCGACGAGCAGGACGACTGCCCAGAGGATCGACGCGATCAGCTGGTAGACCTGCAGCGGCTCGCCGACGATCGCCCAGCGGAAGCTCTGCACGATGCCCGCGAACGGGTTGAGCATCAGCCACGGGCGGTAGTCGTGCAGGATGACGGGGTTGCCCATCGCATCGAGCACTTTTTGGCCGGTCGCCGAGTCATACTTGAAGACCATGAAAATCGTCTGCGGGTAGCTGACGGCGGTCAGCCAGATGCCCAGCTGCGTGATGAACGGGATAATGAACTTGAGGTCGCGGAACATCACCGTCAGGGCCGACAGGAGGTACGTGGTGCCCAGCGCGCTCGTCACCAGCAACAGGAACAGGCCCGGCAGGAAGACCATCTGCCAGTGCGGCGTGAACTTGCCGGCGGCGATATACACCGCGCACATGCAGCAGAAGACGATCGTCGACAGGAACATGTCCACGATCGCCGACCCGATGACCGCCGTCGGAATGAACAGGCGGGGCAGGTAAATTTTGGACAGCAGCGCCTGGTTGCTCACCAGCGACAAGCCGCCGCCGCCGATGGCGGTATTGATGAACAACCACGGGAGTAGGCCGGCGTAGATGTAAACGGTGTACGGCGCGTTATCCATCTTCCGGCTGGCCAGGCCCATCAGCACACCGATGACGGTGTAGATGACGACCTGGACGAGCGGGACGACGATCGCCCAGATCGGGCCGAAGATCGCCTGCTTGTACTTCACCTTCACGTCACGCCAGATCAAAAACGCCAGCAACTCACGGTGGCTGACGAGTTCGGCCCAGTCAACGCCGATCCAACCCTTCTTCGGGCGGATCACTGTTTCGACGTAATCCGATTCTGCCTTTTGGGCAGGAGCGGCAGGAGGGGTAACGGGGGTAAGGCTCATCGTGGCTTGCGACATAAATAATCCGCCGTCCGAAGCGGCACAACCCGCGCCCGATCGGCTGCGCCCAAACGACGCCGCCCACACCAGGCCCATATCGCCGTTATCGGCAGCCCGGCGGGGGGTAGTTAAGGATGTCTTTGGAGTGTGACAGAAATGTTGCGATTCGGACGTCCGTCCGCCGCGTGGGTTTCATTATACCCGTGCGCGAATCCGTAAAACGGACACGCGATCGCGCGGTATGACGGGGCGATGCACCACTCGCCCGACGCGATCCTGGCCGAAGACTTCATCTACGACGGCGGCGCTGTTCCCGTCCTGTCATGCCGCCACCCTCTGCGAAACCGACGGCGGGCTCCTCGCGGCGTACTTCGGCGGAACACACGAGCGAAACCCCGACGTCGAAATCTACCTGTCGCGCAGAATCAATGATCAATGGATGACGCCTGTCAGTATCGCAACCGGCATCCAAAACAACAGAAAAATCCGCCAGCCGACCTGGAATCCTGTCCTTTTTCAGCCCAAGAACGGCCCGCTCTACCTCTTCTATAAAGTCGGCCCGAATCCCAGGGATTGGTGGGGCATGGTCAAAACCAGTGACGACCACGGTAAAACGTGGTCGGACGCAACCCGCTTGCCAGACGGCATTTACGGCCCGATCAAGAATAAGCCCGTCGAACTCCCCGACGGAACCATTATCAGCCCGTGCAGCGTCGAACGCATGGAAGACGCGAACGACGACGGCTTGGCGAGTGCGGGCGTGCAAGCGCAGGCCGGCAAAGAAGATACCGACGCCGACATCCCGCCCCGACGGCCGGGGCCGGCGGGATGGTTTACCTACTTCGAAATCAGCAGCGACGGCGGCCGAACCTGGACCGCCACGCCGGAAGTCCGTCCCAGCCAAGAGATTAAGGCGATCCAGCCGAGCGTCCTCGTCCATTCCCCGACCCACCTGCAGGCGATCGGGCGCACGACCTCACAGCGGATGTTCACTGTCGAATCCCACGACGGCGGTAAATCATGGGGTGACATGGGGTTACTCGATTTGCCCAACTGCAACAGCGGCACCGACGCCGTCACCCTCGCGGACGGCCGGCACTTGGTGGTCTACAACCACTCCGACACGCCCAAGGTCCGCTACCCCCTGAATATTGCCGTTTCCAATGACGGAAAAACGTGGCAGGCGGCGGCTGCGCTGGATTATGTCGGGCCTGAGCAGTTTTCCTATCCGGCGGTCATCCAGGGCAAAAATGGGGTCGTTCACGTGGCGTATACGTGGAAGCGAAAAAAGATGAAATACGTCGCCATCGACCCCGAAAAACTTCGCCCCAAACCCTTCAGCACGGCTCCGGCTTGGCCGTTCTAAGTTGTTGTTATCATTAGGCTTGAAGGCGTGTAAAAGATGGCGCCGACGCACGCCCGTATGAAAGCTCACGAAATTTTTTAAACGGGACATTTTTTCACGCGTAATTGCAGTAACCCAAGCACCGGAGTTCCTCCGTCTCTATATTGGGTTTGCGCTGCATCGCAAAAGAAATCACGCCAAGCTGCAACACTGCGGCGAATTGATGCACTATTATCTTCCTGTCGGACGGCGGTGGAGCCACCCGGCAAGCGGAGTTCTGAATCCAAAGCATCTCAAGCTGTACTGCGGACTCGCGGAGGTCGTCTATGCGTCAGTCTTATTCCGTCACGTCAAAGCGTCGCACTGGTTTCACGCTCGTGGAACTGCTGGTGGTCATCGGCATCATCGCGCTGCTGATTTCCATCCTGCTCCCGTCCCTCAACAAGGCCCGCGAAGCCGGCCGCCGCGTGAAGTGCCTGAGCAACATGCGCCAGATCGTCATGGCGATGCAAATGTTCAGCCAGGACAGCCAGGGCTACATGCCCGGCCGTGGCAGCAAAACCAAGTACAATGGCGTTAAAATCGGGAGCTCCGCGTGGGGCACCATGTCTGCGAACACCGATCCTTGTGGTGACTGGATCAACTGGTACCGCATGCAGGACCCGGTGACCGGCCAAGCCATCAGCGGCGTGGCAGCGGGTTCGGCGGGTGACGGCAACATCACCCTGAGCGCCCTGGCGAAGTACCTCGGTGCCAAGCCGAAGATTCACACCTCGGCCACGGAAGCAAATCAGCTAAGCCCTCAGCTGGAAAGCCTTTACACCTGCCCGTCGGACAAGCGTGAACAGCGCCCGACGGCGTACATTGGCGGTGCTGGCACGTCGGTTTACCGTTACAGCTACACGATGAACGACAACTACACCATGCCGGTGCAGACGTACAACTCGGGTGGCGTCACCGATCCGACCGCTCTGCCGCCGACTGGTTCGGCCAAGGGCTTGCGTGCCGACGGCATCTTCAACGGTAAGGCTGCCTCCATCAAAGGTTCGGCCGACAAGATCCTGCTGATGTGCGAAGACGAGCAGACGCTCACCACGACCGCCAGCTTCAAGCCGCAGCCGTGGTACTGGGGTACCGGCACGGTCCCGAACCTCGTCGCCGCCCGCCACGACAGCAACTCCGCCAAGACCGCCAGCAACGCCATCGCCGGCAGTGCCAGCAGCATGCCTTGGCTGAACACCCGCGGTAACGTGGTCATGGCTGACGGGCACGGTGAATTCCTGACCCGCAAAGAAGCCCTCTCCCAGATCCACACCGGCAACCCGTACAAGGATCCGCCCGCCGGCCAGAACGGCTGGTAAATCGCCCCGGCAATCGCCGATCCTGAAGACAGACAACGCAAGCCGCCCCGGCCGCTCCAAAAAGGCAGCCGGGGCGGTCTTTTCGCAAATTTGCCACTAAATTGCTCGATAGTGCAACACTGTGGCGGAATGCCTCGTTAGATTAGTGTAAATACCACTGGCGGGACCAAAGCGGAGGCCTGCCGGGGATCATTTCAGTCTGTAGGTGAAAATCAGCGGAGGTTCGTATGCGTTCCAGCAGCACGTCGATGGCCCGGCGGGGTCAGGCATTTACGCTCGTCGAATTGCTCGTCGTGATCGGCATTATTGCTTTGCTGATTTCGATTCTTCTGCCGTCGCTCAATCGCGCACGCGAATCGGCGCGGCGCGTGAAATGTCTCAGCAACATGAGGCAGATCGTCGTCGCCATGCAGATGTTCGCGCAGGACAACAAGGGCTCCATGCCCGCCCGTGCGTCCACCACCACCACCATCCGGAATAACAACGGCACGCTCGGCAACTCCAGTTCGCAGGCGCAGTCCAAAAACTCGATGAACTGGATCTCCTACAACCGCAAACTCGACCCACTCACTGGCCGCGATACCGGCGTCACCGTCGGCGATAAGGACGATCAAAACATCACCTACAGCGGTCTGGCGAAATACCTCGGGTCGAAGCAGCAGGATCACACCTCCTCGACCGGCGCGAACCAGATCAGCCCGCAACTCGAAAGCCTGTTCCGCTGCCCGTCTGACCAACTCGACGGCCGATTCAATGATGCCCCCACGCCGACCGGGCAAATCTATCGCTACAGCTACTCGGCGAATGACAACTACGTCATCAGCACCAAGAACAACGGCACCGGCCAGGGTTACAACACCGGAGGCCCCGGTCTGCCGGCGCCGTATAACGACGGCGGTTACGCCACCGTCAAACCCTGGGCGCGCAATGACGGGAACTTCACCGGCAAACTCGCCTCCATCCACAACGCCGCCGACAAAATCATCCTCTTCTGCCAGGACCCGTCCGGCATGGAAGACGGCTGCTTCACCGCCAACCCGTATAACCTCGGCATCGCCGGCGGCACGGACCAGATGGACCAGCTCTCCGGCAAACACGACTCGAACAAGGCCGCCACCAAGTCCAAGACCAGCGGCGCCGGCGGCTACACCGATGTCAGCATCCGCGGCAATGTCGTCATGATGGACGGCCACGGCGACTTCATGCCTCGCCGCGAAGCGTTCAAGCAAATTCACACCGGCAACCCGTTCCCCGACCCGGCCGCACTCAACTAACTTTCACGCAAAAATATTGCCGAACGGCGGCCACGTTTTTCGTGGCCGCCGTTCGTTTCATCCCTGAAAATCTGTGCTATTTTGATACTCCCATGCCCGCTACCCAACCCACTTTCGGCGTCATCATCAGTAACCGAGATTTCTTCCCCGATGTGCTCGTCGGCGAGGCCCGCAAAGACATCGAAAAGCTCTTCGCCGAGCTCGGTATCAAGGCCGTCATGCTCACGCCGCAGGAGACCAAGCTCGGCGGTGTCGAAACGTTCGCCGATTCGCAAAAGTGCGCAGACCTGTTCAATAAACACCGCGACCAGATCGACGGCGTCGTCGTCGTCCTGCCTAACTTCGGCAACGAGAGCGGCGTCGCCAATGTCTTCAAGCTCGGCAAATTCGACGTGCCGATTCTCATCCAGGCATACCCCGACGACCTGAACCTGCTCGGCGTCGAGCGTCGCCGGGATGCGTTCTGTGGCAAAATCAGTGTTTGCAACAACCTGCACCAGGCCGGCATCAAATTCACGCTGACGAAGAAGCACGTCGTTCACCCGCTGAAAGACCCGAGCTTCAAAGTCGACCTCGCCAAGTTCGTGGCCACGTGCCGGACGGTGTCGCGATTGAGGCGGGCCCGCTTCGGCGCGATCGGTGCCCGGCCGGGCGCGTTCCAGACTGTTCGCTACAGCGAAAAAATCCTCGAACGGCACGGCATCAGCGTTTACACCGCCGACCTCTCTGAAATCCTCGGCAAGGCCGAGAAACTCGGTGACGCCGACAGCCGCGTGCAGGCGAACATCGCCAAAACGCATGCCTACGTGCCGACCGCCAAAGTGCCCGGCGACAAGCAGATTCTCATGGCGAAGCTGGCCGTCGTGCTGGACGATTTCGTCCTCGACAACGGCCTGGACAGCACCGCCATCCAATGCTGGACCAGCCTGCAGGCGAACTGGGGCTGCAACGCCTGCACCTGGATGAGCCAGATGAGCGAAGCCCTCATGCCCAGTGCGTGCGAAGTCGACGTCACCGGCGCTGAGCATGTACGCCCTGAGCCTGGCCAGCAATCTGCCGTCGGCGCTCGTCGATTGGAACAACAACTACGGCGGCGAAGACGACAAGTGCGTGCTGTTCCACTGCGGCAACTGGCCCAAGGCGTTCGCGCCGGACACGCAGGTGGCCAACGCACCGATCCTCGGCAGCACGCTGGGCGTCGAAAACACCTACGGTGCCATGGAAGGCCGAACCCCGGCCGGGCCGCTGACCTACGCCCGCTTCACCACCGACGACGTCAACGGCGTCATCCGCGGCTATGTCGGGCAGGGCACCACCACCAACGACGAACTCAACACCTTCGGCCATCGTGCCGTCGCGCAAATCCCGAACCTGCAAGGCCTCATGCACCACGTCTGCGAACACGGCTACGAACACCACGTCGCCGTCAACGGCAGCCATGTCGCCGACGTGCTCAAAGAAGCCTGCGGCAAATACCTCGGCTGGGGCATGCACGAGCACAAGTGAGTAAGAGGGTAGAAGGGGAAGAGGCGTGAGGCGAAGGTTCTGCTTCTGTCCTCACGCCTCACGTCTCTTCCCCTCCTACCCTCCGCTTTTTTGCGTGCGAACGTACAATTTTCTCGCCCGCTGTTTATGGACGGCGGACGCGTTTGCCCCGACGTTATCGAGACAGCCATGCCTTACACCGACCGACAACTCCAACTCAAAGCGCTCGGCTACCGGCGCAAGATTCTCCAGTACATCACCGGCGCCGGTGCCGGCCACACGGGCGGGAGCCTGTCGTGCACGGACATTCTCAACGTGCTCTACAACCGCGTGCTGAACGTCTCGCCGGAAACGTTCGCCAGCCCCGACCGCGACCGCTACATCCAAAGCAAAGGCCACTCCGCCGAGTCGCTGTTCGTGGTGCTGGCGGATAAAGGGTTCTACGACGAGAAAGAGCTCGAAACGCTCTGCCATTATCAGAGCCATTGGGTCGGCCATCCGACGCGGCACGTGCCGGGCGTGGAACACAACACCGGCGGTCTGGGTCACGGCCTTTCCATCGGCGTCGGCACGGCGATCGCGGGGAAGAAGGACAAGAAAGACTTCCGCGTTTTCGTCCTGCTCGGCGACGGCGAATTGGCCGAGGGCAGCAACTGGGAAGCCGCCATGGCCGCGGCGCATTACAAGCTCGATAACCTGGTCGCGATCGTCGATCACAACACACTGCAGATCAGCGGCCGCACGCGCGACGTCATGGACAACGGCCCGCTCGGCGAGAAGTTCAAAGCGTTCGGCTGGGACGTCGCCGACATCAACGGCCACGACTACGCACAACTCACCGACACGCTCGGCCCACGCCGCACCACCGGCCGCCCGCTCGCCGTCATCGCCAACACCGTGAAAGGGAAGGGCATCAGCTTCATGGAAGACGTCGCCAAGTGGCACCACGGCGTGCCGAGCGAAGCCGAGTACGCCCGTGCCATGACCGAACTCGATACCGCCATCGCCGCGATGGATGCGGTCGAGCAGGAAGCGGGTGTCGCATGAGTGCCCCCGCACCGTCGCTCTATTCCGCCGACGCCAAAGCCGTCGCCGCCTCGCTCAATCTGAAAATGGGGAAGGCGAATCTCGAAGTCTTTGCCAGCACGCTGCAGAATCTCGCCGAGAACGACCGCAACGTGCTCGCCGTCACCAGCGACAGCCGCGGCAGCGGCAAGCTCGGGCCGTTCGGGCAGGCGCTGCCGGACCAGATCGTCGAAGTCGGCATCGCCGAGCAGAACCTCGTCGGCGTCGCGGCCGGCCTGGCTAGCGCGGGCAAGAAAGTCTTCGCCGTGTCGCCGGCCTGCTTCCTCTCGGCCCGCGTGCTCGAGCAGATCAAAAACGACGTCGCTTACAGCGATAACCGCGTGAACCTCATCGGCATCAGCGCGGGCGTGAGCTACGGTGCGCTCGGCACGACGCACCACAGTCTGCACGACATCGCCGCGCTGCGGGCGATCAATAACATCGACATCGTCGTGCCCGCCGACAACCACGAAACGCGGGCCGCCGTCACGCTGGCGGCCACGCACGACAAGCCGACGTTCATCCGCTTCGGTAAAGCATCGCTGTACGACCTCTACCCGGCCGACGCCGGCTTCGAGTTCGGCCTGCGCCGCCACCCTCCGCGACGGCAATGACCTCTGCTTCATCGGCACCGGCGAAACGGTCATCCACTGTTTGCTGGCCGCCGAAAAGTTAAAGCAGACGAAGAACCTGAACTGCCGCGTGCTGTCGATGCACACGATCAAGCCGTTCGACGCCGAAGCGGTGATCAAAGCCGCCCGCGACTGCGGCACGATCGTCACCGCCGAGGAACACATGGTCTACGGCGGCCTCGGCGAAGCAGTCGCCGGCACGCTCATGCAAGCCGGCGTGATGGCGCAGCTGAAAATCATGGGCATCCCCGACGAGTACACCGTCACCGGCGCCCAGGCCGATATCTTCCGCCACTACGGCCTCAGCATGGAAGGCCTGATCGCCGCGGCGACAACGCTGCTGAAATAAAAGTGGCCACGGATGAACACGGATGAACACGGATAAAAAAGTGAATGCGGCAATGCCAATACACTGAGATGCGTTGGCAATTCAGAGCAGATTTAATAACTCGCACTCAATTTCTTATCCGTGTTCATCCGTGTTCATCCGTGGCTAACTTCTCTTCCGGAGGAGAAGAATGCCATTCGTTCTCGCACTCGACCAAAGCACCTCGGCCACCAAAGCGCTGCTGTATTCCGACGCCGGCGAGTTGATCGACAAAGCCTCGCTCGATCACAAGCAGCACTACCCGCAGCCGGGCTACGTCGAGCACGACGCGAATGAAATCTGGTTCAACGTGCTGACGGTTGTCGCGCAACTGAAGCAGAAACAGCCGGCCGCGTTCGGCGATTTGCTTTGCCTGTCGATCACGAACCAGCGGGAAACGGTCGTCGTCTTCGACCGCAAAACCGGCGAACCGCTCGGCCCCGCACTCGTCTGGCAGGACGGCCGCAGTGCCGGAATCTGTCGCGAACTGATCGATGCCGGCCACAATCAAGCCGTTGCCGATCGGACGGGCTTGAAGATCGACGTCTATTTCTCCGCCGGCAAGCTGGCGTGGCTGATTCGGAACAAGCCGGACATCGCCGCGAAGCTAAACGACGGCTCGGCCGTTATCGGCACGATCGACACGTACCTGATTCACCGCCTGACCGACGGCCGTGTGTTTGCGACCGATTCCACCAACGCCAGCCGCACGCTGCTGTTCAACATCCGCACGCTGCAATGGGACGAAACGCTCTGCGGCCTGTTCGGCGTGCCAGCGAACGCGCTCGCCGAAGTGCGCGACGCCACCGGCCGCTTCGGCGAGACGACGCTCGGCGGCCAACTCGATAAGCCGCTGCCGATCTGCGGCGTCATCGGCGACAGCCAGGCGTCGCTGTTCGCGCACCGCTGCTTCGCGCCCGGCCAGGCGAAGGTGACGCTCGGCACGGGTTCGTCGGTGTTGCAAAACCTCGGCAGCGACTTCAAACCCGGCGGGGCGGCCGCGCTCACCACGATCGCCTGGACGCACCAAGGCCGACCGACGTACAGCTACGAAGGCGTGATCAGTTATTCCGCCGCGACGATCGCGTGGCTGAAAGACCAGCTCAAGCTGCTGTCAGATCCCGCCGAAACCGAAGCCGCCGCCGCCGCTGTTCCGGATAACGGCGGCGTCTATCTCGTGCCGGCGTTCGCGGGGTTGAGCGCGCCGTACTGGTCGCCCGACGCCCGGGCCGCGATTGTGGGGCTTTCGAGCCACAGCAATCGGAATCACGTGCTGCGGGCGGCGCTGGAATCGATCGGCTATCAAATTCGCGACGTGCTCGACGCCATGCGGGCCGAGAGTGGCGTCACGCTCCAAACCCTGAATGCCGACGGCGGGGCGGCACGCAACGCGTTTCTCATCCAGTTCATCGCCGACATCACCGGGCTGGACGTGGCCGTCGCGCCGATCGCGGAATGCTCGCCGCTCGGTGCCGTGCTGGCCGGTTTGGTCGGCATGGGAACGAAAACGATGAACGACCTGGCGAGGGCATCACAGGCGAAGCCGCCCGTGTTGCCGGTCATGCCACGCGACGCGGCCGATCGACTTTATGCCGGTTGGCAGCGGGCGGTCCGTCAGACGCTGACCGTCTGATGTAGGGGCGATGCCTGCATCGCCCGCAACGGTTGAGCGCATCGAACGGGCGACGCAGGCGTCGCCCCTACATCAGAGCGGGCGCACGATCACGCGGGTGATGGCGTAACTCGTCTCGGCGGTCGGTTTGTCTGTCGCCGGATCCACCGGTTGATTACCGCCAAGATTTCGGCGTTCACCCGTGCGGAAGACGATGCGCTGCAGCAACGCGGCGTCGTCCGCAAATGCTGCGTTTTTGCACGCTATTTTGCCGTCGATCGAAACAGAAAACGTCTTAGCCGAAGCGTCCGCGGTAATGCCAAGCGAGCACACCCGGCCCGCCGTGTACTGCCCGATGACCGCCGCCCGGCCGCTGACATGCGCGATGATCTGACCGATGGAATTGAAGGCGATTCTTACCGGCACGGCGGCGCTGCTCGGCGAACTGACGTCGATCTCCAGTCGCCCGGAATCGGCTTGCGACGCGGTGACTTCGGTCTCAATCGCGACAACCTTCGCCGGCAGAAAAGAACGCGTGGCCGAGGCGTAATCGTACGGATCGCGGTTTGCGAGCCTCAGACGGCCGCCGTCGACTTTCACGCTCGTCCAACGCGGCTGATACGTGTTCCAACCGATCACGTGCGGCCCCGCAGGCAGTTTGGCGAAGTCGTCTTCAACGGCGGGTGTTGCTTCGGGCGTGATCGGCAGGGGCACGCGGCTGACCCAGATGTCTTCCTTGCTCATCGAATAAACGAGCCAGAGTGCGTCGTCTTGGATCGAGCCGTCATGGCTCCACTCGCTGATGCCACGCGTGTATTGCGGGCCGACACTGCGCTGGGCACCGGGGTAGCGCTGGCGGGGGAGTTCGCCTTGGACGACACGCATGTTGCCGAAGTGTTGTGCGTCGTGGCCGCTGCTGACGACGACCAGCGGATAGCGGCTGCGGCGCGTCGGATTGTAAGCGAGGGCGAACAACCCGTCGGCTGTGACCTGGCCCCAGACCTTGGCTTTTCCGGTGATGAGGGTCGGCGGCACGACGGGCTGGCTCCAGGTTTTGCCGCCGTCCGCCGAACAGGTGGTGAAGCCCATTTTGCTGATGCCCACGCGCAAGCTGTCGGGGCGTTGGAAGAAGCTGAACGCTTTCCCGCTGCGCCATTTTTCGGAATCGCCGGGGATTTTTCCGCCCGGCCAGTTCTCGGGCTTGTGCCACTTCATTCGGCGGTCCTGCAACAGCGTGCCGAGGTCTTGCTGTTCGAGGAAAATGGTGTTGTCGAGCAAGTGTTTGCATGCCTCGACGAACGCTGAGTCAGGGGAAGCGGTGAACGGGCGGAGGCCGGTTTTGGTGTCGCCGAGCAGTTGAAGGGAGAAGACTTCGCCGAGGGCGTGGTCGGGCATGATCTGCCGGACGATGAGTTTGCCCTTGGTTTCTTCGTTTACTTCTTCATGACTGACGCGCAGGCCGGCGATGGCGAGCATTCGGCCGTTGGGGGCGTGGTAGAAGTACATCCGCAGGCAGGTGCTTTGGCCTTGCGGGAAGAGTTCGCGCGGCGGGTCCCACGTCGCGCCGTCAGCCGAGGTGCTGTAGACCTCGCGGCTCGGCCAGACGTCTTCGTCTTTTTCGCACTGGTTCCACGCGACGTAGTACCGCTGTTTCCAGACGGCGATGTCGACGTGGTGGTTGTACGTCCAGCCGCGGGCGTCGGCGATTTCGGGCGCGCCTTTCGTCGGCGCGAAAGACCTGCCAAGCCCCAGCGCCGACGACCGGCGGCAGGCCGGCGTCGGCGAGGTCGGGCGGGTCTTTCACGGTCGCCTGCTCGGGGCCGTGGATGACGATGATGTCGGTCGGCGTGACGTCGGGTGTGTTCATGGGGTGAGGTTCACGTGGCCGTCTTTAACGTCGACATCGATGATTTGGTTCGGGCTCGTTTCGATCCTGGCCATCTTGCCGTGGTATTTGACGACGAGGTCATTGCCGAGCAGGGATTTGATCTTGGCGTCGGTGACTCGGCCGTCCTGCCAGACGAGGTCGGTGACTTCGAAACCGCCGCGGGCTTTAAGGCCCTTGATCGATCCGCTCGGCCACGCTTTCGGCAGGGCGGGGAGGAGCTCGACGACGAATGCCTGGTCGTCGCCTTGCCCGACGCGCTGGTGGCTTTGCAGCAGCATTTCGGCGATGCCGCCCGTGCTGCCGTAGTTGCCATCGGCTTGGTAGGGGCCGCAGAGGTCGAACAAGTTCGGCAGCAGTCGTTTGCCCATCTGCAGCGCGAGCTGGCGGAACGCCATGTCGCCGTTGCCGACGCGGGCCCAGAGCGGGATGCGCCACGAGTAGCTCCAGCCGGTGCTGCCGTCACCGCGCCAGGCCAGCAAGAGTTTGGCGGCCTCGTAGGTTTTTTGATCGGCCTCGGGGGTGAACTGGTTGCCCGGGAACAGGCCCCACAGCGGCGACATGTGCCGGTGGTTGTTGTTCGGCACGTCGATGTCCGCCTGCCATTCCTGGAGTTGGCCGTGCTGGCCGATCTGGTCGGGGACGAGTTGTTTGCGCGTCTCGGCGATTTTGGCGATGAAGTCTTTGTCGACGTTGCCGAGGATTTTTGAGGCTTCGGTTGTGTAGTCAAAGACGGCACGGATGAGTTGCATGTCCATCGCCGGGCCGGCGTTGAGCACGCCTTGCTCGGGCGAGTGGGCGGGGTTGGTGACGAGGCGGCCGGTGTTGGGGTCTTTGACGAGGAAGCCGACGAAAAACTCGCTGGCCTCTTTCATCGCAGGGTAGGCGCGTTTGGCGAGAAACTCTTTATCGCCGGTGTAGAGGTAGTGTTCCCAGAGGTGATGGCACAGCCACGCGCCGCCGGTGGTCCACATGCCGTCGATGTTATTGATCGGTGCCGTACCGCGCCAGAGGTCGGTGTTGTGGTGCAGCACCCAGCCTTGCTGCACGCCGTACATCTCTTTGGCGGTGCGGGCGCCGCTGATGCGCAGGTCGTCGATCATGTCGAAGAACGGCGTATGACACTCGCTGAGGTTGGTGACCTCGGCGGGCCAGTAGTTCATTTCGAAGTTGATATTCGTGGTGTACTTGCTCTCCCACGGCGGATTAATTTCCTGGTTCCAGACGCCCTGCAGATTCGCCGCCTGCGTGCCGGGCCTGCTGCTGGTGATGAGCATGTAGCGGCCGTACTGGAAGAAGAGGGCGACCAGCGACGGGTCGTCCTGCACGCCGCCTTTCAGGTCGACAGGCGAGGGGACGTCTTTCTTCGTCGTGCCGGTGGGATTGGCGACTTTGTTCGCGATTTTCTGGCGTTCGTTGGTCGGCAGTACTTCGAGCCTGGCGTTGTGGCCGAGGTCGATACTGACGCGACGGAACAGCGGCTGGTAGTCGGCGAGGTGTGTCTTCAGCAACGCGGCGTAATCCTTGCCGGCGATCGCCTTGAGATAGCCCTCGGCCTTCTTGCCGGCGTCGCCGCTGACGTCCTGGAAATTGACGAAGTTGGTCGCGGCAACGGTCACCACAGTGGCCGAGTCTGCGTTGGCGACCGTGACCGTGTCTCCGTTGGCGGAAACTTTGCCGTTCGTCGTGCTCACCTGCGAAAGTGAGTTGAACTTCAGGCCTTGGTCGTCAGGCACATCGGGCTTGTTTTCACGGGCGATTTTTCCATCGCGAATGATCGTGTTTTGTTGAATGTCCTGAACCTGTCCGCGGAGCGCCAGCAGGTCGCGGCCGTCGCTCTTCGTCGAGGCGTTTTTGTGTGGCGTGTCGACTTTCAGCGAAAAATTCACCTTGCCGGGCTGGTCGGCGGTGATGCGGACGACAATGACATTATCCGGGTAACTCGCGAAGACTTCCCGCTTGTAGTTCACGCCGTTGACCGTGTAAGTCGTGGTGGCGATGGCGGTGTCGAGGTCAAGATTGCGGCGGTAATTCGCCGCATTGTCCATGCCCGGGAACGTGAAGCGCAAGTCGCCGAACGGCTGGTACGCCTTTTGGCGGACGGGCTTGCTGATCATCTTCGCGCGGAAGACGTCGGCGGCTTCATTCACCAGGCGTTCCTGCTCTTTTTTGTCGATGCCCGGCTTGCCGGCTTCGAAGATGAGGCGGCGGACGTCCGCCAGGCCGTCGATGGCGCCGGGGCGGACGTAGTCCTGCGGCTTGCCGGTCCAGAGCGTGTCTTCGTTGAACTGAATGCGTTCGCTATCGACGCCGCCGAAGACCATCGCCCCCAGCCGCCCGCTGCCGACGGGCAACGCCTCTTCCCACTTGGCAGCGGGCTTGTCGTACCAAAGATTCGTCGACGGATTCAACGACGGCAGGGCGGATTGCGCCAGGCCGAACGGAGCCGTGAGCGACAGGGCGACGGCGAAGCCGGCGGCGGCCAGGAGGCCGCGGCGAGTGAGCGTAGCAAGCATGTTCAATCTCCTCAGCCACAGCGGGGCAGCCAGACCGACATGTCGGTCGTCCCTCGGTTGCCCCACGCGAAGTACGGAATCAGCCGCACGTCGACCGGGGCCGAGGCCTCGGGTTCGACGTCGCGGTACAACTCGTGGCCCCACGATTTCGCGGAACGCACGACCAACGCGCCGGCCAAAGCGCCGACGCCCTCCAGTTCACCCGTGCCCGGCACCGGAGACAGCTTCGCCGACACCGGCACGCAGACGTCAGACAATTTCACGCCGGCGGGCAAATCCGGCGATTCCAGGCAGTAAACGACCGGCCCGCGCACCACGGCGACGTGATTGCGGGCTTCTTCGACGTGTTGATTGGCTTCGACCAGGCGTACGGGCATCGGCAGATCGAGCGTGACCGTGTCGCCGGCCGCCCAGTCACGTTTCAAATCGATGTACGAGCCCGGCGTCGCGACGATGCCGGTGTCTTGGCCGTTCAACATCACGGTGGCGACTTTCGCCCAGCCCGGCACACGAAGACGCAACGCCCACGCGGGGCCGGTGCTTTCGTCGATGCTGATCGTAATGCGGCCGTCCCACGGGTAGTCGGTGGTTTGCGTGAGCCGGACGGCGGTGTTGTTTTCGAGCGTCGTGGCGAGCGTGTTGCCGCCGTAGACGACTGCTGTGATCGAATCTTTTCCGACCGCATAGGCGTAGCTGCTGGACTCGGCCAGTGTTCGCACCGCGTTCGGCGGGCAGCAGAACCAACTGAAAAACGGCTGGCGTTCGCGAGGTAGCCGCAGCTCGTGCGGCTCCGGCTGCGTGCGGCGGAGCGTGTTCGTGTAGAAGTATTTATCGCCCGCCAGGTTCACGCCGACGAGCACGCTGTTCAGCAGCGTCCATTCCAAGAGGTCGGCGTATTTGGCGTCGCCCGTCACAAGGAACATCCGCCAGTTCCACAGCGCGTTGCCGACGGCGGCGCAGGTTTCGTTGTGCGCCGTCGACATCGGCAGCTGATAGCTCCGGCCGAACGCCTGGTGGACGCGGGTGATGGTCGACTGGTCTTCGGCCCCGTCGGGCGAAGCGCCGTCGAACAGCGCGCCGCAGCCGCCAGTGATGTAGAGCTTCGTGCGGACGAGATCGTCCCAGACTTTTGTCAGCGGTGTGAGCAGCGTTTCGTCCGCGTTTTCAGCGTAAATGTCGGCGACGCCGGCGTAGAGATACGTCGCGCGCACGGCGTGGCCGTGGGCGGTGGTGTGCTGGCGGATGGGGATGCGGTCCTGGTTGTCGTCGTCGCCTTTGACGACTTTCTCGCGCATCTCCACCAGCCGCTCGGCCGTGTGCAGGTGACGTTTGTCGCCGGTGACGCGGTAGAGTTCGACGAGGCCCATCAAGTGGCTCGGGCAGACGCCGTGGCGGGCCTGGTCGGGCGTGGGGGCGGCGTAGTGCTGGTCGAGGAAGTTCGCGACTTTGATGGCGACATCGAGGAAGTTTCGTTTGCCCGTCACGCGATGATGCACGCAGGCCGCCGTGAGGAGGTGGCCCATGTTGTACATTTCAAAGTGGAGCGGATCGCCGAAGCGAGGGTGGGCGGCCGGGTCTTTTTTCTCGCCGATGATGATCGGCGTGTGGATGTAGCCCTCACGGCTTTGCGCCTTGGCGATCAGGGCGATGCTTTCGTCCATCAGCCGGTCGAGCTCGGCGTTGTGGCTGACGGCGTAAATTGCGGTGACGGCTTCGAGCCATTTGTAATAGTCGCCGTCGTTCCACTTCGGCCCGCGGTATTTGCCTTCCACGACGCCGGCCGCCACTTCGAAATTGCCCATGTAGCGGACGCGTTCCTGCTCCTGGAAGAGCTGGCGCATCGTCGGCACGGAGATTTCGGCGGTGTGCCGAAAGCGGTCCGCCCAGAAGCCGTTCGTCCAGCGCACGCTCGTCAGCCCCACGCCGCTGAGCACGGCACGGGGGCTGCGGCGGGTATCGGTCAACGGGGCAGGCGCGGCGACAGTCATCCGCCTATTTTACGCACACTGCCGCGGTTGCGTTGTGCCGCGACAGCGCAATATGAGTGCGATACGGCGCAGGCAAGATCTTTGTAGGGGCGAGGCCTGCCTCGCCCGCTGGACTCGCGCACGGTCGCGGGCGACGCAGGCGTCGCCCCTACAAGGAATGCAAATCAGTGCACGCGGTTGACCCAAAACAGCCGTCGTCCGCTGCCCGGCTTAGGGTCTTGAATGAGTCGGCCGGTGGCGAGGTCGATTTCTCGAATGGTATTCGCCGCCGTCCCGGCTAAATCTTTGTATTCGCTGTAGACGAGGCGATTATTCTTGCCATCACTCAGCCCGCTGTCGACGGGCCGCATGGCGGGCAATGCTTTGAGCAACTCGGCATCGGTCGTTGCCGGGATCGGTGCCAGCGAACCGCCGCCCATCAGCACGGCCCATGCCAGTTTGTTATCGCCGGTGTAAACGAACGCTTTGTCCGGATATTTCGTGCGGTAGTCGCGCACCATGGAGTACACGCCGTCGAAGGTCGCGGCCTTGGGTTTGAGCAGACGGATCCATTGCCGGGCGCGAGGTTTTTGCCGCCTTCGGGGGCGTACAGCTTCTCATCGGAGCCGTACCAGAAGCCGGCGTCGCCCTGGTCGTAGCTGCTGTAGATGATCGACACAACGGCCGCCCGCTTGGGGTCTTGCAGGATCGCGTCGGTGACGTCTTTCGGCGCGTAGAGCGCGATCAGCGGCTTCTTGCCGGTCTCCTTACTCCACTCGGCGACCGTGTCCAGCCAGAACTGCGTGAACGCCAACGGCCCCGTGTACTCGGCGGAGAGGAAATGGATCACATTCGGCCGATCCGCGAACTCATTTAATTCATTCCGCATGTACGCGCGGTGTAGCGCGCGGCGGTCCGGGTCAGTCACGTCATAAAACTGCTCGGCGACGTAGATCAATTTGTCGCCGGCGAAGAAAACCGGCTCGGGGATGTTCACCTTATTGACGTTATTCGCCGGCCGCCAGGGAGCGTCGGCGTAGTGGCGCCGGCTTCGAGGACGTTGTGCTGCTGGTACAAACCGTTGAACAGCAGAAGGCCGTCGCGTGCGCCGAGATCGGCGAACTGGCGAAGGCGGTCGAAGTACCAGCGATTGGTTTTGGTCACGTCCCACTTGCTCAGCCCGTCGGACGCGCGGCCTTCGCCGGTGCGGGCCCAGGGAACGTCGTAGAACGGCGCGACGACGTCGCCATCGATGCGCTGCACCCGCGTGTGATCGTCGCGACGACGCTCGTACCAGAGCGGCGGGTGCTGCATGATCGCGACCTTGCCCTTGGTTTTCATCTGCTCGATGACGGTGGGGATGTCATCGGTCAGCCCCGTGCCGATGCGGCCGGGGACAAAGCGCGTGAGGGCGGCGTTGGCCTTTTTGTATTCGTCGCCACGGACACTGCCGGTCCACCAGGGCACGCCCATGATGTCGCCGGTGAGAATGCGCCGTCGATCGTGAGCCAGCCGTTAGTGACTGCGAGCGTGGTGATCTTCAAATCGCGTAGAGGAATGAGCGGCTTGTCCGCCAGCGAAATACCAGTTGTCGAAATCGGGATCGGATTCCGTTTCGCGGCCTGGTCCGCCCACGCGGCCATGTCGATGCGTGGCTGCTTGGAGATTTCGATGATCTTGGCGGTGTCTTCGAGCGTTGGCGCGCGTGAGCCTTGCACGGAGGGCACGTTGAGTTGGGCGCGTGGCTCGGCTTCGCTTTTGCCGATGCGTTCGGCGAGTTGGGCGTAGAAGAGGCTGTCGGGGTTTACGTCGTCATTGCTGCCGCTGTAGAAGCCGTTGCCGCTGAATTCGCCGGTGGCGCCGAAGCTCCAGTTTTGCGAGCCCGGCGGCGATTCGACGTCGATCAGCGGCGCGCTGCTGTTCCAGATGACGCCGTTGAAGCTCGCCCAGCCGCTGCCCTGGCCTTGGTAGGTGCGGTTGCGGAGCGTGAGCGGTTGGCCGTCGATGCGGACGCGGTCGAACAGCGTGCCGCAGGCGGCGGAGTCGATCGGCCCGCTTTCGCCGAGCGAATTTTTCGACTCGCACTGCACGAACGCGTTCGGCCCCGCGGCGGTGAAGCCGACGGCGAAATCGTGATAGCCGTTCTCAGAAAACAGCCGCTGCATCAGCACCTGTTGGCCGGTGGTGAAGAAGCTGTAGCGACGCCAGCCGCCGACTTCGCCGACGGGTTCGAGCGATTTGCAGTCTTCGACGGTGACGCGGCGGGCATTATCCCACACCGCCACCGCCGAGCCGGCGAGGTATTTGAACGTGACTTGCCGAACCCAGCAGTCGACGGCGTTGTCGATGCCGACGCCGAACCAGGCGTGGTCTTCGTCCTTCGCGTCGGCCTTGTCGAAGTCGGAGACGATGCGAAGGTTTTCGACACCGCAGTTGCGGACGCGCTCCGGCCACGCGAGTTTGGCGACGGTGCCGCCGCCGAAGTCTTGATCCAGGGCGATGGTGAGTGGGGCGTCGAGCGTGAGTGTGTTGCCGTCGATTTTGGAGACGGTTCGTTCGAAGACGACGTCGCGCGAGTCGGCCTTCCAACTGGGGCCGTGGCGGTCGCCGCCGAGGTCATCCATGTTGATCGAGTCGATCCATTCCTGCGTGCTGGGACGGCGGACGAGCACGGTATCGCCGGCTTTAAAATCGCCCGCGTTCGCGACGGTGATTTGGCGGCTGCCGACGGGAACGTAAGTGTCGGTGATGTTCTGCGCCTCGGCCGGCTGCGGTCGTGCGGGGCCGTCGATGCGGACAACGGTGCGGCGGTCGTAACCCGTGGCCACGAGCGTGGTGCCGGCCTCGTTCATCCCGCTGCCACGGAGTACAACGCCGGCGGTGCGGATCACGATCGGCCGGGCGATTTTCAGTTCGCCCGGCGGCAGCAGCACCGCGCCGCGAAAGCCATTCGCATCGAGTGGGAGTCTGGAAACCTGATCGATCGCGGCCTGGATGGCGGCGGTGTTGTCGTCTGCGTTCGCCTCGATGCGGAACTTCGCGGGAATCGTCGGGACCGGTTTGTCGCCGCCGGCGTAACCGGCGACGGAGAAGTCCGGCACGCGGTTGCCTCGGGCGTCGGGCACGTAGTTCAGCGAACCGTTACGGCCACTGACGGCCGGGGGCGGCGGGGCGGGCTTTTTCGTGGTTTTGGCGACGGCGGGCTTCGGGGCGGCGGGCTTGGTCGTCGGCTCGGCGGCCAGGCAGGTCGAAGCAAAAACGGCCGCGATGGCCGCGTGAATCGCGAGGCGTTTCGTCTGCATGTCAGTCTCCGCCGCAATTAATTTGGCCACGAATGGTACGAATGAACCCGAATGAGCAAGCAGGCTTTCTGATTCGTGTTCATTCGTGCCATTCGTGGCTCACGTCATCTTCGCCGTCAGCTTGCCGAGCTCAGGCCGGTGGCCGATCGGTTTGTTATTGAGCAATACCGTCAAACCGCTGCCGCGTTGGTAGCGATTGCCGGTCTTATCCCAGATGACGCACAAGGCCTGCCCGTGGTAACGGATGCCGTCGGCGCAGAAATAATCCCAGGCGTCGGCGGGCAGGAGTGGGTCAATTTCGACGCCGCCGTCCGCCCGTGGCTCGATGCCGACGAGGTGACGCAGCACCAGGTCGCAGAACGTCGAATGGTTGTAGAAACTGCTGCGCGGGTTGTCGCCCTTGAGCCATTCGCCGGTGACTTCGTCGTGATATTCGCCGATGTAGCGATGGCCGTTTTTGGTGTGCGATTTGGCGTAGATTTTCATCGCGTCGAGCAGGTGCGAACGCGTGACGAATGACTGCGTGTAGTGACGAAGGATGTTCGCAAGTGCGTCGAGGGTTTGGCTGGTGGCGAACGGCCAGCAGGGGCCGTCCCATTCACACCGGCCGACGCCGTGGGTGCGGAATTTCGCGTGCCGACGCTCCGCGGTCGTGATGCCCGCGGGGGCCCAGAAGGCGGTGGGGTCGATCAATTGCTTCCACGCCGCTTCGTAGCCGGCGTCGGGCAGGTTGAAGGTCCAGGGCACGAAGTCGATCGCCTCCCGCGCGTCGGACAATTGCTCTTCGTTGAGCACCGCTTTGAAGAAGACGGCGGCCTTGTCCCAGAGCTTTGTCTGGACGAGGTTTTTGAGCGTGGCGGCTTCGGCGTCGAAGTGTTTGGCGACGTCTTCCCGGCCGTGCGCCGGGCGATGGCGGCGATGGCGCGTGCGTTGGCGAACATGTAGCTGCTGATCGTCGGCCGCGCGTTTTTGTGCTTGCGTGAGCCGGTGATTGATTCTTCCATGCCGTCGCGAACGTCGTACTGCCAGTAAAGGCCGGCGAACGGGCCGTCGGTCAACTGGCGTTCCTGCTTCCAGTGTGCGTAATCGGCGATGAGGTCGTCGAGGAGATTGACGGCGAATGTCCAGTCGCCGCTCACGCACGCGCGATCGAACACCGCGGCCGCCAGCCAACTGCTGTAGAAGTGAAACTTCGGCTCCGGCTGGCCGTCGCTGGCGGTGAACCAGAACTTCACGTACTCGTCGAGGAACGATTGATCGTTCAGCCAACGCCCCTCGGCCAGGTGATGGCCGAGGCGCAGCTGATGGCGTTGAAGCTGGCCGCGTGCCGCACCGGCGTGATGAATTCCGTAACGATGCGGCCTTTGGGCGTCGCCTTGATGTGCTTGCGGAATGTCCACCAGCGATAGGCGTAGACGTCGCGGATGTCGGCGTCGGGGCAGTCGAACCGCGGGCAGTTTTCCGCCAGCCAGGCGGCGGCTTTTGCGTCGGGCACGTCGTTGACGACGCCTTCCGGCTCGGCGCGGCTGTAGGCTTCGGCGAGCGGGGCGAACGAGGATGGATCGAGCACGAAATCGGCCATCGTCGTCCTTATGGGTTTACGCCCAAACCCGCGTCGCGTTTAGGTAACGCGGTGCTTTGTGAAACGACGCCGAGGACCGCGAAGCTGCCTTCGCCTCGCAGTTGCAGCGTTTGTTTGCCGGCGGGAAATTTCACGCCGTACATGTCGAGGGCGGGCAGTTCGTCGATGGCGGCGGCGTTTTCGATCACCGGTTCGTCGCTGTACTGGTCGATCGCGACGGCGTCGGTTTCCAGGTCCGGCACGCGCCGCCAGAACGGCTTGTCTTCCTTCATGTACGCGATCAGAAATGTCACCGGCTCGGCGGCTTCGAAAACGATCGGCTCGGCGTTGGTTCTCCTTTGCGGCCGTGTGACCGAAGCGAATGCCCGTGAGGCCCTTTAACTCGGTCGCGATTTTTTGAATCACGAAGCCGCGGTCGGTGTAGACCTTCGCGCCTTTGTCGACGGTAAACGCCTCGCCGCCGCTGATGACTTGGATGGCGACGGGTTTGAGCGGCTCGGCGTTCGCGGCGGCCGCGAATTTGCCGGCCTTGGCGTCGGCGATGTACTGATCGAAGTCCGCCAATTCCTGTTCGTAGACCGGCACGAGTTGCGACCAGTGGTAGTTCGCGCTGCCGCCCGTCGACGCCGCCGGTGATCGGGATGCGCCGCTGGCTCGTCTGCATCGTGTTGGCGAAGCGGTACGTCTTGGCCGTGAGGTCGGCGAGTTGTTTGTAGAGTGCGAGCGACTTCGCCAGGTGCGGCCGGGCGGCTTCGAGGTCGGCGGCGTTATTGGTGTGCCCGAACTTCAGCACACGCAGCGCGGCCTCGGTCTTTTCGACGTAGCTTTCGCTCATCAATGCGATCGCGTGAACGTCGCTACGGACGCGGTTGAATTCCTCGATATCGCCCGTCACGAGTGCGGCAGCGGCATCGATCGCGGCGACGGCGGATTGCGCGAACGATCGCACTTCCGCATTAATGCTGACGGGCGTTTCGCCCTCGTGCGGCTGGCCGGCGGCTTCGCGGTCGGCGTATTCGCCGAGACGCTCGCCGGGCGGGCTTTGGCTTTCCCACAGCTCTTCGAACGGCCGGTATTTGCCGGGGTTTACGAGTTCGTCCAGCGTCATGCCCAAGGCCATCGTCTGGCGGTTGCCCTCGGTGATGCCGTAGCGGCGGAGGACTGCGCGGGCGCACTCGCCGATGTCGTTCATGGCGTCGAGGATGAATTCCGCGGCCGCGTCGCCGTAGCGCTTGGCGAGTTCGGTGCGCCAGAAAGATTTGGTCAGTCGGCCTCGTCGATATCTGGATTCCAGGCGTACCGCGACCAGGCCGTGTACCAGTCCCAATCGCGTTCGATGTTTTCCAGCGGCGTGGCATCGGGCGTTTCCGGGAAGCACCAGTAGTTCAGCGGGTACAGATGCAAACCCCTGCGCGTTCAGTCGATCGCGGGCGGCCTGGACGCACTTCTTGATGAACCGCTGTGCGCCGTACCGGAACGGCTCAAGGTTGGCGAGGATGTGGACGTTGATCAGGTGCGTGGCGCCGAGTTCGCTCATGGAGCGGTGGACGATCTGGCGTTTGCCGCGCGGCTCGTGCGTGGTGAGGCTTTCGCCGTTGAATTTCGCCTCGGTGTAGATGTTGCTGTAGAGCTTGAACGTGTCCGGCAGGATCTTGCGCAGGTCGGTGGCGTGCGTGCGGATGACGACGGGCGGTTCTTCGGTGAGCCCGGCGAGTTTCATGCCGTCTTTGATGCCGGCGATGGCGACTTCGTTCAGCCAGAATTTCTGGTTCTCAATGCCTTGCAGCGCTTCGCCCAGGCACGGCATGAGGCCGACGGTCGGGTATTGCTTCACGAACTGCGCGATGGCCTTTCGGAAGTAGTCGGCGGCGTAATCGGTGGGCGTGGCCAGTTGCGTGTCGACGCCGTATTTCTCCGCCATCGGCTTGGGCAGGATGAGGCTGTAGAAGTTCTGCACCAGCCAGATGCCGCGTTTGTCGCATTCGCTGGTGATGAAGTGGAACATCTCCGACATTGCGGGCGAAGACGTCGGGCGGCACTTCGAGCGCGTATTCGTAACCTTCCACGTTTACCAATGAAGCGAACGGGCAGCCGTTCCAGAGGAACAGCGTGTCGAAGCGGTGCTGCAGCAAAAAATCGAGGTACTTCGCCCAGAACGCCTTGTCATAGAAGAACGGGAACAGGTCCGGCGTGTACGGGTATTCGTAGACCTTTCGGCCGGGCAGGATGAAGGTTTTCTGGATGCCGATGACGGCGCCACGCATGACGAACGCGGGGGCGTCAGTGAAGTCGGCCGGCAGGCCGGCGGCGAGGCGGTTTTTGAGTTCGAGCGCCCCGTACAACACGCCCGAATCGTCCGTGCCGACGATCGCGATGCGGCCGTCGGGCAGCGTGGCGATCGTAAAGCCTTGCTTAGCCGTTGGCTTGGCGACGGCGGGGCAGTCGGCGTCGGTAACGCGGCGCAGGACGACGTCCCGATCGAGGCCACTCAATTGCTCGGCGGCGAAGCGGACGCGGGGGCTGGCGTGGGGCGGCAGGTTCATCGTGAGAATAGAATTCGGTGGCCTCTGGTTCCCTCTCCCGGTACGCCGGGGGAGGGTTAGGGAGGGGGTCTGCCAACTGTGAAAAGAGAAAGCCCTCACCCTACCCTCTCCCGGCCATACCGGGAGAGGGAAAAGACGTTTACGATTCGCCGTAGATGATCTTGTCTTTCACGGCGATCGTTTCGTTCGCGTTCGTGCGGGTCAGCCGCAGCGCCATCCACGGGCGGCCGGGGAGGTCGAGGGTCGGGTCGCCTTCGGCGTGGTAGCGGTAGGTGGTGTCGCCGGTGACGGTGAATTCGCCCTTCACCGGGGTGACGGTCATGTTCCAGGTGTCGATGACGTCGAGGCGGAACTTCATGCCGTCCGCCAGGCCCTGGCGGGGGAGTTCGAAGCGCCAACTCGTCGGGGCTTCTTTGCCGAAGTAGACGAGGTAATACTCGCCCGGCTGGCCGGCGGTCTGGAGGTCCTGCCATTTGTCGATGGGGTCGACACCCAGGCGGGGGCCGTCTTCGAGGATTTTTCGGCAGAAGGCGATGCGTGCCGGGCTCTGGCCGTGGAGTTTCCCGCCGTGCGCCGACCAGATGACGTCGTCGGGGTGCTTGTACGTTTCGCCGTGCCCGACGTACGTGCCGGCAATGACGCCCTGCCAGAAGCGGTGGACCATTTCCTCGGCAGAGAGGTTGCCCCAGCGTTGTTCGATGTTGCCTTCGTATTTGCACTCGTCGAAGACGACGGGCTTACGCCAGACATCGCGGTAGATGCCCGCGCGGCCGAAGTCAGCGACGGCCGAGCCGTTCTGCATGCTGATGTGCGTGACCCAGGGCTTCCAGTGGTCGAAAATCACGAACCCGTTGTGAACGCTCAGCAGGTGCCCGTACGGATCGGCCTCGGCGACGATCGGCCCGAAGCGGTGCCAGTCGTCGGGCTGCTTTTCCTTCATGAAATCGTGTTCGTTCGCCAGGCTCCACCAGACATTCCGGAACGCCGCGAACCGGGCGACGACGTACCGCAGGTAGCGGTCGTCGGCGTCGGCGGGCATGCGGTCGAAGCCCCAGTGCCCGCGGTCGTAGGGGTGCAGCAGGATGAGGTCGGCCTGGATGTCCAGGTCGCGCATCTTCAGCAGGATGCTTTCCAGGTGGGCGAAGAACGCCGGGTTGAAGCGGGTGAAGTCCCAGTCGTTCGGGGCCGTCCCTTCGAACGGATAAAACTCCGGCTCGCTGGCGGTGTAGGCGTAGCGCTTCGGGAAGACGCACATGCGCACCTTGTTGAAGGGCGACTTGGCAAGCGTTTCGAGCGTTTGATTTTCGAGCGTTTCGCCCTGGTGGGCGAAGGAGTAGGCGGTGGTGCCGAAGGATTTGTGTGGCGTGCCGTCGGCGTAGGCGAAGTGGAACTGGTTCGCCACCTGCACGATGCCGTGATTCTTCGGACTCCGCGCCGGCGTGGCCAGGAGGCGGCCGGTGCGGCCGTTGAGTTCGGGGGCGTTGCTCTGCGTGACGAACGACCATTCGCCGACGGTCGGCGGCATGAACCGCAGGCGGTAGACGCCGTCGCCGTCATAAAAACCGGTGACCCGCAGGCAGCGGTCGCCGTTGATGAATTGGGCGGTGAAGGTGACGTCGACGAACGGGTTCCCCGTGGCCGGGCCGTCGAAGGCGAACTCGTGGAAATCCCACTGCTCGACCGTGACGGTCGCGGGCAGACGGGTGAAGGCCACGGGGGCGGCGGGGGCGAAGTTCGTCATGAGTAGGTCGGCTCAAAAAGGCCACGCAACCGCTGCACGGCCGACGACACATCGGCCTGGGTGTCGCCGGTGACGGCGGCAGGGCGGTCGATCACGAACGCCCCACGCCAGCCCGACTCACGTAACCAGACAACCAGGCGGGCCAGCCCGTCAGCATGATCATCCATTGAAGGGTTGTGGCGGTAACGAATTTGCGCAATTCGTTTCACTCCGACGATTTTCATCGCCCCGAGCGCGTCATCCCCTGTCCGGGCCACGATTGCGGCGGCGACCGCGGGCGAGCCGACGCGGTCGAGCAGGTCCGCCAGCATCGCCGGCGGTAATTCCGCGGAAATCGCCAGGGTCGCGCCCTGCACCCCGGCCATCGGGGCGAGCCGCCGTAGACGCTCGACGACCAGCGTCGTCCGATAATCATCGGTGGCGTCGACAGGCAGCACGCCGGTGGCGACGTTCATTGTGCGAAGGGCGTAAAGCAGGTCCTCTGCGTATTCCTCGGCCTTGGGGTGGGAGGAAAACGGCTGGTCTTCGAAGGCGGTCAACGCGATCGAACTGATCGCCACGCCCGAAGTTTCTGCGGCCTGGATAAAGTCGCGACGGGCGTTCGGGTCGAGCAGGCGGTTGATCATCCCCGGGGCGGCCCCCAGGCGGCCGAGGTCGACCTCTACCGCCGACGCGCCGCACGCCCGCGCGAACGCGAACGCCGACAGCTGCTGCCTGAACCCGGCGGCACGGTCGTTGACCGCGATCGGGAACGGGAAATCGTCCCGGCCGGCGGCGCGTGAAAAATGCGGGGCGATCGCGGATGCGACAAAAACGCCGCCCACGCCGCGGAGGAACTCGCGCCGGGCAGGAATTTCAGGTCGTTCAACGGTGGTCTTCACTACGACTCCTCAGGCCAGCCGGACTGGTCTCCGCGTGCCAAACAGCATACGCTGGGGTCCGGTCTTTTCCACTTAAAAGCAACCCGTTTTGGGCGGTTTGACTCGGAAAAACGCACTTTCTAGTATGAATGGACGCATGGCAATTACACAATCGCGCAGCCGCCTGAATTTCGATTCCGGCTGGCTGTTTCACCCGGGCGACGTCCCCGCGCCGGTCGCCAACAAACACCTCGCGGCGTACATGGCCAACAAGGCCGGCTACGCCCGCGGGGCGGCGCGTGGGAATTTTGACGACAGCGATTGGCATCCGGTTCGCCTCCCGCACGACTGGTCGGTCGACGGGCCCTTCACACCTGACCATCACGTGAACAGCGGCTTCCTGCCGCGCGGCGTCGGCTGGTACCGACGCCACTTCCGCCTCGACGAGGCCGACCGCGGAAAAGTTCTTACTCTTCACTTCGACGCAATCGCCTCCCATGCTCAAGTGTTCGTCAACGGCCATTTACTCACGCGCAGTTTTAACGGCTATTTGCCGGTGGTCGCCGATGTATCGGACGTCGTGACCTTCGGCGACGAGCTGAACGTCGTCGCCGTCCGCGTCGACGCCACGCCCATGGAAGGGTGGTGGTACGAAGGTGCCGGCCTCTACCGGCACGCGTGGATCACCAAGCGGTCCGCCGTCCACATCGCCGATGACGGCATCGTCGTCCGGACGAAAAAGTCCGATAATGATTCATGGAACGTCACCGTCCGCGTGACGGCCGAGCACAAGCAGGGCTACACGAAGAAGGGCGTTGTGGTCGCCCGCCTGTTCGACCCGGCCGGTAATCAAATCCTGGCCGACGAAAAAACCGCCAAACGCTACGGCGCGATGAACGGCACGCACGAGTTCCAGTTCCGCGTCACCTCGCCAAGCCTCTGGGACATCGATTCACCGAGCCTCTACCGTGCCGAGTGTGACCTCATCGACGATGGCGACGTGATCGACCGTGATTCCGCCCGCTTCGGCTTCCGGACGATCGAATTCCGCGGCGGCGGCGCCAACGACGTCCCAGGGCCGGGCTTCTACCTCAACGGCCGTCATCTGTTTCTGAAAGGCACGTGCTATCACCAGGACCACGCCGGCGTCGGCGTCGCGTTGCCGGACGGCATCCACCGCTTCCGCGTGCAACGCCTCAAGGACATGGGCTGTAACGCCGTCCGCATCGGCCATCACCCGCCGGCCCCGGAATTCCTCGACGCCTGCGACGAGCTCGGCCTGCTCGTCATGGACGAAAATCGCACTTTCGGCTCGGCCCCGGAATACATGGACCAGCTCCGCGCGATGGTCCGCCGCGACATCAATCGGCCGTGTGTCTTCTTGTGGAGCGTCTGCAACGAAGAAGCGATCCAGGGCACCGTCGTCGCGCGCAACATCACCGAAGCCATGGTCCGCGAAGTCAAACGCCTCGACCCGACGCGGCCCGTCACGGCGGCCATCAGCGGGGGCATCCTCAACGACAACGCCATGAGCGAAGTCATCGACGTGATGAGCATTAATTACAGCTTCGCCACGCTCGACCCGTTCCACGCCAAATGGCCAGAAAAACCAGTCGTCAGCAGTGAAACCGGCTGCACGCTCGCCACCCGCGGCACGTACAAAACCGAGGGCCATTTTTTTGCGGATTATGACGGCGAACACGAGCGCTGGGGCAGCACCGCCGCCGAAGCTTGGCGGCAGGTCACCGGCCGGCCGTGGATGGCGGGCCTGTTCGTCTGGACGGGCTTCGAATACCGCGGCGAACCGAGTCCACACGAATGGCCGAGCGTTTCCAGCCATTGGGGATTGCTCGATCTCTGCGGCTTCGAAAAGAGCGGCTTCTGGCGGCACAAGGCGTGGTTCAATTCTCCTGTGGGGGCGACGCCTGCGCCGCCCGCCGCGGGCACTTCAACGGTCGCGGGCGACGCAGGCGTCGCCCCTACAGAAGACGTCGTTCTTCATCTTCTGCCACACTGGAATTGGCAGGCGGGAGAAACGGTTCGCGTGCAGGCGATTACGAACGCTGATGAAATCGAACTGCTGTTGAACGACCAGTCTATCGGCCGAAAAGCGGTGGAATTGCCGGAGTTTCCGGAATGGAACGTTCCGTTCGAACCCGGCGAACTCAAGGCCGTCGCGTACCGTGGCGGGGCGGTGGTGGCGACGGCGTCGCACATAACGACTGGCCCGGCCGTCGGTTTGGGCGTTGAACTTCACCCGTCGTGCGACACGCCGTTCGTTGCGGACGGCGAAGCGGCGTGGCCGGTCACAGTTTTCGCGATAGACACCGCCGGCCGGCGTGTGCCGACCGCCGAGCCGCCGCTGACGATTTCCCTCGAGGGTGAGGCCGAATTGATTGGCGTCGGCAACGGCGACCCGAACGGCCACTTCGCCAACCGCGGCCCGACGCTGCCGCTGTTCCGCGGGCTCGCCCAGGCGATCGTCCGCGCAACAGAAACCGCCGGCGACGTGACCGTCCGCGTCACCTCGCCCGGCCTCGCCGACGGCACGCTGACGTTCCGCACCGCCGCCATCCCGTTAGCGCCAAAAGTACCGGCCGCCCAACGGCGGTACTTCCTCAACGACTGGCTGATGGGCCCGATTTCGCCCACGCCGCCTGACGTCAACGTCACCGCCGCCGGCACGGACATGAACACTTGGGAACGCGTCAAAGCCGCCGGCCCGCAGACGGCGTGGCAAACGGCGAGCGGCTACGCGCTCTACCGCGCCACCCTCAAGCCGCCCAAAGCCATGAACGAGCGTGGCGGGCGAATCGTCTTCGCCGAAATCACCGGCGACGCGGAAATCTTCGTCGACGGCATGCAACAGCCGGCCGGCAACGTGATCGACCTACCGCCCCGGACGACGCCAGCGGAGATTGTCGTGCGGCTGAAGGGCGACGCCGCGAACGCGGGGCTCACGGGGCCGGTGGAGTTGCGATTAGTGTGAGGCCTCTGGTTCCCCCTCCCCTTGAGGGAGGAGCTTAGGGGGAGGGGTTCTCCGCGACGGTTCGGTATTGACGCGATCAAGACTCCGGCGGCCCCCTCTCCCTAGAGGCTATTTCAAAACTGACGATGACGGCTGTTGGAGGGCGTCACTCCGTGACGCCGTTCGCGGCTTAGCCGCGAAATCAAGCGTCTAACGACGCTTGCAGCGGCAGGGACTGCCGCCCTCCAGCACCCGGCCGGGTTTTGAAACCGCTTCTAGCCCTCTCCCTCAAGGGGAGAGGGGACCAGAACTGCCGGGGCGGGGATTCTCATCATCCGGGATCTCATCCCAAAAAAGCGGCCGAAGTCTTCGCCAATCGAAGACTTCGGCCTTGAGCGACTGCGGAATAGACGCTCGCCTTACGGCGTTTCGGTCGTCGCCGTCGGGGTGGCGGTGTCTGCGTCTTTCATGCCCGACTGGATGATGATCACCTGCCCGCCGCCGCCGCCGGCGGCGAGAGGTTTGTCGAGGGTGCGGTCGATCTTGCTCTTGGCCTCGACCAGGTGGCCGCGGGTGGCGAAGTCGAGCGTTTTGGCGTCGCCCTTGAGGGCGGCGTCGATTTTTTCGCTCAGTTCACGCAACGCAAAACGGACCTGGTTGACGAGGTCGGGCGCCAGGCCCGCCGAGGTGCCGGAGTCGGCGTCGGCGAGCAGGAGCGACAGGTGCGTGTTCTGCATCCCGCGGCGCTCGGCGGAAATCAGCGGCGCGGCGTCGGTGGCCGGCTTGGCGGACTTGGCGTCGAGTTCCGACCAGACGGTGTCGCGGACGGTTTTGATCAACTCGGCGGCGGTGAGCTTTTCCTTGTCGTCGGTCCGGGCCTCGGCGTCGTAGACACGCTGCAGCGTCTGCGGGCTGGTGAGGGTCATCAACGACGTCTCGTACTGACTCTGCACGAAGCGGCTGTACGGGAAGTCGATGCGGGCGGCGGGCATTTCGCCGTTGGCCATGTCGTCGAAGTAGCGGTTCGGCGTCAGGCGGGCGAGGAGGTCGGCGCCGGGCTTGTAGAAGTCCTTGCTCAGAACGGTGTCGCTGATGAGCTTGAGCGCATCGCGCTGCTGCTTGGCCGGGACGAACGTCAGCGGGGCGGCGCGCCCGGGTCGGCGCGGCGTGACCGCGTGAAGTACTGCCCGCCGATGAGTCGGCTGACGAACTGCAGATTGCGGCTGCGTTCGCCGGCGAGCTGCAGGAACGTCTGCCGAAGGTAGTAGTTCGGCTCGTCCGGCTTCACCGCCCAGTCCTGCACGTTCGCCAGCAGCTTGTCGGTCAGGGCGATCTGGTTTTTCGCGAACGCGATCGGGTCGTCGGACAGGTCGTAGCGGTTCACCAGCGGGTCAGGGCTGACCAGGCCCATGGTGTCTTCGTCGGTGGCGTACGCGTATTCGCGCTTGGCGCTTTGGCTGGTGATGTCTTTGAGGGTTTTGGCGAGCGGCTCGCCGTCCTTCGGCTGGGTGTAGCCGTAATTAATCGCCCAGTAGTCGTACGGCCCGATGGTGTCGCTGGCGAAGGTTTTGACCTTCGTCAGGTCGTCATCCGGGAAGAACGACAGCGGGGCGTAGTCCATGACGCTGGCGACGAACGATTCGCCGGCGTCGCGCTTTTTGCGGATTTCTTCGAGGCTCAGCCAGCTGCTGGCCTTGAAGTTATGACGCAGCCCGAGGGTGTGGCCGACTTCGTGCATGACGACCCATTTGAGGGCTTGGCCGATGATTTCGTCGCTGACCTTCGGCGGCGCGCCGGCCGCCTTGGCTTCCGCGGCGACGCCGCCGGCGAGCGAGAGTTGCGCCACCATGCCGACGGCGAGCTGGCACTGGTCGCCGCCGATGCTGCGGCGCAGCGGCGACTTCGCTTGGCCGTCAACGTCGGGCGTGCCGCTGTCGTTCATCAATTCGCCCGGGGCCGGCTTGAGGTCGTCGGCGGTGACGCCCGGCGGGAGGAACTGCGGGTGCTTGCGAAGGAAATCGACCGTGCCCGGCCCGAGCATCGCGGTCGACGGCTTGGGCGTGAAGGTGGCCGTGTTGTTGTTGTAGTAACGAATCCACGCGTCATCGATGACGATGTCGGCATCCAGAATCTGCCCCGTGCGCGGGTCGGCCCGGCTCGGCCCGACGGCCAACGCCTGGTTGCGGACGGTCCACTGGATGAAGTTATACCGCGCGTCGGCCGGGTCGGCGTCGGCGAACTCGTTGTCGTCGGTCTGCTGCTGCACGACGATCGCCCCGACGATGCCGACCTTCTCGAACGCCTTGTTCCATTCGAGCAGGCCGTCGGCGACATACTTGCGCCACTGGTAAGGAACGCCCTTGTCGATCACGAAGGTGATCGGCTTTTCCGGCGGCGACAAATCGAGGCTCGGGTCTTTCTTCCGCAAATCCCAGCGATTGGCGTAGCGGTCGACGAACTCGCGCTGGTCGTACTTGATTGTCCAGTCCTGGCGCGTCGTCTGGAAGTAGCCGACACGTTCATCGGCGACGCGGGGTTTGTAACCTTCGCTGGCGGACGGGAGGCGGCGGAAGGCGTAGCTCAGGCCGACGGTGGAGCCGCCTTGCCCGGTCGCCAAGGCGTAGTCGATGTCGATCAGCGTATTTTCTGGGAAGCTTTTGACGGTATCGACACGGCTGATGTCCCGCCGCACGCGGCCGCCGGGCACGGGCACGGGCGGGCTGAACAGGGCGTCACTCAGATCGACCACCGGGTCGCCGCCGGGCGTCAGCGTGACGATCGGCGCGCTGAACAGGAACGACGGGCGATACGTCCGGCGAAGCGCTTCATTGATCGGCGAGCCGGGCTTGTCGATGAACCGCGTGTCCGGCGTCACCAGCGTGAGCTGTCGGCCGACCTGTTCCCAGCGGACCAAGCCGTCCTGGTACTGAAAGCCCGCCTGGTTACCACGCGAAAAATTGACGGCAAAGAGCAGGTCCTGCTTCAGCAGCGACTTGGGCACCGCGCAGAGAATGCGGGTCTGGTCCTTGGTGACGTCGTTCGACTTGTAACGATAAAACGTCATCAGGCCGGGCACGGCCTCCATGTCCTTGGTGACCTCGTCGAACGCCGGCAGGCTGCCGGGCGTCGGCTTGGTCTGGGCGAACGCGGGCAAACTGACGGCCAGAGCGGCCAATGCGACGGCGGCGGGGCGACGAATCATGTTATGGGGCTCCGAAGATTAAACGGAAAAAGGCGGATAGCGGATTGTAAAAACCAAAGCTGCGAGTCGGCAAGTCGACAAGCCGCCCCGGACGGGAACAAGACGAAAATGACGAATGACGATTGTCGAGTGACGATTGAAAGACGTGATTCGGTTCGATTCGTCATTCGGCAATCGTCATTCGTCATTTCTAAGCGTCAGCTCAATGACTTCCGCCGGGCAGAACGTCCGCACGCGGTACGTCGAAAATCCCAGCCCGCGGCCGACGACCAGCCAGCGATCCGCCAGCCGGTGAACGCCCTTGGCGAAGCGGCGGGGCAGTGGGTCGTGGGTGATCAGCGGGATGCCGCCCGGCAGGCAGACCTGCCCGCCGTGCGTGTGGCCGGAGAGGAATAAGTCGACCTGGCCCGTGCCGAAGAGCGTCACCTGGTGCGGAAAATGGCTGAGGACGATCCGCAGCGTATTGGCGGGCTTGGTTGGAATGTCATGCAAAGCCCGGCGGGAAAAATCGTTCGGCTCGACGCCGTACAGGCCGACGAGTTCGATCGCGGTGTCGCCGTCTTTCAGCGTGACGGTTTCGTTGTTCAGAATCCGCACCGGCCAGTCGCCGACGAGGGCGGGCAGCACGTCGCCGTCATGATTCCCAAGAATACCGTAGACACCCAGCCGGCTTTTCAGGCCGTTCATCAGTCGCAGCACGTTCGGGACGGCCGGGCGGGCGTCGTGCTTGGTGTCGACGAAGTCGCCGGTGACCAGAATCAGGTCCGGCGGATTCTCGGCGACGCGGGCCAGCAATTGGTCGAAGGCGGGCATCCAGTCGTCGGTGATGTGCAGGTCGGTCAGGTGCAGAATCCGCAACCCCGCCAGTGCCGCCGGCAGATTCGGGATGGCCAGCGTGTACGGGGAAAAAATCAGGTCGTTGATGCGGAACAACTGCACCCATTGCCGCCACGTCGGGCGGACCGGCGACGGCAAGGTGACGGCGGACGCGAACACGGGTCGCATCATAATGAGAGCGGTCATTTTTTGCCCTTCCGTGCGATGGGCGTTCGAATGGACGCACGCCAGACGCCGTGGTCTGAGGTATTCCGAAGACCCGGGTGTTGCCACTCGTTGGGCCCGATTCCCGGGTCTTCGGAATACCTCAGACCACGGCGTTGGTGAATTCTGCACCGGGTTTGAGAACGGCTCGTGGACGGTTCTCCCTCAAGGGGAGAGGGGACCGAGCGCCGCGCCGACCATTGATTCGATCTTTAAACTCCCGTCCTTCCCGATCCGCACCGTCACCGCCCCGCAATCGCTCGTTCGGTACAACGGCGTTTTCCCCGCAATCGCGTTGAACGTTGTCTGTTTGCGTGTCAGTGAGCGGTCGTTGCTCGACAGAATCGCGCTCGCCCCGACGGCCTGCACGAATTTCGCCGTCACCGGTTCGCTGCTGCCGTGGTGCGGGGCGATGAGAACGTCGGCCTTGAGTTGTTCGGGCGATTTCAGCAGGGCGGTCATGGCGTCGGTCTGGATATCGCCGCAGAACAGCACGCGACGGTCGCCGTGGCTGAGACGCAGCACCAGCGACTGGTCATTCGTCGATAACGCCTCGCTTTGAACCGGCGGCCAGAGGATTTCGACGGTCACGTCTGTCCCGAGCGGAACGCCTTGCCCTGGCGCGACGTGCCGGGGCGGGCGGTTGGCGTCCCGCAGCGTCTGCAAAAACGCCTGCCCGATCCAGTTGCGATTGACGGCTTTCTCGAACGGGTCGGCCGTCAGGACTTCGCGGACGGCGTAGGCGTCGACGAGGTCGCCGACGGCGCCGTAGTGGTCGGTGTCGGCGTGGGTGATGAAGACGCTGTCGATGTCCGTGATGCCCCGATTCCGCAGGTACGGCCCGATGCACCGCCGCACCGGGTCCGCCAGGCTGAGGCTGCCGGCGTCGATCAGCGTCGTGCGGCCGCCGGGCGGTTCCAGCACCGCGCATTGCCCCGCGCCGACCGCCAGCAGCGTCACGCGCAGTTCGTCCGGCGAACGCTGTTGGGCGACGGTCGTCCGGTATGGCAGCACCAGCAGCGCGGTCAGTGCGAGCAGGAATGTCAGCCGGGAGAGCAGTTTGATGGACGCCGACCGGGTGGAATAGACCGCCACCGCCATCGACACGTAAAAGACCGCCACGATCCAGAGCGGCGGGGCGGGCAGAGGGACGTCGCCCATGGGCCAGCCCGCCATCCATTCCACGCCGTGCCGCATCGCGGCGACGGGCCAGCGCGCCAGTTCCGCCCACGCCGCCGCCATGCCCGGCCAGACGGCGGTGAACGCGATCTTCAGCAGCCCGCCGATGAGCGCCACGAAGACCACCGGCGACAGCAGAATGCCCGCGAAGACCGCCCAGGGGTTCAGTTGCGTGAAGTGGGTGGCGATCAGCGGCATGCTGACCAGCCACGCCGTGATGCCCGCCGCCAGGACGAGGACGATCTGCGAGTCGATCCGCCGGGCGATGCGCAGCATCAGACGCTTCGGCGGCGGGTCGTACGGGTCGGATTCCGCCTTCCCGCCGAGCAGTGTCGCCACCGGTCCGGCGAAGAGGATCAGCCCCAGCACCGTGCCGAAGGAGAGCTGAAAGCCGGCGTTCAGCAGGTCGGCCGGCTGGTAAAGCAGCATGACGATAACGACGCCCGCCAGCAGGTGCAGGAAATCGACCGGCCGACGCCCCAGCACCGCCACGCCCACCGCCAGCCACGTCAGCACGGCACGGACGACCGGCGGGCTGGGCAGGGCGGCGGCGCCGTAGGCGATCACGAACGCCATCGCCGCCAGCCACGCCGTTCGTGGCGAACTGCGGAGCAAGCGAAGGACGAAGAAAACACACCCGCCCATCACGGCGATGTGCATGCCACTGATCGCCAGGTGATGGCTCGTGCCAGTGGCGCGGAATTGCTCCTGGACGTCGCGCAGTTCCGGGTCGGGGTCGCCGAGGACGAGGGCGCGGAGCAGCAGAAAATCGAGCGAATGAACGGCCGGGAAGCCGGCGGCGAGTTGTTGCCGCGTCCAGGCGATCCATTCGACGTGCCAGCCCGCCGGCGTGCGGTCCAGAATATCGATATTCCGCGCGTGCGGCACGTGGAGGCTGACGAGCACCCGCTGGCGGCGATAATACTCCGCCCAGTCGAACTGCCCGGGGTTCATCGCCGGGGCGGGGCGGTCGAGCGTCGCCAGCACCCGGACGGTCTGCCCGGCGGCGAGCGTGGGATGAATCTCGTTCGACTGCACCAGCACGCGGCCCGACGCCGGCCGCCAGCCGTCCCCCGTTTTGACGGCCGTCAGGTCGCCGACGAACGCCTGCTTCGGCGGCAACGCCCGACGCTGCCCGAAGTCGATCTGGACGATCCGCGGCGACTCGTTCAGCTTCAATTCCACGTTCGCCAGTCGACGTTCATCGGCGGCAAAACGGGCGAGGTGGTCGGCGGCGTAGTAAAAGCGGTCGAGCTGCGCGACCGCCACCCCGAGCAACGCGAAGGCGGACATGAGGCAGAGGGTGGCGGCAAAGCGCGATGCCGGCCGAACACCGCCGCCGGCAGCACCGTGACGGTCGCCAGGGTCAGGTAAAGCCCGGCAAAGTGAGGCAGCCCCCGTGCGCCGGCGATGCCGACGATCAGGGCGACGGCTACCGCCACCAGCGGCCGGCGGGCGAGCCAACCGGGCGGGGCGGGCATGCCGGGCAAGATAGCGGCCGACCGCCCGCCACTCCTGTAGTTGCGGCGTTCGTGACAGATGAACCAGATCGGGCGGCCGGTCGTATGAATTAGGTGGGTTAGGCGGTTTGGCGGGGGTTGGAGTGTCGAATGTCGAGTGTGGAGTGTCGAATTGAAGAAGAGGGATCGAGCCTTTCTTCAATTCGACAGTCGACACTCCACACTCGACATTCCCAAGCATGCCGCCGGCCGTTGCTGTTTCCCGCTTTCCCGGCGGGATTCGTTTTCACTTGTTCATAATTCGTTTCTGTAGGTACACTACGGAAAGCGGCGGGCGTTGTTCTGTTGTCCCAGGCGTAGATCAATCACACATGGCTAAAAACCAAAAAAAGCTCGGCGAGATTCTGGTGGAGTTCGGGGTCTGCCAGCCCAAGGAAGTCGAAAAGGGCCTTGCCCACGGCAAGGCCAAGGGGCTTCGCATCGGCGAAGCGCTGGTCGACCTACAGGTCGTCAAGGAAAGCCACGTCTACAAGGCGCTGGCCGCCCAGTTCGGCATGGAGTACGTCGACCTGGACAAAAACAGCGTCCCGCCGAACGCCGTCAGCCTCATCCCGGACGACCTGATGCGCAAGTACCTCATCCTGCCCCTGGGCACGGAGAGCGGCCGCGTGCGGGTGGCGATCCACGACCCGCTCGATTTCGAAATGCAGGAAATCGTCAGCTTCCGCCTCGGTAAACCGATCCGGCCGGTGCTGGCGCCCAAGAGCAAGATCAAGGGCGTGCTCGACCAGATGTTCGGCAAGAGCGAGAACCAGACGATCGACAAAACCCTCGATCGCACCATCGACCGCATGCGCGACACCATGGACAAAACCATGGACCGCAGCATGGACAAGTCGATGGACAAGTCGCTCGACCGCTCGATCGATAAATCGATCGACATCGGCGGCATGGGCGAGGACGCCGCCGACAACGCCACCCAGGCGCCGATCATCAAGCTCGTCCAAAGCCTCATCGCCGAGGCCGTTCGCAACCGGGCGAGCGATATTCACATCGAGCCGATGAAAGACCGCGTGCAATTGCGGTACCGCATCGACGGCGAGTGCGTGGTGCGCGACAAAATCCCGCTCCGCATGAAAGGCCCGCTGATTTCCCGCCTGAAGATCATGGGCGGCATGGACATCGCCGAGAAACGCCTGCCGCTCGACGGGCGTATCAAACTGAAAGTCGACGGCACGCAGATCGACTTCCGTGTCAGCAGTCTGCCCGGCGTGCACGGCGAATCGGTCGTCATGCGTATCCTTCGCCCCGACGCCGTCCGTATCGGCCTGGAGTCGATGGGCTTCGAAGAAGAAGACTACAAAACCTTCCAGAAAATCATCCGCCGCCCGAACGGCATCTTCCTGGTGACCGGGCCGACCGGTAGCGGTAAAACGACGACCCTCTACGGTGCGCTCAACACGCTGAACCGGCCTGACCGCAAAATCATCACCGCCGAAGACCCGGTTGAATATAACTTTCCCGGCATCAACCAGTGCCAGATCCGCGAAGCCATCGGCTTTAACTTTAAGAGTGTGCTGCGTGCCATGCTTCGTCAGGCGCCCAACATCATTCTGGTCGGTGAAATTCGTGACTTGGAAGTGGCCGAAATCGCCATCCAGGCCGCTCTTACCGGTCACTTGGTGTTCAGCACGCTGCACACGAACGACGCCCCGGGCGCGATCACGCGTCTGATTGATATGGGGGTCAAGCCGTTCCTCGTGGCGTCGGCCATCCAGGCGGTCATGGCGCAGCGGCTGATCCGCGTGCTCTGCCCGAAGTGCAAAGTCCCCGACAAAGACCCCGACTTCAACTGGCTCAAACTCATCGCCCTGGGCCCGAAAGACATTGAAGGCAAAACGCTCTACAAGCCCCGCGGCTGCGACCACTGCTCCGGCACCGGCTTCCGTGGCCGCCGCGGCGTGTTCGAGCTGATGCAGATGAACAGCGAAATCCGAAACCTCGCCTTCGAACGCGCCCCGACCACCGTCATCCGCAAAGCCGCCCTCGCCGGCGGCATGAAGAGCCTCATGATGGACGGCCGCCTCAAAGTCATGGCCGGCGTTACGACGGCGGAAGAAATCTGTAAGGTGGCACAGGTGGAAGGGATTGTTGTGTAGTGTTTTGCGTTTGGTGTTTTGTTGTTTGGGAAGTAGGCCTGAATGGGTTTCCAAGCCATCGAAACACTGGACGTTTACCGACTGGCAGAACGACTCGCGGATCGCGTTTGGGCAATCGTTGTGAAATGGAATACGCTCGCGAAAGATACGGTCGGAAAACAATTGATTCGCTCGGCCGACAGTGTCGGGGCGAATATCGCCGAAGGGGCCGGTCGAGGGTCGGCCGCTGATAATCGTCGGCATTTGCGGATCGCGCGAGGCTCGCTGATCGAAGTTCGTTTCTGGCTACGCCGTGCGTACGCCCGAAAATTGCTGAAACAGGACGACACGGATGGGTTAAAGACAATCTTGGATGAATTGGCGCCGAAGTTGAACGCCTACATGCGATCGATCGGCAGTTCTGTACAAAAAAACTAAACACAAAACACCAAACACAAATCCCATGAGCACCATCCAGATCGATCGCCTCCTAGAAACCGTCGTCAAACGCGGCGTCTCCGACTTGCACCTGGCCGTCGGGAAGCCGCCGACCGTGCGTCTGCACGGCGGGCTGCGCGAACTGCAGACCAAGACGCTGGAGTCCGAAGACACCATCGCCATGATGAAGGCGATCACCCCCGAACGGATTCAGCAGGAATACGAAGAAACCGGCTCCGGCGACTTCGCCATCGCCTACGGGGCGGCCGCCCGTTTCCGCGTCTCCATCTTCAAACAACGCGGCAACTGCTCGATGGTGCTCCGCCAGATCCCCAACAAACTGCTCACCTTCGACCAGATCGGCCTGCCCAAAATGGCCGAGCAGATCTGTCGTCGCCCGCGTGGCCTGTTCCTGGTGACCGGGCCGACGGGGTCGGGTAAGTCGACCACGCTGGCGGCGATGATCAACTACATCAACGAGAACTTCGACAAGCACATCATCACGATGGAAGACCCGGTCGAGTTCTATCACAACCATAAAAAGAGCATCGTCGTGCAGCGCGAAGTGCACGTTGACGTGCCGAGCTTCTCCGAAGCCATTCGTCGCGCGCTGCGTCAGGACCCTGACGTCATCCTCGTCGGCGAAATGCGTGACACCACCACGATCGGCGCCGCCGTCAGCGCCGCCGAAACCGGCCACTTGGTGTTCGGCACGCTGCACACGAACGGTGCGGCGTCGACCATCAGCCGTATCATCGACAGCTTCCCCGCCGACCAGCAGGAACAGATCCGCGTGCAGCTGGCGAACAACCTGATCGCCGTGCTCAGCCAGACGCTCTGCCCGCGTATCGACCAGGAAGGCCGCGTCGCGGTGTACGAGTTCATGTACGTCACGCCGTCGATCCAGAACCTGATCCGTGAAAACAAGGTGTTCCGTATCGACTCGGACATCCAGACGGGCAAGAAGTACGGCATGCAACTGCTGGACGACAACCTCCTGATGAACTTCCTCGCCGGCAAGATCAGCCCGGAAGAAGCCATCGATAAGAGCCGTAACCCCGGCGTCATGGTCGACCGCCTGCGCGCCGCCGGCGCCGACGTCGAAGCCAAGGACGACGGCATCGGCCCGGACGATGACGCCGCCGGCCAGGGCGCCAAGCCCGGCGGCAAACCCGGCCAGCCCGGCGGCGGCAGCGCCGAAGACGCCGCCGCCCGCGCCGCCGCGAATCGGGCGCGGATGCAGGCGATGAATGCGAAAAAATAAGTGGATCGGTTGATGAGTTGATCTGTTGATCAGTGGCCCATGGCATCGTTTAAGACCATCGATGACCTCGAAGTCTTCCGTTCGGCCGAAGAATTGGCCGATGCGGTATGGCACGTCGTCATCTCATGGGAAACCTTCGCCAGGCAAACGGTCGGCGGGCAACTCGTTCGTGCAGCAGATTCGGTTGGCGCGAACTTGGCGGAAGGGCACGCGAGCGGCTCATTCGCGGAATTCAAACGATTTGCGGTGTATTCTCGGCGTTCGCTGGCCGAGGTGCGATTTTTTCTCCGCCGGGCGCATGCCCGGCAGTTGTTGAGTGTGGACCAGACCCATGACCTACAAGCCAAGTTGACGCTCCTTCGACCACGATTAGGACAGTTCGTTAAATACCTGAATCGACGAGTGGCTCAATCAAACCTCAAAACGCCACGGATCAACTCATCAACCGATCAACGGATCAACAAGAGCCAATCATGAGCCAAGCCATCAAACCCCCCGTGCCGCCGACTGGTCCTACGCCCGGCGGCGGGCTGCCGCCGATCGACCAGCTCAAGGGCCGGCAGATCGGTCGCGTGCTGACGAAGATGGGCAAAGTCACCCGCGAACAGGTGCAGGAAGCCCTCACGTTCCAGAAAGCCAAGGGCGGCGTGCTCGGCCGTATCCTGATCGACCTCGGTTACGTCAAGGAAATCGACGTCAACATCGCGCTCGCCGCCCAGAAGGGCTACGAGCTGATCGACCTGTCGAACGTCACCATCACCAAGGAAGCCATCGAGGCCGTCCCCGCGCAGATCGCCAGCACTAACAAAGTCCTCCCGATCGCCTACGACGCGGCCAGCAAGCGGCTGACCGTCGTCACCGCCAGCCACGACAACTTCCGCGCCGTCGACGACCTGCAGACCCTCTACGGGTTCCGCGTCACCGTCAAAATGGGCGACGCCGAACAGATCGACCGCCTCATCGGCAAGCACTACAACGCCGCCGCGGAAAGCCTCGGCGAAGTGCTCGGCGAACTGAGCAGCGACGAAGCGCTCAAAGACCTCAAAAACCGCGGCGAATCGATCGACCTCGCCGACCTCAAAGAAGCCGCCGACTCCAACCCCGTCCGCAAGCTCATCAACCTCGTGCTCCTGCAGGCGATCAAGGACAAGGCGTCGGACATTCACTTCGAACCCTTCGAAGACGAATTCAAGATGCGCTACCGCATCGACGGCGTGCTCTACGAAATGATGCCGCCGCCCGCGCACATCAGCAGCGCCATCAGCAGCCGTATCAAGGTCATGGCGAACCTCGACATCGCCGAGCGCCGCATGCCCCAGGACGGGCGTATCGAACTGAACGTCAACAACCAGCCGATCGACCTGCGTGTCAGCGTGCTGCCGACGATGTTCGGCGAAAGCGTCGTGATGCGTGTGCTCGACCGCGGCAACGTCAGCCTGGACCTGGACAAGATCGGCATGCGCGACGACGACCTGGCGATGAGCCGCCAGCTCATCACCAAGCCGAACGGCATCGTCATCGTCACCGGGCCGACGGGTTCGGGTAAAACCACCACGCTCTATTCGGCGCTGCGTGAACTGAACGACCCGAGCACCAAGCTCATCACCGCCGAAGACCCGGTCGAATACGACATCGACGGCATCGTGCAGTGCCAGATCAAGGCGGAAATCGAACTCACCTTCGCCCGCATCCTGCGCCATGCTGCGTCAGGACCCGGACGTGATCCTCATCGGTGAAATTCGTGACAAGGAAACCGCCGAAATCGCCGTGCAGGCCAGCCTCACCGGCCACTTGGTGTTCAGCACGCTGCACACCAACGACGCCCCGAGCAGTATCGCCCGTCTGCTGGACCTGGGCCTCGAACCGTTCCTTGTCACCGCCACCCTGGAAGGCGTCATCGCCCAGCGCCTGGTGCGTCGTATCTGCAACAATTGCAAGACCGAATACCAGCCCGCCGAAGAACAACTCATGGAACTGGAGCTGCGCCTGGACGACGTCGCGGGCAAAAAGTTCTACTACGGCAAAGGGTGCGACGTCTGTAACAACACCGGCTACAAAGGCCGAATGGGCCTGTACGAAATCATGACGCTCGACGACGAAATGCGCGACGCCATCGTCAAGCACGCCAGCACGCAAGTGCTGCGTGAAATGGCGAAAAAACGTGGCCTGCGCACCCTCCGCGAAACCGGCCTGCTCGCGATCTACGACGGCGTCACGACGATCGAAGAAGTCGTCCGCGAAACCATCGTGGAAGAATAAAAAAATAGTCACGGATGAACACCGATGAACACCGATCAGAAAACGGAAGAGAGTTGAACCACAGATTTTACAGATGACACAGATTCGCATGAGAATTCGTCTTCCAATCTGTGTCATCTGTGAAATCCGTGCTTTAAACCCTCTTTTTTGATCCGTGTTCATCGGTGTTCATCCGTGGCCAATTCTTTTTTTGCAACCGAATCGATCAAATCCGTCGCCCGCCGGCTGTACGCCGACGCGCCGGCGGTGGGGCGGTTCATGGCGGTGCACCGGGCGGCGATCGCGCCGGTCGCGGAAGTGCTCAATGCCGTGCCCGTCGGCAGCCGGGTGCTGGACGTCGGTTGCGGCAACGGGCTGCTGCTGAACGTCCTCGCCGACGCCGGCCGAATCTCCGCGGGCGAGGGCGTCGATATCAGCGCCGCCGCGATCGCCATGGCGAACCACGCGGCGGGGCGATTGCCTGCGAATGTGGTTTGCCCCGTTTTTGCCGCCCGGCCGCCCGAGACGCTCCTGCCGGCCGACGAGTTTGATGCGGTGCTGCTGGTCGACGTCATGCACCACGTGCCCCCGGCGGTGCAGGCGGATTTCCTCCTTCGCGTGAGCCAGCGTGTCCGGCCCGGCGGGCTGCTGGTCTACAAAGACATGTGCCGACGCCCGGCCTGGCAGCACCGCCATGAATCGCCTGCACGATCTGGCGGTCGCCAGGCAATGGATCAACTATTTCCCGGTCGCCCGCGTGCCCGAAACGCTGGGGCCGGGGTTCGAACTGATCGCGTCCAGCGCCCCCGCATGTTCTGGTACGGCCACGAGTTTCGCCTGTTCCAACGAAACGCGTAACACGACCGAACATCACCGTCGCCCGGCACGGCCCACTTCAGTGGGCCTGTCTTTGATGAATCCGAGGCGTTTCACAGGCCCACTGAAGTGGGCCGTGCCGGGCGGTGCTGTGAGTTATCGTGGTGGACGATATTCGCACTAAACCTGTAGAAATTGTTGCTGGCGATGCCGGCGCCGAGAGGGAGGGTTGAGCGGTTGATCAGTTCGAACTGGATCATCGCCGGGTAGGCGGTGGCCTGGACGGATTGGGGGATGAACGTGCCGACTTCGAACCGCCGGGTTTCCGGGGGCGGCGGGGTCGGTTGCGGGGCGGGCGGGGATGATTTTACCCCGGTCGCCAGGACCGTCAGGACCACCAAAAACGCCGTCAGGGACGTCAGTGGGTGGGTCGTCAGGGGATGAGGAAGTCTCCACATCATGGCTTCAAAGTACCGCCCCGGCGGCGGGGCACAAGCCTTTTTTTCGGCGGAAAATGGCGGGCGGGAAAGGGCGTCGGCGGCGCGGTGGACATGCCGTATAATCCCGTGGTTAACCCTCGGCGTGGAGTACTCCGTATGGCGACGTTTACTTACGAAGCGATGAACAGCTCGGGCCAGGAGGTCCGGGACGAAATTGATGCCGATTCGACAGAAGAGGCCATCCAGAAAATCCGCGGCCGCGGCTATTTTCCCACGAAAGTGAAGGAAAAAGCGGTCAAAAAGACCGCCAAGCGCAAAGCCGCCGCGGACGACGCCGCACCGATCACCCCGAAAAAGAAGCTGCCTTTCGCCATCGGTGGCGTGCCCCGCAAGCAGTTGGTGACGTTCACGCGTCAGCTCAGCACGCTGCAGGACGCCGGCCTGCCGATCCTGCGCAGCCTGCAGATTCTCGAAAGCCAGCAGAAGCCGGGCCTGTTCCGGGCCGTCGTCGGCGGTGTGGCCGATGAGGTCGAGGGCGGCGGCAGTCTGTCGGAGGCCATGGCGAATTATCCCAAGGCGTTCGACAAGCTGTACGTGAACATGATCCACGCCGGCGAGCTCGGCGGCGTGCTGGACATCATCCTCAACCGCCTGGCCGACTTCATGGAAAAGGCCGCCAAGCTGAAGAAAAAAGTCATCGGCGCCATGATCTACCCGGCGGTCGTCATCACGATCGCCGTCGCCATCGTCACGATGATCATGATCTTCGTGATTCCGAAATTCGCCCAGATTTTCTCGGACTTTAAGCTCAAATTGCCCGCCATCACGCAGGTGCTGATCGACTTCAGCCACTGGATGGCCGTCGATTACGGGTGGGCTTATATCATCTTCAGTCCGATCGCATTCACGATCCTCTGGCGCGTCACCCGCATGAGCGACGCCGGCCGTTATTACACGGACGTGATGCTGATTCACATCCCGATCATCGGGCAGATCATCTCCAAGAGCTGTATCGCCCGCTTCACGCGTACGCTCGGCACGCTCATCAGCGCCGGCGTGCCGATTCTCGACGCCATCAATATCACCCGGGAAACCAGTGGCAATGAGGTCTACGCCCGCGCCCTCACGAAAGTGCACGACGCGATCCGTGAAGGCGAATCCATGGCCGACCCGCTGCGGGCCACCAAGGTCGTTGACGCCATCGTCGTGAACATGGTCGACGTCGGCGAAGAAACCGGCGACCTGGACAAGATGCTGGTGAAAGTCGCCGACAACTACGACAGCGACGTCGACGTGCTCGTCGGCTCGCTGATCAGCATTCTGGAACCCGTCATGGTCGTGGTGCTCGGCACGATCGTCGGCTTCATCGTCATCGCACTGTTCATGCCCATGATCTCACTGATCCAAGGCATGACCGGCGGCAGCAAGTAAAGCTCGCATTGATAGTCGCCTGCGGCCTGTCGCGGAGGGAGAAGTCGTCGTGAACCATCGTCAAGACAAAGCATTCACGCTGATCGAACTGCTGGTAACGATCGGCATTATTACGGTGCTGATCGGCATCCTGATTCCTGTCGCCGCTTCCATGCGGAAGACGGCCAAGATCACCATGACCCAGCAGACGATCGCCGCCATCGAGGCCGCCGTAGGCATGTACCAGTCCGACCAGCGCGACTGGCCGGGCCCGTTCGTCGAAGCCGGTGCCCGCCATGGCGCGGCCACTGAGTTCGCCATCGGCACCGCCAAGCTCACGGTGCCCAACGGCACTTATACGAGGCCGACGCGGAGCGAAGAGCTGTTTCTCTGCCTGGCCGGCGGGCTGACCGTCACCTGGCCAACCACGCCGCCTCTGACCAACCCGACCGGCTTCACCTATAACGCCGAGGACATCGGCCGCGGCCATATGAACCTCGGCCCGCGCGTCCGCGGCCGGCTCAAGGACTACTATTCCTCCGCCCGCGCCCGCAGCGGTATCAACGAAGTGCCCGGGAAAATCACCGACGATTCGGACATCCCCGAATACGTCGACTCGTTCGGCGGACCGATTCTCTATGTGCGTGCCCTCAAAGGCGAAGCCTCGGTCGATGCCTACAGTGTATATTTGGACGACGAAGTCCAGTTCTATCAGACCGCTCCGACCTATCCGGCAAACTCGGCACCCAACAAGTTTTTCCCGTCAAACTACTTAGCCAGCGATAACCTCCCGAACCAGACGCGTCAGCAGGACCGCTTCGTGCTGATCAGTGCCGGCCCGGACCGCAAGTTCGGCACCGCCGACGACGTGACGAATTTCGGTACGCCCAAAACCAACTAACCGAGCCTGCCGATGCACCAGTCAACCCTGTTCCGCCCGGCCCGCCGTCTCCGGGCGTTTACGCTCGTCGAATTGCTTGTGGTGATCGGCATCATCGCGCTGCTGATCGGGCTGGCGATGGGCGGCATCATGCTGGCGCAACAACGCCAAGCGGACGGCCATTAACTTCCAGTTGCAGTCGATCGCCACCGCCCTGGAAGCCTATCGGCAGGACTTCAAGGAGTATCCTCAGGCCGACCTCTCCGCCGGGTACACGCCCGGCGACGTCGGCGCGTTCGCGCTCTGCCGGGCACTGCTCGCGCCGGCGCCGGCGACGTCGGACGGCACAGTCGGCAATCTCAAGGACGGCAAGGATAATTTCGGCTTTCGCATGGACCCCAGCGGCACCGGTAAGGTCTACGGCCCGTACCTCCAGCCGGACAATTTCCGCCTCGCTTATGTCACCGGGGCTGATACGCTCTCCTCCAGCGAAACCGTGCTGAACCCGCCGGACTACGCCCGGCTCGTCCTCATTGACCGGGCCGGCCGCCCGATCCTCTACGGCCCGACGCGGTCGACAAAGCCCAAGTTCTCCAACACCAACGTCTACTTCGCCGCCCGCGGCTCAGACACGTCGCTGCTGGCCGGCAGCATGATCTACTTCGATCTCGATAACATCGTCGGCAACGATAACGTCGCCGATCCTTCCAACCTCACCAACTACCGATTGATGATCCGCCAGGCCAATGACAGCGGCTTGAACGACATTGTCACCCGTCTGCAGACGGCGACTCGGCGACACGAACAACAACAAAAAGCTCGACGCCGGTGAGACGTCAGCGTTCAGCTCTGGGTATTTGCTCTGGTCGTCAGGTCTAGACGGCACATTTGGCGCGATCGCTGGAAAAAACGCCGACGACTTGCTCATCACCGATGCCGGACAATAACCGTGACGACCGCACACGGCAGAAAGACCGGCAGGGCGGGATTCGGGCTGTTGGAATTGCTGACATCTGTCGCGTTCCTGGTCATCCTGCTCGGTTTTGCCGTCAGTGCCGCGCGGTACGTCCGCTCGAAAGACAGTGCCGCCGCGATCCGCCAGCAACTGGCGATGTTGAACGGCCGGCTCGCGGCGTACGGTCTGCCGGCGGAATTGCCGATCTTCGCCGAAAATCTCACTGCCGCCGATGAGGCCGCCGCGCCTGATCGTGTCCTCGACCAGGCGAAGGAGAACGCCGACCTGTGTGCCGACTGGCTTCGGGTCGACCGCACGAGCATGACCGACCCATGGGGGACGCCGATCGTGGCGATCCCGGGCAAGCACCGCGCTCGGCACGTCGCCGCGGTTCAAGCCGTTCTTGATGATGCCGGCCCTGACGGCCGGTTTTTTACGCTGTCGGACAATATTTACGGCTACGACAGTTATTACGTCGCCACGCCGCCGGCGAGCCGTCCCGGTGGTGGACACGGCGAATAATCCGGGAGGAGCGAGTCATGAAGTCAGGCCCTAAATACGATCGCGGCTTTTCACTCTTGGAGATGGTGATCGTCATCGGCATCATCGCCGTGCTGGCGACGTTGGGCTTCATCGGCTTCGGTGCCGTCCGCCGCGGGCAGGAAACCCGCAATACAAAGGCGAACCTCGAAATCGCCCGCAGCATGTTCAATGCCTTCGTGAACAGCGCCCAGGCCGGCGGAAACACGCTTTCAAAAGACCTGTCGACCGGCACGCAGACGAATTTCTATATCCGCCTGGCACCGCCCGACTGGCTATATAATGTCGTCGCGTACGGCGGCGCGACTGCGACCGTGAACTACGAAAATCTGAAGACCACGGACGCCGCTTACGCCCGCTCTATCGACTTCTACAACGTTCCCCGCCGTGAGGGCGACGTGCTGACCGGTACGCCGATCCCGATGAACGTGCCGACGACCGCATTCACCGCCGAGGACACCGCAGCATGGGTGGGCCAGTGGCAGTTGGCGAATACGGTCAAAACGCTCCGCCGGCTGAAAAACTCGCCCGACGCCAAGGCCATGTGGAGTACGCTCCGGCCGAACCAGATCATCCGCGTCGGCAGCGACGACTTCCTCATCGACGCATGGGGCCGGCCGCTGATGTTCGTGCCGGGCAGCGGCGTGCGGGGCGTGATGTTCGGCGAGGGGACGACGACCAACGGCTACGTCAAGGCCGACCCGACCGCCGGCGGCTCGCTCGAGGCGCAGGCGTTGCGGTCTCCGGACGGGCGGGCGTTCTGGATGAGCTCCGGGCCGGACGGCAACTTCCAGACGCACGACGACAACGTCTACTCCTTCGACAACTGATCGGACCGCCGCCATGCACGCTTGGGCCAATCCAATTCGCAACCCCGCCCGCCGGGCCGGCTTCACGCTGATGGAGCTGCTGGTGGTGATGGGGATCCTCGTGATCCTGCTCGTCATCGCCTTGCCGATCTTCGATTACATCACCGGCGCACGCAGCGCCGAAGCCGGCGTGAATGTCGCCTCGGCGATGGTCGGCCGGGCCCGCGCGCTGGCGCTCAATCGCGAAGACGATAAGTACGTCGGCGTGCTGTTTTACAACGAGCCCGACACCGACCGCGACGCCATGCAGATCGTCGAAGTCGATGCCGGCGACATCGACACCAGTCTCGAGCGGTACGTGAGCTGGCAGAACTCGGCCAGCTACCGCCAGGCGATCGTCACGCCGCCGCAACGCCCGGCCGATGTCGTCTACTCGCAGGTGCTCGACCCGACCCTCGGCGGCGCCGGCTCGCCGTATAACAACCGCCCGGTCGTCAAACGCTTCGAAGCCATCGCCGACAGCAGCGGTGCGGGAAGTCACCCGGCGAACGGGACGACGTTTACGAACGCCTACTGGGGCGTGCGGGTCGTCGGCAACACGATTCCCGTCTCGCTCGACGCCGAGGTGCAATACCTGCCCAAGGGCGTGCGGGCACGCGTGCTGATGCGGCGGAACGCGGTGAGCGTGTCGCGCCCGGGCATGATCCTGTTCGACAAGCAGGGCCACGTCGTCGTGCGGCGGTGGGGCATCTCACGCGACAGCGATACCAGCATCGACGGCGGCGAAAAACTCCTCGACGCCATGGGCTTCACCACCGACCTGCCGATCACCAATGACCGCGAAAGTGGCATCGCTCTGACGCTGTTCAACGAAAAAGACACCGGCCTGTCCGACCTCAAAGACCAAGCCGCCATCGACACCTGGGTGCGGGGCAACGCCACGCAATACACCGTCGGGCTGCAGACAGGCGAGTTGATCAGCGTCGCACAGAATTAGTCGCAGTACCGCCGGAAGGATTCGTCATGACCCGCAAGCAAACACAACCCCGAGCCGTCGCCCGACGCGGACTGACGTTCATCGAATTGATGTTCGCGACGATCATCCTCGGCGTGGGGATGATCATGATCGCGTCGGTCTTCCCTGTGGCGATCAATGAGCAGCGGGCGATGGTCGACGAATCGACCGTTACCAGCATCCAACGCGGCGCGATCCGCACGCTCGATGCGGCCGTGAGCGTTAAGGCGCCGAAAACGCAGTGGTTGACGGATACGACCGCCGGCACGATTTCAAGCTTCGGAGCGACGCCCGCGCTCTGGGACCACATCGCCGGCGACTTAATCAACAAGGCCGACCCGCGTTACGCGTGGACTGCCCTGTACTACCGTGAGCCGACGGTCATCGGGAATCCGACGAACGTGACGTTTTTCGTCGTCCCGATGGTCAGCCGCAACACTGCCGAGTTCGATGGCAGCACGGCAGTGAAGCTCGCGAAATTCATGCCCTCGAAAGTGAAAATCACCTACGTCTACAAGGGCGACCCCGGCCACGGGCTGTCAACGCCGCCGGACGACGACATCATCATCGTCGAAGCCGACGATACTAACTCAGAGCAGGCCGCCGTCGAAGGGGCGATCGTCCTCCGCAACCAGAACGTCGCGACCACCGGCACATTCCCGCAGAACGTCATCATCAAACTCGGCACGCGGATCGACAAAGACGAACTCGCCCTCACCGGCGAGTACGACACCAAACGCCGGTTCCGCGTGCAGCCGGGCTTCACGCTCCTCAAGGGCGAAATTCCCGCGTCCGACGTCAACGGCACGTCGGCGTGGATTGTCGGCGCCGACTACCGCAACAGCGGCACGGCTAACGAGGCCCTCGGGTGCCGCGCCATTACCGTTTCCGTCCCAAACCCCGGTTGATTTTCAGCGACCAGACCATGAAGCCATCGAACGTCCAATCTCGCGCCTTCACGCTGGTGGAATTGATGATCAGCCTGGGCATAGCCTTGCTGCTGATCTACGGCATTAACCTGGTGTTCCGCGCCGTTACCGACACCGTCCGTGTCGGCAACGCCCTGGCGGCGGCGACGCGGAAAATGCGCAGCGTCGACTCGTCGCTCACCATCGACTTCGAAGGGACCTACAGCGAAATCAACCCGCTGACGAACGTCAAATCCGACGTCCCAACCATCGAACGCCGCTGGAGCGGCATTGTGCCGGTCGTCGGCAACATCGACCCGACCACCCCGGCGAACTACGAGACCGAACCGCGTCAGCCGGCAATCACGATTTTCTGCAAGCGCCAGTTCGCGTTCCTGAACAAGAGCGACAAGGAAAACGACGCCGACGGCCAGCCGCAGACCGAAGACGAAAGCGACACCGGCACGATTACCGACTTCTCCGCCGCCGGTAACATCGCCCGCCTCGGCCGGCGGGCGCACCGCACCGACACGATCGGCTTTTTCACCGGCGGCAGCATCGTGCCGGCCTCGCTGCGCGGGACCACCGCCAGCGGGTCGGCGTCGCAGGCGTGGGTCTGGTACGGCCCGTGCTGCAGTTCGGCGGGGCGGCTACGGCGACGAGCCCGGTCCTTACCAGCGTCAATGATCTCAAGCCCGAAACGGTGACCGGCGGCAAGTTCTACCAGCCGGGTGTCGGCGACGAGACGACCAACCCGAACAACTACTTCGCCGCCGACTGGGTGCTCGGTCGGGCTGCCGTCACGCTGCTGCCCCGCGTCAACGCCGACGTTGCTTTCCCCGGCATCCCGGTCCTCGGTCAGCCGGGCAACGTGCCGGTCTACCGCACCTTCTCCCAGACGCTCGCCAACGAGACGGCCATTAGTTTTACGGGTGCAGAAACCACCGTCACGGCTGCCAGCGTGTACGACAACACCGCCGGCGACCCGCAGGACTGGGTCCCGCGGGACGCGGCGATCACCGGCGTGCCATTCACGTCCGGCCTGGACACCGCGGCCAGCATCTGGCTGGGGCAGCCGGGCAATCAGGCGTTGCTGCCGACCGGGTCGATCGGGACGAACGAAACCACCAACTACAACCCAACGCTGTTCAAAGGGCTGCTTCGCTCCTACTACCGTCTGCAGGCCGCCAATGACTGGTGGCAACGGTCGATGCTGGAAAACGGCGCGCTCACCATGCCGCTTCGTTTCAATGCCGTGCAGGCGTTCAATAAGCCCGTCGGCACAGAAGGCATCCTGACGACCACCGACAAAGGCGCGCTGCAGTCGACGTACCTGGCTAAGGGATGCACGCAGTTCATCGTCGAATTCGCCGGAGATTTCTGCACGCAGAGCAACGGCACATCGGGGACGTACGGGCCGGACGGGGAAATCGACTGGTGCATCGACGCCGCGGGTAAGCGGGGGATTCGCTGGTACGGGTTCCAACGCGACATCGACGGCGACGGGCAGGTCGTCAATAACGCCGCCTCGCCGGACGTCATGCCCGTCAGCATGTTCACGGGCTCGGCGGTGGCGTTTGAAAAGGCGAGCACCCCAACGGAATACATTGTCGCCTTCGGCCCGCGGGAGATGTACCCGTCCGGCGGGCTGCCCGAGCGTTCGGTGCGCCCGTGGTTGATTCGCATCACCGTGACGCTGACCGACCCGGCCGGCAACCTGCCGACGGGGTTCACGCGGGAATACGTTTTCAAAGTGCGCGTAAACGCCGAGCGACGCCTGCCGCCACCCGCGGCAGGCGTCCGGCAGACCGACCGGAGTTCGACCATGTTCAGCCGTCCAGACCCTTCGCTCCCGCCGACGCACCACGTCGCCCGCCGCACGCACGCCCGCCGTGAGCGCGGCGTGGTGCTGATCTTCACCGTCGCCGTCCTGGTGCTGCTGGCCGTCATCGCGACGACCTACCTGGCGACCGTGCGCGTCGACCGCGTGAACAGCGAAGTCAAAGGCGGCCCCGGCGGCGGGAACACGTCGCCGGAAGTCGGCCTGCCGACTGATGAACTCGTCCTCGACGTCTTCAACTTCGGCACCGCCGCCAACGGCGCGAATAACTACGCCAACTGGATGTACCGCTCGTCACTGACGACGGGGACGTCGTACCGCGATTTCGATTTCCTCGACGAAAACAACCTCTACTTCGCTAACGACACCAGCAGCAGTTTTTCGACGCGTCAGGCGTACGACCCGTGGCTCGCGTCGCGCGAGCCGCTGGCCTACAACGGTTCGGCGTTCAGTTTCGTCGGCGGCGCCGGGTACAATCCGGCGTGGCCGCGGATTAGTCGTTGGATCGAGCGATGGGACGGCGGGTGGGTGTTCGGTACCGAAGCCACGGCGGGTAATTTTGAATCACCGTGGTCGGGCGGCGGACTCACTGGCGGTTTCCGGTCTCGTGCAGCCGCCGTGCCGACGTACGTTCGGATCGACTATGATCTCGCCTACAACACGCCCGCCGACTACGCCGGGAAATCCGTCATCTATCCAGGGATTGCGTTCACGCAGGGTGCGGATGCCGGCAAAGTCGCGCTCGCGGCCGACGCCGACGGTGACGGCGTCGCCGACGCCTGTCTGTTCCCGCTGAATAACTGGATCGACGCCAGCGGCACACCGAAATTCCCCGACGAAACCATTCCCGCCGGCTATTACCCGCTCGACCCGAATCCGCACAACCGCCGGTGGTATGCGGCGGTTCGCATCGTCGACAACTCGGCCGCCATTAACGTCAATACGGCGTGGCGGCGGAATGTCGACATGAAATTCCCAGCCACCGCTGATCAGGGCTCGCAGGCGTTCCCGACCGTGAACGTCGCGCCGAACTACGGCTTCTTCCGCAGCAACATCGGCCTGTACGAACTGCTGCCGGGCCTGACCGGCGGCTCGGCCGCCGCGCCGACGCAGTGGGACGTCTTCATGGCGTACCGTTTGGGCGCGTCGCCGGCCGCCATTTCTTCCAACACCGGCCGCACCGACTACGTCTTCTCCACGCTCGGTGAGGCGCTGGAAATGAACCTCGGCCGCCGCCCGTTCAATCCGAGCAGTACGTCTGGCGCACGCACGCGTTCGTATGCCGAAAGTCTCACCGCCGGCCTGGCGTTCGCGGGCGGGTTGATCAACCCCGGCGACAGCCGCTCGGCGCTCGAGGACGAAACGACCGGCCTTTATCGCGATGCCTACCAGAACGTCCCCAACTGGGGCGCTAGCGATACCGTCGACACCGACAAAGCTACGCGTTCGTTCTCCTTCTTCGCCGCCCCGGAAAATGTCTTGACGGGCGCGGGCATTTACCCGCCGACGCTGTGGTGGCACTCGATCTACAACCCGGACACCGCCAGCCGCAGCACGTATTTCTCGGGGCTGAGCGCGTACGGCGGCTCGCTGCCGGCGCAGCCGGTGCGGCATTTGTTGACGACGGCGAACGCGCAGTCGACGTCGTCGCGGCCGACCCCGACCGCCGCGTCCGGCATTTGGCTGATTCCCGACAATGCCACGCAGTACGGCATGACGCCGTTCCCGACCGGCACGAACCCGAAGGCGGGCATTAACACTGACACCTTCGGCGTGCTGTGGCGCAACTTCTTCATGACAATGGCCGGCCCCGACTCGACGGTCACCCCCGTCCCGGCGGCCGCGGCACCGGCGGACATCGTCGTCAACGGGCGGTCCGTTTCGATCACCGCCGACGAAGCACTCTACCTTCGTTCGGCGATGGCGGCTGTCAATGCCATCGACCAGCGCGACGGCGACAACAACATCACCACCTACCGCTTCACGTATAACGGCAAGTACTTCATGGTCGCTGGTGCCGAGCAGCAGCTGTTCATTGTCGCGATTGAGCCGGACGGCCCCGGCTGCAAAGTCACGCTCAAGAACCCGTACGCCAACACGCTCGTAACCGACTGTTATTCGATCGCCTACCGCCCGGCGGGCGGCTCGTACATCGCCCCTGCCGTGCAGGTGCCGGCGGGTACGGTGACGTCCGGCGGGGTGGTGCAGGCGTCCCTGCCGGCACCGCCAGCGGGTACGGGCGACATCGTGCTGATCCGCACCCGCCGCGAGAGCGGCCAAGTGAGTGTCAGCACCGATCCGAAGAATCTGTACGACGAGAACGTCCTCGATCAGCGGGTCTGTGTCGACTTGGTGAAAGTCGGCAACTTCACGGCGATCTCCACATCTTACAGCCGTGACGCCATGACTTGGAAGCTTGCCTCCACGGGCTCGGGCGATTGGAACGGCACGATCGGCGCGGTAGCCAACCCGGTGAACCTCGACAACCGGCCGACCGGAGTTGCCCCGGCGAACGTGGCGACGGGTAACAAGTTCCCGCTGAGCGGGTTCCCGCGCAACGGCGACATGCTGATGCTGCCGTACGTCGGGCATTACGCGGTCTACCAGTCCGCGGCCGCGACGTCGCCGATCGCCGATGTCACGCCGATCACGCTCGACGTGCAGTCGGTCCCCGCCCCGGGCCTGAATCAACTTGCCGGTCGGTTTACACCCCTCGCCAGCACCACGACGCCCAAAACCTTCACTGGAGACTGGCGGTCGCGGATTCTGGACAACTTCACGACGCTGGGGAACCCGATGAGCGACGCCTTGCCGAACATCGCGGCCGACTCGTGGCTGCGGAACTTGTCGGTCCGGGCGCCGGACCCGGTCGTCGGCAATGACCCGTCGATACCCGATGTGACCTCGCCGGTGCATGGGCTGATCAACATCAACACCGCCAGCTACCGCGTGCTACAGATGGTGCCGTTCGTCACCAACACTGCCGGCGTGATGGCCAACGCCGGTGACACTGGCAATAATGACACGATCGCTCAGGCGGTTCTGACCGAACGCCTGACGAACGGGCCGTACCTGTCGACGCTCGACCTCGTCGCCCGCGTACCCGCGTTGCAAACGGCGCTGAACAACGCGAACAACGCCCAGGGCCAGTTCCTGGCGACGAATGTCGCCGGCGGGACGGCCGACGCAGATCTCGTCGCGTGCATCAACCAGTACCAGGGGTTCATGCGCATCAGCAACTTGGTGTCTACACGCAGCGATTCATTTACGGTTTACGTTTTGTTGCAGCAGTGGCAGGACTTCGGCACGGCGAAGCCGGTGCTGGTTCCGGGTACCGAAAAGCGGTTCGCGGCAGTGGTCGACCGGTCGCAACTGCGCGACGTGCAGCTGAAGTCCAAGCCGATCCTCGACGGGCTGCTACGGATCGAGTCGGTGCCGACGAATTAGACGAGGCGTCGGCGGCCGTTTGTATTAGAATGGCCGGCGATGCAACTGTTCCCCCGTTCATCGGTTTTCGTGATGCTCGTTTCGGTTACAACGGCCGGAATGTTGAATGCCCAGGCTTTGCCGGACGCGCCTCGTGTTGAAATCGGGACTGATTCAGACGTCTATTTCGGCACGACCGTTGCCGACCCGTACCGCGCGCTGGAAGACGAATCCCGGCCACAGACACAGGCGTTTATTGCGGCGCAGAATGAACGTACGCATGGCTACCTCAATGGCGCGCACCGTGACGCCATCAAAACCCGCCTGACGGAATTGTTCGATTACCCGCGACTTTCCGCGCCGTCCAAGCGCGGCAAATATGCCATCTTCTCGACGAACAGCGGCCTGCAAAACCAGGGCGTGCTGCGCGTCGGCGAAAATGTGCCTGCGGAGTTGAACGACAAGGCTCGGGTGCTGATCGACCCGAATGCCCTCAGTGCTGACGGCACGGTGTCGCTCGGGTCGGCCAGCTTCACCAAAGACGGCTCGCTGATGGCGTACGGGCTGGCGAAGTCGGGGTCAGACCACATCGAAATCCGGATCAAAACGGTGGCCACCGGCGTTGATTTGCCGGACGTCTTGCCGTCATCGCGGCAGGGCGGTGTTGCGTGGAAAATCGATAACAGCGGCTTCTATTACAGCAAATTCCCGAAAACCACCGAGCACGGCAAAGCCGAACAGGCGCTCGGGCAGCAGGTTTTCTATCACCAGCTCGGCACCGATGCCGCCGCCGACAAGCTCGTCTACGAACGCCCGGACGACAAAGAACTCGGCCTGCATCTGGGCATTACCGATGACGGCAAGTACGAGGTGATGTTCCTCAACCACGGCACGAAAACGGAAAATCGCGTCTATTGGCGTCACGCCAACAGCAATTCCGAGTGGACCAAGCTTATCGATGAAGAAACCGCCGACTTTGATCTGGTCGATAACGACGGCTCGGTCTTTTATTTCAAAACCACAGACGCGGCCGAGCGGTATCGGCTGATCGCCATCGATGTCGATAAGCCGGCACGGGAGAACTGGCGCGAAGTCCTCCCGATGACAGCCGATGTGCTCAGCGATGTGCAGTTGGTTGATGAAAAGTGGGTCGTCACGCTTCGCCGCGATGCGTATGACCTTCTGAAGATTTATAACAAAGCCGGCACGTTCCTCCGCGATGTCGCTCTGCCGACGATCGGCAGTGTCGGCGTTTCGGCGGCGAACCGCGAAGACGGCGAAATCTATTACACGTTCACGTCGTTCAGCTACCCTAGCACGGTCTTCCGCTACGATCTGAAGGCCGGACAAAGCACGAGCGTTTTTGCGCCGAGCGTGAAGTTCGAGCCGAACGATTACGAAACCAGGCAAGTCTTCGCCAAGAGCAAAGATGGCACTCAAGTGCCGGTCTTCATCACCTTCAAGAAGGGCCTGAAACTCGATAGTGCGAACCCGTGCCTGCTTTACGGCTACGGCGGGTTCAATATCAGCATGTCGCCGTCGTTCAGCTCCGCACGCGTTGCGTGGCTGGAGCGGGGCGGCGTGTACGCGACGGCCTGTCTGCGCGGTGGCGGCGAGTATGGGGTGGCGTGGCATCAGGCGGGGATGTTCGAGAAGAAACAGAATGTCTTCGACGACCTGGCCGCCGCCGCCGAAACGCTGATTGCCGAAAAATTCACCAGCAGCCCGAAACTCGCGATCCAGGGCGGCAGCAACGGCGGGCTGCTCGTCGGCGCGTGCATGCTGCAGCGGCCGGAGTTGTACGGTGCGGTCGTTTGCCAGGTCGGCGTGCTGGACATGTTGCGGTACCAAAAGCTGGGCATCGGGCGGTTTTGGACGGTGGAGTTCGGCAACGCCGAGAGTAGTGCCGAACAGTTCAAATACCTTTACGCCTACTCACCGCTGCATAATGTGAAGCCGGGCGTGGCGTACCCGCCGCTGCTGGTCACGACCGGCGCGGGGGATAATCGAGTGGTCCCGGGGCACAGCTACAAATTCGCCGCCGCCATGCAGGCGATTTCTACCGGCCCGAACCCCGTGCTGCTTCGCATCGAAGACAAGGCCGGCCATGGCGGGGGGAAGCCGACGGGTAAAATTATCGACGAGCAAGCTGACGTTTACGAGTTCCTGTTTCGCACGATCGCCATCGGAAAATAAGCCGATCGGCGTCCGATAATCCCGCGTTCATCAGCACCGGCCTCGCTTTCCCGATGATTTTCGGGATCGCGAGGCCAGTGGCGTATCAGGGCTTTACCCGTTGTCCGCCCTGGACCTAAACCGCCGGCCCGAACCGGTCGATTCAGAAACAAGGATCGGGACAGTCGGCCTGGCGAGCGATTGATATGGCGAGTTTTTCCTCAGAGTCCGCACGGTCGTCGCGCATGAGCGATGTTGAACGCAAAGCGTTGCTCGACAAACTCGACGCCGCCGACGCCGAAAACCCGGCGAAGAATCGTCGTTCGCAGGCGCGGGTGACGTTCCGCAAGGCGGAAGTCGCTTGCCGCATCTACCATCCCGGCGGCTCGGTGACGACCAGCACCGTCGCCACTCGTAACCTGTCTACGGGCGGCATCTCGTTCATCTATCACGGTTTTCTGCACAAAAGCACCAAGGTCGAAATCGTGCTCCAGCGGCGGCTGGGCGGAGAAGATATCGTCGGCGGTATCGTTACCCACTGCCAGCATCTCAACCGCGCGTATCATCTGATTGGCGTGCGTTTTTCCAGCAAGATCTTCGCCAAGCTGTATCTCGAACCGACCGAATGGAATGAACTCGGCGACGGCGCACCGGTCGATCCGGCAAAGCTGCTCGGCAATGTCCTTCATTTTGACGCTTCGGAAATTGACCGCCTGCTCCTGCGGCACAACCTGTCGACGACGAAAATCGAACTCACCAGTGTCGCCACGCTGGACGAGGCAGAGGCCGCGATCAAATCGAAGAGCTTCGACTGCATCCTGTGCGACACGGCGACGCTGAATCAGCCATTCACGGTGGTTCTGGCGGCACTTCGGGCGACCGGGTTCAAGGGGCCCGTCGGGCTGGTGACGGCGGAAACGTCGGCGTCGGTGCTCAAAGCGGCGACCGACAGCGGGGCGGCCTCGATTCTTGCCAAACCCTACGACGCTCAAAAACTGATGTCATTGCTCTCGACCTGGCTCGGCTCAGACGTCGGGCAGGCCGAGGCGGTTTACAGCACGCTGCCGGACTCGCCGACCACTCGGCCGTTGATCGAGCAGTACGTCAGCCGCGTCCGGGCGATGAGCCGCGAATTGCGACAAGTCGTCGAGGGTGGGGACATCAAGGCGGTCCGCAACATCTGCCAGACGCTCCGCGGGACGGGGTCGGGATTCGGCTTCCCGTCGCTCAGTCAGCACGCCAAAGATGCCGTGACGTCGCTCGACGCCACCGCCAGTGTGCAGGACGCGATGGTCCATCTGCAACGTCTGGAACAGACATGCCGGGGCTTGGCGTTTAAAGCGGCGGCGTAGCGGGGCGTGCGCAAAGCCTAAATCGCGCATATTTTGCGTGTCTTACGGTCGACGGTCCGCAGAGCGCCCGGTGGCTGTCTGTCGAATTCGGACTTACTTGCCGCGTCCGACAAAGTTGGTGTAAGCTAAGCGAGCCCTTGCCGTCTCTCGAGGCGGGGGCCGGGCCGGGACTGGCCCGACAACTCGTACGCTTAAAGGTTCTAGGAAAGGAGCCGGTCTTGCTTCGCTCACTTATCGCCTCTCGAAAAGTCGTCCGCGCGACGGCGGCTGTCGTGTTGGCCTCGCTGTCGGTCGGTTGTGAAGTCAAAAGCTTCCTCGATCCCAGCCAAGTCGGCCGGTTTGAAAAGGACGCGAAAGTCGTTCCGATCCTCGACAGCCTGAACCTGGGCACCGATGAAGTCGACACCCAGTTCGTCACCGCCCGTGACGTCAAGCCGGAAGACCTCGTCGAATCCAAGCTCGATTACACCATCGGTGCCAACGACACCGTTCAGGTCACCGTCAACGACCTTTACGGTGCCGGCACGGAAACCACCAAAACCCTGCGTGTGAGCGCCTCGGGCAAGATCAGCCTGCCGCTGCTCCCCGCCCAGGTGAAGGCCGACGGGCTCAGCGAGCAGCAGCTCGAACGCGCCGTCGCCGACGCTTACAAAGACGCCGGCATCCTGACGAACCCGAACATCAGCGTCGCGGTCGTCGAAGCCCGCGGCCGCACCTACAACATCAGCGGCGCGGTCGGCAGCCCCGGCCCGTACGCGGTGTTTGACACCGATTACCGCCTGCTGAACGCCATCATCGCCGCACGCGATGTGACCAGCGCGGTCGGCATTGATTACGTCTACGTCATCCGCAAGAAAGACGCTGCCGTCGCCACGACGAGCACGGGTGCCACCACCCAGCCGACCACCGCCCCGGGCGGTGCCGACGTGCTGGCCCCGCAGTCGTCCGCCAAGCCGGTCCGCGATCCGTCGCGTTCTAGCCAGATGCTGCAGACCGGCCAAGCCCCGGCCGGCAGCGTTGTGGTGATCGACGGCAAGGAAGTCACCACGCCCGTTCCGGCCGCCACCAACCCGGTGACCGACCCGACGACTGGCAGCCCGGCCGCCCCGGCGTTCGCCTTCAAGGCCCCGGAAGAGCCGACCGACCGCGAAGTCATTCGTGTGCCGTACAACAAGCTCAAGCAGGGCGAACTGAAGTACAATATCGTCGTCCGCCCGAGCGACCTGATTTACGTCGCCCAGCCGGTGATCGGCGAGTATTACATCGGCGGTAACGTGCAGGCGCCGGGTGCTTACAGCCTCAATGCCCGCAAGATCACGCTGAAGGAAGCCGTCACGGCCGCCCGTGGCCTGAACGAAGTCGCCTGGCCGAGCCGTACGGACGTCGTCCGCCGTCTGCCGGGTGATAAGGAAGTCTATGTTCGCGTCGATCTGGACAAGATCTTCAGCGGCCAGGACCCGGACATGTACCTCAAGCCTGATGACCACGTCATCGTCGGCACGAACGCCATCGCCCCGTTCCTCGGTGCGTTGCGTAACGGCTTCCGTCTGACGTACGGCTTCGGGTTCCTGTACGACCGCAACTATGCCCCGGACCGCAACAACAACTAATCCGCGTCTAACGCGTTTGAGTTAACACGGCCGGCCGGGACGAAATCGTCCCGGCCGGCCGTGTTTTGGGATCGGCGACGTCTGATAAGCGCCCGGGGGCGGCAAGGGGCGGGGCGGAAGGGTAGATTGGTGGGGTGCGGCGGCAACCGCGGGGTTCCCGCGGCCGTACAAGTTCTGATACGATGGCGACCCGCGCCGGGGTAAAGCGCGGCCGCCAATCGGCCGATGGCGTTAGGCCGGTCTTCGGCCGGCGTCGGTTCCGAACGAGGGTTCTTGATTGAGTTCAGCCGTTGACTCTTCCGTCCTGCCGCCGACCCGCTCAACCGGGGCCGGGTGGCTCGGCGTGCCGACCGCTTCCTGGGTCCGCGCCGCCATTCTCACGCTCGCCTTCGTCGCTCTGTACAAGGGCAACCTCGTCCGGCTGTGGGAGAAGACGAATTTCATCAACGGCGACCCGAACTGGTCGCACGCCGTCTGCGTGCCATTGGTCGGCCTCTACTACCTCATGCTCCGGCGCGACGAACTCGCGCACACGCCGGCGCAGCCGCTGCTGGCGGGCAATTTCTCTCGTCAACGCTTTGTAACGACCGGCGTTACGATCCTGATCGGCCTGGTGGCCGCTTACGCCGTTCCGCCGTTGATTCCCAAATCAGAAGGCCTGTGGCTGGTCAGCGGCATCATCCAGAACGTTGGCATCGGCATCACGGGTTTGGGGTGCCTGGCGCTCGTCCTCGACTGGGGCCTGGCGACGCTCGTCGGCGGCCTGTTGCTTTCGGCGTACGGCATCTGGCCGGGCTATAACGATTTCATCTGGGACAGCGGCATGATCATTACGCTTTTCGGCGTGGTGCTGACGATGTGCGGCTGGGCGGTGATGCGGGTCGCCTGGTTCCCGATCCTCTTCCTCTTCTGCGCCCTGCCCTGGCCGGGCCTGGTGTATAGCCAGATCGCCAGTCCGTTGCAGGGGTTGGCGGCGCGCGTGAGTGTGTCGCTGCTGAACATCGTCGGCGTCAACGCCAGCTTCGGCGGTACGAAGATTTTCATCCCGAAATTCAGCGAGGCCGGCATCCGCCTGGCGGACCGGGCATCGAACGTTGCCGAAGCCTGTGCCGGGTTGCGGTCGCTGATGACGTTCATCACGCTCGCGACGGCCGTGGCGTTCCTGTCGGCGCGTCCGCTCTGGCAGAAGCTGATTATCGCCGCCAGCGCCGTGCCGATCGCTATTTCCTGCAACGTCATGCGTGTCGCCGGCCAGGGGTTGCTCGATACTTACGTCGGGCAGGAATGGTCCGAAGGTTTCGCCCACCAGTTCGCCGGCATGGTGATGCTGCTGCCGGCGTTTTTCCTGGTGATGCTGGTGGTTTGGGTCGTCGATCACCTGTTTATCGAAGAGGCCGAAGCCGCCGAGATGAAGCCCGCTGAGGTGAAGGCATCGAGCGCGATTCCGCAGCCGATTCTCCCGGTCCAGGCCGACATCCGCCGGCGTTGGGCGTTCATCATTGTCGCGGCGATTCTCGTTGCCGCGGCACTCGGGCTGAACATTTTCGTGCAGTCCATGAAAGTGAGCTTCCGCAAGGAAGCCGTCGACCCCGCCGAGCCGTTGAAACTCATCCACGCCGACCTCGGCCCCTGGGCGCAGGTGACGGTCGACCGGGCGATGAATCCCGACTTCGAGCACGAACTCGGCACGGGTTTGTACCTGTTCCGCGACTACGTCGACACACGAAAACTCTCCGAAGCCGACCGCAAAAAACTGCTGGCGGCGTCGATGGAAGATCGCGAAAAGCTGCGCGTCACGATGCCCGCGCTCGTCGATCCGAAGAACGCCATTCGTTTCGCGCTGACGTATTACACCGGCAGCGTGGATACGGTTCCGCACGTGCCCGATCGCTGCTACGCCGCCGACGGGTTTAAACCCTCGGCGTACCAGGTGGTGACCTGGCCGGTGTTGCCGCGTGAGAAGGAATCGGACCGAAATGTCGGCGTTCGGCTGATCAATTTCGAAGACCAGATCGACTCCCGCCGGAGCCGCCCGCGGCAGGTGGCGTATTTTTTCCAGGTAAACGGGTTTTATGAAAATGACCCGATCTTCGGCGTCCGCAAGCGGCTGCAGAACCTCTTCGAACGCCGCGCGTATTTCGCCAAGATCGAACTCGTGACCGACCAGGCCGACAATGCCGCGGCGGAAATCGTGATGGCGGACTTCCTCAAGAACGCCATGCCCGACGTGGAACGCGTCTTGCCGCAATGGACGCGGCCGACAAACTGATTTTTAGCAACTGAACGAATAAAACGATGGCACGTAAACTGAACAAAGCGTTGGTCGCGGCAGTGGCTTCGGTGGCGGTTCTCGCCGGCGGCGGGTATCTCGCCGCGCCGCAGATCATCAAAATCATGCGGCCGGTCAGCAAACTCGTCGCCGAGGGCGACGCCGCCGCCGCCAAAGGCGACTGGGATTCCGCCGCACTAAGCTACGGCAAGGCCGCCAATCGCGCGGGCAACGACATCGCATTACAGCTCAAGTACGCCGACGCGCTCGAGTACACCGTTCGCGGCGACATCGAAAAACTCCGGAACCTGCGCAGCACGCAGGCGAACATTCTCGCCAACGACCCGCGGTCCGTCCCGGCGTTGCGGCGGGTGCTGGCGAACCAGAAAATCGACGTTCAGTCCAACCCGGCCGACACCGTCGCGGTGCGCAGGCCTAGTCGGCACGGCGGAGCGGCTGGAAAAGCTCGAACCCGACGACCGTGAAGCCCGTCTGGCGCGGGTCACCGCCGTGCTCGAGCCGTACCTGCGGAATCTGCAGGTTCAGCCGGAAGAGATCGACGCCCAGAAAGAGGCCGCCGAAAAACTCCTCGCCGAAAAGCCCGACGATATCGAAGCCGCCGTCGACGCGGGACAATTCCGTCTCGTCGGCATCACCCGTGCGACCCAGCAGGGCGATGCCCCCCAGGCGACCGATCTGATCACCAAGGCGATGGCGTGGGCGGACGAACTGCTCACCAAGTCGCCGAATAACGCCGGCGTGTGGCAGTTCAAGTCCGACGTCTACCGCTGGGCGGCGTTCGTGATCGCCAAGGACGACGCCAAGAAAGCCGAGTACGGCAAGGTCTACTACGACACCCTCCAGAAGGCCGCCGAGCTCGTTCCCGCCGACAATGATTACTGCATCCCGATCCGCACCGCGGCGTTGCGGCAACTGGAACTTCGCGACATCAAGGCCGCCGAAGCCGGTTACCGTAAGCTGATGGCGGACCGGCCCGACGACCGCCAGCCGCGGCTGATGCTCGCCGAGTTCCTCGCGCAGTCAGCCGGCGCGTCGTGAGGAGGCTGTCGCGCTGCTGGACACGCCGTTCACGCCGACCAAGCCGCCGACGAGTCTGAAGTCGATCAATCAACGCTTCTACGGCATGATCGAACAGGTCCGTAAGACCTCCATCCGCCTGAGCACGCTGGCGACGATCACCGACCCGGCCGAGCGGAAAAAGCGGATTGAAACTGTCGAAGCCGAGTTCCGCACGCTGAATTCTGACCCGGACATCGCCCAGCGCTTCAAGGCCGCGCTCGGTCGCCTGAAGGGTGGCATTGAAATCGCGCAGAACAAGGTCGCCGACGGCGTCGCGACGCTTGATACCGCCATCAAGCAGATGAACCCGGACAGTTCCTCTCCGATCGATCAGGACCTCCGTGCCGACGCGCTGATGGAATACGCCCAGGCGCAGCTGCGCCTGAACCAGACCGCACCGGCCCGCCAGGCGCTACAGGATTTGATCAGCCGTCGTCCGGAAAACCTGACGGCCCGCGCACTGCTGACCGACATCTACATCACCGAACGCAATGCCGACGCCGCCACGCGTGAACTCGGCGTGCTGGAGCGGGTCGCCGGCGACGCCGAAATCGTCAAGCGCATGCGTGTGCGCCTCGAAGCGATCCAAGGCAAGCTCGACGACAACCTCGTGAAGATGCCCGAAAGCACGCGGGCCGAGCAGTTCCTCAAGCTGCAGGCCGCCGCGACGCTGGTGAATGACCAGGAAGTGCTGCGGCTGGCGAAGTTGATGCTCCAGGCGAACCCCGCCGACCCCGACGGCGTGACGGCGGCGGCGCAGTCGCTGGTCGCGCTCGGCAAACGCGATGAGGCTGTCGAAGTCGTCAACGCCGCCCTCAAGGCTAAGCCGGACGACGCGCGCTTCCAGAACATCGCCGCCAGCCTTGCCGCCCAGACGCCGGAACAGCGTGAACAGCTGACGCGCGACAACATCGAAAAAATCACCGACCCGTACGCCAAGGCGATGGCGACCGGCGCGCTCGCCCGCCAGCAGGGCCGGCCGGCGGACGCGATTCAGTCGTTCAAGGCGGCTCAAAAGCTCAAGCCGGAAGACCCGCGTGCGTACGACGCGCAATTCCAGGTGGCGATCCTCGCGACGCGTTTCAGCGACGCCGAAGCCGTGCTCAGCGACCTCGCCCGCACGAACGCCGACCAGGCGGAAGGGGCGCTTCGCCGTGTGCAACTCGCCGGTGCCAAGGCCGCCGTCGAGCCCGACGCCGACCGCCGCGCTTCGCTCTACAAAGACGCCGTCGCACAAGGCCAGGCACTGGCGCAGCAGCGGGGCGAACTCGCCGCGGCGTCACTGCTTTACGCCCAGTTGCTCGCCCAGAGCGGCGACCTGGCGAACGCGATCGACCAGTATTCGCAGACGCTGGATAAGTCGCCGACGAACATCGACGCGATGCTCGGCATCGCGGCGTGCCTGCTGCGCACCGACCGCCGCGCCGAAGCCGCCGACCGCGTGAAAGCGGTGCAGCGTTCTTACCCGGACGACCCGCGCACAGTCGATCTCACGCTCGACTACGACCTGCGCTTCGGCGACCCCGCCAAGGCGGTCGACACGCTCGCGGCTCGCGTAGACAAGTCGCCGAGCGACGCCGCCCTCGCCGGCCGTCTCGGCGTGGCGCTGGAACAGGTCGCGACCAACAAAGGTGAAACCGACGGCAAGCCGTTCCTGGAACGCGCGGCCGAGGTTTACAGCAAGGCCTGGGGGCGGTTTCCGCAGGACCTCCGCTTCCTGAGCGCCTATGCCGAAGCCCAGCGAAAGCTCGGCAACGCCGCCGTCGGCGAGCAGGCGATCGAAAAAGCCGTCAACGACCCTGCCAACGCGAATCGCCCGGAATTGCCCCAACTACTGGCCGACGCGTATGTGCGTTCGAACAAGATCGATGATGCGGTCCGCGTGCTGGTGAATGTCGTCAACGCCACCAAGCCCGCGCCGACGGAAGCCGTCATCAAGCTGTCGTCGATTCTCGCCAAGCAGAACAAAATGGCCGACGCGCTGACTGTGTTGGACCTCCGCAAGGATGACGCCAATGTCGCCCGGCAGAAGGCGCAGGTGCTGATGGACGCCGGTGACGGCAAGGCGGCCACGGAGGCGGTCGAGTCGCTCATCGCCAGCTTCCCGAGCGCTGACAGCTATGTCGTCGCCGCTTTCGTGTCGCTACGCACGAACGAGTGGGATAAGGCCGAAGGTTTCGCGAATAAAGTGCTCACCGAGCGGCCGACCGACGTCGCGGCGCTCTATTACCGCGGCCAGGCGCGCACCAACAAAACGCCGGCCGACCTTGATGGTGCCGTCGCCGATCTGACCAAGGCTCGCGACGTCGCGCCCTCAAGCCCGGACATTCGCGTGGCGCTGGCGGATGCGTACCGCAAACGCGGCGACCGCGACGCCATGCTTAATGAACTGCAGACCGCATGGAACAACGACAAGAACAGCCGCGTGATTCTCATGCGACTGGTGGAGGCGTACAGCAACACCACGCCGCCGTCGTGGAACGCGGTCGACCGCATCTTCGACGAGGCGAAGAAGTCGCCGAAGCTGGCGAACGATTTTGACGTGCTGATCACGCACGCCGAGAGCTACACGTTCCGCAACGACACGCCCCGCGCCGTCGCCGAGGCCCGCGCCGCTCTGGCGACCGTGCCGAACGACCCGCGTGTGCAGCAGCGGTATCTCGAATTGCTGATCAAGGCCAAGGCGTGGCGCGACATCATCGCCGACACCGCGCAAGTGCAAGGCGAAAAGCCGGAAGACTTCTGGGTCTGGCGTGCCCGCGGCGTGGCGTACTACAACCTCGACCAGAAGGCCGACGCGGCCAAGGCGCTGGACACCGCCTTTAAACTCGCCACTTCGACGACGAACCCGAACATGATCGCCACCGCCGCCCGCGCGGTCGCCGACACGCTCGGCGCCGCCGACGCGGCGCAGCGGCTGGACGCGTTTAATGACATCAGCCTGCGGTTGATGACCGCCGAACTCGTTCGCGACAGCGGCGACATCGCCGGGCGCTCAAGCGGACCGAAGAAATCCTGAAAGAGCGTGACAAGCTCGACCCGCAACTGCTCCGCCGCGCCCTCAACGGCGCGGGCCTGCTCTATCTCCAGGCGACGCCCGCCGACGGGGCGAAGGCGCGCGGCGCGTTCGAGGACTTGCGCAAGCTGGGCGCGGATGACGCGATCACGCTGAACAACCTCGCCTGTGCGATCCTGCTGCCCGACAGCGGCGGCACGCCGGCGGATGCGCTGAAGGTCGCCGAACAGGCGTACCAGCGGGCGAACGTCAGCCCGGATTCCGCCACACTCTGGCCGATCGTCGCGGATACTTATGGCTGGGCACTGGTGAAGAACAACCGCGCGTCGGAAGGGATCGACATCCTCCGCCGGGCGAGCGAGAACGCGACGTTCCCGGACGTCTTCCTGCACCTGGCCGAGGCGAGCCTGGCGGGCGGCGACCTGAGCGCGGCGGAAGTCGCGCTCACCGACGCCAAAAATCAGCTCGATTCCGCCGAGCGACGCAAGCAGGCGGTCGACCCGACGATGAAAACCAAGTTCGCCCAGCTCACCGAAGAACTCGCCAAAAAGAAGGCTTCGGCCGGCGGGGCGGAATAAACGTTACAGGCCGACCGGAAATTTACTTAGCACCTTTTCATCCGCGTCGTAAACTAGCGGAACTTTGGAACGCCCCGACAGCCGAAGCGGGGCGGCAAGGATCGGCCCGGTGCCAACGACCGGGCGGGATTGGGAGTTTGATATGACGACGTTGCCGACGACCAGCACTTACCGTCTGCCCCGCAGCCCCGGCGGACCGCCCACGCTCCCGCCCGGGCAGGGACCGACCGGTGCGCATGTCGCCTCGCTCGCCCCGAGCCTAACGCCCGCCGATGTCCGGCGCATCATCCGCGGCAACATCTGGCTGATCCTGGCGACGGTGGTCATCGCTGTTGCCATCGGCATCGGTCTGTACGCCTACCTCCGCGCGACCGATCCGAAATTCCGCTCGGTCGGTATGCTGCTGGTCGACCGCCCGTACCGCATCAACCCCACGAACCAGGCGACCAACGAACTCTCGCAGTTCGACTGGAATCTTGAAGTCGAACAACGCACGCAGGTGCAGCAGCTGCTCTCTGAAGTGCTCTGGATCGACGTGCTGCAGGAAAACGAACGCATCCGTGCCACCAAATGGTTTACGGACATCCAGGCCCGTGCGGCCGCATCGGGCACCAGTGCCGCGCAGCTGGCCCAGGCGGATCTGGACAAGAACCTTCGCGCCACGCCCGTTACCAGCACCAAGCTCATTCAGCTGACGATGGACTGCGCCAGCGGCGAAGACGCCGGCGACATTCTTCGCGCCATCGGCGACGCGCACGTCAAGAACCAGCGCGATCGCTATGAAGGCCGAACCAGCAACGAATTGAAGACCGCCACCGACTGGCAGTCGCGATACGTCACGCTCTCACGCCAGACGAAAGATAAAATGAACGCCCAACTCGCCCGTGCGAGCGTGGACGTCGGCCGCCAGACCATCAAGGAGATGGAACTCGGCCAGCTCATCGGTCAGCAGACCAAGGCCCGCATGGACGCCGCCGAGGCCGCCGGGCAGCTCAAGTCGATGAACGACCAGGTTTCCGCCGGGAAAGACCCGTACCAGGTCGAGCAGATCGTCCGCAATGACCCGTCCGTCCAACGCCTGCAGGCGCAGGCTGGAAGAGCTGGAACTGTCGATCGGTTCGATGACGGTCACCGGCTCAGACTCCACGACGTCGAAGAACCTCACTGCCGCCAAGAACGCCGCCCGTGAGCGCCTCGACAAGGCCGAGTCCACCGCCCGCGCGATGGCCCGGCGCAGATGATCGACATCGCCCAGAACGACGCCACCGCCAAGAAGACGCTCGCCGACTCGCTGGACGACCGCGTGGAAAAGCTCCGCGCCGACCTCAGCGAAATGGCCGCCGCCCGCGGCGAGTACGCGTCGCTGAAAGACGAGTACGACAGCTACAAATTGCTCGAACGTGAAATGTCCGAACGCGTCGCCGTGCTGAAAAACGCCACGCAGCAGGACACCACCAGCGTCACCTGGTCCAGCGTCCCGACGAAGCCGGACACGCTGTCGAGCCCGAACCTCAAGGTCATCCTGCCGATCGCCGTCATGGCGGGCCTGGCGGTGAGCCTGGGCATCGCGTTCCTGCGTGAACTGGCCGACACCAGCGTCCGCAGCCCGCGCGACATCGCCCGCGTCGGCCCGATGAACCTGCTCGGCATGGTCGCCCGCGAAAGCGACGACCCGGAACTCACCGGCGTGCCCCTGCACACCGTCATCGCCACCGCGCCGCAGAGCCTCCTCGCCGAGCAACTGCGCCAGGTCCGCACCCGCCTGCAACACGCGGCGAGCCTCGACACCACCCGCAGCATCCTCATCACCAGCCCCGGCCCGGGCGACGGCAAGACGACCATCGCCGCCAATCTCGCCGCAGGCCTGGCACTTAACGGCCGCCGCATCCTGCTCGTCGACGCCAACTTCCACCGCCCGTCGCTGCACAAGCTCTACAACGTCACCGAATGACGCCGGCTTCAGCAACGTGCTCGAATCGGTCGGCAACCTCGAAGGTGCCGTCAAAAAATCCCCCGTCGCCAACCTCGAAATCCTCACCACCGGCCCGCGCCCGGCGAACCAGACGGAACTGCTCGAAAGCCCGCTGTTCACCGACTTCATCGAGCGTGCCCTCGAAGAATACGACCACGTCATCTTCGACGGCGGCCCGCTGCTGGTCGTCAGCGAAGCGGTGGCGCTTGCCCCGCGTGTCGACGGCGTCATCGTCGTCGTCCGCGCCAAGCAAAACACCCGCGGCATGCTCAGCCGCGTCAGCGACACCCTCAAGCAGATCAAGGCCGAAAAACTCGGCGTGGTCCTCAACGGCGTCCAAACCTGGGGCGGCGGCTACTACGCCCGCACCATCAAAACCTACTACGACTACCAGAAGTAATCTTCGGTTCGTCGCAGTCTGTCACAACCCCGCGGGCCCGGAGCCAAAAGCTCCGGGCCCGCGGGCGTTCTTGCATGTCATTCACACGCCGACCGACGTCAGCCGGTCCAATGGGCTGGCGACGCTGTTGGCGGGGCGGTTGGCGACGAGCGTGTAAATCATCGTCGTTTCCAACTTCGTATGCCCGAGCAACGTCTGCACCTGGCGAACGTCGTAGCCGTTTTCCAGCAGGTGCGTCGCAAAACTGTGCCGCAACGTGTGGCAGGTGACCCGCTTGCTCAACCCCGCCGACCGTGCCGCCAGCCGAACCACGCGATCCAGGACGCCCGTGTCCGCGTGCCATCGCACGCCCCGGCCGTTCTCATCACGCCGCATCGTGATGCTCGGGAAAACGAACTGCCAACGCCAATCCCGCTCGGCCGCCGGCACTTTGTGAAGCAGTGTCGGGGGCAACGGTGCGAAACCGCCGCCCGCGGCCGTGTCTCGCGTCTGCAAATGCCGAACCCGTCGCACCTGCTCCGCCAGATCGCCTTGCAGACTCGCGGGCAGCATGACGAGGCGGTCTTTGTCCCCTTTGCCGCCACGGACGATGATCTGCGAACGGTCGAAATCGAGGTCACGCACGCGAAGCTGGCAGCATTCGCCGACACGCAGCCCGGTGCCGTACAGCAGCCGCGCCATCAACTGCCGCGAATCGCCCGGCGGCATCGCCGCGATCAACCGAACCACTTCGTCCGTGCTAAGCACTGTCGGCACGCGGGGCGGCCGCTTCGACCGTTCGGCCGAAAACCGTCCTAAATGGTCGCCCGGCAGCTCGTCGGCCAGCACCTGTTTGTAAAGAAAGACGATCGCATTGGTCGCCTGGTTCTGGCTCGACGCCGACAACTGCCGCCGGGCCGCCAGGTCGGTCAAAAAGCGTTCGACGTCCGTTGCCCCGAGTTCCGCCGGGCGTCGCCATTGCCCGTTCACTCGACAAAACGAAAGGAACTGTCGGACCCAGTTCTGATAGCAGTCGATCGTCGCCGCCGCCAACCGTCGCCGTCGTCCGACGTCATTGATCCGATCCATGAGTGCCATAACGGAATCCGAACGTAAATCGGTTTTTGACGATTGCAATAAAAATCTTGCAGTGACGTAAAGATTTTGGCTACACTTGTTTGCTGAACGCGAACCGCTTGGGCCCATGTCGGCAAAGGCGAAATAGTTCGGTTTATTGGGATGTTAGTCCGGCATAACCGTATCGGCGGCGGGGAGTATATTTTTGTAGACAGAAGGCCGGTCGTCGGCTATTGACAGTGGCGGTACGCTAAGTCCCGGCGCTGAACGGGTACGTTGCAGCGGACCGGGCCGAAGCGTACCACCGGCCGTCGCCCTGATTCGGCTCTCAGGGCCGTCTTGCGCGAATGCCGGACTAACCACGTGCTGCACCGGACCGGGCCGGCGTTCGGCCCGTTCCTGACCCGCAGCATCACCCCGCCGGTCCCGGCCGGTGAACACGGTTACGTTATGCCCCTACGCACCATCATTGTCATCTCCGCAGGCGGCATCTCGATATTTGTCGGTTTGATCGTGCGGCTTTGTGCTCGGGCTTTTGTGCCGCCTATGAACGAACTGTGGTCGCCAGGTGATTGGCTCAGCACTCAACGCGCATTTTGGCAGCAGACATGGAGCGACGTCGGATTTGCATTTATGCTTTGCGGAGCAATTGTGCTGAGTGCCGGCTTACATGCGTGGTGTCGCCGGGACGGGGCATAACCAGCCGCTGCAGCGGCTGTGTTTGAATTCAAGTCTTCGGGCGTAGTTTTCGACGTTCGATTCACACGGTGTTTTGGCATTCGGCCCTCCACGGCTGGCGGGTGCGGACGATCGTATTCAGCAGCGTCAGCAGCTTCCGCAGGCAGGCGGTCATCATCACCTTGAACGGCTTGCCGGCCGCCGTCAGACGACGGGCCATCGAACGGATCAGCGGGTTGTAGGTCCGGGCGGTGAGCGTGGCCATGTAGAGCATGTTCCGCACGCTCTGGCGGCCGCCCTGGATGTGCCGCCGGCCACGCTGAGTTCCACTGTCGCGGTTCATCGGGGCCACGCCGACCAGGGCCGCGATCTGCTGACGGTTGAGCGTGCCGAGTTCGGGCAGTTCGGCGATGAGCGTCGCCGCCGTCGCCGGGCCGACGCCCGGGACGCTCCTCAGCAGCGTGAGCTTGCCCCGCCAGTCGTCGTCGCGATCAATGAGCGATTCGATCTCGGCCTCGACTTCGCTCCGTTCCTGTTCCAACGCGTCCCCGTGCCGATTGATTCGGCCCCGCAGCGCCGGGTTCCACGTCTGCTCCAGGCGTTGGCGTTCCTGCGTGATCATCTCCACCAGTTGACGCCGACGCGTGACCAGCTCGTCCAGAAGCAGCTGGTTGGCCGAGGGTTTGTCGCTTTTGCGCGGGCCGATGACGGCCCCGAACTGCGCGAGGACCTTCGCGTCGATGACATCGGTCTTGGCCAGCTGCCCGCTGGCCCGCGCGAAGTCTGCGCGGCTGGCGGGGGTTGACGACCGCGACCTCAAAGCCGGCGTCCATCAGCTCGAACGCGCACCGCCGCTCGTAGCGGCCGGTGGCTTCGATCACGACCAAAGCGACGGCGTACGGGCCCATCGCCGCGACGAGCGCTTCGATGCCCGCGGGCGTGTTGTCGAACTTCAGCACCCGCCCGAGCGGCCACAGGTGCACGTCGAACTTCTCCTTGGCGACATCGATCCCGACAAAGACCTGCGGCGACTCGCGGCTCATGAGCGACTCCCTCACTTGCGAATGCGACCTGGCAGGCAAAATGCCGGTCGTGCGGCTGTCCGGGCTTGGCCCACAAGACGCGAGACGGCCCGGACGATCCGGCTGCAGCCCGGCAATGGTGACGGCGTCACGCGTGCCGAATGGACGTCGATCTGTCCGACCCGCCCGCAGACGATTGGCCCCGCGTGCCGCCGACTCGCTCCGCTCGCCGCCGGCACGCGGGGCGGGAATATCTTCGACAGAAGGGGATGACTCTGGCAACATACAAGTGGACCGGCCCCGGCGTCGGGGTCGTTCGGGCCATGCGGCCGTGATCGTCTTCCGGCCGGCCCCGGCCACTGAACGGTATTACGTTATGCCGCAAGACGAAGGTTCACTCACGCCTCGCCATGCCCCTCCTTCAAGCAAGTCGTTGGCCTGGACGATTCCACTTGCAGTTGTTGTCACGCACTTCGTCCTTACCACGCTTTGCGCACTAGCCTACATTCGGGTTTCAGTTCGCACGCCCAGCGGTATCATTCTCGGCGAGGCCTTCCGCATTTTCTCCTATCCGTTTGGTTTTGCTTACCGCTTAGTTCCAGACGACAAGGCGTGGCTCATTGCGTACGCGAATTCGCTCAGTTGGGGTATTCTGTCTTGGGCTGGTATTTGGTTCTTTCGGCGTCGCCGACTTGCCGCATAACCAGCCGCTGCAGCGGCTGTGTTTGAATTCAAGTCTTCGGGCGTAGTTTTCGACTTTAGATTCATACGGTGTTTTGGCATTCGGCCCTCCACGGCTGGCGGGTGCGGACGATTGTGTTCAAGAGCGTCAGCAGCTTCCGCAGGCACGCGGTCATCATCACCTTGAACGGCTTGCCGGCCGCCGTCAGACGACGGGCCATCGCGCGGATCAGCGGGTTGTAGGTCCGGGCGGTGAGCGTGGCCATGTAGAGCATGTTCCGCACGCTCTGGCGGCCGCCCTGGATGTGACGCTGGCCACGCTGCTGACCCGAGTCGCGGTTCATCGGGGCCACGCCGACCAGGGCCGCGATCTGCTGGCGGTTGAGTCATGTAGGGTCCGCCCTGGAGCCTTGCGCATCAAGCGGCGGCGGCATGTGGCGTAACTTCCTATTGAATCAAAAGAAAGAGATATAACCACGGAGGCACGGAGAACACGGAGAAGAAACGGATGTGACTTCGCATTTGCTCCGTGTTCTCCGTGCCTCCGTGGTTAAAACCTCTGCTCTTCATGCGCAACCCTCCAGGGCGGACCGTCATCCGTGAAGGGGTTCCCGGTCCGCCGGGGTGGACCTACTCGGCTGTCCGACCCGCCCGCAGACGATTGGCCCCGCGTGCCGCCGACTCGCTCCGCTCGCCGCCGGCACGCGGGGCGGGAATATCTTCGACAGAAGGGGATGACTCTGGCAACATACAAGCGGACCGGCGTCGGGGTCGGGGTCGGTCGAGCCATGCGGCCGTGAGAGTCTCCCGGACGACCCCGGCCACTGAACGGCGTTGCGTTAGTCCGCTTTGCGGATCGCCTCGGCGACTTTTTCCAGGTCGTCGCGGAAGAAGGCTTTATTGCGTTCCAGCATCTCGGCGTCGGGGCTGCGGAGGATGGCGCTGGGGTGGAAGGTGGCCAAGCAGTGGGGGGCGTGGTCGGTTTGGAACCATTCGCCGCGGCTTTGGGTGAGGCGGAAGTGGCGGCCGACGAGGGTCTGGGCGGCCGTAGCGCCGAGCATCACGAGAATGTTCGGCTTGATGATGTCGAGCTCGGCGAGCAGCCAGGGTTTGCAGGCGGCCATTTCGCGGGCGGTAGGCTTGGCGTGGATGCGGCGGTTGCCGCGGGGCTCGAACTTGAAGTGCTTGACGGCATTGGTGATGTAAACGGCGGACCGGTCGATGCCGACGTCGGCAAGTACCTCATCGAGCAACTGCCCGCTGGGGCCGACGAACGGTTTGCCGGCGAGGTCTTCGTCGTTGCCCGGCTGTTCGCCGACGAACATCACGCGGGCGGTCTTTTTCCCTTCGCCGAAGACCACTTGCGTGGCGTGGCAGCCGATGTCCGCAGGCGCGGCACTTCTCGGCGGCGGCGTGCAGTACGCGCAGGCTGGTGGTGGCGGGGACGTAGTCGCTGGCCAACAGGGCGACTTTAGGAGTGGCGTCGAGCATCTTCTGCACGCGGGCGGGGGCGTCGGCGAGCATTTGGGGGATCAGCCGCGTCTCCGGCAGCGTCGGCCAGTGCTTTTTGGGCATCTCGGCCCGCATCGCTTTGAGCTTGATGCGAGCGGGGTTGAAAATGTTGGCGTAGTAGGTCGTCCAGAGGTCTTCGACCGCGTCGCCGATGAGCGGGTCGACCGGCACGCCGTCGCCGAAGTGCAGATGCTGGCCGGTCCATTCGACGCTGGCGTCGGGGGTGAGGATGGCCCAGTGCATGGTGCGGAAGCGGTCGACGAAGAACTTGGCCATGCGGCGGACGATGAAATGGTCCGGCCGGTACCAGGCGACGAAACGTTCATGGCCGTCGGGATCGACGATTTTTTTGAACCGGACGAACGCGGTCATTTTGTGGCAATCGCGGCGGACGGATTTTTCCAGATTCGCCAACTGCCGCGTGTCGTCATCGACGGCGTTTTGCAGCAGGTGCGGCTCGCCGTGCGTAAGCCGCCAGAGCGTGCGGTAGAGCAGGGCGAATTTTGAGGTGTCGCGATGGCAGAGGACGAGTTTGGCAAGGTCGAGAAAAGCGGCTGGCACGCGGAGGCTTTGTTCCCTCTCCCGGTACGCCGGGGGAGGGTCAGGGAGGGGGTCTGCCGTCACGACCGTTGCGTCGACGCGCTTCGCCTTCGCCGAGTACGACGAAGACCCCTCACCCCAGCCCTCTCCCTCAAGGGGAGAGGGAGTGAAGAGGCCGACCGCGTCGGGAGACGTCCAATGCACTTTAGCCGGCGTGATGCCCTCGGCGAGCAGTCGCCGGGCGGCGGTGCGCCAGGCGTCGAAATCGTGATCGACGGCAACGCTTCGCATCAGACTTCCCCGGTGAGGGCCGAGACGGGGGCGGCGAAGAGGTCGAGCTGCTGGTTGACCTTCGTGACTTGCTGCTTGAGGTCCAGCCGGTCGAGCAGGCGGACATCGGGCCGGTAGTCGGCGGTGGTAATCCACGGGCGGATTTTCGCCATCGGCAATCGCAGCTTGGCGAGGTCGGCCAGTCGCAGATTGCCGAAACGGCGGGCGGCGACGATGCGGTCGGCGTTCCGCTTGCCCAGGCCCGGCACGCGCAGCAAACGGTGCAGCGACGCCTTGTTCACGTCGACCGGAAACAACTCGCGAAACCGGAGTGCCCAGCTGAGTTTCGGGTCGATTTTCAGATCGAGGTTTGGCTGATCGGGCGTGGTGAGTTCGTTCGCCCGGAAGCCGTAGAACCGCATGAGCCAGTCGGCCTGGTAGAGGCGGTGTTCGCGGATGAGCGGGGCGGCGGCGACGGGCAGCCGGGCGTCGCCGTCGGGGATCGGGCTGAAGGCCGAGTAATAGACGCGGCGGAGCTTGTGCGTGCGGTAAAGGTGCGTGGCCGAGGTGAGAATCGTCGTGTCGGTGCTGGGGCTGTGCCGACGATGAGTTGCGTGCTCTGCCCGCCGGGGGCGAAACGCGGGGCACGCGGCGATTTGGTTTTTTCCGCCTGGTATTCCGCAATGCGCCCGGCGGCGACGGCCATGGTGTTTTCGACGTCGGCCACCTTCTTCTCGGGGGCGAACCGGTCGAGGTCTGACTGCGTGGGCAATTCGATATTCGCACTCAGCCGGTCGGCGTAGAGGCCGGCCTGGTCGATGAGTTCCTGGCTTGCACCGGGGATGGCCTTGAGGTGGATGTAGCCGTTGTATTTTTCGCGGTCGCGGAGGGTCTTGGCGACGTCGGCGAGCTGTTGCATCGTGTAGTCGACGCTCTGGATGATGCCGCTGCTGAGGAAGAGGCCTTCGATGTAATTGCGGCGGTAGAACTCGATCGTCAATTTGACGACTTCGTCCACCGTGAACCGGGTGCGCTCCACGTTGCTGGTGACGCGGTTAATGCAATATTGGCAGTCGTAGATGCAGTGGTTGGTCAGCAGGATTTTCAGCAGGCTGACGCACCGGCCGTCCGGCGTGTAGCTGTGACAGATGCCGACTTTGTTGGTGTTGCCCAGGCCGCCGGCAATGCCTTTGCGTTGGCTGCCGGAGGAGGCGCACGACGCGTCGTACTTCGCCGCGTCGGCGAGAATGGCGAGCTTCTTGCGAATGACGTCCGACACGCCCGGATTGTACGGCTAACATCGGGCGAACGAATGTCAAAAGGAATGAAAACAGGCGGCGGCAATCGTGTGACTGCCGCCGCCCGCGTTGGGGGATTTCGCAAAGCTTACTTGAGCAGGCGAAGTGCGAACGGGAAGCGGTACGCCACGCCGTCTTTCGCTTTGAGCAGACCGATGATCATCAGCACCAGGTAGCCGATCGCCACGACCGGCATCAGGAAGACGCCGATGACAATGAACATCAGCAAAATACAGACAAACCAGGCGATAAACGTGGTGATCTGGAAGTTCAGCACTTCTTTGCCCTGGTCGTTGATGAAGGCGCTTTGTTCCTTCTTCATCAGCCAGAGGATCAGCGGGCCGACGAAGCCCGTGAAGATGCCGAGCAAATAGATCAGCATCGCCATGTTTTTTTCGTCGGGCGTGGCGGGCGCACCGGTATACCCCGCGGCGGGGGTGGCGTAGTTAACCGGCGTGGGGCCGGACGGCGGAACAGGATTCGCTTCAGTCATATCTACCTCCCTAGACACGAAATGATCGAACCAACCTTGACGCCGTTGCGGCAAAAATGCAATTTTAATCTTCCGCCGACAGCTTTTTCTTATCCAGCCATTTCTGACGCCAGGCGGGCATGTCTTCTTTTTTGACGTCGCGCCACAGCCCGATTTTGCGTTGGGCGCCTGGGTCTCGGCGGTGTCGAGATTGGCTTGCAGCATGGTCTTGAAGCGGCGGTTGACGTAGGCGCAGCCTTTTTCGACCAGTTCGACATTGATGCAGACGTCGTCGACGTAGATGTAACCGAGCAGACGCTGGTAGCGGTCGCGTTTTTCCGTGCCGTCGAACTTCAGGACGATCGGCTTGCCTTCGATCCGTTCGGCGAGCCAGCGCTTGGCTTCGGGGCCGAAGTGGGCGTTGGTTTTCAGGCCCGGGTGGATGATTTCCGGCGCGTCGATGCCGCGAAGTCGCAGGTGTTCGTGCTCCATGCCCGGGCCGTTGACGACGACGGTGTCGCCGTCGATGACGCGTTCGCAGACGACGCCGTCTTGGCCGTCGATTTTTGCAGGGTCGGGCTTGGTGCGGTAATGGCTCCAGACGGCCGAGCCGACGAGGATCAGCAGGGCGACCGCGATCCAGACGCCGCGGTTCTGGCGTTGCCGCAGGGCGTGCGAGACGACGTCCTGCGCGAGCGCTTCCGGCGATGAGCGGCGGCGTGCCATCCGTGAACCTCCCGCGGCGATCGCGGCTTACTTCTGCTTCCCCAGTTCGAACGCGTCGTGCACCGCCTGCAGGGCACGCGGGCCGTCGTCCTTGGTGATGATGCAGCTGATTTTGATCTCGCTGGTGGTGATGTTCTGGATGTTGACCTTGTTCTCGGCCAGGGCGTTGAACATGCGTTGTGCGACGCCGGTGTGCGTCCGCATGCCGACGCCGACGACACTGACTTTCGCCAGGTCGCTCTGATAGATCGCCCGCGTTTTGCCGCCGAATTCGGTGACGAGTTTATCGACGATCGGCTTGATGTCGGCGACGTCGCCGTGCTCGACGGTGAAGCTGATGTTGGCGGTGTTGTCGTCGAAGACGTTCTGGATGATGTCATCGACCACGACATTCGCGCCGGCGATGGTCGTGAAGATCTTCGCCGCCACGCCGGGCTGGTCGGGGACGGCTTTGAACGTCACGCGGACGAGTTCTTTTTTCAGGGCCGCGCCGCTGACAACGATGTGTTCCATGTTCGGGGTTTCCTGCACGATCCAGGTGCCGGGATTGTCGTTCTGGCTGTTGCGTACTTCGATGGATACGCCGTATTTCTTCGCGAACTCGACGGCCCGCGTCTGCAGGACGCTGGCACCCAGGCCGCTGAGTTCGAGCATTTCATCGTAGGAAATTTTCTCGATCTTCCGTGCATTTTTCACGATGCGAGGGTCGGCCGTATAGATGCCGTCGACATCGGTGTAATTCTCGCAGACGTCAGCTTTTAAGACCGCGCCGAGTGCGACGAGCGTGGCGTTGCTGCCGCCGCGGCCGAGCGTGGTGAAGTGGCCGTTGGGCGTCACGCCCTGGAAGCCGGCGACGATCACGATCTTGCCCGCGTCGAGCTGGTCCATGATCCGCTTGTGGTTGATCGACTGGATACGCGCCTTGGAGAAGGCTTCGTCGGTGACGAGCCCGATCTGCCCGCCGGTGAAGCTGATGGCGTCGTGGCCCTGGGCGTGCAGCGCCATCGCCATGAGGGCGATCGTCACCTGCTCGCCGGTGGCCAAGAGCTGATCCAATTCGCGTTTAGGCGGGTTGTACTCTTTGCCGCCGAAGGTGCAGACGGCGTTGGCGAGGTCGAGCAAATCGTCGGTGGTGTCGCCCATCGCGCTGACGACGACGACAACCTTGTTGCCCTTGTTTTTAGTAGCCACGGCCCGCGCGGCCGCACGATGAATGCGCTCGGCGTCGGCCACGCTCGTGCCGCCGAATTTCTGAACGATCAAACCCATGGGAAATGGCGAATGATAGCGGGACGCCGGGCGGACACAATCGGACCGGCCATTGCACGCCGAAGGCGGCGATGATTTCCCTCTCCCGGTATGGCCGGGAGAGGGTAGGGGAGGGCCTGCGACTGAAACGATGATCGGATCGCAATCGGTTGGACGTTCAGTGCCGCTCGACGGCCGGCCCTCACCTGTATCCTCTCCCGGCCATACCGGGAGAGGACAAGACGGCTCGCCGCGTTGCGGCATCGCTCAGAGGGCGATCGCCACGACCGAATCCGCCAACCCTTCCACCACCACGCGGCCGGTTTTGTCGCAGGTGAACCGCTGGCCGCGTTCGAGGACGGTGTCGCGGTTGTCGCCGGCCTGGGTGAGCCAGACGCGGCCGCTCTCGCAACGGAAAACAGTCCGGCCGCGGACGCCGTCGAACGCCTTGGTCTTACCGTGGGCGACGGCAAACCGCTTGGTCGGACGGACGAGCACTTCGTCCGCCTGAGGCCGGGGCAAATACCGCGACGCTGAAAGGGTTGCCGATTCCATGCCCATACTCTGCCATCTCTTTTAGTTGTGGTACAGATTCAGAAATAGTGATTTCGTGCTATAACAGTTTTTGGATTCTGGAACTGTGCTAGTTAAGTCTGGCGGAGACTGTGCCATGCCGAATTTTGAAACCGTAGTCGTTGCCGACGATTCCCGTCACGCGGCGATCGCGAGGCACCTGGCGGCGATGATCGACGCGGGGACGTTACGGCCCGGTGATAAGGTGCCGAGCGTTCGGCAGACGGCGAAACTGCACGGCGTGGCGGTGGGGACGGTGCTGCACGCGTTCCGCGTCCTCGAAGCCGACGGCCGAATCGTCGCCCGGCCGCAATCCGGCTACTACGTCCGCGCCGTCGCCAAACCGCTGCCGGAACCGAAAGGCTCGACGCCGTCGCGCCGTGCCGAGCGGCCGACGGTGGCGCAGATGGTGATCCGCATGAGCGAGCTGTCGGTGCCCGACGTCGTGCCGCTGGGCATGGCGTCGCCGAGCCCGGACTGTTTGCCGACCAAACACCTCAGCCGCATCAGTGCCGCGATCGGCCGCAAAACCGGGCGTGGCTACGACTCCTACGACGAGCCGCCCGGCTGCCGTGAACTTCGAGTACAGATCGCGAGGCAGTACATGGACGTCGGCTGCGGCATCGGGCCGGACGACATTCTCACCACCTGCGGCTGTCAGGAGGCGCTCGCCCTCTGCTTGCGCGCCGTCGGCAAGCCCGGCGGGGTGGTGGCGATCGATTCGCCGGCGTACTTCGGTCATCTGCAGACGATCGAACTGCTCGGCATGAAGGCCGTCGAACTGCCGACCGACCCACGCACGGGCGTCGATCTGGCCGCGCTCGGCAAGCTCCTGGCGACAAATAAAAAGGTCACGGCGTGCCTCGTCGGGACGAACGTTCACAACCCGCTCGGCTTCGTCATGCCGGACGAGAACAAGCGAAAACTCGTCGAACTTTTGGCCGAGTACGACGTGCCGTTCATCGAAGACGACGCCTACGGCGATTTAGCGTTCGGCGACACGCGGCCGGGCGTCTGCAAGAGCTACGACACGGCCGGCCGGGTGCTGCTCTGTTCGTCGTTTTCCAAAACGCTGTCACCCGGCGCCCGCGTCGGCTGGTGCGCGCCGGGGCGTTACATGGAGCAGATCAAGCGGCTGAAATTCTGCAGCACCGTCGCCACACCGAGCCTGCCGCAATTGGCGATCGCCGATTTCCTGGCCGGCGGTCATTACACACGGCATTTGCGCAAGCTGCGGGCGACGTACGAAACCCGCGTTCGGACGATGGGCGACCTCATTTGCCGTCATTTCCCGGCCGGCACGCGTGCCACGCGGCCGGTGGGCGGGCACGTGCTCTGGGTGGAACTGCCGGGGCACGTCGACTCGGTCAAACTCTTCGAAGCCGCCGGCGCGGAGAAAATCAGCATCGCCCCCGGCCCGATGTTCAGCAGCGGCAACGGCTACCGCAATTGCGTCCGCATCAACTGCAGCGCCCCGATCGACGCCCGCGTAGAAGCCGCCATCGCGACGCTGGCCAGGCTGATGTCTGGTCCCCTCCCCCGGTAATCCGGGGGAGGGGACCAGAAGTTACCCGGCGTGCTTTTTCAGGAACGCCACCAGCGTCGGCCAACCCTCGTCGACGGCTTTTCGGTTCGCGCCGTTCTTGCCAGTCTGCTGGCGGAAGAAACCGTGGCCGGCACCATCAAAAATATGCGGCTCGTAGCTTTTGCCTGCGGCTTTCATGGCGGCTTCGGCGGCGGGGACGGTGGCGGTGACGCGGGCGTCGTCGCCGCCGTACAGGCCCAGTACCGGGGCGGCGATCGCCTTGAATTCGTCCCCCTTTGGCGGCGTGCCGTAGGCGACGACGGCGGCGGCGAGATTGGGGTTGTGGGCGGCGTAGGCGAAGCTCGCGCCGCCGCCCCAGCAGAAGCCGACCGTCGCGATCTTCCCGTTCGCGGACGGAATTTTCCCGGCGTAGTCGGCGACGGCGTCGAGCATGGCGTTGGTGATGTCGGGCTTCAGTTCACGCGTGGCTTTGACGACATCGTCACGGCTTTTGAACGAGTCCGTCCCGCCGCCGTCGGGGCCTTTCCCGCTGACCAGGTCCGGGGCGATGGCGATAAATCCTTCTGCCGCCAATTGATCCGTCGTGGCGCGAAGCCAGTCGCTGAGGCCGAAAATTTCCTGGATGACGATCACGACCGGGGCTTTGTCTTTGATTTCCGGGTAGACGACCCAGCACTTCACGGGCTTGCCCGCCACGTCGATGTCGACGAATTCCCCGTGACGGGGCGAGGTTTCGAGCACCTTTTTCGCCCCGGCTTCATCGGCGGGGCCGACGGGTTGGGTGGTCTGGGCGAAGGCGGCGGAGGCGAAAAGGGCGGCCAGGAGCGGGAGGGCGGTGAGTCGCATTGCGGTTTCCTTTCAGGATCTGAGAAACTATTCGAGGGTTCCCGCATGATATCGTGCGGGGCGATCCACTCTATTTAGCCGCCGGGCTTGCCCGGCGCGTCTGCCCGGTCGGAAACGCGCCGGGCAAGCCCGGCGGCTAAATGGTAAAGAAAAAATCCGCGACGCGATCCTTCCCGGTTCGTCATTCTTGACAGAAACCGTCCGATGCCCTAAGTTACGCGGCTCAACGCTCGGCGGCGACCCCGCCGATTGTTTGTTTATGGCGGTTTGTGAACCGCCGATTTTTCGCGATGGGACGGCGTTTAAGTCTGGGCCTGTCGCACGTCTGAACGAATCAGGAGCCCGGCCATGTTGCCCGTCCAACGCATCAGCAAGTCGCGCAAACGCAAGCGTCGCAGCCACCAGGCCTTAACGCCGCGGCAGTACGTCCGCTGCGCCCAGTGCGGCAACGCCAAGCTTCCGCACTGCGCCTGCGGCAACTGCGGGTTCGTCAACCCGAACCTCGCCATCGAAGTGAAGTCGGAAGAAGCCTAAAAAGGTCGCAGTGGGCAGGTTGCAGGTCGCAGGAATGCATTTCCGCCACCTGCCCACTGCCGCCTGCCACCTTCCCAGCGAAGGAGCGCCCTGGTGCGAGCCGCGGTCGATGTGATGGGGGGCGACAAGGCCCCGGATGAGATCCTGGCCGGTTGCTGGCAGGCGGCGGAATTGCTGTCGCCGGGCGACAAGGTCTTCCTCGTCGGCCCGAAAGAGGTTGTTGACGCCGCCCTGGCGTCGGCGCCGCTCGCTCCCGAGCACCGCGACTTCTACGCCCCCGTCTACGCCACGCAAATCGTGGCGATGGACGAATCGCCCGTCGAGGCCGTCCGCGGCAAGCCGGATTCGTCGATCGCCGTCATGTCCAAGCTCGTCGCCAAGGGCGAAGCGGACGTGGCGATTTCCGCCGGCAACACCGGCGCCTGCGTCGCTGCCGCCCAGCTCCGCATGCGGCTCTTGGAAGGCGTCTCCCGCCCCGGCATCGCCGTGGTGCTGCCGACCTTCCACGGCCCGGTCGTCCTTTGCGACGCCGGTGCCAACCCCGAACCCAAACCCCAGCACATGCTGCAGTACGGCCTCATGGCGTCGGCTTATGCCCGCGCCGTGCTGGGCATGAGCAGCCCGCGCGTCGGCCTCATGAGCATCGGCGAGGAAGACTCCAAGGGCAACGCCATGACCAAGGCCGCCCGCCAGCTGATGCGCGACGAGCCGCAGCTGAACTTCGTCGGCAACATCGAAGGCAAAGACATCCTCAAGGGCGTCATCGACGTCTGTATCTGCGACGGCTTCGTCGGCAACATCATCCTCAAATTCATGGAAGGCGTCACCGAAGGCATCTTTCAGACGCTGCTCACCGAAGTCGCCGAGGCCGACCCGGAACTGCTCCTGCAGCTCAAGCCGACGATGAAGAAAATCCACGCCAAGCACGACTGGCAGGAAACCGGCGGTGCGCCGCTCCTGGGCGTCGGCGGCATCTGCCTCATCTGCCACGGCCGCAGCGAAGCCAAAGCCATCAAAAACGCCATCCGCGTCGGCAAACAACTCCACGACGCCAAGATCAACGAGAAAATCGTCGATCAGATCAGCCGGGCGATCAAAGTCGAAGAGTGACTTAAAGAATGATCGATAAGCAGTCAAGTTCTGCTTTTGATCTGAACGATCCTTGGCATGCACACGCTCATTTGATTTTCGATTTCATGTGCCGCGATTGCGATGCCTGCGTGGAGATGAATTGGAGCATTCAGAACTTCTGCGAAGCGTGCGTTGAGGTTGCTGAACGGGCTCAAGACGCAGGGTGGACTATCGTTGCGAACAAGTGGGCGTTCCTGTGTCCGCGATGCACCGAAAAGGACAGCCTGTAAAGTAGGCTAAGCCGGGTGCCACAGGTCGCGGTACGCCGAGACCTGTGGCACCCAGGCCGCGATGCTTCGCCATCTTTCCTCGCTTTCAACAATCGGCTATCACTGACGTTTCACGATTATGGCTTACTCCGCGATCATCACCGGCACCGGCAGTCATCTGCCTGAAAAACGTCTGACCAATGACGACCTGCAGAAGCTGGTGGAGACCAACGACGAGTGGATCACGCAGCGGACGGGCATCAAGGAACGCCGCATCGCGGGCAAGGACGAGTCGACGGCCAGCCTCGCCAGTCACGCCGCCACCAAGGCGATGCACGCGGCCGGCATTGAGACCAAGGACATCGACCTGGTCATCTGCGCGACGATCACGCCGGAAATGGTCACGCCGAGCACGGCCTGCTTCATCGCCGCCAGCCTGGGCATGAGCAAGACGCCCGCGATGGACCTCTCTGCCGCCTGCAGCGGGTTCGTGTACGCCCTCGACACCGCGGCCGCGTTCATCAAATCGGGCAAGTACAAGAACATTCTGGTCGTCTGCTCGGAAACGCTCAGCCGCATCACCGATTACAACGACCGCGGCAGCTGCATCCTCTTCGGCGACGGGGCGGGGGCGGTCGTCGTCAGCCGCAGCGAAGAAGAAAATCGCGGCCTGCTTTACAGCAGCATGCAGGCCGACGGCCACGGCTGGGAATTGCTCTACTGCCAGCCCGGCAGTCGTCACCCGATCGACAAGGTGATGGTCGACGGCCGGCAGCAGTATCTCAAGCTGCGTGGCCGCGAGGTCTTCAAGTTCGCCGTCAGCCGTTTCGCCGAACTGCTGGAAGACGCCGTCGCCAAGACCGGCATCACCAAGGACGACATCAAGCTCGTCATTCCGCACCAGAGCAACCTGCGGATTATCGAAGCCAGCATGGACAAGCTCGGCCTGCCGCTGGACCGGGCGCTGGTCAACATCGAACGCTACGGCAATACGTCGGCGGCGAGCATCCCGATCGCCCTGGACGAAGCCGTCCGCGGCGGAAAGCTGAAGAAGGGCGATTTGGCGGTGTTCGTCGCCATCGGCGCCGGTCTGACTTGGGCGAACGCTGTCGTGCGGATGTGATTTCTGGTTCCCTCTCCCCTTGAGGGAGAGGGTTAGGGTGAGGGGTCTACGGCGACCTGTACCGCGTTGACGCCGCATCGTCGCGGCGGACCCCTCCCCCAACCCCCTCCCTCAAGGGGAGGGGGCTCAAATGCCGGCCTTTTCGAGAATTTTATGGCAACCACCTACATCCTCTGTCCCGGCCAGGGCGCTCAAGGCGTCGGCATGGGTCGTGATTTTTCCGACGCCCACCCGGCCGCTGCCGCCGTGTTCGCCCAGGCGAATGACGTCCTCGGCTTCGACCTCGCCAAACTCTGCTTCGAAGGCCCGGAAGAACGGCTGAACCAGACCGACATCAGCCAACCGGCGATCTACGTGACATCCATCGCCTGCCACGCTGCCGCGAAAGCGGCTGGTAAATTGGGCGATGGCCCGTTCGCTTACGCCGGTTTGAGCCTCGGCGAATACACCGCATTGCACCTGGCCGGCGTGTTCAGTTTCGAAGACGGTTTGAAGCTCGTCGCCGCCCGCGGGAAGGCGATGCAGGAAGCGGCCGTCAGCGTGCCGAGCAGCATGGTCGCCGTCATGGGCGCCGACGAAGCCGCCATCACGAAACTCTGCGAAGAACAAGCCCAGGGCGAAGTCCTCGTCCCGGCCAACTTCAACGCCCCGGGCCAGATCGTCGTCAGCGGCAGTAAGGCCGCGTGCGAACGCCTGAACACCGCTGCCACCGCGGCCGGGTTCCGGTCGATCCCGCTCGTCGTCGCCGGCGCGTTCCACAGCCCGATCATGCAGCCGGGCGCCGATGTCATGAAAGGCGAACTGGAAAAAGTCACCTTCCAGCGTCCGACGGCCCCGGTGTATTCCAACGTCACGGCCGCCCTGCACAGCGACCCGGCCACGATCAAATCGCTGCTGGTCGACCAGATCGTCAAGCCCGTCCGCTGGGAGCAGACGATGGCCCAGGTCGCCAACCTGCCGGACGTGCAGTTCGTCGAACTCGCCCCCGGCAAAGTGCTGACGGGATTGCTGAAAAAGCAGAACCGCCGCGCCCCGGTGCTGACGCTGAATGAAGCCGCGGCGCTGGCATGAATTGGTAGGGGCGACATCCATGTCGACCGCGGGCTGATTCGCACGCACGGGCGACATGTATGTCGCCCCTACACAATGCGGGCCGCTGCCGGTATCGTCCGCGTCGGAAGAAGAAGGGAAGCTTTATGACAGACAAACGCGTCGCCATCGTCACGGGCGGCTCTCGGGGCATCGGGGCGGCCATCGCCAAGCACATCGCCAAGAACGGCGTTCACGTCGTGGCGGCCGTGCGCGGGGCGGACAAGCTCGCCGCCGTCGTGGAAGAAATCAAAGCCGCCGGCGGCAGCGCCGAAGCGTTGTCGATCGATCTGAGTGACCCCAAGGCGTCGGCGGAAGCGATCGAAAAGGTCGCCGAAGCGCACGGCCGCCTGGACATCCTCGTCAACAACGCCGGCATCACCAAAGACGGCCTGTTCCTCCGCATGGACGACGAGGACTTCGATACCGTCATCAACACGAATCTGAAAAGCGCGTTCGTCATCACGCGGAGTGCCGCCCGGTACCTCATGCGTAGCAAGAGTGGCGGCCGCATCGTGAACATCGGCAGCGTGAGCGGGGTGGTCGGCAACGCGGGGCAGGCGAACTACGCCGCCAGCAAGGCCGGCCTCATCGGCCTGAGCAAGACGATCGCCAAGGAATTGGCCGGCAAGGGCGTGACGGTGAACGTCGTCGCCCCCGGCTTCATCCAGACGGACATGACCGACGTGCTGCCGGACGCGATCAAGACGAAAGTAAAGGAACTGATCCCGCTGCGTCGCTTCGGCAACGTGGACGAGATCGCCGCCACCGTGGCGTTCCTGACCAGCGAAGCCGCCAGCTACATCACCGGCCAGGTGATCTGCGTGGACGGCGGGATGGTGATGTAAAACGCGGGGCTTGGGGCTTCGGGCTTGGGGCTTGGTGAAGACGGCACTTCTTTTTTCACCAAGCCCCAAGCCCGAAGCCCCAAGCCCGGTTCGTGACGGTTGGCAACGTACCAGCCGTCGGCTATAGTTTGCGATTCCTCGGGCCGATGCGGTCTGAGTTTTTATAGGTGAAGGAAAGCATCATGGACGACATCGAAACGAAGGTCATTGAGATCGTCAGCGAACAGATGGGCGTGGACAAAGGCGAAATCACGCGCGAAACCCACTTCATCAACGACCTCAACGCCGACTCGCTCGATACCGTCGAGCTGGTCATGGAGTTCGAAGACGAATTCGAACTCTCGATCCCCGACGAAGAGGCCGAGAAGATCCAAACCGTCGGCCAGGCGATCGATTACATCAAGGAACACGGGACGAAGTAAGGTTAGGAAAGAGTTGATGGTTGATAGTTGATGGTTGATAGTTGAGCGATTCGTTTCGCTCTGCTCTATCCACTATCCACTATCAACCATCAACTATTACGCATGAAGCAACGCCGCGTCGTTATTACCGGTATGGGGCTCGTCACTTCGCTCGGCGAAAACGTCGACGAAGTGTGGGACAAGTTGTGCGCGGGCCAGAGCGGCATCGGGCCTGTCAAACGCTTTAAGCTCGACGATTTCCCCGTCCGCTTCGGCGGCGAATGCTCGAATTTTGACGTCGGGAACTACGGCGTCAGCGTCCCCGAAGCCCGCCGACTCGACCGCTTCGGCCAGTTCGGCCTGGCGGCCAGCGTCAGCGCGGTCGCCGACTCGGGCATCGACTTCTCGAAAGAAAACCCGTACCGCTGCGGTGTCCTCATCGGCAGCGGCATCGGCGGGATCGAGACGCTCGAAGAGCAGAACGGCATCCTCAACGCCCGGAACGTGACGCGCGTCAGCCCGTTCACCGTCCCTCGCCTGATGGTCAATGCCGCCAGCGGCAATGTCAGCATCCGCTTCGGCCTGAAAGGGCCGAACACGGCCGTCGCGACCGCGTGTGCGACCGGCAGCAACGCCATCGGTGACGCCGCCCGGCTCATCGAACACGATGCCGCCGACGTCATGCTCGCCGGCGGCTCCGAAGCCGCCCTCTGCCGCCTCGGCCTGGCGAGCTTTATCGCCGCCCGCGCGCTCAGCACCAAGAACGACACGCCCGCCATCGCCAGCCGCCCGTGGGACAAAGACCGTGACGGCTTTGTCATGGGCGAAGGCGCCGGCGTCGTGATGCTCGAGGAATACGAGCACGCCAAGGCCCGCGGTGCGAAAATCTACGCAGAACTGGTCGGGTACGGCATGAGCGCCGACGCCAACCACATCACCGCCCCCTGTGCCGACGGTGAAGGTGCCAGCAAAGCGATGGACCTCGCCATCGAAGACGCGGGCATCAACAAAGACCAGATCGCTTACATCAACGCCCACGGCACGAGCACCGGCCTGGGCGACGTCGCAGAGGTGAAGGCCGTCAAGCGGACCTTCGGCGAGCAGGCGTACAAGCTATCGATCAGCTCCACCAAAAGCCAGCTCGGCCACCTGCTGGGTGCCAGCGGCGGCATCGAGGCGATCTTCACCACGCTGGCCGTCGTGCGGAACATGATCCCGCCGACGATCAACCTGGATAACCCCGACGACGAGTGCGACCTCGACTTCACGCCCCACAAGGCCAAAGACCTGAAGATCGAGTACGCCCTGAGCAACAGCTTCGGCTTCGGCGGCCACAACGCCAGCCTGCTGATCAAAAAAATCTCGTAGTCAGACCGATTCAACCCTACCCGCGGCAGGGCCACTTCAGTGGCCCTGTTTGCGTTGGTAAAACCGCCACGGGTTGACGCCGCAATCTGCGGCGTAGTAGCGTCCCGGCATGGCGGGGCGGCAAGCAACGGACGAATTGGATTCGGCGATCGAAACCTTCGCACGCGGCTTCGCGCAGGTGCGGTCGCGCACGCACCCGTACTTGGCCGAGCGTTTTGCGGGGATTTGGCTCGTCCGCGACGGCCCGCGGAAAAACGCCGCCGACTACCGCCGCGAGGAATACATCGCCCAGGCCGCCAACGCGTCGCCGGCCGAGGTCGATAGCTTCGCCCGCACGCACACGCGTGGGCGATACGCGATTTGCTACATCGTCCCGGCCGGCACCGACGACGGGCCCGTCCGGTCGGCGTTTAAGACGCTCAAATACCGCCTGGGCGGCACTGAAGGCATTTTCGCTCACGACCTTCGCCGCCTGCCGAAGGCGGACGCCGGGATTGAGGTGCAGCGCATCGACACGCCCGAATTGGCCGCGGTTCTTGCGGAATCGCGTGGCCAGGCGTTTCGGCCCGAAGCTGATTATTCGATGTCGGCACCCATGCGGTCGTACGCGATCCTGCAAGCCGGCCGGGCCGTGGCGTGGGTGCAGAGCGGCCGCGTCGGAAACGCGACGTATTGCAGCTCGATGTACACCCATCCCGACCACCGCCGACGCGGCTACGCGCGGAACCTTCTGCTCCGCATGCTCCGTGACGACCGTGCGGTAGGGGCCACCGGCGCGCATCTGACGGCATCCCATGCCGGCGGAAAGCTTTATCCCACCGTCGGTTACCGACACATTGCGACGCTGATGCTCTATACGCCCGTGCGCAAGTGATCGAATCGCCACGCTGCAGCGCAGCTGCTGGTCTTAAAATTTGCAGAAAAAGATCAGCAGCTGGCGCTGCAGCTTGGCAGCGCGTGCGTGTTACGCCATCGCTTTGACCAGCAACTGGTCGTGCAGGCGTACGCTGATGGTGCGGGCGAGCTCGTGGAAGGCGTCGCCGATGGTGGTGCACTTGGTTCTGACTTCGAAATTCCCGCGGCGGTCTTCGCAGCGGGCGGTCAGGAACACATGACGCCCGCAGCGGCGGAGCGTGAGGTTCAGGGCGAAATTGCCTATCCGCTGCCCGAGATGGGCCGCCCGGCGGAGCCGGGACATCAGTTGTTTGCGGAGGGCGGGGGTCAGCAGCACGTTTCCAGCGTCGAGAGTGATCATTCCGTATCTCCCGTAGCAAAGAGTCCCCGGGTCAGAAGGCCCGGTAGAGCGAGGTTGTGCAGCGCGGCCGGGGCGAATCCGTTTCGTCCCGGGCCGATATCGGGTTAACAATCCCGATGCCAAAGACCATATCACCGGGTTAGACGCCTAGACAATTAGAAACTATCGAGTAAGTTGTGTGGCTCGACTTCGAGGAAAGGAGACCGCTATGGCAAAGCCGCGACGCCGCCGCAAGGTTGGCTCAAAAAAGCGAAAAGCACGCCGCGACCGCCGCAAGCGGTAACGCGCCTTTTTTTCACGATACACGACGGCCGACGCAGTCTATTCTGACCGCGTCGGCCGTTTCGTCTTTATTGACTGTTAACATTCCGGGCTAGACTACGGTCGGGCTTGGGGCTTCGGGCTTGGGGCTTGGTAGAAGACGCCGGTGTCTTCACCAAGCCCCAAGCCCCAAGCCCGATTCCCCATCAACATGCTGCTTGACCCCACGCCCACCGCCCAGCCGCTCTTACCGACGCCGGTTTCGCCCGACGCCGCCACGCTGTTTATCAACCGCGAGTTGTCCTGGCTGGACTTCAATGACCGGGTGCTGCAGTTCGCGCAAGATCAGTCAGTGCCGTTGCTTGAGCGCGTGAAGTACCTGGCGATCTTCGCCACGAATCTCGACGAATTTTTCATGAAGCGCGTCGGCGGCCTGCAGCGTCAGCGGGAAGACCGCGTCACCGACCGCAGCCTGGACGGCCTGACCGTCGACGAACAACTTGCCGCCATTCACAAGCGCGTCCGGCCGATGCTGGAGACGATGTACAACATCTGGTTCGACGACCTTCACCCGTCCCTGAAACGGCACGGCGTGAGCGTGCGGTCGTACGACGATCTGCTGCCCGACGAGCAGACGCACGCCGACGAATTTTTCCGCCGGCAGGTCTTCCCGATCCTCACGCCGCTGGCCGTCGATCCGGGGCACCCGTTCCCGTTCATCAGCAACCTCAGCCGCAGCATGGGCGTGATGCTGGAGGATGACGAAAAGACGAAAAGTTTTTGTCGCATCAAGTTGCCGGAAAATCTTCCCCGCTGGGTGCCGTTGCCGGACGGCTGCTCGTTTGTTGCGCTCGAAGCCGTCATTGCCGCGAACTTGGGCAGTCTTTTTCCCGGGATGAAGGTGCTGGAGCACCATCTATTTCGCGTGACGCGGAATGCCGACATCGAAATGGACGAGGAAGATGCCGACGACTTGCTCGCCCTCGTCACCGAAGAACTTCGCAAGCGCCGCCTGGCGGGCATTGTGCGGTTGGAACTGCCGGCGAACATGAGCGACGAAATGCGGTCGCTCATCATCGAAGGGACCGACTGCGCCCCCGAAGACGTCTACGAAGCCCCCGGCCCGATCGACATGGACGATCTAATGGCCCTCACCGGCCTGGACCGTCCGGAGCTGAAGTTTAAGCCTTGGCAGCCGCTCGTGCCGCCGCGGCTGGAAGACGACGCCGACATCTTCGGCGTCATTCGGCAAGGCGACCTGCTCGTCCACCACCCGTACGAAAGCTTCTCCGCAAGCGTCGAACGTTTCATCAAAGCCGCCGCGGTCGACCCGAAGGTGCTGGCGATCAAGCAGACGCTCTACCGCACCAGCAGTGACAGCCCGTTCGTGCCCGCCCTCATCCGCGCCGCCGAGGCCGGGAAGCAAGTCGCCGTTCTGGTGGAAATCAAAGCCCGCTTCGACGAACAGCGGAACGTGGAGCTGGCCCAGAAATTGGAAAAAGCCGGCGTGCACGTGGTTTACGGCATGGTCGGCCTGAAGACGCACAGCAAGCTGGCGATGGTCGTCCGCGACGAGCCGGACGGCCTGCGGACCTACTGCCACATCGGCACGGGCAACTACAACAGCAAAACCGCCGGCCTGTACACCGACGTCGGCCTTTTCACCGCCAACCCGCTGATCACCGGCGACGTCATCGGCCTGTTCCATCACCTCACCGGCCGAAACATGCAGCGGGATTACGCCAAGCTGCTGGTCGCCCCGGTGAACATGCGCGACCGGTTCCTGCAGATGGTCGCCCGCGAAGTCGACCACGCCAAAGCCGGGCGCCCGGCACGCGTCGTGGCGAAGATGAACGCGCTGCAGGACGACCGCATCATTAACGCCCTCTACGACGCCAGCCGCGCTGGCGTGAAGATTGACCTCATCGTCCGCGGCTTCTGCTGCCTGCGGCCGGGCGTGCCGGGGCTTTCGGACAATATCCGCGTCGTCAGCGTGCTCGGGCGGTTCCTCGAGCACAGCCGCATCTACTGGTTCAACAACGGCGGGCAGGACGAGGTTTACCTCGGCAGTGCCGACTGGATGGTGCGGAACCTCGACTACCGCGTCGAAGCCATCACGCCCGTCGAAACGCCCACGCACCGCGAGACGCTGAAGAACATCCTCGACATCAGCCTGCAAGACTGCGGCCACGCCTGGAACCTGCAGGCGGACGGCAGCTGGCAGCGCGTCCCGCCCGCCGCCGACCCGGCGAACTGCGTCGGCACACAGGAAACGCTCATGCGCGACACCCTGGCGGTGCACAAGCTGCAGTGGCGATAAAGTCTGTAGGGGCGACGCCTGCGTCGCCCGACGGTCACCGATCAGCTTTCTCGGGCGAGGCAGGCCTCGCCCCTACAAGAAGCTTCATTTCCGCAGCGACTTTCCGTACAACACCCCGATGAGCCAGCCGTTCGCCGAGCGATTGATGGGTGCGGTCGACGCCAAGCGGTCGCCGATCTGCGTGGGCCTTGATCCGAATCTTGATCTGTTCCCGCCCGAACTTCAGCCGACTGATCGCCGCGACCTGAATGCCTGCGTGGCCGCGGTGAAGACGTTTTGCCAAGGCGTTCTGCACGCCGTCGCCGACGTGGCCGCGTGTGTGAAGCCGCAGAGCGCGTACTTTGAACGCTTCTTCGCGCCGGGCGTGGAACTCTATTTTGACCTCGTGGCCGAGGCGCAGAAGCTCGGCCTGCAGGTGATCGGCGACATCAAGCGCGGCGACATCGGCGCGACCAGCGAAGCCTACGCCGCCGCCCACCTCGCCACGCCGCCGTTCGCGGGCATTTCCACGCCCGACGCCATCACCGTCAACCCGTACCTCGGCCTGGACACGATCGAGCCGTTCCTGAACGTCTGCCGGGAGGAAGGGAAGGGGATTTTCGTCCTCGTCCGCACCAGCAACCCCGGCTCGGCGGACCTGCAGGACCTAAAAACGACGGCCGGCGACACCTTCGCCGAAACCATCGCCGACAAATTGAACGCCTTAAACGCCGGCACCGGCGACTACGGCCCGATCGGCGCGGTCGTCGGCGCGACGCAGCCGCACACGATGGCGGAGATCCGCCGGCGCCTGCCCCGCAGTATTTTCCTGCTGCCGGGCTACGGCACGCAGGGCGCGACCGCCGACATGACCCGCGCCGCCTTCGACGCCAAAGGCCACGGCGCGATCGTCAGCGCCAGCCGCAGCGTGCTCTACCCCAAGCGCGAACCCGGCGAAACCTGGCAAGCCGCCGTCCGCCGCGCGGCCATCGCCATGCGGGATGATCTGGCGAAACTGAAATAAAATGAGCCACGGATGAACACCGATGAACACGGATAAGAGAGTGCTAAACCACAGATTTCACAGATGACACAGATTGGGACGCTTTTTTAATCGGTGCAATCTGTGAAATCTGTGGTCACTCCTCTTTCTTTTATCCGTGTTTATCGGTGTTCATCCGTGGCTAATATTTTCTGACCCATGCCGATCTCACTGAACAATCGCCGCGTCACGGTCTTCGGCCTCGGCCGCTTCGGCGGGGGCATTGCCGTCGCGCGGTGGCTGTGTGAGCAGGGGGCGGTCGTCACCGTCACCGACCGCGACGACGAAACAAAACTGGCCGATTCCGTGCGGCAACTCGCCGGCCTGCCGATCACATTTCGGCTGGGCGAGCAGTGGGAAAGCGACTTCACGCAGACCGATCTCGTCGTCACCTCGCCGGCGGTGAAGCCGACGCACCCGCTGCTGGCCGCGGCGGAACAGGCGGGCGTGCCGGTGACGACGGAAATCTGCCTCTTCGCCGAGCGTTGCCCCGGCCGCGTCTTCGGTGTGACCGGCACGAAGGGCAAATCGACGACCAGCAAACTGCTCGGCCTCATGCTGCAGAGCGTCGTGCCGAACGGCCTGCCGTTCGTCGGCGGGAACATCGGAAAATCACTGCTCGCCGAGTTGCCGCGAATGACACCGGCCAGCATCGTCGTGCTGGAACTGTCGAGCTACATGCTGCACTGGCTCGGCAAGATGAGCTGGTCGCCGAATGTCGCCGTGCTGACGATGCTCGGCCGCGATCATGTCGACTGGCACGGCAGCGCCGACGCCTACATCGACGCCAAGCGAAACATCGTCCGCTACCAAAAGCCCGGCGATCGCATCGTCCGCCGCAGCGACGCGCTCTCCGCCACGTTCATGCCGAACACCGGCGTGAGCGTTGACGTTTATCCTGACCAAGCCCTCCCGCCGTTCGAGCTCAAGCTGCCGGGTGAGCACAATCAGGTGAACGCACAGGCGGCGTTCATCGCGGCGAAATCGGCGGGCGTCTCCTGGGTCGCGGCACAAGCGGCCGTCGCCGAATTCGCCGGCCTGCCGCACCGGCTGCAACTCGTCGGCGAACGCCAGGGCGTCCGCTATTTCAACGACAGCATCGCCACGATCCCCGAAGCCGCCGTCCTCGCCTGCGACGCCTTCCTGGCCGGCCGGGTCATTCAAATCGTCGGCGGCTCGAAAAAAGAAGGGCTCACCTGGGACGCCATGTGCGACCACCTCGCCGCCCGCTGCAAAAAAGTCCTGACGATCGGCGAAATCGGCCCCGCCCTGGCCGAGCGTTGCGGCGATGCGGGCGAGTTCGTCGGCACGCTGGACGCGGCGGTGTCGCGCGCCAATCAACTCGCCATCGCCGGCGACGTCGTCCTATTGTCGCCGGGCACGGCCAGTTACGACCAGTTCCCCAATTTCGAAAAACGCGGCGAACGCTTCGCGGAACTGGCGAAAGCGTGATTTCCGTGGTTAAACATTGACTATGGCCAGCAAAGCCTCCGAGCGTTATCACAACCGCGTTGCCAAGCAGTACGATCACATTTACGACGACCCGTACTGGGAATTTCATGACGAAATTACCTGGCGGAGCGTGAAGCCGCACCTGCCGCGTGATGCGAACGCGGCTTGTGCCGACCTCGGCTGCGGGACGGGCAAGTGGGGGCTGAAGCTGCTGAAAAGCGGCTACCCAACGACGTTCCTCGATCACTCCGCCGCGATGATCGAGAAGACCCGCGAGAAGGTCGCCGGCCCGCGGGAGAAGAAGGCCACGCTCGTCGTCGGCGACATCGTGGAAATGCCGCAACTCGCCAGCGACGCATTCTCGCTGATTACGGCGATGGGCGATCCGCTGTCGATTTGCAGCGACCCTTACAAGGCCGCCCGCGAGTTCAGCCGCATCACCAAGCCCGGCGGCATCGTCATCGCCACGGCCGACAACAAATTGGCCGCCATTCCGCATTACATCGAACGCGGCAACCTCGACGCGCTCGAAGAGTTCCTCAAAACCGGCCGCACGAACTGGCTGACCGCCGACGAACGCGAACGTTTTGAACTGACGACCTTCACCCCGCACACGCTGGCCAAGCTGTTCGAAAGTGTCGGCTTTGAGGTGGTGGAAGTCATCGGCAAAACGATCCTGCCGGTTCGCAACAATCGCAAACTGTTGACCGTGCCCGACGCGGTGGAACGGCTGATCCGGCTGGAAGAAAAACTCGCCCGCGACCCCAGCGCCGCGGCGTCGGCGGGGCACCTGCAGATCACCGCACGCAAACGCTGACACGGACGTACGATTAACAGGAAAAGTGATCGGTTTATGCCTAAACTGTCGTGTGGCGGACGCTTAGTCTGTCGGAGACAGTTATGAGAACGATTCATCAGAGGATGTTGCTGGGTCTGGCCGGGCTTGCGGCCACGGGGTGTTCGGTGTTTCAGCCCGCTAAAGAGCAGGTGATGATCAACACCGAGCCGAGCGGCGTGGAAGTGTATGTTGACGGCGAAAGTCGGGGCAAAAGCCCGGTGAAGGTGCCGTTGCAGCGGAATAAGAGCCACACGATCGTCGCCGCCACGCAGGGGGCGGTTTACACGCGGGAGCTGAATCCCAAGCTTTCGGCTGCCGGAACGCTGGACATCGTCGGGGCCGCCGTCATCCTCGTGCCGGGCGTGGGTCTGCTGGCACCGGGTGCGTATGACCTGGACAAGACCATCATGCTGCGCCTGCAGCCGAGCTACACCGAGGACGAATTGGTCGAAGCATCGACAGCCCCGTCGACGACACAGCCGGTGCGCTAAGTCGGCCTTGGGGAGGGTGAAAATTCTGCATTTTTCCGCCGACAAACCGCTGCTGCGGCGGTATGAAAGACCAAGCCGTCCGCGGGCCGCGGTGCCGTGGCCCGGGCGGGCGTCGTCTTTTGTCAGGGGTAGTGCGTGATCGATCGGAAGCGTGTCCACGGTTTAGCCGCGAACTCGTTCGCGATGTCCGGTCAGTCCATCAACGCGAGCAAGCTCGCGGCTAACGCTGCACGGGGTGCCCGCGACATCGCTGTGACTTCAAATCGCCATAAGTCCTCTGTTAAGCAGGGCAGTTCACGGCGCGTTGGCGCACCCCTGTTTTCGGCCCGAAACAGTGGCCGTTGTGTGACTTCTGCCGCGCTGCGCGAATGAAAATAACAAGAACAAAATCGACCGCGTTTTTCGCACTTACGATGTTTTCCGCCTTGGCGTTCGGGCAGGTGGGTGATGTCATCGGCGTGCACGACCCGGCGATGATCAAGCAGGGCGACACCTACTACCTTTTTGCCACCGGTCGCGGCATTCCGGTGCGGACGTCCAAAGACCTCGTCACCTGGAAACGCGCGGGCACGGTCTTCGGCGATAACCCGGCCTGGGCGCAGGACGCCATCCCCACCGCCCGCGACGCCTGGGCGCCGGACATTTCCCGCGTCGGCGACGAATTTCGGCTGTATTACGCCGTCTCGAAATTCGGCACGTCGCAGTCGGTCATCGGCCTGATGACCAACACCACCCTCGACCCGGCCGATCCGAAATTTAAATGGGTCGACCGCGGCGAAATCCTCCGCACGAACCCCGGCGACAACTGGAACGCCATCGACGCGGCCGCATTCGTGGATGAACAGCGGCAGCCCTGGCTGGCGGTCGGTTCGTTCTGGACGGGGATCAAGCTGTTCAAGCTCGATTCCGCCGGCCGGGTGGTGGCGGGCGACAAGCCGCGGTCCATTGCGCGCCGCCTTGATGCCGACGGCGCCGTAGAGGCCGCCTTCGTCACGCACCGCGACGGCTGGTATTACCTTTGGGTCAGCTTCGACACCTGCTGCCGGGGTGCGGAAAGCACGTACAACGTCCGCGTCGGGCGCGGCAAATCGCCGGAAGGGCCGTATGTCGATCGCGATGGCCGTCCGATGCTGCAAGGCGGGGGCACGCCGGTGACGAAGAACGAGGGCAATATTCGTGGCCCCGGGCATAACGCCGTCTTCAGCGAGGGCGGCGTCGACTACCTGGTGCACCACTGGTACGACGCCGACCATCGCGGCCGCCGCACGCTGGCGGTCCGCAAACTGACATGGGACGCCGACGGCTGGCCGCACCCCGGCCCGCTGCTCGCCCCGGCGACGCAGCCGGCGACCGCCCCGGCCACGCCTTGACGTGCCCGTTGCGTTCCCTAGCATCGCCCGCTGTCGGGACCGGAGAAGTCGTGGAGTCGGTAAGTCGGTGAGTCGTAAAGACAAGGCAATCAAAGCCAATTCTTCACGACTCACCGACTTACCGACTCCATGACTCGCCGCCCTCAAACACGATTTGATTTCTCGAACGAGGCAAAGCCAATGGCAAAGAAAACTGTCGCCGACGTGGATGTGAAGGGTAAGAAAGTGCTGATGCGCGTGGACTTCAATGTCCCGCTGGACGGCACGACGATCACGGACGACCGCCGCATCGTGCAGGCGTTGCCGACGATCAAGTCGGTCATCGACCGCGGCGGCCGCCTCATTCTCATGAGCCACCTCGGGCGTCCCAAGGGCGGCCCGGAAGCCAAGTTCTCGCTCAAGCCCGCCGCCGATCATCTGGCGACACTGCTCCCGGGCAAGACGGTGAAATTCGCGCACGACTGCATCGGCCCGGACGTCGAGCAGCTGGCCGCTTCGCTCGGTGACGGCGAAGTGCTCGTGCTGGAAAACCTCCGCTTCCACAAGGAAGAAGAAAAGAACGACCCGAACTTCGCCAAGCAACTCGCCAAGCTCGGCGACGTCTACGTCAACGACGCGTTCGGCACCGCCCACCGCGAGCACGCCAGCACCTTCGGTGCTGCCCAGGCGATGCAGGGCAAGCCGCGCGTCATCGGCTTCCTGATCCAGAAAGAACTCAAGTTCCTCGGCGACGCCGTGACGACGCCGCAGCGGCCGTTCGTGGCGATCATGGGCGGCGCGAAAGTCTCTGACAAAATCGCCGTCATCGAAAACCTCCTCAGCAAGGCCGACAGCCTGCTCATCGGCGGGGCGATGGCGTACACGTTCTTCCTCGCCCAGGGCAAGGAAGTCGGCAAGTCGCTGGTCGAAAAGGACAAGACCGACTTAGCCGCCAGCTTGCTCGCGAAGCACGGCAGCAAGATCAAACTCCCGATCGACACCGTCATCAGCGACAAGATGAGCGACGACGCGGTCACGAGTGTGGTCGAGGGCAATATCCCGGCCGATAAGGAAGGGTTCGACATCGGCCCGAAGACCGCCGCCCTCTACGCGGCGGAAATCGCCAAGAGCAAAACCGTCATCTGGAACGGCCCGATGGGCGTGTTCGAAAAGAAGCCCTTCCAGGCCGGCACGAAGGCGGTCGCCGAAGCGGTCGCCAAGGCGACGAAAGACAGCGGCGCGACGACGATCATCGGTGGCGGCGACTCGGCGGCCGCGGTCGAAGTCTTCGGCCTCGCCGACGACGTCAGCCACGTCAGCACCGGCGGCGGCGCGAGCCTGGAGTTCCTCGAGAACGGCCACTTCGCGACGCTCGACATCCTCGACTAAGTCGGGCGATTCGGCTCTTTGAAAACCGAGCGAGGCGAAGACGGCTTGCCGTCTTCGCCTCGCGGCCGTTTGGGGGTTGGCGTGGTCGGTCAACGCGCCGGGTCGGCGGTCGGGGCGGTCGTCGACACCGGGCCCGGCTGCGTGGCGGCCTGGGTGGCGGGTTGCGTCGTCGGCCGGCCCGTGAGTTCGCCGAGCATCGCCAGAACTTGAGGGTGATTGGGAAAGAGCACGAGCGTTCGGTTCAGTTCGTCGATTGCCGCCTCTTTCTGGCCGCCGAGGTTCATCACGCGGGCCAGCTCAAGATGCGCCGGCAGGTAACGCGGCTCGAGGGTCAGCAGCTTGACGAGTTGCTGGGCGGCGGGCTCGTAGTAGTTCTGGCTGGAGGCGATCTGCGCGGTCATGAACATCGCGTCGGGGTTCTGCGGATCAATCCGCAGCGTGTCCTGGATCTGCACGAACGCCTCGGCGTAGCGGCCGATGTCTTTCATGATGCGGGCGAGCTTGAGCTTGGGCGGCAGGTAGTCCGGGGCGACGACCGTGGCCTGGTCGTATTGCTCGATGGCGTCGGAGAGCGTCGCGCGGTCTTCTTCGCTCATCCCGTCCGCCTGGACGGGGCCCTTGAGGCGGCGCATGAGCACGTCGCCGTGCTTGGTGCGGATCTGCCCGAACAGGCTGCCGCTGCGTTTACCGACGCGGCTTTCAAGGGCTTCGAGGTCTTTGAAGACGGCGAGCCCTTCGTCGGTTTTGCCCTGGGCGATCAACAGGTCGCCGATATAGAACGCCGGCCAGCGGTAGCCGATTGCTTCCATTTTTTCGGCGGCGGCCTGGCTTTGGCGGTAGTAGGCGAGGGCGCCGTCGAGGTCGCCGCGCTGGGCGGCGAGTGAGCCGAGGGCACGGTAGGCTTCGTAGGCGTCGGGGTTGAGGCGCAGGGCCTCCTTCATCCAGGCGCTCGGCGTAGCCGCGGAGTTCTTCGCGGTATTTGACGGCGTCGACGGCGTTGTCACGCTCCATCTCGAAGCGGTAGGTGACGTTCGCCTTCTCGATCAGCGCCACGCCGAAGCTGACCGCCCCGAGCCACGACCGCGGGTTCTGGCGGAGCGTGTGGTCCCAGAGCGTTTCGAGGTTCTTGAACGACATCGCGTGCCAGAACGTCACCGCGATCATGCCGACGAGGATGGGTGTAGTGAGAACGCCGAGTGCGAGTTCCGGCAAGCGGCGGAGCAGCAGGGTGAGCCCCGCGACCACGCCGACGATCAGCCCGATCGCGCCGAAGTAAGCGAAGTGGTCGGCGACCCAGCTGAAGCGTTGCGGGAAGAAGGTGACCAGTCCCGACACCGGCAGCAGGCCGAAGACGAAGACCAGCGCCGCCGTCAGCCCGCCGCGGCCGATGCGCTTCACGCCCGCCGCCAGAACGCCGAACACCGCCAGCACGCCCAGCAGCGGCAGCCATTGCAGCGGGCTGGCGGTGTTGAGCGTCCACTTCTCGTAGTTGAAGCTGATCGGGAAGAACGGAATGGTGCTCATCGGCAACGCGTCGGCGGGCTGGTAGTGCTTAATGGCGAACGGCCAGAGCACCTTGTAGGCGTAGAACGCGGTCGTCTGACCGAAGAGCATGACGCGGTCGACGACCGAGAGCTTCCACTCCAGGCCGGTCGCGCCGACGAAATCGGGGCTGTGTTCGAGGTGCGATGTCACCGCGCCGCCGGCGGCGCCGAGGACGAGTGCGGGGACGAGCGAGAGGAGGTCTTGTTTGGTCAGCGTGCCGCGTTTCCACCAGATGACTGCCGCCAGCATGAGCGGGAGGACGGCGATGGCGGTCTTGGAGAGCAGCGCCAGGGCGAAAAGGGCGAGGAAGAGCCGGTAGAGCCGCTTCGGGTCGTCCGGCAGCGCGACGTTGATGCCCTCACCGGCGGGGGCGGCAGCGGTGTCGACGCCGATCTTCGCGTACCGCAGGTACATCCACGCCGCCGACAGGCCGAACAGCATGCTGAGGGTGTTTTTGCGTTCGCTGATCCAGGCGACGCTTTCGACGTTGATCGGGTGGACCGCGAAGACGGCGGCCGCCACCCACGCCGCCCGGCACGGCCAGGCGGCGGAGGATCTTCCAGAGCATCAGCACGCTGCCCAGGTGCAGCAGCGCGTTGACGACGTGCGACACCGCCGGGTTCAGGCCGATCAGCTGTGTTTCCAGCCAGAAGGAGGTGAACGTCATCGGGTAGTACTGCGGAGTCGAGCCGATGTCCGTCCAGATGCGGCTCAGGCCGTTGAACGAGCGGAGCGTCGGGTTGAATTGCACGTACGCGTCGTCGTCCCAGATGTACCCGCTCTGGCTGCTCCAGGCGTAGCAGGCGAAGACGAGGATCACCAGCACCAGCGTGCCGGCCCAGCCGGTGGTGAGGTCACGCAGCGGGTTGCCCGAGGCGGGCAGGGCGGGATGGACGACGACGTCGGACTTCGGCTCGTTCATTAGAGTCCGGAAATCCTACCGGACGGCCCCGAAAACGGCGAGCGAAACGACGCGAACCTGATTGCAATCTCCGCACTCGCGCCCGTGTAGCCGCGGGGCTTACCCCGCGCGTCTGCCGAGCGTCTATCCCCGATAAGAAGCGCGGGGCGAGCCCCGCGGCTACATGGACGGATGCGAGTCCGTCAATTCCACCGCGGTCTATTGCCCAAATCTCGCTACCCGCCGATGCTACCGCCGCTCGTGACTGCTTCGGACTCACACCTCGCCTATCGCCCGGAGATCGACGGCCTGCGCGGGCTGGCGGTCAGCCTGGTGGTGCTGTTCCACCTCGGGTTCGGCGTGCCGGGCGGGTTTGTCGGGGTCGACGTCTTCTTCGTCATCAGCGGGTACCTGATCACGACCATCCTCCGGCGCGACATGACGGCGGGGCGGTTCTCGATCGTGCGGTTCTATGAACGCCGGGCGAGGCGCATCCTGCCGGCGTCGTTCGTGATGACCGCGGTGGTGCTGGCCGTCGGCTACTGGCGGCTGCTGCCGAGCGACCTGCAGCCGCTGGGGCTGTCGGCGGTGTATCACGCGCTCTTCGCCGCCAACTTCCATTTTTACGCCAACGCCACGAACTACTTCGGCTCCGCCGCCGGCGAGATGCCGCTCTTGCACATGTGGTCGCTCGGCGTGGAAGAGCAGTTCTACTTCGTCTTCCCGCTGCTGCTGGTCGGCATGCACTGGCTCGCCCGGCGGCGGCAGTGGATCACGGCCACGCTGATTGCCGTGCTGTTGGTCGCCGGGCTGGCGTGGGCGATTTACAGCGTGCCGATCTACCCGCTGGCCGGGTTCTTCCTGCTGCCGGCGCGGGCGTGGGAACTGCTGTGCGGCGGCCTGCTGGCGGCGCTGCCGGCGTGGCGGGGGCCGCGGGCGGTGCGGGAAGGGCTGTCGCTGCTGGGCGTGGCAGGCATTGTCGTGCCGGCGTTCGTTTACTCGAACGAGACGCTCTTCCCCGGCCTGGCCGCGGTGCCGCCGTGCGTCGGGGCGATGCTGCTGATCGCCGCCTGTCGCGGTGACGCACACACGCTGCCCGTCGTCGGCCGATTACTCGCCTGCCGCGGGCCGGTGGCGGTGGGGCTGGTCTCGTATTCGCTGTACCTCTGGCACTGGCCGGCGGTGGTGTTTGCGGAGTATTGGCAGCTGACGCCGTTGTCGCTCGGGCAGCGCTTCGTGGTACTGGCGATCGCCGTCGTCGTGTCGGTGCTGTCGTGGCGGTTCGTCGAGACGCCGTTCCGTCAGAAGACGCGGCTGACGGGCTGGAAACTGCCTGCCGCCGTCGTCACCGGGACGGCAATGCTGCTGCTGGTCGGCGTCGTGTACGAGCGGTCGGCCGGGTTGCCGAGGCGGTTTTCGGAGAAGGTGCAGTTGATCGACGAGGCGCGGCGGGAGAAGCGGCGCATGCCGCAGACGCAGGTCGTTGACGTCGTCCGCAACCGCCTGCTGCCGATCGGCATTAAAGATGATGGGCCGGTCGATCTGCTGCTCTGGGGCGACAGCCACGCCGGCGTGGCGATCCCGGCGTTCGACGACGTTTGCCGGCGTCTGGGCCTGCGCGGCCGGGCGGCGACGCGGTCGTCGACCTCGCCGCTGATCGACTACGCCGTCGATTCCGCCAAGGCGTACCGGCCGACGACGCTGCGGTACAACCGCGCCGTCGTCGATTACGTCAAACGGAACAAGGTCCGCATCGTCGTCCTTGTGGCGTACTGGAAGCGTGACCTGGAAGTGAGCCCGACCGAAATGGCCGAGGCGATGGGGAAGACGATCGCCGCCCTGCGCGATGCCGGCGCGACGGTTTACGTCTTCCAGCAAGTGCCCGGCTACCGCGTGCCGGTGCCCAAGGCGCTCGCCGCTGAGGCCGTCTTTGAAAAAGAACTCCCCGACTGGCGCAAAACGCTCGGCCAGTTCCGGCAGGAGCAGGCGGTGATGGTCGACCTGGCGAAGCGGTACGAATCCGCCGAGGTCCATTTCATCGACACGCCCGCCGCCTTTGCGGCCGATGATAACGCGGTCCTGAAAGTCGCCGACCGCGGGCGGTCGCTGTACCTGGACGCCCACCACCTCACCAGCCGCGGCGCGAAGCGGATGCTGGTGCCGTTGCTGGAGAAGGCGCTCTTCTGGTTCCCCTCTCCCGCGTACCCGCGGGGGAGGGTTAGAAGCGGTTTCAAAACCCGGCCGGCTACTGGAGGGCGGCAGTCCCTGCCGCCGCAAGCGTCGTTAGACGCTTGATTTCGCGGCTAAGCCGCGAACGGCGTCACGGAGTGACGCCCTCCAACAGCCGTCAGCGTCAGTTTTGAAATGGCCTCTAGGGAGGGGGTCTGCGGAACGTCAGGCCCGTTTGAAGATCAGGCAGACCCCCTCCCTCACCCTCCCCCGGGGTACCGGGAGAGGGAATAAGACAGTTGCATCTGTGATCGTGCGCGGATACGTTTCGGTTGCCCGCAAGCGGCATTTGCCCGGTCTGGCGAAGAGCCAGATCGAATGGGAAGTCGGTGACGCCGAGTTGTTTTCGGCCATTCCGACGCGGACGCGCCGCTGTGAAGGACATGTTTGCCCGGCCAAGAAGCCACTGGCGTCGAAAGACGCCGGGAAGGCGGCCGGGCGGTCCTGAGCCAGAAGACCGGCTTGCGAGCAGAGGCGATCGTGTGTTGCGATCGCCCGTTCGGTTCGTCCCCGCGATTTCGGGACGCGGCCGGGTTCTGGCTATTCGGCCGTTGCTCGAGTTGCGTCCGCAGGCAGTCGCCGCGGGGCAGTCGGCGTCGTCGTCCGCTGGCCGAATCCTTCCGCTGTTTCCGTTCCGTGATCGCCGGGGAGTTTGTCTCTCGGTGGCCGCGCGAATCGGCCGGAATGGAGCGACCATGGGTCGCCGTCTGCTTTCTCTCGCTCTCCCGTCGGCCGTGTTGGCCGGCGTGCTCTCGATCATGTCGTCGTCGGCCAACGCGGCCGGTATCAACGATTACTCGCTCACCCGCACCTTCACGCTGCCGACGCCTTCCATCGCGTTCAGCAACGTGCTGTTCGACGCGTTGCCCGACGGCCGCCTCGTCGCACTCAACGGCACGACGCTGCTCCGCGAAACCGGCGTGAAGACCGGCACGTTCGCGACCGTCGGCACGGTCGGCAACTTCTCGACGAGCTACGGCGCGTCGTTCCTCACCGTTTCCCCAGACGGCACACAGGCCGCGGTCGGCAGCAACGGCGGTGGGACGGTCACCGTCTTCAGCACCGCCACGCCGGCGAACGGCACCGCCTACGCCGCCGACGACAGCGACGCCGCCTGGCTCGACAACGGCCGCCTCGCCATCTCCAACAGCCAGGGCGTGCAAGTGCTGAATACCGGCACGGGCGCGGTCAAAACCGTCATCAACAACATCGGCGGCTTCAGCGGCGGCGTGGCCGTCGATGCGGCGGGGAACCTCTACACCGGCAACGGTTCGAGCACCTCGGCCGCCAGCGGCACGGGGCTGATCAAAGCCTTCAGCGGCAGTGCCATCACCGCGGCTTCCGCCACTGGCGCGTCCGCCATCGACTTCCAGGCCAGCGGCTCGGCGATCGCCGATCTGCTCAGCGCCGGCTCGCTCGGCTTTGATAACAGCGGTAACTTCTTCGTTGGCGGGGGCGATTTCTTCGGCACGAGCGGCGATACCGGCTACGCCGGGCTCGTCAGTGCCTCGGCCGTCCAGACCGCACTCGCCGCGGGCAGCCTCACGCCGACGATCGACGCCAATTCCGCCGCCGCCGTGCTTCGCAAGTTCACCAGCCCGAGCGAAACTATCGCCGCCTTCCAGGCACCGGGTTGGGGCTACAACGAAGCGACCGGCGAGCTCTACCTCCGCTACGCCTTCGGCGACGGCACGGTGAACGTCTACAGCGTGCCGGAACCGGCGATGCTGTCGATGATCGGCCTGGCGGCGATCGGTGCTTTGCGTCGTCGGCGTTGCGCGATCGCCGCGACAATCGCCGTTCTCCCGGCAAGCGCCGTTCTGGCGGGGCCGTATTCGCCCGGCAAGGGCGGGGCGGCCGAGAGCGGTTACGCCGACGCCGGCATCCCGAGCTACGTCGGCCCGGCGGGCGACGGCGTGATCGGCACGACGACCAACGGCAACACCGTGAATCCGCTGTTTAAGGGCTGGGCGACCGGCACGACGAACTACCTGCCGTCCGACACCATCGGCACCTACGCGGTTGGCGGTGTTGGCAGCCAGTTCGCCGACCCGTCCGCCGCCATCGGCACGCCGACGGGTACCGGCATCGTGTCGCTCGGCGACCGCGGTTCGGCGGAAATCGCCGCCGGTGCCGCGCCCGGCAGCCTTACGCTCACTTTCGCCAAGGGCATCCGCAACGGCCCGGCGGCGGACTTCGCCGCGTTCGAAAATGGATTCGTCTCAGGCTACAGCACCGGCGACGGCAGCACCGCCGGGCAGATGTTCGCCGAACTGGGCTTCGTCGAAGTCTCGACCGACGGCACGAACTTCGCCCGATTCCCCAGCCAATACCTCAATTACCCCAACGCCAGCATGACCGGGAAAGTCGATAACAAAATCGACCTCAACGGCACGGGCACGCCGATCAGCACCGCTTACCTCACGCAGGACGTCAGCAACGTCTATAACCTCGTCGGCAAACACCAGAACTCCGCGGCCGGCAGCTTCGGCACGCCGTTCAATCTCGACGACCTGTCGACCAACGCCCTCGTTCAGGCCGGGCTGGTCGATCTGCAGAACATCCAATACGTCCGCATTGTCGACATCGCCGGCGACGGCTCGATGACCGACAGCAGCGGCCGGCCGATCTTTGACGCGTGGGTCACCTGGGGCTCGGGCGGTGTCGATTTTGACGCGCTCGGCGTCATCAACGAAGTGCCCGAGCCGTCCACTCTCGCAGTTTTGGCTCTGACGACAACGGCGCCGGTGCGCCGTCGCCGGCAGGCCTGACGGAAGCCGCGGGCCGTTCCCACGTCCCCCCCCAACTGATGGGAACGGCCGCGGCGGATTTTTTTCTCGGCTTCGACCGGAGCTGACGAATGACGCGAACTCCAACCCGACATGCCGCGTTCACGCTCATCGAACTGCTGGTGACGATCGGCATCATCGCGCTGCTGATCGGCATCCTGCTGCCGGCCCTGAATGCCGCCCGGGAGCAGGCGCGATCGGCGGTCTGCGCGTCCAATCTCCGCCAACTCGCGCTCGGCAACTTGCTTTACGCCAACGATAATCGTCAATACTTAGTCTGGGCGGCGCGAGACGTTTGGATCGACAATCTCGAACGCTGGCACGGCAAACGCGCCGATACCGCCAGCGCCTTCCTGCCCGCACGCGGCGACCTCGTCCGTTACCTCGGCCAGAGCGGGCAGGTCAAGCAGTGCCCGTCGTTCGCGGCGGACATGAATTACGACGACAATCCCGGTTTCGCCGGCGCCTTCGAAGCCGGCTGTGGCGGGTACGGGTACAACCAGGCGTACCTCGGTTCTCGGCCTGATGCGTTCGGGATGGGCGACACGGCTGCCCGGCACACCGCCCGCGTGACCGACATCCGCAACGCGACCGAAACCGTCATGTTTACCGACACCGCTTACCTGTCGGGCAATGCGCGGATCGCCTATTCCTTCTGCGAACCGCCGTTCTGGCAACTCGACAAAGGCCCGCCGAGCACGATGCGGCCGGACCCGAGCATCGCGTTCCGCCATCGCCGCCGGACGAACGTCGCCTGGTGTGACGGGCACGTCGACTCCCGCACGATGGACTTCAGCGTCAATTATCAAACACACAGCATGGTGACCGGCAGTGAAGCGGCGGCGCTGGGCGTCGGCTGGTTCGGGCCGCAAAGCAACGAACTGTTCGACCTCAAATGACATCGCCCGGGCCTGCCAAACTCGTTGAAGGCGTCGACTATACGGTCGAGCACGGCAAGTGGGTTTTCACCGCCGCCTTCCATCTGAGACGCGGCTACTGCTGCGGTTCGGGGTGTCGGTATTGCCCGTATCCGCCGAAAGTTGATCCGGCCCGAACGCCGTCGGGCGGCGATGCCGAAGGCACCACCGCCCGTGTCGAGGGTTCTGTCAGTCGAGCGGGTTAGCTGGCCTGCGTCTGTTCGATGCCGATGAGCTTGTCGAGCCAAGCGCCGCTGGAGTAATCGGCGTGGGCGTAGTCGGTGAGGTAGTCGCCCGAGCCGTCGAGATTATCGCCGTAGACGTAGTCGATGTTGCCGCCGATGGAGAACAGCACGTCGGCGCCGAAGCCGCCGACGAGGGTATCGAACCCTTCTCCGCCGGCGATGCGGTCACTGCCGGTTTCGCCGAAGAGTTTGTCGCTGCCGCTGTCGCCGTAGATGTTGTCATCGCCGACGCCGCCGAGGACGGTATCGTTACCCGTGCCGGCGTGGATATCGTCATGGCCTTCATTGCCGTAGATGTAGTCGTTGCCGTTATCACCGATGATCGTGTCGTTTTCGGCGCCGCCGTAGAGGACGTCTGACCCGCCGCGGCCGTCAATGCGGTCGCGGCCGCCGCGGCCGTAGAGCATGTTCAGGCCCTGGCCGCCGAAAATGGAGTCGTCGTAGTTGGTGGCGTAGGCGTTTTCGACGTCTGAGCCGATGAGGTGATTGCGTGTGGCGTTGCTGAGTGCGCCCGACAGGCTCACGCCGTCCAGGCTGACGACGACACCGCCGAGCACGGGGAAGGCGGAGTAGTCGACGGTATCAAGCCCTTCATTGCCGTTGACGATGGTGGCTTGCTTGCCCATGTAGAAGTAGTCGTTCCCGCCGTTGCCGTAGACGGTCGTCTGGCCGACGCCGAAGAGGTCGAAGATGTCATCGCCGTCGCCGCCGTTGGCGATATCGACGTTGTAGGCGCTGACTTTCTTGCTGCCGCTGGTCTGGAAGCGGTCATTGCCTTTCTGGCCCCACATGACAGTCCGGCCGCTGCCGCCGATGAGGGTATCGGCCGAACCGTCGTCGGTGCCGGATTTGTGAGCGCCGGTCGGGTCCATGTCCCAGTTGCCGTGCCCGTAAAGCTTGGCAGAGCCGCCGCCGGCGACCAGGAGGTCCGCGCCTTTGCCGCCGTTAGCGGTTACGTCCTGCATGACGTTCTGGGCGATGTAGATCTCGTCGTTGCCGCTGTAGCCGTAGATGTTGATCTGTTTCACCGTCGCGCTGGCGATGTACTGGACGACTTTTTGGCCCGTCCCCAGGCCGGATTTCACGACGACGGCTGAATTGTTGGCGCTTTTCTCGACGATGATGACGTTCGAGAGGTTATCGCCGTGGACGTTCATCACGCCGTCGGCGGTGTAAGCGGTGACGGCCATCAGGCGACGGGATTCGACGGATTCAATCTGCGTGTTCATGGTATTCCTCTTCACTGGCCAGCAGTCGCACACGGACTCGGCTGGCGTGAGTAGAAACACCGGGATGAGGACAGACCCTCATTTGAAATCCGCAAACTTTTTGGAACCGGGCCGGCTATGGTTGAATGAAGCAGCCAACCGAAGGGAGGGAACGGTCGGTCGAAATGAGTGCGAATCCGGGCGGCGGGACTCGAACCCGCACGAGGGGTAAACCTCAACGGATTTTAAGTCCGACTCGGTTTGGCTAAAAAGCCCGAAATCGGAGGCATTTGGAAGTGTATGGGGCGCAGAATGGGGCGCGAAGCCATTTAGAGGGCTACGGCCAGCTTCCATTTGACTCGACCGCCCGACACCTGACGGATGTAGTGAACGGCTTCATCGAGAAAGACGTTCCACTGATCCCGGTTTTGAGCACTGCCGCCGACGTAGCTTCTCAAAACCGCGTAATCCTGAAGAAATCGATCGCAGATCAAACGGACGGCATCCTCAGAACATCGATCACTTTGAATGGCTTGGAACACCTCATGGACACGGTGGTCTTCGAACCCGCATTCATCCATCATCATGGAAAGCCGTTGGGCAACAGCGCGTGGATTGGTGCACTTCCGAAAGAATGAGGGAACACCGTTCGCCATGTCGTTTTCATCCCTGAAGGTGACCAGAATCCGGGCGGCGGGACTCGAACCCGCACGGTCTTGCGACCAACGGATTTTCTTACGCACTTCGGCTTTCGCCGCCCCGTTAAGCACGGGTTCGTGGTCTGGACTCTGCCTTCATCCGCGTGGGATGCGCCCCGTCGAGTCTCTACACGTTCTCCTTTTCAGGAGCTTCGCTCGGCGTTGCCTCGCTCCGAAGAGCAGGGGGTCCACCGAATTTGAGGCGTTCTACCACCGGCATTGCTGCTGGGGCACTCAAATCCATTAAGTCCGTTGCGGCTGCCAATTACGCCACGCCCGGTTTCGGTACATCTTACATGTACAGGCCCATGATGCCACTCATCAGAGTCCTCAGGCTGGCCGTCAAAAATTTAGAGGTGTGCTTATTGGGGGAATGGAAAACCGAAGTATGGCAGATTTTATCAATTACAAGTCCGTCCGCGTTGCGGACCCGATGCCGATCGGCGACGGCGGCATCGTCATGAACCAGAACTTCAAGAAGCTCGCAGACCTTACTGAGACGTACACCCACCATCAGACCGTCCCTTCCACGGCTTGGACGGTTCTGCACAATCTCGGACGGCCGGTGCAGGTGACCGTCGTGGACGATGACGGCGACCTTTGCATCACCGACGTGAAGATCGTGGATATGAACACAGTCGTGATCGGCGGAACGCGGCCGTTTGGCGGCACGGTGTACGTCACCTAACAATCCGTATTCGTTGATCGCTTGCCGTCAGATCGGCCTCTACGGCATGGAAGAGGCCGATAATTCATCTCTCACGCCTCCTCGGTCCGATAAAAATCCCTAGCGGGTCTTCCATTTTGTGGGGTCTCCGCTATTGAACGGGCAAGGAGGCCCATGAAGACCATCACCAGTTTCAGCCACTTGGTGGCTGAACCCAGCCTCATTTCGACGTACGGTTCACCACGCTCTATGCCACTTCGCTACGCGGAGGGGCAGCAATGACCTATCTCGAACGTGCCATCAACGACGGACACGCAGTCGTTCAAGCCAATGGGCGTGGTGACAAGATCACTTACAACGCACTTGGTTTCACGGCTAGGTATAGCTTGCCCGAAGAGCAGGTTCGAGCCGAGTTTTGGGCTGAATTGATCTATCGGTATGGATACGAGCCAACTCGTCTAGGCATCGAGATCGTAGTACCGGACCGAACACCCTCGGATCGCGCAGACATCGTTGTTTTCCGTGACGAAGAACGCAAAAAGCCCTTCGCGGTCGTTGAATGCAAGCGCGACGGAATCTCTGACGCCGAGTTCAATCAAGCGATCGAGCAAGCCTGTGGAAACGGGACATGGGCCAAGTTTCGAGCCGACTACGTGATGGTCGTCGCCGGTGAGACACGTCGTGCATTCGACTTCAGCGGACGGTATGGAGTACTTGAGCGCGAAGAGAACATCATCGCCGATCTGCCCGTTCAATATGGCCGTCCAGAGGAATACAAGTTCCATAAAGGGTCAAGCATCGACCTGAAGGTCGTCCGCAAAGAAGAACTGATCTCGGCGATACGAAAATGCCACCAAACGCTCTGGGGTGGTGGCCGTTTGTCACCGCCGTCAGCGTTCGGCGAGCTTTGCAAAATCATCTTCGTGAAAATCAGCGACGAGCAATCCACGAAGAAGGGGAAGCCATACGACTTCCAGATCAAAACCTACGAGTCGAGCCGCCAACTGGCTGAACGGATTCGCGACCTCTACGAGACGCAGAAAGAACGTGACCCCGACGTGTTCACGGAGAGCATCAAGATTGATGATGCGACTCTCCGCACAATCGTCTCCCACCTCGAAGCCATAAACCTGACCGAAACCGATCTGGATACCAAAGGCCTAGCTTTTGAGCAGTTCATGGACGGCTTCTTTAAGGGTGATTTCGGCCAGTACTTTACGCCCCGCGAGATTATTGATTTCTGCGTTCAGATCATCGAACCAACGAGCAAGGATGTCGTGCTCGACCCATCGTGTGGTTCGGGAGGCTTCCTGCTGCACGCTTTGAATGCCGTTCGTATGGAAGCATCTGAAACGCACGACGAAGGCACTGCCGCTCACTACCGGCATTGGCACGACTTCGCCCAGAAAAATCTCTTCGGGATTGAAATCAACGATGAGATTGCTCGCGTAGCGAAGATGAACATGATCCTCCATGACGATGGCCATACGAACGTGATCGGCCAAGACGCTCTGGAGCGCATCGACCGACTCAACAGCGTGAATCATGGGTTCAAAGCGGAGCGTTTCGACATCATTCTGACGAACCCGCCATTCGGCGCAACCATTTCGTTGACCGAACGGCCCTATCTGCGAGACTACGATCTGGGGCAGCAGGAAGATGCCAAGGGAAAGAAGCGGCCCCGGAAGAGCCAGAAGACCGAGATACTCTTCATCGAGCGAATCTGGCAGTTTTTGAAGCCCAATGGCCGCGCAGCCGTAGTGATACCAGAAGGGCTTCTCACAAACGCCTCTCTGCAATACGTGCGTGACTACATATTCGAGAAGTTTCAGTTGCTAGCTATTGTGAGCATGCCTCCTACTGCATTTGCCCACTATGGCGCAGCCGTCAAGGCCAGCGTGGTATTCCTGCGGAAGAGAGCGAGCCACGAGCGTCCAAACGACAACGAGGCTGTCTTCATGGGGCTTGCCGAGAACATCGGGTACGATGCAACTGGTCGCCACAGCTACGAGGTCGTATCGACTGACGAGACTGCCACCAAACGTGTGCAGGTGTTGCGGTGCGATCTTTTCGACATCCGAGTGACCTCTACAAAGCAGCCAGAGGGGTGGGTTGATCGACCCCATGAAGTGATCCAGAACAGCGGTCTGCTGGGGAAGTACCGCGACTTCCAGAAGAGCAGCAAACCTTTTTTCGTCTAAGCCCCGCGCACTCGAAAGCCTTAGCTTTCGGAGTGCGTCGGGGCGAGATCAGACTACGTGCAGATGTTAAATATACTGCGGGCACAGCCGCTTTCACGCGGTTTTATTCCAAACCCAAATTCCCGCTGCGCCCATTAAACGAAATGATTGTAAAGGCGCAGTATGGGACTTCGGCGCTAGCATCAGAAGTGCAAATCGGGTTGCCTGTTATTCGGATGAATAACCTGCAAAACGATGGCTGGGACTTCACTGATCTCAAGTATATCGACGCCTCGGACGCCGACGTTGCGAATTACCGCCTGAACAAAGGCGATATCCTCTTTAACCGTACAAATTCGGCGGAACTCGTCGGGAAATGCGAGGTGTTCCGCGAAGACGGTGATTGGCTATACGCTTCATACCTCATAAGAGTGGTTGTGGACAAGAAGTTGGCCTTGCCCGAGTTCGTCTCTGCCTTCCTCAACACTCCCGCAGGTCGTCTACAGATCGAGCGAATCAGCCGCCGCATTGCTGGCATGTCAAATGTCAATGCTGAAGAACTTCGATCACTTGTGCTGCCGCTTCCCGAAAATCTGGACCTCCAACGCAAGCTGACCGAAGAGTTATATGCGGCGAAGGCGAAGCGTGATCAATTGGAGCGCGACTCGCAGTCACTCCTCACTTCGACCGATCAGCTTCTGATGGAAAAGCTGGGCATAAACATGGTCGATGCCAGCGATCGTAAGGCGTTTTGCGTTCGTGCTGGGATGATGAAATCATCCCAGCGATTCAGTGCAGCCTATTTTCATCCTGAGAGAGTGTTATCAATTCGGGCTATCGAGAAGGCTCAGACACAGGGCATTCGCTCAGCAAGACTGGACGAGATTGCAGACTTCATCCAAGAGAAAGTGCCGTTCAAGCCCGGAATGAAATACTTGGGGCTGGCAAACGTCCAGTCGAACACGGGTGAGCTAATCGAAACGGACGACGAACCATCCGGCCTGTGCCCCACATTTAAGCCGGGCGATGTGTTGATGACACGTCTGAGGCCGTATCTGAACAAGGTGCATCTCGCTGAGTTCAAGGGTATCTGCTCGCCTGAGTTTCATGTGATCCGTGTTAAGCCTCAGGTGAGCAATGACCTTAACGTGCACAGCGAATACCTTGCGATGATACTTCGTACATCGCTGATTCTTTCACAGACCCGGCATATGATCACCGGAAATACTCATCCGAGATTGGCGAATGAAGACGTTGTTGGCTTAGTTGTGCCGATTCCATCTTTGTCGGTGCAGTCGGAGCTTGTAAAAGTGGCAAAACAGAGGCGGGATGAAGCGAGAGGACTTCGCAAAAAAGCTCGCGAACATTGGGAAGACGCCAAGGTTCGGTTCGAAAGCCGTCTACTCGATCTGCCGGGGGACGAGCGATGAGTCAGTTACGATATCTTCTGGAAGAGATTTGTGCCGGTGTCGAAATTTACTTCACCGGCCGGAGCGGCGGGCAGTATTTGAAAACCGCGTTCATTCTCTGCGACGACTACACCGAGTTGACCTCGAAGTTGTTCTTGCTCACAGACAATCCGGCATGGTCCGACCAGACCGCAAATGGAAGGTTCAAAAATTATCACGCAATTCAGCAGGACGTTCGAGCGGTGTTCTCAGCGAAACGTGCGGCTGATCTCCCGATAATTACAAAGCTCCACGCTGAGATGGCGTCACGAAGAAGTCGGAGAAATGACTTCTTCCATTCAACAAACCTGCTAGACCTTAACGTGAGTCAGCCTCGATGTGTTGAGGCACTTGTCGATCTGCTTGATTATGGATTACTGTTATTCCCGGCCGATTGGCAGCAGACTGTAGTCGAGTCGCGTAATCTCGAAACACTAGAGGTGCTCCTTCGGTTGGAAAAGCGAGGCTTTAGCGACCCCTCAGTTCTTCCGCGTGTCAATCAGTTGCTAGCAGCATGGCCGCGAAATCTGAAGAAGGGCGAGCGTGCTGGTGTGCACATTGCCGTGCATCCTGAAGATTTACATCTGCGGCTATGTGTAACCTGCGGCGGAAAAGGGCTTCGAGACAAGCTCGCCGCTTTACTGTGAGTCATAGCAATTGCCGGGCTGTCCTATAGTCGAAAGCAGCATGTCATGCCTCCCAAGAAGAAAGCTGCGAAGAAGTCGGGTGGTAAAGCTCAATCCGAGGCAGCACTTCGCGACTATTTGGCTTCTAATCTGGAAAAGATCGAACCCGGTTTGGCTCTCGTTCAGAAAGAGTACTTGCTAAGAAATGAGGTTGGTGCGAAGGGATTTGTGGATATCCTCGCGAGAGACAAGTTCGGACACAGGGTGGTCATCGAGATAAAACGCAACGACAAGACTGCCCGTCAAGCTCTGCACGAACTTCACAAGTACGCTGAACTGCTTCAGAAGAACCAAGGTTTATCTCTAGCAGAGGTCAGGTGCGTACTTGTTTCGACCGACTGGCATGAACTCACCGTGCCGTTCTCCGCATTTGTACGCGAATCACCGTATTCGGTAGATGGTTATAAGGTGCTGGTTGTCCAAGGCACGGTAGACCGCCTCGTAAAGATCGATCCTGCGGCCGCGCCACAACCACTCAGCCCTCTCCGTCTCCACTCGGCGTTCTTATTTAGGTCTCAAAAAAAGCAGAAGGCATTCTTGCCGAAACTGGACGCAGCATTCCTCAAATCCGGTGTTACAAGCGCAGTTATAGTTGTCATGTCTGCGAAGCAGGGCCGCGTAGATATCGTCTATCCCCATTGCGTGTATGTGATGATCTGCGACGTGGCTGATGAAGCCCGTGCTCGTGCTATTGCGGCTGCGAAGCGAGAAGCAGGGGACTTTTACGACGAAAACGACCCTTCAGGCTTTGAAGGGCAGATGAATTATGCACTGGTGAAAGCAGCGGGAAAGCAATGGGACTCCTTGGAGTCAGGCTATCCAGAGAAGTTCGCCACACAGCTTCAGTTCTGGGAAATCGAAACGATCAATAGGACTGGGCGTCTTCTCGATGACAAGTTGATCACCGATGACGATCTGCTGGATCACCTAAAAGGGTTCACTGGTACTGGGCAGATTGCATACAACGGAACGGCAAGTCCAGCATACCCTGCTGCATGGGCTGCGGCCAAGAAGCGGGTGTTTCAATGCCTCACCGGCATTCCTCAATGGATCGAGATCGCAACCTTTGCGTTTCAAGAAATAGAGAAAACTGAGGGTCGGACGACTGTTGGTTTCCATCTATACTGCCCCTGCGACACTGTGATGATGCTTTATCAGCTATGCGGGAACGACGATCAGAGGTTCATTCCAAAGATGGACATCTTCTGGAAATCTGAGGCATCTGATGTGCGAACCATGATTACCGGAGTGGTCGGTTGGGACGGTAAGACCAGACCGAACAATCCGACGCGTCTCTTCAAAAGCATTTTCGATGGTGACGACACCGGATATTTTCTGGCACGCCATTTCGGTGCGACCGTTGACTATGACGCGCAAGTTATGAAGCGGCATGGCCTCTCTTATCAGGTTGCAAAATGGGTTGCTGACGGAAAAGACGCTCGTGGCTCGTGGCTGACCGTCCGAGCCGGGAAAGCATCCACGAGGGACATTAGCGTTCGGTCGCCCAAACCGCTCCATGTCTTCGTAGAACACAACATTGAGTACCTCGCGGAATTGGTAGGGTGGTTCCGCCGTAACTCATTTGGCGCTAATTCGGATCGTTGAGCGGTCTGTAATCGAGACGAGAGATCACTCTGAACGCGACTCTGATTATTTTGCCCTTCAGGTTCGAGTTCCGCTTGTCATAGATTCGAGCCTTGATCGTCGTGTGTTCGCCGGTCGCGTTCGTCTTGAACACCAACGGCCCCACATACAACTTCGATGTGTTCGTCGGATTCTTCCCGTTCGTCGTGTACCTGATCTCGCTGTTCGCATACGGCGACCCCAGATCAACCGTGACCGTCCCACGCAGAGGCTGGGCCACCACAATCTGGTAAACCATCTGATCGATCTGGCTGACACGACCGGGATCGTCGTCGTTAATTAGTACGCTCGGATACGCATTACGGGCCGCATTCTCGTGGAATGGTAGAAGCACGTCGTCTGATCCAGATGAACCGCTGCTTTGCGTCGATTGGCTGGACGAAGACTCACTGGACAGGCTGCTGAAACTCGAAGAGCTAGACGAACTGATCGAGTCACCCGACAAGGAAGATCGCGACGATGACGATTCGGATGATGCCGAGCTTACTGACGATGCTGACGACATGGATGATGAAGACACACTCGATTCGCTGCTCTGGCTCGATCGGCTCGATGACGAATCTGAGGATGCAGAGGACGGCGAAGACGCGGACGACGGCGATGATGACGAGTCACTCGAAGCGCTGCTCAGGCTGGATGCCGAGGAGCCAGAAGAAGCGGACGATGGTGACGATGACGAATTGCTTGACGCGGATGAGAAGCTGCTCGAACTGCTGCTCGACTCATCATCGACCGGAATATCGGCCGTTCGCTGGTAAGCACCAGCAGTTCCGTATCCCGTATTATCAAAGGCATTGCCAGCAATGTCATACGGCAACATGGCATGCCCAGATGGTAGTTTCAGCCGGAGAATGCTGCTGCTGGTCGGTAGGTAGTTACCATTGCCAGCGCCAGTTCCAAACACACTCGCATCGAGGGTGTAGCCCGCCAAGCTGTTCGTTCCCTGCGCCGGAGCGTAGGTTGAGCGTACGCCGCCACGGATCAAATCGTAATTGATATTGGCCCCGCCGAGTTCGGAGTGGTTGCCACGACAACCGACTTCGTACATGACCGGCCAACCATTTACTGCTGTCCCATCCGTATGAAACACGTCATGTTTGCTGGGCCACCACTGCATGGCGTTGTGCCTGACCGACCAATTACTAAACACCGCAGCGGAAGTGGACGCATAGCCCATGTTGCATCGCTGGCCAGCGCATGTGTTGTGCCAGAACAGGATATTGTTGGCCGAAGCGGTATTCGAGTCGGGATACAAACCAATGAGTCGATTCGAACCCGTCTGTGCTTCCAGCAAGTTCAAGATGAATGCAAAGCCAGACGAGATGGTCATGCCGCCGCTCGGTCCACCTGAGGTGACATCCATGTTGTATCGAATATTGCCGTAGCAAATCCCGTTGTCCTGATGCGCTTCTGCGGGGATCACGATGCCCGATCCGGTATTGCCTATAGAGCATGCGGACACGCCATTCGTTGCCCCGTTAGTAAACGAACAGGAGCGTTGGAGGGCATAGCGATGGCCGGTGTTGTAGCTGTCGAGTCCACCCACAGATGCTGAGGACCGCGTTGAGTATGCTACGCCGTATCCCCAGAGCACGGGGCTTGCCGCGCCTGCCGAAGCACTCTTTATGATCGAGCACCGATCCAGCCAAACGGCCTGCGTGCCACTGCCCCGAAACAGGATGTAATTGGTCGCCCCGTTGTTGTTGATGGTGATGTTGTTGAGTTTCAGGTGTTTTGCTGACGGAGCTAGTCCCTGTGAAGACCCTCCATTCACAAACGGGACACTTGCCGAGGAAACGCCTGTTCCCGGCTCAATGATCAGCCAAGTATTCGTCGTCGTGACTGTTCCAGATACTGTCGTGTAGTTGCCTGCCTTCAGACGAATCCGGCCACCATCACGTCCATTGGCGGTGTTGGCCGTTTGGATCGCCGAGTAGGCCTGTGCCAGTGTTTGATAGGGACTCGCTGAAGCCGTTGCATCAACGGTGCTGACCACACCGGACGAAGTACCGTTTGTCGGATCGACATAAACAATGCTTTCCGTTCCGCCCTTCAGAAAGACAAGTGGGCCGTCTGTCAGTGCGGGCGGGGCCGTTCCGGTCGAAGAATCCAGCACAGAGTTCTCGTCGCCAATCCACGGGTAGGCGACAGCGTTGACAGTCACAGCCCCATTGTTCAAGGCGGTTATGTCTAGCAATGACTCGTAAACGCCGACATTGAGATCGCCGCGTGCGGGCTTGCTCATCGCGGTAATGAAGACCGGAGTGATGCTGTTCGTCCCATCCGTGGCCGTGAACTTCACACAGGCGACGGGCTTGGTGTCTCTAGCCCCTCGATGGAATGCAACACGCTCGACGGTCACGGAGTTTGACACTCGATCAAACCCCGGCCATGCCCACCGGCCAACGACCTTCCCGTAGTCTGCCGTGCTGTTGTTAATAACCGTCAGGGCTGTGGCCGCATGGGACGGTGTGCCACTGCTCGTGATCCAACCCGACGGCGCGGTGAGAACGGGGTCCGTACCACTCGTTCCAGCACCGCCATTCCTGTCATCGTCATGTACGAAATCCGAGAGAGCGACCCGAACACTCAAATTGCCACCTGATGCGGCCTCGTCAAGCGATGTGTTGTTCGGATATGGCTTTCGGACGGCTGAGACGAGATAGACAGTACGTGTGATTGTTCCAAGTGTTCCTGCTGCGTTGTATCCTTCGCTGACAACCGTGAGATACGGAGTGGACGCTGTAGGGACGTTTCCCGTTGCGAGACCGAAGTTGTAGGTCGCACCAGTCGTAAATCCTTGAATCGGGACATCGGCAGACCAGCCGTCGCTACGAATCGTGCAGGAAAGAATATCGCCAATTGCCATTCGGAGTCTCCAAGGGGTTCTCCCTTTTGATTCCGACCTTCGTCAGCGGCTTCCTCCTAGCAGTCAGATTATTTTTTCAGGCTGTTCCAAAGATCACTCGCCGTTCCAGCGAACGTGTTTGCTTCGACTGGTCGGTAACGAGCACGATTCCGCACGATCAACGGCGGCTGGACCTGCATCCACAGCCTCAATGGAACCCGAGTCTGGAACTCAGGTGGCTCATCACCAATGGCTTTTCCCACCGCCTCCATCAGTTCGTCCAGTGGCAAAGGCCGCTCTGCATCTACAAGTACCTGCACCAAGGCGTCATAGATCGCTTTAGGGCAGCGAAAGGGTTGAGCTTTCCCTGTCTTTCGGCGTTCAGCCAAGGTTTCTCTACCACCAGACTGCTCGACCACATACTCCACCTCAGCACCACCGCGTTCCACAGTCACCGATCCGCCGTAACGTTCAGTGACTATTTGATCCAGTATGTTCAATGCCTCCACGGCAGATTTCTGTGGATCACCAAGGTTGTTGGCAATCTGGGTAAGCAGAAGTCGGAGTTGGTTTAGCAAGTTCGGCAAGATCCTAAGGCTCCTTAGAAGTTACCCATCTCATCGGCAATCAAGCCACTGTCCTCTATGTTTTTGATAAATTTCTTTGGGCATTGGCTGATGCTGGTGTAACCTTCTCGTGGAAGGTGGCTCTTGCCGATCAGGATGTAAGACTCTGATCCCCTTGATGCCCGCCACTCACCGTCTTCAAAACTCGTGACTGACCCCTCCTAGAGCACTGTCGATTCATCGACCGGTTTCGCTCTTCTACGGTTCAGTCTGTTCGTAACAGCGTGTAAACGCAGGAACTTAGCATGGGCACAGCCCAAACAGCATCTCCGCGACCTGAGCCACTACAGGATGAACAGCAGAGCCTTCCCATTATTCACGCCGTGGACGCGGAAACTGATGTCGAACTTCTTCGTTCTCTTCCACGTCAGTTCCAGATCACTGACGAGAAGACGGCCAACTGGCTCGTGAAACGCATCCAGCAGAGTCGAGAGTACGCCGCACGAGTGAAGGCGTGGGCCGAACAGGAACTTCGCCGCGCCGCTCGTGAAGAGGCGACCCTAAACTTCTTGTTCGGCCGTCAGATTGAGTCATGGGCAAAGGACGAGATCGGCAAGTTCAACGGCAGAAGGAAGTCACTCTGCCTCCCAGCGGGAACTGTCGGCTTCCGGTCCCAGCCTACTCGTCTCGTCGTTGACGATGAGACCAGAGTCATCTCATGGGCACGACAAAATTTGCCGAGCGCCATTGTCGTCGTGGAAAAGCTCAGCAAAACGACGTTAAACGAGTACACGGAGAAGACTGGCGACATCCCCGATGGCGGCGTCCACGTCGAAGTCGCCCAAGAAAAATTCTTCATCCGCTAAGGAGGCAGATCATGAAACTGCCCCTAAAAGTCACTGTCGATCTCCGTGCGAGTACTGGTTTCTCGTCGTCCTACGAGCTAACCGTTGCCGTCCCGGCTATCGAGCCGATCACAACAGTCGCCCTGATCGAAGCAACCGAATCAGGTGATCCGATCATCACTCGTGTCGAACAGAGTGGCCTCGATTCGCTTCCAGATGTCGTGCGAAACTACCTCCTACTCGATCTCTTCAAACTCGCCTCCGGCGAAATGATCACGAATGATGGTTCATCAATCGAATGGTGGTTCTCTGACATCAGCCGATTCTTGAAAGCACGATTCGGGGCCGCAGATGCCGCCTCAATCTCGTTCTTGCTCGGTTCTCTCGTGGACCAGACCTCGGACGACACCCGCGATTTGAACGTGGTGCGGATCGACTGAAGCCATTGTCGATCGCTGCAACTGCTCGTTTTACCAGACTTGATAGCGCCAGCGGTTACGTGTGTCGCCCCAACATCGGGAACGACCCGGTGCGATGCACCTCCGCTCAATGGTGGAGGCCAGCTTGCCCCAGAAACAACAGTTTTTCGTCAGCGCCACAGTTTCACAACTGTCTTCGGAAGACGAGCAGCGGCTTCGCGCGATGCTCGATTCTTTCATCAACGACAGGGTTGCTGAGGCACTGAACGACCGGCCCCAGAAGGGAAAGAACAGTCATGTCCATGAAAGAGAGCAGACTGAAGGGAAAACGCGTTCTCGCTCAGCTTCGGTGCAGCCTGAAGGAAAAAGCGAAAAAGAGCCTTGAGCAGCAACACGAGTGGTTGACGCAATACACCTTGGACAGTGGTGCGATTTATGTCGGTGAGATGAAGGAGGCTATCTCCGCTTCGCAAACGAAACGTCGGCCTGATTTGGACCGTATCATCAAACGGAAGCAGACTATCAACGACTTTGACACGGTGTTGGTGCAGGACTTGAGTCGGCTCACCCGTGGTGGCGTGGAGCATGGCCTTGAAATCTATTTCGAGTTCAAGCGGCTGGGCATCCAAATCGCCTCCATCGTTGACGGCATTATCGATTCGGAAGACAAACTGATCGAAGCTGCACGCCGGTTCCAAGAAGCACGCGCCACTGCAAATCGGAATGCTCTCGGTCACACGCGCGGTCGCCTCAAAGCTCATAGTAGCGGCCGTATCGCCTATACACAGAACATTCCGTTCGGAATTGATCAGCTTATCACGGATGAAAACGGCGCTCTGCGCTACATGCTTCGGAACATGCGTGATGGCACGCAGCAGATGCTTTCGCAAGACGGGTCCAAGGTGTTGAAGGTGTACCCAAAGAACAAAGAGGGCAGCCGCCTGCGGCACATCAAACAGCACGACGACTATGTGAAGCTCGTTCCGGGCGCGAAGGATGTAGTGGAAATCGTTCGTCACATTTTCCGTCGCTGGTTCGTTGATAACCAGCGAGCAACTACGATCGCGCGTGAACTCAACGACCGGCACGAATTGGCCCCGCGTGGCGGGCTTTGGGGAATCGCCACCGTGAACACAATTCTCACGAACCCGATTTACGTCGGCGAAGCGCCGCGAGGCCGTCGTTCGAAGGCGATCTTCTGGGAATGCACGGAATCCGGGCCGATCCCTAGCGAGGTCACTGATGTCTCTCTGGGAACCTATCGCGCCCAGTCGAAATGGATTCCGACCTTTTATCCAAATTTGAAGAACTTCCTCGGATTTGACCCGGTTCTTACGGCCCGCATCGCTAAATGGCAGTATTTGCGTGCCGAACGGTTGGCTGCTCGTATTAGTCGGAAGCGAGGTGGCGATAAACACATCCAAAGCGCGTTCGTCTTCAAACATATCCTGAAGAGTAAGCAAGGTGGCTATCCGTTCATTGGTCATAGCGCAACGCACAATAGGAACGGCAAGCGTTATCGCGTCTATTACATCAGCCGGGCGGTGAATCGACCTTTGACCGACGACATCTACCGGGTCAAAGTCAACGCTTACATCCTTGAAGACGCGATTCTGCCGACGATCAAACAGGTGATCGCGGGGTACACCGGGATGGCAGCGGCGGTAAAGTCTGCACTGTCCCACCGTACAACGGGGCCGAGGTCTGATCGCGAAACAGCTTTGGCTCGACTTCGTAAGCAGCGGGCAACTCTTTTGCAGCAATTCGACTACTGGATCGGAAATGTCGGAAGCATCGACAAGTCGGTTGTGGACGACAAGCTCGCCGGGCTTCGCCAGCAGATTCGTGAGATTGGTGAAGAATTGCGCAATCTTGAAGCAGGTGAGGGCGAACAAACTACCACTGGCGGCAATATTCGTTCTGCGGAGCAGCTTCTGAAGACCGTGACGAAAGGCTGGGATAGCTTTCCGCCCGAGGTCATGCGCAACATTCTTCTGATTCTGGTCAAGAAGATGGAGATCGATCTGTTGACTCGCCGGATCGATTTGGAGTTGCATTTGCCTTCTTGGGCCGTGAATCGCTCTGAGGCAATTCGCGCGTGCCTCGAAAAAAGCACTGCCAAAGATTTTGTTTACGAGGCACACAGTTCTTGGGCCATTTTTCCTAGGAAAATGAGCTTTCAGTACACGGCCTTCCCCGGCTATCGGGGCCGTGCTCAGATCAAACGCATCGCTTGAGCTATCTGCCATCCCGCCGCCGCCGGCGGCGGGATGGCCCTCTCGGCAAACTCTATTTACCAGAGTAGGCCTTTCTTGCGGTTACGAGAGTGACCAAAGCACTCTCCCTTCGGCAAGCAGCAACACGAATCGGCGTCCACCATGCCACGCTCCGGCGTTGGATCATGCAGGGCGAAGGACCGCGAACCTTCATCAAGCCGGGCCAGCGTTCGACCTATCGGATCACTCAAAACGACCTCGACAGTTTCATCAGCCGCAACAGTAGGGGCGGCAAATGATCGATGCACCTCATTCCACCAAAACCTCCGAAGCGAAAATGGGACATCCGCTTTCGCAATCATGATGGTTGCACCCGAAAGGTGTCTGGCGAACGTGATAAAGCGGCTGCCGAACGGCTAGGTCACCGAATCGACATGCTTGTTCGTGCCAAGGCCGCTGGCGACCCGCCTCCCGGTGAACTGAAGGCATGGATCGAAAACATGCCACAGTCGCTGAGCGAGCGGCTCATCGAGCTTGGTCTTCTCGAACGGCAGAGGGTCGAACGCAACATCCCCTTGATCGCCCACGTCGATACTTTTCAGAAAATCGTTGCCGCCCGCAAAACTAATACTGTCGAACATGCGACCCGCCAAGCCGCGATGGTGCGTTGGCTTATCAACGATATTGGGGCGACCACGCTCAGCCAGTTTACCGAGGACGAGGTTTTGGTCTCTGCTGGAAAACGTGATCGGGAGGTCGCGACTCGGCGGCATTACATGATCGCCGCCAAAGATTTTGCGAAGTGGATGGTTCGTTCGAAACGAGCGTACGAGAACCCTTTGGTTCATCTTTCGCCTCCGGGTCAGTACTCAGACCCTTCGATTGAACGCGTACCGCTGACCGTGGCACAGTTCCAGAAGCTGATGGCCTACCTCGACACCTTCGAACGGTATCCGCATCAGAAATCCCGCTGGACGGCGGCGGATCGCAAGATGCTTTACTGGACGGCGGTGAAGAGTGGATACCGACAGGGTGAGCTTCGCAGCTTTCGTGTTCGTAGCCTCAAACTCGACATCAACCCTGCACTGATCGGGATCAAAGCGGGTGATGCGAAGAATGAGACGAAGGGGGCAGTTCCGATTCCGCAGAAGTTGGCCATCGCTCTGAGGCAGTATGTTGAGGGTCGGGATTCTGATGAGCCGCTTTTTCCCTTCCCCGCAACCAACCACGGCATCGTTGAGATTTACCGCAAAGATTTAGAGGGGGCAGGCATCAGGTGGGACTTCGGCGACGACAACCCAGAAACCATTGACTTTCATACACTGCGTTCTACGGCGATCACTTGGTGGTTGGAGGAAGACAAGCTGACCCCTAAACGAGTACAGGTGCTGGCACGACTCAAGACCCTTGCACTGGTTGGAACGTACAGCCGGAACTTCCGCTTGGACGAATTTGGCTGGCTCGATGACGGGCCTTCACCGTGATGAAAATGGGGCGCGGAATGGGGCGCGACAGCCGTTATTTAGCGCACCACGCGCACCAGTGCGTAGAATGGCGAGCAGATGCAAAAGCTCCAAATATCTAAGAAAAGGCGAATAATCGGAGAAAATGGCGAGAAGGGCTTGAAGCGTTCGTTACGATTTTAAGTCCGTAGCGTCTGCCATTCCGCCACGCCCGGGCGGGACGGCGAGTGTAGCGACTGGGTATTTCCCTGTCACCACTCGTCTGTTTTATGGCAGGTCGACGTGGTACTTTCGGTGCCTGCGGTGGATACACGTCAAAAGGGAACCCAATTCTGGCTACGCGTCGTCATCGCGACGCTGGCGATTCTGGCGGCCAATGCCATCCGGGCGGCGCTCGCGCCGTCCATGGGGAATCTGCGTTTTCTGACTTTTTTCCCGACGATCATTGCGATCACCTGCTATCTGGGCACGCCGGTCGGCTGGGTGGCGCTCGCCGAGTCGGTCGTCATCGTTTGTTATAACGCGTTAAACGAGCCCAAAACGGTCGTCACGACATTGGCTGTCTCGATGACGTTTTACACGGGCACGGGGGCGATGATGGTTTGGCTGAGCGGGTTTTCGTACCGCCGGCGGCAGGAGCGGACGGTCGTCGACGTCTCGCGGCTGAGGCTGGCGGCGATCGTCGAAAGCTCGGACGACGCAATTCTCAGCAAAGACCTCGACGGAAAAATCCAGACCTGGAACGCCGCGGCCGCCCGGTTGTTCGGCTTTGAACCGGAAGACATCATCGGGCAGTCGATCGGCCGGCTTGTCCCGGCGGACCTTCAGGACGACCAAATCAGCGTTCTGGACCGCTTGCGGCGCGGCGAACCGGTCGAAACGCACCAGACGGTTCGCCTGCACAAAGACGGCCGGGCCGTGCAGGTGGATGTCACCATGACCCCGCTGCGTGCCAACGGCGGCACGGTTGTCGGGTCGGTCGAAATTCTGCGTGACATCGGCGTGCGTCTGCAGACCGAGGCCGACCTGCGGATCGCCAATCGTCTGGCGGAGCGGAATGTCGGGCAGTTGCGTGCGGTGATCGACGGCATGAGCGAGGGCGTCGTTGTCGCCGACGCCGACGGCAATCTCATCGAATGGAACCGCCCGGCCCTCGAAACGCACGGCTACGCCAGTCTTGACGAAGTCCGCCGTAATCTCGCCACCTTTGCCGACCAGTTCGAACTCCGCGACGACACCGGCCGGAAGCTGCCGATCGATGAGTGGCCGCTGCCGCGCGTGCTGCGTGGCGAGACGCTGACGGATATCGAATTGAGCGTCCGGCGTGTTGATAAGCCGCTGGACCTGATCGTCAAATACGGCGGCCGCCCGGTGTTCGATTCGCAGGGCCGCGTGGAACTTGCGATTCTGACGCTCCACGACGTGACCGAAGAGCGGCGTGCCCAACAGGCCGTGCGTGATCATGCCATTCGACTGAGCCTGGCACTCGAAGCCGGCGGGCTTGGCGACTGGGCGTGGGACCCGAATACCGACGAGGTGACGCTTTCCCCGTTCGCCGCCAAGTTATTCGGCGTTCAGCCCGACACCGTCAACAAGCGTGACGCGATGCGCGATCTCGTTCACGAGGCCGACCGTGAACGCATCCGCGTGGCGGCCGCCCAGTCGATGGCGAACGGCGGCGATTACGACATGGAATACCGCGTCGTCCACCCCGATCGCACGATCTGGGTCGCCACCCGCGGGCGGGCACAGTTCGACGCCAACGGCAACATTACGCGGATGATCGGCGTCGTCCAGGACATCACGCCGCGCAAACTCGCCGAGGAGCAAATCCGTGACAATCGCGAATGGCTGGAGTTGGCGGTGGCGATCGCACAGACCGGCACATTCCAGGTCCAGCACAACCCGCGCAAGATCGAAATGAACAAGATCGGCCGCGCGATTTATGGCGTCGGTGCCGACGAGATCCTCACCGGCGAAATCCTTGGCGCACGAATTCATCCGGACGACGTCAAGCTGAGCGGCGAACGGTTCCGCGCTTCGCTCGACCCGAACGGTTCACGTCAGTTTCAGGCCGAACACCGTGCGGTCCGTCCGGACGGGCAGACCCGCTGGGTCCGCTGCCGCGGGCGAACGCTGTTCGAAGAAACGCCGGCCGGCATGGTCGCCGAGCGGACGGTCGGTACGTTTATCGACGTCACGGAAGAGAAAGAATCCGCCCAGCAGCGTGAACACCTGCTTACCGCCGAACAGGCCGCCCGGCACCAGGCGGAACACGCCAGTCGGATGAAGGACGAGTTTCTCGCCACGCTCAGCCACGAGCTTCGCACGCCGCTCAACGCGATTCTGGGCTGGGCGGAAATCCTGGCGGGCGGCGGTTCGCCGGCGGAAATTTCGGCCGGGCTGGAGGTCATCCGGCGGAACGCCCGGAGTCAGGCGCAGATCATCGAAGACCTGCTCGACATGAGCCGCATCATCAGCGGCAAGGTGCGGCTGGAAGTGAAACCGCTCGACCTGCCGTCCCTGGCACGGGTGGCGATCGACACGGTGCGTCCCGCCGCCGACGCCAAGGGCGTTCGCCTTCACCTCGACTGCCGGCCGGACGTCGCGAATGTCGCCGGCGACACGGGGCGGCTGCAGCAGGTGCTCTGGAACCTGCTGACCAACGCCATCAAGTTCACGCCCAAAGGCGGCGACGTGCGGCTGGGCGTGACGAACGTCGCGCAGTGTGACGGCATCGGGCCGTGCGTGGAGATCGTCGTCAGTGACACCGGGCAGGGCATCACGCCGGAATTTTTGCCATACGTCTTCGATCGTTTCCGCCAGGCGGACGCGTCGATCACCCGCAAGCACGGCGGCCTGGGTCTGGGATTGGCGATCGTGAAAAGCCTGGTCGAAAGTCACGGCGGCGGGGTGCGGGTGCAGAGCGAAGGGACGAACTGCGGGGCGACGTTCGCCGTCGCCTTGCCGACACTGCAGGCGGCGAAATTGCCGCCCGATGTCGCCGTGCGTCCGCCCGGAGATGAAGAGACCAAGTCCGCCGCCGCCGTGGCATCGGTGGCGGGGCTGCGGGTGCTGGTCGTCGACGACGAGCCCGACGCCCGCGGCCTGGTGAAACGCTTACTCGAAGACCGCGACGCTGTCGTCACGACCGTAGGCTCGGCCAGCGAGGCGATGGCGAGCCTCACCGGCGGACAACAGCCTGACGTGCTGGTCAGCGACATCGGCATGCCTGGGGAAGACGGCTACGCGCTGATCGCCCGCGTCCGCGCCGCCGGCCTGGCCGTGCCGGCGGTGGCGCTGACCGCGTATGCCCGCGATGAAGACCGTCACCGCGCCATTCTCGCGGGTTTCCAGACGCACCTGGCCAAGCCGGTGAATGCTATTTCGCTGATGTCCACGATCGCGGAGATCACCGGCCGAGCCGTGCCTAAGTCTGCTGAAGAAACGACGCCGCAATAACCAGATCGGCGGCGGTCGTCAGCTTGAGATTCCGTTCCTCGCCGGGGACCAGCCAAACGGGGAAACCGGCGAGTTCGAGCAGCTGGGCGTCGTCCGTGATGGTTGCCATCGGCGCGGCAGGTTTCGTAGGCGGCCAGCAGGTCGGCGCGGCGCATCACCTGTGGCGTCTGCATTTCCCACAAATCCGCTCGAGGCAGCGTCCGCTGAACCGCCGCCGGCAGTGGGCCGGCGGCTTGCTTGATCGTCAGTTTCACCGCCATCGCCGGCACGGCTGATCCGTGAGATGCGGCGTGGGTGTAAACGCGATCGAGGAGGTCGCCGCTCACCAGTGGCCGGGCGGCGTCATGGACGGCGACGAATTCAATGTCGCCCGGCACGGCAAGCAGGGCGGCCTGAACACTCTCGGCACGCGTCGGGCCGCCTTCAACGAGGCGCACGCGGTCTGAGCCTTTCAATCGCCCGGCGACGTCCGGCGGCAGATACGTTTCAGGGGCAACGCCCGGCGTGGTTGCCAGGATCAGCAGGGCGGTGTCGGCACGGTCAAGAAAAGCTTCGATCGATCGCAGCAGCACGGTTTTGCCGAGCAACACTTCTTTGAGCTTGTTCCGCCCGAATCGCGTGCTCAGGCCGGCTGCGGGAAGGATGACGGCGAGACGCCCGAGCATTACGACGCCGCCCGGCCGCGCTGCACGGGGCCGTCGCCGATGCGGCCGAAGATCATCTTGCCGGCGGCGGTCTGGACGGTATTGGTGACGACGAATTCGACTTCGCTGTCGATATGCGGGCGGCCTTGCTCAATGACGACCATCGTGCCGTCGTCCATGTACCCGATGCCTTGCCCCGGGCTTTCGCCGGGCTTGATCACCTTCACACGCAGCCGCTCGCCGGGCAGCACTTCGGGCTTGAGCTTGGTGGCCAGTTCGTTGACGTTCAGCACGTCGACGCCGGCGAGCTGGGCGACCTTGTTGAGGTTGTAATCGGTGGTGACCAGGCGCGCTTCAAGCTCCTTGGCGAGCGTAATGAGCCGTTGATCGACCGGGTCATGGTCGTTGGAGTTGGGCGTGTCGTAAGTGACGACTTCATGCCCGGCGGTGGCCTGCAGCTTGGCAACGATGTCCAGGCCGCGCCGGCCGCGGTTGCGCTTCAGGCGGTCGGCACTGTCGGCTACGGTTTGCAACTCGGTCAGCACGAAACGCGGCACGATGATCTGGCTCTCGAAAATCCCCGTTTCCAGCATCGGCACGACTCGGCCGTCGATCAGGGCGCTGGTGTCCAGCAGCAGCGGCCGGTTGCCGCGGAGTTGCTTGCGGAATTCGACGTACGGAATGATGAAACGGAAATCGTCCTTCGTTTGAAGGATGAAGCTGATCGACAGGTAAGTCGTCAGACAGCCGCAGACGAGAGTCAGAAACGACTGCAGCGCGTCGCGGGCGACTTTCAACTCGTTCACCTGCGCGTTTGTCAGCGGCAGGCCGGTTGTGGGGTCGGCACCGTCGACGGAAACGAACTGCTGAACGAGCAGCTGGATGACAAAAGAGAGCGCGTAAGCGATGGCGACGCCGACCATCAGCCCGAGGCAGCTGCCGGCGAAAATCGCGAGCTTTTTGCGGGACGCCAGGACGTCAATCGACACCGCAATGACGGCGATCGTCAGGGCGAGCGCAAGGCGAGCCAGGTCTGCGTCCCCAGCACGCGCGACGGGTCCACCACGTAGTGCCAGCCCACTGCGGCCAGCAGCAGGACGAACGCACCGCGGAGGATGAGCAGCACCATGTTCATGCGCGAGCGGCGACGACCAGAACAACCATGCCAATGATAACGCGATAAATCGCGAACGGTACAAACCCGCGCTTCCGCACCCAGGCCATGAACCACGCGATGACCGCCAAAGCGACCACAAAGCTGGCCAGCGAGCCGGTCATGAGGATGAGCAATTCATGGCGGGTTAAGGCGTGCCCGATGTAGGCCTCGTCGTCGGGGGAGAGCGAATCCTTCATGTCCTTCACGAAGGCGGCCATCATGATCGGGATCGACAGGAAGAAGCTGAACTCCAACGCCACGGCACGCGTGAGATTGGCGACCTGCCCCGCGGCGATGGTGCACATCGAGCGGCTGGTACCCGGGAAAATCGCCGCCAGCACCTGCACGGCACCGATCCACGCCGCCTGCCAGGGTTTCATTTGTTCGAGCTTGGTAACGATCGGCAGATTCGGCGCGGGCTTTTCATAATTAATGGCGTCGAACGGCGAATGCGGTTCAGGCGGTTGGTCGGCGAGTTCGGCGGCCTCGGTGTCTGAGATCAGCTTTTTCTCGCGCTTGCCGAAGATCGTATCGACGACCGCCATGATGACGCCGCCGACGATGAGCGCGCCGCCGATGATCCAGAGCGATTCGAGGTTGTTTTTGATGAATTTCTTCGCCAGGACGGCCGGGATGATGGTGACCACCGTCGCGATGCCGACCAGGATGACCGGGTGCGTCAGGTATTCCTTGACACTGCCACGCGGCTGGAAGAACGATTTGAGGAAGCCCCAGATTCGCTCGTGGAAGTAAACCACCACCGCCAGCACGGCCGGCAGTTGGATGGCGACGGCGAAAAGCTTCCAGAAGTTGTCGTGCAGGCTCACGCCGAGCAGGCCTTGGGCCAGGCGGATGTGGGCGGTGGAACTGACGGGGAGGAATTCGGTCAGCCCTTCGACGATGCCGAGGATGATCGCGATGATGAAGTCGTTCATGCGGGAGGGGAGTCGGGTAAAGGTTTCGGCTGGTTAGTGGTTAGACGTTCGAACCTCACTCCGACTATCGACCGAGTTACCCGGCCCGCATCAACGCGACCGACCGCCGCAGGTAGCCCCAAGCTGACCATAACGTGACGGCCAAGGTCAGCCAGATCATGACGTTGCGGAAAACAGTGGCGGCGGTGATGTAGCTGCTGTCCCACTCCGGGTGCTGCCGGCTCATGACGCCGATGAAATAAACGTACGCCACGATGATGAGAATGGTCGCCGACTGCAGCACCATCTTAATTTTGCCGCTTTTATCGGCCGCGAAGCTCACGCCGGCGCTTTCCATCAGGCCGCGCAGGCTGGTGACGAGCAGTTCCCGGCCGAGGATGATGACCGTCATCGCCGGGGTGATGCCCGTGATGGTGTGTGCGACGCCTTTCTGCCCGCCGATGATTTCGCCGGGGATGATGAAATTTTTCCCGCCGAAGAAAATGAAGCTGCCGAGCACGAGGATTTTGTCGACGAACGGGTCAACGACTCGGCCGAAGCGGCTTTCGACTTTCCACTTTCGCGCAAGGTAGCCGTCCAGATAGTCCGTCGTAATCGCCACCAGGCCGATGACGAACGCCCAGGTCAACAGCGTCGAGTGCCCGCGGCCTTCGTATTGATACCACGAGAGCAGAACGAAGAAGACCACGGCCAAAATCAGCCGGGAGGTCGTGATGAGGTTAGGAACTTGCCGCCACAATGGACGCCGATTGTAAGCCGGCGGCCGGGCTTTCCAAAGTGACGCAAATCGACGCAAAGCTGCCGCTTGTCACCCTGTCGCATTCCATTACGCTGCTGGGAATTCGACCAAGGACGAACCTATGCCCAGCCCGGCCCGCGACTTCGGCGTTCAGAGCTACTGCTTCCGCACCACCAAGGACAATGCCGAGCTGGCGAAAAAAGTCCGCACGATCGGGGTCGACAAGCTGGAAATCTGCGGCGTCCATGCCGATTTCTCCAAGCCCGAAGCCTTCGGCGATGTCGTTAAAATCCATTCCGACGCCGGCGTGAAAATCGTCAGCCTGGGCGTGCAGACGTTCACCGGCAATGTCGCCGAGGAACGCAAGTGGTTCGAGTGCGCGAAAATCGCCGGGGCCAAGTACATCAGCGCCCATTTCACGGCAGCCACGCACATCGAAGCCGTGCCGGCGGCGGTGAAACTGGCGGAAGAATTCGGCATTAAAATCGCCATCCACTGCCACGGCGGCTACATGTTCGGCGGGTCGGCGGACGTGCTCGAATACCTCCTCAAGCTTGGCGGCCCGAACCTGGGCGTCAACATCGACACCGCCTGGTGCATGCAGACGGGCCCGAACCATGGCAAGCCCGTCGAATGGGCCAAAAAATTCGCCGGCCGCACGTATGGCATCCACTACAAAGACTTCGTCTTCGACAAAAACGCCCAATGGCACGACGTGGTCGTCGGCACGGGCAACCTCGATTTGCCCGCCTTCGTGAAAGCGCTCGAAGACAACGGCTTCGACGGCTTCGCCGTCATCGAATACGAGGCTGACCCGGAAAACCCCGTCCCCGCACTGACCGAGTGCGTCCAGAAGATGCGGGCGATCGGCTGATTTTGTTGGCGAACTGTCAACGTGTTGATTCTAAAATTCGGGCGACGTTCGTGCGTTTGGTGTGATTCCAAGGCGCACGAATCTTCGTTTTTGCCGTTCGCAAAAATGGGTCAATAATCTTTTGTAAGTTGTTCGAAATTCTGTTGCCTTGGTGTCAACAAGCAAGTATCTCATTGTCAACGTGTCCGCTCTTGGTTGCGATGCGTTGACCAACCGCTTGTTTGTTCGACCACAGGAATTTCAGAATGGCTAGCGCTTCGATCCGATCCGTCGTTCGTTCCCTGCCGATGTTGTCACTGGCGTTGGCCGGCGGGGCGGCGAGTTTTGCTCAGGCGGCCGCGTATGACACCGCGGTGAACGCCCTCAATCCCGTCACCTATTTCGCCTACGAAACCGCCAATGCTTCGGCCGACGTGGATACGTCGATCGCCACCGGCACCAATGCCGTTTCCGGCTATTCGCTGTACGGCATTCGCTCGACCGCCAGCAGCACCGCCAGTGCCGGCGGGCAGTTCGGCGTCGGGTCGACCTACAATGCCGCCAACGGCTATTCGGGCTTCAACACGACGAACAATGTCGCCCAGTACAACTCGGCGAACACGGCATTCGCCAGCAGCGTCTCGCCGGACGGCACGACCGGCATCGCCAACACGGCCGCGTTCCGCACCGCGACGTCCACCAGTGCCATGACCGTCAGCACCTGGGCCCGGATTGATACGCTGCCGACCAGCACGGCGTTGCCGACTCTTGCCGCGGTCGTTGTCGGCACGACCAGCAACACCTCGGCGAGCACGGGTTTTCAGTTGAATTTCACGAGCACCGGCATCCGCGTCGGCGGCCGCAGTGTCTCGACCGACGCCTTCCAGTCGCTGGTCGTCCCCTACGCCGACGCCGGCTATAACGCCGGTGATTTCGCCAACATCGTCGGTGTCGCCGATTACGCGAACGACACGCTCAGCTTGTACGTCAATGGCACGCTCGTCGGGACGGGCTCGGCGACGTTCGCTAACACGTCATTGACTTACGGCACGGGCACGAGTGCCGGCATCTTCTCGACGGGCGGCATTTTCAACGCACTCAATGCCGCCAATACCGGCAACGGCACGAGCGCCGGCGGCCAACTGTACACCGGTTACAGCGACCAGACCGCCGTCTTCAACCGCGCCCTGACGGCCGAAGAAATCGCCGGCCTCTACAGCACCGCGGTTCCCGAGCCCGCCAGCCTCGCGCTGATCGCCCTGGGTGGCACCGCGATGCTGCGTCGTCGCAGCCGCTAATTCGAATCAGTTCGTGAAAACGCGGGGTTGGCAGTCGCTTCGGCGATCGCCAACCCCGCGGTGCGTTTAAGTAACGATGGCATCTGGAGGGCGTCACTCCGTGACGCCGCTTCTGACTTTCGAAAAAGGCGGCAGGGACTGCCGCCCTCCAAAAGCACAGCGGCGGTGCGTTAGGCGGACGCTTCGGCGGTCGCGGTTTCGACGGGGCCGAGCAGGGCGACTTCGCCGATGCGTCGCGGGTCGCTTTCTTCAATCCTGAAACGCAAGCCGTCGGCTTCGATCACTTCGCCCGTGCCGGGCACGCGGCCGGCGTGAGCGATCAAGACGCCCGCCAGCGTTGTCGCCGTCGAATCGTCTGCCCATTCCGGCAGGCCGTAACGCGAGCGGATGTCGCGCGCCGGCGTGTCGCCGGGCACGGAAATCGGTTTGCCGGCAGTCAGCGGGTTGGTGGCGGCGGGCTGTGTGTCTTCCAGCAGTTCGTCCAGTACGTCGTCGAGGGTGACGATGCCCTGCACGCTGCCGTGTTCGTCGGTGACCAGCAGCAGTTGCGTGTTGTACTCGCGGAACGTGCTCACGAGGCGGTCGACGTTCACCTGTTCGGGCACGAAAACGGGGGCCTTGGCGATGAGTTGCAGGACGCTGGAATCGGTCTGTTCGGCGAAGGCGGTCAGGAATTCCTTCGTGTAGACAACGCCGATGACGCGATCGAACCCGCCGTCACAGAGCGGCAGGCGGCTGTAGAGGTGGGCGTTCATTACCTGTCGATTTTCGTCCATCGACTTCTTCAAATCGACATAGGCCACGCGGCTGCGGTGGATCATGACGTCGCGCGCGGTGCGTTCGATCAGGCTCAAACTATTCAGGACCAGGGACTGCCCGCGGCGGGTAAGCGTGCCGTTTTCCGTGGCACGCTGGGCGAGCAGGCGAAGCTCTTCGACCGTGACCGGCTCGTCATCCATTTCATCGACACGCCCCAAACCCAGCGGCCGCGTGACGGCGTTGGCGATGTGGTTCATCAGCCAGACCAGCGGCCAGACGGCGCTGGATCCAGACGGTGGGGCGGGCGGTGAGCATTGCCGCAAACAGGCCGTAACGCAGTGTGAGTGCCTTGGGCAGCAGTTCGCTGAGAACGACGGTCAGCAGGGTGACGACGATAAAGCTCAGGGCGGTCGAAAAAGCGGCGAAGATGGCGGCCGGGATGAAGCCGCCGATCGGGCCGAGGATGATGTGCAGCACGCGCGACATCGCCGGCTCGCCGATCCAGCCGAGCATCAGGTTCGTCATCGTGATGCAGACCTGAATCGCGCCGATGGCGCTCGTCGGGTCAGCTTTGAGCTGCTCGATGGCGATGGCCGTGCCGCGGCGGCGGGTTTTCCGCAGGGCGGCGATCTGGGCGGGACGGACCGAAACGACCGCGTATTCCGCGGCCACGAAAAACGCGTTCGCAAGAATCAGCAACGGTAATAACGCGAGCGAAATACCTAAAGGCATGTCACCCCCAGCGTAGGCGATCGGCGCGGCCCGTCTATGCCTTGACGACCTTCAAACTTTGGCCCTTTTTTGTAGGGACTTGTGCGATGAGGTCGTAAGCCTGGTAGTCCGTGACCTTTACGCTGACGATTTCGCCCGCCGCGAGCTTCTGGCGGCTGCTGACGAACACCACGCTGTCGATGTCCGGCGCCTGGCCCTGGTGGCGGGCGACGTACGTGCCGTCTTTCTGCTTCGACTCGATCATCACCGGCATCAGTTCGCCGACGCGTTTTTCATTGCGGGCGAAGACGATTTCCTGCTGCGTGAGCATGAGGTTTTCGATCCAGCGGTCCTTGGTGGCCTGCTCGTGTTGCTCGGCGATGCGGCCCATGGGCGTGCCGGGCTCGGGGCTGAAGGGGAAGACGCCGAGGTGTTCGAACTCGTAATCCTTAATGAACTGGACGAGTTCTTCGTGGTCTTTTTCGGTTTCCGTCGGGCTGCCGGCGATGAAAGTCGTGCGGATCGCCATGCCCGGCACCCACTTGCGGAGTTTATCGAGCAGCGTGCGAATTTCTTTACCCGTCACGCGGCGCTTCATCAGGGCGAGCATGCGGTCGCTGATGTGCTGCAGCGGCATGTCGATGTACTTCACGACCCGATCGCTGTCGGCGATGGCTTTGATCATGTCGTCGGTGAAGCACGACGGGTAGGCGTACATCAGCCGGAGCCATTGCACGTCTTTGGGGAGGTCTTTGTTCAGCGTGCGGAGCAGCCCGGAGAGCCCGGCGGCGTAATTGATGTCCGTGCCGTAGCTGGTGGTGTCCTGCCCGATGAGATTCAGCTCGACGGCCCCGTCGCTGGCCAGTTCCTTCGCCTCGGCGATGATCTGTTCCATCGGCTTGCTGCGCATCGGGCCGCGGATGCTGGGGATCGTGCAGAAGCTGCAACCCTGGTTACAGCCTTCGCTCATGCGAAGATAGGCATAATGGCGGGGCGTCAACCGGAGCCGGGCGCGGTCGTCTTCAAAGACCGGCAGGCGGTTTCGCTTGACGTTTGTCGATTGTGGATTGTCGTTGGTCGAAGAAATGCCGGCTTCGACACTCGACAATCGCCCTTCGATGATCGCCTTTTCGGTCAGTTCTTTCGATAAGTCGTGATACTTACCCAAATAGTGGCCGTGCGCCTGCCGCGGGTTGTCGACACCGCGGACGGCCTCGACGATGTGGTCACGGTCGAACACGCCCACCAGCCGGTCAATGCCGGGGGCCTCGTCCAGCAGCATCGTCTTATGCCGCTGCACCAGGCAGCCGGCCACGATGACCTTTTGAAGCTTGCCGGCGTCTTTCAGGGCGATGGCGTCGTTGATTTCGCGCATCGACTCGTCTTTGGACGCCTCCAGAAAGCCGCAAGTATTGATGACAACAGCATCTGCGTCTTCGGCGTCGGGGACGATGGCGATGCCGTCCGCGGCGAGCAGACCGAGCATTCGCTCGCTGTCGACGAGGTTTTTGGCGCAGCCGAGGCTGACAAAGGCAACGGATTCGACTTTTTTAGGCTTCGACGGCATTGAGGCTGCTGCTTTGGTAGGCAAAATGGGTGGGAGAGTGTACACCCCCGGGCCTCGGGGAACAATCAAATTCCCGGTGAGCCTGTCGAAATCCGTAACATCGGCTGGGTGTTGTACTTATCTTCAAAATTTGCGACGGCCGATTTCGAGCGGTAGGATGTCCCACCTATGCCCGCACGCTCGAAAGTGAAGCGTACCACTCCTCGCCGCAAGACCGTCGCTCTTCCTGCCAAGCCGGCCAAACCAGCTGCAAAGAAAGCCCCAACGAAGTCCGTCGCCAAGCCGGCCGTGGTCGCTAAAGCCCCGGTTATGAAGGCCAAGGTTGCCGTTGTCAACCCGGCCGCCGCCGCCATCGCCGCCGTTGTGGCTCCTACAGTTAAGCCCAGCAAGTTCCTCAGCGGGCTGGCTGACTATGAGAAGTTGCGCATCGTGCGATACACCCCGGAAAATTTCGACCTCGACCGCATGCGGGCCTTGCTGAAAAAGCTCGGCAACCCGCAGGACACGTTCCGCAGCGTGCACGTCGCCGGCACCAAGGGCAAGGGCAGCACCTGCCTGATGATCGCCAACATGCTGCAAGCCTGCGGCTATAAGGTCGGCCTGTACACCAGCCCGCACCTTGTGGACGTCCGCGAACGCATGGTCATCAACGGTGAAATGATCAGCCAGTCTGACTTCAACAAGCTGACCAAAACCATCGAGCCGCTGGTCGCCAAGGCCAAGCCGACGCCGTCGTATTTCGACGTGCTGACCGCGATGGCGTTCAAATACTTCGCCGACCAGAAGGTCGATATCGCCGTCATCGAGACCGGCCTCGGCGGGCGTCTGGACAGCACCAACGTCCTCAAGCCTGAAGTGACGGCCATCACCAGCATCAGCAAAGACCACATGGCCCAGCTCGGCCACACCCTGGCGCGCATCGCCGAGGAAAAAGCCGGCATCTTCAAGCCCGGCGTCCCGGCCGTCACGATCCTGCAAGACCCGGCCGTCGAGCCGGTGCTGCAACGCATCGCCCAGAAAGTCGGCGCGCCGCTCGATATCGCCGGCAAGTCGATCGAGTTCAGCTACCGGTTTGAGTCCAGCCGCATGCTCGGCCGACACAACAGGGTCTGTCTGACCACCGCCACCAGCAAGTTCGAACACCTGGCCGTCCCGCTCTTCGGCGAACACCAGGCGATCAACTGCGGCCTGGCGCTGGCGGTCATCGACAAGCTCAAAGGCCGAGGCATCCCGATCGACGACAACAAGGCGATGGAAGGCCTCGCCAAGACGACCATCGAAGGCCGTATGGAGATCGTCAAGCACCAGCCCCCGCAGGTGATCGTCGATGGCGCTCACAACGCCGCCAGCATCGACGCGATGATGAAGGCCATCGGCCAGCACATCCCGTACGACAGCATGATCGTCATCTTCGGTTGCTGTGGCGATAAAGACATCGACGGCATGCTCGAACGCGTCACCAGCGGTGCCGACAAAGTCATCTTCACCCGCGTTAACAACATCCGCTCGGCCGACCCTCAGGAACTGGCCAACCGGTACGTCGAACTCTACGGCAAGATGGCGCAGGTCGCCGACACGCTTGAAGAGGCCCTCAGCATCGCCAACCGTGCGGTGACCAAGGAAGACCTCATCTGCATCACCGGCAGCTTCTACCTCGTCGGCGAAGCGAAGAAGCACTTCAACGCCAACGCCCCGACGAAGCCACAGATTTCGCCGTTGATGTGAGCGGCGTTTTGCAATTAACGGGCGGGGCCACTCGGGTGGCCCCGCCTTTTTTCGAGCAACAGGGCCACTGAAGTGGCCCTGCCTCGTTTTGAGGGAACGCCGTCCTCGCAATGCACGGCCTGCAGCTCATTTTCTTCGTCCTGTACGTCCTCCTCGGCCCGGTGACGTGGCTGCTGGTGGCGTATTTCGTGTCCATCGGCCGCGAGCGGATGAACAAGCTCGTCCGGAACCGCGACACACTGCCGGCCGAGCCGCCGCTGGTGTCGATCCTGATCCCGGCCAAAGACGAAGGCCCGGTAATTGCTGACTGCATTCGTGACGTGTTGTCTCAGGACTACCCGCGGTTTGAGATCATCGCGATCAACGATCGCAGCACGGACGATACCGGCCGCGTACTGGATGAAGTCGCCGCCAACGCCGCCGCGCCGATGCGGGTGCTGCACATTGATGGCTTGCCGACCGGCTGGCTGGGCAAGTGTCATGCACTTTCCAAAGGCGTCGAATCCGCTCGAGGCGAGTGGGTTTTCTTCGTCGATTCCGACGTCCGCCTGCAGCCCGAAGCATTGTCAAAACTCGCCGCCGTCGCCTTGGCCCGGCAGTATGACGCGATCAGCATTCTCACACGCATTGAAACGCATACGTTCATCGAACGCCTGATGTTGCCGCTGCTGGCGAGCACCTGGATGACGGTCTTTCAGGGCGACCAGACGAACGAAGAATCCGAAAACGAAAAAGCCCTTGCCAATGGACAGGTTTTTTTGATCCGGGCGTCGGCGTATCACAAAGTCGGCGGCCACGCGGCGGTGCGGGATCGCATCGTCGAAGACGTCGAACTCATGCGGCTGCTCAAAAAGAACGAATTCAAAACCCGCTTCCTCACCGGCCCGCACCTGGCGGCGACGCGGATGCACACGAGCCTCAATCAGATGTTCAACGGCTGGGCCCGTATCTTCGCCGGCACGGCCCGCGGCAGCGTTTGGCCGATGGTGCGGACGATCGCGTTTTTGCTTTTCTGCGTGATGAGCTTGCTGCCGGCAGCGATCGGCGTCGCATTGACGAACCATCACGCTTATTGGGCATTGGCCGTCGGCGTGCACTGGCTGCTGATGACGGCCGTGCTCGGATTCGTCTGGCGGTGGAGCGGCAACTCGCCGGCTTACGCGTTGCTCACGCCGGTCAGCGTGCCGATCGAAATCGCCATTCTTTGCTTTTCGATTCGCCGGGCGATCAGTGGCAAGATCGACTGGCGTGGCTCGGCCGTCGATGTCCGGCAGACCTCGCGTCAGGCCGATTAAAACCATGCACATTCCGACGCACATCCTCAGCGGCTGGGTGCTCGGCAATGCGGTGCCGATGAACGCCCGCGAGCGGCTGTTCTGCATGATCGCCGCGACCGTGCCCGACGTGGACGGCCTGGGCATTGTCTTCGGCAATGAGTTGTATCAACGCTGGCACCACGTCGCGGCTCATAACCTGCCATTTTGCATGATTGTCTGCGGCGTGATGGCGGCACTCACGCCGCGGCCGGTGATCGGCAGGGCGTGGCGGTTCCTCGTTTATGGTATCGCCTTTCATCTACATTTATTGATGGACTATTTCGGTTCGGGACCGGGTTGGCCGATCGATTATCTCTGGCCGCTTCACGGCCTGCGTTTTGTGAACTGGCAGGCGTGGGAGTTGTCGAGTTGGCAGAACACGACGGCGGCAGCAGTGTTGCTCGCGGTGACGGCGGTGATCGCCATCCTGAAGCGCCGAACGCCGTTGGAATTGCTTATGCCCTCACTCGACGCCAAACTCGTCCACCGGCCGATCGTGGCCGGGGATGAGAACGCATCATGACGGGTTTTCGGCACGTCGTTCTTCGCACAATCATCGCGTCGTTATCGCTTACAGCCTTTGCAGCGGCGGCGGGCGTGTTGGCCGGGGCGGACGTTTCCTCTCTGCCAGACATCGAACGAGACGGCGGTCTGTTCCGCGATCAAGGCAAGCCTGACGACGAAATCACCATCCTTCGCCGGCACGGCTGTGAACTCTTTCGTGTCCGCGTTTTTGTCGATCCTGATCCCGATCCGAAAAAGAATTGGGGTGCCACCCAAAGCCTCGACTCCGTGCGCAGCCTTGCCCGGCGAATCAAAACCGCGGGCGGCCGACTGTTGCTCGATATTCACTACTCCGACACCTGGGCCGACCCGCAACACCAGACGAAGCCGAAGGCGTGGAACGCACTGGATTTTGACGCCCTAGAAAAACGAGTCGGCGATTACACGGCGAGCATAATCAAAGACCTTCAGGCAGCCGGCGCCGGGCCGGACATGGTGCAGGTCGGCAATGAAATCACCGAAGGCATGCTCTGGCCCGACGGCCGCGTGTCGTACAAAACGACGCCCGAAGCGAAACAAAGCTGGCAGAAACTCGCCCGGCTATTGAATGCGGGCGTCGCGGCGGTGCGGTCGTGCGAAAAGGATGGCCGACGAATTCCGGTCGTGTTGCACATCCACGGCGGCGGCCGGCCGGGGTTACCGCAGACGTTCTTTAAACGCCTGACGGAAGATGGCGGCACGCCAATCGACTTTGACCTCATCGGCCTGAGTTTTTACCCGACCTGGGATGACTCTCTCGCCGAACTGAAAAAGAACATGCGCGATCTTGTCGCCACGCATGACAAGGGCATTCTGCTGGCGGAGGTCGCGTACCCGTGGATGCCGACGGGTGGCATCAAAGGCGACAAGACGATGCTCTGGCCGCAATCGCCGCAGGGCCAAGCTGAGTATTTGCGGGCTTGCCGTGACGCACTCGCCGAACTGCCGAATGGCCGCGGCGTCGGTTACGTCTGGTGGTATTCAGACTCGATCCGCGTCAAAGGCCGGCCGATCTGGCGCGACGGCAATGAGGCGCTCTTCGACCACACCGGCGAAGTGCTGCCGGCGATGAAGGTGTTCGGCGATTCTGGAAAAGTAACTGAGACGAAGTAGGCCGCCGGCACGGCCCGCTTCAGCGGGCCTGTTGATTCACAAGCAGTTTGCAGGCTCATTGAAGTGAGCCGTGCCTTACGGCTGCGTCAGGCCCAATTCCCGGGCGGCCTTGAGATACGCGGCGTAGTTCTGTTTCATCTCGACGAGCGAATCGCCGCCGAATTTCTCGATCATCGCCTTGGCGATTTCGAAGGCGACGACGTTTTCGAGGATGACGCTGGCCGCGCTGATGGCGCTGATATCGCTGCGTTCCCAGCCGGCTTCGCTGCTTTCTTTCGTAGCCAGGTCGATGGAGCGGAGCGGCTTGCCGAGGGTGGCGATGGGTTTCATCGCGCCGCGGACGACGACGGGCATGCCGTTGGTCATGCCGCCTTCCAGGCCGCCGGCGTTGTTGGTGGGGCGAACGAAGCCCAGGTGCGGCCGGTCGGCGACGCTGGCGTCGTAATTGATTTCGTCGTGCACGCGGCTGCCGGGTAGCGTGGCGGCCTCGAAGCCCATGCCGATCTCCACGCCCTTGAACGCCTGGATGCTCATCACCGCGCCGCCGATGCGGCCGTCGAGCCGGCCGTCGCCGGTCATGCTGCTGCCGAGGCCGACCGGGCAACCGAAGACGTGGCACTCCACGATGCCGCCGGCGGTGTCCTTGGCGAGCTTGGCCTGGTTGATGAAGTCGCGCATCGCGTCGCTGCTGGCCGGGTCGGGGCAGTAGACGTCAGAGGCATCGCGCAACGCGATCAACTGGTTGAGGAGCGACGGGGCAGAGGCCGCGGCGGAAGCCGTGGATTTGTGCGTGGTTTCTTCGAACTCGGCGGAATCCGCGGCTTCCGCCGCGGCGTCAGGACGTCCATCCAACAATGCGACGTGCGCCGCGGGCCTCGCCGACCTGCCGCACGAAGCCGAAGACCTGGATGCCGAATTCTTTCAGCAGCGAACGCGACAGCGAGCCCGCGGCGACGCGCATCGTCGTTTCGCGGGCGCTGGCGCGTTCGAGCGTTTCGCGGCAGTCATTCGTCAGCCACTTGATGCTGCCGGCGAGGTCGGCGTGGCCGGGGCGCGGGCGGGTGAGCGGCGGCGTCTTGGCCGGGTCGTCGAGGCGGTAATCCTTGTTGGGCACGAGCATGGTGATCGGCGAACCGATCGTGTGACCCATGCGGACGCCGGTGAGGAACTCGGCCTTGTCGGTTTCGATCTTCATCCGCCCGCCGCGACCGTAGCCGCCCTGGCGACGGGCGAGCTCGGCGTTGATGAGGTCATGGTCGATCGTCACGCCGCGTGGCATGCCCTCGATGAGGGCGATGAGTGCTTTGCCGTGAGACTCGCCGGCGGTTCGGTAGCTGAGCGTGGCCATGGGTTGGATCGTATCGAAAAGTAAGAAGAGCTGGCAGCTAGCTGTTAGCGGCTAGCTGCCAGCGAATATCAGCCCGGCAGCAGCGGATTCACGGGCCGGGGGCCTTTTTCCTGCGACTGGGCGGGGGCGGCGTCGGGAACGTAGCCGATGCGGCGGCTGACGGCGTCGAGCGTGAACCACTTCTCGACGTAATCCGAAGAAAGCATGCCACGCATCGCGTATTCGCCGGCCTGGCGGCGGACCATCGGCTCGATCGTGGTGTTGAGCATCGTCTTCATGTCGACGACTTCGATCGCGACGGCAAACCCGTCGTGGCGAAGCTTGGCGAGGGTGAAAGTCGGCAGTTCGCCGGCCGACTTCAGGCCCCGCAACGATTGGAATGCCGGGCCGGCAACGCTGCCCGCCCAGGCGCCGGTGAGGCCCGCCGGGGCGGCGGAGACGGCGTTGAAGTAGTCGCTCGTCTGGACGCCGGGCACGGCGGCCTTGTCCAGCCCGCCCGCGGCCTTGCCCTTATCCAACGCGGCCTGCGCGGCGGCGGCGGCGAGGTCGAACGCACGGCTGATGCGGACATCGCGTTCCACGTCCGCCTTTGCCGAATCCAACGACACCGCCGGCTGCGACTTGGCGTAACCGACGACGCGGGCGATGTACAAATCATTCCCGCCGGACAGCACGACGCTCGGCTTGCCGAGGTCTAACTTGGTGGCGGTGGTGGTCGAATTCTGCAGCCCGGCGAAGGTATCGAACAGGTAATCAGGGCCGGTCTTCACGTCCTGCATCGAGACGATGTGGATCGTGCCGGCGAAGCCTTCCTGCTTGGCCAGGTCGGCGTGGCTCAGCAGGCCGGCCGGGGCGACGACGGTCGGGCGGACGCCGGTCTGCTTCTGGATGGCGTCGGCAAGTGTCTGGAGCGACTGGAACGAGAAGTCGGCCGAATCGAGCGTTACGCTCGGGCCGGTCGTCGGCTGAAGGCCACTCGCGACGGCGTTCAGACGCTGCACGATGCGGCCGGCGACTTCACGCTTTTTCTGTTCGATCAGCGGACGACGGATCGCTTCCAACGCGGCCGCTTTCACTTCCTCAAACGGACGGGTGAGCGGCTGCGTCGCCGGTTGCGAAGTCGACGCCGGTTGCGTCGAGGCGAACTCCGTCGCGTTCTTGCTGTAGTAGAGGTAAGCGTCTTCTTCCCACTTCTCCGCAGACCGCGATGCCTCAACGGCCTTGGCGGCTTCGGCGTCGGGGACGACGAGGTACTGCACCTTCAAACGGTCCGGCTGGCGGTAGCCGAAGCCGAACGGGTTGCTGTCAATGGCGGCCGGGGCGACGTCCTTGTAGGCGTCGAACTGACGCTGAACTTCCTCGGCAGTCGGGTTCGGGACGACCTTCTCAAAATCCGCCGTCGCAAAAGCGGCGGCCTTAATCTTCACCTGCTGCATGACGCGGGCGAGTTGCTCGTCCACCAGCGGCCGGCTGACTTTGAACGCCAACTCCACGCGGTTCAGCGACGCACTGACCGATGCCAGCCGGGCGAGGTCTGACTTCAGTTGTTCTTTGACCAGCGGGTTCACACGCTCGATTTCGAGCGTCTGGTTGTTATCGCCGCGGTACTGAGCGGGGGCGCTCAGGGCACGATCGAGCGAACCGCTGTCGACGACGGCACCGACTTCCTGCGCTTCACGGATCAGCAGATAGAGCAGGAGCGGGTCACGCTCGACTTTGTCGTAGGTCTGCTTACCGAGGATGGCGACCGGTGCCGGGACGAACGTCGAAAGGCCGTCCTGGGTTTGCTGGGGAATCAGCAGGCGGTTGAGTGACGCGAGCATGACCTGCGCCTGCTGGACCTCGGCGACGTCGACCGCCTTGCCGTTGATCTTCCCGAGGCGACCGTGGCCGCCGCCGTTAAAGCCGTTGAAGCCGGCCGGCAGGAGGAAGACGAGCGCCAGGAAGGCCACCAGCACCGCCATGAGTTTTTTGCCGTGATTGTCGAAAAACGTGTACATGAGTTTGCCCGGACACCGGGAAGGGGCATTGATACCGAAAATCGGGTCTGGGGGAAAGGATGACGCACGCCCGGCGCGGCAAAATCGGCGGGCTACTTGCCTTGCAGGCGTTGGACGTCCGCCTTGGCTTCGGCGGCGGCGGCGGGGTCGTCGGCGAAGTCGCGGGCGATCTGCCCGTACAGCTTGGCCGCCCCGGCGGGGTCGCCGGTCTGTTCCAGGATGCCCGCGGTCGCCCGCAGGCTCACCAGCATATTAGGCCGGCCGGGAAGGTTTTTGGCAACAACGACCACCCGCATGAACGCCAGCGCGGCGTCCTGCCGGGCGGGCGTGTCGGACTTGTCGGCCGACGCCAGCTTCGCCTGGGCGATGATAAAGAACGCGTCGGCCTGCTGTTGCGGGTCGGTGATCTGGGACTGAACGTCGTTGATGATTTTCAGCGCGGCGGCGAAGTCGTTTTTCTCAGCCGCCGCCTTGGCCTTGCTGACTTTCAGGCCGACGAGCCGGGACTGCACGACCGGATCATTCGCGGCCGCCGGCGACGAGCGGGCCATCCGCTCGACCGTCGCCGTGACGGCCGCGTCGTCACCCCGCTGGCCGTGGAGTTCGGCCAGGAAGTTGAAGAGGGCGAGCTTCGGTGCGTCCGCGAGTTGTGGCGATTTAAGGGCGTTTTCGACGTCGCTAACGGCCGAGTCCAGCAGGCGGCTGCCGCGTTCGGGCAAGGCCGGCTTGGCGGCGGGGGCGTCGGGCGACGCGATCTGCAACAGGCCGACGTACGCAACGAGCCGGGGCTCAAACTTGTCGGTGTTGGCATCTGCAATGCGGCGGGCGGCGTACGCCTTCACCCACGCCGTCGACGAACCGCGAATCGCCTTCACGTACCCGGAGAGGGCGGCGTCGGCCTGATTGCCGATACGGGCGGTTTCGGCAATCGTCAGGGCGGGTTCGTTATCGACGGCGATCTGCTGAATTCGTGCGTATTCCCGCTCGGCGGCCGAGCCGCGTTCGGTGGCGTACTGCAGCTTGCCGTCCGAAAAACCGCTGATCGTGACCCGCTGCGGCGGCGTCCCCTGAAGGATTAGCGAATCGGCACGAACGCCGGCAGCGAACAGCATCGAGCCGATGGCGGCAAAACGAACGACCGGCAGGCGATGGGCGAACACGACCGCCGAGGATAAATCGGGCCGTGCGGCGCGTCTAATCCAAACGCTCGGCGCAAAAAATATGTGCGGCCGTCCGGGCAACGCACCCGAACGGCCGCACGGTCCCAACGTTTGTAATACCGCCGATTAGCGGCTGCGACGCCGGCGGCCCAGGAGGCCTGCCGCGCCCATGCCGATCAGCGTGAGGCTGGCCGGTTCGGGGACGACGCTGGCGAAGGCGGTCATCGCCGCGACCTGGGCCGAGGTGAAGGCGACTTCGTCGCCGGTGACGCTCTGGCCGAAGTTGGCCTGCAGGGCGAGGAAGTCGTTGAAATCGGTGAAGCCGTCGTAGTTGAAGTTGGCCTCATCGAAGCGGGTATTGGCCTGGCCGAACTTGCTTTGGAGGACGAGGAAGTCGTTGAAATCGACGTCGCCGTCGAGGTCGGCATCGCCGGCGAGGGTGACGCGAATCGTGACAGCGGTGCCGCTGTCGCCGTAGCCGAGCGTGCGGTTTGCGGCCAGCGTGGTGCCCTTGATCTGGCCGGTGGCGAAGTTACCGGCGTAGCCGGCATCAAGAATGCTCTTGACGCTGGCGACCGGGCTGCTGCCGCCGGTGTAATCGAGGACGAGCTTGCCGCCCTGGACGTCGGCGCCGCCGGCACCGGTGAGAACCGGGCTTTGGGCGGCGTTGGTCAGGTTGAGCGTGCCGGCCTGGACGACGGTGGTGCCGGTGTAGGTGTTGGCGCCGGTGACGACGGTTGTGCCGGCGCCGGTCTTGAGGACGCCGCCGGTGCCGGTGATGACAGTCGGGACGCTCAGGGCGGTGGTGTTGCTGAAGCCGACGGTGGCGTTGTTGGTCACGCTGGCCGAGCCGAACGTGCCGCCGTTGCCCAGGGCGAGGGTGCCGGCCGAGACGGTCGTCGCGCCGGTGTAGCTGTTGGTACCGGTCAGCGTCCAAGTGCCGGCACCGGTCTTGGTGATGGCGATGGTCGGGCCTGCGGTGCCGTTGTTGTCGCGGATGATGCCGCTGATCACACCGTTGCCGGCGCCACCGAAGGTGACGGTACGGCTGCCGAGCAGCGACTGCAGCGCCACGCCGCTGCCGGTGGTGCCGGAGAGGGTGAGCGTACCGGCGACGGATTCGATGTTGTTCTGGCTGCCGCCGCTGGTGATGCCGATCGTGCCGCTGAGGGTGTTGTCACCACTGACGTTACGGATGGCGACGTCGGCGACGTTACGCGACGGGAGGACGATGTTGTTCGGCAGGGTGACGCCGTTGGTCAGTTCCAGGCGGCTGGTGACGCCGTTACCGCCGAGGCCGATCGTCACATCGCCGGTGCTGAGGGCGTTGCTGGCGGCGACGCGGACGATGCCCTGCGGCGACGACTGGCTGCTGGTCAGCCACTGGCCGATGGTGGTCGTGCCGGTGTAGGTGCTGGCCTTGGTTAGCACGATCGTGCTGTTGCCGTAGAACTGAACGCTACCCGTACCGGTCAGCGCGCCGCCGAGGACCGATTGCGTGGCCGTGTTGGACGCCGCGGCGAAGATGTAGCGGGTGGCGCCGCCGAGGTCGATGTCGTTGGCGAACGTCAGCGTGTTGTTGGCGTTCCAGTCGGCCAGGACGAGGGCGGTCGGGTTGAAGGTGGCGCTGCCCCAGGTGAGCGGGGTCGGCGAGGCCGTGCCGCCGATGGAGACGGTGACCGCGCTGCCGACGGCGCTGAAGCCCGAGGCTGCGCCGACGATGCTGATCTGTCCGGCGTCAGTGCCGAGGGCGCGGGTAATGTTCGTGCTGATGTCCAGCACGCCGCTGCTCAGCGTGAGGCTGCCGGCCGACGAGATGTTCGTGCCGTCGCTGGCGCGGACCGCGCCGTAGACGTAGCCGTTCAGGTACGAGCCGCTGATCGTGGTGTTGCCGGTGTAGGTGTTCGCGCCGGTGAAGCTGACATAGTTACCGCCGTTGTTCAGGGTAACGTTGCCCGTGCCGGAGACGATGCCGTCGACATAAGCCGCACCGCCAGTGGCGTTTACGGTCAGAGCGCCGCCGAGAGCGATCGGGGCGCTGATGGTCAGCGTGCGGCCCGAAGCGCCGGCGTTGATCACGCCGCCGTTCGCGCCGACCGTGATCAGGTTGCTGACGACCGTCTGGGCGGTCGCGGCACCGGTGCTGGTACCGCCGTTCTGGATCTGGCCGCCATTGAGCGTGAAGTTGTTGATGGTGGTCGTCGTGCCGTTGGCATTCTTGATGACCAGGACGGCGTTGCTGGCGGTGGTACCGTTCAGCTGAAGGCTGTCACCCGCGAAGGTGAGATTGTCCGTCGAGTCGAACGGCGTGCGAAGCGAGAAGCCCGTGGGGACAATGTAGTTATTGCCGGCAGCGGGGGTGAGGCCGTCGCTCCAGCTGAGGTTGCTGGCGAAGCTGGTCGTGCCAGCGGTGTTGCTGGCATTCAGCGTGACGTCTGCCGCGTGGGCCGCGACCGGGACGCCCGCGAGAGCCGCCAGGCAGGCGACCGCCAGGAGCCGCTTGTTCGACGAAATTGTTTGGACCGACGTTTCTGCGTTTTTCATCCCTAATCTCCGGCACACGTTCGACGCGTGCTCTGGAGGCGGTGGTTGCACGAAAACTATGCGTTACATGAAAAATCGCAAGATATTTTTCATTGTAAACAGCATGAAAACACGCGGCCTCCGGATTCGCTGTCGGAAATGACGAATATTCCGACTTTAAGGCGATATTTGCCCGAAATGGGATGATTTGTCGCACTTTGGGCTTATTGTTTCCACTCCGGAAATTGCTGTTTCCGGTGCGGGTTTTCCCGGCAGTGCGTTGTAAATACGCGGCCGAAAATGAAACAACATGAAGTGATGAAGGGTTAGGCAAGCCGGCGGCGCGATGCTGTTTAACCGTGATCGATCGCCGATGAAGAGCAGAGAAGATCGCCCGGAACGGGCAGGGCGTACGACACCCTTAAAACGGCGGGCGGGATGCAGGAGAGGGGGGTCGAACCCCTACGCCTTTCGGCACAGGAACCTAAATCCTGCGCGTCTGCCAATTTCGCCACTCCTGCGGCACGGGTATTACAGCCCGCATCGCCAGGCGTGTCAACGTGAGTTTTCGCACGCCATCTGATTAAGCCCCGCCGGGTGCTTGCCGACCATACGAGTGTAGTGCTTGACGCGATTAAGTCTGCCCGGCCGTTTAATCCGGCTGGCAAGCTGGGAAGTTTTTCCGGCAATCGCGTGAGAGTGGAATGTAAAACGTGATGAAAATTGTGAATTGTCAGTTGATATCTGGCGATTTTTTCTGTTCGGTGCAACGGGTATGGCGTATTCTGCCCGCACCTTCTCCCGACTGACCTGTGGGGTACGCCGTAATGCCGAGCCGTGAATATCGCCCGATGATCGATGCGCTGGAATCGCGACGCCTGTTCGCTACGAACTCGCCACTGGCCATCAATTTTAATGACGAAGCGTTGTGGGACGGCAACTTTGACGTGGCCGTCGCGCAGGCGCAAGCCCTTGGCGTTAAAGCGGTTCGCCTCTGGTTCGGCTTTGACAGTTACGACTCCCGCCCGAACACCTGGGACCCGGTCTCGCCGTACGGTGCCGTATCGGCGGGTGAAGTGGCACCCGAAGACGCCTATCTCGATGCCATGCCGACGGTTATGAAGCGGGCGTTTCAGCTGAAGCGTCTCGGTTTCACGGTCCTGGGCGTCCTGCAGAGCGATTATGCCGAGGCCCCGACGTCTGCCGCCCAGGCGCGGGCGTTCGTCCGTCACCTGATGGACAACGGCGAATCACCGGACAGCCCGGTTAAGCTCAAAGACGTCATCGATTACTGGGAAATCGGTAATGAGCCCGACAGCGGCAGTTATTGGTCGCCGTCGTCGAGCAATAAAACCACTGGCCTCAAGAGTTACGTCGATAACTGGCTCATCCCTGCCGCGACGGAACTGAACGCCAACGGCGACAATGAGCCGGTCGTTTCCGCGGGCGTCAGCTACAGCCCGACCGACCTCAAAACCATTATCGACGAAATTTCCGCGCAAAAGGCGTGGGGCGTCGTCGATTATCTCGGCTTTCACCCGTACGGCGTGGTGAACTCCACGACCAACGACATCGCCAAAAACACCGCCACGGCCGTGGGTTACGCCAATGCCGTCGGTCGCACCCTCATGGCGACCGAATGGAACATTCGCGGTTTCGGCAACACGGGCGCCAATGATGCGGTCTGGGCGCAGACGATGGACACGGTCTATCGCCAGACCATTCTGCCGAATTACGACCTGTCGTTTTACTTCGCCCTTGTAAATAACTGGGCGGCCCGTGGCGGTACCACCAGCGCCCGGCCGGGCGGGTTGCTGAAACACGTTTCGCCCGTCAGCGTAACGCCAAGCTCGCCGATCCTGGATTTACGGACCTATTTCAATTCGCCCCTTGTAGCGGCCGACCCGTTTTACAGCACGTTTAAGAGCTGGACGGTCGGTTCGATCAGTGGCGTCGTTACAAACCAGGTAGCGGGGCAGACCGTTTCGGGGATCTCCGTTTACGTCGATCTGAACGCGAACTCGAAGCTCGATTCCGGCGAACCGACGACGACAACCACTTCCACCGGCGCGTACACCCTGAATTATTTCGCCGACGAAGTGCCGACCAATTGGTACAATGTCCGTATTGTTACGCCCGCCGGTTCGACCGCGGTCGTCGACAGCGTGAGTGCCTACCTCTCCGGCGCGACCAACCCCGGCGTCAACTTTACAATCAAAGGGGCGGCGGCGAGCGCGACCGCCAGCATCAGCGGCTACCTCTGGAACGACGGCAACGCTGACGGGCTGTTTAACGGGCTCGATACCTTCACCGGCGCCGAACCGTCTTCATCGATACCAACCGCAACGGCAAACTCGACAGCGGCGAGAAGAGCGTCACCAGCTCCGCCAGCAGCACCTACACCTTCACCGGCCTGGCGGCGGGCACGTACTACGTCACCCGCGTCTTCCCGAGCGGCTATCGCCTGAGCAATAACAGCGTCGGATACCTCACCATCACCGTCAGCGACGGCCAGGCGGTGACGGGCGTGAACCTCGGAACGACCGACAAGCCCCTTGGCTGGACCGGCGAAACCACCACCGGCACCATCACCGGCCGACTGTGGGACGATACCAACGGCGACGGCGTCTGGGACACCACCGAAACCGCCACCGGCGTCCGTACCGTCTTTATCGACACCAACCGCAACGGCAAACTCGACAGCGGCGAAGTCAGCACCACCAGCGACGCGGCCGGCAATTACACCTTCGCCGGCCTGGCCGCGGGCACCTACTACATCAACCGCGTCTTCCCGAGCGGTTACCGAATGAGCAACAGCACCGTCGGCTACCTCACCGTCACCGTGACGGCCGGGCAAACCACCGGCGACGCCAACATCGGCACGACCAACAAACCGTCCGGCTGGACGGGCGGCACCACGGGCGGCATCAGCGGCACGCTCTGGGACGATAAAGACAAAGACGGCGTATGGGACGCCAACGAAGTCGCCACCGGCGTCCGTACTGTCTTCATCGATACCAACGGCAATAACAAGATCGACGCCGGCGAACTCACCACCAGCAGCGACAGCACCGGAAAATACGTCTTCAGCGGCCTCGTCGCCGGCACGTACAAGGTCACCCGTTCGTTCCCCAGCGGCTACAAGCTCAGCAACGGGACCGGCGGCACGCAGTACGTCAACGTCACGGTCGGCGAAGGCGCGGCCGTCACCGGCGTGAACCTCGGATCGATGGCGGTCTGAGTCCACACGTTTGACACGCAGACGCCGCGCCGTTGTCATCGGGCCAACTGAAGGAGATTCATGGCCCGTACCGTTACCCTTTTCACCGGCCAGTGGGCCGACCTGCCCCTCGAGGAACTCTGCAAGAAGGCCAAGGCCTTCGGCTATGACGGCCTCGAACTCGCCTGCTGGGGCGACCATTTCGACGTCGCCCGCGCCAACAGCGACAAGAAATACCTCAAGGACAAGTGGGCGCTGCTGAGCGACTTCCAGCTGACGAGTGTCGCCATCAGCGCGCACCTTGTCGGGCAGTGCGTTTGCGATAACATCGACGACCGCCACAAAAGTATCCTGCCGGACGAAATCTGGGGCGACGGCAGCCCGGAAGGCGTCCGCAAACGCGCCGCCAAGCGCCTCGCCGATACCGCCAAGGCGGCCCGCAAGTTCCGCGACCTCGCGCCGAAGAAGATCGACTTCCCGGCCGTCGTGAACGGCTTCACCGGCAGCAGCGTCTGGCACTCGATCTACGCCTTCCCGCCGACCAGCCAGGCGTACTGGCAGAAAGGCTTTGACGATTTCGCCAAGCGGTTCGCCCCGATTTTGGCCGAATTCGAGAAACAGAACGTGAATTTCGCCCTGGAAGTTCACCCGACGGAAATCGCGTTTGATATCGCCAGTGCGCAGCGATCGCTCGAAGCCGTGAAGCACCACAAGCGGTTCGGCTTCAACTTCGATCCGTCGCACCTCGGCTACCAGCACGTCGACTACGTGAAATTCATTCGCACGTTCGCCGACCGCATTTACCACGTCCACGTGAAAGACGCCTGGTGGGGCCACGGCGACGGCACGGTGGGTGTGTTCGGCGGCCACACGAACTTCGCCGACCACCGTCGCTACTGGGACTTCCGCAGCCCCGGCCACGGCGACGTAAACTTCGAAGAGGTGATCGTCGCCCTGAACGACATCAACTACCAAGGCCCGCTCAGCGTGGAATGGGAAGACAGCCGCATGGACCGCGAACACGGCGCCACCGAAGCGGCCGCATTCGTGAAGAAGATCGACTTCAAACCGAGCGCGATCGCGTTTGATGCGCAGTTTGATCGGTAATCGTTATTGAGTTTTGGGTGGCTTTCCCGGGTCTTCGCTGCGCTCAGACGCCGGCGTCTGAGCGCAGCGAAGACCCGGGAAAGTCGTTTCAATCTTCAATCGTTCCCACGCCCATCCCGGGCGTATAACGATTGCCCCGACGTCGGGATTCGCGATCCAATCCTCCTCCGGCCGGTGCGACCAGACGACCGTTCCGGCCTCCTGCTTGCGGCGGACATACTGATACGTTGCCCGGAAGTGCGCGACGTCTTTGACCCGCTTCACAGCCCCGCCCGCCGCCCAGACTGAACCCGGCAAAACATCTCGCACGGCATGGCTTGCCGCCTGCTTCGCTTTGGCGACGTCCTTCTTCGCCATTTCGTACGAGGCCGGCAGTTCCGTGATGCTGTGCAGATGTTCTTCGCCGCAGGAAGCAGCAATGACGCGGTGGTGTTCGCGCATCAGTTTGGTGACGAACGACCGGAGAATTCGGATGCGAACGTTGAGATCGAAATGAACCGCCTCGCCAGATCGGTTTTGGTAAAAGGCGTAGACGTCCGCGTGTTCGCCCTGAGGTGGCCGGTGTTTGTAATCGCCGGAGGAGTGCAGTCGGTGGCCGCGGTCGCGGAAGCCGCGCGGGTCGCCGTGCAGCCATGAGCATCGGGTGTTGACGATGACGTGAACCCAGCGTTTGAGCATCGCGTCCCCAATGTTGCCCGGGTCTTCGCTGCGCTCAGACGCCGGCGTCTGAGCGCAGCGAAGGCCCGGGCTCTTGTTTAAGTCCGAGTCCTAGTATTTATTCCCTACACCACGCGGTCGACCATTGCTTCGCCGCGGTTAAATCGTTTGAGGTTTTCGAGGAAATGGTCGGCTAAACGCATCATTTCGTCGACGGTGCCGCCGGCGGTGTGGGGGGTGATGTGGCAGTTCGGGGCTTTCCACAGCGGGTGCTCCGGCGGGAGCGGTTCGGGCGTGGTGACGTCGAGAAACGCGTGAGCGATGTAGCCCGCCGACAGGCCGGCGAGCAGGGCGGTTTGGTCGGTCGTGTCGCCGCGGCCGATGTTGATGTAGATCGCGCCTTTGGGGAGTTTCCCGAGCCGTTCGGCGTTGAAAAAGCCCTTCGTCGATTGCGATGCCGGCAGAATATTGATCACGATTTCCGCCGTCGCAAGGTGATCGTCCAGGTCGTCGATCGGCAGGGTGCGGGCGAGCTCATCGCCCCGCACGGTTCGGCGGAAGGCGACGATATGCAGGTTGTACGGCGCGAGCATCTCCACCAGCCGTTGCGCGATCGCACCGTACCCCACGATGACGACCTTCTGGCGGCGGAGCAGGAAGGAATTTCGGCGGATTTCCTTCTGATTCCACTGCCCGGTCTGCTGATCGAGCGCCGCCTGCGGCAGGCTGCGGGCCAGGCTCAGGAGGAACGCCATCACGTGCTGGGCGCAGGGTTCGTCAAAAACGCTGCTGGCGTTGCAGAAGGCGGTGCCCCGGTCGCGGAGGGCTTTGAAAAAAGAAAGGTCGTCGTACCGGGTGTACCCGGCACTGGTGAGCTGGACCCATTTGACGTCTTTGGCGGCCAGGACGTCCGCCGGGTCGGGCTGGCCGTAGATAATGTCGGCGCCGTGGGCGTCAGAATCGGCGGTGCCCGCCGACAGCAGCGAGGCGATCGGCTGCTTGGAAAACACGATCCTGTGAGGCTTTACGCCTTCGGTCAGGTAATCGCGAACGTCATCAGGGAAGGATTGATTGGTCCAGATCGTGAAGTCCGGCATGGGAGAATCAAACCCGCGACGGGGCGAGTCGGCAAGTCTGAAAATCGGGAAAAAGCGTACGACGGCGGGGGCCCGGGCGGCGGCGAAATTGCCGCGTGTGTTTGGCGCGTTGACTTTGGATCGTGGGTTTTTATACTGCTTGGCCCGTCGCGCAGTGTCGCGGCGGCGTTCGTTTAGTGAAGCGAACAGACGCTGGTATAGCTCAGTGGTAGAGCGCCACCTTGGTAAGGTGGAGGTCCAGGGTTCAAGCCCCTGTACCAGCTTTTTTGAATCCGAGTGCCTTTTTAGGAGAATAAAAAATGGCTAAGGGAGTTTTCGAGCGTAAGAAGCCGCACGTCAACGTCGGCACGATCGGCCACATCGACCACGGCAAGACCACGCTGACGGCTGCCCTGGCCGCCCGTTCGGCCGCCAAGTATGGCACCACCGCCAAGAGCTATAAGGATATCGCCAAGGGCGGTATCGACCGTGACGCCACCAAGACCGTCACGATCGCTGCTTCGCACGTGGAATACGAGAGCCCGGAGCGTCACTACGCTCACGTCGACTGCCCGGGTCACGCTGACTACATCAAGAACATGATCACCGGTGCCGCCCAGATGGACGGCGCGATCCTCGTCGTCAGCGCCGCTGACGGCCCGATGCCCCAGACCCGCGAGCACATCCTGCTCGCCCGTCAGGTCGGCGTTCCGAAGATCACGGTGTTCCTCAACAAGATCGACCTCGTCGACGACGCCGAACTGCTCGACCTCGTCGAGATGGAAGTTCGCGAACTGCTGACGAAGTACGGCTTCGACGGCGACGCGACCCCGATCGTCAAGGGCAGCAGCAAGCCGGCGCTCGACAACCCGAGCGACGACAAGGCCAACGCCCCGATCGACGAACTCGTCGCCACGCTCGACAAGTGGATTCCGATGCCGGAACGCGAAGTCGAACAAGCCCTTCCTCATGCCGATCGAAGACGTCTTCTCGATCAAGGGCCGTGGTACCGTCGTCACCGGCCGTATCGAACGCGGTAAGGTCAAGGTCGGCGACACGATCGCCATCGTCGGCTTCGGCAGCGACAAGACCAGCACCGTCACCGACGTGGAACAGTTCCAGAAGACCCTGAGCGAAGGTATCGCCGGCGATAACGTCGGTATCCTGCTCCGCGGCATTCAGAAGGACGACGTCGAACGCGGCCAGGTCCTGGCGGCCCAGAAGTCGATCACCCCGCACAAGAAGTTCACGGGTGAAGTGTACGTCCTGACGAAGGAAGAAGGCGGCCGCAGCACCCCGTTCTTCAACGGCTACCGCCCGCAGTTCTACTTCCGCACGACCGACGTCACGGGCAGCACCAAGCTCCTCGGCGGCGCCGAAATGTGCATGCCGGGCGACAACGTTGCGATCGAAGTCGAGCTGCAGAGCCCGATCGCTATGGAAGAAAAGCTTCGCTTCGCCATCCGTGAAGGCGGCAAAACCGTCGGCTCGGGCGTCGTGACGAAGATCCTTGAGTAGTTCGTAGTTGAGAGTTTGGAGTTTGGAGTTGAAGAAGTGGTCTTCACTCCAAACTCCAAACTTCAAACTCTTAACTGGTATTTACAATGGCTAAAGAAAACCGCGAATGGGTTTGGCTGCAGTGCACCGAAACCGGTGACCTGAACTACCGCACCCAGATCAAAGTGGCCGGCGGTGTGCAGAAGGTTGAAGTCAAAAAGTTCAACAAGAAGCTCCGTCGCCACACGCTGCACAAAGTGAAGCGTAAGTAAAAAACGAGTGGGCAGGTGGCAGTGGGCAGTGGGCAGATGAAAGCATCGTCTTCCCTGCCCACCGCCCACTGTCTCCTGCCCACTGCTTTTACGCCGGTAGCTCAATTGGCAGAGCAGCCGTCTCCAAAGCGGCAGGTTCAAGGTTCGACTCCTTGCCGGCGTGTTTGAGGGGCAAGACGCAGGAGCGTGAGTGGCCGCAGTGACGACATCCAACGGCAACAAAGTCGAGGCCGATGACGACGGTCCCGAAGACCGCCTGCCTTCCCATTCCCCGGCCGGTTCCGCCGGCTTCTTCACCGTCTATAAGAAGGGCCAGGGCTATTACACCCGCCTCGGCACCGCCTTGCTCGCGATGGTGCTGATCGTCGTGACGGGCCTGTTCGTATTCCAGTCCGCCGTTCAGTACTCGGTCAGCCGCGGCGTTGCCGCCGGGATGACTGCGGTGGTCGTCATCCTGACGGCGATCCTCGCTTGGCGGTTGATGAACAAGCCCCGGAACGCCGACTTCCTCATCGCCACTGATTCGGAGATGAAGAAGGTCAACTGGACCAGCCGTGAAGAGCTGCTGGGTTCGACGAAGATTGTCGTCCTGTTCCTGTTCGTCATCGCGGCCGTGCTGTTCGTCATCGATATTGTGACTGCCGTGGTGCTGCAACTCATCCACGTGATGAAGTTCGGGCCGCTGTCGTAAGAATCGAGGAGACAGGAGACAGAAGACAGGAGACAGGAGTAACCTCCGGCAATGCCGTATGGCTCCTGTCTCCTGACTCCTGACTCCTGTCTTCTTTTTTGAGACTCCTATGAAATACTTCTACGTCCTTCGCGTCGCCAGCAACAAGGAAGACCGGGTCCGTGAGGGCCTGACGCGCAAGGTCAAGATCGAAGGCCTCGAAGAGCTCGTCGGCCGCATCCTCGTGCCGACCGAAGCCGTCCGTTCCATGAAGGGCGGCGTGAAGCGCGAGAGCGACCGCAAGCTGTATCCCGGCTACGTCTTCATCGAGATCGAGCCCGAACTCGACGGCCGCATCCCGGAAAAAGTCTGGTTCACCATCAAAGAAACCGACGGCGTCGGCGACTTCATCGGCAGTGACGGCAAGCCGATCCCGATGACGCCCATGGACCGGGACAAAATGCTCCAGGCCGTCGAAGCCGCCGCCGACACGGCCCCGCGCCTCGACACCCGCTACAACAAGGGCGACAAAGTCAAAGTTACCAACGGCCCGTTCGAAAACTTCGAAGGCGAAGTCGACGAAATCCTGGGCGACCAGGGCAAGGTCCGCATCATCACCACCATCTTCGGCCGGCCCACGCCGCTGGAACTGGAATACTGGCAGATCGAAAAGCTCTAAGCCCGATCGCCGAATCCTGCGAACGACCAATCACGCCGGGGCACTCCCCCGGCGTGATTTTGTTTGCGGCCCCGGCCAATGCCGCTCTAAAATGACGCAATGGCCCACTGTGCCGACCGAAACTGCGCCTGCCCCATGCCGCCCAATGCGCGGTTCTGCCCGCGCTGCGGCCGAAAGGCGGTCAGCAATGCCGGTTGGATGTTCATGGCGTTCGGCGTGCTGCTGATGCTGGTGATCGGCCTCTTCTTCATTCGCTTCGAAACCAACGCCAATTCTTCCCATGCCGTCGAGGCGGCGCACGAAATGGAAGCCGCCCCCGCGCCGTCGCCGGTATCGTCCAGGCCGCCGGGCAATTTCTGGCGGCCTTGAGCGCCGGTGAGGCGAATCCTTCTAATTCGCTAGGAGCTTTCGGCATTGTTTTATCGGCGTATCGCCACTACACCGGCGGTATGACGTTGACGCCACTTGAGTTCTCGGGGGTCGTCTTTGGGGCTTCGATTGTTGCGGGCGTGATCGGCTCGATCCTCGGTCTCGGCGGGGGCATCATCGTCACGCCGGTGCTGACGATCGGCCTGGGCGTGGATATCCGCTACGCCATCGGCGCGTCGCTGATCGCCGTCATCGCCACCAGCAGCGGGGCGGCCGCCGCTTATGTCCGTGAGAAGATGACCAATCTCCGCGTGGCGATGCTGCTGGAAGTCGCCACCAGTTGCGGGGCGCTCACCGGCGCGACAATTGCCGCCTACGTGCAGGCACGCTGGCTGTTCGTGATTTTCGCGATCATCCTCGGCTACTCGGCGTTGATGATGCTCAAACGCCGCAATGACGTCAGCGGCACCGACGTCCCGCCCGATCGCCTGGCCGACTCACTCAAGCTTCACGACACGTTTTACGACCCGTCGCTGCAACAGCCGGTGACGTACCGAGTGACGCGGACGCCGATCGGTTTCGGCCTGATGTACGTCGCAGGGATGGTCAGCGGGCTGCTGGGCATCGGCTCGGGCTCACTGAAAGTCCCGGCCATGGACTTGTGCATGCGACTGCCCATCAAAGTCAGCACCGCCACCAGCAATTTCATGATGGGCGTGACCGCGGCGGCGAGCGCGGGCGTTTATTTCTCGCGTGGCGACATCAACCCGTTCATCGCCGCGCCGGTCGCCATCGGCGTGCTGATCGGCGCGATGGCGGGGTCGAAAATCTTCGGAAAACTGAACAACCAACTCATTCGCAAGCTGTTCGTCGTCGTCCTGCTCTGGGTGTCGGCCACGATGCTGTGGAAAGGCGTGGTGGGCAAATGAACGAGCCGACCGCACAAGCAGACGTAAAAGTTCACGCCGCAGAGATCTGGATCAGCAATATTCTCCGCACCGGGGTCTGGATCAGCCTGATCGTCATCGCGATCGGGATGGCCGTGACGTTCACGCGGCACCCGGACTACCGCACGACCGCCACCAGCCTGCCCGGCCTGACCGACGCCACCGGCCAGGCGGTGCCGCACAGCATCGCCGATGTCATCGACGGCCTGAAAGCCTTCCGCGGCCGGGCGATCATCGAACTCGGGCTGCTGATGCTCATCGCCACTCCCGTCGTCCGGGTGGCCGCCAGTGTCGTGGTCTTCACCAGCCTGAAAGACCGGAAATTCATCATCATCACCCTGGCGGTGCTGACGCTGCTCCTGGTCTCCTTCTGGCTCGGCGGGGCGGACTCGTAACTGTCTGCTAGTTTCATTTTTGAAATGCATTGTGTAGGCCGCATCTGTTGCGTCTAATGCGACAATGGGTCTCTTACGCCTGTTCTTGGCTATTTGTGTTTTGGTCGTGCATTCTGGTTCGCCGCTGGCTTCGTTCTTCGTTGGGGGGCCTCCTGCTGTACAGGCGTTTTTCGCGATCAGCGGATTTTATATGGCGATGATCCTGAGCGAGAAGTACCCGCCTGGCCGTGCGGGCACGGCTCTGTTCTGGCTCAATCGCGCCCTGCGTTTGGCGCCGACGTATCTGCTTGTGCTTGCCGTAACGGTGGCGTGGGTTTACACGCGCCCGACTCACCCATTTACTACCGCCATGGCAAGTCTGAGTGCGCCGTGGCAGGCGCTGGTTTGGGGCGTCAACGCCGCGGGCGTCGGCTTGGATGGCTTGTTGTTCGGTACGCTCGATTCCTCGACGGGCACCCTGCGATTCATTGCCCACCCCGACGCCAGTGCTGCGAACTCGGCGGTCGTGCTGCAACTCGTGCCGCAGGGGTGGTCTCTGCGCTTGAAGCGTATTTTTACGTACTCGCCCCGTTCCTGGTGCGTCTGCGGCTGCGCTGGTTGTTCGTCGTGATCGGCCTGAGCTTCGGCTGCCGTCTGGTGCTGGCGAAAATGGGGCTGAGCAACTTTCCGTTTTACTATCAGTTCTTTCCGAGTGAATTGGCGACATTCCTGTTCGGCGTGGTCGCTTACCGCGGCTACCGGCGGTTCGTGAAGCCGAGCGCCGCCGCCCGGCGTTTCGGCTGGTGGACACTGGCGGGGCTACTGGCGGTTTCGTTCGTCTGGTTCCGCCTGCCCGTTCCGGCCAAGTCGCTCGGGTTCGCGGTCATGACCGCGGCCGTCGTGCCGGTGCTGTTCGCCGGGTCAAAATCCGCCAAATGGGACCGCCTCGTCGGAGAGTTGTCGTACCCGGTCTACCTGACGCATGGCCTGATCCTTGACATGTTCAGCGAACGCAGCCACCACCTTGGCCTAGTCTTGGGTGTGACGCTGGCGGTGTCGGCGTTGGTGGTGGTGGCGATCGAATGGCCGATCGACCGGCTCCGGCAACGCCTCGTCAGCCGTGGAAAACCCGCACCGGAAGCCTTCCCCGCCTGAAAAACCGACTCCGATCCGCCCAATTGGGTCTCCCGCAACCGAACCGCCTCGGCGTGCGTATTGTTTTGTACCGATTGGTATGAAGGAGACATTTTCATGGACTGGCAGCAGGATTTTCGGTTCGTTAATGACACAGATAATTCAATCACCCCGCAGACGCCGGCCGTTACCGTGCCGAGTGATGCGGACTTGCTCGACGCCTACTCCCAGGCGGTCATCGGCGTGAACAAAACGGTCGGGCCGGCGGTCGTCAGTGTGCAGACCGCCGGGCAGGCACCGGACGGGCGGCCGACGGGCGGCAGTGGCAGCGGGGTGATCATCTCCCCGGATGGGTTCATTCTCACCAACAGCCACGTCGTCCACGGGCAGCAGAAGTTGATCGTCGTCACCAGTGACGGCGACCGCCTGCCCGCCGACCTCGCCGGCGACGACCCCGCCACTGACCTGGCGGTGCTCCGCGTCCACAGCCGCGACTTGCCGTTCGCGCCGCTCGGCGAATCGTCGAAGCTGCAGGTCGGCCAGCTGGTGATCGCCATCGGCAACCCGCTGGGGTTTGCCAGCACGGTCAGCACCGGCGTCGTCAGCGCGCTCGGCCGGAGTTTTCGCGGGGCGGGCGGGCGATTGATCGAAGAAGTGATTCAGCACACCGCTCCGATCAACCCCGGCAACAGCGGCGGGCCGCTCATCGACAGTCGCGGCCGAGTCGTGGCGATCAACACGGCGATCATCGCCATGGCGCAGGGCATCGGTTTCGGCGTGCCGGCGGACACGGCGCGCTGGGTCGTCGGCGAACTGCTGAGCAAAGGCCGCGTCACGCGGGCGAAAATCGGCATCGCCGGGGCGACGCGGCAGCTCGGCCGACAGCTGGCGCGAGAACTCGATCTGGTCAATGAACGCGTCGTGGAAGTGGCGGGCATCGAGCCCAACAGCCCGGCCGCCGACGCCGGCCTGCAGCTCGGCGACGGCATCGCCGCCGTACACGGCCGCCTCGTCCAGGACGTCGACGACCTGCACCGCTTCCTCGCCAAATGGCCCGCCGGCCGCCCGGTGGAACTGGCCGTCATCCGCGGCAGCCAGTGCTTCACCGTGAGCGTGACGCCCGCGGAAGGGTGAAGAAGAATTCGCAACTTGACGCCGCGGCGGAAGCCGCGGATTCGATCGGAAAACGACGTTAACCTCCGAAAGAATCCGCGACTCCCGTCGCGGCGTCAGGAATGCGGATCGTGTTCGATTCTTTCGTGATTCGCGGCGATCCGTTACATTCGCACGCCTATGCCGCTGTCGCACGCTACGAAGGGTCGCATTCTCGCCGTCAACGGAAACACGGTCGTCTTCAAGCCGGCCAATACGACGTACGAACTGCACCTCACGCACGTCGGCGGGGCGTACGACGGCCCGGTCGACCAGCCGGTGCACGCCATCATCCGCGGCGTCGCCCGCAAGATTTACACCGTCCCCAGCGGCGGCCTGTTCGTCACGCCGATCATGGGCCCGACCAAAATCCTGCAAGGCCGCGTCACGGACGTGTCGGCCGGCGAAGTGACGGTGAACGCCGTCGCCACGGTGAACGTCACGCTCCCGACGACGCCCGGCGCCATCGAACTGGCCGAGGGCGAAATCACACAAGGCCGGCTGATCAACGTCGTGCTGTTGCCCGGCGCAACGATCGAGTTCGCGACCGTCACCGCCTAGCCGGCGAACCCCCAACACCTTGACGGCCCGCGGCAACCCTGTACGATTGCCGCTCCTTTAACCGGGGCGATGGTCTAAAGGCATGACGGCTGAATCGCATTCAGCAAATCGGGGTTCAATTCCCCGTCGCTCCATTATCTGATACGCCTAAAGCCCCTGATTTTTCAGGGGTTTTTTGCTTTCAGCGATGAATCATTTGGGCAGTTCTGGCCGATTTCGTATCCGATTCGCACTCGGAATCCGGTTTACGTATCCGATTCCGGGGTTAAATTTCGGGTGTGAAGCAAGCACTTTCCCATGATCGAAACCGCAACGTGTACCGCTGCGACATTGGCAAGCCCCAGCAACGATTTTACATCGGTTCGGATACTGCTACCGCATTGATCCGCAGAGCCGCCTTGCAAAAGCTCTGGAACAATCATGTTGCCACGGGTGGCGACGAGTGGACCGACGATGTGTTGATCTATGCCAAGTCCATCGCACGGGGTGAAACCGTCCGAATCGGTGAAATCAGCGACGCTAAAACTCGACTGTTTGTTGGCGTTCCGGCTCACGTGCAACCGATGGCCACCGAGGTCGATTACATGGCGATGCTGCAAAACGAAATTGACAGCCTCAAGGGGATGATTCGAGAACGCCTGGGTGACGGAGCCGTGGAAGGGCAAACGATATCGGTAGACGAGGCATTAGACGCCTACACGACCTATCGCAAGGCCACAGAAATCGATGAAAGCGGCGAACCAACGGATAACGCGAAGGTCGAAGGCACTTATTGCCGTTTGCTTGCCCGCCTCATCGGAACCGAGGTCCGACTGTCGGCTTTGACGTACATCGAGATCGACCGATGGTGCAAAGCGATTGCAGCGCGGCCGGTGTCACTGAAATCCAATAAGCCGATCAAGCTGGCGACGGTCAAGCACGCTTTGAAAACCTTGCGACTGTTCATTAAATGGGCGAGCCGGAATTACGGCTGGCGTAAGCCCGATGAATGGCATGAAGCAACGAAAGTAAATCTGCGCCGGACACAAGACGAACGCATTGAAGCATTGAGTCGAATCGAGGGTCATTACCGGGCCGACGAGATAGCGATCATCTATCAGCACGCCCGCCCAGCCGAGCGGCTGCTCCTGCTGATGGCACTCAATTTCGGTTTTGCCCAGGCCGAAATCATTCGCACTATCAAACATGAAGACATCGCTGCGAAAAACATCGTTGCCATTCGCGGAAAAAGTGAAACGCTGGGTATCTGGCCCGTTTGGGACGACGTTCGAGCGCTTGCAGTTCACAAACATGCCATCCCGAAAGAGCGGCAGTCGATTAGCAATATGTGGTACAAGTTGCTGGATCGAATTCAAAAAGATCGCCCAGACTTTCGCCGACTTTCGTTCAAGTGGCTTCGTAAAACCGGCTCATCAATGGTTCGGCAGATTGCAGGAGGCGAAATAGCGAGCTTGTACCTTTCTCACGGCCAATCGTCAGCAACCGATGATTCCCTGCTTAGCGTGTATGCATCGACTAACTGGAAAGCCGTGGCCGACGCAGTGAACTCGCTTCGGCGAAGCCTTGACCTTTCAGGCGACGTACTGCCTGGCCAACCTCAGATCGCCCGCGCGTTGATCAGACAGATCACAGACGCGTGGCAGCAGGGCTTGAAATGGCATGAAATTGTTAAGCTAACTGGCTTGAGTCGACATACTGTTTACAAATATCGGCCATCGATTGAGTGTCACAGTGACGATTAATCCAGTTGCGCACGATTTTCAAGACAGATTTTCTATCGCAGGGCCGCTTTTTTATTGCCAGTGCTAGTCAGGCTGCTGCAAAGTCTCGGGCTTTTTACATCCGCGAATTGCTTTACCACTACAGTTGCCCATCGTGTGTTTCTGCCTAAAATCGCATTGCCGGCCGTTCGCCCGGTTCGGCAGGGAGCGGTGTTGGCATGGAGGCCAGGCAAGTCCGTCGCTGGGAGGGCCAGTTCTAGCACGCGATGGATCGCTTCGGCGGCTGCTTCGCCCGCCGCGACCTGCGGCGTCAGGCCGAGGGGTACGTGCGCGGCCCGCTCGGTTCGGTCGGACGCAAGAACGGCTGGCAACTGGCCGAGCATCTCGGCCGGGAGAAGCCCTACGGCATTCAGCGGCTGCTCGGGCGCGCGAACTGGCGTGCCGATGACGTTCGCGATGAGCTCGTCCGCTACGCCGCCGATCACCTGGTCACCGACAGCGATCCCGGCGTGCTGGTCGTTGATCAGACCGGCTTCCTGAAAGGGCTACAAGTCGGTCGGAGTGCACCGGCAGTACTCGGGCACCGCCGGACGGATCGAAAACAGCCAGATCGGCGTGTTTCTGGCCCTATACACCGCCCGCGACCGGGCCCCGATCGACCAGGCGTTGTACCTGCCGCAGGCGTGGTGTGACGACAAGGCCCGCACGGCCGAGGCCGGCGTGCCGACCGACGTGACCTTCGCCACCAAGCCGCAGTTGGCCATGACGATGCTCAAGCGGGCCTTCGAAGCGGGCCTGCGTCCGTCGTTCGTGCTAGCCGATTCGGTGTACGGATCGGACAGTAAGTTCAGGCGTTTCCTCAAAGCCCGCGGCCAGCCGTTCGTGGTCGCCGTCACCAGCCAGCAGCGGTTCTGGGTCTGCTTCGAGCAGCGTCGCGTCGATGCCATTGCGGCAGATCTCCCGGAAAGGAGTTGGTTCCGCATGAGCGTGGGCGAGGGCACACGTGGCCCACGGGTTTACGACTGGGCGTCGGTGAAGTTCGGCTTCCCCACCGACAGCGGCATGGAGCGACACCTTCTGGTGCGGTGCCATATCGACACGGGCGAAGTGGCCTACTTCCTTTGCGCCGCGCTCGCTGGCACACAGGCACGCGACCTGACGGTCGCTGCGGGGCATCGCTGGGCGATCGAGTGCTGCTTCGAGAGCGCCAAGCAGGAGACGGGGCTGGACGAGTACGAGGTCCGGTCGTGGGCCGGCTGGCACAGGCATGTGACGCTCAGCCTCTTGGCGATGATGTTCCTGACGGCCGTGCGGCTGACGGCGACCGAGCCGAAGCCGCGTCGGTCTAAGCGGTCTGCCGTAATTGCGTAGCGTGTTTTTAGGCGAGCGAGAGCGTCGTCTCCGGGTGCTGTTGCAAATCTGCGAAGCTCTCATGGATTGCCCGTTCGAGGGCGTCGGTGTCGCCAAAGAAGTAGTTGTTCAGGGCCGACCGCTTCAGGTATCCCACAGCCCCTCGATCAAATTTAACTCCGGGTTGTACCGAGGCAGCCACAGCACGAAGCAGTGATCCGCATGGTCCTCGAACAGGTTCAGGTTCGCCTTCGGCCGGTGGTAGCTGGCGTTGTCGACCACCAACACCACGCGGCGGTCGGTGTTGGCCTCCAGCAGTTGCCGCAGGAACTCGTGGAATTGCTGCGCGTTCTTCTTCGGGTGCACCATATGGTGCGACTACCCACTTTGCCAGTTCATCGCGCCGTACACGCACAATCGCTTGTTGACGCCGGCCGCCGGGATGACGGGCCGGGTGCCGCTTAAGGTCCGCATGCGGCTCGCCGTCCAGCATCGCCAGCAGCTTGCTCAACTTGGACAGTTCGGTGGTGAGCGACTTGATTTTGGGTTGAATAGCGGCGCGGGCCGTTTGGCTCATGCCTCGGACTCTACCGAACTGACCTATTTACGTTCAAATCCTCGGCGAGGAATGGTGAAGGCGATTGTTACCGCTACCGGCATCTCTCTGAAATTGCGGGGTTCAACCAGATGACGCGGGCCCTCTTGCTGTGTCGGTAGGCATTGGTATTCGCTAGCGCGGTATCACGATCGGCGTGCACTACCGCTGACGGCAGGCTAGAACGGCCGTAACTGGTGATTGAGGCAAACCTCAGAACCCCCGAAGACACCTGATTTTAACGTAAAATAACGTAAATAACGAAGCTGTCTATTGCAATTGCGTCGATCTGTTTACATTTACGTTTCTTTCCGTTGAATCAGTTTGGGCCAGCGAAAGGTCGCCCAGTGGGCCGGATGTGAGACGAGGAGGAATCGAGTGAGCGATGATTGCGGAATCGCCGTTTTGACCAAACCACCCGCCAAGTTGGACTACAGCCTGACCGGGGAGGAGCACGACCGCGCAATCGAGCGCGGCTTGGCCGAGGCTGAATGGTACCAGTGCCCGGTGCCGCGCGCGACGATGCGCAAGCTGCTCGAACGCCGCGACGGGCCGGCGCTGCGCGACACGCTGCTGTGGTTCGGCCTAATCCTCGGGGCCGGGGCACTCACGGGGTATCTCTGGCCGTCGTGGTGGGCCGTCGTGCCGTACCTGGCCTACGCGGTGCTTTACGCCAGCACGTCCGACAGTCGCTGGCACGAGGCCGGGCACGGGACGGCGTTCAAGACTGACTGGATGAACAACGCGCTGTACGAGATCGCGTCGTTCATGGTCATGCGCGAGAGCACGCTCTGGCGGTGGAGTCACACGCGGCACCACTCCGACACGATCATCGTCGGCCGCGACCCGGAAATCTCCGTGCCGCGCCCGCCGAACCTGTTCGCCATGGTCATGACCGCCTTGGGCGTGTGGCTCTACAGGCCGTACTTCACGTCGCTCGTCCGTCACGCCTTCGGCCGCATGTCGCCGGCGGAGAAGACGTACGTGCCGGAAAGTGAGTTCGGCAAGATCTTTGCCCGCGCCCGCGTCAGCTTAGCGATCTATGCCGCGGTCGTCGGCCTGGCGATCTACTCGCACAGCATCCTGCCGCTGCTCTTCGTCGGCCTGCCGGCGATCTTCGGCACTTGGCTGATGGTCGTCTACGGCTGGACGCAGCACGCCGGCCTGGCCGAGAACGTGCTGGACCACCGGCTCAACTGCCGCACGGTCTACATGAACGTCGTGCACCGCTACCTGTACTGGAACATGAACTACCATGTGGAACACCACATGTTCCCGCTTGTGCCGTACCACGCGTTGCCGAAGCTGCACGAGGCCATCAAGGACGACACGCCCACGCCGTACCCCAGCCTGTGGGCCGCGTGGAAGGAGATCGCCCCGGCGGTGTTGAAGCAGACGAAAGACCCGGCCTACTACGTCCGCCGCATGCTGCCCGACCCCAAGCCGCACGAAACCGACGCCGGCTGGGCCAGCGACGTCAAGCCCGACGCCGACGGCTGGCTCGAAGTCTCGCCGCCGTCGACCTGGGCAAGAGCGACGTCCTGCGGTTCGACCACGGGCGGAAGACGTTCGCGCTCTACCGCGACCACGAGGGCAAGCTCTATGCCACTGACGGCATGTGTACGCACGGCAGCGTCCACCTGGCCGACGGACTGGTGAAAGACCGGCAGATCGAGTGCCCCAAGCACAACGGCCGCTTCAACCTGCTCGACGGCTCGCCCGCCCGCCCGCCCGTCTGCCGCGGCCTGGCGACCTACCCGCTCGAAGAACGCGGCGGCCGCCTGTGGCTGAACCTGTTGCAGGCCGGCGGCTGCGGCGCGCGCTCGCAGAAGGAATACCGGTTGCGCGTGGTCAGCAACCGCAACGTCTCGACGTTTATCAAGGAACTGATGCTGGAGCCGATCAACGACACGATCAAGTTCGAGCCGGGCGATTACATCCAGATCGCCATCCCTGCCTTCGATGAGTTGCCGTTCCGCGACTTCGACATCCCCGAGCCGTACCGGGCCGTGTGGGAGCGGCAGCATGTCTTCGACCTCGTCGCCCGCAACAACGACGGCACGCCGCGGCGGAACAACTACTCGATCGCCAGCAACGGCGTGACGGAAGCGAACATCCTGCGGTTCAACGTCCGCGTCGCCACGCCGCCGCCGGGGCAGGCCTGCCCGACGGGCGTCGGTTCGGCATACATCTTCAGCCTCAAATCCGGCGACGAAGTCAACGCCATCGGCCCGTTCGGCGACTTCCACCTCAAGCCCACGCAGCAGGAAATGCTCTACATCGGCGGCGGAGCGGGTATGGCCCCGTTGCGGGCCCACCTGTCGCACCTGCTCGACACGCAGCACAGCCGGCGGAAGATCAACTTCTGGTACGGGGCTCGCTCGAAGCAGGAAATCTTCTACGACGAGTATTTCGACGGCCTCGCCGCGGCGCACCCGAATTTCAAGTTCAACATCGCGCTGTCTTCGCCGCTGGAGGAAGACGGCTGGACCGGCCACACCGGGCTGATCCATGAAGCGGTGTTCGACAACTATCTTAAGGACCATCCGAATCCGAAGGCCATTGAGTATTACCTGTGCGGCCCGCCGATGATGATCAAGGCGGTCACGAAAATGCTCGGCGAACTCGGCGTGCCGGCGAACAGCATCGCGTTTGACGAGTTCTAAATAGCACGCGACAGCAAGAGTTTGATTCCCTGTTCCGCAGAGGCGGGCAGGGGCCTCCGACGGCAGCGAAAGACCTATGCCCCATCCGCCCCTGATGCTGAACGACGGCACGCAAGCCCACGCGGCTTTGCGTGTCTATCTGAACCTGGCCAATCTGATCAATTTGCGTGACGACTCCGCCGGCCCCGCGATCGACGCCGCCGACCGCGACCGGCGGCTCGCCGCCGACGGGTTCGAGGGCGTCCAACTCGCCGACAACACGCCGCCGATCGCCGGATCGTCGCTTCCGTACTGCGGGCTCGACCGTGTTAACCTTCCCGCCGAGGCCGACGCCATCGCCGCCCGGCACGCCGCCCGCGGCGATGAGTGCCTGACCGTCCACGTCGGATGGGGCACCGAGGACGATGACGAGGTCGACCGCCTCGTCGAGGCCGTGCTGACCGCCGCCGGCAAGCACCGCCTGCCGACGTTCATCGAGACGCACCGCGCGACGATCACGCAGGACCTGTGGCGCACCGTCCGCATCACGCGAAAGTTCCCCGAGGTCCGCTTCAACGCCGACTTCAGCCATTACTATTGCGGCCAGGAAATGGTCTACGGTGATTGGGACGCCAAGATGCAGTTCATGGCCCCGATCTTCGAGCGCACCGGCTTCATGCACGGCCGCATCGCTAGCCCGGGTTGCATGCAGGTGCCGGTCGATCCGCGTGAAAACGGCCGTCCGCTTCAAGCCCACGGCGCGGCCGACTACCTTGCCCATTTCAAGGACTTGTGGACCCGCGCCATGGCCGGCTTCTGCCGCAACGCCGGGCCGGGCGACGTGCTGATCTTCGCGCCGGAGTTGCTCTCGGCCTACTACGCGCGCCAGTTCCCCGACGCCCACGGCAAACTGCGCGAGGAGTCCGACCGTTACGCCGAGGCCATCGCCTACGCCCGCATCGCGCACGACTGCTTCGCCGCTGCCGTGGCCGAACCGCTCACTTCAAGGGAAACCGTCTGATGATTACCCCCAACCCGCTGCTCGGGACACTGTTCCATGCCATCGGCGCCTGCTCGTCGTCCGCGTGTTACACGCCGCAGAAGAAGGTCAAACGCTGGTCGTGGCAGACGTACTGGCTCGTGCAGGCGAGTTTCTGCTGGCTGATCCTGCCGGTCGTCGGCGCAGTCCTGACGATACCGCACCTCGGAACGGTCCTGTCCGAGGCCCCGCGGTCGGCCATGCTCTACTCGTTCCTGCTCGGCATGGCTTACGGCGTCGGGGGGACGGCGTTCGGCTTGTCGATCCGCTACATCGGCTTCTCGCTGACCTACGCCATCGCGGTCGGCCTGTCGAGCATTCTCGGCACGCTGATCCCGCCGCTGCTGTCGGGCGAGCTGAAGCACATTTTCGGCCGGGCCGGAGGCGTCTACGTGCTCGGCGGCATCCTGATCGGCACGCTCGGCATCGCCGTCACCGGCGCGGCCGGCAAGGTGAAGGAGAATGCCCTGCGCACCAAGGCCGGCAGCGACCTCACCCCCGGCATCGAGCCCGCCGCCGAGCCCGACCCGGTCGCCATCGAGGCCGCGCCCGCCGCCGCCGAGCCGCAGTTCTCCATCGGCATCGGCCTGATGATCTCGCTAGTCGCCGGCGTGCTGTCGGCGTTCTACGGCTTCGCACTAAACGCAGGCCAGCCGATCGCCGACGTCGCCGCCGCCCACGGGGCCGACGTGTGGCAGGGTAACGTGGTCTACATTTTCGCCAATAGCGGGGCGTTCCTCACCACCCTGATCTACTGCACAGTCCTGCACCTCAAGAACCGCACGGCCGGCGAGTTCGTCGGCTTCGCCGCCGCGCCGCCCGATGCCGATGGCGAACGCCCGAGTCTCGTGGCCAACTACCTGTTGGCCACCCTCACCGGCTGCCTGTGGTACGGTCAATTCTTCTTCTACAACCTCGGCCACGTCCGCATGGGCGACTACAAGTTCAGCAGTTGGTGCTTGCACATGACGATGCTTGTGCTGTTCAGCGGGCTGATCGCGCTGCTGCTGCGCGAATGGAGCCGGTCGCCGCGGCTGGCGAAGTCGCTGTTCGCCGGCTCGATGGCGCTGCTCGTCATCGGCGTTCTCGTCTTAAGCTACGGCAACTACATCGGCGGCGGGGCGGCTGGCCACTGACTGTCATTCGAGCCGAAAATCGGAGGGATTTACCATGCAAACGCTTCTCAGCAACAAGCAGCCGTCTCGTTTCAAGAATCTGGCCATCATCATGACCGCGCTCACGATCACCGGAACCGCAACGGCGGCCGACATCACGGCCGCCCTGTCTGTGCTGCCGCGGCCGGTCGTCTGGACGACGCCGAGCGAGAACGCCCGCGGCTCCATGCCGCTAGGTAACGGCGACATCGCGCTCAACGCTTGGGTCGAACCGAACGGCGACCTGCTGTTCTACATCGGCAAGACCGATTCTTGGGAAGACAACGCGCGGCTGGCAAAGGTCGGTCTGGTCAGGGTGCAGTTGAACCCGGCACTCCCGACCAATCAGGGATTTGAGCAGACGCTCGACGCGGCCACCGGCGAAATGCGGGTGACGACGGGAAAAACCGACGACACGCGATGCACGGTGCGGCTGTGGGTCGACGCCAACCAACCAGTAGTCCGCGTGACAGTTGATTCCGCCCGGCCGGTCACGGCGACGGCATCCTACCGCTTGTGGCGCGACAAGCCGACCAAGCTTCCGAGCATCGAAGTCAGCGACGTGCAGCAGACCGCCAACAACAAGCCGCTCGCCCCGACGATCGTCGAGCCGGATACACGGCTGACCGAAGCGCAGGGCGAGGTCGGCTGGTACCACTTCAACCGGCGCTCGGTCGGGCCGCGCGAGACGCTTGAGTACCAGAACATGCTCATGCCGGACTTTGCCGACCCGATCCTGCACCGCATTTTCGGCGCGATCGTCCGCAGCCCGAACGGTCGGCGCAGCGAGGACGGCACGTCGGTCCAAAGTCCCAGCGGCACGCAGCACCGCTTCGACGTCGCCATGCTGACCCAGCAGCCCTCGACGCCCGAGAAGTGGCTGGCCGACATCCGCAAGATCGCTGACGCCGCCGCGAAACAGCCGGAGCAGGCGTTGGCGGCGCACCGGGATTGGTGGAAATCGTTCTGGCAGCGCAGCTACGTCCAGCTCTCGTCCGCCGACGCCAAGCAAGCGCCCGACGCGGCCGCCGTCGAGCAGGGCTACGCCATGCAGCGATTTATCACGGCGTGCGCGGGCCGGGGGGCGTTCCCGATCAAGTTCAACGGCTCGCTCTTCACCGTGCCTTGGCCCGGCAAGCCCGGTGACGCCGACTACCGTCGTTGGGGCCCGGGCTACTGGTGGCAGAACACGCGCCTGCCGTACTCCCCTCTGGCCACATCGGGCGACTACGACCTGCTCCAACCCTTCTACAAGTTCTACGGCCACGACCTGCTGAACATCTACAAGGAGCGGACGAAGCGTTACTACCGCATCGACAACGCCGCGTTCTACTCCGAATTGGCCTACTTCTGGGGCGCGGTGTTCACGCGTTCGTACGGCCGCGAAGGCCCGGCCGTGCAGCGGGCCGACCCGATCCAGACGGCCGGCTTTCACAAGCGGCACTGGACCGCCGGCATGGAACTGTCGTTCATGATGCTTGACTACTACGAGCACACCCTCGACGAGAAGTTCCTGAACGACACGCTGCTGCCGACGGCCGAGGCGGTGCTCAACTTCTACGACCGCTACTACAAGGTCGGCCCCGACGGCAAGATGATCCTCGACCCGTCGCAGGTGCTGGAAACGTATTTCAACACCGTCAACCCCGCCCCCGAGATCGCCGGCCTGATGGCCGTCACCGATCGCCTGCTCGCGCTGCCGCCGGACAAGCTGCCGGCGGACTTCCGGAAAGATTTGACGCGGTTCAAGGCAAAGATCCCGCCTTTGCCGGTGCGCGAAGTAGATGGCGTCATGGTCATCGACAACGCCGCAAAGTATGACCCGAAGCAGAAAAAGAACGTCGAAAACGGCGACCTCTACCCGATTTTCCCGTACCGCATCGTGTCGTTCGAAAAGCCCACCGCCGCCACGGGCATTGAGACGCTTCACCGCCGCATCGACAAGGGCCCGTTCGGCTGGCGGTACGAAGACCCGGTGATGGCCTATCTCGGCCTCGCCGACGAAGCGCGGGACTACCTCGTCCAGCGGGTCAACGCCAACAAGGACCCGCGCGAAACGCTGAGCAACAGCCCGAAGCCCGTGGAGAAGTGCCGGTTCCCCGCCTTCTGGGGCCCAAACTACGACTGGACGCCCGACCAGTGTCACGGCGGCGTGGTCATGAAGACGCTGCAGGCCATGCTGATCCAGAGCGAGGGCGACAAAATCTTCCTGCTCCCCGCCTGGCCGACGGACTGGGACACGACGTTCAAGCTGCACGCCCCGAAGAACACCGTCGTGGAAGCGACGGTGAAAAGCGGCAAGCTCGTCGCCATGACCGTCACGCCCGCCGAGCGGCAGAAGGATGTGGCGGTGAACCCGCGCTTCCAATAACTCGTGCTTCCTGATTCGGCTCGGTGTCATCACCCGCGACGCGGTCGCTCAGTATCGGGCGGTAAGAACGAAATGTCGTAGACAGATCGTTTTCTCCGCCCGACGCAACCCCTCCGCCGGCCGAGATCGGCAAATCAGCCTGACTAAGGCGAGTACTTCAAGACTCTGAAGCGTTGATGCGGCTGCACATATGTGGGCGTAAAAAGAAACGCTGAAAGCAACTGAACGTAGTAAATTACGTTAAAATACCAATTTTCGGATTGTGTTGTAGATTGGTCTGCAACAGAATACGCGCTCCAAAAGGCGGCTAAGTCTTCGTACATGTCTATGGGTTTCTGAGTTCTGCTGCAGACGGCAGAGAGGTTGATATGGCTATTCATCGGACTCGCGTTCGTGGCGGTTTCACACTGGTAGAACTGCTTGTGGTTATTGGCATTATCGCCTTACTAATTTCAATCCTGCTACCGAGTCTGAACGCCGCCCGCCGACAGGCGCAGGCGATCAAGTGTTCGTCCAACCTGCGGCAGATCGGGCAGGCGTCGACGATGTACACGAATGACAACAAGGGCGTCATCCTGCCCGGCATTGTGTACAAAGACGGCGGCAACTTTGATTATTGGCCGGTGCTGTTGGTGGCGTCTAAGTACCTGCCGAAGCCACAGATCGGTAATCCGAATGACCCAATCAGCAGTTCGGTCTTCGTCTGCCCTTCGGTGCGGGACAATCCGGTCGTCCGTGACGCCTTTACGGGCACGCCCTCGGCGCCGGCGATCGCGGCCTCGACCAGCAGCTTGGCCATGGCGGACGGCTTCGGCCGGTACTATTCGCGAGGCATCCTCCCCAGCGGCATCAGCCCGCTGCCTTGCAACTTTAACAATGGAGCGAATGGCGCGTTGGTCTACGACTTGGCTTATGGCATGAATTGCGTGACCGCTAAGTCCGACTGGGGTGACAATCCGGCGGTTCCTGCTTACTACAGCAAGTTGGCCAGCCAAGGCACCTTTCTGACGACTGCTACTGCCACCGGCAAGACATTCTATCCTCCGAGTAAGATCAATGACTTTAAGCGGTCGGCCAATGTGGTGTTCATTTTCGACGGCACGGCGGTCAACCCGATGAAGGACGACGGCACCGGCTATATGTGGCGAATCTCCGGTGCCCGACACGGTCGGCCGACCAAGAACATTAACAACCCGGACCAACTGTTCACCACCGGCACCACGAACATTCTGTTCCTCGACGGTCACGTCGAAGGCGCCAATCGCGGTGACTTGCCTTACAAGTACTCCACTGATCGTCCCCGCATCTACGGCACGTCCGTTAACGGGAAGAATGATCGCTATCTCTGGAATTCAGCGCAGTAAGCGTCGCATTTCTGGCAAAACAACGCAGAAGTGGCTGAGCAACACACGCTTGCTCAGCCACTTTGTTTAAGGCTCGCCGCGAGCTGTGGGCATCGTTCTGTTGGTATCATCTGGCATGCGAAATATGCCTATGGCTGTGCGGAGAGCCGTCGCGAAGCCGTGACGCAAATAGTGCCATAGATTATTTTCGCGAGTGCGCGAAACGTATTCGATAGTGATCGGAGGCAGGTTGTGCGATTTACACGAGTCAAATGGGGCCTTATTGGCATTGCGCTGTCGGCCGTCTTTACACACGGGGCGGATCAAACGCCTCTGTCGATCTTAAAACCCGCGGAAGGCCCACGACTCGTTAACGCCGGCCGGCCCCAGGTTCTGTCGCCCGCCAGCGGCGTTTGGAATCTTGCGAAGTACGATTCGCTCTACATTAAAATACGTAATAACGGTAAGAACAGGGTCGCTGTCTGGGCCCGCGCGGAAAATCCGCAAGCCAAAGACGTGACGGACAATGTTCGGACTGCCGCCATATTGGCGGCAGACGAAGAGAAGACCATTCGATTGCGGCTAATGCGCCGCCCGGAAGACCCAACGTATGCCCCATTCGAACAGTTCTTCCGGTACGTCACCAGTATTAGTGTCCGTGAAAATACAGTCGATCCGGCCGAAGTCGGCCGCGTGATCGTTTGGCTGGACGACACCGCCGGCGAAAACACGGTATCGGTGAATTCAGTGACGGCTGAAGGCGACGGCGTCCCGGCACCGGTGCCGTTCTTCCCGTTCATCGACAAGTATGGCCAATACAAGCACACCGACTGGCCCGACAAAATCTACACCGACGAGGATTTCAAGGCGGACCTGGCAAAAGAGAAAGACGAGGCCGCCCGGCATCCCGGGCCGACCAACTGGGATCGCTACGGCGGGTGGAAAGACGGGCCCAAGCAACAGGCGACCGGTCACTTTTATACTAAAAAGATAGACGGCAAGTGGTGGCTGGTCGACCCGGACGGCAACTTGTTCTGGTCGTACGGCCCGACCGGTGTCGGGTTCGGCGGCGACCGCAGTCCCGTCACGGACAAGGAAAAATGGTTCGAGCAACTTCCGGCCAAGGACGGCCCGTTCGCCAAATACTGGGCCGACGGCAAGGGGGCGGGGGCCCGGTACTACAAAGACGGCAAGGCTTGGACGTCTTTCTCGTTCGCCTCGGCCAACATCGAGCGCAAATACGGCCCCAACTGGCGCGAGGAAACCGCCGATTTCCTTCACCAGCGTTTGCGCAATTGGGGCCTGAATACGATGGCGAACTGGTCTGACGCCGCCGTCTATCTCAAGCACAAGACGCCGTATACGGTCACCCTCGGTACGGGCAGCGGCAACGGTTTTCCCGACGTCTTCAGCTCTGAGTTCGCGAAATCGCTCAACGCCCAGATGGACAAGCAGGCCGGTACGACCGCCGGCGACCCGTTCAACATCGGCTATTTCGTCGATAACGAACTGGGTTGGGGCAGCAAGCCGGACGGCGAAGCAGTCGTGTTGGAGTTGTTCAAAGCCGCTCCGACTTCCGCCTCGAAACAGGCCATGATCAAAGCGCTTGAAGACAAGTACCTTCAACCCGCCGAACTCAACGCCGTCTGGGGTACCGACTATACGACGTGGGATCAAATGCTCGAATCGCGTGACGCCCTGCAAGCCAAGAATACCCAGGCAGCAAGCGTCGATCTCCAACATTTCGGCAACAAGCTGGTCGAGAAATACTTTTCGACGGTCCGGGCGGCGGTCAAGCGAGGCGCCCCGAATAATCTCTACCTGGGCTGCCGATTCCACGGTAGCATCCACATGTCGGTCTTGGAAACCGCGGCCAAGTATGTGGACGTGGTGTCTTACAATTACTACGACGTCCCGACGCCGCTTATTCGCCGTTACGCCAAGAAAATCGACAAGCCATTCATCATCAGTGAGTTCAGCGTCGGCAGTGACATCGGCCGGACGCCGTTTCGGGGGAGCCGGTTGACCATGCTGCCCAAGGCCCGGCTCGATTTCCTCGAGAAATCACTCAAAGACGGCTTCGAGAACGCGAATGTCGTCGGCATGCACTACTTCCAGTTCCGCGACCAGCCATTGTCAGCCCGGCCCGACGGCGAAGGGACCTTGCGCGGTTTCGTTAACGTGGCGGACACCCCGCATTTTGACCTCGTGCAGCAAAGCCAACGGTTGGCCAGCACGATGTACGAAGTTCGCATGAACGGTAAGGCCGAGTAATCGCGAGAAAACTTCCCGTGTCATCTCCGATCGCGGGCTAGGATCGGCAGCGGGCCCGAGTGTGGCAGCAATACGGACTCCGTCCGGCCCGCCTTAACGTTCGGTTCGACCAATAGGGTACGCACGCCGCCGCTTCCTGTGCGTCTTCGGCCACCGGGCCTGTACAAAGGTGATGCGATGGCGTCCATCCTCCGTCGAACGTCGTGCCTGATTGCGGCATTGCTGCCCGTCGCCGTCGCCTCCGCGCAGGCCGAGATAGGCAAAACTGTATACATCCCCGCGAAGGTCTGGAAGGTGCCGGCCGGCAATGACTATGCGAACGCAGCCAGCGAGTTCTGCAACCAACGCACGCCGAATCGCCGAATCTGATAATGTTCTGGGCCAAAGAGTACGGCGACAAGCCCGCTGAGAATCCGGACAAGGACAAACGCTTCGACCCCGACAAGGCCCTCGCCGAGTGCGAGCGGTTCTACCGCTTCTACGTCGACACGCTGAAGTTCTCGATCAAGGGCCAGTCGCTCACGGACCAATACAAGCTGCTGATCTACGTCGTCGGCGGCCCCGGCGGCACGGCCAACGGCGGGGGCGAGGACAACAAGGTCGGCATCCTCTGGACGCCCGCCGTGCGCATGACCCGCCCGCCCTACGGTGCGCTCGCCCACGAGATCGGCCACTCGTTCCAGTACCTGCTCAACGCCGACGCCAAGCCCGCCGGCCGCATGCCCGGCCCGCTGTACGAAATGACCAGCCAGTACATGCTCTGGCAGGTCTACCCCGAGTGGCAGACGTTCGAGAAATATCACCTCGACGCGTTCATGAAGCAGACGCACCTCGCCTTCCCGCACGAGAACAACCAGTACCACTCGCCGTACCTGCTCGAATACTGGAGCTTCAAGCACGGCCAGGAGTTCGTCGCCTCGCTCTGGCGAGGGATCGGCAAGGGCGAAGACCCCGTGCAGGCCTACCAGCGATTGACGAAGATCGACCAAGCCGCGTTCAACGACGAGGTCTTCGACGCCGCCCGCCGCTTCGTCACTTGGGACTTGCCGCGCATCGAGAAGACGTCCGCGAAATACGCCAACCAGCACACCAGCGAGCTGACCGCCGCCGGCGACGGATGGCACCAGATCGCCGAGCGCAGCTGCCCCCAGAACTACGGCTACAACGCGATCAAGCTCACAGTCCCCGCTGCCAACACGCCAGTTACGCTCGACTTCAAAGGCGAAGCCGGCGCGACGGGTTTCCGCAGCATCAACCCGGACAAGGCCGGCTGGCGGTACGGCTACCTCGCCGTCAAGGCCGACGGCTCGCGCGTCTACGGCCCGTCCGCCAGCGCCACCGCCGCCGTCCCCACCGGCCGCCTCCACTTCACCGTCCCCGCCAACACCCAATACCTCTGGCTCGTGGTCACCGGGGCCCCGACCGCCCACTGGCCGCACAAGGCGACGAAGGACCATTCCGCCGACGAGCAATGGCCATACCGCCTTCGCCTCGCCGGCACCGCCCCGGACCCGAGCGTCCTCAAGCCCGCCGCTCCCGACCGCCGCTCATCCGCGGCGGCCCGAAGCGAGAAGTAGGCGGCTTGGCCGCAAGCCGAGCAACCTTAGTTTTACGCCGCAATTGGCGACGGCCGGAATGGGGCACAGTCACGCGAAACAATCGCATCTCCTTACCTCTTCAGCGGCACACGCAACATATTAACCGAGTAAGGTTTGGGTTGTGCCAGTAGCGCTAGTGGGTCATGTGGCAAGTCTGTTGCCAATGATCCTATTCGTGCCTATCGATTGAGGATGTGCCGCGCCCAGAAGCAGCCGTTGCGTGCCCTGCGTCCGCAGGAACGCCGTGAGTTGGCCCGCCTCGTTCGCTCGCAACGTCAGCCCGCTGCTCACGTCGCCCGCGCCCGGGCTCTTCTGGCCGTCGCCGCTGGGATGAGCTTCACGGCCGCCGCACACGCCGCCGGCCGCCGGTCCGGCGACGGCGTGGCCAAGCTGGTGGCCCGCTTCAACGGGCTGGGATTGGCCGCCATCGCCGGCCGACCGGCGTCAGGCCGGCCGCCGAAGTACGGCGAGCGGGACCGGCGGCGTATCCTCGACACGGCCCGCCGCACGCCGAATCCGGTGCGGGACGGCACCCGCACGTGGTCGCTGGCCACGCTGCGGCGGGCATTGCGTCGGGGCGGCCTGCCGAGAGTGAGCACCTACACGATTCGGGCCGTGCTGCTCGACGCGGGTGTGCGGTTCGGACGCACGCGGTCGTGGTGCCCGACCGGCGCGGCGGTCCGGCGACGTAAGCACGGCACGGTCGTGGTCGTCGACCCGGACGCCATTGCCAAAAAAAGCTGATCGAGGACGCCTACCGGGAGGCGTCCGGTCTGGGGCTGTCGCTCTGGACCGAGGACGAAGCCGGGCCTTACCAGACGGCGCCGTATCCCGGACAAAGCTGGTACGAGGGCAGTCAGCCCTCACGGCTGCCGCACGAGTACGTCCGCTGTGGCACGGCCAAGCTGCTCACGCTCTTCGAGCCGGCCAGCGGACACGTGCGGGTGCGGGGAGTGACGAGCACGGCGAACACGGTGTTGCACCCGTGGATCCGGCGGCAGCTCTCGGCCGTCCTGAAGAAGTTGCCGCCGGCGTCGGCGGTCGAAGACGATGCGGCCAATCTGCAACAGTGGAGACGCTGGCAACAGGGCCTGCAATGGCCTTTGGGCCTGCACGAGAGAATGCCGCCGTTGCGGATGCTGCTGGTGCTGGACAACCTGGCCGGCCACCGCTCGGCCGATCTGGTGCTGTGGCTGTTCGACCACGGCATCATGCCGCTGTACACGCCGCTGGGCGGCTCATGGCTGAACATGGCCGAGTCGATCCAGCGGATCCTCAAGCGGCATGCCTTGGACGGTCAGCACCCCGGCACACCCACCGAGATCATCAGACACCTGGAAACGACGGCCGCCGGTTGGAACAGGGAACCGACGCCGTTCGAGTGGGGCGGCCGCCGGGCCGAACGACGACGGCGTGAACGATTGCGTCGCCGCCGGCTGGGCGGTTCAGGCGCATGCGTCATTCGTCCGATACGTCGGCACATACCCTTAGCTGAACAATGGCAACAGACTTGCCACATGACCCACTAGTGTCCCGAATCTGAATTTCGCTGCATTTGTTGGGCAGCGTTAGCGACGCGGCGGAGGATGGTGTTGGCGTCAGCGACCCAATAGAACGGACGTGCCTCGGCGTTATGGCTTTGCAGGTATCCGCGGATCGTCGAACGCAACTGCGTCACCGAACGGAATACGCCACGGTGGAGTTGCCTGCCCGTCAGCTCGGAGAAGAACCGCTCGACCTGATTCAGCCAACTCGCCCCCGTCGGCGTGAAGTGCAGACGCCATCGAGGCCGCTCCAGCAGCCACGCCTTCACGCGCGGGGTGGGTGTGCGTGGCTTAAGTGTCCAGCACCAGATGCACGTCGATGCCGCGAGGGTGCAGCTTTCCGACCTCGCCTTCGACGTGTTGGAGGAACGCGAGCAATTCCTGGTGGCGGTGGCGTTGCTTGCACTTGCCGATCACCCGGCCGGTCTTGACGTCCAACGCCGCGAACAGGCTCGTCGTCCCGTGCGGGAAGTAGTCGTGTGTCCGCAGCTCGGGCCGGCCGGGCCGCATCGGCAGCAGGGGCTGGCTGCGGTCTAAGGCCTTGATTTGGCTCTTCTCGTCCACACACAGCACCAGCGCCTTCTCCGGCGGTGCCAAGTACAGACCGACCACGTCCCGCACCTTCTCGACAAAATGCGGGTCGGTGCTGAGCTTGAACGTCTCCTGGCGGTGCGGCTGTAGGCCGAAAGCCCGCCAGATGCGGGAAACGGTCGGCTGGCTCAGGCCGAGTCGCCTGGCCAGCGACCGGGTCGACCGGTGCGTGGCGTATTTGGGCTACTGCTCCAACGTTACCCGGACCACCTCGGCCACCCGCTCGTCGCCGACCGTGCGGGGCGTGCCGCTGCGGTAGGCGTCATTGAGGCCTTGGAGACGCCCCTCAACGAACCGATTCCGCCACTTGCCGGCGGTGTGCGCATTGCACTCACATCGCCGCGCGATCTCCTGGTGCGCCAACGCTTGGTTACACAGCAATACGATCCTGGCCCGCCACCGCTTGGGGCGTGCTGCGCCGCCGGACCCATGCCTCCAACTGCTCGCGTTCCTCTGGCGCCAGGTCCAACGGTGCGACGGGGCGGCCGATCCTTGGCATGCCATATTGTAGCGAACTTCAGACTCGGAACACTAGACGATGTGATACCACAGCGGTAACCGCGCGACCTTATTTGTCGGGCACTGCCCCGAAATCGCCCCCGGGGCTTGCCGTTCTATTTGCCGATGACCTGTACGACTCTACGCATCGTACAGGTCGAAACAGCATCTACAACCCGCATGCCTTGGCTTATACGATGCTTAGTCGAGATACTCTCACTATGGAATAAGTGTGATCCTGAGACGTTAATCAGGCCGTAGGCATGGAGGTGCCTCGCATTTTTTACCCGCTCCGCTTAAGCGATAATGTCATACTGACTCAGAATTCTCAAGGGCGATCATCATGCTTCCAAATGATTCTCAATCGGCTATTAAAAGCAAAGCCCCCATCGGTCCGTCCCGACGTGAGTTTATATCGGCCATGGGAGTGGGGGTCGTCTGTCTGACGGCACTCGGTGGCGACTCGCCATTGACCCCGGCAGGGCCCGACAAGTCGGCGAATCCCGCTGGACTAAAACTGCTGACGTCGACCGACGGCGTAAACGTCCCGCCAAAGGCGACCGGGCAAATGAAGTTCAGCTTTTCGTGGCCCGAGCCGTCGCTCGAGTTCGCCGAACTATTATTCGCATTCGAGGTCGCGACATTCGAAAACACCTATTCGGTCGATCCTTCGGCCGTAACGGTCGAAAGAACGGCCGACCGCGTCGTGTTCAAGGCGGCCGGGTTTGCCTGGGCCGGCGGGCAACAGAAAGCACCCGGGAATCTTGTCGCCACGATCGACAAACGGGCCGACGGGGCGGTCGAGTGGACGGCATCGGTAAAGTTTGACAAGCCCGTCAAGGCAATCAAGAGTATTGTCCGCGGTTTGCCACGCGGGCGGTTGTCGCCGGCACTGGAAGGCTGGAGGGACGTGGCCGACAACGAAAGGGTGTTTGAGTATCCGACCCTGATGGGCGGCATGGCCACGCCGCTGGTCCTGCTGGAAGCGAAGAACAAACGCATCACGGCGATCTCGGCATTGCAGACCGAAGTGCGGCCGGCCCGCTTCTTCTTCTGGCCTGGGCCGGATGGCTACAAGGTCGAACTCATCTACGAGCAGGCCGCGTGGCGGAAATCGGGCGATGTCGTCACATCGGGCTGGCGTATCGGCACGGCGGACAATCTCGAAAAAGCCATCGCGCCGCACTTCGCGCACGTCGAGAAAGCATACGGCCTGACGAAGTTCACAGACCGCAAAGACACGCCGGACTGGATGAAGCATCTCGGCCTCGTCCTGTCGTTGCACGGGCAACATTGGACCGGCTATGTGATGAACGACTATGCGAAGCAACTCGACATCCTCAAATGGGCGGCTACCAAAACCGACCCGCGCTATACGATGGTGTTCTTTGCCGGATGGGACCGACGCTATTACTGGGACTATCCGACGTTCGACGTCGATCCGCGGATGGGCGGCGAAGCGGGCTTCAAAAAGCTCGTCACCGAAGCGAAGGCGATGGGCTACCGCACGCTGGCCATGTTCGGCAGCAATATCGCCAATCCCACTTGGCCGGGCTTCGGGAAAATCGCTGATGCACGGGCACGCGACATCTACGGCAACCCGATCAACGCCGGCTTTGTCGATTGGGACGGCGACCGTCACGGCGACGGCTCGATGACGCTCATGAATCTCGGCGTGGAGAGTTGGCGAAATCACCTTTCCTCCCGCATCTCTACGATCGTCAACAATTACGACATCGACGCCTACTTCCTCGACATTTGCGGCTTCTGGGAGAATAACCCGGACGCTGACATGTTCACGGGAGTACAACAACTTGTAACCGAGCTGAAGGGGCGACATCCGGAGGTCGCGGCCGTGGCCGAAATGCAATACGACGCCCAGATGGGCCTGATCCCGATGTCCCACGCGGCTCGGTATTCACTCTATCGCAGCGGAAATTATGAATACGTTGCGAGTTTCGATCACCTGAGTCATCCCGCACCGGGCCGTGGATCAACCGGCATCCATGAGTACGGCTTCAACCGTTACCAACCGGTGAAGTCAGACCAGATCCAAATCCCGACCATCGCATTCGTAGACGATACTTTTGACACCTATCTCCAGCTCGTCGAAACGGATATTTCCACGGCGAATGAGCGGTTTGAGAAACGAGGGCGGCTCACGTAACGACCTCACCCGTCGTATGGGCGAGCGAGGCAAGATCTCGCAAGCATAGCGCTGTCAAGGCTGTGTTGCACGTACTGTGATCTCGTGCAAAATTCTAAGTTTCGCGGCTCAAGAACGCCCGGCGGGCTTTGCTTGCCAGTTGTCCATTAATCGTGCATTCTTGGTAGGGAAGCATAAAACGCGTGGCGAAAATGAAGCCTGAATTCATCTTCGCATTCGCATTGGAAAAGACGATCCCGATTCTAGAATAGGTGGGCATGAAGTGCACGTGGAGCCGTGGCCGCCTGGCCAGCCAGCGACGGATCATCGGCGTCTTGTGCGTGCCGTCGTTGTCCATCACCACGTGCACGTCCAGTCCTTCGGCACGACCGCGTGAATGGCATCGAGGAACGCGCGGAAGTCGGCCGAGCGGTGGCGACGGTGCAGTCGGCTGACGACCTCGCCTATTCGCGTATCGAGCGCGGCGAACAGCGACGTGGTGCCGTGGCGAAGGTAGTTGTGCGTCCGCCGCTCGGCCTGCCCGGGCGACATTGGCAATAGCGGCTGTGTGCGGTCGATCGCCTGGATCTGGCTCTTCTCATCAACACAAAGGACTACGGCACGCGTGGGCGGCGACAGATACAGGCCGACGATGTCCCTTACCTTCTCGATGAATTGTGGGTCGGGCGAGAATTTGAAGGTCTCGGTCCGGTGCGGCTGCAGGCCGAACGCCTGCCAGATGCGGCCGACGGTCGTGCGGCCCAGGCTGCTCGCCTTGGCCATCTCCCGTGTGCTCCAGTGGGTCTGGCCTTGGGCGTCGACTCCAACATGCGGATCACGACCGCCTCGACGTGCTCGTAGGTCACCGTCTGCGGGTGCCGCACCGCGGTTCGTCGAGCAGGCCGTCGAGCCGGTGAACGACGAACCGCTGACGCCACTTGCCGATGGTCGCCGGATTGACCCTCAGCGCGGGCGACAGATTGATTGCTGTCGCCTTCCACGCAGGCCAGCACGATCCTGGCCTGCAACGCCGTGCGTTGGGCGACCTTGCCGCGTCGCGCAAGCCGCAGCAACGCACAACGCTCGTCATCCGTCAGGACCAGTTCGTCTTTGGGCCGCCCGATCGCCATGTGAACTCCGTGGGTTGTACACACAGGAGGACGCGCGACCCCGATACTTCTCACATGAACTTCGCGGGCAAGACGCTAGAACTGTCAGGTATGCTTGCCGTTATGTCGCTCGATGTTGGTTGTTTTTGCTTGTTCACGCACGCTCACTTTAACCGTGTCGGAATTAACATTTCGCGGTATCGTCGAAATTGCATGAGCTCTGATCTTTGTGCTGGCGTCCTTTCTATTGGCGGCCTCGATCGAGAACCTTTCTTTCACTGTATACGAGACATCAACAAGCCATATTTTTGTCATGGGTAACTCGTTTTGGTGTAGCCTGGCGCGGCTGCCATCTGGTCGTCGTTTTCAATGCGTAAAATTCGCGCGGTGCTCTGCTTCAATAAATAGTTATTCGGTTTAATTTCGTTACATAAAGCCGAGGCTGCTTGGCTAAGTGATGTCGATGAACGGCGTGTTGGCTTGACCCAACTGAACCTAGTTCCGTTGCGCACGAAGGTTCGTTGTAACTCCGTTACTCATAGGGTGATCTCGATACGCGACGCTCTCATGTCCCGGCATTCATTCCGAAGTGGGTTTGGAATGCGAGGAAGTCGTTGAAGTCGATCTTGTTGTCGCCGTTGGCGTCGAAGGCGGCGTTGTAGGCCGGGTCGGCGCTGGTGGTGTTGAAGGCGGTCTGCAGGGCCAGGAAGTCGTTGAAGTTGACGGTGCCGTTGCCGTCGCCGTCGCCGAAGAGGCGGTAGAAGGTGCGGGTGTCGTCGGCGGCCATGGGCTGGCCGGTGGCGACGTCGGTGACGAGGGCGGCGTTGAGTTTCAGTTGGTAGCCGCCGTCGGCGAGCGAGCCGCCGACCTGTGCCGGGAAGGTCAGCGTGTAGGTGCTGGCGTCGTTGGCGGGGGAGAGGACGTAACTGATGTTGGCGGGCGTGCCGCTGACGCCCGAGAGCACGATCGCCCCCGTGCCAAGGTGGACGGCCCGGCTGAAGACGAGGGTAAGCGAGGTGACGGTCGACCGCTGGGCGTTGCCGTTGTTCACCGTGAACGTAGTTAGAGCAGGCGGATTGACAGCGGCCGGCGTGGTGACGGCGGGAGCGGCGACGGGGCCGGCGCTCGTTACGCCGGCCAGGATCGTCGTGACGCGGTAGTAGTAAGTCGTGCTGGCGGCGACCGACGTGTCGGCGTACGACGACGAGCCGGCGGGCCGCGTGAAGCTCGTCAGGCCGGCGGTGAACGTCGCGTTCGTGGCCCGCTCGACCAGGTAGCCGGCCTCGGCTGTGGTGTTGTCGGTCCAACTGAGATTGACCTGTGACGCCGACGCCGCGACAGCCACGACGTTCGACGGGGCGGCGGTGGCGTAGGCCTGACCGGCGGCGTAGAGCGCGGCGACCGTCGCGGGATCGGCGGCGGCGCCGTAAATGCGGAAGTCGTCGATGCCGCCTTTGAAGGTCGGATCGCTGTACTGGCTCTTGCCGAGATAGTTCAAGGTGGTCGCGCCGAGGCCGGCGGGGTTGAGCGTTATCGACGCATTCGTACCGACGGCCACGCCGTTGACATAGAGCGTGACGGTCGTGCCGGATTGCGTGAGCGCGATGTGCGTCCAGGCACCGGCGGGGATGGCGGTGGTGGTGGTGACGAGCTGTTCGCCGCCGCCGCCGCCCGTGGTGATGGCGTAGCGGAGGTAGCCGCTGCCGTCGGCGGGCGCGAGGAACATGTACTTCGTCGTGCCGGTGCCGAAGTCGAAGAGCCGGCCCCAGTTGGTGGTGGCGGTTGGCTTGACCCAGGTGCTGACGGTGAAGTCGTTCAAGCCGTTGATCGCGCCGGCGGGCACGGTGGCGTAACCGCCGCTGAGGGTGAGGGCGTTGTTGATCAGCCCGCCGCCCCAGCTATAGCTGCCGGTGAGCGTGCCGTTGTAGACATTGCCCGAGGCATCGGCGACGGCGGTGCCGGTGGCGGCGTCGTTCTTGTACCAGGCGCGGGGCGTGATCGTGGTGACGGTGGCCGAACTGCTGAGGGTGCCGACGGTGGCCGTGACGGTCGCCGTGCCGCCGGCCGGCGCGGTCAGGACGCCGGCGGACGAGATGACGCCCGCCGTCGTCGTCCAGGTGATGCCGGCGGCGGGGAGGGCTTGGCCGAACTGGTCGAGGATCGTGAACGCCTGCACGCCGCCGGCGATCACCGTCGCAGATCCCGGCGTGACGGGGCCGACGCCCTGGACGACGACCACGTTCACGACGCCCGACCGCACGATCTGCCCCGTCGCGGTGTCGTAGACGGCGACCTGGAAGGCGTAGCTGCCGGTCCCGGAGAACGTGGCGGTGGTGTTCTTGGCGGCGTTGGTGCCGTTGGCCGAGAACGTGAGCGGGCTCGCCAGGTTGCCGACCGTGGACCAGATGTAGGTCAGGTTGCTCTCGCCCGACGGAAAGGCACCGAGGACGCTGAGGTCGACCGTCTTGCCGTAGACGGTGGTCGCCGACGCGGCCGCCGGGATGGCGATCGTCGGGCCGGGCGTGGCGTTGTAGAGCCCGGTGACGGCCGACCCCGACAGGGCGGTGTTGTAAATGCGGAAGTCGTCGATCGCGCCGCTGAGCATGGGGTCGGTGCTGAACTGGCTCTTGCCGAGCCAATTGTTGGCGGTCGCGCCGAGGGCGCCGGGCGTGAGGGTCATCGCGGTGTTCGTGCCGACGGCCACACCGTTGACGTAGAGCGTCGCGGTAGTACCGCTGAGGGTGACGGCCAGGTGCGTCCAGGTGTTCAGGGGAACGGCCGTGGTGCTGACGATGCGGTTGTTGGTGCTGGACCCGCCGGAGGTCATGCCGAACTGCACGTTGCCGCTGCCGTTGCTCGGCAGCAGGTACATGTAGCCGGTGGTGGAGGAGTTGCCGAGTTCGTACAGTCGCGCGTTGGCGTTGCGGGCGTTGAGCTTGACCCAGCCGGCGATGGTGAAGTCGGTGAGGCCGTTGACGATGCCGGTCGGCAGCGTGGCGTAGCCGCCGGTGAGGTTGACGGCGTTGCCGGCCGTGCCGGTGGTGAAGGCGTAGCTGCCAGTGAGCGTGGCGTTCTTGCCGTTGGGCGTGGCGTCGGCGAGGGTGCTGCCGCCCGTCTCGTCGGCCTTGTATTGGACGAT
>JASGJJ010000003.1:0-362677 GCA_049840775.1 Tepidisphaeraceae bacterium
TCGGCGGCTTTCTTCACTTCGTCGGCGGTATTGCAGAGCTTGACGAAGCCCGCCTTGCCACGGCCGCCGGCATAGACCTGGGCCTTCACGACGACCATCTGCCCACCGAACTTATGGAACGCGGCGACGGCCTCGTCGACCGACCGGGCGACTTCCGCCGCAGGAACAGCGATGCCGGCTTGCTTCAACAGATCACGGGCTTGGTATTCGTGGATTTTCATGCTGGCTAAGAGTGTAAACCGGGTGCGGGTTTGCGACAAATTTGAAGTCGTGAATCGGTAAGTCGTTGAGTCGATGAGTCGTAAAACGTCTTCACGACTCACCGACTCAACGACTCACCGCTTTTCGACTTGCCGACTCGCCGACTCGCCGCATACTTGAACGGATGCCCGATCGCCCCGCTATCGTTCTGCTCTCCGGCGGCTTGGATTCCGCCACCTGCCTCGCCATTGCCGTGCATGAGGGCTATTCGCCGGTTTATTCGATGGCGTTCGATTACGGGCAGCGGCACCGACATGAATTGTCGGCATCGAAAACGCTCGCCGATCGTTACGGCGTCAAGGAACACCGCGTGGTGACGATCGATCTCCGCGCCTTCGGCGGCAGCACTTTGACGAGCGACGCGGCCGTGCCGAAAGACCGCGACGAAGCCGCCATGGGTGCCGGCGTGCCGATCACCTATGTGCCGGCCCGCAACACCATCTTCCTTAGCTACGCGCATTGCCTGGGCGGAAGTGCTGGGCGTGGACGACGTCTTCATCGGCGTGAACGCCCTCGATTACAGCGGTTATCCCGACTGCCGACCGAATTACATCACGGCGTACCAGGCCATGGCGCGGCTGGGGACGACGAAGGCGAAATTCACCATCCGCGCACCGCTTCAGCACCAGACGAAAGCCGAGATCATTCAACGCGGCACAAAACTCGGCGTGCCTTACGGCCTCACGCACTCGTGCTACGACCCATCGCCTGAAGGCTTGGCGTGCGGGCATTGCGATTCGTGCCTGCTGCGAAAGAAAGGCTTCGCCGAAGCCGGCGTGGCCGACCCGACGCAGTACGCGGGATAACGAACTGTCTTGGGTGCCACGGCGTTGCGTACAACACCGTGGCACCCAGAATCACTGTGTCACCCGAAGTTACTCGATTGCCGTGGCTTCGGGCACGATGTACCGCCGGCCGTCGAGGGTGATCAGCTTCATCGGCGTGCCGAAGGCTTTAGTCAGTTTTTCGCCGGTCATCACGTCGCCGACATTTCCGCTCGCCAGCGTTTTGCCGTCTTTCAACAGCACCGCCTTGTCCGCGTGGGAGGCGGCGAGATTGAGGTCGTGGCTGGCCATCAGCACGGCGATGCCGCGGTCGCGGGCGAGTGTTCGCAGCAGGCGGTGCAACTCGACCTGGTGCTGCACGTCCAGATACGTGGCCGGCTCATCGAGGAGAAGAATCTTCGGGTCCTGCACCAGCGCCCGCCCAAGGAAGACACGCTGCCGCTGGCCGCCGGAGAGGGTTTCGATCGGTCGATACAGCAGATCGCTCAACGACAGATCGGCAGCCACCGCGGCCACGGCTTTGTCGCCGGCGACGTCATCCAAACCCAAAAATCCGGCGTGCGGCGTCCGGCCGAGACGGAGGACATCGATCACCCGATCGCCCGGCTCAAATGCCGGCACCTGCGGCAAATACGCAACGGTCTGCACAACGGCTTTCTTAGTCCAGGCGGCGAGCGGTTTGCCAAGAATTTGTATCGCCCCGCTCGCTTTAACCTGGCCGAGGATTGCACGGATGAGCGTCGTTTTCCCACTGCCGTTCGGGCCGATGAGCACAGTGATTTGGCCGGCGGTAAGGAGACATCGACGTTCGACAGCACGTCTCGCTCGCTGAGCCGCACGCTCACGCCGGTTGCCGAAAGCAGGTCGCTCATCGTCGGCCTTTCAGCAAAAGTGCGAGGAAAAACGGCGCAGCACGACCATCGACGTGATCACGCCCACTGGCACGAGCGTTCCCACCGACGTGCCGAGCAGCATACGTGAGAGCAGATTCGCCAGCGCCAGCATCGAAGCACCGAGTGCGACTGAGACGATCAGCAGCCGGCGGTTGTCATTGCCGACGAAAAACCGGGCGATGTGCGGACAGACAAGGCCGACAAACCCGATCGGCCCGCTGATCGCCACTGCCGCCGCGGTGATGATTGACGCGATGCCCAGCGACAGCCAGCGGGCGCGGTGAACATTCACGCCGAGCGACGCGGCTTCGTCTTCGCTCAGCCGCACGGCATTCAATGAAGTCGTCAGCGGCCAGAGTGCGACGATGCCCGCCGCCATCATCGCCGTCGACAGCCAGACGTCGCGTTTGGCGGCCGAGGTTTGGATGTCGCCGACGAGGAATGTCAGCATGCCGCCGCTGCCGGGCGGGTCGCGGAAAATGGCGTTCAGCAGCATGAACGCCGAGCCGCAGAGGGCATTGACGATCACACCCGCGAGCACGGCCGTTGTCGGATCGATGCGGCCACTGCGGCGCAACACGCCCAGCACCGCCGCCACTGCGAGAATCGAGCCGGCGAGTGCGAACAGGTGCGGCGACGAGCCGGCGATCCACGGCACGGCGGCCGCGAGCGGCAGCCGCCAGACGTACGCCGCCAGCGTCGCCCCGCTGCTGACGCCAAGCAAATACGGGTCGGCCAACGGGTTCCGCAGCACCGCCTGGTACGCCACACCCGCCGCGGCGAGGGCGGCACCAATGATCGAGGCAGGCAGCACGTAGGTCGTCAGCCGTTCGACGCCGGTATCGAACGAGACGACGCCGAACCGGCCCGTCGAGCCGCCGAGCACGCAGAGGGTGGCCGCGATGATCCAGACGACCAACGCGATGCCGAGCAATCGAAGAAAAGCGACGCCGTCAAAACGCTTCACGGCACCGCCCGCAGTTTGTCCGCCATCGCCTCGGCGAGCCGCATCGCGGCCGTGCCGGGCATGAGCACGTCGGCGTCGGTGAAGGTGAAAACCTCGGCCTGCGGCGTGTTCGCCCGGGCGGCGGCTTCGGCGCGTTTCACGACGTCGGGCGATGCGCCAGGCAGCATCAAAAACACCACCGACGGCGACAGCGAGCGGACTTTTTCATTGTCGAGCGTCGGATAGCCGGTCGCTTCGACGACATTTTTTCCGCCGGCGAGCGTCAGGGCGTCGTCGATGAACGTCTCGCGGCCGGCGGCGCTGGTGCCGGCGTCGTTGAAGAGCAGCAGCGTCGGCACGGGTTTCGCCGGCCGATGGTCCGCCAACTGCGTCGCCCGCCGTTTGAGATCGGCGATCAGCTTTTCGGCGGCGGCGGTTTCGCCGATGGCGTCGCCGATCTGCTTGATCGTGATGTAAATATCGTCCAAGCGGTCGACCTGCAGGATAATCGGCGTGACGCCGAGCTCCTTGCTGCGCTCGGCGGTGCCCGACGGCAGGCGGTCGCGTTTGCCTTGGACGATCAGAAACTTCGGGCGGAGTTGGGCGATTCGTTCGAAATCGACATTGAGATAATCCCCGACCTTCGGCCGGGTTTGTCGGAGTTTTTCGTCGGGCTCGAAATTACTGACGCCGACGATGCGGTCGGTAAACCCCATCGCCGACAGCAGATCCGTGCCGACGGGCGTCAGACAGACGATGCCGTCCGCGCATGGCGGCACTGAAACGGGGGCCGATTTCTCACAACCCACCGCCAGCACCAGGAAGGCGACGATCCGGCACGTTTGACGCATTCGCAGGCGATGCTAAAGTGCGACCGACCGACCGTCAAAAAGAGAATCCCGACCCGAACTCTGACAGGGGCCATGTTCATGGCGGAACAAACGTTGATGTCGCGCGTCCGTGGGTGGTTCAAGCGTTCCGACGCACTCGAGGGCGAACTGCCGCCTCTCTCCCCAGACGGCCCGGGCACCGAAATGGCGCCGCGGCCATCGATTTTCCACCCGTTCGCCCGCCAGAACCAAGCCATCCAATCCCTGCAAAGCGGGTTCGTGACACTGACCGACCTCATGGTCGGCATCCGTGAAAATCTCGAACGCCAGGGCGCCCGGCAAGACCAGTTGCTGGAACAGCTCTCCAAGCTCCCTTCGCTACTGGAACAACTCCCCGAAAGTGCCCGCCTGCAAGGCGAAACGCTCAAGGCGCTGCACCAGGAACTGTCTGCCCAGCACACTAACCAACAACGGCTGACGGACATTCTCGACCACGTCAGCAAAAGCTCCAGCACCAGCACGAAGCCATTGACGGCCTGAGTGAACGGATGGACCGCGCCCGCCAGACCGACGAACGGATCGCCGAGAACCTCGGCAGCGTCGGCGACGCAATGGCGAACATGGGTCGCAGCAGCACCGCCAGCGCCAATTGCTCGAAAGCCTGCGCAACAACATGTCGGCCCGGGACAACGACCTTCAGGCCGTGCTGACGAAGCAGGCGACGCGGTTTACCGTGATGCTGTCGGTTGCGATCTTCCTGTCGATCGCCGCCCTCGTGGCCGTCGCCGTCATCGGCTATCTGCTGCTGATGAAACAGCACTGACCTCGGCAATATCCCAGGACAATGCCGCCCGTTAGCCGCGAGCTTCGCTCGCGGTGGTGTTCCATTTCTCTCGAATCAAAACACGCGAGCGAAGCTCGCGGCTAAAACTCGAAAAACAAAACGACGGTCGACCGAATTGCTTCGGTCGACCGTCGTCTTTTTCAGCAAAGCTGCGGAGCGTGATTAGGCGCTGGCGGCTTCGGTGGTTTCGCCCTTGGCCTTTTTGAGGGCGGCCTTGGCGAAGGTTTCTTTCTTTTCGATCCGCTTGCGGCGGAGGCCGGCGGACTTACGGACGGTACCGGTCGGCTTCTTGTTCTCGTCGGGGACGAGTTCGAGCGAGACGATGTCACCGGCATCGCCGATGCGCCACGTGCCGAGCTTCACGATGCGGGTGTAACCGCCCGGACGGCCGGCGTAACGCGGGGCGACTTCGTCGAACAGCTTCTGCACGACGGTCTTCTCGTTGCCCTTCTCGTTCAGGATGAAATCCTGATTTTCGTCGGTGATCCGGCGATCGTTCAGTTGAGCGATCACGCGGCGACGGCTGTTCAGGTCACCCTTGCGGGCGAGCGTGATCAGCTTCTCGGCGAAGGCCTTGACTTCCTTGGCCTTCGGGAGGGTCGTCTTGACCTTGCCGTGCTCAAAGAGCGACTGCACGAGGTTGCGACGCAGGGCTTTACGGTGTTCGGTGTCGCGGCTCAGTTGGCGACCGCGCATCAAATGGCGACTCATGATTCACTCCAATTCGCGGGCGGTTCGGACCGACTCTCGCCGGGCCGCCTGCCCACTGTTTCAGGCCTGATCGGCCTGCGTCGTTTCGGTTTCGTCTTCTTCGTCCTCGTCACCGAGGTCCAGGTCATCCGTGCTGAAGCTCGGCACCTGGCCGGCGGCCAGGGCGTCGAGGTCCATGCCCAGGCTCAGGCCCAGGTCGGCCAGACGACGCTTCACTTCGCGAAGGCTCGTCTTGCCGAAGCTGCGGACCTTCAACAGGTCTGCATCGGTCTTCTGCACCAGATCGCGAACGTTCGTGATCTTGGCCGTTTCCAGACAGTTGTTGGCCCGGACGCTCAGGTCCAGTTCCTGCACCGTCATGTTCAGTTTGTGTTCCAGGTCCGGGTCGATGGTCGGCTTGGCGGTTTCCCGCAGGCTTTCCATGGCCTCGTCGCTGATCACGTCGCTGCCGAGTTCAAAGTATTGAACGAACGGGTTGAGGTGCTTGCGGAGAATCTTGGCGGCTTCGACGAGCGCCAGTTCCGGGCTGATCGTGCCGTTGGTCCAGATTTCGAGGATGAGGCGGTCGTAGTCGGTCTTCTGGCCGACGCGGGCGTCTTCCGTGGCGTAGCGAACACGCGTCACCGGCGAGAAGATGCTATCGACGGCGATCGTGCTCACGTCCTGAGCGCCGTCCGCTTCCACTTGGTTTTCCTGGCCGGTGCGGTAGCCGCGGCCCTTGCCGACGGTGAATTCGATTTCGAATTCGACGTCTTCGGTCAGGGTGGCGATGACGTGATCTTTGTTGATCACGGTGATTTCCGGCGGGGCTTCGATCATGCCGACGGTCACCGGGCCGGCCTTGTTGGCACGGACCTTCATGGTGCGGCTTTCGTCGCTTTCGAGCTTCACGACGAGGCCTTTGACATTCAGAATGATGTCAACGACGTCTTCGATGACGCCGGGCAGGCTGCTGAATTCGTGATCGGCGCCCTTGATGCGGACATGCGTGACGGCCGCGCCTTCGAGGCTGCTGAGCAGGATGCGCCGCAGGCTGTTGCCGACGGTCGTACCGAAGCCGCGTTCGAACGGCTCAACGGTGAATTTGCCGTACTGGTCAGACGAAATGTTGTTGTCGCGAATGACACGCGACGGCAGCTCGAGGCCGCGCCAACGAATACGCATGAGAGTTCTCCAAACGTCCGGAGTCGAATTGCCGACAGTTCCCGCTCACACCGAGTGAGCCATCTGTACGTCAGCCTCGTCGAAGCCGGACCAGAATCAGTTGATAGTCGATGGTTGATAGTCGATAGTTGGAGAAATCGAACAGTTTTTCAACTATCGACTACCAACTATTGACTATCGACTTTTTTACACACGACGCTTTTTCGGCGGACGGCAGCCGTTGTGGGGCAGCGGGGTCACGTCTTCGATGCCGAGGACTTTCAGGCCGGCGTGTTGCAGGTTGAGGATCGCCTGTTCGCGACCGGCACCCGGGCCCTTGACCTTGACTTCGACTTCCTGCAGGCCGCTCTTCTTGGCTTCCTGGGCGGCCTTGTCAGCGGCGCGGCCGGCGGCGAACGGGGTGCTCTTGCGGGCGCCTTTGAAGTTGACGGTGCCGGCGCTGGCCCAGGAGAGGGTTTCGCCGTTGGTGTCGGTGATGGTGACGATGGTGTTGTTGAAGGTCGCCTTGATGTAGACGACGCCGCGGGTCACGCCCTTGCGGTACTTCTTGGTGGCCGGCTTGCCGCCGACTTTCGCATCTGCCATTGCAATTCCTTGCGGATCTTGGGGGACTACGCCCTACCCGCTTTTGAACAGTTGATAGCCAATAGTTGATGGTTGATAGTTGAAGAAGGCAGATAGCATTTCACTATCAACCATCCACTATCAACCATCAACTGTTCTTTACTTACCGAGTTCCTTCACGCCCTTTTTGCCGGCGACGGTCTTGCGCGGGCCCTTGCGGGTACGGGCGTTGGACCGGCTGCGCTGGCCGCGGACGGGGAGGCCGCGACGGTGACGGTTGCCGCGGTAGCTCTGGATTTCGCGAAGACGCCCGATGTTCTGGGCGATCTGGCGACGCAGGGCACCTTCGACGAGGACGCCACGGTCGATGATGCTGATGATCTTGGCCAGCTCTTCTTCCGTCAGGTCCTTGGCGCGACGCTCAGGGTCGATGCCGGCTTCCTTCAGGATGTCCAGCGCGTTCGACGGGCCGATGCCGTAGACGTAGCGCAGGCTGACTTTGATCTTCTTATCGTTGGGGATGTCGATACCGGAAATACGCGGCATGCTAATACCTTTGGGCTATTAGCCCTGCTTCTGCTTGTGCTTGGGATTGGTGCAAATGACGCGGACAATATTCTTCCGCCGCACAACCTTGCAATTTTCACAAATCCGACGAACGCTGGAGCGCACCTTCATAAACACCTTTCCCGCAATAGTGAATCGGCCACTATAGCAAAGGCTTGACCGATCGCAAGGGATGCGATGATTTTTCTAAAGTTTCCAAATGGCGGTGAGTCGGTGGGTCGGGCAGCATAGCCTGTCTGCAAGTTCTGCGGCGACTCGCCGACTTACCGACTCACCGGTATTTTGGAGTCATGATTATCGCCGGGATCGACGAGGCCGGCTACGGGCCTATTCTAGGCCCTTTGGCCAGCGCCGCTTGCGCCTTCCGCACGCCCGACGCCCCCGAAACGCCGGATCTCTGGGATTCCCTGCGGAAGTCGGTCGACCGAAAACGGTCAAAAGACGGCCGAAAGCTGCATATCAATGACAGTAAGGCGGTTTACACCCCGGCCGCCGGTCTGGCGGAACTCGAGCGGGCGGTGCTCTGCCTGACCGAGCAAGCGGTCGGCCCCACCGCCGGGCTGGACGATTGGCTGGGGAAAGTCGACCCCGATGTAGTCCCGATGCTGGCCGGCTACCCGTGGTACGCCAAGCCGGCCAACGAGCCCTGGCCCGGCACGGTGTCGCCGGCGGCGTTTCGGATCGCCTACAACGGTTATTCCGCCTGTTCCGCCGCCGCCGCCACGGCCTGCGTCCACTACCGCGTCCGCCTCCTCCCCGAACGCCAGTACAACGACCACACCGCCAAGACCAAAAACAAGGCGTCGACGCTCTTCACCCTGGCCGCCCAGCATCTGGACGATCTGCTGCGACTTTTTTCCGATCAAAATCTGCTCATCGTCTGCGACCGCCAAGGCGGCCGATCGCACTACGGGCCTTTGCTGCGGCTGATGTTTGAGGACTGGAACTTGGTGATTCTGGACGAATCCGACGCCAAGAGCGCCTACGAACTCACGACCGGTCAACGGAAGGCGACCATCATCTTCCGCGAAAAAGCCGAGGCCAGTTGCCTGCCCGTCGCCGCCGCCTCAATGCTGGCCAAGTACGCCCGCGAAAGCCTGATGGGCCGGTTCAATCGCTATTGGCAGGCCCAGCAACCCGGCCTGAAACCGACGGCCGGCTATTACACCGACGGCATGCGGTTCCTCGAAGACATCGCCGCGCTCCGCCGGCAACTGGGCGTGGATGATCTAGACCTCATTCGGCAGCGATGATTCCTTGTAGGGGCGAGATATATCTCGCCCGTTTCGGCTCGTCGGCGTGAGCGGGCGACATGTATGTCGCCCCTACAGCAGTCCCAGTTCCAGCAAGGCCGCTTCGCTCATGCGGTCTTTCGTCCAGGCGGGCTCGAACACCAGTTCCACGTCGCACGATTTCACCGCGTCGATGTTTTCAACCTTGCTCTCGACATTCGCCACGATGTCACCGGCCACCGGGCAGCCCGGGGCGGTCAGCGTCATGCGGACCTTCACGCGATTCTCGGCGTCGATCTCGATCGCATAAATCAGGCCGAGGTCGTAGACGTTCACCGGGATTTCCGGGTCGTACACGGTCCGCAAGGCTTCGATGACTTCGCCGTGCAGGCCTTCGGTCGGCGGCGCTTCGGCGGCCGGCGCTGGCGACGGGCCGCCGCTCTCGGCGAAGGCCTGGCGGAGTTGGCCGACCTTGTCGTTCGGATTGATGACGCTGAGGCTTTTACGCGGTTCGGGCATGGCGGTTCATGATACCGTGATGAACTGGTTCGCGTGCGCCCGCAGCCGACTCACCATGCCGGCGAAGCCCGTGCGGCGTTGCTGCGACAGCTGGCCGCCCAGGCCAAGCTTGGTGAGGAATGTTTCGACGTCGAACCCCAGAATTTCACGCGACGACTGCCCGGCGAACAGCGTTTGCAGAATCGCGATCAGCCCGCGGACGATGTGGCCGTCGCTGTCGGCGATGAAGTCGATCTTGTCGGCGGTGCCGGGACGCCTTCGGGCGTGCAGGTGCACCACGCTCATGCAGCCGTGGACGCGTGTGAGTTCTGTCTTCAATTCGTCCGGCATCGGCGGGATTTTTTCGCCGAGCTCGATGACGTACGCGTATCGCTCTTCCGGCGATTCGAAGAGTTCGAAATTTTCCAGCAACTCCGCGGCGGCGGCGTCGACGGAATCGGCGGCGGGCTCGGGGTATTTCACGTCGCCGGCGGTAGGTTTGGCGACGACTTTCGTCTTCGCACTCGCGACGATTTTTTCCAGTGCCGCCGCCAGTCGGTCGACGTCTTCGGTCGTGTTGTACAGCGCCACGCTCGCCCGCGCCGTGCCGGGGATGCCGAAGCGGTCCATGACGGGCTGGCAGCAGTGATGGCCGGTGCGGATGGCGATGCCTTCGAGGTCGAGCATGACGCCGGCGTCGTGGGCACTGATTTTTACGCCCTGATCGAGCACGAAGCTGACGACACTCGACTTCTTCGCGGCCGTGCCGATGAGGCGCACGCCGGCGATGCCTGCGACGCGGTCATTGAGGTAGGTGTGGAGCGTTTTCTCGTACGCCGCGATGTGGTCGAGGCCGACGGATTGGACGTACTCGATCGCCGCCGCCAGGCCGATCGCCCCGCCGATATTCGGCGTGCCGGCTTCGAATTTGTTGGGCAGTTGCGCGTACGTTGTTTTGCCGAACGTCACCTGCTCGATCATGTCGCCGCCGCCCTGGTACGGCGGCATGGCATCGAGCAATTCGCGCTTCCCGTACAGAACGCCCGTGCCGGTCGGTCCGAAGAGTTTGTGGCCGCTGAAGACGTAGAAATCGGCGTCGAGTTTTCGCACGTCGGTCTTCGCGTGGGCGACCCACTGTGCGCCGTCGACCAGCACCTTCGCGCCGACGCTACGGGCGATGGCGATGACTTGTTCGACGTCGACGACGGTGCCGAGCGAGTTCGACAAATGCGTGACGGCCACGATCTTGGTGCGGCTGCTGATCATGCCGGCGAACTGGTCGAGCTGCAGCTCGCCGGCGTCGTTCATCGGGATGACTTTGAGCACCGCGCCGGTCTGCTGGCAGATCATCTGCCAGGGGACGATGTTGCTGTGGTGTTCGAGGGCGGAGACGAAGACTTCGTCGCCCGCGTGCAAAAACGCCCGGCCGAAGCTGCTGGCGACGAGGTTGATGCCCTCCGTCGTACCGCGTGTGAAAAGAATCTCAGCGGGCTCGGCGGCGTTGAGGAATTTCTGGATCGTCCGGCGAGCGCCTTCATACCCTTCGGTGGCGAGTTGGCTTAACTCGTACACGCCGCGGTGGATGTTGGCGTTCGTCTTTTCGTAGTAGCTTTGGAGGGCCGCGATGACCTGCTTCGGCTTCTGCGTGGTCGCACCGTTGTCGAGATAAACCAGCGGCTTCCCCCGACTCTGGCTGGCGAGGATCGGGAAGTCCGAACGAACCGTTTTGACGTCGAAAGGCATAATTAAACCACGGAGAGCACGGAGGACACGGAGACAGAAGAAATCATAGCCATTCTTCTTCCTCCGTGTTCTCCGTGTCCTCCGTGGTTTACTGCATTTAGCGCGTGACGGCTTCGTCGAACGCGCCGAGGTCGTTGATGCGAAGGTCCTGCGGCAGCCCGGCTTGGGCGGCCATGAAGTCTTCGATGCGACGACGGACCGGCTCAACGCGAATACGCCGCGTCACGTCAGCGGCGAACGCGTAGGTCAGCAGGTGCTTGGCCTGCTCGATGCCCACGCCGCGGCTGCGGAGGTAGAACAGCAAATCTTCGTCGATCGGGCCCGTCGTGCTGCCGTGCGTGCACTTGACGTCGTCGGCGTAAATTTCCAGGGCCGGCATGGCGTTCATCTCGGCGGTGTCGCTGAGCAAGAGCGCCTTGCTGCTTTGCTTGGCGTTGGTCTTCTGGGCGATCTGGTTGACGTAGATCTGCCCCTTGAACACCGCACTGGCCTTGTCGCTGAGCACGTGCTTGTAGAGCTCGTGGCTGGGGCAATCGGGCTGGGCGTGGTTCAGCAGCGTGTGGTTGTCACAGTGCTGAGTGCCGCCGATGAGGACCAGGCCGTTCAGCGTGGCGTAGGCACCCGGGCCGTCGAGTTTCACGGACAAATCATTGCGGCTGACGTGCGCCGGTCGTGATGGCGTGGCTGACGAACTGCGTCTGACGGCCGATCTTCACGTGCATGTTGGCGGTGTGGAACGCCTCCAGGCTGTCCTGTTGCAGCTTGCAGTGGTCGATTCGGCTGTCGTCGCCGAAGACGAATTCGCTCACCGGGTTGATGAGATACACGCCCTTCTGGCCCGCGTAGCTTTCGACGAACGTCGCTTCAACGTTTTCTTCCGTCACCACAAGCATGCGCGGGTGGCTGACGGTGGCGGCCTCACCGGCGACGCTCAGGAAGAGGAAGTGAATCGGCGATTCCACCGTCACGCTGCGTTTGACGTGAACGAACACGCCTTCGCGAAGGTGGGCAGTGTTGTAAGCGGCAAACGGGTGCTGTTTGCTGTCGGCGATCTGGTTCAGGTTCGCCCGGACGACCTCCGCCAGCGGCCCCCGGGCGGCGTCCTGCAAGGTCTGCACGGTGACGCCCTTGGGCAAATCCTTCAGCTTGCTGAGTTCCGGCGAGAAGTGGCCGTTAACGAAAACGACTTCCACGCCGGCTTCGTCGCCGAAGGTGAACTGCTTGTGCAGCGCAGCGCCGTCGGCGGTTTTGGCCGGGGTGAACTGGGTGCGGAGGACCGGTTGGATCTTGGTGAACCGCCAGGATTCTTCCTTCCCGGTCGGCAGGCCGGAGACTTGGAATTCCTGCCCGGCGTGGAGACGGAGCGCGTCGAGCCACGACGAAGTCGGGGAAGTTGTGGCGGTGTCGGCAACCTGTGCCATGTCGAAAAACCTTTCAGACGGCCTGTAGGGGCGACGCCTGCGTCGCCCGCCGGGCCCAATTTGCGATCGCGGGCGACGCGGGCGTCGCCCCTACAAAACTCACACGCCGGCGGCGATTTCCTTGTCGACCCAGTCGTAGCCCTTGTCTTCCAGCTCCAGCGCCAGCGTCTTGTCGCCGGTCTTGACGATGCGGCCGTCGATCATGACGTGCACGACGTCGGGCACGATGTAATTCAGCAGCCGCTGGTAGTGCGTGACGACCAACCAGGAGCGTTCCTTGTCCTGCTCGTGCAGCGTGTTGATGCCTTGGGCGACGACTTTGAGCGCGTCGATATCCAGGCCACTGTCGGTTTCGTCGAGCAGGCCGAGCAGCGGGTTCATGACGGCGAGTTGGAAGACTTCGTTCCGCTTCTTTTCGCCGCCGGAGAAGCCTTCATTCACGGCCCGGTTCATGAACGATTCTTTGATGCCGAGCTGCTTCTGCTTGTCTTTGACGAGCTTAAGGAAGCTGACGGCGTCGAGTTCAGGCTCGCCGCGGTGGGCACGGACGGCGTTGACGGCGGCTTTCAGGAAGTAGCTCGTGCTCACGCCGGGGATTTCGACCGGGTACTGGAAGGCCAGGAAAACGCCTTCGCGGGCGCGTTCTTCGGCGGACATTTCGAGAATGCTCTGGCCGTTGAAGATGATGTCGCCGTCGGTGATTTCGTAGGTTTCACGGCCGGCGATGACGCTGCAGAGCGTGCTCTTGCCGCTGCCGTTTTTGCCCATGATCGCGTGGATCTGGCCCTTCTCCATCGTCAGGTTGACGCCTTTGAGAATTTGCTTGTCAGTGCCAGCGATGTTCGCGTGCAGATTTTTGATTTCGAGGATCGGCATAATGATTTCGTGTCCGGGGCGAATTTTGGCCCCGCACTATAGTCGAAATCACTGATTTCTTCCACACCGATCGGTACGAAATACCGTCACGGCTGCGTGGCGGGCGCAGCCTTCTCTATTTCCACACCGAAGACGTAGCTCGGGCCGAGGATGGTGGCGGTGAAGATCACCATTTTATTGCCCGGCGTGAAATGTACGTTCGGCTCCTGCTTGTAGTTATGGCTCGCCATGTTGACGAGCTTTTCGCTCCGCAGGTTGCCGGGCTGGACGAAATCCTTTTCGTTGATGCCGGTGATATTGGTGAGTTCGGGCTTGAACAGGTAAATCCACTTGCCGTCCGGGGCTTTGGCGACCTGGCCCTTGTCGCCACCGTCGCCGCAGATCATGGATGCGTCGGCGTTGACGTTGAAGTGGATGGACCACTCGTTCCGCGTCAGCCGGTACCACCGCCGCAGGCCGGTTTCCAGGTTGTAGGCGGCGAGGATGAAGTCTTCGCCTTTGGGGCGTTGCAGGTCGTACCAGACCGTTTTGCCGTCCTGGCCCCAGAACTCGTGGCCGGCGATTTCCATGGCCATGGTCCGTTTGTGGATGAGCGTTTTCTGGCTGCCGTCGGTGCGGATCGTCCAGATGCGGTCGATCTTCTGCCAGGGGCCTTCGTGGCAATACATCAGCAATGTGGGGTCTGTCGGCGAAAACAGAAGATGGTTGTTCCAGTTCGTGTCGTGCTCGAAGACGTGTTTGACTTCGCCGGTACGAAGGTCGATGGTGAACAGCGTCATCGGCAGCTTGGCCGCGAGGCGGTCTTCCATCATCTGGGCTTTGTTGACCGGCTGAACGTTCGGGCCGGACAGGCCGGGCTGTTTGACGGCGTTTTCGCCGTAATCCTTACCGTCGCCTTCAATAAATGTGCCGGCGGCGAGTGTTTCGTCAGCGTTGACGGTGGCGACTTTGCCCCGCTTGGGCATGTCGGCGAGTTTGCGGATTTGGCCGGTGCGGAGGTCGGCGACGCAGAGCGAATTGTCGGCCGGGTTCGTGTAGAAAACGCTCGGCGTTTTTTTGCCCACCACGATGGCGTGCGCCGGCGCGGGCACGACCAGCCGCGTCTGCTTCGTCTGCAGATCGAGCACGTGAATGCCCTTCGGCGAGGTGTAGACCATCTCGCGGCCGTCGGCGGTGAAGGCGTTGAAATTGAAGTAAAACGCCCCGCTGTTGGGCTCATCCGACAATCGATAAATGCGATGGCCGGTGTCCGGGTCGATCCAGGTCCGCGGCAAGTCGGCCGGGGCGGTGGCGGGCTGAGTCGTTTGCGCCATCACTTGTGTCCCTCCCAGCAAACCCGCCACAAAAACACGACACAGCAACGACCGGCGTCGAGACAATTTGCGATTTTCCACGGTAATTAAAAATACCACCGATTCCCAAGCGTGTTGACGCACATTCCTCGGCACGGCTCACTTCAGTGAGCCTGTGTTCATCCGCAAACAAAAAAGACAGGCCCACTGAAGTGGGCCTGCCGGGGAATGGTTTCTATGAACTTGTTGAGCGTTACCCGACGCTGCCCTCTAGGCTGACGCCGAGCAGCTTTTGGGCTTCGACCGCAAATTCCATCGGGAGTTCGCGGAAGACTTCCTTGCAGAAGCCGCTGACGATCATGTTGATCGCGTCTTCCAGGCTGATGCCCCGGCTCTTGCAGTAGAACAGCTGGTCTTCGCCGATCTTGCTGGTGCTGGCTTCGTGCTCGCACTTGGCGGTCTGATTCCGCACTTCGATGTACGGCTCAGTGTGCGCGCCGCACTGGTCGCCGATGAGCAGGCTGTCGCACTGGGTGTAGTTACGGGCGTTGGTCGCGCCCGGCATAACCTTCACGAGGCCGCGGTAGGTGTTCTGGCCGTTGCCGGCGCTGATACCTTTGCTGACGATCGTCGACCGGGTGTTCTTCCCGATGTGGATCATCTTCGTGCCGGTGTCGGCCTGTTGTTTTTTGTTCGTCAGCGCGACGCTGTAGAACTCGCCGACGCTGTTGTCGCCCTGCAGGATGCACGACGGGTATTTCCACGTGATGCTGCTGCCGGTTTCGACCTGCGTCCAGGTGATCTTGGCGTTCGCCATCGCTTTGCCACGCTTGGTGACGAAGTTGTAGATACCGCCCTTCCCCTCGGCGTCGCCGGGGTACCAATTCTGGACGGTGCTGTACTTGATCGTCGCGCCGTCGAGAGCGATCAGCTCAACGACAGCGGCGTGCAGCTGATTTTCGTCGCGCTGCGGGGCGGTGCAGCCTTCAAGATAGCTGACCTGGCTGCCTTCGTCGGCGATGATCAGCGTCCGCTCGAATTGGCCGGTGTTTTGGGCGTTGATGCGGAAATACGTCGACAGTTCCATCGGGCACTTCACGCCCTTGGGGATGTAGACGAAGCTGCCGTCGGTGAAAACGGCGCTGTTGAGCGTGGCGAAGAAATTATCCGAGTACGGCACGACGGTGCCGAGGTATTTCTTCACCAGCTCCGGGTGCTCGACGGCCGCTTCGCCGAAGCTGCAGAAGATGATGCCCAGTTCGCTGAGTTTCTTTTTGAACGTGGTGGTGACGCTGACACTGTCAAAGACGGCATCGACGGCGACCTTCGGTTCTTCGTCTTCCACCCCGAGGAGCTTCTTACGCTCGTTGACCGGAACGCCGAGTTTTTCGTAGATGGCGAGCAGTTCCGGGTCGACTTCGTCCATGCTCTTGAGCTTCTTCTTCGGGGCCGAGAAGTAGCTGGTGGCCTGGTAGTCGATCGGGTCGTACTTCAGCTTGCCCCAGTGGTGCGGCTCGGTCATCGTCTGCCAGTGACGGAACGCCTTGAGGCGCCAATCGAGCAGCCATTGCGGCTCATTTTTCTTCTGGCTGATGAAGCGGACCGTCGCTTCGGTCAGACCGGGGGCGAGCGTTTCGGATTCGATGTCGGAAACGAAGCCGTATTTGTATTCCTGCTCGGCAAGCGTTTCGATTTCGCGTTCGGCGGTAGGCATTTCAGAATAGTTGATAGTCGATAGTTGATGGTCGATAGTTGAAGACAAAAGCCGTCATTCCGGCCCCGTTCTTCAACTATCGACCATCAACTATCGACCATCGACCCTTTTAAGCGGAGAAGCTGTGACCGCAGCCGCAGCTGCTGGTGGCGTTGGGATTTTTGAAGACGAAGCCGCGGCCCATGACCTCGTCTTTGAAGTCAATTTCCACGCCCGTGAGGTAGAGGAACGACTTCATGTCGCAGAGGATCTTAATGCCGTTGGACTCGATCTCCTCGTCCATTTCAGCCTTGGGCTCTTCGGTCAGGTCGAGCATGTAGGTGAAGCCGGAGCAGCCGCCGCCCTTCACGCCGACGCGGAGACGCGTTTCGGCTTCGGACAGGCCCTGATCGGCGATGATGCTTTTGATTTCTTTGGCGGCGGTTTCGGACAGCGTAATCATGTTCGTCACTCCATCAGGACGGTTGATCCTGCAACGGCAATTCGGCCGGTTGAACGGCGATTATACCGGACGATACAGTATAGGTTTGGAATATCTTCCGATCAAGATTTCCCCTGATGCGCCGAACGCACGCCGTCCGGCGTTAAGACGCCAGTCAGAACGCACTTACGCCCCGCCGCTATGCCGATCGGCCTTTATAAATTGCGGCATCGATCGTCGACCAGATGTGCACGATCCAACCCAGCCAAACCACCCAGAGCACGGCAAAGAGCAGAAAATGGATGAGCGCCAGATCAGCCGACCCTGCACCAGCTGGCCGAGGCCGGGGATGAAGAAGCTGCAGACCGCCGCGATGATATTTCCGGTCGAACCGGGGCCTTGTGACATAGCCGGCGATCATACGCCGGTCAGGGCGACAGGCGGTCGATTTTCCAAACGCCGGCGATTTTTTGATACCGCAGCCGGTCGTGCAGCCGCCCGGGCCGGCCCTGCCAGAATTCGATCGACGTCGGCTTGAGCACGTAGCCGCCCCAGAAGTCGGGCAACGGGATATTTTCCCCGAACTCCGCCGTCAGCTCGGCTTCGCGCTGCTCGATGACTTCCCGCGACGCCACCACGTCGCTCTGCCGCGACGCCCAGGCCCCCAGCCGTGACGCCTTCGGCCGCACTTCGAAATACGACAGTGATTTTTCCCGACTGACGCGTTCGACCGTCCCCTCGATCCGCACCTGCCGTTCCAAAGGTTGCCAGAAAAAGACCATCGCCCCGCGCGGATTGGCGAGCAATTCGCGGCCTTTCCGGCTGCCGTAGTTCGTGAAGAAAATGAAGCCGTCTTGATCGAACTCTTTCAGCAGCAGCACCCGCGCCGACGGAATGCCGTCCGGCGTGGCGGTGGCGAAAGTCATGGCGTTCGGCTCGACGACCTTCGCCGCGGTCGCCTCGTCGAACCAGAGCCGGAACTGCTCGACCGGATCAGCGGCCAAGTCGGTTTCGTCGAGGGCGTCCTTGCGGTAGTCCACTCGCATGCCGTGCAACGCTTCCTGGGGCGGGGTGCTCATGCGGGCATCGTAACCGCAATCATGAACGGAAGATCGGCCCGACCGCAGGAACCGGGAATCGATCGATGCCCGCATCAGAACAACGCCCGACGCCTACACCGGCTGACGCATTTCGCGATCGACCGAATCCGGCTTATGGAGCACGTCGGTGAACTCAAGCACCGACGCCGCCTCCAGCAGCATCGGGTCGAGCGAACGCGTTAATTCCACCATCGCGAATACCACAGCCACGCACATCGACGCGATGCCGAGCGCGAAGAAAGTCGCCGCCACCGCCACAAGTCCCGGCAGCAGCACACTCAAGCCGAGCAGCAGCGCACACAGCGACATCAACAGCACTGACATCAGCAAAGAAAACAGCGCCCGCCGAAGTAACCTCGCCCGGCCGGAGATGCGGTCAATCTGCACACGCAGCATTGCGATCACGTGCTCGTGACGCACTACTTTCAGCGTGCTGCCCGACTCATTTTTCCGTTCCGCCAGTTCGCGCAGCGAAAACTCTTCACTCAGCAATTCGCGCTGATACGACCGCACGCGCGTCACCACGGCCGCCATGCGGTTGTAAAGCGCCAGGCACAGCAGCCCGCACGCCGAGATCACAATAATCGGGCCGACGCCGGTCGAAACGACTTTGGAGAGGTCGGTCATAACGGGCCACCTTGCGAAGAGATCAGTCGCAGACGATTTATCGAGCTTGAGCGGTCCGGTTGTAACAGGGAATCACCCGATCCTTCGAATTAAGTTGTCGCACGCAAACAGACGAGGCCGCCTGCAGCAGGCGGCCTCGTAAGACAAATTAGGTTGATGCTCCGGCGGAAATTCGCCAGGGCAACGGCGATTTAGTTCTTATAGAACGCCGGCAGCGGCTTGCCTTCTTTTTCCCACTGCGCCACGACCGCTTCCGCCTTGCCGGCGGAGTTCAGGACGTGCAGCTTGCGGCGGACCATGCTGATGATCGCTTCGCGGCCCGGGCCCATGTACATGCGCGGGTCGAACTCGGCGGGCTTGGTCACGAAGACCTCACGGATCTTGGCGGTCATGGCCAGCCGCAGGTCGGTGTCGATGTTCACCTTGCAGACGCCGTACTTCGTGACGGCCATGTTGATCTGGTCTTCCGGCACGCCCTTGGCGTTGGGCATCTTGCCGCCGTACTTGTTGACCAGGTCGATGAATTCCTGCGGCACCGACGACGAGCCGTGCATCACCAGCGGCAGGCCGGGGCAGGTCTTCATGATCTGCTCAACCCGGTCGAACGCCAACTTCGCTTCGTGCTTGAACTTGTAAGCGCCGTGGCTCGTGCCGATGGCGACGGCCAGGCTGTCCACGCCGGTGGCCTTCCAGAATTCGGCGGCTTCGTCGGCGTTGGTGAGGAATTTGTCGATGTTCTTGGCGTACTCTTCGGCATCCAGGCCGACGACTTCTTCCTCAATGCCGCCGAGCATGCCCAACTCGGCTTCCACGGTCACGCCGGACGCGTGAGCGTGCTTCACGGCTTCGGCGGACAGCTTGATGTTTTCTTCCATCGAGTGATGGCTGCCGTCGATCATGACGCTGGTGAAGCCGTCCTTGATACACTCATCGACAAGGCCGACGGTGTCGCCGTGGTCAAGGTGGATGGCAATCGGCAGCCACGGGTACTGCTTCACGGCCGCGTCGATGATCGCCTTGAGGTAGATCATGTTGGCGTACTTGCGCGCGCCCTTGGAAATCTGAAGAATCAGCGGGCTCTTCTCGGCGGCACACGCCTCGATGATGCCCTGCGTGATTTCCATGTTGTTGACGTTGAACGCACCGATCGCGAAACCGCCGTCATAGGCGAGGTCGAACATCGGCTTGGTGGTCATCAGCGGCATAAAACGTTTCCTTATAAAGCGATTCTCTTAAGTCCAGTTCCGCGTAGCGGCTTCATGGTAGAGAAAGTCGGTGGCGATTCAATGACGGGACAACCGCAGCCCGGCCAACACTCACTGCAGCCATTGCGGGAGCCGCTCAAGAATCGCCCAGAGGCCGATCCCGCCAGACGGAATGAGCACCGCGGTAAGCCAAGGATACTGAGAAAGCACGGCAAAAGCGCCGCCGCGTTCGGAACGAATCTCACCCGAAACTTCATCAATGATCTTCAAATGAGCCGCATCGTTCCGGGCAGCGTGGAAATGACGACGCTGGTTCAACTTCGCCAAGGCGTCGGACCTGGCCCGCTCTGCCGCGACGCGAAGCAGTCCTGCTGCCAATACGGTGAGCGAACCGGCAATGGCAAAAACGATGACCAGCCCCAGCGGCCAGTCCCAGTCGTCAAAAAGAGACGTGCGCGAAACCGTAAGCATCGCAAAGATCAACATCGGATGGTAGACCGAACGGCCAACGATTTCAGTCCGACGGGCAATCAGGCGAATGTCCATCCATTCGGTGTAGAGATAAGCAAATGATGTCCGTTTATCGAGGACGTCCTGGGATTTGCTCGGGATGTTATCCAGCCGATGGCCGAGCGCGCGTTCGAAGGCGTGTTCCGGGTATTCAGTCTGCCCTTTCACCAAGGCACTAATGAATTGAAGGTTCACGATCGCAGAATGCATGACGTAAACAACGAAAAATGCCGTCGTGAAAATGACGACACTCCGGGAGATGATGTCATCGAATAACCGGGCGTTTTCACCCCGCATAGGCACAGCCGGCCAGCCGAAAGCGTCGATGATGCCGATCCCAAAGATGGTAAACGGAATCGCCAGTCCTGCGGCTATCACAAGCCTGCGGATAAAGTTCGCCTGCCGCAGATATTCGGACCAGATTTCATCGGCATCAACACTCGTGTAGCCGTCCACAATGGACCATAGCGGCCGGCCATGCGACGGGAATGTGAACAGGAATTCGGCTTTGATTTCGCGATTGTTCACGCAACGCGCACACTCGGCACGGATCAGAAAATAGACCACTAAAATGGCGGCCGAAACGCGAGCAATTTCGGTCGGCCAGGCGCTGATGCCGTTCAAAAGCGAGAACGGCTCACTCTGGGTTCCGTCCGAACCGTGCAACGCCCAGATGACCATTCCCGTCAGGATGACAATCACCGGGACGCACAGGTACGAATTGGCGAGAATCTCCCACGTCACCGCCCGCACGGAGCGCGCCCCTCTTTTTTTGTCTGTGATGAGGTACCAGATCAGAATTGCTGCCAGCGCCGCAAGAATGCTGAAAACGATATTCGCTTGCCAACGCAATCCTCGCTGCCAGAACCCTCTCAAATCCGGACGCGGTGGATGAATGCTCAGGGACGGTCTGCCTTGCCGGTCCTGGATCGTTTCAATCTGATTCCGTACAGGCGGAAGGTCCTCTGACAATTCGTAAGGGCCGTCCCGGGAAATCTCAAACAGCCTGGGCGAAACGAACGGCTGCGACGTGCTGCTTCGTGACCGGTCGGCTAGCTGCTCAGGGCTGACCATATCGAGTGCAGCAAGCGTCGCCGCAAACGTTGCCGTCTGGTAAGCGTCACGAAACGGGGGAATGCCGCCCTGGAAAAATTGATGAAGTCGCTGTCCGTAACTCGATGCGATGACAAGGTTGTGTGCCGCATTCCATTCGGTCGGCATGCCGAACCGCGCATCAAGGTCGGTCGTAAAGAATACGACGCCGGGCAACTGCGCTCGCAGCGCATTCAAAATCATCAGTTTGTCATAGACGTCTGTCCCCAAAACACCGACGGCACGCAGCCGTTTTCCCCGGTACCGTAATTCTGAATCGAGCGCTGACAGCTGGTCTGCCAAGCGTCGCAGGTAATCAGACTGGCTCGTTCCTTCGGGCGGATCGACAGGACGTTTGACGGGGTCATTTTTCCCGCTTTCATCAGTCGAGGCCCGATTGCCTGAAACCGCGTCTCTCCTGTTCGCGGTCTGCCCGTCGATCCCGCGAAGATAGACATACGGATGAATGTTGACGGGAAACCGGCTTTGCCACCGGGCGAGATCATTGATTTTCTGGCCAGAACAGACCGCACTGAAAGACAATGGCAGTGCCCGGCCGAAGAACGTATCCCACTCTGCAATTACCGCGATGTGATCCGACGCTCGATAGTCCGGAATTCGTTCGCCGTCCGAAAAAGTCCAATTCGGGGTTACGTTGATGCCCCGATTCAGCAGTTCCTGTGCCAGGGTCTGGCTTAATTCACGATCATTGGCGGCGATCCGAAAAAACTTCAACTTGTCGCGGGGGAATCCGTTCTTGAGATAATCGCGAAAGTAATCGCTGTCGACGATGCCGTCATTGAAATCGCGGAGGGTTTTAATATCCAGGTCGCCGTCATCCAGCAACGCGCGTTCTTCCGCAGAGGCGGTGGCGCAGATGAATTCCACCTCGGCCGGGAACTGGGGTTCTGGCAGCCCTTTACGTTCGGGTTGCCGCTTGACATCCCACGCCATCGCACGGAGCGTTGTCGAAGCGCGCGGCCCGAGGATACGAACGTCCATCGGCGTTTCGACACAACCGTCAGAAGTCACCGCGGCAGCGGTCGGACTCGTGCTCTGTGATACCCCCGCCGGCAATCGTTTGGGCACCGGGATCGGTTTGACCTTCAGATCCTTGAACAGGCTTCGGAGAAAGGAGCCGATCCGGTAAACCGGCCGATCGACGACCAGATCTTCGTTTAACCAAACGACGAGCACCCGGTCATATTTGGGCGTTGAAACGGGCGATTTCTCGACGCCGTAGATCGCCATCGGCATGGACGCCGCACGCATCCACTCGTACGGCACGACGGCCTGGCCATTGGGGATAAGGTCTGTTTCGCCGGGTACGTCCAGCGACTTCATGTCCCAGTCGGCTTTGAATGCCGCGATATGGGTGGTGTCTTCCGGGTTGTAGCCGCAACGTGCGAGCCCGGACAGCACGGCCACACGCGTCCTCAAGCGTTGCTCAGCCACGTCCGCATACGGGGCAGCGGAAACCATCACGGGCATGAGAAGAATTCTCGCCGCATTCTCCGTCGTGCCGCTGAAATTTGACGTTCTCATTCGCGAACGAATGGACGCAATGAACTCTTCCTTCTTGAATGCCGGCCCCAGCTTATCATTACCAGTCGAGCCGATCGCAGTGTTTGCGGCTTTGAATGGGTCCTGCCACAGTCTGGCGTCGATTTGCGCATACCCGATCGACTCCGCCGCCCCGCCGTCGGCTGCGGGTCGCTGTGACGGCAGTTTCGCGATGAAGATCGATGCCCCCGCAATCAACGCAAATAGCGGAAGCAATAATCGCCAAGGCACCTCAAATGATGTTGAATCGCTGGCCATGGTCCACCCCGGTTACGGCCTTGAAACGATCAATCAGATTGTTGCCGCAAGCGGGTCAGACCCTGGCAGGTCCTCAGCTTGCCAAAGCACCACTATCAGAAAAACGGGGAAGCCCAAAAATAATTTGCGTCCACGAACATGCCTAAATGGGGGATGCCGAATGACAGTTGAATCCGCGTTCTAGACCGCAAGCCCCGCCGCCGCGGCGTTGTGTTCGACCTGTTCGACACTCTTGCACCCCGGGATCACCGCCGTCACCGCCGGGTGCTTCAGGCACCATGCGAGCGCCCACTGGCTCATCGGCACGCCGGCCGGCAGTTCGGTCTTCGCGATCCGTTCCACTTCCGCCAATTTCGCGTCGACCACTTCCTGCTTCTGCCGTTCGCGGACGTCGCCCTTCTCGAAGACCTGCCCCGGCTTGTATTTGCCCGACAAAAACCCGCTCGCCAACGGCACGCGCGCCAGCACGCCCAGGTTCTGCTGCTGACAGACGCCGAAGACTTCTTCCTCCGGCTTGCGGTCCATGCGGTTGTAGATGATCTGGATCGCCTCGATCTGCCGCGTCGCGCTCGCCGCCACCTGCTTCACGTTGCCGTTGCTGCCGACGCTGTTGCCCAGATGGCGGAACAGCCCCTTCTCCTTCGCCCGCAGCAGTTCCGCCAGCACGTCGTCGTTGAAGAACTGGTCGTCGCCCCAGCTGTGATACTGCAGGAGGTCAACGTAATCCGTCCGCAGCGCCTTGAGCGAATCCGTAATCTGCCCCACCACGTCCTTCGGCGACCGCGGCTCACTCCTGTCGAACGGCCCGTGAAACTTGTGCCCGAACTTCGTCGCCAGAACCCACTTCTCGCGCTTCCCCTCGATCGCCCGCCCGATGAACTGTTCCGACAGGTGATCGCCGTAGCATTCCGCCGTGTCGATGAGGTTCAGCCCCAGCTCATGCCCGCGTTCGAACATGGCGTCGACTTCGCTTTGCTGGAAGTCTTTCCCCCACTCCCCGCCAAACTGCCACGTGCCGATGCCGACGACCGAAACCTTGATCCCCGTGCTGCCGAGTGTGCGGTATTGCATGCCCGGAGTGTAGGGCCGAACCCTCCGACGTGCGTAACCGGCCGTTTCTTACAGACGAAATGACACGCCTGCCGTGAGCAGATTCGTCTCTTGATCAGTAAGCGGCACATTGCCGGTGCGATATCCAATGGTGAACAGGAAATTCCCGCTCTCATCAATCCGCACACTGAGAGTCGCTTCCGTCAGGTCGCTGCCTTCGAACGAATTGGCTAAATCGAACTGATGCCAATAAGCCAACGACAGCTCAAGCCGTTTCAAAGGGTCAGCATCGAACGTAAGCGTGCTAGTCAACCCCAACTTGAGTGGCATTCGGTCATCCTGCGTCTGCAAGGCCGGGATGTCGCCGTCATCGAAGACGTGACGATAGCCAAGGCTCATTTCTGGCTGCCAGATGATACCCGGTTTGAAAAATCCGCTTAAAGGCTTGATCGGCTGACGTTGACCGATGCCCCAATCCTTAATGAGTGGGCCCGCGGCCGCGTCGAAGCCGGCCTGGAATGACTTAAAATCGAAGTCCGAGACAATAAAGGGCGTGAGACGGTAGTAAGCCCTCACTTCACCGAAGAGCGGACTTTCCTCTGACGGTGCGACCTGTTGTTCTAAGAGGGCTTTCAGCGCGAGCACATTCACGTCTTTCGTCGCATCCTTGCTGTTGGTCGTTCGATCGGCTTGCAGCAACACCGCGCGGTAATTGTCGTACGTTTGTTCTTCCGAAGAATCGACCCACGCGACAATGCCGTTGAGAACCCACTGGTCAGCCCCGGCGTTGTAATCGTGCGAATAACTGAGCGTGGCGGGTTTAGCGTCTTCGGCAGCCAGCCGCAGTTGCGTTTCGTCAGATCGGATTTTCAGACCGATTGGCTTTTCCTTCTCGCCCAACCGACCGACCAACGGTGCTGACGCAGGTTCCGTCGAGGGCGTGGGAGCGGACTGCGCCTGTTTCGGCATGGCCGGAAGGTCACTGCTCACTAAGAGGGCGTCAGCCGACTCGATCGACAGAATCCCGGCCGTGCTCGACGCGGCCAGGTTTAAGCTGGCCAGATAGGAACGATACTTCGGGCTGGCCGCCCGAAACTCCTGAAGGACCTTTTTCTGCGTTTTTTGCACCAATTCCGGGGGGACTGCCGTCACGTCCTCAAAAAGCTTGTCAGCGTCCGGCAATCCGTCGTAATCGGCGTCCAATCGACGCATGACCGGACTGGCGGCATGGATCGCCACGGCTTCTCGCTCCAACTGGTCAAGCCCGGCCGGGCTTCGAATATCAAATCGCTGTGTCTTCGATTCGTCGTCGGCACCAAACGCCGCCACCGGCGCTGCCGCCATCGCAACCCAAACAACGGCTTGTTTGATCGTCATGAGAGGTTCTCCAACTTGGCAACAATCAGGTCGAACACGTCGCCGACGGTTTTCGCTTTGACCAGCTCGTCGCCGGAAACCTTGATGTGAAACCCTGCACGCCGGAAATCCCGTGCCAACCGGTCTGCCGCGAGGCCCAACGCGTTGGCAGCGATGTGCAGGTCCTTTTGAAGTTCCGTATCCGGCCCGACTTTCAAGGGGTCGACGTCACCCGGTACCAAAGCCGTAGTGATGATCCCGTAGACTTCCGCGTCGGTCAGTTTCGCCGTCTCCACCGCGGTGTCCCTGAACGCTTGAGAAGCTTCGACGATCCGGGCCGCTCGCTTAGTGCTACGCTTTGCCATAGGCATACTTCACCAGCGTTTCCCGCGCTCGTTATTTTTTTTTCGGATTCACAACATCGCCTGTTTAGGTACTGCAGTCCCCGCGAATACCGAAGAACGGCGGGTGGCACGGTTTGCGGTACCCCGCAAGCCGTGTTGAGGCCGCCGTAGCCACGGCTTGTCGAGTACGCCAAACCGTGCCACCCGCCAGAAGAGCGTGCCTTGCTGTTCGATTACCGAGGCCGTTCCCGATCTGCCGCCACGGGGCCGGGCCGCGACTCGAAGGCGACGCGTTGACAGACTTCGCGATCGCAAACCCCGTAATCCCCGACAGAACGGGCAACCCGGTTTCGGACGTATGATAAAAGCCGATCGCAACAATAGAAAACGCAACAGCCGCTCCGGCCGAAGCCGCCCCGCAGAGGTGCAGAGCCGTTCTGCACCCGGCCGAAGCCACTCTGTACCCGGCCAAAGTCGTTCTACACCCGGCCGAAGCCACTCTGCACCCAGCCGAAGCCGTTCTGCACCCGGCTAAATTCGTTCTGAACCCGGCCAAAGCCGCTCTGCACCCGGCTAAATTCGTTCTGAACCCGGCCAAAGCCGCTCTGCACCCGGCTAAAACAGTTTTGCACCCGGCCGAAGTCGTTCCTATGGACGTCCGTTTCCCTCAAATGTCGCCCGAAGGCATGCGAGTTGAAGCCGGCGATGCTTCGGATATCGTCCCCCGCATGGGGAAGAAGCCACGCGCGTCAAAGTCCGAAAAGTTCATTGCCACCGAGCCCGCACCCGCCGCGCCGCGGCCCGGCCGCCCGTCGGCGCTGCTCGACACTCGCGTCGTATATTGCGGCGATAATCTCGAACAGCTCGCCAACCTGCCCGACGCCTGCGTCGACCTCATCTATATTGACCCGCCGTTCGATTCCAACCGCAACTACGAAGTCTTCTGGGGCGAAACGAAGGAGAAACGCGCTTCGAAGACCGCCATGCCAGCACGCAAGCCTACATCGACTACATGCGGCCCCGCTGCGTCCAACTCGCCCGCGTCCTCGAAAAGACTGGGCGATGGGAAAGCATAGGTATCACATCGTGAATAAATTCACCCAAACGTCGAAACTTGTACGCCGGTATTTCGCGGCCCAAGCTAAGACGCTGAGCGCGGCGGCAGAGGCTGCAGTTTGTGAGCATCCTGGCTTGATTGGCGGGCATCGGGAATCGTTGAATCGCATCTATCTAAGCAAATTGATTCCGAAGCGATTCGAGATTGACAGAGGGATGATCTACGGACCATTTAGTCGGAGCAGGGAATGCGACGTAATTATATGGGATTCAAACAATTACCCGAGTCTTCCGCTAACAGACCACAAGATGATTTTTGCAGATTCAGTGCGCCTCGTCATGGAAGTGAAATCCACTTGGAACAAGCAAGAATTCAGTGACGTGATCGACAAGTGCCGCGTGCTACAGCATATGAGCATTTACAAAATTGGCACAAGTCTCGCTGATGAGATCGATCTAATGCGAGACCAGTTGTATGCATTATCGAACGGCATACAGCATGTTGGAACGCTTCAGGTTCCAGCCGGTATTGCCACTTCAGCCATCTTCTTCAGCGGTGGAAAAACCTTCACTGAGCCATTAGAGGAGCATGATCTAAATGAAGTCCACGCAAATTGGCCGGACATCTGTCTACTATTAGGGGCCGGACTTGTAGTTCTCAAAGAAGTGACCTCAGATCCCGAGACGAATCTTGGCGGCCGTGGCATCCTCAAATTCATGGAATTTGGTGACGATGCTCTCTTGGTGTTTACTCAGCTATCTTCTCTCGCTTCTCACGGCGCGGTCCGTACAAGTCGAAGCACCTTTTGACCTGATGCGGTACGCGTATGGATTAAATCCGATAAAATGCAATAACGTAGAGTTTCCCATTACGGGCCCGGTGACCATGCGAAAGCCTTTCTGGAATGACGGATAGGGCGACATGGGCGTGGACGGCCGCATCTTCCCCGTCAGCACCAAGCCCGACGACGCCGGCGGCTTGTATTCCGAAGACTGGTTCCCGATCCAGGTGAAGCAGTTTCGTAGGGTGGGCACGGCCCACCCTACCCGGAGCGATCGGCGGGCGATCTTTTTCGGCGATCTTAAGTCTACGTCCGATCGGCTCGATGTCTCTGGTGTAGCCCCGGCGGACATCCCGTCGAGTGTCGACCGTGGAACGTGGGGGCCATGTTTCGAACGTCGCTCGGGTCTCTTCGACCGCGGCGACAGAAGGGGCAATCATGCCTCAGACAACGTATATGCCGCGGTTGGAGATCGAGCAGGTCGCCTGGTCGCAGAACCTGGTGGACGTCGTGACCCCGAACGCGGCCGCGTACGGCGTGCCGACGGCGGTGATGACCGCGTTCGCGGCGGTCAATGATTCGCTGCAAACCGCCTGGGCGGCGGCCAGCGCGATGAACAGCCGCACCCGTGGCTCGGTTGCGGACAAAAACACCGCCCTCAGGCAGATGAAAATCGCGGCGAGGCAGGTCGTCGGGCTGATCCAAAGCACCCCGACCGTCAGCGATCAAATGAAGATCGACGCCAAAGTCACCGTTCGCAAAACCCACCCGACCCCTTCGCCCGTGCCCGGGTACGCACCGGTACCGGTCATCAAGGCCGTCAACGACCGGACCGTGTCGCTGGAACTCTGGCAGGACAAGCAGAAGCGCGGCCGGCCGGCGAAGGTGGCGGGCGCGAGCGTCTTCACCGCACCGGCGGGCGCGGCGCTGTCGGACACCACGGCGTGGACGCTGTACGCCAACACCACGCAGACGAAACTCGACGTGGTCTTCCCGCCGAGCACCACGGGCGATTCCGTGCAAATCACGGCATACTGGAGCAACAGCCGCGGCGAGAGCGGCCCGGCCGCCAAACCCGTCACGGTGAACCTCCCCGCCAGCGGCAACCTGCCGAGCGCGCGAACCGTCCGCCTGGCGGCGTGAGGGGAAAAAGGAATAAGTGGGCAGTGGGCAGGAAGACATCTTCTCCTGCCACCCGCCCACTGCCCACTGCCTCATTTCTTCTGCACTTCGTCCACCGTGCTGTTGAAGATATTGAACGCCTGCCCGCCTTGTTTGCCGCCGGCTAACGATCCCTTGATTTTCAGCTTCAGCAGGTCCTGGCGGGTGCTTTTGATGAGGTCGCCGAAGAGCGGGATGGCGTCGGCGGCGGAGTCGGCGAGGGCTAAGTCGAACTCGATCGTCTGCTTGTCGAAGTTCAGCACGCCGTCGCCGGCCATCATGGCTTTGGTGCCGCGGAGGTCGATCTGGTCCATCCGGATGATCGGCCCTTCCACCGTGTAACGCATGCCGGCCTGGCGAATGGGCTCGTTGTTCGGCACCGTGAGATTGGCCACCTGCAGCAGCCCGAAGACGAGCGGCACCTTCGCCATTTCGCGGCCCTGCACGAGCACGTCGCCCCGGCCGCGGCGGGTTTTGGAATCGTCCCATCGCCCTTCCATCGCGAGGCTGGCGTTGAGCGTGCCGTCGATGGGGTTCTCTTTTTCGCCCGTTAAATCCGCCACTTTCGCGCCGCGAATCAACAGTTCGAGGGCGTACGCGGGTCTTTCTTGTTGAGCACGGTGTCGATGCGGCCGGCGATTTTTCCGCCGGCGATGCCTGCGGAAATGTTCGTCAGTTGCAGCAAGTCTTGCCCGGGGCGTTTGGTGAGGTCTGCGGTGAGGCGTGAGACGGGCCGGGCGGCGAAGGTGCAGTCGTCGATGGCGACTTTTCCGTCCATGCGCGTGAGCGTGTCGCCGTCGACTTGCCCGCTCATCGCGATGCTGCCGACGACGTTGTTCATGTCGGCGGCCACCTGCAGCGACGCCTTTTGTAGCCAGAGCGTGGCGTCGAAGCTCGTCTGGCTCGGCGCGACGGGCTGCGTGGTGGCCTGCTTGACGTTCAGCTTGCGGCAATCGACGGCGATGGGCCCGGCAATGGCGAGCGTGTGGACGACGTCCTGCAGCACGGCGGGCAGGGCCTTGGTGGTTTGCGGGTCGATCTTCAAATCCCGCGCGGCCACGGTGAGCGACGAATCGCCCGTGGCCGTGTCGAACGGTGCCTTCGAGTGACACCGGCGCCTGGCCGACTTTCGCGGTAATTTTTTCGAGTTTGACGACGCCCGGCGTCACCACCGCTCGACCGCCGGTGGCGTTGAACTTCAGCGGGAGAATGTCGGGCGTGACCGCCATCGCCTGCTGTGGGCGGACTTCCACGCGGTAGTCGTCCTCGGTGACGTAATGCAGATCGACATCGACGGGCCCCTTCGCGTGCAAGGATTTGACGGCCTTCACCGCATCAACCGGCAGCGCGGCGATGGGCGCTTTTTCGGACGCGAGCCCGGCGACCTTGGCGTCGACAACGACGCGCGGCTCGGCGGCGGTGGCGTCAATCGTGGCCGCGCCGCTGAGCGGCGCCGGCGAGCGTGCCGTCGAAGCTGGTGACTTCGCCGCGTTCGCCTTTCACGCGGATTTTGGCGCGGAGGTTTTCGACCGTCAGCTTCATCGCCGGCGGCACGGCGCGGCCGTCGGTGAGGGCGATTTTCAAGTCGACGGAAGGGTCTTCGGAGTCGGGCGCGCTCGGCTCGATTTTGCCGTCGATGTCCAGCTTGCCCGACAAACCCAAGTTGCCGATGAAGCCGCGCTTCGACGGCGGCAGCGCGTTCACCAGGTCGTCATTCACGGCGACGTTGCGCGTCTTCAAATTCAGGTCGGTTTGAACGAGCGGCTCGTTCGTTTGCGGGTGGCGTTTGGTCCAGGTGATCGCCCCGCTGAGTTCGGCGGTGCCGCCGCCGGCGGGCATGACGATTTTCGGTGAGGTCGATGTGGTCGTCGTAGATTTTGAGCGACCCGCTGGCCCCGCTGATCGGGTACGGGAAGCCCTTGAAGACGCCGGCCGCGTCGCGGAGGGTGAGGCCTGTCGTCACCAGCCACGGCTGCCCGAGGCCGACGCTGCGGGAGACGTCGCACCCGAAATCGCCGCTGAAGCTCGGCAGTTTGCCGGTGTGGTGCGCGTCGAAATTCAGGACCGCCTTCTGCGTGAGTGGCGGCAGGCTGCGGATGAGCGCGGCTCGCCGACGACATTTTTTCCGCTGACGTGGATGTCAGCGCCGGCGGTTTCGTCGAGCGGGCTGATGGTGCCGCGGACTTCGAGCGTGGCGTCTTTGTTCGGCCCGTCGATGGGGCCGTGGCCGGTGATGTTGACGAGTTCCAGCATCTCGCGGCCGGTCTTTTCGTCGTTGCCGAAGCGGAGCGTGCCGTGGTGCGCTTGACGGGGTACGGAATGCGGTCGAAGACGAACGTGGCGTCGCGGGCGACGAGTTCGCCGCTGAGTTTCGGCTGTTCCTGCCCGCGCTCGCGGACGACTTTCAGCGACAGCGTCGCGTGGCCCGTCGGGCGGAAGCGGTAATAGATTTCCTGCACCGGCCAGGGCATGGCGGGGATGAACGCCGGGGATTCGGGCAGCACCAGGTCTTGCCCGGGGACGGATTCAATAGTGGCTTCAATGCCCGCGGCGGCGGAGTAGCCGTCGAGTTTGCCGGTGAACCGCAGTGCGTTGCCGTCGACGTGGGCGAGCAGGTTTTCGATGCGAACGCCTTCATCGGTGAAGACGAATTTCGCGTCGACGTCCTGCAGCTTGAGCGGCTCGGGCGTCATTGAATCAATGAGCGACCGCGCGACCGCCGAGTTGCCGAGCATCGGCGAGCCGAGCGCCGGCGTAGGCGTCTTTCCAACTCTTCACCTGGGCTTGATCGTTCGGCCCCATCCAGCGGGTCGGCGGGATGATCAGGCTGACGCCGGCGCAGTCGGTCGTGACGCGATAGCCGGCGTGGCCGTCGGGCTTGCGGAACAGGTCGATCGCCACTTCGTCCAAGCGACCGGCGAGCTGGTGCTCCTGCCAGTAACGGCGGACATTGGCGGGGAGAATGGATTTGATTTCGTCGACGAATTCCACGTCATTGACGACCAGGTGCACCGCCGAGCCGTCGCTTTTGACCGAACCTTCGGCGACGGGGAACGCGTGCTCCGCCCCGCCGCGGCTTTGCACGCGGAAGCGGTAGCGGCCGGTGGCGTCGGGCGTGAACGCGCCTTCGAGGTGAAGCGTGCCGACATCTGTCTCACGGCCGTTTTCGATTTGCGCGTAATCGAAGCGGGCGTTGCGGACGAGGATTTCCGGCAGCGCCGGCAGCCCGGCGGAATCGCTGCCGCGCAAAGCGCCGCCAGCGGGGCGACGGTTTTCGAGGAGCTGGAAATTCCAGCGGCGTTCGTCGAGGTCTTCGATCAGCCGAACCTTCGGCTCGACCGCCACGATGCGGTCGGCCGCCACACGGCCTTTCAGCAGCGCGCGTGGGTCGTAACTGACGACCAGTTGCTTGGCTTCGAAGATCGGCTTGGCGTTGGGGGCGTTGGCGGCGATGCGCAGGTCCGTCAGCCGCAGGCCTTCGAAAATGGAAAGACGGGCGTCGCCGATCGTCACCTTCGCGCCGAGTTCGCGGGAGAGACGGTCTTCGGCGAATTTGCGGACGCGGGCGCGGTCAGTCACGAAGGCGTACCCGCCGATGAGCGTCACCATGACGATCAACGCGAGCAGCGTAATCAGCCGACGCAAACGACGAATCAAACGACGTCTCCCACGATAGGCTCTTTCGACTTCACACACGACACCACGCCCGCCGCCGCCAGAACGGCCAGGGGCACGTCACACGGCACGCGGTAGCGGAGCGACCCGACGAACACGCTGTGCACCGCCGAGAAGTATAACGCGGGCAGCAGCAGAATGAGCTTCGCCCGCCAAGGCATTCGGCCACGCCACACGCCGACCGCCGCGAAGACGAACAACGGCACCGTGTAAACCGCCCCGACCGCCACGTAGTACCACTTCCCGCCGAAGTCCGCACTCAGCGGCCAAGGCGCCCAGAACCGGCCGAGCTTGGCGAAGGCGAGGGAAACGACGCGGCCGGGGTTTTCGCGGGCGTATTGCCAGGCGCGGGCGGAGAGTTCGTCGGAACGTTCGACCTCGGCGTGTATCACAATGATTGTCTCAACGTGGTGACGATCCGGTCCTTGTGGAGCAGTTGTTGGTCGCGGCCGGCTGAATCCGAATCGTTCTTGGTAAATCTGGTCGATCCGCGTTTGATGTGCTAACAGCAGTTCATTTCGGAAATCGGCTTGATTACTCGAGCCGTCAGCCTTTGGATTGAAACTGTCATAGGCGGTGAAGCCGTCGTTCGTTGTCAGCCAGATCAATCGGCCATTAATGGCCTTATTTCGCAACGCCCAAGGCAGGAGCAAAAGAACAAGTCCGACGAACGCGACGGCGAATGTCAAAGCCGAACGAAGCCACCAGCGTTTTCCGCCGTTCAGCAGGACAAGGCACGCCGCGGATACGCAGCCCAAGCCGGCCGCTGAAGGTCGTACGTAGACCGCGGCAAGTAAGAGAGCGACGCCGACGCTTTGCAATCGCCGAGAGTTCGACAGCATCGCCAGCACGGCCCAAGCAAGCATGGCGGTGAACAGTGTTTCGGTGAGGATCAGCGACGAGAAGTAAACCAGAAACGGATTCGCCGCGACCAATGCCGCTGCCAGGCCGCCGACAGACCTTCCAGACAACCGTTGGCCGGCAAGAAATGCAGCCAGAATGACCGTTCCGTCAAGCACCGCCTGGAAATACCGGACGGCTTGCACATCCAATCTCAGCAGTGCGATCAATGCCGGGTAAGCCGGCATGCGGTAGCTATACAAAGAGTCTTCAAAGAAGCGGTCCCCGAGAACAATCCCCTGACCGGAGCGAATGGAGTCAGCGATATCAAAATACTCGTACTGATCCGGAAGCGCGGTAAGTGCAGCCGGATTCGCAGACCGCATTGTCAGGCTGAACCCAACACGCAGGAGCACCGCCAGTAGCACCATGCCCCAGACCCAGATCGGAATGCCGGTCGCTTTCTGGCGTGGCTGGTAGGCGAGGGCGATCGGGGGTGACGCGTCGGGCTCGGGCATGGGCGGGGGCGACGGTAACACGCTGTCTGTTGGCAGACAATCGGTTACGATCGTGCCAACAATGTCGACGGCTGCCGTGTCTGAATTGGACGAGTTGATTCGCCGCCTGGGTGCCCTGGAGGCCGCCGCGCCGGCGTCGGCGGCGGTCATCGGCCGCGTGAAAAGCGATCTGGCGGCGGCGGCGTTCCATCGCACGCGGTCGGCGGCGGATAAGCCGATCGTCGCCCTCGTCGGCGGGACGGGCGTGGGGAAAAGCTCGATCGTCAATCGGCTGATCGGCCAGGACGTCACGGCCACGAGTTTCCGCCGCACCTTCACCGCCGGGCCCGTCGCCATCACCGCCGGCGACTTGCCGCTCGGCTTTCTCGCGCTCCCGCACGAAGACGCCGTTGAACAGCCGCCCCGCGGGCAGGCGGACCGCGTGATCCTCGTCCGCCGGCACGAGCCGATCCTGGCGAAGCTGACGGTCGTCGATTCACCCGATGTCGACGGCGAACGCCCCGACCACCACGCCGTCGCCGACCGCGTCTTCCGCTGGGCCGATGCCGTGGTGTTCGTGGTGACGCCCGAGAAATACCAGATGACGGAATTGCAGCCGTACTACCGCCTGGCGCAGCGGTACGCGGTGCCGGCGGTGTTCGTGATGAACAAGGCGGATTCCGCCGCCGTCGTCGCCGATTACGAAGGCCTCTTAACCCGCAGTGGCGTGAATGGCGCCGTTGTCCGCGTCGTGCCGCGGGACGATTCCACCTGGCAGCCGCCGGCCGATCAGTTGTTCACTGCCGATGACCTCGAACTCTCGCCCGCGGCGTCCAAGGCCGGACAGAAGCAGCGCGTGCTCGACGCCACCGCCCGCGCCGGCGATCAGGTGCTGAATCCGCTGCTGGACTTGCGAAGTGCCGTCGATCGCGTCGTCGGCAGCGTGCGCAGCGTTCGCCGGAACGCCATTGGAAGATATCGACGTCCACCCGCTCACCCAGCAATTGCAACGCCGCATGCGCGACCGCAGCGTGCTTTATTTGATGGGCCCGCAGCGGATTCTGGACCGCGTGAAGAGCGTGCCGTCGACGCTGATTCAACTGCCGCGTGGTTTGTGGGACTGGCGCGTGGCGGCGAGTTTAAAGTCTCCATGCCGGAGTCGGCCACGCGTGGCGAGCCGCCGGATTTCTCGGCCGTCGTGGTCGAACAATTCCAGGCGCTCCAAAGCCGCATCGAAGACGTCGTCAACCAAAACCCGGCGCTGGCGGAACAGAAACCGACCTGGAAGATCGACCCGAAGCAGGCCGGCCAGATCGCCGATGAAGAACTCGGCGAATTGAAGCAGTGGCTCGAAACCCGCTGGAACGCCAACCCGCGCGACACCGCCCTGCTCATGAAGTTGCTCCGCGTCATCCCCGGCGGCGACCGCGTGACCAAATACTTCGAGGCCGCCCCGTATCTGCTGGCCATCAGTTGCCTGGCGACCAGCCACGTGCTCGGGCACATCGACGTGCTGGTGCTCGGCGGGTACAGCGCGTTCACCTGGCTGACCGAAAAGCTCAGCGACGAAGTCGCCGCCCGCACGCGGCAGACGAACGCCAGCATCGCCACGCGCGTACGAAAAACTCGCCACGCAGCAGATCGACGCAGCCGTCGCCTGGCTGGACGGCCTGGCCCCGCCGCGGCGCGTGCTGGATGGTGTCGCCACGGCCATCGACCGCGCCAGAGCGTTGTAGGGGCGAGATATATCTCGCCCGTGTTTGGCGAACCGGCAGACGGGCGACATGTATGTCGCCCCTACAAATACGCGTTGCGTCGCGGTCCCTTGCGTTTTCCGTTACAGTCCCGCCATATGTCACGGATCGACTGGCCGAGTCTGCTCGCCGGCCTCATGATGCTGTTTTACTGGGGCCGGGTCATCAAGCTCGTTTTCAAAACGAAGAAGCTGACTGGCCGCGCCGCCAACTTCCTGCCGCCCGAACTGCTCGGCCGCGTGCTGCGCATTATCTGGTATCCCAACGTCGTCGCTTGGGTCGTCATCCCGATGATCGTCGCGCTCAACTGGCACCGCCAGACGCCGGGCCTCACGCTGCTATGGCACAACGCGATCGCGCAATGGGCGGCGATGATCGTCGCCGGCGTGGCGTATTACTTCACGCTCGTCTGCTGGCGCAAAATGGGCCGCGACTGGCGTATGGGCATCGACCCGAACGAGAAAAACACCCTCATCATCAGCGGCCCGTACGCGCTCGTCCGCCACCCGATTTACGCCCTGCAATGCTCACTGGCCGTGCTGACGTTCCTGGCGTCGCCGACGATCGCGCTCGGCATCGTCGCGCTGTTGCAGTGCGTGCTGCTGCAATGGGAAGCCCGGCGTGAAGAGAAGCACATGCTGAGTGTTCACGGCGACGTCTACGGCGACTACATGCGGCAGGTCGGCCGCTTCATGCCGCGCGGCCGCTACCGGGCGGCGACGGCGTGAAGGCGTCGCTGAACGTCTTCCAGAAGACCCAACGGCTCTGGGACACGATTCACCCCTACAACGCCGCCCAGGCCATGGAACTGGCCGGCGACTTCCTGCCCGAACGCGTTTCGGCCTCCTTTCACGCCGCGCTGGAAGACCTCGGCCTCGGCGAATTTGTGCTGCGCGACGGCCGCTATTTCATCCAGCCGCCGATGCACCCGCCCGCCGTCAACACCGACGCCGCCTCGTTCGAAGATCACCTTTCCGCCGAGATGAATCGGCCCTTCCCGCGCGACCTTTCCGTGCCGTTCCGCCCGTTCGATTTCTGGGACGGCGATCGGCATTTCGTCGGGCTCACCTACCAGCACTGGGTGGCGGACAGTGTGTCGATTCGCATGCTCATGCGGCGATGGTTCGAGCGTCTCACCGGCGTCGCCGAAGCCTGCCGGCCGATCAAACTGCCCGAGGGCGGCCTGCTCAAATCCTTCGGGCCGGCCGGGGCGGGGTGGTCGGTGCTGGCGCAGGCGGCGTCGCTGTTTTCGCTCCAATCGCGAATGAAAAAGATGCGCCGTGTCGAAGCGCACGGCCGATGGGACGTGCGAGTGATGCTCCGCCGCGGACCCGACGGGTTAATCTCGGCCGTGCGAAAACGGGCCCGGGCCGTCGGCGCGACGGTCGGCGACGTCTTTGTCGCCGCCGCCGCCGAAGCCAGCGCCAAGCACGGCCCCGCCGTCCGCACGAAACGCCACCCCGGCCTGTGCATGGGGACGATCGTCGACCTCCGCGCCCGCAACCCTCGGCCGGCGGACAACACGTTCGGGTTGTATCTCGGCTTTTTGATGACCGATTTCGCCGACCCGGAAGCCGCCGGTTTTGACGGCGTCCTGCGCAAAGCCGTGGCCGCCCGAAAAACGGCGGCGGCCCGGAAATCCGCCGAGGCGTCGCAACTCAACATGACGCTCGGCTACCTGCTCGCCACGCGTCTGGAGCGGCGAAAATTGCTGGAATTTTACCGCAAACGCTTCCCCGTCGCGTGCGGCCTGTCCAGCGTGAACATGACGCCCGGCTGGGCGGGCGAAGCACACCCGTCGCCACTGGCCGCCTACCACCGCATCAGCCCGACCGGCCCGCTGCTGCCGATCGTGCTAACGCCGACCACCCTCGGCGAACGGCTGGATTTGTGCTTCACCTACCGCACTGCACTGCTGAACGCCGAACGCGCCGAGGCGTTGGTGACTGCGTTCATCGAACGGCTAAAAGCGTTCGCGGGATGATTTCTGGTCCCCTCTCCCGGTATTCCGGGGGAGGGTTAGGGAGGGGGTCTTCGCGTTCTTCAAACGAGACTGGAGGGCGGCAGTCCCTGCCGCCGCAAGCGTCGTCAGACGCTTGATTTCGCGGCTAAGCCGCGAATGGCGTCACGGAGTGACGCCCTCCAACAGCCGGCCGGGTTTTGAAACCGCTTCTAACCCTCCCCCGTGAATACACGGGAGAGGGGATAAGACAGTCACCTTAACGCCGTGATCAATCTTTCGATCTGCTCGTCCGAATGCGCCGCACTCACCGTTACGCGGAACCGACTCGTATTCGGCGGCACCGTCGGCGGCCTCACCGCGACGACCAGCAGGCCGGCGTCTTTGAGGCGGGATGCCTCGGCCAGGGCGGCGGTCGCGTCGCCGACGATCAGCGGGATGATCGGCGAATCGCCCGGCAGCACGTCTCGGCCCGCGGCGATCAGCCGTTCACGCACCTGTTTCGCCAGCCGCCGAACCCGTTGCTGGTGCTGCGGTTCGGTTTGGCAAACCGCAACGGCTTCGGTGGCGAGTGTCGCCATCAGTGGCGAGACGGCGGTCGAGTAGATGTACGCCCGGCCGAAGTTTTCGACGGCGCGGACGAAGTCCGCCCGGCCGCAGATCGCGGCGCCGCTCAGGCCGAGCGATTTGGAGAGTGTCACCATCGTGACATCGACGGCGTCACGCAGATTGAGTTCGGCAGTCAGCCCGCTGCCGCCGGTGCCGTAGACGCCGCTGCCGTGCACTTCGTCGACGACGAGGACGAACGGAAAATGCCGTTTCAGTTCGGCCAGGCCGGCAAGATCGGCGGCGTCGCCATCCATGCTGAAGATGGACTCGGTGAGCACGACCTGAAGCTCATCGGCCGGCGCTTCGGCGAGCAGACGCCGAAGTTTCCCCAGGCCGTTGTGCGGGAAAATGCGAAAGCGGCTGCCCGTCAATCGCACGGCATCGAGCAGCGACGCGTGGGCGAGTTTGTCGACAAGAAACCGCACGCCGCCCGACGACTTCCCTTGGGCCTCGCCGATCGCCGAGAGCGTCTGCACGACCGCAAGATTCGCCTGGTAACCGCTCGGCAGAAGCACGGCGGCTTCGGTGGATTTCCAGTCGGCGATCGCCCGCTCGGCGGCGGCGTGGGCGTCGGTGTGGCCGCTGATCAAACCGGCCGCCCCGCTGCCGACGGCAACGGCGTTTTTCGCGGCGGCCAACAAACGTGGATGGTGCGTCAGGCCGAGATAATTATTCGACGCGAAGTTCACCAACTCGCGCCCGACAAGTTCGACCGTCACCGGGCCAGTCGGCTGATAGACCACCCGCCGCCGCAACAGACCAGCCGCATCGCGGGCGGTCAGCGCGTCAATCATTGCAGTATTGAACGGGTCGTTAGGAAACGTCATTGATCCCGGCACTGTCGCATGGAATGTCGGGGGAGTCGAATCGCCGATGACACGAGTCGCTAAGCTGCAGCGCAGCTGGTGATCATCCTGACTTGCGAATCGAACAACCAGCAGCTGCGCTGCAGCGTAGCGGAATCGAAACCGACGAATTCGTTACTTCAATTCGTCACTCGACAATCGTCATTCGTCATTTCCTCGCCCCGATTGCCGGACGAAAAAAGTCCGCGACGCCGGTCGCGGACTTTCACAAATATGAGATTGAAGACCATCGCGTTACGTCGGTGCAATACGGCCGCCGCTCCCGCGGCGGTGCGAGGACACCGGCGGAAGCCGGTTTCATTATACCAACCGCCCTTTACGCTGTCGGCGGGGCCGTTTGCTGGGCGGTGGCTTTTTCGTGCGCCTCGGCGAGGTCGGCCATCTTCTGTTTCATCATTCGGCCGACCTTGAACTTCACCGTCCGTTTGCTGGGGACGGCGACGGGCTCAAGCGTTTTAGGGTTTTGCGCACGCCGCGCCTTGCGGACTTTGCACTCGAAGACGCCGAAGTCACGAAACTCCAGCCGATTGCCCTTGGCAAGCTCGGCAATGACTTCGTCGAGGAACTGCTGAACGACCTTCTTCACCTGCACGCGGCGTTCGCTGGTGTTCTCGGCGATTCGGTCGATCAGTTCTTTTTTCGTAATCGTGGACATGGCATCCCCGGCCAGTGACTAAGTGTTAAGCAACGGCGGAATCCCGACTTGCGATAGTTTGGCTTTCAAACTCCACGAACGCAAGCAAAATCGGCCGGGATGACAGAGATCGTGATTCTCGGCCGAAATTATCGGGCTTTTCGGCGTCGAAATCCGTCGAAATCAGCGCGTGTTGATGGTCGTGCGGTCAGAAAAAGCCCGACGCTCCAGGCTGCCGAAGTCGTTATAGACCCGGATTTCGTCCCGCTGGTGGGTGTAGGAATAGGTGGTAACCTGTTCTTCGTAACCCGCGAAGGCGGCGATACTTCGGCCGTCACGGTCGAAGGAGGGCATCGGCTGGCCGATCGCCACCGGCGGCTCGAACGCCAGCGCCGACGCCGACGACGGCTGATATTCCCGCGGCAATTGCGCCGCCTCCGGCTTGTCCGAATGACTTGCACAGCCGACACTTACGACGGCGAGCATCGATACGAAAATGGTCCCGATCGCTTTCACGCCCGACAACCTCTCAAACCCGGTGCCAAGCTATTCTAGGCCTGTTAAAGGGCCGATAACCCGTCCGATTGTGCGGTTTGTTGCCCGAATACCACAGCCGGTGTTGCCCGGGACGCTTGACACGTGGTGCGGACGCGACAAGATCGCCACTACATGAGCAAGGCGATCATCCTGCAGCACGTCCCGCACGAAGGCCCGGGGCGGATCATTCCGCTGTTCCGTGACTTCGGCATCCCGACGGAAGTCCGGCACCTCTACCGCGGCGACGAAGTCCCGACCGATCCGGACGACATCCGCGTCCTCGTCGTCCTCGGCGGCCCGATGGGCGTCGCCGACGCAGACAAACCCGAATACCCCTTCCTCGCCAAGGAAATCGCCCTGCTCAAACGGCAGGTGGAGCTCGACCGCCCGACGCTGGGCATCTGCCTGGGCGCGCAACTGCTCGCATTCGCTGCCGGGGCCAGGGTTTATAAGAACGTGAAGATGGGCCCGCCGGAAGGCCCGGGCAAGCCGCCGAAGCCGGTGGAACCTGAAGTTCCCCTGCCGGAGATCGGCTGGGGCCCGGTGAACCTGCCGTTCCCCGGCGGCACCGAGCCGCTGATGTACGGCGTCATCGATAACACGCCGATGTTCCACTGGCACTTCGATACCTTCGACCTGCCCGCCCTGCCACGCCCCGCGAACCCGGCCCCGCCTCCCGCGCCGCCGCCCCCCACCGGCAACGCCCTGATGGCCAGCACCCGCACCTGCCGCAACCAGGCGTTCCGCTTCAAGAACCGCCTGTTCGGCTTCCAGTTCCACATCGAAACCGATAAGGCCGGCATCGACGCCATGATCGCCGGCAACCGCCAGGAAGCCCTGAGCGTCCTCGGCCCCGACGCCGAGGCCAAGATCAAGGCCGACACGGACTTGCACTACAGCCGCTACGAACGGGCGACGAATAAAATCCTCGGCAACTTCGTACAGTTCCTGCACGCGTACGAAGGCGCGTCGCTAATCGTACAGATGAGTGAAGACGTGAAAACGTGAAACGGACATCGCAACCCTGTGTTTCACGTCTTCACGTTTTCACTCATCTATTGAATTGAAAATCGACACCGTCCAAAAATTGCCCTAAACTAAGATCGCTTATGTACGACCCGCACGCCCTGCCCGACAATGTCCTGACGACCCAGCTCAAGCGTGTGGTCAACTGGTCGCGTCGCAGCAGCCTCTGGCCGATGCCCTTCGCCACCGCGTGCTGCGGCATCGAGCTGATGGCTACCGCCAGTAGCCGCTACGACTTAGCCCGGTTCGGCGCAGAAGCCATGCGGTTCAGCCCGCGGCAGAGCGACCTGATGATCGTCGCCGGCCGCGTCACCATTAAGATGATGCCGATCCTGCAGCACATCTACCAGCAGATGACCGAGCCGAAGTGGGTCATCAGCATGGGTGCCTGCGCCAGCACCGGCGGCGTCTTCGACGCCTACGCCACCGTGCAGGGCATCGACCAGTTCATGCCCGTTGACGTCTACGTCCCCGGCTGCCCCCCGCGCCGGAAACGCTCATCGAAGGCATCATGGCCATCCAACGCATCATCGACGAGGAAGGCCTGCCCCCCGCCGGCAAACGCCGCCCGCTGCAACTGGCCGTCGAGCCGAGCTACGTGCCCCAACCGCAGCCCGTGCCGCTGACGATCGGCGGGCGGTAAGTCTCATGGCCACGAACGTTTCCATCTGGAAGCGTGACTTAGTGCCGCCAAGATGGCGGCCAAAGCTTCGTCCACTCAAGCGCTTCAACTGGCGCATAGCAGAATTCATATTCACATTAGTATTTTTCGTGCTCGCTGTGGATCAGATGCCCGTTTTAGCATCCTTTATGCTGATCATTAACGCAATCCCATTGCTTGATAGGGAAGCAGACGGGCTTCGATATCAAACCGAGCGACATCCAGATGCTTAGCGTTAATTTTGTAGTGTGCGATTCATCGCACCGTTTCGCACTGCTGGCCATCAAGGTGCGATGAAGAGGGTTGCGCATGAAGAGCAGAGGTTTTAACCACGGAGGCACGGAGAACACGGAGCAAATGCGAAGTCACATCCGTTTCTTCTCCGTGTTCTCCGTGCCTCCGTGGTTATATCTCTTTCTTTTGATTCAATAGGAAGTTACGCCACATGCCGCCGCCGCTTGATGCGCAAGGCTCTGAATCGCACACTACAACCTGCAGCCGCACCACGGCGTTGAGTACAACACCGTGGCACCCAATAGAATGGCTGACGCGAATCGAACACTCACGCCTGAAGAACACCGACTCGCACGGTGGATGCTGGAACACGGCAACGCCGATGCAGCGGCATACCTAGAACAACTCGATCGGGCTACCGTCAAGCCAGATCGCTGCAAGTGCGGCTGCGCCTCCATCAATTTCGACATCGAAGGACTGCCAACGACAACACGCGGCGTTCACATCCTCGGCGACTTCGTTTTCGATGACGACGGCTGCAAAGCGGGCATCTTCATTTTTTCCAGCGGCGGAATCCTTTCAGGCATTGAAGTATGGGGCATGGAAAAGGACGCGCCTAAAACACTGCCTGCCCCAGAGATACTCAAAACCTTATGAGTCTGATCGCCACGCTTCAACAGAACTGCTGATCTATCCGCCATTGAATTGGTGCCGTCATATGCCCTTTGAAGATCACGCAAAATTGCTCAAACAATTCACGTGGCAACGCGGAAGATGGCAGTTGGCACTGCCGAGTACATTTGGCACGTTTTTTAGCAGAGAAATCAGACTCGAATTTGACCCCAAGTCACGGTCAAACATACAGGGAATCGCCACTTCAAAAAGCCTCATGGATGAGGAATTGGCGTTCATTCATTCGCTACTTGCGAGTCTGCCAACTGTTATCGCAACCTGCGAAACGCAATTCACTCAATTCTGCGATAGTTTAGGCGATGTCGTAACGCAGATTGATGATCCCTATATCTGGATCTGGCGGGAAAGTTTTGATCAATCCGAGAACGGGCATTGGACATTTGTTGTTCAGTTTCGTGATTCTGACAGTGGCGTTCATATTGAGTTCGACGGCTTAACGTTCAGCACTATTTGGAGTGGTGGCTGATCGCTACACATCAATTCTCTGGCCTCTTTCCCGCCGGTTGTTACGATTGCCCACAACTCGAACGGGGGCAAGCTTTTGGACACATCCGCACTCGACCGCCTTCGGCCGGCCGCCGCGCCGTTGGCGCAGGCCGACACGGGGCCGGTGTTGGAATTGCGTGGCATCTCGGTGCAGTTCGGGAAACTCCGGGCCGTCGACAACGTCAGCCTTAAACTCGAAGGCGGCCAGTTCTTAGGCCTGCTCGGGTCGAACGGCGCGGGCAAGACCACGCTAATGCGCACCATCTGTGGCCTGCAGGTGCCCCACGGCGGCGAAGTGAGGCTGCTGGGCGAACCCCTTTCGCCACAAACCAATCATCTGCTCCGCCACGTCGGCTTTACTCCGGATACGCCCGCACTTTACGACGGTTTGACGCTCCGGCAGTTCCTGCGGTTCGTGGGCCGGCAGTACGACATTACCGCCGCGGATACGGATGAACGGATCGACCTCTGGCTGGAAAAACTCTGGCTGACCGAAAAAGCCGACACCAAAATCAAAGGCCTGTCGCGGGGCATGCGGCAGCGCATCGGCATCGCCCGAACCCTGCTGCCGAACCCGGCACTGGTTGTGCTCGACGAACCCGCCGCGGGGCTTGATCCCGCGGGCCGGGCGGAATTTCGAAATCTGCTTGGCGACCTGCGCAAGCAAGGCAAGGCCGTGATCGTCAGCAGCCACGTGCTGAGTGATTTGGCAGACCAGTGCACGCACATCGGCCTGATGAACAGCGGGCGGCTGGAGCGGTTCGAGTCGATCGCCCAGTTCACCGGCCGAACCGACGCGAGCAAAACGCGTTACGACGTCAAACTCGCCCGGCCGATGCTGCCGAACGCGGAACTCATCGCGAATCTACCCGGCGTCGTCGACGGCCGCGTGACCGAAAATGGCCTAAGTCTTGAGGCCGGCAGTAGTGCCGACGAAGCCGCCGCCCTGCTCGCCGAGCTCGTGAAGCGGGGCCTGCCCGTCAGCGCGTTCGGCCCCGCGGCGCTCGACCTCGAACAAGCCTATCTGCGTGCCAGTGACAATCGCGTCCGCTAACCGGAACCCACAATCATGGCCGACCGAAATGACCTCCCCTACGCGGACGCCGCCGTCACCTCTTACCGCCCGGCCCGCACCGAGCCGATCAATGCGATCCTCTACGCACAATTCCATCTCAAGGGCGGCTATCGAAATACGCTCGGCGCGATGGCGCTGGTGGCCGTCTGTGCGGTGATCGGCATCGGGCTGATGTTCGCCAGCGTCCGCCCCGGCCAAAGCGTTACGCGGCCGGCGGAGGAACTGACTTATATCTTCCTCGGTATCCAATGGCTGGTGCTGGGTTTGTATGGCACGAGCCGCGTGACCGCCGCCATCCGCCAGGACGTCGCCGGCGGTATTATCGAGTCACACCGCCTCACGCCGAACAGCCCACTCGCGGCCGCACTCGGGTACCTCGCGGGCGCGCCGATCCAGGCGATGGCGGTGAGCCTGGTGCTGTTTTTCGCGGGGATGGTCACCAGCTTCCTCGGCAACGTGCCGCTGTTCTATTGGTTTGTGGCCAACGCAGTTACGCTGATTTCCTGTGCGACGGTCTGGACGGTGGTGGGCGTGGTGTCGTTCTCGTTCACCAACGCCGCCGCGATGCCGATCATTGCGGTCATTACGCTGGCGTCGTCGAGCCTGTTCATGATCGTGCCGGCGTTGTCGGTACTGTCTGCGCCGCTAATCACGCGATCATTATTCGATGTCCGGCGCGGCGGCACGTACGACATTCCGCCGGCGTACGCGTTCGCAATCGTCGGCCAGGCCTTGCTTAGCGGCGTGATGATCCTGGGGATCGCGCGGCGGTATCGCAATGCCGACACGCCGGCGTTCAGCCTGAACCTCGGCCTGCTGCTGCTGGGCCTCTGGACGGCCATCACCGTCATCGGGCAAAGCCAGCAGGAACTGTTCCTGCGATCTTGGCAGGTGAATGAGCCGGAAGTTCAGTCGATCGCGGCGATCATCTCGCTGATGCTCATCGGCCTGCTGCCGATCTCCGCCATCGCCCGCCGTTTCGCCAACACGCGTGACGCCGAGATCAAACGCCGCGAACTACCCGCCACGGCGTCGCTGGCGGTATCCATTTTGATCGCCTGCCTGCCGCTTTATCTGGCCGAATACACGAGTCGGCACACGGAGATGGTGCGGATCATCGGGGTGACCGGCGTGATGGCGGCGATGTTCGTCGGCGTAACGTTCTTACTGGCCTGGGACTACATGGCCGGCCGCCGCGGCTTCGCGTGGCTGTTCCTGTTCATCGCCCTCCCCAACGCCCTGCCGCCGATCGTCGCAACCATGCTGGCGATGAATGAAGTTCAGCCGTCGCCGACCTATTCGCCGCTGGTCGGCTTCAGCCCGATCGGGTCGCTGATCATGCTCTTCGACCACCGCCCCAGCGACGCCCTGGTCGGCATCGCCGGCCAGGCCGCGCTGGCCCTGGTGCCGCTTTTGCTGTTCCTCTCCCGCCGTCGAAATCAAGCCCAACATACCGGCGGCTTCGCCGTCGAATTGACAACCCCGCCGCCTCTGCCAAAATGAGCAACCTCGCGGGTGTAGCTCAATGGCAGAGCGCTGAGCCTTCCAAGCTAGCTGTTGTGGGTTCGACTCCCATCACCCGCTGTTTCAGGAATCCTCAGCAAGCCCGCCAGAATCGTCGATTCGCTCAGAAAATTCAGGAATTTTAGCTCCTGCTCAGTTTCCGGTTGAGTCCGGCTGAATCCGCTTGAATCCGGTTGAGGGGGCAAATCTGCCCCTTTGAAGTGCCAGTAGCGGTAGCTTCTCTACGCCTTCGGCCGGTGGGAACTGCCCGACACCGGTATAGGCATACGGGCTTGGAGGAGTAAAGCAGTTGTTGCGAAGGAAAGCCAGTGGACGAAATGATTTTCGTCCAACAAAAAAGGCCCGAAAATCGGGCCTTTTTAACGGAGAGACAGGGATTCGAACCCTTTCCAAACCGTGAAAATCCCCGTTACAACAGCCTCGAACGCCCGAAATTGCGCCCGAAATTCTGGCCGTTCGGCGGGTCGCACGTTAGCCTCCTCCGCATGGTAAGCACCACACCGAAGAAACGCGGACGACCCGAAGGCCGGCATCGTATGCGAGACGGCACCGAAGTGCAGGGACTCACCCGCAAAAAGGATGGCAGGTGGAAGGTGTCCGCGACCGGCCAGACGTTCGTTGAGCCTGATGAGCTTTTGGCCGTCGCCCGCTTCCACAAGATCATCGCCAAGCTCAAGAAGGAAAACCGGGAGTTCGTCGACCTGGCAGTGGGCAACGTCCCGACCGCCCATGACATGGACGGCCTCATTCCTGCCGCCGCCAAGAAGCCTCGCGTGGTGATCCGCATTCCGAAGGACTACACGAAGGGCATCACGGTCAGCCGGTCGTTCGAATCCGATGAGCTTTGGGCTTGGCTCCGGCAGCAGATTCTGACCCGGCCGAAGTACGTCGCGGAGCGTGTTGGGATTGAGCAGATCGGCTATCTGACCGACCTCAAGCCGCAGGAGCCATCGTTGAAGCTCACGGCCGCGATCGACGTCTATGAGAAGTTCGCCCGGGTCAGCCGCAATGAGGTATCCCGCATCAGCCGGCTGTGGGAGGAGTTCGTCAGAATCGTCGGGGTAGAGACGATCAGGGACATCACGCACCAGCACGTTGAAAAGTATGAAGCCGCGATCGTGAAACAGGGCTTGGCCCCCAAGACGACCCGGCACCGCTTCTCCGGCGTTCGTACCGTCCTCGCCTTCGCCATGAAACGCGGCAAGAGCGTCAAGGACTGCCGGGCTGCACTCGACGCAATGAAGATGCTGACCGTCGATGAGGCGAACGCCCTTGATCCCCGGCCGATCAGTGAGGCGGACTTCTGGGGCATCTATGACGCGGCCGTGCGAGCCGGTGACACCCAGTTCGCGGCGATGGTCCTCCTGTCCCTCAATGGGGCGTTTTACAGTTCTGAAGTTGCCGTCCTGCGATGGTCCGACATCGACCTGAAGCGTGCGGAGCTTGCGACCCGCCGTAACAAGACAGGCGTGCCGCGTGTTGCCTGCCTCTGGCCCCAGACGGTTGCGGCGTTGAAGGCTCTGCCCCGGAAGGAAGGCATCGAGCGAATCTTCCACGCCGCCCGGGGGCCGCTCTATCGCCAAGGCATCAACCGGCTCTGGACGACCTACCGGAAAGTGGCCGGCGTTCCTGACGGCATCGTGTACAGCCAGATCAGAGACGCCAGCTTCACCATCGCCGCCCGGCACGACATCAATGCCGCCCGGCTGCTCAACGGTCACAAGCTCGCCGGCGCGGCCGACGCTTACGTTCTGAGGCAGCCGCAAGCCGTGCGGAAGGTATGCGAGGCGATCGGCGAGGAGTTTGAAGTATTGAAGCACGCCAAGTGATAGCCGACAGCTTAAGATCGCAGAGAGGGCCAGCCGCCGGGCTGGCCTTTTGCGTTTGATAGCAGCAGTGAGTCGATAGATAGAACGTGAAACTGATCGACCTCACCAACATCGTCGCCAACCGCCTGCTCGCCGGCGCGGTCGATCGGGACACGGCAACAGAGCAAGTGCGTGTTCTTTGCCAGCAGTTCGGCCGCGACCCGCACGACTTCCTACTAGAGGTTGTTCTCGAACTCGCCCGCACCAAATCCGCCCTCGCTGCCAAAAATCGCAAGGTGCAATAAAGAACAGGCTCGCCGCTCTTGAATACGAAAAACAGGCTGAATCGTGTTTCCGGTTTAGCTTATCATCCGATGCCCCTCGACAATTTCTGGAGAGGAGCAACCCGCCTTAACCGATACTGATCCCGCCGGGCATCCGTCCTGCAGAAATCCTTAGCCGAACGATTCGGCACCGCTTAGCAGGCGGTAGGTGGCCCCAGGACGAGATGATGACGTAGCAAGACTCTACGCCGAACAAACTACGCCCCTCGTCCGGGCTTCGGAGGCCAGCGCTGCTAACGCTGGCCTCCATCTTTTTACGGACGAGGTGGCCCATGAGCCATTCCTTTGCAGAGCAGCACGCGAACGCGGACTTGGGATACAACGCCCTGTACCGCTGGTTTCGCCGAACCGATTTCTGGCAGTCGCTACGCGGCGAACATCGCGCCGTTCTCGATGAGCTTTATCACAAAATCGCCCGCCTGCCGCTGACTCTCAGCGGGACGCAGATCGACCTCAAACGCGGCCAGTGGGCGATTAGTCTTGATGGTCTCGCCGAGGCGAGCGGCACGTCTGTCCAGCAGGTTCGCACGGCTTTGGCCAAGGCGAAGGAAGCGGGCATCATCCAACAAGCCACTATCGCGTTCCGAACGCCCCGGCTAACACAGCACCTTTCGCTCTTTACCTGGGTTGATTTCGACCTTTACGACGCAGCCAGAGACGCGGCTAACAAGCCATCTAACACGTCACTTAACACGCGACCTAACAACCCATCTAACACGCGAGATAACAACAGTAAGACCCAAAGAGTAATACCCAAGGGTTTAGACCCCAAGGAAAAGACCCAAGGAGAAGAGAGAGCGGCTTCGCCGCTGACCGGGCCTGACGGCCCGTCTCTCTTACCCGCTGGTTTCGTTCCTTCGGAGGAAGCGGAGGATGATGCCGCAGGCACCAGTCACTCAACCGCTGAGAAGCGGCCGAAGGCCAAGGCCGGGCAAGCTTACCCGCTAAGCGATGACGACAAGGTAGCGATCACCGCAAGCCTGACGGCCCTCGCGGCGTACTACCTGCACGGCCGCGAGGCGGTACGACTTCCGCAGGAGCAGTGGGCGGCGTTGCCGCCGACCGCGAACCACTGGGCACCGCAGGGCCGAAAGCTCGACGCGGCCGAGGCGGCTGTCGGCCTGCCGGCTCTCGCCGCCTTCGCTTGCTACCGGGTCAACTGTGCGCGGGCGAGCCGAGGCGAGCCGCTTCGGCTCCTGAACTTCAAGCGGATGCTCGGCACGGTTAAGAACCTCCTCAGCGGCGGGCTGACCCGCGAGCAGGCCATCACCCACATCGACCGCGTCGGCCGTCAGTGGATCGACATCCAGGCACGGCTCGGGACATGGGGCGAAGGCTTGGCCCTCGACGAAACGATCCTGACCGTCCCGCAGGTCATCGCACAGGCCGAACGGCTTGGCAGCAGCCCCGCGTCGGCCACCTTTGAACGGTCGTCAATCAACACTCTTACCGGCAAGCAGGCGGCGGACTTCGCCGAACAACTCGCCGCGCGAACCAACAGCATTTTGATCTAAGAGCTTCTAAAAATGGTTGCTGAACGGCCGCCATCTTCGCCAACAGATGACCGAGCAGCCGAGGCTCATGAAGGACTCGTGGATTTCGGCGTTCCGGTCGAACCGCGTCCGCAGCCGGCGGAACTGATGGAGCAAGGCGATTGTCTGCTCGGCCACGTACCGCAACACGCCCAGGCCGCTGCCGTGCGCTTCGCCGCGGCGGGCGATCATCGTTCGGATGCCCCGCTCGTGCAGGACCCGGCGGTGCGGATTGGAGTCGTAGCCGCGGTCGCCGAGCACCAGGCCGGGCTTGTGTCTCGGCCTGCCGACGTGGCCTTTGATGTGCGGGATCGCGTCGACCAGCGGCAAGAGCTGCGTCACGTCGTGGCGGTTGGCGCCGGTGAGGATCGTCGCCAGCGGCGTGCCGCGGGCGTCGACAACAACATGGTGTTTCGAGCCGCTTTTGCGGCGGTCGACGGGGCTGGGCCCCTTTTTCCCCGCCGCCGACGGCACGCACGGACGAGGAGTCGACGGCCACGACGTTCAGGTCCAAGATGCCCGCCTCGTTCAGCTTCGCCAGCAGCGCTTCGTGCAGCCTCTGCCAGACGCCCGCCCGGCTCCATTCGTCGAAGCGGTTCCACAGGGTCATGCCGCAGCAGCCCATCTCCTGCGGGAAGTCTTCCCACGGGATGCCGGTCTTGAGCACGAACAGGATGCCGGTCAGGCAGACCCGGTCACTGACGCGGGGCTTGCCGACGCCGGGCGTGTACGGGTGCTTCGGGAGCAGCGGCTCTACGATCTTCCACAGTTCGTCCGGCACCAGCAGCTTGCTCATGACGTCCTCCGTGACGTTGAAAACCACAGCGATCGTAGGCCGGACTAAGCGGCATTTTTAGAGGCTCTAACAGAGGTAAACACATGCGTCACCGTAAAGAACTCAAAGCCATCGAACGCCAAGTCAACGAAGCCGTCGCCGAGATCGTCCCGACCCAATACGGCAAGGACCAAAACAATGCCTCGATCATCCTCAGACTTTCCCATTGCCGGAACTGCGGAGAAGAGGGGTTGAAGAAAGCCGAAATGGCGGACAGTCTCCAGTACCAAATTTTCGGTCCCCCAACACGAACGTTCTGCCCTGTATGCCACCCCGAACTCATTCGCTTGATCGAAGAGTTCCGCTCACGGAAAGCGGAGCAGGATCGACGTGATCGGCGTCACCGCGACCTCACCGCCTATCGCCGGCACGCGAAGGAAACAGCAGACCAGATCGGCCGGCGGTTCAAAAATGCGTGGTTCCGAACATACCGTCCGCAGAACGACGGCCAAGCACTAGCAGTTGAGCAACTTCGAAAGTGGCTTACGACCGATTCGGCCCGTGACCGCTACCCGTTCTTTGTCCTTCACGGGAGCTATGGCGTGGGCAAGTCGCACATGCTCGTCGCTTCCTGGCATCAATGGGCACGCCAGCACGGCGTTGCTTACATCGCCGATGAGAGCAAGTTCGTAGGGCAGTGGCACGCGGCGCACGAAGCCTACGACCGTGACAGCAAGACCACCGACACCAAACCGCAAGACCTAATCGAAGCCGCTTCCGACGCAAGCCTGCTGATCTTTGACGACCTCGGCAAGGCGAAGCTGACGGAAGCATGGGGCCGTGCCCTATTCACGATCATCAACCACCGATACGAAAACATGCTGCCGACCCTGATTGCGACGAACTACGACTCCAAGAGCCTGATTGGAAAAGTCGGCCCGGCCGTTGCCGATCGAGTCACCTCCGGGTTGGTGTTCGGGATTGAAGGCCAGAGCCTGCGGCGGGCAATTTAAGCTGCCGGGCTAGTTCGGGAGGGTCGTCAGTCGCCCAGAAGCCGCCGACGCCGGAAACACTTGAACCACGCCGGCGGCGGGCCAGCGAAGAATCTCCCCGATCGACTGAGAGCAAACTGTGCCGCCGGGATAGCATCCCGGTGGAAGCCGAAACTCAAACCAACGCCGTTCCTGTTTACCCTTACGCCGGCAACGACACGGCAACGCGCGAAGCAATCGACGCCGTCCTCCGTGGCGTTGAGAACATGATCCGCGATGAGGTGAGAAAGTATTTCCCCGGGGCTGATGCCGCCGATCGTGACGACCTCGCCCAAAAAGTCAGGGTGCACCTCTGGAGCTATAGCCTGCCTCGATTCGACGCGAGCAAGGGAGCCAAAGTCAGCACCTTCTGCTGCGTTTGCATTCGCTTCAAGCTGCTTGGCCTTCAACCGAAACCGCCCAGACCAGGAGCGAAGTACCTTCGGAGGAAACCGAAGCCGCTTCGCCTCAATCTGATGGCCGACGACGATCTACACGCGGGTGATCAGACTCACGACCGCGCGATTGAAGAGTTGGCCCGGGCCATCATCGCCAACCCAGAGCAGTTCGGACTTTCCAGTACCCAGATCGGCGTGCTGAACGCAGTCATCGCCGCGCCACCCGATACCAGAACGATGGACCTCGCCCGGCAGCTTGGCTACGCGAATCCATCAAGCCTTTGCTCAACGATCGTGCGAATCAAAGAGCGGCTCACCGAAGTGGATTTTTTCGGACGTTAGATCACGCAGAGAAAAATCCGGCGTACTGAGAACGCCTCAACAGTATCACCTTTCGAGGGGCGATCAGGGGTGATCGCTCGCTCATGGCAGCCTGCGGCGTTCACTGAGGCGTGTGCGCCGCAGGCTTTTTTATACCCAAGTGCCTTATGCCGTTTCGACCATCGTTCCACAAACCTCGCCACGCTCCGACCCGCACGGCCGATCAAGAACGCGGCACCAGCAACGCGCGTGGCTATGGCCGTGATTGGCAACGCCTCCGCAATCAGCACTTGGCGGAACACCCACTCTGCGCAATCTGTCTGTTGCGAAAACGAACGTCGGCAGCGGTTCTAGTCGATCATGTCGAGCCTGTTGCGATCGCGCCGGAGCGGCGGCTCGATGCAGCCAATTTGCGATCACTCTGCACAGACTGCCACGCAGAGGTGACGACCAACTTCAAAACGACGGGCCGAAATCAACCGTCGCTCCCTTTGGGAGGGTGGGCTCAATGAAGATCAACATGAACAACCTCGACACGCTGCCCGCGAAGTCGGCAGCGGCCGTCATCGCTCTGATGTCCGCCGGCACCTGCTGTCATCCAAGCACCAACGGTACGGATGGTGCGCTGAGACGTAGAGCAGGCGAACGCCGCCGTGCGTGAACTCATCCGGGTATCGCGCGGGCCGATTGCTCTGCTCCTGATCCACGGCGCAGACGAATGGGCGAACGTCTTTGAGAGCAACGGCCTGACCGTCTCTCGCGGCGTCTGCGTCTACAGCAGCCTTGACCTCGTCGTCGGAGCGGCCGGGCCGATCAAGATCGACTTCGATGACACGCTCGGCCTCCGCGAACTTATTGAAGAGTTGACCCAGGAGGTAACGGACGAAGGTGAGGACGTGCTTGTTCCCTTCGCCGGCGTATCAGCCACGGCGATGGCGATTCAGTCGGCGGGCCGACAACCGATCATTCTGCCACTGAGCGCGTCCCATGCAGAACAAATCAGGGCCGACTTCGCTGGCGACCACGTTACCGCTCCGCTCGATGACGAAACGTATGCAAGCGTCGTCACCCGTCTGGATGCAGGCGAACCGCTCTACAGCATCGCCCGGGCACTCGGCATCGGCAGTACACGACTTAGGCACCGCCTACTCCGTGATGGCCTACCGACCCGAGCCGGTCAGAAGGTGACGGCGACCGACGCGGCGGCGTGAGGACAGGCGTGTGCAGGAAACGCACACAAGATTTGGCAGGTGTGCAGACATTGGGCACGACACAAAAAATGGCAGATGAGGATGGCACCCGGAGGGGCTGTGAAAATGCACGAAACCTCATCTGCTGTGAACCGGCCCAGTCTGCTTTCACGACGCGGCCGTGTTTTTACCCCCGCCGGAGGGGTCGCAAATGGCGAGTAATGCACGGGGGGGTATCGGAACCCTGCCCCCGGCCCTCGGACAGCGGAAACACCGCAAAGAACAGCCGGAGCAACGGCTCAGGAAGGTACAGAATGAACGTCGAAACGATCGCAATTGACCAGCTCTCCCACGACCCGGCAAATGTACGCCGTCACTCCGAGCGGAACATCATCACCGTCGTCGGTTCCCTTCGCCGCTTCGGGCAGCAAATCCCGTTGGTGATCGACTTGGCCAATGTCGTCCGCGTCGGCAACTGCCGCTTGGAAGGGATGCGGCGGCTCGGCTGGACTTCGGCCCAGGTCGTCCGCACGAACCTGACCGGGGCCGAGCTTGCAGCTTACTCAATCGCCGACAATAGGAGCGGCGACCCAGAGGTGGGCAGCACCTTCGACACATCCGCCCTCGCCGAAGTGCTGAACGCACTCCGTGCGGAGGACGAGTCACTTGTCGCCGATGCGGGGTATAGCCCCGACGAGCTTGCCGCACTGTTCGGCCAGTCGATCAACGACCAGCCAGTGATTCCGCCTGACGACTTCCCAGAGCATGACGAGACGATCGACACCGAACACGAGTGCCCCAAGTGCCGCTATCGGTGGTCCGGTTCGTCCGCGCCGCAGGGGGCCGCGTGAACAAGCCCTCGTACATCATCCCCAGCATGGCCGACATCCGGGCACTACCTTGGAACGGCTTCACCGTCGCATCGACGTTCAGTGGTTGCGGCGGCTCATCGTTGGGCTATCGGCTCGCCGGCTTCAAAGTCGGGTATGCCAACGAGTTCGTCGAGGAAGCCCGGAACACCTACCGCGCGAATTGCTCGCTGGAGACGTTCGTTGACGGCCGCGACATCCGCGCCGTGACGGCAGACGACATCTTTGCGAAGCTCGGAATGCAACCGGGCGAACTCGACCTGTTCGACGGCAGCCCGCCGTGCGCGTCGTTCAGCACCGCCGGCTCGCGGGCCAAAGGCTGGGGCCGGGTCAAGACGTACAGCGACACGATGCAGCGAACGGATGACCTGTTCTACGAATACAGCCGCCTGCTCCGTGGCATCCGGCCCAAGACGTTCGTGGCAGAGAATGTTTCTGGGCTCGTGAAGGGAGTCGCCAAAGGCTATTTCCTCGACATCCTCAAGGAACTAAAGACGTGCGGCTATCGGGTGTCTGCCCGGGTGCTCAACGCGGCTTGGCTCGGCGTCCCGCAGGCCCGCCAGCGTCTGATATTCGTCGGCGTCCGCGACGACCTCGGCATTGACCCGGTCCACCCAAAGCCGCTGCCGTACTGCTATACAGTTCGCGATGCGCTGCCGCACCTGCGGTCTGTCGTCCACGACACCAGCGGCAACCGTTCGGCTGGCGAAGTGATCGACCGGCCTTGCCCGACCATCACCGTGGGCGGACAGCAAACAGCCGCCTGCCACTTCAAAGTTGAAGCTGAAGCCGACATTACCGGCACGGCGATTGGGCGCGAATGGGATCGAATGGGCCGACCGGGCACCCAGAGTGAGAAGTATTTCCAGCTTGTTCGCCCGGCTCTCGATCGGCCTTGCCCGACGATCACGGCGACGGCCGGGCAGACCGGGGCGGCTGGCGTTACGCACCCGACCGAACGCCGCAAGTTTTCTATCGCAGAGGTCAAAGCCTTGTCCGGCTGCCCGGCTGATTTCGTTCTGACCGGCACTTACCGCCAACAGTGGGAACGGCTCGGCCGTTGCGTGCCGCCCGTGATGATGAGCCATATCGCCGCCGCTGTTCGTGACGGTGTTCTTCGGAGGATCAAACGATGACCGACACTCTCGACCAAACTCGACCGGCTGATGGTGCCAAGTGGGCGTTCGACGCCGACGTGACCCGCGTTTTCGACAACATGTTGGCACGGAGCATCCCGGCCCACGACGACATGCGTCAGCTTGTCTACGACCTTGGCGACCCTTTCGTGAAAGACGGCAGCGATGTGGTTGACCTGGGCTGCTCCGCGGTGCAGCACTCGCACCGTTCGCCCGATCCTTCGGCCAGCGTGTCAGATGCCTTGGGCTCGATGAGTCGTTGCCGATGCTCGCCGCCGCCCGCGAACGGTTTGCGGCCGAGATTGCCGCCGGCACCGTGGACATCCGCGAACACGACCTCCGGTACGGCCTGCCTGACGACGCCTTGCCGTCGTTGACGCTCGCCGTCCTGACGTTGCAGTTCGTCCCGATCGAGCACCGGCAGCGAGTCGTGGCCGATGTTGACCGCAAGACCCAGCCCGGCGGCGCGATGATCGTCGTCGAAAAGATTCTCGGCCCGACTGCCGCCGCCGACAAGTTGCTCGTCCAACGGTATTACCAAGGGAAGCTCGGCGAGGGCTACTCGTTCGACCAGATCGCCGCCAAGCGGAAGAGCCTCGAAGGCGTTCTCGTGCCGCTCACAGCAGCCGGCAACGTCGCCATGCTCGAAGCCGAAGGCTTCAAGGTGACGCCGTTCTGGCAGCACTTGAACTTCGCTGGCTGGCTGGCCGTCAAACCGAAAGGCGGTGTGTAATGGGTGCTCGTGGACCGAAGCCGCAGCCGGCCGCTTTGTTGAAAGCACGCGGCACATTTAGGGCCGATCGCCATCACGATTCCGCGAAGGCAACTGGCAAGCCGACGTGCCCAAGCTGGCTGACCGATAAAGACGCTCGTGCCGAGTTCCGCCGGCTAGTCCGGCTGCTCAGTGAGATGGGCCTGATCGGAGCGGCCGACACCAACGTGATCGTGCGTTACTGCTTGGCGTGGGTGCGATGGCGACGTGTTGCCCAGACCTTGGCCGCGAACGCCGGGGCCGAAGTGGCGGTGTACAAGGATGCGGACGGGAAGCCGAAGGCCGTTCAAGTGTCGGCCCTTCACAGCATCGCCCGATCGCTCTCCGATGAGTTGAGCCGGGCCGAAGCCGTCCTTGGCTTGTCACCGTCCGCTCGCAGTCGTCTGTCGGTAGCCACGACACCGCCGCCGGCCTCGCCGCTGCCGGAGAGCAAATCTCGCTTTTTCATGAATTGATATGAGCCGTTGGACCGCTGAAAACCTCGAACAGGTCTGCCGCACCTGCGTCCCCGGTTACGACGCCTGGGCCGGGGCGGATGCGTTCACGTTCGATCACGAGCGGGCGTTGCGTGCCGTCGCCTTTATCGAAGAGTGCTGCACCTTCACCGTCGCTAAGTGGGCCGGCGAACCCATGTTGTTGCAGGACTTTCAGGCTGCGTTGGTGGGCAACCTCTTTGGATGGGTAAACGCCGCCGGGCTTCGCCGTTATCGTCGATGCCTGCTGTTCACTGCCCGCAAGAGCGGTAAGACCGAACTCGCCGGGGCCATCGCAAATTACCTTCTGTTCTGCGACGGCGAACCCTCACCGGAAATCGTGTCCGCCGCCGGCAATGCAGAGCAGGCAGAAAAAGTGTTTAAGGCCGCTGCCGCGATGGTGAATGCCGAGCCAGAGTTGTCTTCGCGTGCCCGGATGTTCAAGCGTGCGATCGAATGCACAGCCAACAACGGTATCTACAAAGTCATCAATTCCGAGGCGAATACCAAGCACGGCTTTCACCTTTCAGGTGCGTTGGTGGACGAATTGCACGTTCACAAAAATGCGTCGTTGGTAGACGTTTTGGAAACGTCGATGAAAGCACGTCGCCAGCCGTTGACGTTCTTCACTACGACGGCGGGCCAAGACCCCGAGACGATTGCCGGCGAGGTATACCACTACGCCTGCGGCGTCCGTGACGGCTTGATCGCAGACCCGGAGTTTCTGCCGGTCGTGTTCGAGTGCCCCAGAGACGCCGACATCACCGACCCGGCGAATTGGAAAAAGGCACAGCCGAATCTTGGCGTCACGATTCCAGAGGACGAGTACCGCCGCGAACTGCTTAAGGCTCAGCAGGTGCCCCGGTATATGCACACGTTCCGGCAACTGCTGCTGAATCAGTGGGTCGAATCTTCCTCCGCATTTATCAGCTTGGAGGACTGGCGGAAGTGCCGCGAGACGATCGACCTCGCCAAGCTCAAAGGGAAGCGGGCAACGCTCGGCATCGACCTGTCGTCAACGACCGATACAACGGCCGTTGTTGCCGCCGTCGAGGACGGGAACACGGTTCGGGTCGTGCCGTTCATCTTCATCCCCCGCGATAACGCAGAGGGTCGCATCAAGCGTCAGAAGCGTGATCGAGTGAGCTATACGACGTGGGTTGAGCATGGACATGTGATCGCTACCGAGGGCAACACGGTCGATTATGAAGCTGTCGAGGCGAAGGTGCTGGAACTCGCCGCCCATTTCGACCTGATCGAGATTCAGGCCGACCCGTACAACGCCTCCGGCCTGCTCGAACGACTGCAGAAGGCCGGGCTGCCCGTAACGCTCGTGCGTCAGGGTTGGAGTCTCGCCGAAGCCACGAAGGAAACCGAACGTCTGATCCTGACCGGCGGGCTGACGCACCCCGACAATCCGGCGTTCTCCTGGCAAGTCACGGGGGCCGCTGCCACCGTGGATCGTCAGGAGAATGTGTGGCTGGTGAAAGACAAGAGCACGCGCCGCATCGACGCGGCCGTGGCGATGGTGATGGCTATCAACGGCCTCCGCTTCGGCAAGGGCGGGGAACGGCCGATTCAGAACTACTACGAAACACACCCTGAGTTGATTGTGCTCTGACGGAGGATTCATGGGACTACTTAACCGCATCTTCGGCCGCACGCAGGCCATTGAAACACGCTCGGCCGACTACCTGCCCAACCATTTGGGAGGCGGCTTCGCATCGGGATATAACGACAGCAGCGTTGCGGTCAGCGAATCGACCGCGCTGGCCGCGTCGGCGGTCTATGCCTGCGTCAAGATTCTGGCCGAAGCGGTCGCACAGCTTCCTGTCCACGTCTACCAGCGAGGCGAAGGCGGCAAGGACTACGCCCACCCTGTTGCTCGCCTGCTCGCGGCTGAGCCGAACGAGTTCATGACAAGTGCCACGTTCCGGGAAACGCTATTGCTCAATCTGTGTCTGTACGGCAATGCCTATGCCTTTATCGAACGTGACGAACTCGGCGTGCCGGTTGGCTTGTACCCGCTGCGGTCAGACTGCACTCGGCCCATCCGCGACGGCGGCGAGCTTCAGTATCAGACCCGGCTCGGCTCGACGAACGTCCTGCTGTCGCCGGTTCAGGTGCTTCACGTCCTGAATTTTTCATTCGACGGCATCACCGGCATTTCGCCGATCCAGCAGGCCCGGCAGAACATCGGCTTGTCCCTTGCCCTTGAGCGGTTCGCGGCCAAGCTGTTCGCTAATGGAGGCAATGTGGGCGGGGTGCTGAAAATTCCCCCCATGAATGAGGACGCGATGAAAAATTTCGTGTCGAGTTGGAAAAGTTCGTACACGGGACTCGAAAACTCATTCAGGGTTGCGGTGCTGCCGGACGGCTTCGACTTCAAACAGACGACGATCGACCCGGAGCGGGGCCAGGTCAAAGATGCTCGAATCCATCAGGTGCTTGAGGTTGCACGCATCTACCGTATCCCGCCGCACATGCTCGGCGTCCTCGATAAGGCCAGCTATGCCTCGATCGAACAGCAGTCGATGGACTTCTACATGCAGGCCGTCCAGCCGATCGTCACCCGCTTTGAGCAGGAGGCGAACCGCAAGCTGCTGCTCGAACGCGAGAAGCCTACCGTGGAGATCAAGTTCAATATGGACGCGATGCTCCGGGCCAGCACCAAAGAGCGGTATGAGACGTATGCCGTGGCCATCAATAACGGCGTAATGACCCGGGCCGAAGCTCGGGCGAAAGAAAGCCTGCCCTTTATTGCCGGCTCTGATGCTCTGCTTATGCCGTTGAACGTGACCACTGTCGGCCAGCAGCCGCAGCCGGCAGCACTTCCGGCCCCCAAGGATGACGGCAAGGCTGAAGCAGTGCGGGCGATGTTGCTCGCCAGTGTTCGACGGTTCATCGTGAAAGAAGCCAAGGCCGTCCAGCGTGCCGCCGGCAAGCGGAACACAGATGAGCTTCGGGCGTGGGCGACGACGTTCTACGACGACCACCGCAAACTCGTAGCCGAAACCCTCGCTCCCGTCCTCGCCGCCGCCGGGCTGACGTTCGATGCAGAGCAGATCGCCAAGCGGCATTGCGATGAAGGCGTGCGACTCATCGAGTCGGCCATCAGGCAAACCCTCGAAGCCGACGAACTATTGGAAGACATCGAGGGCCGGGCCGTCGAACTGACCGATTCAATCTTGAACGAAGGGAAGAACAATGGAAACCAAGCAGCTTGAACGCCGCGACCTCGGCGTGTTCGCCACGGTCGACAACACAGAGTTGCGGTTCGCAGACGCCGAACAGCCGAATCGGCTTGTGGGCTACGCGGCCGTGTTTAATAGCCTGTCTGCCGACCTCGGCGGATTCCGCGAGCGGATTCGCAGCGGTGCGTTCGCCCGCAGCATCGGCAGCGGCTCGGATATCCGGGCACTTGTTGACCACGACCCGTCCAAGCTGCTCGCCCGCACCTCGGCCGGCACGCTCCGGCTGTCGGAAGATCAAGTTGGCCTCCGCATCGAGTTGGACCTGCCGGACGTATCGTATGCCAACGATATTCGCTCGCTCATCAAACGGGGCGACATCAAGGGCATGAGCTTTGGGTTCGTCGTGCCCAAGGGCGGGGCAACCTACTCACGCGACAGCGGTCAGGTGATTCGAGAACTCTCGGACATCTCCTTGCGAGAAGTGACTGTCACCAGCATTCCCGCATACGGCGACACCAGCGTGTATGTCCGCTCTGCGGTGATCGACCCCGACATCATGACCAGCATCGAGCGGCCGAACTACACCAGCCGCGCGATGCAACTTCGCCGACTGTTGAGCGGGGTATAGGAAAATCTTGCACTGCTGAAAATTTTTTGCAGGAGCAAAGTGGCGAAGCGACCGAACCCTGAACAGTAGTATTCAGGAAGCATCAACGCGGCGTACTCGGAGCTGTTGCTGTCCGGCCTCTCGATGACTTCAACCGCCTGCCCCAATGTGGGGCGGCATCAATGAAGCACAAGCGAAGAGGTTCAAAATGAACTGGCAGCAGATCAAAGCTCTCAATGAGCAGCGTGGCCAAACCTTGGCCGACATGAAGTCGATTCTCAAGACCGCTGAGGACGAAAAGCGGGAGTTGAATGAAGCCGAAAACACTCAGTTTGACGGCTTGAACAAGCGTGCCGAGGACATCAAGTCCACGATCGACCGCTATGAGGCGGCAAAGAAGCTCGATGCCGAACTGGCCGAACGCCGCCAGCAGCAGCCGGGCCGTGACGACATTAATACGCCCGAGCAGCGGACGGACGACGCGGCGAAGGAATACCGCTCGCAGTTCGGGCAGTACCTTCGAGGCAGCAATGCGATCGAACTGCGTGGCCTGACCACCGGCTCGGTCGGCGTCGTCGGTGATCGTGTATTCGGCACCAGCATCGTCGAAAGCCTCAAGCAGTACGCTGGCGTTCTGAACGCGGGTGCTGAAATCATTCCGACAGCCGACGGTAACGAGCGTGGCATTCCCACGATCGACGATACCGGCAACACCGGCCGTCAGACCGGCGAAGCAACGGCCAACACCAACGAGACGAACCCGACTGTCGGCAACGTCACGCTGAAGGCCTACATGCAAGACAGCGACTGGATTCGTATCAGCATGGAATACCTGCGTGATGCTTCTTATCCCATCGAGCAGAAGCTGATCGAACTGGCGACCAAACGTATCGGCCGCAAGCTGAACGCTCTGACCACGACTGGCAATGGCACCGGCACCATCCGTGGCTTTGTTGCCGCTGGTGGCGTGGGCAAGACCGCAGCAGCTACGAACGCGATCACTTACGAAGAGTTCGTGGACTTCCAGCACTCGCTGGACGCCTCGTATCGGTACGGCAAGAACTGCCGCATTCAACTGCACGATTTGACGCTTGCTGCCCTCCGCAAGCTCAAAGGTGCCGACAACCGTTATATCTGGCAGCCGGGCCAGACCGGCCTGCCCGCCACCCTCGACGGCTTCGGCTACATCGTGAACAACGACATGGCTCACGTCGGAAGCGGTGCCGGTTCCGTCATCGCCGCCATCGGCGACTGGGAAGCCTACAAGGTCCGCGTCGTCGGCCAGCCGGAAGTCATCATCACGAAGGAAAAGTACATCGACAGCCGTGAAGTCGGCTATCGCGTCGTACAGGCCTTTGACGGCAACCTCGCCGATGCCCAGGCCGTGAAGCTCCTGAAGCTTGCGGCCAGCTAATCGAAACCACTGCGTCGTCGTCGGGCTAACGCCCGGCGGCGGCTTTTCTCTTCTCTTGGAGTCAATCAATGCGAGTTCGTTTCAACACATGCTTAGCCGGCAATGGCTGGTGTCATAACGCCGGTGACGTTGCCGACATCTGCGAAGATGAGGCGTTCAATTTGATCAAGGCCGGCATCGTTTCGCCCGAACCCGAGCCGACGCCTATCGAAACCGCGACGGCCCCTGAGCCGAAGGCCGAAACGGCAACGACAAAGACCAAGCCCGCACCCAAGCCTGCACCGACTCCTGCCGAAGCAGCGAAATAACACGATGGAACTGACCCGGAACAACACCGCCGCGACCGTGTTGGAATTGTCCGACCTGAAAGACCATTTGTCGGTCGATGGGTCGGACAGCGACACTGTGATCACCGCTTGCCAACGCGCGGCGGTTGACATGATCGAGCGTGAAACGAACACGCAGGTCGGGCCGGGCCAGTACACGCTCGTGACCGACTTCCCGCAGAGCCGGGCCGACATTGTCCTGCCGAAACCGCCGTTGGTGTCCGTCGAGTCGGTGACGTTTACCGCTCCTGATGGCACCAGTCTGACCCTCGAACCCGACGTGTTCAGGGTCAGCACGTCTCGTCCGGGGCGGCTCGTGCTACGGCCGGGCCGCTCTTGGCCGACGACGGCCGGCGGCGGTGCCGTGACGATCGTCTACACATCCGGGAACGATCTAGGACAGGTGCCGGAGGCGTTGCTTCATTGTGTGCGACTCCTCACCGGGCATTTCTTCGACAACAGAGAAGGCACGTCAACGCTGACGATCAAAGAGGTGCCTCTGGCCGTTGCTTCGATCGTGAACCAATTCCGATTCGTGGAGGCAGTCTAATGGCAACGCTCAACAGCAAAGTTCAACTGCGTCTCCGCTGGTTCGGCCGCTGGACATTGAAGGCGGCGACGTTCGGCCGGCGGTTCGGCTTCGCCATTCCGCATCGGCTCGTGACCGCCGTCACGAATCGCGCGTGGCAGATGAAGCTCGGCGAGGCTGACTGGCGGTCGATCCGCATCAATAACCTCGGGCAGGTGATTGGATGAGAGCCGGCGCGATGCGAGAGCGAATCGTGATTCAGGCCGAAGTCGCCGATGGCGGCGACACGACCTGGGGCACGAACACGACTTGGGTCGATCACGCTCGCGTCTGGGCGAACGTCAAGGCCGAAAGCGGCGGCGAAGCCGTTGAAGGTCAGGCCGTCGTTTCTCGCACTGCGTACACGGTTCGCATCCGTTACCTCAGCGGCGTGACGTCCCGCAATCGGCTTGCCCTCCGCGACGGTCGGCTGTTGGACGTGCTTTCTGTGGTCGATCCAACAGGAAAGAAACGGGAACTCGAATTGGCCGCAATTGAGAGACAGGAGGCAGCGTGACACTCACTGGTGACAAACAACTCGCAAAGCTGCTCTCCGGGTTGGGTGACAAAGTTGCCCGTAAGGTGACACGGCAGGCCGTGAACGCTGCCGCCAACCCAGTGTTGAAAGCCGCTCGGGCCAAGGTTGTGAAGCGGTCGGGCCTGCTGGCGAACTCGCTCGGTAAGAAGGTGTCGACCAGCAAGGACAAGCAAACTGTGACGGCCCGCGTCGGCCCTCGCCGTGATGTAACCGGCACCGTTGACGGCAAGAAATATCGCCCGGCCCGGATTGCTCACCTGGTCGAGCATGGTCATTTGACGGCCAGCGGCACGCATACGCCCGCTCAACCTTTTCTCCGGCCAGCCGCAGACGAAACACAAGGCCAAGCCCTGTCGATCATGGAGAGCAAGTTCGCCGCCGGCGTGATTCGGGAGGCATCGAAATGATCGGCCCGAGCCTGCTCAAACTTCTGCTCCGCAGCCAACCCGTTTACAGCGTCGTGGTCGATCGCGTCTACCTCGGCTCGCGTCCGCAGGACAGCAAGCTGCCGGCCATCGTCATGACGCAGGTATCTCGGCAGACGCCGCGTACCTACAAGGGCGCGGCTGGGTACGAACTCGGGCGAATGCAGATCGACATCTTGGCGGCGACCTACGGCGGTGCGAAGGAACTCGCGGAAGCCGTTCGGACGACGCTCGACAACTACAGCGGCGTGGGCGACCGGCCCAGCTATGAGATTGACCGATTGGAAATCGAGGACGAGCGGGACATCGCCTCGGAACAGCAAGGACGTTCTTCGCCGGTGTTCGGCGTGGCGTTCGATGCTGTTTACCAAGCCCACAACGACACCTGATGGAGGGTATCACGATGGCTACGAAGGGTAATGAAACAAAATTCGCATATGGGAATGGTGCAACACACACGGCGAGTTCGTCGTGGACTGAGTTCGCTTCGATCACCGACATTCAGCCGCCAACGGCCAAGGCGGACGATATTGATGTTTCACACATGCAGTCCGGCGACTTCAAGGAGTTCGACCCTGGCCTTGCTGAGGGCGGCGAAGTCGAACTGACCATCCAGTTCGATAAGGAACAGAATGAGGACGTGTACGGCCTGTTCCGCGTCAAGAAGGGTTTCAAGCTCACCTTCAGCGACGGCTCCTCGTGGTCTCTGACCGGCTACATCTCTGAGTTTGGAAACGAAGTCGATCGTGAGGGCATCGTGACCGCCAAGATCAAGGTCAAGGTGTCCGGCCAGCCCGAGTTTGCTAAGGCGGCGTAAGCCGTTCGGCCTCAAACCGACTGACCCCAAGAAACAGAACGGAGCAACCTATGCTTAACGCTGAATCAATCCTCGCCTCGGCCGACCTGCCGACCGAATCCGTCGAGGTGCCTGAATGGAATGGCACCGTATACGTCCGCACGATGTCAGGCACCGACCGCGATGCCTTTGAGGCGTCGATGATCGACACCAAGAAGCCGGCCGAGAACGGCAAGCCGGCAGGCAACCTCAAGAACATCCGGGCACGTCTCTGCGTGCTGACGGTCTGCGACCAGAACGGCAACCGGCTATTCACGGACGATCAGGCCGATGCCCTTGGTGCGAAATCTAGCAAGGCGTTGGACCGCGTCTTTGAAGTCGCCCAACGTCTGAATGGCTTGGGGGCCAAGGACGTGGAAGCCTTGCAGGGAAACTAATCCGCCGCCCGGAGCGGCAGTTTTATTTCCTGCTCGCCCGCACGCTCGGAATGACGGTGCGTGAACTGCTCGCCAGAATCGACAGCCGGGAACTCGCCGAGTGGATGGCGGCGTTCAATCTCGCACCTTGGGGCGATGAGCGTGCCGACCTCCGGGCCGGCATCGTCGCTTCAACGATCGTGAACGTGAACGGCGGGAAGTCCAAGCCGTCCGACTTCCTGCCGAAGTACGGCCAGCAGGAACCGAAGCAGCAGACGCCCGAAGACATCCGAAACATGGCCTTGCGAATTAATGCCATGTTCAAGGGAACAGTCAGGTAAACCGTGGCCAACATTGCCAAGCTCAACGTCGCACTCACGGCCAATACATCCGGCTTCACCGCCGGCATGTCGATGGCCGCACGTACGCTTAGTGTCGTTCAGTCGGCTTACGCTAAGGCCACGGATCAGGCCGCAGCCTACGACCGGATGCAGGGAAGCATCGGGCAACTCAAACTGGCCGGGGCCGAAACCCTGACCAGCCTGCAAACCGTTCTGGCCGTCGCCCGTTCGGAGATTCGGAAGTTCTCGAACAACATGGACGTTCGGGTGGCCGTCGAAATCGCCCGCGAACAGATTGATGAGGCATGGATCAAGGCGAAGCCGCAGTTGCAGCGGCTTGTCGATGCCAGCCGGATCAAGGTTGCCGCCCAGTTCGTCGCCGACAAGTCTACGGACGTTCGGGCTTGGATCGACCAGCAACGCCGCAGCCTGACTAAGCCGATCACCGTCCGCGTCGAACTCGCCCGGCGAGCGATTGCGGAACAGGTAGACGCGGCCAAGGCGAAGCTCGACGGTCTCAAGCAGTACCGGGCAGTCCGAATCGGCCTCGCGGCCATCAACGGGATGAAGATGCCCGTCAGTGCCGCTATGGCTGCTCTCGGCCCGCTTACGCGGCTCGGGGGCCGTGGCGTCGTCGTTGCCCTACGTGCGACCCATCTTGGCGTAGCTGTCGGCGTAAACAAGGCGAAAGCACTGCTCAGCGGCCTGCTCTCCCACGGCCGTTCCGTCGCCTCCGGTATCACCGGGATGTTTACCAGCTTGGCCGGCGGCGTCGGTGGTATCGCCGCGATGCTCGGCGGCACGGCCCTTGTCGGTGGCCTCGGCGGCATCGTCGGATATTCGATCAAGCTCGCGGCCGACGCGGAGCAGGCCCGGGTGTCGTTCACGACGATGCTCGGTGACGCCAACCAGGCGAAAGCCCTAATCGGCCAGATCAACCAGTTCGCCGCCACCACGCCGTTCCAGACCCCGGAACTGATCGACGCATCCAAGAAGCTGTTGGCTTTCGGCGTCAGCGCGGAACAGATCATCCCGACGATGCGGAGCTTGGGCGACGTGTCTGCAGGTCTGAACATTCCGATCGGCGAACTGGCCGAACTGTACGGCAAGGCCAAAGTTCAAGGCCGGCTGATGGCGGAAGACATCAACCAGCTTACCGGCCGAGGCATTCCCGTCATCGGTGAGTTCGCCCGGCAATTTGGTGTGTCCGAAGGCGAAGTGCGGAAGCTCGTAGAGACGGGCAAAATCGGCTTCCCCCAACTCCAGCAGGCCATCGTCAGCCTCACGACCGGCAGCGGCAAGTTCGCCGGCATGATGTCCGCTCAAAGTCTGACCGTTGCCGGCCTGTTCAGCACCCTGCAAGACACAGTTACGCTGAACCTGACCCGCATCGGCGAAACCATCACCGAAAAGCTCGACCTCCGCGCGGTGCTGTCCGGCATCACGACCGCGATCGACACGATGGCATCTACGGCAATGCCGATCATCGAGGCGTTCATCGGCGGTTTGGCCGCATCGGGCAACGTCGGCCAGCAGGCCGGCAACCTCGTCTTGTCCGCATCGGAGTTCATCGCCACCGGGCTGGCATACGTCATCGACTATTCCAAGCTGCTCGTTGTCGCATTCAAGTCGATGCAGGCCGGGGCCGCTCTGGCTATCGGCGGCGTCCTCAAGGCTGTGGACTTCCTCGGGGCCGGCATCGTCAAGCTGCTCAACTATCTGCCCGGCGTCAGCCTGCAATGGACCGACACGCTTGGTGCGATGGGTGACGCCGTTCTCGATGAGGCGAACAAGCTCGCGGGTGAAGCCGGCGATGCCTGGGACAGCTTCGCCAACAACGACTCCGCGAAGCGTGTCGGCCAATTCTTCAATCAGGTTCGTGCGAATGCCGCAAAGGCCCAGCAGGCGACGGCCGGTGTCGGCGATGCCGCGCAGCAGACGGCTATGCAGATTGAAAAGTCTGCCGTTCAGCAGAACGCCAAGGTCATCGACTCGCTCAAGGATTTGCAGGAACAGGTCCAGCAGTTCGGCCTGAGCGACAACCAGAAGAAAATGCACGACCTCGTCAAAGACGGGGCGAACGCTACGCAGTTGGGGCAGGCCCAAAAGCTGCTCGACCTGCAAGACCGGCTCACCAAGTTGTCGTCGATCGACACCGGCGACCCGATGACGACCTATGCCGCGAAAATGGAGGCGTTGCAAAAGTTGTACGCACAGGGGCTTGTCACGGAGCAGCAGTTCGAAGCCATCCGCAAGTCGGCGTCCACGACGTTGACCGAGAAGCTGACTGAGTCGGCGAAGTCGATCACCGAAGGCGTCAAGACGCCGCTGGAACGCTACCAGGAGGAAGTCGACAAGCTCAACGTGCTGCTCGAACGCGGGCTGATCACACAGCAGACATTCGACCGGGCCAAGGCACAGGCACAGGGCAAGCTCGACGAGGGCAACCAGCCGGCCGCTCCGAAGCTTTTCAAATCGAACACGGCCGACGCTCAACGGTTCGTGTACGACAGCACCCGGGGCATCACGAGCCAGAGCAAGGACGACCCGGCCAAGAAGACATTGAAGGAACAGCAGAAGGGAAACGCACTTCTCGAACGGCTCGAACGTAACACGCGGCCGAGCGGGCTGGGCAAGCTGGCGGTGTATGAGCTTCAGGGGTGATTTATGGCCGTTTTAAGTGTCCGTGAAAAGTTCGACCGCCGCCGGTCCAGTTCGAAGGACGGCAAGCTGTCCCACGTTCGCGTGTTCCTTGTCACTGTCGATGACCCGGCAGACGGCCCCGGTGTCGCTCTGTTCGCGGACGACGGCACGAACGCCGTTCCGCGTGAGAATGTAGACACCTGGCCCGGCAATTCCTTCCTGCGTTGCGTAAGCGTTGAGGCTGAGCCCGTATCAGGCTCGGCCCGACATTTCGAAGTAACAGCCGAATATGAGACGACGACTGCGGAGGAGCAGGCGGAAGACCCTTTGTCACGGCCCGCAAAGGTGTCGTATTCGTTCCAAGAATCGACTGAGGCGTATTTCTATGATTGCAGCCCGGCCCCCGACGATTGGAACGCCGTTGAAAACGGCCCTTGGAAGGGAAAGCCGGTCACGACCAGCGCCGGCGATGCCTTTGAGGATTCGTTCGAACGTGAAGCCCATCAACTGGTTATCACGGTTGTTCGCAATGAGGTGTCTTACAGCCCGGTTGTGGCCGACGCCTACAGCAACACGGTCAATGACGCGGACATTGTCATTGACGGCACGACCTATCCCGCCGGCACTCTGAAATTGTCGCCAATCTGCTCGACTAAACAGACCGAAAGATTCAATAGCGGCATCACGGTCACTTATTTCGAGACGACCTATCAGTTCAAAGCCAAGGCGGACAAGTGGCGCGATAAGCCACTCGACTACGGCTACAACGAATACGTTCCCAACGCCGACCCTTCGAAGCCGGGCAAGCTCCGACTGATCGTCGGGGCCGATAGCGTGCCAGTAAAACGGCCTTGGCCGCTCGACGGCAAGGGCCGAAAGAAACCGAAGGCCACGGACGTTGGGGCAACTTTGGAGTTTCGACCGTACAGAGAAATCAGTTGGGCACCGCTGTTGTTCGCAGCGGCTTAGTCAGGAGCAGCCATGGCCGATACCGACCCGATCGTTTTCAGTGTGCGGGGTGCCCAGCGAATCGAACGCGCCGTGCGGAAGGTCGAACGGCCCGGCCAGAGCCTTGGCGGCGACCGCCGGCCGGCACCGCCGAGCCAAACGACGTTCTGGGCCTTGCTGACCGGCAATGACATCACAGGATCGCGCTATACATTCGTCCGCGTGATTCCCGTCGCCACAAAAGATGAGTCGGACTTTGTCATTGGCCACGCCCTGCCCCTGTACTACGAAATTGCCAGCATCGAGCCAGAGGAAGGCTTCGCCCGGGAAGCGAACGGCACCCGGGGCATCCCGCTCTACAGCGTCGTGCAGGCGACGTACATCGGCCCCGATGCCGACGACCTGCCGGCCTTCCTGTTCAATTACCAAGTGCTGGACCCGAATCTGCCGATCACACCGCACGACCACCGGGACAATTTCAACGGCGGGTTCAGCTTCGCGGTGTACCACCCGGGCACGGGGTTGCCGCAACAGCCGTGGGCACAATGACTTCCAGCTAACCCGAACAACGACCGATAATTTCGATTGACACGTTGATATCGCGGGTAGTATCATTACCGCATCATGGACAGCCCATCGATCAAGCTGACCCCTTGCCGGTTCAAAATCCCGTTGGCCTACAACGACGGGACGCCCGTCGAGGAGGACCGCCTTGATGCGATGCTCGACCAACTCTACATCGAATTCGGTGGTTCGACGGTGGAAGGCACCGAAAAAGGAACCTACCGCCGTGATGACACGGGTGAGAAGCAGGTTGAGTACATGTTGAAAGTCTGCGTGGGTGTTGAGGGGGAAAAAGGAGTTGACCGTCTTCGCCAGATGGTCAGCGAAATTGGCGGCGAGTTAGATCAGGAGAGCATGTATTTCGAGGTGTCGACCGGGTCGGTAATCGAATTAATCCCCAGCCAGAAGAAAGGAGATCGCTAATGTCTACACAAACTGCTGAACTCCTGGAAACCGTCCGGGAAGTTGGTGCCGCTGCCGAGAACTGGGCCGACTTCACCAACGCCTTGTTTGACCAAAAACATGGCATCTTGGCCAAGGCTTTTCCATCGGCGGACGACCGGCGGGCCTTTGTCGAGAGCGAAGAGTTCCGTCAGATCAAAACTCTGCTCAAGAAGGCCAAGGAGCAGAGCGGCCTTATCAAAGGTGCCACGCCGACCAAGAGCGGAAAACTGCTGGTTCGGCTTCCTGTCTCTATGCACGAGGCGTTGGATAACGAAGCCGAGGCAGAAGGCGTGAGCCTTAACCAATTGGTAGTTGCCAAACTCGCTTTACAGTTCTCTTCTATTCGTGAGTCGGGACGGAAAGAGTGGGTGCCGACGATCGTCCAGGCTTACACAGAAGTGCGAGGAGAGACTTCGGACGGCAAGCCTGCTTCGGAAGATCGGGTGATTGCGGAGCCAGAACTCGACGCCCGCTTTTTGAAGCGTTGCCGAGAGCTTGGGGCGACAGAAAGCGACCTCGACCTCAACAAGAAGTTGATCTATGCAAGAAAGAAAGGTTTTACCGCACACCTTCCGAAGGTTCCGAGGATGAGCCTCCCTCGTGAAGCACGTGGACCAGTTCCAGTACGCAAGCGAAATGGCCATCCGGTATGTACAGAAGAAGGAAATGGAGCAGGCATGGAGAGACGTATCGATCGACACAATCATGTGCGATCCTCTCCTTGCGGCTGCTTTCGATTCCTTCGCTTCTCGACTCGCTCCTGGGTTCGCGCCATTCGAATATCGATGGGCTGCCCTCGGGCTGCGGAAGGCCGGGCGTTACATGAAGAATGCGATGCAGGTTGATGTCCCACTATTTGAAGACCTCGGCCGAGTGTCTCGATTGGATATCGATCGAGTCCCAGACGTACAGGGTCTGTACTTGGTTCAAAACCGGAACGAGCGGGTGTTCATCGGAGAAACCCAGAACCTACGGTCGAGAATCAAGCGGCACTGTGACGTCGCAGGTGCAAGACTCATCCCAGGTTGGCTCTACCCAGGTGGCGAAGGAGAGACACGGCTTGGCGTTGTGCCTCTACCTGAGATGACTGAATCGTCTCTTAAAGCTGTTGAGCTTCGGGCGATCTTCTCGCTTACGCCCGTCCTCAACTTTTCCCGTTCGGCCGCAGCATGAGCACGCCTCCCTCGGTAAGTGCCGAGGGAGGCACTTTAGACGGAGCAAGACGTGGGCGGCGATTACATCCCGAGTTCGTTCGTGAAGGCTCCCGACTCCCTATGGGAGAGGCTGACCACGATTATTCGTACAGATGATTGGTACAGGTTTGTGGGCATCACTCGCCGTGACCTAGGGACACTCTTGCTCCGTGACGGCGACGAACGCCGCACGGTGCCGATCAATGATGAGATCATCGAAGTGTTCCATCAGCTTCAAAACCATGGACCAAAGTCGGCTCTCGTTTTTGACCGTCTGTTTAATCAGTGCTGGCTCACAACGTGGGAAGAGTGCGAGCCATTTCTGGATTACAGCATGAGTATAGATGATGAGTCATGAGATCGAGATTTAAACCCGCAGTTCAGGGGTAAAGACGCCCTTGATAGACATGGCGTGCGAACTTGTCGTCACGCAGAAAGGTTCACATCGTGAACTTCCAGCACTATGACCTCGGATATCGCCAAGCAGGTGAGATCGTTCAGGTGACCCTGTCTGGCAATGCCGCCAACGTACGGTTGATGGATAGCTCAAATCTCAGCAGCTACAAGAGCGGTCGGCGGCACACGTTCTACGGTGGGATGGCAACGAAGTCGCCGGTCAACCTTCAGATTCCACGGAGTGGCAACTGGCACGTAGCCGTCGACATGCAGGGGTTGCGTGGGACGGTTCGGACAAGCATTCGCCTGTTGCCCACGGCACTGCCGCCTCTGCGTGAAATACCGCTTGCGTCGATGCCTTCCCTCGTGCGGGATGAACCTCCCGAGGGATCAGACGATGTCGAGCGACGGTTCGATGTCTTTATCTCTCACGCATCGGAAGACAAGGACGAGGTCGTTCGACCGCTGGCCGAGGCGTTACGGTCGCACGGCCTTGAGGTCTGGTACGACGAATTTGAATTGAAGATCGGAATGAGCCTCCGCCGCACGATCGATAAAGGGATTGCCGGGAGCCGCTTCGGGATCGTAGTCATGTCCAAAGCCTTCTTCGGCAAGGGCTGGACCAACTATGAACTGGACGGAATCGTGACCCGCTCGGTTACGTCGGAGCAGACGGTTCTTCCCATCTGGCACAACGTCAGCAAACAGGAAGTAATCGGCTACAGCCCGTCACTGGCCGACAAAGTCGCACGAAGCACTGCCACGCACACTGCGGCTGAGATTGCGGCGGAAATCGCCGACGTAATACAGTCCACCAAGGAAGCTGCTTAGCAGACAGCCGAGCGAATCAAGCGGCTCCGGCAGAGATGATCTACCGGAGCCGCTGCATTTACACGCAATCCTTCGAAGCAACTCAATACTCATCAGGCAGCAGCACTGTGGTCGCTGCCCGATCAGCTTCCGTGATCACCCATATCTTGGTCCCATCCTTGAGCAGGTAGGCCGAGAGGAGCCGGTTGCCGGCCTTCAAGGCCTGATCGTTGGCCCGGCTGTCGTGCTTGTCGACCGTGCCCCAATCGCCGGCCGCGTGCCGGGTCAGGTAAGGCAGCAAGTCGTCGTCGGCCTTTGCTGCCGCTTCGATCGCACCCGGAGTCGAGAGGAGTTGCCCGAGAGGGAATAACGCTGCCATCGTTCACCCCCGGGGCAAGGCGACACGACAAGATTTGCAACGCCATACCTTGCTCCGCTTCCCGCCCATGCCGAGGGCCAGAAGCATGATCAGGGGGCCGGCGATCCAGCCCAGCAGCGGAATCAGGATCATCACCGCCAGCCCGACGACGAAAACGATCAGGGCGAGGACGATGCCGACAAAGTTCCCACTGCTGACTTTGGCCTTCCGCATCGACTTGCCGCACGTCGGGCAAGCGGGGGCCGAACCGTACATAAAACCTGCAACGCTCATAGAGCCTTTCGAACGCCACCATTGGCCTTCGAATTGAGCGGTGGGACGGTGGGACTGTCCAGCCGCGTGCGTGTGACTGCCGCCGTGCTTATGCTGCTGGTCGTTTCGTAGAATCACCGACCGTCAGGGGGCAGACTTGGCCGACAAACTTCTCGTAGCTGTGATGGGCCACCGCAACAGCGGTAAGTCAACAACTTGGAACACGCTGTTCGGCTCCGAAGTTCGAACCGGCACAAAGGTGCGGACGCTGGAGGTCGGCGACGGGCAAGCTGTCGAAGTGTTTGTTGTGAGCGGATCGCCAGAAGAGCGCAAGCTGTACGTCGGCGACCTGCTCAACGACAGCACACCGCGAATCGTGCTGTGTTCGCTCCAATACCGGGAAGGCGTCTGGGACAGCTACAGCTTTTTCTTCGAACACGGGTATCAGGCGATGATCCAGTGGCTGAACCCGGGCCACGACGACGAGGGCGAGCAATACGCCGACACGTTGGGATTGGTGCCGCGACTACTGTCCCATCCGACGCTGATCGGCATCAGAGACGGCCGGGATGATCCGACGCGGCGGGTGCGTGAGCTTCGGGATTACATTGCCGGCTGGCGCGGCCGCGCGACCTGTTGTTCACTACTGACGGTTGAGCTTACCCAGCATTAGGTTTCGATCCGCTTCAATGAGCCGACCGACCGATTGATGTCCGGCAACTCGCCCCAAGCAAGACGGTGCTGCTCAAGTGCAACCGCCTCCATCCAAACACGGAGGCCAGTAGCGACGTGCGGCTGGAAGTCGCCTGTGATCGGAAAGAAGCTCACCCAAGTGTCTGCGGTTCGGCCTTCGGGCCAGCGGCGGGCACCGGAATGGCCCGGCATACGTTCGCCCCAGAACCCGGCCGACTTCGCAAACTGACTCATCCGCTTAAAGAAGTTTGCCGTCTGGCCAACATATCTGGCTTCCTTGGCCATCGGCCCGATGACGAGCGGGCACTTCTTGGAGGTCGCAAAACAGTAGACGCCACCCATCGGCCGGACGGGTGCTAGTTCAGCGTTCAAGACTTCGGCTCGTCCGCCCCGGCCCGGCCAGAAGCAACCTGCGATGTCCGTCCAGTGAAACCAACGCCCGGCGAATGGTGCGATGTCGAACGACGTAGGCACGGAAGCGACGACGCCTGACTTGGGATTCGTCTTGAGACGCGGGACAGCAATAGTCAGGCGGAAGCCGCTTCCAGCAGCCTGCCCGAACTGTACACGAGCACCTTGCCGAAGGAGGGCTTCAACAGTTGGGCTGCGGAGCAACGCCAACGCTGTTTCTTTGGCCTTCGGGGATGTGCCCTTGGGGAACGGCGGGAGAGTAGGCGGCAGCAGTTCCATTGGTCGGTTGCGCCCGAAATCGCGCCCGAAATTGTTTTCGGGCATTAAAAAAGGCCCGAAAATCGGGCCTTTTCAACGGAGAGACAGGGATTCGAACCCTGGAACGGATTGCTCCGTTACAGCATTTCCAGTGCTGCGCCTTCAACCACTCGGCCACCTCTCCGGCGAGGGCCGGGAAATCTAACACGCCCGGCGACGCCTCACAACCCGTGGCAGTTTCAATGTCGTCAATTCGGGCTCTTCCAAAGGCACGGGGCAGACGTCGCGTCGGCCGCAGCCTTTGCAGTGTCGGCCTTCCCAGAGGTCGTTGAACTCCGCCATCACCCGATCGACGAACTCCGGTTTCGCCGTCAGAACACCCATTTCGAAGTTCCGCCGCGTATCGCCCTTGGCACCGAGGCCAGCTCCGGTGAGGTTCGCCGAGCCGAGGTAGACGCGGCTGGCGTCGAGAATGACTGCCTTGCTGTGCAGCCGTGGGCACCGGCGGATGGTCAGGCGGCCGGGCAATTCCCGCCGGAGTTCCAGCAACGCCGCCGATGACGGCACGCCGGCGTGCAGCAGGCGGATTTCGACGCCCTTCTCGGCGAGTTTTCGGAAATGGTCGACGATCGACCTCGCCCGCCCCGCGCCTTGCGGGACGAGCATCGCCTTGAAATCCGCCGTCATGATGTCGACCGAAACCTTCGCCGCACAAATGCCTTCGACGACAATTCGGCGGAAATGGTCTTCGTCGACGATCAACTCCATAACGGCATCATCGGCAGGAGACCGGCGGGCGGGTGAATCGTGACTCAGACGGTTGACGAACGCCCCGCCTTTTGGCACACTGCCGAACCGCCCTTGGCTATAGCCGGGGCAACAATCCGGGAGTGTACCGAAGTGGCCAAACGGGGCAGACTGTAAATCTGCTGGCTCTGCCTTCACAGGTTCGAATCCTGTCGCTCCCACTGATTCTCAGCACCGATTCCGGCATCGCCCGGAATCGGTTTTTTTATAGCCTTAGTTTGTTCGAACACTCTGCCAGCACTTTCCCGTTCTCCATCAGAAATTCGCGGCCGTATATAATTGCTTAAGTTTAGGAAATGCACTTCAATCCGGCTCATTGACTGTGGTCCCGGCAGTGAAACGAGCTGATGATGAAAAATCGATCGATTAAGCGTGTGTTGTGGCTGGCATGTTTTTCGTGCTCCGGCGCTCTCAATGCGCAGGCCGCCAATCCGATTATCACGGACAAATTCACCGCAGACCCGGCGGCGCTTGTCGTCGGCGACACCGTTTACATCTATGCCGGCCAAGACGAGGCGAACCCGAACCAGCACTACGTCATGAACCGCTGGCTCTGCTATTCGTCGACCGACATGAAGACCTGGACGGAGCACCCCTCGCCCCTGGCCGCGAAAGATTTCGCCTGGGCCAAGGGCGACGCATGGGCGAGCCAGGTGATCGAAAAGAACGGCAAGTTCTACTGGTACGCCCCCGTCGAACATAACAACACCAAGCCCGGCAAGGCGATCGGCGTGGCGGTCAGCGATAAACCCACCGGCCCGTTCAAAGACGCCCGCGGCTCCGCCCTCATCACTGCCGACATGACCCCCGGCAAACACAGTTGGGAAGACATCGACCCCAGCGTCTTTACCGATGCCGACGGCACCACCTACCTCTTCTGGGGCAACGTCAACTGCTACTACGCCAAGCTCAAGTCGAACATGACCGAACTCGACGGTCCGATCCAGAAGATCGAGCTGACGAAGTTCACCGAGGCCCCGTGGATTCACAAACGCGGCGACCTCTACTACCTCACCTACGCCACCGGCTTCCCCGAAAAAATCGCCTACGCCACCAGTGACAAAATCACCGGCCCCTGGCAATACCGCGGGCTGCTTGCCGAGGTCGCGGGTAACAGCAACACGATCCACCAGGCGATCATCGAGTTCAAAGGTCAGTGGTACTTCATCTACCACAACGGCGCGACCCAGGACCCGCGCATCGGTGGCAGCTATCGCCGGTCGGTCTGCATCGACTACCTCTATTACAACGCCGACGGCACGATGAAGCGCGTACTGCAAACCAGCGAAGGCCTGGACCTTCCGCCGGAAAAGAGCAACGCGAACTAATCGCGATCACGCTGACAAGCTTCAGCCCGCCCCGCCGAAGCCGGATGAACGCATGCCGGCTTCGAGTTCTGTGCCGCGCATGCAGCGTGTTAGCAGCGGCGTCGTCATGACCGTCGTCAGGACTGCCATCATCACCAGCATGCAGAAGACGCTGCGGGGGATCACGCCGAGGTCATAGCCGACATTCACGACGATCAGTTCCATCAGCGCCCGCGTGTTCATCATCACGCCGATGCACAGCGACTCTCGCCAAGGCATTTTGCCGACGCGGGCGGCGATCGTGCAGCCGCCGAGTTTTCCAAGCACGGCGGCCGCGATCACCATCAGTGCGAACAGCCAGAGCAAGGGCGTGTTCAGGCTGCCGATGTCGGTCCGCAAGCCCGTGTAAGTGAAAAAGATCGGCAGGAAAAACACGGTGACGAACGACCCCGTCAGACGGTGCACGGCATCACGGAATTCGGTCTGATCCGACAAGACTGCACCAAGGATAAAAGACCCGAAGATCGCAAAAATGCCGATCTTGCTCGTCGCGATCGCAGATACGAAGAGGATAGCGAGCAGAATCGCGAAGCCGTTCAGGCCCAGTTCGCCGTTATTTCGTCGGAGCATCCAAGCGCCCCACCGGCTGACGATCGGCCGAACGACCAGGAACATGATCGCCGCGAACCCGAGCGTACTGGCGACCATGACCAGCGTGTCTCGCAGGTGGTAGTGCGCGGTCGCCAGCGCACTGACGGCCGCCAGCAGAATCCAGCCAGTCGCGTCATCAATGGCGGCCGCGGTGATGGTCAAAGCGCCTGTCCGGGTGCGGCTGATCCGCATCTCCGTCATCATGCGCCCGAGGATCGGCAATGCGGTAATGGATAGTGCTGTGCCAAGAAAGAGCAGAAAACTCGTGCGATCGACATTCGCGGCGACGTGCGGATGAATGATCGTGCCGACGGCCACCGCCAGCGCGAATGGCATGACAACGCCCGCCAGCGAAATCGTCGCGGCGGCCATGCCGTGCGCCCGGAGGTGACGAAAATCGAATTCCAACCCGATCAGAAACAGCAGTAAAACCAACCCGATCTGTGCCAAAATCTGCAGCACCGGGCTCACAGACGGGTCAAAAATCATCGCCGAAACATTCGGCAACCAGCCGGCCGATTCTAACTTTCCCAGCACGCTCGGCCCGAGCACCAGCCCGGCCACGATTTCCCCCACGACGGCGGGTTGCCCCCATTTTCGAAACAGCACCGCAAAAACTCGTGCGATCAGGATGATCACGCTCAACTGCATCAGGACGAGCACCAACCGGTGCTCCACGTCCACCCCACCCGCGGCCATGAGCGAAAGCGTCATGCGAGTTTCCCCAGTCAAAGTTCTGGTCGAATTATGTTCCGGTCGCCGGCAATGGCAGGCCGCGGTTGCGGAAGGTGAGCATTGCGCCGCGCAGGTCTACCGTGTACGCGATCAACGCCAGCACCAGTTCGCCCGCCGTCGCCCATCCGCGGAGGACAAGAGAAACGAGGGCGGCAAAATCGCGTAGCGACTCGTGATCGAACGCGTCCTTAATCGCCGGCGGCAGGATCACGACGACGACGAGCATGAACACCCACTCCCGCACGCCGATGCCGCCCGGTGCCCAGAACGCCAGGAAGCCCGCACACCACGCCAGGCAATACGCCCCGGCCACCACCCACCATTTGCCGAGCGGCAGACCGAGCGGGCCGTGCACGATCAGCCAGATGCCCATGCTCATCACGCACAAACCGATGACGTTCCACGCCAGCAGGCCCACAAGCGTTTTCCCCGGCACGCGCGTTTCCAGCGGCGGCCGTTTGAACGCGCGGATGACACGGTTCATCAACGCATAGAAAACGCTCGGGTGCAAAAGCAGTCCCAATGCGGGCAGCAGGCACATGACGCCGATGAGCCACCAGCGGGCGTCGCCCTGCACTTGCTTGAAGCCGAACCAGAGCAGGCAGCCGACCGCCACGATGATATTGGCGAGCATGAAGATGATCAGTTCGAGCACCTGCGACGTGCTGCAGACGCTGCCGCTGACGCCGTAAGGCTTGATCAGATACATGCGGCCGACGACCTGCCAAATCACGCCGGGCAGGTAACGGGCGAGTTCGCTCGTGGACCAGACGCGCGTCGCCGGCGCGATCGGCACCATTCGGCCGAGCCCTCGGAGCAGCGTCCACCAACTGACCACCCGGAAGACGAACAGGAAGACGACGAACAGACCGATCGCCGCGATGAATTCGCCGATCGTAATGCCCGCCCGCCCGTTCTGCCCGCTGATGAATGGCTCGACCTTGTCCCAGTGCTCGACGATCGGGCGGACGAGTTTGTAGAACAGCCAGAAGGTGATCGCCATCCCGCCCACGCGCATCAGCCAAGGCTTGAGATATGCCCAGGTGGCGCCGATCCTGCGTTTAGACCCCGGCGACAGTTCAATGATCTCCTGCTTGCTGCGTTCCACGGCGCGTTTACCGCGATGCCTCGGCGGCGGCAGGAGCACGATGCCCCACTTCCGCATGAACGGCCGGAGCACGCGGCGCATCCGCGGCACGAGGCGGATGAGCAGGTTCGTGCCCCGCAACGCCAGCCACATCACGCCCCACGTGACGACGGCCGCAATCACGCACAACCCCGCTACGGCAGCTACAAAGGCCGGCGTGCTCTTGTCCGGGTCGAGCTTGAAGTAGTGAATCAGTTTGGTGTATTGCGCACCGACCACCCACAGCAAGGCCGCGATCACCAGGAGTGACATTGCGGTGGTGAGCGTCGTGAAGATCGACGCCTCCACGCGCAAGGGCCGCCCGCGGAGCACGGTGCTGGTCAGCCGGCGTTTGCCCGGGAACGCGACGAGTGCGAAACCGACCAGGAACAGCAGCGGGCTGCCGCCGGGGATCGGCACGCCGAGCGCGGGCACGGCGAGCAAAATCAGCAGGATGCCGAGCACATTTTTCAGGATCGCCCAGAAGTAGCTGGCGAAATACTTACGCAGCGCCTTCACCGCTGCTTCCGAGCGGTCAAGCACGCGAACAATGGGACTCTCTTCCGGGGGCGGCGGCTTCTTCATGCGGTCGGCGGTGATGATACGCGGCCGCCCCGAAAATGCCGAGCCTTCACGGAAGCTTACAATTCACGCAATCTTTTGGATCAGGATTCGGCATTCGGGCGTCACTGGCGATACACTCCCGACGATGAAGGCCGACATCGAAAAAGTCCTCATCCCCGCCGACAAGGTCCAGGAACGCGTCCGGCAGATGGCGACGCAGATTCTCTCCGACCTCGGCGACGATGCCGAAGGGCTCACCATCGTTCCCATCCTCACCGGCGCGATGATCCTGACGGCCGACCTTATTCGTCACATGCCGACGAAATTGAAGATCAACCTCATGACCGTCAGCAGCTATCCCGGGCAAAGCCTGCGGACGCAGGGAAGCAGCCTCGTCAGCAAGCAGCTCGGCGACGTCGACGGCCGGCACGTGCTGCTGGTGGACGACATCCTCGACTCCGGCGGCACGCTCAAACTGGTCGTGCCGATCCTGAAAGAACTCGGCGCCAGGAGCGTCAGAATCCTCGTGCTGCTCCGCAAAGACCGTGAAGAAGCCCGCCAGGTGCAGGCCGATTACGTCGGCTTTGACATTCCGGACGAGTTCGTCATCGGCTACGGGCTGGACTACGACAACGTCTACCGCAATCTGCCGGACATCTGCACGCTGAAGGAAGCCGTTTATGCAGCCCGATGATGCCAAGCGGCGGTCTTCGCTGCTGACGCCCGCGACCGAAGCCGCCGACGCGGTCGACGCCGCCGTCGGCACGCCGCTGGCGACGCTCATCGTCGGCAACGTCATTCCGCAGGGCGAAATCGTTCAGCTGCTCATCAAGCCGTCGCGATGGTTCGTGCTGCTGAACAGTTTTCGCTTCGCCGTCATCACGGCGGTGCTGATCGCCCTGCTTCACGTTTTGGGCGTGCCAGTCATGCTCAGCAAGTCGTTGACCATCCAGTTCGGCCTCTTCCTGATCGCCGGCCGCGTCATGTGGTCGACCGTTGAATGGATGGGCCTCTATTACATTCTGACGGATTTGCGTGTCGTCCGGGTCAGCGGCATTTTTTCGATCCAGATTCAGTCCTGCCCGCTCCGAAAAGTCGAGGCCGTCAATTTCTACACGACCGTCGGCGAACGCCTGCTCGGCAAGGGTTGCATCGAAATGACCAACCCTGAAAAGAAAATGACGTGGCAATCCGTCGGCCGACCGCACCGCATTCATCGGATGGTGGCGGCGGCGGTGGCGCGGGCGAAGTCCAACGGGTGCGGCCCCGCATGAACCGCGTCTTCGGCAGAACGAATGAAACCGTAGCCGCCGTCTGGCATGAATCGCCGGACGGCGTGATCACTGCCGGCGATTGGACGGGGCTCGTGGTTCATCACGACGAGCTTGATCGCCGAGGCGGCGAGCGCCTTCGCGAGCAGGCCGCCAAGCTCGGGCGGCCCTTCGATTTCGCTTACGCCCGCGGCCTGTCCGCCGGCGACCTGAAAGTCGGCTGGCCGCTGCACCGCTTACAGCGTTTTCGTGACGAAAAGCTGCTGCGTTACGTCGTCATCGAAGCGGCCGACGTGCTCGACGCGGAATGGATCGCCGCGAACGCCCCGGTGCATGGCGTGGCGATTGAGTATTCGGCGTCGATGATGGCGCCGCGGTATCGCGTCTTTGATGCTGCCGCGAATGCGGGCGTGGCGCTCGTCGGCGTGGCGTCGCAGGCGGAAGAGGCCGCCCTGCACCTGGCCACGCCGCAGATTGTCGCGACGCTTCTTTCTGCCGGTGAAATCGCACCGTCGCCGCTGACGGAACAGGCGGTCGAGTTGCTCTGGCAGCGTTATTCGGCCGACCATGCGGAGCCGCCGAAGTTGCGTGGCATGCACCCGCCGGACACCGGCGTTTGAATGTCATTTGATCGGCGACACCGGTGCGGCGGCGTCGGTCATTTTGACCGGGAGAATCGTACCGTCGGCGGCGTATTCCACGCGCTCGATCGCGATCTGCCGACTCCCACGATACGGGCCTTTCTCAGCAGAAGATTCCCAGCGGTGATAAACGATGAAAGTCTCGCCCGTCTTCGGGTTCACGACGAACGAATGATGGCCGGGCCCTTTGTGCGTGGCGTCGCTCGCGAGGATTCTGCCGCAATACTGCCACGGGCCGATCGGCGACAGGCCGGCGGCGTAATGAACGGAGTAGCTCGAGTCGTTCCAACTGCCGTGGCTGTACGAAAGGTAATAAACGCCGTCGCGTTCATGGACGAATGCGCCTTCGGTGAATTCTTTCGGCGTTTTGACGTCGACTTCGCGTTTCAGTGTCACGCCGTCTTCGGACAGTTCCCAGATGCGGAGTGTTGCGCCCGCACTGCCGCCGGCGTAGAGATAGGTGACGCCGGTTTTCGGATCGGTGAACGCCATCGGGTCGATGGCTTCGAAGCCGTTGCCGCCGGTGACGAGCGGGCCGCCATTATCTTTGAAGGGGCCGTCAGGTGCGTCGGCGACGGCGACGCCGATGCGGCTCGGATGCTCCGCCGACTGCGGGCCGACCGAGTAGTAGAGAAAGAACTTGCCGTTTTTCGAGAGAATACTCGGCGCCCAGGCGTAGAACCGCGTGCGGCCGCCGTCTTTCATCCAGTCGATTTTCGTGAGGTCGAGCAACACACCGCGATCGGTCCACTGCGTGAGGTCTTTCGACGAATACGCCTTGAACACCGGCTTACGCATGCCACTGACGGTGGGATAAATCCAATACTCGTTCCCGAAGACAGCGGCGTCCGGATCGGCGCCGATGAATTGCGGGTTCCCGGCGAGTAAGGCCGGCGGCGAAAACATCATTCCGATGGCGATCGCGGCAGCGGCCGTGCATTGACGAAGCATGCCAATGTCTATTGCGTGACCGGCTCGCCGTTGATCCGGATCGGGCCGGCCGGCCGAAGATTTGGCCGATCAAGCACTTCCGCCAGCGGATCGGCTGATGTCGTCGGCCAATGCACAAAATCGGCGTAACCGCCCGGCGTCAACCGCCCCAGGCCGTCGCCCCACCGCAAGGCGTCGGCGGCGGCGGAGGTCACCAAGCGCCAGAGCGATTCCGGCGACTCGTCCGGCGACTGCCGGCGGACCAGGCGAAGGTCGTCCATCAGATTCAGGTCCGGCGAGCTGGCGCAACTGTCCGTGCCGACGCAGACATTGATACCGGCGGCCCGCATGTCGCGCCAGCGGTGCGGCGGGTGGCCGAAATAGGCGTGCGTCCGCGGGCACCAGACGACACTCGCCTGACCGTTCGCCAGGCGTTGCAGATCGGCGGCGTCGCAGTAATTCACGTGGGCGAGCAGGGTCGGATAGGCGAGCAACCCGAGCGACTCGGCCAAGGCGATTGAGCCGCCTTCGAAGGTCGGCACGCGGTCGTCGAACCGCCCGAGCCAGTCCCAAAGTCCGCGGAACGGCCCGGAATGATCTCGCAGGAAGTCGGCCTCATCGGCCGATTCCGCTAGATGTGTCGATAACGCCCGAAACCCGTTACATCGGGCGGTTTCCAGGCAGGCGCGGTAGCCATCGGGTTCGACCGAATACGGCGCGTGCGGAGAGATGCCGACCCGCAGCCGGGCCGTTTCATCAGCGGGATTCGCGGCGGCCGCCAAGCGTTGATCGAGAAAGCCGCGGTTTTGCCCCATTGCCTGGACTTCGCCGAAGCTGACGACCCGCAGCGGCGTCCTGGCGAGCAGCGGCCGTGTGATGTGGCAGAGTCGCGAAATGTCGCCGACGGCGGTCACGCCAAATTCAAGACACTGCCTCACACCGATACCGACGCCGAGTGTCACGAGCCCTTCGAGTTCGCCCGGCGCCGTTGCCGAACGCTGCAGCATGCCGATCAGCCAGGCGGCGAATCCGCCCGTCGGCATTTCACCCGCGAAGCGATCGGAGAGTTCGAGGTGCGTATGCGCGTTCACCAGCCCGGGCGAGATCAGGCCGTCGAATGTTTCGTCGATCCGCGGCGGCCTCAGTTCCGCCTTGCTCCCGATCTCTACGATTCGGCCGTCAGCGACGGCGATCACGCCGTTCTCGATGACGCCGCGCGTCGTCATCGTCGCGAGGTGCCGGGCTTGGAAGTAGCGAACGTCAGCAAGCATAGGAGGCGAATCGGTTTGGGAGACGTCAAAACGAACGACCGACGGGCAGCCCCGGTGGAGGCCGCCCGTCGGCAGTGGGTCAGGTCAACACGGGCATTACTTCGCAGCGGCGAAGCGCTGCTCGGCAACCTTCCAGTTGATGATGTTGTAGAACGCGGCGATGTAGTCCGGCGCTTGTTCTGGTACTTGAGGTAGTACGCGTGTTCCCAGACGTCCAGGCCGACGATCGGGGTGTGGCCGTCCATGTACGGGCTGTCCTGGTTCGGGAGGCTCAGGACGCTCAGCTTGCCGCCGCCGTCCTTCACCAGCCACGCCCAGCCGCTGCCGAAGCGCGTGGTGGCGGCCTTGGTGAACTCTTCCTTGAACTTGTCGTAGGAACCGAAGCTGGCGTTGATGGCTTCGGCGAGGGTGCCCGTCGGCTCTTTCGGGCCGCCCGGCTGGATCAGGTCGAAGAAGATTTCGTGGTTGCTCGCGCCGCCGCCGTTGTTACGGACGACCGTTTTCACGGCTTCGGGCACGCTGGAGAAGTTCTTGAGCACCTCTTCGATCGGCTTGCCGTCCAGTTCCGGGGCCGTCTTCAGGGCGTTGTTATAATTCGTGACATATGTGGCGTAATGCTTTCCGTGGTGAATCTCCATCGTCTGCTGGTCGATGTAAGGTTCAATGGCATTGGACGGGTACTTCAAGGGCTGGTGGGTCAGCGGCATGTTGGGCTCCTTCGGGCCTATAATATATGCAGCGGGTAACCGACACGGCAGAAACCCGCAGTAGGGAATTTAGGTCGTCATTACCGGACGTTCAATTTGCAAACCCGAAAAAATCCGTCAAGCTATGTCGCCTCGAGTTTGTGAGGGCTATGGCTAGTTCACCCAGCAGTACACGCCGACGCGAAGAAATTCGTAAAAACCGCCCGGATGCCGGCGAAAAATTCGTCACGCGCCTCCTGCGCCCGCATCACCACGTCGGCTTGGCGGTGGCGATCGGCTTTGTTGTCGCGGTTTCCGCCATTCTCATGCTGCGGCCCCAAGTCGTCGGCTGGCGGGTGGGGCAATACGTCCCGTACGACATCGTCGCCCGCGTCGATTTTGACTATCACGACCCGGAACAGCTGAATACCGCCCGCACCGCCGCCCGGATTCTTGAGCCGCGGGTGTACAAAGCCGTCCAGCCCGAACCGCTGGGCGTCTTCAAGGCCGAACTGCTGGCGCTGCCGGCGACGGTTAAAGGCCAGCGGCTGGAGCAGTTATCGGCCCCCTACCGCGACACGCTCGATGCGGTGTCGCTCGCCCGCATTCAGGAATACGCCGACCCCTCCCGCCAGCCCGCCTGGCAGGACGCGGTTGACGGCTACATCCAGTCGATCAAACGGCTCGACCTGCGCATTATTCCCACCGACCAGCGGAAGGAAGAGGCCGGTAAGCGGATCCGGCTCGCCGGCGTCGGCGACATGCCGGCCGATTCGACCTTTTCGACCGACCAGCACGACGACCTCGCCGCCAAGTTCGGCAAACCCGCCGATGACAGCTTCGCGTCGCTGATTTCACCAAAGATCGCCGCCATCACCGCGGTGAAGTTCACGCCGAATTACGAGCTCGACCAGGCCGCCACGACCCTCGCCCGTAACCAGGCGGCCGAGCAGGTGGATGACTCCGCCGGCGATAAGCACGTCCCCCGGAACTCTATTTTCGTCGAAAAAGGCGAAATCGAGCAAGGAGAGTACGTCCAGCTCAAGGCTGAGCACGAAGCGTACCTCCGCAGCCTGGGTGCCGGCATCTGGTGGCAGCGGCTGGGGCTCGTCGCCAGCGTCATCGCCCTCACCGTCGTCGGCTCGATGTACGTGACGACGTATCAGCCGCGTATCGTCCGCAATCACGCCCGTGCGCCGGGGCTGGCGAGTTTGATGGTGTCGATGCTGTTGCTCGCCCAACTCACGGGCCTGGGCAGCACGCGGTCGTACGTCTTCGGCCTGGCTCCGACGATTATGGTCGCCACCATCCTGGCGATCGCGTACGACCAACGCTTCGCCATGGGCATCGCCGGCATTCACGCCCTGCTGGCCACCCTGGCGCTCGGCGAAGGGTTAGAGTTCCTGATCGTCCTGATGACCGGCGTGATGACCTGCTGCTTCCTGCTGGACGACGTCCGCACACGCAGCAAGCTCATCGAAATCGGCGGTGCGGCGGCCCTTGCGATGATGGGCGCAACGCTCGCAGCCGGCTGGTTGAACATGGACCCGATGCAGTACATCGTGAAAAACGCGATCTACAGCGGTGCCGCCGGCCTGGCGGTCGGGTTCCTGAGCCTGGGCATTCTGCCGTTCATTGAGAAGACATTCCGCATCACCACCAGCATGACGCTGCTGGAACTCGCCGACGCCAGCCACCCGCTGCTGCGTCGCCTAGCGATGGAAGCGCCCGGCACGTACAACCACAGCCTGCAGGTCGCCGCCCTCTCCGAAGAAGCCGCCGAGGCCATCGGGGCCAACAGTCTGCTCTGCCGCGTCGCGTGCTATTACCACGACATCGGTAAGATCAATAAGCCCGAGTACTTCGTCGAAAACCAGCAGAGCGGCCAGAACCGCCACATGAACCTCAGCCCGAGCGTCAGCCTGTTGATCATCATCGGGCACGTGAAAGACGGCATCGAGCTGGCGAAGGAATACCAGTTGCCGACCAGCATTCTGCCGTTCATCCAACAGCACCACGGCACGACGCTCGTCGAGTTCTTCTACCACCGCGCCTGCAAGGAAGCCGAGAAAAACGGTGCCCTGGAGCAGGAAGTCGAACAGCACCAGTACCGCTACCCCGGCCCCAAGCCTGCGCAGCAAAGAGTCGGCGATTGTGATGCTCGCCGACTGCTGCGAGAGCGCCTGCCGCGCGATGCAGGAACCAAACTCGTCGCGTATCGAACAGCTCGTGCACGACCTCGCGATGAAGCGTCTGCTCGACGGCCAATTCGATGAAAGTGAACTGACGATGCGTGAACTGGAACTGATCGAGCGCAGCCTCGTGAAGAGCCTGCTCGGCCTGTACCACGGCCGCATCGCTTACCCGACGGACAAGCCCGCCCCGCAATCGCAAACGCAGCCGGGCTTTGCGCCGAGCCAGGTCACCAAGACGGCATAAATCGTGTGATGTGCATCAAAAAAGTTAGCGGCCCCGCTCGCGGGGCCTTTTTCTTATCTGAAATACGGACAAGAGAGAACGCCCCGCCAGCGGGGCCGCTAACGGGGCGTGTCGTCGATAATCGGGGCGAATGGAGACGCTTACTTCTTCAGCCCGTCTTCGAGTGCCCCAACGAGTTCCTTGTCTTCCGGCGTCACCTTGCTGGCGAACCGCGCGTAGACGTGGCCGTCTTTGCCGACGAGGAACTTCGTGAAGTTCCACCCGATCGGCCCGGCGAACTGGCCGTTGGTAGCCGGCTCGGTCAGCAGTTTGTAGAGCGGCGACTGGTCTGTGCCGGCGACGCTGATCTTGCTGAAGATCGGGAACGTCACGCCGTAGGTGGCCGTACAGAAGGTCTTAATCTCTTCATCGCTGCCCGGCTCCTGTCCCTTAAAGTTGTTCGCAGGGAAGCCGAGGATGACAAAACCCTGGTCTTTGTATTTTTCGTACAGTTTTTCCAGTCCTGTGTACTGCTTCGTGAAGCCGCACTTGCTGGCGACGTTGATGATCATGACGACCTTGCCCTTGTACTGGGCGAGATCGGTTTCCTTGCCGTCGATGTTTTTCATCGTGTACTGCAACGGCTCGGCGGCGGGCTGAGTGGTCGGGCCGGCGGCGATCACGGAACGCGTCGCGAAAAGGATCGAAGCGGCCGTCATCAGGGTCTTGAACGTCTTGGTCATGTTCTGCTTTCTCATAGGATCGTTTGCCGGCGTCTTCGCCGGTTGATAGACAATAGTCATGACATCGCTGCATTTCACGGCCGCGGCCGGCAAAGTTCACCGGCCCTACCTGCCTTACCTGAAGCGATGGCTGCCGAAATCGGTCGCCCTCATCAAACGCCCGCCCGTCGAGGTCTCGATCGTACTGGTCGGCGACAAGAAAATGGCGGAATTGCACCAGCAATTCATGAACATTCCGGGAACGACAGACGTGCTGACCTTCGAACTCGACCACGACACCCGCGGCCGATGCACCGCCGGCGAGGTCGTCGTCTGCGTCCCTTACGCCCGGCGGGAGGCGGCGTTGCGAAAAATCGCGCCCCGCACCGAACTGCTGCTCTACGCCCTACACGGCATCCTGCATTTGAGTGGTTTTGACGACCTGACACCGGCCGAGCACCGCCGCATGCACCGGGAGGAAGATCGCATTCTTACGGCGGTCGGCATCGGTGCGGTTTTCGCGAAACCGGCGTCGCGCTAACGCTTGGCGAACGAATCGCGCATACTACGGCCCCAGATGCCGATTGCCCTGAACCTTGTGCTGCTTGCGGTCTTCGCCCTGCTTTCGGGCCTGTTCGCGACACTGACCTACTCCCTGCGGGATTTTTCCCGCCCCAAGCTCACCGACCTGCTCACCCGCCGCGGCACCGCCGACTACGCTGACATCACCATCAGCCATGCGAACGAGCTCGCGTTCGTTACCGCAACGTTTCGAATGGTCTTCAACCTCGGCGTGCTGCTGTGCTCGTTGCAGCTATTTCGCGACCGCGTTGAGCACCGTTGGATCGAATACATTTCCGGCGTCGGCATTGCGATGCTGGTTTCGAGTGTCGCCAGCGTGACTGTGCCGCACGCTCTCGCGCAGCACGTCGGCGAAGCGGTCATCGCGCTGTTCGCCAAGCCGCTTAACGTCTTACGCATCATCTGCCGACCGCTGACGGCGGTGTTGAATGTCACGGAAAACGTCGTCAAACGCGCGGCAACAGTTTCAGACCGCACCGCGCACTCGAACGAAGACCTCCAGTCCGAAATCCTTGCCGTCGTTGAGGAAGGCGAAAAGGAAGGCGTCGTTGATGAAACCGAGCGAAAGATGATCCAAGGCGTCATCCAGTTCGGCGACGCCACCACCGGGCAGGTCATGACCGCCCGGCCGGCGATCGTCGCCCTGCCTTGCGACGCGCCGCTGGATGTCGTCCGCCAAACGATTCTGGATTCCGGCCTGTCACGCATCCCGCTCTACGAAGGGTCGCTCGATCAGGTCGTCGGCGTCCTTTACGCCCGCGACCTCATTCAATACGTCGGCTGCCCGGTCGAAGTCTTTTCCGCACGCAAAATGGCCCGGCAGGCGTTCCTCGTCCCGACCACCAAGCCGCTCCAGGATCTTCTGGCAGACTTCCGGTTGCAGAAAGTGCACATGGCGATCGTTCTCGACGAATACGGCGGTACGGCCGGGCTGGTGACGATCGAAGACGTTCTGGAAGAAATCGTTGGCGACATCAGCGACGAGCACGAACCGATCGGGCCGGCCGCCTTCGCCCGCATCGACGACCGCACCGCCGAAGCCGACGCAACCATCGGCGTCGAAGAACTCAACCGCCTCTTCGGCACGAATCTGCCCGAAGACGCCGGCTATGACACGCTCGGCGGTTTCGTCAGCACCACGCTCGGCGTCGTGCCCGCAAAGGGCACAGAGTTTGTGCATGAAAACGTGACCTTCACCGTCATCGACGCCGAGCCGCAACGCGTAAAGCGCGTCCGCATGGCGGCGAACGCGGAATGATCAAACCCTGAAGCTCCGCACCAGGTTCACGAACATCCGCACGCCGAGGCCGAGCGCGGCATCGGTGAAATCGTAGCGATCGCTGTGCAACGGCGGGTAGCTGTCGACGCCCTCAGGCATCGTGCCGATCAGGAAAAAGCAGCCGGGCACTTGTTCGAGATAGTAGGCGAAATCTTCGCCGCCCATGGTCGGGCCGGCGGCGGGCGTGTAGCGGTCGATGCCGGCCACATGCCGGGCGGTTTCCGCGACGTAGTCCGCCATCGCCGGGTCATTGATCGTCGCGGGGTAGCCCTCGTTCCATTCGAATTCGCACCGGCATTGGTTGGCGAGTGCGATGTGCTCGCAGCGACGCCGAAGGCTCTCAGTGACACGCTGCCGGGCCGACGTCGAAAGCGTGCGTGCGGTGCCTTCGATGACCGCGGCATCCGGAATTACATTCGTAGCCGTGCCGGCGTGGAATTTACCGACCGTCACGACGGCGGGTTCGGTCGGGTCCATTTCACGACTGACGAACTGCTGCAGGTTCAGCACGGCCTCGGCGGCGCAGACGATCGGGTCGTGCCCGGTGTGCGGGAATGCGCCGTGGCAGCCGGTGCCGATGAATTTCGCGGAAAACGAATCCGTCGCCGCCAGCACAGCACCGGTGCGCGTGGAAACCGTGCCGGTCCGCAAGCTCGGCCAGCCGTGCAGGCCGAAGATCGCACGCACGGCCGGCCCCGGCGCCGCAGCCTTGTCGCCGCTGAGAACGCCCGCCTTCACCAGTCGGCCGGCACCGCCGCCGCCCTCTTCGGCGGGCTGAAAAATCAGCTTCACGCAGACCGGCAGCGTCTCTTCGAGCCGTTTAAGAACGGCGGCCGTCCCCAGCAGGATGGCCGTGTGGCCGTCGTGGCCGCACGCGTGCATCTTGCCCGGGTGCGTGCTCGCGTACGGCAGGCCGGTGGCTTCGAAGATCGGGAGCGCGTCCATGTCCGCGCGAAGCGCGACACAAGGCTTCGTCGTGTCGCCGATCGTCGCGATGGTGGCCGTCGGCGCGTCTGGCACGCCGGCGACGAATGCGATGCCCAGCCGGGAGAGTTCTTCGCGCACGACAGACGCCGTCTCAAACTCTTCGTACATCAGTTCCGGAATGCGGTGCAGCTGATGACGAATCTGGATGACGCGGTCGACATCAAACGTTGGGACGGTGCCGGTCGACATAACCGTCGCAACGTACCGCGGAAACGTCGTGGCGGCCAGCGGTTAATCCTCGCGGAAGCCGATGATGCCCGCGGACCGCTCCTGCTTTGCCGGCGTATCGGCAACAGCGGCGGCAGTGCGTTCCGGCGGCAGGCCACCGACGGCGACAATCGCCAGCACTTCCCACCCGGTGTTACCGACGTGAAGAAACTGCCGCCAAGGGTCGTCGTAGTGATCCGAAAAAGTGCGTGCGGCAAAGCCCATGGACGCGGCCGCCAGGTGCATGCGCCGCGCCGCGATGCCGGCTTCAAGGTGCGCAAGGCGATACGCATCAGGTCCGGCCTCCAGGAGAAGTTTGCGGAGGTTTGCGACGACGGCACAGACTGCCGAGGCGTGGGCGAGCGCTTCGCGGCCGCCGGTCAGTGCGCCGACGGCGTAGCCGAACTGGCCGTTCGCCAGGAAGCTCCAGCCGTCGGTCATTGGGTCGTGATACCAAAGGCCCGGATCGTGGCCGACCGCCTCCTGGGCGATCCAGAGCGGGCGGGCCAGGCCGGCGTACGCGCCGTCGGGCCGAAGCGGGTAACTCGTTCCGCTGCGGAAGCCGACACTGCTCAGCACGCAGAGTGCGTCGCGGCTGATGGCTTTTTTGAAAAACGCCTCGGCCGGGCGAATGTCCGTCAGCACTTCACGCATCGGCCGACTCGCCGGCTCGCGACCGACGGGCATCGGGTCGAACGCATGGTTGATCGCGACCGGCGACAATTCTGTCAGCGGCGGGCGAATCTCCATCATCGGCACGCCGCGACCGGTGATTTCCCGGTGCACTGCCAGGACGATCGGCTGCGGTGTGGGCGGCGCGATGGTCGGACGCGGGAGCGTGTAAATATCGTCGGGAATGGGTTGCGGCAACTGCATCGGCCGTGTGGCGGTGTCGGCCCAGGCGACCATCGCCTGCACGCCCTCGGCGGTCGACTCATCCGCGCCGTCCGCCAGGCCGATGAGTTCACGCATCGGGCCGTCGGTCATGCGCAGACGCGTCATCGTCCGCATGCCCAGCCCGGTTGCCGCGGCAACGCAATCCGCCGTGAGTTGGCCGGCATCCAGGAGCGAAGCGCGGTAGCCCCGGCGGCCCTGCTCGGCGATACCGCGGGCGAACACGGTGCTGACGAGCAACGCGGCCGGGATCGTCGCCAGGAAATTCAAATCCGGGCGGCCCTTTCGCAGCAGCGCCAGCGTCTCCGGCCCGTCACGCAACTTGCGCAAGGCGAACTCGCTCGGCCCGAAGTGATAGAGCCCGGCCGGCAGATCGACCATACCGAAGACGGCGACGTAAATTTCCGCCGACCGCGGCGCCGTCGCCATGCCCGGCCGCTGCCCCGCTGCCATCCACAGCCAAGTCGACAGCGTCCGCAAATCCTGCGGCGGTGACTGCAAACTCTCCGGCAACGCATCGACGCCCTTCGTCAGCACCGTGAGCGTCGGCGTGGGCAAGTCCAGCAGCTTGGGCGAGAGCGGCACCTTCGGCAGATAGTCGAAAACGCGAGCCACCGACGCCCGCGCCGCCGGCAAACGCGGCGAGGTTTCAGTCAGCTTCGTCGAAGAGGTGGTATTCCCACACCCGCCCGGACGCTTCGAGGATTTCCTGAGGCAGCGGCATGAATAGCTGGCGGCTTACGGCTAGCGGCGAACGGCTCAATCCATCACCAGCTGCCAGCCGCTAGCTGCCAGCCGCCGGCTCTTCTTAGAACAGCTGGTCCAACACGCTTTCCACCGGCATCTGGACGGCGGTGAAAATGGGCGTGTCGCGCTGCGTGAACTTGCTGCTCTCCGTTTCGCGCAGGTCCATCACGAGATCCAGGAAATCTTTCGGCTCATCGCTTTCGAACGCGACGACGAAATCCTGATCGTCCAGGCCGAAGCTGTAGGTCGTGTTCAGCTTCACGCTCGGGTACTTGTTGCCGATGCGGATATGGATGTCCATGATTTCCTGCCGTTTTTCCAGGGGCAGCAGGTACCAGTCACGGGTTTTAACGAACGGGTAGATGAACAGAAACTTCCGCTTCCCCGGGATGATGTGCGTGCGACTTTCGGCCGTGTGGAACGGGTCGACCTTGTCGATGTACATGCTGCGTTTGGTCATCGCCACGAAGTTGTGCGGCGTGCTGAGGTAGCCGGCGAGCGTGGTCTTGTTCGACGCGGCGGTCTGGGCTTGAATGGGGTCGGGCGTGAGGCTGATGCGCCAGAGCATGAAATCGGTATCCGACTTCAGGCCTGCGGTGCTGTAGCTCAGGCAGAGCAGGCCGTCATTGGATTTGTTATAGGCGGCAACAAACTCATCACGGGCGGCCTGCTTTTGTTCCGATGAAAGTCGGCGGAAGGCCGGGTCGAGCTTGTAGAAAATGAAATTGACGAACTGACGCTGAATCTGAGGCCCGCCCGATGCGGACGCGGGACGGCCGGCCGGGGCGGCGGCGGGTGACGACGAAGAAGCGGTCTGACTCATAGGTGCATCCTGACGGTGATGATACGACTTGTCCAACGATTTATTGCCCTCGCCGCCGCTTTCTGTGTCGGCTGCGCCACTGACCCGCCCCGACCCGTAAACCCTGTCGCCCGAACGATCTTCGTTCCGGGCGTTTTTGGGGATAATTCCGGTTATAACGGCCTGCGCCGGGCGATCGCGGCCGGCGGGTTTGACGTTTCGACGCACCCTTGGGGTTTCCCTAAACCGCTGTTCGTCGCCAACTTCAGCGGCCAGGCCGTCCACGACAAAGCCGAGGCCGAACTCGCCGCGGAAATCGACCAGACTACCGGCCCGCTTCACCTTGTCGGCCACAGCGCCGGCTGCGGGGTGATCCTTGGGGCACTCGGCAAGACGCACCGGCAAATCGACCGCGTGGTGCTGATCGCGCCGTCCGTTTCACCGGGCTACGACGTCTCCGCAGCGTTGGAACACAGCCGAAAGATCGACGTCTTTTATTCCGACCGTGACACGGTTTTCCTCAAATGGCGTTGCGGCACGTTCGGCACATACGACCGCGTAAAAACCCCGGCCGCGGGTTACGCCGGCTTTGCGACCACGAGGCCGTCACTCGTTCAGCACGCCTATGACCCGGCATGGGACGCGCTCGGCAATGACGGCAGCCATGGCGGCGGGACGGCCGAGCGGTTCGTTCGATCGATGGTCTTACCGCTTCTTGCCGCACGCGATGATGCGCGGTGATTCCGGCGTGACCGGGCTGCCGTCGTAATCGCCGTAGAGGGCGTCGACCACAAAGCCGTGGCGTTCGAACAGCATCACCAGTTCGCGCGGCATCATCCAGGTCATCTCGAATTTCACGGTCTCGTGCTGCAAATCGCCGTTCGCGTCGGCCCAGGTGTAATGGAAGGTCGTCCGCTGCAGTTGCGGCCGCTTGGGATCGCGTTCGATTTCAGTCGTGCGATGAACCGAACGGTCTAACGCGGGCACGTAAAACGTGGCCGAGTCGAAATGAGCGTGATGCGATTCGGCAAGGATCGTGAGATCGGGATTGAAAATGTCGACCCAGAATCGGCCACCTTTTTTGAGTTGCCGGGCGGCATTCGCCAGGAGCCGGTCCTGCTCCGAGAGTGTCGTGAAATTGAGCAGCGTATTGAAGATCAACACGGCCCAGTCGAAGGTTTCCTCGGCCGTGTATTTCAGCACGTCGCCGCGGACGAGCGTGAGATCTTTCTCCGGAATGCCGACCGAATCTCGCTTGCGGCGGGCGATGCGCAGTAGCTCGGCATCGATGTCGACGCCGACCACACGATGGCCGGCCTGGGCGAGCGGGATGGCGGCGCGGGCGGTGCCACAGCAAAGTTCCAGAACCTTCTGCCGACGCATCGGCAAGTGTGACAGCAGGAACGGCACGTCGTTGTCGAGCAGGTCATTGCTGACGTACTCAGCGTCGTAATACTCCGCGATCGCCTGGTACCGGCCGGCCTGTTTCATCGGGACGCCTCGATGCGTTGGCTGTCGTACGCGAGGCGGACATTCGCCGGCAATCGCGCGTTGGTTTCGGCATGACCTAAGCCGTGGGCGATGTGCGTGAAAAGCGTTTGCTTCGGCTTCAGCCGGTCGACGACCGCCAGCGCCTGGTCGATCGAAAAGTGAGTCGGGTGTTCGTGCCAGGCGAGTGCATCGAGCACGAGTACATCGAGACCTTGCAGTAATTCGTAAGAATTTTCGGGCATTTCGCTGACGTCGGTGCAGTAGGCGAGGTTGCCCACGCGGAAGCCGAGCACGTGCATATTGCCGTGGAGCAGCGGCACGGGCGTCCAGGTTTGACCTTCGAGTTCGAACGGGCCGTCGATCATTTTTCGGACGAGGTTCGGGCGAAAGACTTTAGCCTTCGGATCGGGTCGCTTTGAACGCGTAGCCGAACGCCTGGGACAGAGCGTCATGCGTGGCGGCGTCGGCCCAGATGTCGAGGGCATCCTGACGGATCGCATTGAATCGCCGAAGGTCATCCAGCCCCATGATGTGATCGGCATGGGCGTGCGTGAAAACGACGGCGTCGATCCAATCGACGCGATTCGCCACGCACTGCAGGCGAAGTTCAGGCGTAGTGTCGACGAGAATCGACTTGCCGCCGTAGCCGATGACGACGCTGCAACGTGTCCGTTTGTCGTGCGGATCAGTGCTGGAACAGACGGGGCAATGGCAGCCGATCATCGGCACGCCGGCGCTGGTGCCGGTGCCGAGAAAAAGGAGTTCGACGCTTGCCATCGAATCCGTTTATAGCAGATGAACAAAAAGAGAGTTAGCCACGGATGAACACGGATGAACACGGATGAACACGGATGAACACGGATAAAAGAAAAGCGAATTTTCTTATCCGTGTTCATCCATGTCTATCCGTAGCAATATTACGCCTTGCTTGCCGCCGGCTTGCGTCGGGCGGCCGGCTTTTTGGCGGCCGGCTCGGGGGCGCGGTTGACGGTCAGGTCGGGCAGTTTGCCGAAACTTTCGACCGGCTTGCCGGTGAGTTTGGCACCGAGTTCAAAGCTCTTCTCCGTACGGGCACGGAGTTCGGGGAGCAGCGTTTCAATGTACTTGATCTGCTCTTCCGACAGCTTGTTGACCATCTTCGTTGCGCGACATTTCGGGAAGCTGCTGCAGCCGAGGAACGGGCCTCGCTTGCTGTTGCGAAGCAGCATCGGGCGCGCCGTCTTTTTCGCACATGCTTTCGGTAGTGATCGGCTCGACCTTCGGCGGCTGCGGAACGCCGGCCTTGTCGAGCGGGACGATCATCGAGCACTTCGGCTTGCCGTTCTCGTCCTTTTCCGAATAGCCCGTGCAGCTGAGGAAATCGCCGAAGCGGCCTTGCCGCTTCATCATCGGCCGCATGCAGAGCGGGCAGTTGAATTCGCTGACTTCGCGCGTCATCGGCTTGCCGAACTCGTCGACCGGCTTGGTCAGCTTCACGTTCGGGTCGCTGCTGGCGAGAAAGAAGCCGCCGGCGCTGATGCGGTAGACCAGCGGAATGCCGGTCTTCTCATCGACGTACGGGCTGGGCATGCCGCCGGCGTGTTCGAGCTTTTCGACCGCGCCTTCGACGCTCTCATGGAACGGGCCGTAGAAATCGCGAAGGATCTGCACCCAGTCGGCGTGGCTGTCTTCGATGGTGTCGAGCTTGCCTTCCATGTCGGCGGTGAAGCCGACGTCCAGAACGTTCGGGAACGCCTGGATGAGCTTGTCCGTGACCACGCGGCCGAGCATCGTCGGGTGAAGCCGACGCTCGACGGCGGTGACGTACTTGCGGTCCTGGATCGTCGAAATGATCGACGCGTACGTGCTCGGCCGACCGATGCCGCGGCTTTCGAGTTCCTTCACCAGGCTGGCCTCATTGAACCGGGCCGGCGGCTGGGTGAAGTGCTGCGTCGGCTGGAGGTCGATCGGCGCAACTTGCTGTTGTTCTTTCAGGTCGGGCAGCAATTGATCGTCGCTACTAATGCCGGCGACTTTCATGAAGCCGTCGAACACCAGCTTGCGGCCGTTGGCGCGGAAGACCGCTTCGCCGGCCTTCGTGTCGGCGGCGATCTGGACGGTCGTCTGGTCGAACTCCGCGGGCGGCATCTGACAGGCGACGAAACGGTTGTAAATCAGGCGGTACAGCTTCGCTTCGTCTTCCTTCAACTTCCCTTCCGCGTCACGCGGCGTGAAGTTGCAGTCGGTCGGGCGAATGGCTTCGTGGGCTTCCTGTGCGTTCTTGTTGCTGCTGGCGAAGAAGTTGGGCTTCTCCGGCACGTAGCGGTCGCCGAATTCCTTCCGCACGTAGCTGCGGGCCATGTTGATGGCGTCACCGCTGAGGTGCGTGCTGTCGGTACGCATGTAGGTGATGTAGCCCTGCTCATAGAGCATCTGGGCGACCTGCATGGTGCGCTTCGCACCGAAGTACAGACGCGTGCTGGCGGCCTGCTGGAGCGTGCTGGTGATGAACGGCCCCGGCGGGCGGCTGGTGCTACGCTTCTTCTCGATCGACTTCACCCGCAGCGCCGGCGCATTGCTCAGCGAGCCTTCGAACCGCACCTGGTTCTGCTGCGGCCCTTTGGCTTCGGGATCGTTCGTGACGTGTTCCTGCTTGACGACGAAGCCGAGCGCCTCGGCGATTTCGCGGGCGGTGGCCTTGTTGTCCGGCTCGAACTTCTTTCCGCCGACTTCGACGAGTTCGCCATTGAAACAGCCATGGTCGGCGAGCCACTTGTCTTTTTCGTGCTTGAAGCGTTCGCCTTCTTCCGTGCCTTCGCAGTAGATGGCCCATTGCAGCGCCAATTTCTCGGCGGCGGCCAGGTCGGCGGTGAAGATCGCGCCCATTTTCCAGTATTCACTGGGCATGAAGGCTTCGATCTCTTTTTCACGTTCGACAATCAGCCGAACGGCCACGCTCTGCACGCGGCCGGCGCTCAGGCCCCGGGCGACTTTGCGCCAGAGGACGGGTGAAATCTCGTAACCCACGATGCGGTCGAGGATTCGCCGCGCCTGCTGGGCGTTGACGCGGTCCATGTTCAGCTTGTGCGGACTGGCGAAGGCTTTTTCGATTTCCGCCTTGGTGATGGCGTTGAACATCACGCGCTGGACGTTTTCGTCTTTGAGGTTGAGCGCTTCCTTCAAATGCCACGCGATGGCTTCGCCTTCGCGGTCCAAGTCGGTCGCGAGCGAGACGAAGCTGGCTTCCTTGGCGAGCTTGCGCAATTCCGTCATCAGCTTGTCTTTGCCACGCTCTTTGATGACTTCGTATTTGGGCTCGAAGGTTTTGAGGTTGATCGCGCCGTCGCCCTTAGGCAGGTCGCGGACGTGCCCCATGCTGGCCTTCACGATGTAGTCGTCGCCAAGGTACTTATTGATCGTTTTCGCCTTAGCGGGCGATTCCACGATGACCAGATGTTTGCCGGATGTTTTGGCCATATCAGCTAATTAAGTAGTACGACTCATCGGCCGCACAGGATGGCAGGATGAAGCACAATTCCCCTGGCCCGGGCGGGTCGGGACAGTAAGTGCCAAAAGCGGCCGCTGTCAAGCCGGAAACAACCGCCAAGGCATAAACACCTGCTTTATAAAGACTTAAATCCGCAACGTTTTTACACCCCTTCCGGCAAAACGTCCGTCTTTCGTGGTCAAGGGCGGGAAGGTCCGGATAAATCATGTTGCCCAAGATTCCTGCCGTCGTACGTCAACGCCTCCCGCGTTTATGGGCCTTGCCGCGTTGCACGATTAAGCCGTGAAGACTGGTTAATCCGCCTGTGATACCGGCCGAAGAAGGAGATGACGACAGGTCGAGTCGTCCGGCCGCCGATGGCGCGCCGCGAAGTCAATCGGAGTCTCCATGACCAACGAACGCAACGCCGCCGCCAACCTGAACGCCCTGCAAGCCGCCATCCGTCCGGTCTTCGAAGGTTTGGAAGTCCGTAGCCATTTCTCCGCGACCCCCACTGCCAACCCCGGCGGGCCGTATACGGTCGCGGAAGGTCAGAGCGTCGTGATCAGCGGCCTGACATCGACCGACTCCGACGGCACCATCGCCGCCTACCAGTGGGACACCAATTACAGCGTCTCCAAAGGGTTCAAGAACCGCCTCGCCAGCAGCACCTGGACGTTCACTGCTGACAACAGCGGCACGCGGACGATCGCCCTTCGCGTTGTCGACAACAACGGCGACGTCAGCGCCGTTCAAACCGCCACGATCAATATTACGGACGTCGCCCCGACGATCACACTGACCGCCCCGAATGCCGCCGACGAAGCTTCGGCCGTGAACGTCTCATGGAGTTACACCGACCCGGCGTCGGCTGATGTCGTCACCGCATGGGACATCGACTGGGGTGACGGCGAAACCGCCACCTACGCCGGCACCGCCACGGCTGCCAACCACACCTACGCCGAAGACGGCAGCTATGTCATGACCCTCACCGCTACCCAAGCGGACGGGCTAACCAGCGTCACGCACAATATCACCGTCAATAACGTGCCGGCCTTGATTGATGTCTCCGCCCCCGCCACGACGATCGATGAAGGCGAAATGGTCCAGATGGACTTCACCTCACCGAACCGCAGCGGCACGCTGGACAGTTGGACGATCGACTGGGGCGACGGCAACGTCGAACTGCTCGCCGCCAGCCGCTCGCATGCGGCTCACCAGTATCTCAACAGCGGCACTTATGACGCCGTCCTCACTGCCATGGAACCCGACGGCGGCAGCTCTTCGACGACTCTCACTTACACCGTCAATAACGTCGCCGCAGACATCGCCATCACCGGCGCACCGATGACTGGCACGGAAGGTTCGCCCCTCAATTTCGGCAGCACCGTCTCCGACCCCGGGCTGGACGACACGCACACCTACGGCTGGACGGTCTACCGCGACGGCGAGCATTACGTCCTCCCGAACGGCACGACCATCGACGGCCAGACATTCACATTCACGCCTGCGGATAACGGCAGCTACGTCGTTCGCTTGAGTGTTGTGGACGACGAAGGCGCGATCGCTACCGTGAATTCCGACCCGATCGTCGTCGCCAACGCGAACCCGACGGCGACCATCAGCGGCGAACCCGTCGGCAACATCAATGAAGGCGCGTCCGTCACCGTTACTGCCGCTGCCGCGGACGCCGGCGTTGATGACACGTTCAGCTACAGCTGGACCATCACCAAAGACGGCTCAGACTTCGTTCTGCCCGAGAACGCTGTTACCGACGGCGCCAGCCTCACGTTCATTCCGACCGACAACGGCACGTACGTCGCGACGGTCGTCGTGACCGACAACGACGGCGGCACGGTTACCGTGAGTTCGGCTTCGATCATCGCGGATAACGTCGCGCCGACGGCAGGCATCACGAACGCGCCGACGACCGCCGACGAAGGCGACACTGTCAGCGTCGGCAGCAGCATCACCGACGCCGGTGACGCCGACACCTTCACCTACGCCTGGAGCGTCACCAAAGACAGCCAGCCGTACGCCGTCAACACGCCAACGTCGGCCGCCGGTTTCTCGTTCGTGCCGACCGACAACGGCAGCTACGAAATCACCCTGCTGGTTACCGATAAAGACGGCGCTACCGACAGCATCACCAGTGCCCCGATCACCGTCAGCAACGTCGCCCCGACGGCAACGCTCACCGCGCCGGAAACCGGCACGGAAGGTTCGGCCTTGAACTTCACTGTCGCCGCTTCGGATGCCGGCTCTGACGACACACAGACCTATCTCTGGAACGTCACAAAAGACGGGCAAGCCTACAACCTCAATGGTGCGACGGACGACACCACGACGTTCGCCTTCACGCCGGATGACAACGGCAGCTACGAAATCAGCGTCACTGTTTCCGATAACGACGGCGGTTCGGTCACCAAGACTGCAACAATCAACGTGTTGAATGCCGACCCTGTTGTCACCCTCACTGGCGCCCGACCACCGGTACGGAAGGCAGCGCCATCGCGATCGGCAGCAACGTCACCGACGCCGGCAGCAATGACACCTTCGATTACGCCTGGAGCGTCACAAAAGACGGCGATGCCGTCGACCTCAGCGGCGCCACCACGACTAACGACAACCTGACATTCACGCCGGAAGACAATGGCAATTACATTGTCACGCTGGTCGTCAATGATAACGACAGCGGCACGCAGACTGTCAGCACCGCGGCGATCGTCGTCGCCAACGCCGACCCGCTCGCGACCGTGGCCGGTGAACCGATCGCCCCGATCGGCGAAGGCGGCCAAGTCGATCTTTACACCACCGTCACCGATGCCGGCGTGAACGACACGTTCACCTATGCCTGGTCGATCACCAAAGACGGCCAAGCCTGGACGCCGCTTGCCGAGACCAGCCTCACCGATTCGGACCTGTCGTTCGTTCCTTCCGACAATGGTACATACGTTGCCACCGTCGTGATCACGGACAATGACGGCGGCAGCGTCACTGTCAATTCTCAACCGATTCTCGTCAGCAATTCCGACCCGGCTGCCACGATCGCCGGCGTACCGAACAGCAGCACTGAGGGCGACCCCCTCGAACTTTCTGCCGACGTCACCGACGACGGCATTGCCGACACGTTCGAATACGCGTGGAGCGTCACCAAGGACGGCGACCCGGTCGACCTCACCGGCATCGCCAGCGATGCCGCTTCGTTCAATTACACGCCGCGAGATAACGGGACGTATGTCATCAGCCTGACGGTCGTTGACGACGACGGCGGCAGCACGAACACTTCCGCCACAATCACCGTCGCGAACGCCACACCGGCACCGACGATCGACGGCGATGACACCGTCGATGAAGGCCAATCGATCACGCTGACGGCGTCGCCGAATGACGCCGGCGTCGACGACACGCACACGTACAGCTGGAGCGTCACGCGAAACGGCTCGGCATACAACAGCGGCCTCGGCGCGACGAACGCCACGGCGTTCACGTTCACGCCAAACCTGCACGGCACCTACGTTGCGACCGTCGTCGTCACCGATAACAACGGCGACTCGGCCACGGTGACCAAGACGATCACGGTGAATGACGTTGCGCCGACGATCACCATCACGGGTACGCCGAGCGGTCCGCGGGCGGAAGGCTCGCCGCTCACGTTCGGCAGCACCGTGTCTGACGTCAGCGGCGAATCAAGCTTCACCTACGCCTGGAGCGTCAAACGCGACGGCCAAACCTTCGCGCTGCCGAACGGTGTGACGGCGAACGCTTCGACGTTCGAATTCGAACCGACCGACAACGGCCAGTATCGCGTAACGCTCGCCGTCACCGACTCCGGCGGCCAAACCACCACGGCCACGACGAACAACATCACCGTCACCAACGCCCTCCCTGCGGCGGAAATTTCCGGCACGCCGGTGAGCCCCGTCAACGAAGGTTCGGCCGTCACGCTCACCGTCGATGCCGCCGACCCGGGCTCGGAAGACACACTCAACTACGCCTGGACGGTCACCAAGAACGGCCAGCCGTACACCCTGCCGCAACAGGTCGTGACGACCGGAACGACGTTCACGTTCACACCGACGAATGAAGGGACCTACGCCGTTAAAGTCGTCGTCACCGACGATGACGGCGGCCCGACGACCGTCACCACCGGCAACATCGTCGTGAACAATGTCGCCCCGACCGTTGTCATCAACGACGCACCGAGCAGCAGTCTCAGCGAAGGCACGATCATCAGCCTCACCGCAACCGGCACGGACCCCGGTGCCGACACGCTGACGTATAGCTGGTCTGTCACCAAGGACGGCCAACCCTTCGGCACCCCAACGTCTCCGGCAACCACGGCGGGCTTCAACTTCCGGCCGACGGACAACGGCTCTTACGTTGTCACCGTCGTCGTCAACGACGGCTTGGCAACGCAAACCACCAGCACCGCGCCGATCACTATCACCAACGTCGCCCCGACGGGCACCATTTCCGGCCCGGCGACATCGGACGAAGGTGCGGCCGTAACTATCACGACCGCCGCCACCGATGCCGGATCGGCCGACACGCTGACTTACGCCTGGACCCTCACCAAGGACGGCGACAACGTCACCCTGCCGAACGGCATGATCACCAACGCCGCCTCGTTCACCTTCCAGCCGGACGATCAAGGCGAATACGAATTCACCTGCGTTTTCACCGACGATGACGGCGGCACGACCACCCTCACGCACTCGCTCACCGTCGCCAACGCCGCCCCGACGGTGTCGCTCGGAAATGTCGTCTCGACCGGCACGGAAGGCACCGCAATCACCGTCGACAGCACGGCGTCCGATCCCGGCGACGACCTTCTCACCTACGGCTGGACCGTCTACCGCAACGGCGAGCAATACACCCTGCCTGACGGCACGGCAATCGACGGCGCTTCATTCACCTTCACGCCCGGCGACAACGGCAGTTACGTCATCCGCCTGAGCGTGGCCGATGAAGACGGAGGCATCACGACCGTGAACAGCAACCCGATCACCGTCACCAACGCCGCCCCCGTCGCCGAGATTTCAGGTGAAGAGACCGTCGATGAAGGCGAACTCGCCACCTACACTTCAACCGTCACCGATGCCGGTGCCGTCGATACTGAAACCGGCTTCTCCTACGCATGGACCGCCAAGCGCGGCAACACGATCGTGGCCACCGGCGACAACGCTGACTTCAGCTTCACGCCTGCCGTCCATGGCAGCTACAGCATCACGCTGGTCGCGACGGATAAAGACGGCACGAGCACCACGACTCAATCCGCGGTCACCGTCGATAACGTCGCGCCGACTGATCTCGCCATCGAGGGCGAACTCGAAGACCTCACCGAAGGCGACAACATCGCACTCACCACTTCCGCCAGCGACGCCCCCGGCGATACGCTGACCTACGCCTGGCAGGCGTTCCGCGGCAGCACGCTCTTCGCCAGCGGCACCGGCGAAGACATCGCCTTCAAAGCCGCTCGTGGCAGCTATGAAATCACCGTCACCGCGACCGACACCGCGGGTGCTACGACCACGGCCAGTCGCAATGTTTACGTCCACAACGCCCCGCCGGAAGCGACCCTCACCGGGCCGGCTGAAACGGTGCTCGTCGGCTCGCAAAACGCCTTCAGTCTGTCGATCGACGACGTACCGGCCAACCAGCCGTTCAGCGTGATCTGGGACTTCGGCGACGGCGAAACCGCCACCAACAGCTACACCGGCGACACGACCGCGACGCGTAAGCACGCCTACAGCACGCCGGGCACGTACACCGTTACCGCCAGCGTCAGCGACGGCGTGGATATCACGGTCGTCACGACGACCGTGAACGTCTCCGCCGCCATCACCACGACCGATCCGGCTGATAGTTCAAAGACCGCTCTGATCGTCCTCGGCACGGCGAATGACGACACCATCAATGTCACCCAGAACGCCAACGGCCGATATACCGTGAATCTCAACGGCGAAACGCTCGGCACTGCCTACCGCGCGACCGGACGTCTTTATGTCTACGGCAACGGTGGCGGCAACACGATCAGCGTGGCCGGCAGCAATGACGCCTTTGTCTTCGCAGGCTCTTCCGCGTCGAACGTCACCACCGGCGCTGGCAATGACGTGATTGTCGGCTCGGCGGGTGCGGACCGAATCAGCAGCGGCGCCGGCCGCGATGTTGTCATCGGCGGTTTGGGGGCGGACATCCTTCGCGGCGGCGACGGCGACGACATTCTCATCGCCGGCAATGTGAAGTCCGTCGATGTCGCCTCGCTGAAGTCGGCAGCCGACAAGTGGACGACTTCGCAAGACATCGCCACCCGTCGCAAAAACCTCTCGGCCGTCTTCGCCAAGCAATTGATCAGCGACGGCGGCTCGAACCAACTTTATGGCGAATCGCAGAACGACTGGTTCCTGATCAACACGCAAGCCGACAAGCTGCGTGACCTGCAGAAGACGGACCTGATCAACTAAACGCTGTCGACACGTGAAATCAAACGGACTCGCGGGGCCAGTCGCATGGCCCCGCGAGTCTTTATCTTGACGCACAGTTCAGGCGTTTCAGCCGTCCGCCATCACATTCGCCTCGGCCACCGCCGACTGCGATTCGCGCCCGCGGCTTACGCCTCGGTATGACCCCGGCGTCCGCCCGAGCTTATCCCGGAAGACGGCCGTCATGTAAGATGTGCTTCCGAAGCCGGCTTTCAAGGCAATGACCTTCAATTCGAGTCGTGTTTCGCACAGTAATTGCACCGCCCGATTCAGTCGCACGCGGATGATCTCGCTATTGATCGGCCGGCCGACCGCCTTGCGGAAACGACGTTCCAGCACACTGCGAGAGAGAAACACTTTTCGAACGACGTCGTCCACGGCCAGACCGTCACAGGCATGATCCCGAATCAGCCGGAGTGCGGTCACGATTGCGATATCGTCGACCGCCAGAATGTCCGTTGATGCCCGGCTGAACACGCCGGCCGGCTCGACCCAGATTGTTTCTTTTGGCGGTGCTTCGCCGTCCATCATTTTGTTCAGCATCGATGCTGCCATGTACCCGCGTTGCTCGTCATTGATAATGACACTCGACAACGGCGGGCAACAGATCTGACAAATTTGCTCGTCATTATCCGCAGCAACCACGGCAATTTCTTCGGGCACGACTGCACCCACCCGCAGACAGGCCTCAAGGAACTGCTGGCCCATTAAATCAGTGCTGCACATCACGCCGATCGGCTTGGGGAGTTGATTGATCCATTCTGCCAGTGTTTGCTGTTGCTGCTCCCACTGCTCCGGCCCGCCGGTTCCCGCGTACGGATACGCCATCACATGCACCGTACATTCGTAGCCGCTTTGCGAGAGTGCTTCCTGGAACCCGGCACGTCGGGTCGTCGACCAACCATGCTCTGAATACTCAATAAACGCGAAGGTGCGGTAGCCGCGTTCCAAAAGATGCTCAGCCCCGAGACGCCCGACAGCGCGGTCATTCGTTCGCACCAGCGGCATGCCGGATTTACTCAGCACGCCAACGACATCCACGACCGGAATGCTGACGCGGGACCAGGCTTCAATGTCCGGATCGGCGATCGCCGCGATGATGCCATCCCCCTTCCATTCGGTCAGCCATTTTGTCAGCGACTTTTCAACGCCGAACGGCTTGAGATAGAGCGCCCACGGCTCGTGCTCGTGCATGTAACGCGCGACGCCGGCCAACATCCGACGCCGCGGGGTGGCGGACGACTCCACGATCAGAGCCACCCGACGTGGCTGACGCTTATTCATAAAACCGGCCTTCCCTACACACGCCGAATACTGACGCAAAAACTAAACCCGGCTTACCAACGATACAAGATTATGATCCATAATCGCCAATCATTTCATCGCCGGCATGATTTAAAGACAAACCCTTGCGACGTGATTTCACAACAAACAAGTGCAAAACCTTCAAGACTTTTCAGTGCCGCGACAACCGCAAGGCCGTAAAAGAATTGCAGTGGGGCAGCGTGTCGCAAAGTGCCAGCACGCGTCGCAGTCTGAAACGTCACTTCTCGGCCAAAATATGCAAATTCATCGTCTGGCGTTCATCGGTGTCCGTGGCCATATCAGCACGGTGCTTCGCGAATTGCCCAACCACCCTGCTGTCCGAATCGTCGGATACTGCGACGGCGGCGGCGAACCGGCTGACCCGATTCGAACGTGGTGCCAGCAGCACGGCCATCACGCCCAACCGTTCGACCATTATCTGCGAATGTTCGATGAGGCAAAACCACAAGCCGTTGTCATTTGCGGCGCCTTTGACCAGCACGCCCAGATGGCCATTGACGCGATCGAGCGGGGCATTCACGTCCTGACCGAGAAACCTGCCGCCCTGACGTTTGACGACCTCCACCGCCTCTCGGCTACACACGCGGCCTTCCCCGAGGTTCATCTCTCCAGCCTGCAGACCGCCAGGCATCAAAAGTCGTTCTACACCGCATGGAAGCTCGTCCGTGAAGGCGCGATTGGCGATGTGCGTCTGATCAATGCGCGTAAATCGTATCGCCGTGGCGTTCGCGGCCCGTTTTATGACCGCCGGGAGACTTACGGGGGAACGATCCCGTGGGTCGGGTCACACGCGATCGACTGGATGCTCTGGATCGGCGGCCATGCGGTGCGGTCAGCCTACGCGACACATTCCACGATCGCCAACGGCGGGCACGGCACGATGGAAAGCACCGCGGCGTGCCACTTCAATCTGTGCGGCGAACGCGTCGCGACCATCAGCATCGACGTGCTCCGCCCCGCCAACGCGCCAACCCACGGCGACGACTGGCTTCGCGTTGTCGGCACCGACGGCGTACTCCAGGTGACCGCCAACGACGTTCACCTCATCAACGACCAAAACGACGGTGTACGCCCTGTGGCGTTGGAAACCGTGCCGACGTTACTTGAGGATTTCCTCGCACAGATCGAAGGACGCGCGACGACGTTGAATCCGACAGCCGACGTCTTCGCGACAACGGCAGCCTGCCTGCTGGCGCGTCAAGCAGCGGACGAACAACGTGTTATTGAAGCCGGCGAACTGACGTCCGTCCGAATCAAAGCTGTCCGAACTGAACCGCGGCCGAGCCAGAGTTTGCCGCCGCAAATCACCGTGACGTCGCACCTCAAATCCAAGCCCGCGGCGACAGCGATCTAAACGATCGAACATGCGGTCTAGCCCTTGTGGCCAAGATGATTAGAATGTCCCGCCGCCGGGGCTATAGCTCAACGGTTAGAGCAGGCCACTCATAATGGCTTGGTTCACGGTTCGAATCCGTGTGGCCCCAATTCCACTCTTCACTCTCGACATCAAAAAATCGATGCCAGCGTGTCATAGAACGGCGAATTCGCGACCAGCGGCGAGTTGTAGTACGTCTCCAGGTCGTCGGTCGACGAAGTGGTTGTGACACTGATCGGCGAATTGTGTTTGAACAGACCGGCCGGGCGGGCCGAGACGTTCACGCCGCCGCCTCGGCCGTCAAGGTTATCGATCAACTGGTAATAGACCGCGATGCCGAAATTCGGTGCGATGTAATTCGTATAAACGCTCTTGATCGCGCCCGCCCAGACCGTGTCGCGGCTGCCGTCGATCGGGTAGCCGCGGACGTTCCACTCGGTCGCGGCGAGCGGCTTGCCGAACTGCTTGGAGACCTTCACCGCCTGGCTGACACGGCTGGCGATTTCGTCGATGCTCTGGTCCGGAATGTATCGCCCGTATGGGTGATAGCCGGCGTAGTCGATGGCGTTCAGTTGGCCCTGCGCCTTGGCCTCGGTGAGGATGGTTGACAGGTCATTCGCGCTATAAGAAACGCTGGCGGAAATGACTTTTTCCCAGTTGCTGGTCGCCCCGGTGTGCAGCACGGAGGCGGCCGGGATCAGCACGTCGTCGACGTATTGTTTGAGCCCGGTGGTTTTGCTCGTTCCGGACGGCTTCCAGTTGGCGGCCAAGTCAACTTCCTGGCCGACTTCCCAGTAGTCGACGGCGTCTTTGAGTTTCGTCGTGCTGTTGGTCGTCTCCGTCGAGTTCATCAGGAAGGTGTAGAAATCCTTCACCTGCTGATCAGACGTCGGCGGCTCGCCACCGTTGATTGAAACGGTCAGGATCACCTGGAAGCCGGCCTGCTTCAGTTGGAACGCGCGCTTGAGTGCGAGGCCGCCGGTGACGGCGCGGTCATCATGCGCCGTGCCTTTGCGCCAGTTCTTGATGATGTCGGCGGTGTCGACATTGTCATAAGCGTGCGGGCGTTCGTCGTAGCTGCTGACTTCGAACCAGACGCGCACGACCTTGACGCCGAGGGCTTTGGTTTTGGCGACGGCATCGGAGAAGTTGGCGTCCCAGTAAGCCTCATCGCCAAAGCTCATCGCCTTGGCGAGGTCGCCACCGACGGGGACGACGGGCGGGTCGACTGTGCCCGTGCCGCCGTCGGTCGAGCCGTTGATGGTTTCGGCATTCAGGGCGGTTTCGAGGCCGGTGTCGAGCGTGACGGTGTCCGTGCCGGCACCGGCATCAATGAGCGCGTCTGCGGTGTCGTCCTCGGCATCGATGGTGTCGTCGCCGTCCTGGCCGTACATGTAGTCGACGCCGTCGCCGCCGGTGATGATGTCATTGCCGTCGGCACCGACGATGGTGTCATTGCCCGCTTCGCCGGAGAGGATGTCATTACCGGCCTGGCCGTAGAGGCTGTCGTCGCCGTCACCGGCGTAGATGCCGTCGGTCTGCGTGCCACCGATGAGGATATCGTTGTCTTCTTCGCCGAACAGGCGATCGCGGCCGGAGCCGCCGTCGAGAACGTCTGTGCCGAAGCCGCCGTAGAGCACGTCATCGCCTTCCCCGCCGACGATGGAATCGCCGGTGTTGCCGCCGCTGAGGCGATCATTGCCCGCATTGCCGATGAGCGTATCTCGCCCGGCCGCGCCGGTGAGCGAGTCGTTGCCCGCCCCGCCGTAAGCGATGTCATTGCCGGCACCGAGATTGACGTAGCACGGCAGTGTCATGGCGGCGAAGTCGACGATGTCGACGCCGTCGCCAGTGTTGACTTCGATCCGGTTAAAATTCGCCGTGGTGAATTTCGCTGGCACGCCGTTCAAACGCGCGATGGTCCGAGGCCCACTCGTCCGGAAACTGAGCAAGTCGTCGCCGCTGGTTCCAGTGATGACCAACGCACCATTAATGAAATTTCCGAACGGCTGTCCGGCCAAAAGCCGGCGGCCTTCGAGGGTTTCAATCACGGCAGAACGAATAATGGATGACCCGACGGATGCAACGGTGCGCATAATACTTCTCAGATGAGCGGAACGAACCAGCGGCCCTGCCCGGGGCCATTGCTTGTCTATACAGACGACTTTCGGTGACGTGCGTTACACAAATTCCCCGCGTACTCGCAGAGAATTGTAGCTGGCGGAACTCAGCCGCGAAAGCGAAATTCGGCAACCGCCGAGTCCGGATGGCATGGATTGGTCGAATTCAGTGCTGCCTGAAAGCGCCGTTCATTCCGTGGTCAGCAACGCGAACGGCAGATCGGCCATGAGGTCTGCGATTCGGTCAGAATCGACCGCTCGACCAGTAAACGCGTCGCGCCAACGCGATGCCGGCAGGTTGGTACAACGGGTGCCGCCCCACTTGCCGCCGATCGGCCAGTCGCCGTCTTTCAGCCACTGCGGCGCCCGCAATGGCGTCAGCACGGCTATTGATTTTCCCTGCCAGCACCGCGAGAAACCGAACAGATGTGCGGCATGCGAGCCCGTAAAGGTCAGCGGAACGTAGTCGGCGTTTTCGAAAAACGCTGGCATCGCCCGCCGCAACCGCAAGGCAGTCGATGCGAGTTTGAGTTTGATCCTGCCGTCTTCGGGATTGGCCAAAAGGCTAGTGACGGCTGTTGCGTCGACGTCCGCCAGCAATCGTTCACGAAGGCCGTAATCGACAGGCCGGCGGTTATCCGGGTCTACCAGACTGAAGTCCCACAGTTCGGTTCCCTGGTAAGTGTCCGGCACGCCGGGGCTCATGAGCTTGATGAGCGTTTGCGACAGCGAATTGATGAAACCGAAATGCGTGACCGCTGAAACGAATGGAAGAAACTGTTCGTAGAACTGCGGTGATTGTGCTCTATCTAACAGGCGATCGATGAACGTCTTGACGGCCGATTCGTGCCTGGTGTCGGGCTTGCCCCAGCGGGTTCGGAGCTTCGCTTCACGCATCGCCTTGAGCGTGTAGGCTTGGATTCTGTCGATAAACGCCGTGTCCACTTTGCCATCGACTGGCCAGGCTCCGATGAGGGTTTGATAGATCAAGTATTCTTCGTCGGGCGCCGGCGACAGACTGCCGTCCGCATGCTGCGTACGCAGGGGCTGATTCACGCCGAACCATCCAAGAACCGCTGCAGACCAATCGGTCGCACGGTCACTTAGCACATTCAGCCGGGCTCGGACGTCTTCGCTGCGTTTGGTGTCATGCGTCGAAAGCGTGGATAGCGCGAACGGCCAACTTCGCTGGCGATCGGCCATGAACTGATGGAGTTGCTCGTCAGAAATGCCGAACACGGCCGGCTCGCCGCCGACTTCGTTCAAGCTGAGCAGCCGATTGAATTGATAAAACGTCGTGTCCTCAATCCCCTTGGCCGTTACGGGCGATGTAAGTTGTTGGAATTTACCGGTGAAAGCGATCTGTTCCTTGCGGACTATCTCCTCCGCGCTGGCGAAGAATTCCTGCAGCAACACTTCCCTGAGAAACTCAAACGCCTCCCCCGAGACAAGCGGATTTCGACGTGCTGCCCGTTCGATTGCGTGAGTGATATGATTGCGATCGGCATCACTGATGTGACCGAGCGTGATGTAAGTTCTATAAACGCTAAAGCAGGCAATCGTCTCGCGGATGGCGGTGAGCAACGTTTTGAATGTGAAATCGAATGATCGACGGTCCCGCCTTGCGAACTGATCGAGACGATGCGTCAGCGCTTGCAATTCGCTGGCAAGCGACGATTCGAGCATGTTCCGTTTATTGCGGTACGCGAGTTCATCGTACGGTGTAGCCCCGCCGGCAAGCTGATTCCATAGCTCGTCAAAGCGAGCCTCTGCGGACGAATCGACGAACAGGCTGTTGAGATGAACGAGGTAGTCGTAACCACTCGTGCCGTGAATGGCCCAGTCCTTGATTAAAGGCTCATTCAGAGCCAGGATCTTTTCCGCCGACACAAACAGCGGCCACCGCGTTTGGCCGCTTCTTAACGTATCGACATTCGACAATCGCTCGGAAAGTGCGGCCTGCATTGAAGGCCATGCTTCGACTTCATGTTGACGCAGGAAGATGACTTTCGCGATGGCGATCAGGAATTGCGATTGGAGTCGGAGAAAATACGCAGCCGGGTCATACAGGCCGTCTGGATGGTCGATCCGCAAGCCGACAATGTCGCCGTTGGCAAGGTGCGGCAGAATCCAGGCGTGCGAAGCGTCGAAGACTTCGTTCTTTTTCTGTCGCGATGGCGGCCAGTTCATTCACATCGAAGAAACGCCGATAGTTGATCTCGTCAAACGCGACGTGCCAATCCGCCAGACGATAGTGTTGCGCCTGAATGATCGCATCGAGCGCGTCGAATGATCGCGGATCGCTGACTTGTCCATTGATACGGCCCAATCCTGTTTCGAACTTACTGAGTAATTCGTGATCGTTTTCAACGGCCGCCTTCAATCGGCCGATCGTTTCGCCGGCAGAGGCATCATGGGTCAACGTTTCCAGTTCGGACTTCGCGCCAGTGCTTGCTGCAATTTCGCGTGAGACTATCGCATAGCTTTCGGGGGAAAGCGGAAACCGCCGGTCGAAGTAGGTCAGAACGAATCGGCCAGACGTTCGATCGAAGACGAGTTTGAGTTCACCCTCTTCCAACGTGCGCCCGTACGGTTTTCCGAGCACCGGAAGCAGCACTTTCCCGGCCAATTCAGGCCGGCAGGCGGGTTGCCAGTCGATGTCGAAATAGCCCGCGAACTTCGACGCCGGGCCGTGCTCCAAGACGTCGTTCCACCAGGGATTGTCGTTCGTGCCGACGCCGACGTGGTTCGGCACGGTATCGAGGATGTGCGTCAGGCCCTGCTCACGCATCGTGCGAATCCACGCGTCGTAGTCGCCCGGCGTGCCGAGCTCCGGATTCAGCCGGCTGTGATCGATCACGTCGTAACCGTGCGTGCTGCCGGCCGTCGCGGCGAGATACGGGCTCGCATAAACGTGCGTGATTCCAAGCGACGCCAGGTATGGCACGATGGCGGTCGCATCGCGAAAGGTAAAGCCCGCATGGAACTGCAGCCGATACGTCGAGATCGGCCAACGCTGAAGCGCCTTGGCTTGCTGGAATGCGGCTTGTAGCAGTTGCTCGACGGCCAGAGAGTCAGGCATGGTTTAGTGCGATTCGTTTTGAGATTTAAGGAAAGAAGAACTGCGCGCTGCCCCGGCCGATGTGGCGCGTTTGGACCGCCGCCTCATCAACTGATCCCGGTGACAACACGTATGCCGAACGTCCGGGCAAGTGCCAGCCTTCGTCCTCGGTATCCGGATGCGCCGCGCCGCAACCGCCGTAGCACGGCGATTCAGTCGCGAGCAACACACTCCAACGTTGATCGATCGGCGGTGCGAGCAACGGCTCAGGCGCCGGCCGAAGCGTCAGATCGCTGCCGAGGTTAATCAGGATGAGGCGGTCGTCCTGCCGTTCACCGAAATAACGGAGCACAAAAGCGCCGGGCCCGAGGACCGCGCCGTCGACATCGCCACGGCGTTGAACACGTCTGAAGGTTGGCTCCGACTGACGCAGTTTCAAAAGATCGCGATGCAGGCGGAACACCTCGGCGTGCCCCGGTAGATGACGCTCGGCATGATTGAGCTTGCAATCAGCAAACGTGGCAGCGTCTCCAGGATCACGAAGTGCCGATCGCATATCCGGCGTAGCAACGCTCGCAAATTGGCTGAGTTCTTTCGCCCGTCCGGCTTTGATGAGCGGTGCGAGTTGGTCGTTATGCCCCGTGAAATACAGGAACGGTGCGCTGGCCGCCCATTCCTGACCCATGAACAACATCGGCGTCTGCGGCCCGAGCAAAAACAGAGCTGTGATCGCGCGAAATTCTGACGGGCTCGCCAGCTGATGCAGCCGCAGGCCGCGGGCGCTGTTTGCGATCTGGTCGTGGTTCTGCAGGAAGTTCACGAATGCCGTCGGCGCAAGATCAAGCGCGGGCGTCCCACGTCGTTTTGACTGCCAGGCGTAAAACTGCCCTTGATAAATGTAGCCGTACTTTGCGGAGCTGATGAATTCCTGCGGCATGCCGGGATGGTCGGTGTAGTACGCCTCATGGCGACCCGTCACAGCGCTGATGGCGGCATGGTGAAAGTCGTCATTCCAGTTCGCGTCGAACCCGTACCCGCCAGCGTCAACATCACGAAGCAGGTGTGTATGCTGGGGTTCGTTTTCATTGATGAGGTAGATCGACCGATCGCCCGCTGCGGACCGGCTTGCCTCTGAAATCTCGGCGAGGATATGTCGATCTGACGAATCGACGATGGCTTGTGTGGCATCGAAGCGAAATCCATCGAGGTGGAACTCCGTGATCCAATAGAGCGCGTTCGCAATGAAAAATTCCCGAACCGGTTCGCAGTGCTCGTCGCTGAAGTTGATCGCGTCACCCCAGTCGGTATGAAACTTCTTGCTCAGGTAATGATCGGAAAACTTCATCAAGTAGTTTCCGTCAGGACCGAAGTGGTTGTAGACGAGATCAAGAATCACACCGATGCCGATTTCGTGAGCGGCATTGATGAATCGGCGCATGTCATCCGGCGATCCGTAGCGATGGAACGGCGCGAATAACCCGACGCCGTCATAGCCCCACCCGCGGTCGCCGGCGAACTCGTTGACGGGCATGACCTCCAGACAGGTCACGCCGAGTTCTTTAAGCGTCGGCAATTGCTCGATGGCGGCGGCCCAGGTTCCTTCATGGGTGAACGTGCCGATGTGCAATTCATAGAGCACTTGCCCGGCCGCCGAAATGCCGCGCCAGTCGTGATCGTGCCAATCAAAGGTCGAGTCGATGATTTGTGATGGCCCATGCGGGCCTTGCGGTTGGAATCGTGATGCCGGGTCCGGATAAGCAGTCGGATCGCCGTCAATTCTGATTTTGTATAAGTCGCCCGCAGCAATACCAACCGCTTGGCCGCTGAAATAGCCATCAAGCTCCGGTTCCAGCAACAGAACAGCGACCCCTTCCCGTTCAAACATGATTTCAATGGTCTTATGACCTGGGGCCCACACCCGAAAGCTGATGCCGTCGTTCACCATTTCCGCACCGATCGGCAATGATCGAATGGCATTTTTTGGCTCGGTCCCAGTCATGTTCTTCCTTTAGGGCTTGCTGGTGCGTGGCTCGTCATGGCCGAGGTTTGCTGTCGATTGCGACGCCTTCCTCAGTAGTTCGACTTGCGTACTTGTGAGTTCCCGCCCGACTTCGTGCGGACGAATCGTACGCAGCAACGCCAGGCTCCGGCCGAACAGTGGGAAGAGTTCTTTCGCCGGCCGCACCGTCACGCCTGTGTCACGGTCGGGCTCGGCGGTATCGATCAACGTTTCCCATACATCATCGCCGGCGGTTTCGGGCAAAGTGAAAGGCAACTCTTCCCAGTGCGCGTTGATGAGCAGCAGCAGCGTGTCGCCCTTGATCGGTTCGCCGCGTTCATCGACTTCGTTCATCGAGTCGCCCGCCAGACGCATGCCGAAGCATTTTGCGAAGCCGTTCGACCAGTCCTGGTCGCTCATTTCGTAACCGCCGGGCTCGAAGAAGCTGATGTCCTTAATGTCCGACCCACGCAACGCACGGCCTTGGAAAAAATTGCGTCGCTGGAGCGTCGGCTGCTCGTTCAGAACAGTGGTGCATTTTCGGACGAAGTCGAGGAATGCTTGCCGTCGTTCGTCCAGATCCCATTTCAGCCAGGTGATGTCGTTATCCTGGCAGTAGGTGTTATTATTACCGCCCTTGGTGTGACTGAGTTCGTCACCACCATAGATCATCGCCACGCCCTGGCTGAAGAGCATGCTGGCCATGAGATTACGTTTCTGGCGTTCGCGTAAAGCGTTGATGCCGGGGTCGTCAGTCGGGCCTTCTGTGCCGCAGTTCCAGCTTTCGTTGTCGTTGGCACCATCGCGGCCCCCTTCGCCATTGGCATCGTTATGTTTGCCGTTGTAGCTCACGACATCTTGGAGGGTGAACCCGTCATGTGCGGTGATAAAATTGATGCTGGCGTACGGCTTTCGCCCGCCATGCTCATAGAGATCGCTGCTCCCGCTCAGGCGAGTCGCCAATTCACTGACGAGTCCGCCGTCGCCCTTCCAGAACTTGCGGACAGAATCGCGGTATTTCCCGTTCCATTCTGTCCAGAGCACCGGAAAATTTCCGACCTGATAGCCGCCCTCGCCAACGTCCCAAGGTTCCGCAATGAGCTTGACCTGACTGATGATCGGGTCTTGGTGAATGATGTCGAAAAACGCCCCGAGTTTATTCACCGCATGAAGCTCGCGTGCGAGCGTGCTTGCCAGATCAAACCGGAAGCCGTCGACGTGCATTTCCAGAATCCAGTACCGCAGGCTGTCCATCACCATCTGCAACACACGCGGGCTCACCATGTTCGGCGTGTTGCCGCAACCGGTGTAATCCATGTAGTAACGGCGGTCGTTTTCGACCATTCGGTAGTAGTTCGCGTTATCGACGCCCCGCCAGGAAAGCGTTGGCCCGAGATGATTGCCTTCGCACGTGTGGTTGTAAACGACATCGAGAATCACCTCGATGCCGGCCGCATGGAGAGAGCGGACCATCGTTTTAAATTCCTGCACGGCGCGGCGAGGCGACTGCTTGCTGGCGTACTCGAGATGCGGGCTGAAGAAGTTCAGCGTGTTGTAGCCCCAATAATTCGTCAGGCCACGGTCAATCAGGTCGCGATCGTCCAAATGCGCGTGGACCGGGAGCAGTTCGAGAGCAGTGACATTCAGGCTTTTGAGATGAGAGATGAACGGCTCACTGGCCAAGCCGGCATAGGTGCCACGCTTTTCTTCCGGAATGTCCGGGTGTGAATTCGTCAGGCCTTTGACGTGGCCTTCGTAGATCAATGTTTTATGCCAAGGCGTTCGCGGCGCACGATCATCCCCCCAGGTGAATGCCGTATCAATGACCGATGCCAGCGGTGCCACGGCAGCACTGTCTCTGTCATCGAACGAAAGATCGTCTTGCCCCACTTTGTAGCCGAACAGCGAATCATCCCACGTGACGTATCGGCCGATCGCTTTGGCGTACGGATCGAGCAAAACCTTGTTCGGGTTGAATCGATGGCCCGCCGATGGTTCGTACGGCCCGTACACGCGATAGCCATACAACTGCCCGGGTTCACAGTCAGGCAGATAGCCATGCCAGACAAGATCAGTCTGCTCTTTCAGCTCAATTCTTTGAGATTCTTTGGTGGAATCGATCGAATCGAACAGGCAGAGTTCGACCTTCGTCGCGTGCTCAGAAAAGATCGCGAAATTAACGCCGGCACCATCGAATGTGGCACCAAGCGGATACGGGCGGCCAGGCCAGACACGGGGCATACGAATTCCTTCCGAGCTACCATAGGTCACCATTGGCGGCTGCGTCTCACAGTTCTTCATGAAACCAAGATGAAATGAAGCCGCGCTCCGAGCTGTAAATACATGGCCTGACAAACGCGCCAGAATCATTCCGTTGCCTCGCCTAGAGTTATGGTGTGGAGATGTGATTCATGCTCGACTTCCTCGATTACCGGCACAGCATTGCAAGACCGAATTACAACCGATGGCTCGTCCCGCCGGCCGCCCTGGCCGTGCACTTGTCGATCGGCCAGGTGTACGCGTTCAGCGTTTTCAAACTGCCGCTGACGAAAATTCCTGACGTGGGCTGGAAAGAAACGCAGATCTTTTACACCTTCAGCATCGCGATCGCTTTCCTCGGCATCAGCGCAGCGGTGTTCGGAAAGTGGCTTGAAAAGGCAGGCCCACGCAAAGCGATGGTCGCGGCGGCAGTCTGCTTCTCCACTGGCTTCTTCGTCTCCGCGCTCGGCGTTCATCTCAAGCAACTTTGGATGCTTTATCTCGGTTACGGTGTGATCGGTGGTATCGGCTTGGGCCTGGGCTACATTTCTCCGGTCTCCACACTCATTAAGTGGTTCGCCGACCGACCGGGCCTGGCGACGGGGCTGGCGATCATGGGCTTCGGCGGCGGTGCCATGATCGGCGGCCCGCTCGCGGTATCGCTGATGTCCGCATTTAGCCATGGCAATGATCCGGGCGTCGTCCCGACCATGCTTGTGATGGGCGCGATCTACGGCGTCTTTATGCTGCTCGGCGCTTTCCTCGTACGAGTGCCGCCTGCGGATTGGAAACCGGCCGGCTACATGCCGCCCGACCCGACACGCAACAAGATGATCAGTGCCCGAAGCCTCGGCCCGACGGAAGCCTTGCGTACGCCGCAATTCTGGCTGCTCTGGATCGTGTTGTGCACGAACGTAACGGCGGGGATTGGCATTCTTGAACAGGCCTCGCCGATGATTCAGGAGATGTTCCGCGGACGACTCGGTGATGCCACCGCGGCCGCGGCGGCGGGTTCGGGTTTCGTCGGCCTGCTCAGCCTGTTCAACATGGTCGGCAGATTTTTCTGGAGCAGCACCAGCGACAAAATCGGCCGAAAACCGACGTATTTTATCTTCTTCGCACTCGGCATCTGCCTGTATTTTTTCCTGCCTCAGACGGGCCACCAACGCTTGAATTCGCTACCGCTCTTTGTGCTGACGGCGTGCGTCATCCTCAGCATGTATGGCGGCGGATTTGCCACAATCCCCGCGTATCTCCGCGACATGTTCGGCCCGAGAAATGTCAGCGCCATCCACGGCCGCCTGCTGACATCATGGAGCGTGGCCGGCGTGCTCGGGCCTTTGCTCGTCAACTACCTGCGTGAAGCACAACTCCAGGCCGGCGTGCCGGCGACCGAAGCGTATACGCGTGTGCTCTACGTCATGGCCGGCCTGTTGGTGCTGGGCTTCGTAGCGAATCTGCTAGTTCGGCCTGTCGCCGACCAACACTTCATCACCGACAGCGAGGCAACAATATGAACTCAGAATCGAAGGCGAATTCGACAGGTCTACTCGTGGCCGTATGGTTGGTCGTGACCGTCCCGGCACTTTGGGGCGTCAGCAAAACAGTTCAGCAATCACTCAAGCTGTTCCAGACTCCAACCGTTACGGCAACGACAACCGCATCGCCGGCGTCCTCACCCACGACAACGCCGTAACATTCAGAGCTTCCGACGACGGAGCAGCAGCGCGTTACCGATCACGCTGACATCGCTGAACGCCATTGCAGCCGCACAGATGATCGGGCTCAGCAACCCGAAGGCTGCCAGTGGAATCGCGACGACGTTGTAAACGAACGCGAAGAACAGGTTCTGCCGAATCACCCGCATCGTCGCTTTTGAAAGTGCGATGGCGGTTGGCACAGCGTCTACGGTGCCGCGGACGATGACAATGCCGCCCGTTTCCTTGGCGATATCGCTGCCCGTGCCGATCGCGATGCCGACGTCAGCGGCCGCAAGTGCCGGGGCGTCGTTGATACCATCGCCCACCATCGCTACGCGACGGCCGGCTTTGCGGAGGTCGTTGACGACTGCCGCCTTGCCATCCGGCTTCACCCCGGCGTGAACGTCATGGATGCCGACTTGCGAAGCAATCGCCTTGGCGGCGGCGGCGTGGTCGCCGGTCAGGAGCGTCGTTCGAAGCGCGGCGGCGTGCAATCGGTCGATCGCCAGGCGGCTGTCCGGCTTCAGTTCATCGGCCAGTTCAATGCGGCCGAGCAGCGTGCCGTTCTTTGACACCCAGACGGCGGTGTGATGATTGGTGAGTTCCGCAGCTGCCCCGACAAACTCCGCATTGCCGACAAGAACGGTTTCCTGCCCAATTGTGGCCCGAAGGCCGGAGCCGGGTTGGTTGATGAATTCGGAAGGCTTGGCAAGCGTGATGCCTTCCTTTCGGGCGGCCTCCACGATGGCGGCGGCCAGTGGGTGCGAGCTGCTCTGCTCGGCCGTCGCGGCCGTGCCCAGCAGGTCTTCCCGCGTCACATTGCCTTGAGGAATGACGCCGACCACGGACGGCCGCCCTGCTGTCAGCGTGCCGGTTTTATCGAAGACAACGGTGTCAATTTTCTCAGCACTTTGCAGCGCAGAAATGTCGCGAAACAGGATGCCCAGTCGACTCCCCCGACCCGTGCCGACCATCAGCGCGGCAGGCACAGCCAGGCCCAGGGCACACGGGCAGGCGACAATCAACACGCCACAGACGGCTTGCGCGAGTTTCGCCCAGGTCACGCCGCTCGGCAGCCCGGCGACTTGGCCGTAGATGAACCAACCGATTGCCGTGATCGCAGCGATCGCCAGCACGGTCGGCACGAAGATGGCGGCGATCTGGTCGGCAAGCTTCTGCACCGGCGGCCGGCTGTTTTGTGCGGTCTCGACCAGTTTGATGATCTGCGCGAGCGCGGTCTGGCTGCCGGTCTTGGTGACGCGCACGGTGATGGCGCCGTCCTGATTTTGTGTGCCGCCCGTCACAGTGTCGCCGATAGTGCGCCGGACCGGAATGGGTTCGCCCGTGAGCATGGATTCGTCAACGGTCGACACGCCGTCGACGACAACGCCGTCGATCGGCACGCGGTCGCCGGGGCGAACTAAGACGTGATCGCTGACCGCCAGCGTTGCGACAGGCACTTCCTGTGGCTGTGTGGGTTCGGCGTTCGCAGCAGCCGGTGCCGCCTGGGACGGCGTGATGGAAAGTGAGAAGCGCTTTTTTGGCGCGTCTTTGGGTTTCGGAGCCGGCACGCGCCAGGCGACTGCCGGCGTGAGGTGCATCAAATCGCGGATGGCACTGCCGGCGTGATTGCGGGCGCGGGCTTCGAGCCAGTGCCCGGTGCTGATCAGCGCCAGCAACGCCGTGGCTTCGTTGAAATAGAGCGCGGCCGGCAACGGCCAGACGTTTAACAGATGGCCGACGAGCGCGACCAGGCTATAGCCGTACGCCACGGTTGCGCCGAGCGAAATGAGCGTGTCCATGTTGCTCGTTCGACGCTTTAGTGCGGCAAACGCGCTCGAATAGAATGCCCCGCCGATCAGCACCAGGCCGATGGTAGAGGTCACCAGCGACAACCAGTCCATCCACGAAACGTGTCCGGCATGTTGGCCGCCGATCGTCCAGTGCATCACTTCAACGGGTAGCCAAAGGATCAGCCCGACGATGCCTCGCAACATCCATTTCCGGGCACTGTCGGCATGGTGGTCTTCGTGCGAGTGAGCGTCGGCAGTCGCTTCGGGTTGCGTCGGGTAACCGGCGTCCGTCGCCGCGTCTGCGATCGATTCTGGCGGCGTACTGGCGGCATACTTCACCACGGCGCGGCCCAGGGCGAGATTGACCGCAACGTCCTGAACGCCGGGCACTTTACGAATAGCTTTGGTTACATGGGCCACACAACTCGCGCAGTCCATGCCTTGAACAAGGAAGTTGGCTTCGCAGGCCTGGGTTTCGGGTTCGGCGTTCGTCGGGAGCGTGGACATCATGGGCTCACTTGCTGAATCGGGCCAGGCTTTCGCGGAGTTCTTCGATGAGGGCATCACTGTCGAGCTCACCGTGCTTGCCGGCGATGCAGTGTTGTACGTGCCCGGCCAGCACTTCGACGCCGACCGCATGCAGCGCAGACCTCACTGCGGCGATTTGGGTCAGCACGTCGATGCAATAGCGGTCGCTCTCGACCATCTTCTGCAACCCGGCGACCTGCCCGGCAATCTTGCCAAGCCGCTTGCTCGTCTTCTCACGAAGGTCTTCCTGCATGTTTTTATAATATACCCCCCAGGGGTATCAAGCAACACAAAAAGAAAGCCGCCCGGTAAAGCCGGACGGCTTTGCACGACATCGCCGGCCTTACTTCTTGAAGTAAGCGGCGTTCTTTTCGATGAATTCTTCCCATTCGGCGGGAAGGTCTTCCTGCGGGAAAATGGCGTTCACGGGGCATTCATCAACGCACAGCCCGCAGTCAATACAGGTATCTGGGTCGATGTAAAGCATTTCGGCGTCGCCGAACGTGGGGTTGTCTTTGGTCGGGTGAATGCAATCGACCGGGCAGACCGCGACGCATGCCGTGTCTTTCGTGCCGATGCAGGGCTGGGCAATAATGTGGGCCATCACAAACTCCTAAAACCGATTGGCAGCACCGCAGTGTAGCAATCCTGATTCCCGCAAACAAATGGTGTTCGAAAACGGTTTTGGTCGGGTATAGTTCGGGGCTTCTTGAGCTCCATTGATTCCATTCTCGGCCCCGACGGCGCGATCTCGCGGCGGCTGGGCGGCGACTACGAACCCCGGCCGCAGCAGCTCGAACTGGCGCACGCCGTGGAAGCCGCGTTGACGCACGAGCGTCACCTGCTGGCCGAGGCCGGCACGGGCGTCGGTAAGTCATTCGCCTATCTGCTCCCCGCGATCGACTTGGCCGTGAAGCAGAAGAAGCGCGTCGTCATCAGCACGCACACCATCAGCCTTCAAGAACAGCTGATGCAGAAGGACATTCCGCTTCTGCAGAGCGTCTACGGCGACGAGTTCAGCGCCGTGCTCGTCAAAGGTCGCGGCAACTACCTCTGCCGGCGTCGCATGGACCAGGCCGTCGCGCGGCAGCATTACCTGTTCGACCGCGAGCCCCAGGTCGAGCAGCTCATGCAGATCGCCGACTGGGCCGAGTGCACGGGCGACGGCAGTCTCAGCAGCCTGCCGGTTCAGCCCGACCCGGGCGTCTGGGACAAGGTCAATGCCGAGCAAGGCAACTGCCTGGGCAAAAAGTGTCGCCACTACGGCACGTGCCACTGGCAGGCCGCTAAACGCCGCATGCAGGGCGGGCAGATCCTCATCGTCAATCACGCCCTTTTCTTCAGCGACTTGGCCCTGCGCATGGCGGGCGTGAACTACCTGCCGAAGTACGACGCGGTGGTTTTCGACGAGGCCCACACCATCGAAGACGTCGCCGGCCAGCACTTCGGCCTGAAAGTCACCGAGGCCGGGGTTCGGTACCAACTGCGCAACCTCTTCGACCTCAAACGCGGCCGAGGCCTGCTCAGCACGCACGGCTCGGCCGCCAATGACGCCATCCGTACCATCGTGCAGATTGACGACGTCGTCGACGACTTCTTCGACAGCATCGTCGCCTGGCAGGACAACAACGGCCGGGGCAACGGGCGGGTGCACCAGGCGAACGTCGTCGAAAACGCCCTCTCGCCCGGCCTGCAAGACCTGGCCAAGCACGTCAAAGCCCTCGTCGCCACGCTCAAGGAGGAAGAAGCCGTCACCGAACTGCTGTCTGTCGCCACGCGCATCACGGGCCTGGCGGATACGATCGACGCGATCATCAAGCAGTCGGTCGAAGACTGCGTCTACTGGTTCGAGATCGCCAAGCGGACGCCCCGCCGCGTCAGCCTGCATGCGGCACCGATCGACGTCGCCGAGGGCCTGCGGCGTGAACTGTTCGGCAAGTGCAAGAGCGTCATCCTTACCAGCGCCACGCTGGCGACCGCCAACACCAAACCGGAACAGCCCGGGGCGACGTTCGACGAAACCCGCCACAACTCGGCGGTGGCCACCGAGCAATCGCTGGCCGCCTTCGCGTTCGTCCGTAAGCGCCTCGGCCTCGACCAATGCGACGCACTGCAACTCGGCAGCCCGTTCGATTACGCCAACCAGGCCACGCTCTACATCGATCACACGCTCCCGGACCCGTCCGACGCACTCCGTTTTCTGCCGGCCGCGTGCGAGTCGATTCTGAAATACCTGGAACAGACCAACGGCGGCGCCTTTGTGCTGTTCACCAGTCACAAAATGCTCACCGATGCGGCCAACATGCTGAAGCACCGCATCGAAGCGATGGGCCTCACCCTGCTCGTGCAAGGGTACGGCATGGTGCGCGGGGCGATGCTTGAGCAGTTCCGCTCCGCCGAAAATGCCGTGCTGTTCGGCACGGGCAGCTTCTGGCAGGGAATCGACGTTCGCGGCGACAAGCTGCGGAATGTCATCATTGTCAAACTCCCCTTCGCGGTTCCGGACGAGCCCCTGACCGAGGCCAAGCTCGAAGCCATTCGTCGCCGGGGCGGCAACCCGTTCATGGAACTTTCCGTGCCCGAAGCCGTCATCAAATTGAAGCAGGGATTCGGCCGATTGATCCGCTCCCGCAGTGACCGCGGCATCGTGGCGATCCTCGATCACCGCGTCCGAACCAAGCGCTACGGCCGCAGCTTTTTGGATGCCTTGCCCCCTTGCAAAATTATTGACGTCAAATAGAGATAAGAAACCCGGCCGCCGGCGCTTGACTTACAGCGTCGGTCGGCTTCAATACCGCGCGTCCGCCGACGCAGTGCCGGGGACGGTATTTCACAGGCCACGTGACACACGCGGCGGACTTTGGAGCGGAACTGAACATGAGCGAAATGATGGACACCCTCACCTTACTTCACGTGCACAGCGAGGAGCCGTTCTCGCTCGCCCGCCTGCTCGGCCTCGATGCCGCGGCGCCGATCATCCCGCAGGGCGCCAAGTGCGCGAGCGATGAAGACGCAGACGAAGACTTCGAAGACGACGAAGACGGCGACGACGAAGAGGAAGACGACTTCGAAGACGAAGAAGAGGAAGACGACGACTTCGATGATGACGACGAAGAAGACGATGACGATGACGATGACGACGATGATGAAGACGAAGACGACGACGAATACTTCGACGACGACGACGATGACGACTTCGATGATGACGAAGACGACTTCGAAGAAGACGATTAATTCGTAACGCTTGCGATCGATCGTAAAACACGCCCACAGTCGCTCCCGGCCGGACCTTGCTCCGCCGGTGGCGACTGTGGGCGTTTTATTTGGTTTTCAAAGAGCGATCGGCTGATTCAGTCGTGCGAGGTGCTGCCCCGGCCGCGTTTGATGTCCGAGCGGTGCTTCTTGCTCGCCAGGCGGCGTTGCTTGGCGCCGTAGGACGGCTTGGTCTTCTTGCGGCGTTTGGGCTCGACCATCGCGCGGACGATCATCTCCCGCAGCCGATCGACCGCCATCGAGCGATTCCCTTCCTGTGAGCGGCTTTCATCGGCGGCGATGTGGATCTGGTCCGCCAGCGTGAGCTTCGCCCCCGCCGCCAGCCGCAGCCGCGTGCGGGCGTTCTCGGTCAGGCCGACGATGTCATTGACGGCCACCCAGAGTTCGCACCGCGTGCTGGTCTTGTTCACGTGCTGCCCGCCCGGCCCGCTCGACCGCGAGTACTGCACGCGCACCACCCCCACCGGCACGCGAACACGGCCGACTTCGATCAGGGCGGGCGGAAGACTTGGTAACGGTTCGTCGGGCATGCTTACACCAATTGATCCAACCCGCCGAACGCCACGATCTCGTGGCTGTAGAACGGCTCGGCGTGCTTCGTGCCAATCCGGCTGCCGAAGTAATCGCCGGTGACTTTCACGAGATTCACCAAGTCCGGGTTCATCTGACTTTCGTACGCGGCGACGGCGGCCATCTTCTGGTCCATGGTGTCGGCAACGTCGATGCAGAACGTCGGGTTGATGTTCAGCCGAAGGTGCGTGCAGAAGTAGTAGATGATCCGCTTCGGGTGCCAAGGCTTGCCGGGGATGTCGGTCTTGGTCAGCTTGGCGTCGAACCGCGCGTCCTCGGCAATGCGGGTGACGGCGACGTGATCGGGGTGCGCGTCCGGCGTGTACGGCACGAACAGCACGTTCGGCCGGTGCTCGCGGATGACCGCCGCCAGCTTGTACCGCGCCTTCGATCGTGTGCTGCACCTGCCGATTGACCAGGCCCAGCGGCGTCCGCTTCACGCCTAAAATTTCCGCCGCCTTCGCCGATTCTTTCAGGCGGAGTTCCGGCGTCCCCCGGGGCGTCGGCTCGCCGGTGGTCATGTCGACGAGGTGCACCTTGTGCCCCTGCTTGACGAGTTTGGCGATCGTGCCACCCATGCCGAGTTCCTGATCGTCCGGGTGCGGACCGATGACGAGAAATGATGCCATAACGGCAGTATAGCGGGGAAAAGTTGAACGGTTGATATGTTGATCGGTTGATCCGTGCCGGGCCGAGATCGTCAGAGGCCTACTGATCAACGGATCAACTGATTGACCGATCAACCGCCTCACGACTTGCCGACTCGCCGACTCAACGATTACCCTCCGCTCGTGCTTCACACTGACTGGCATGCTTTGCATGACGACCGTATGCGTGACCGCCGCGTCCTGGTGACCGGCGGCGCGGGGTTCATTGGTTCTCACCTGACCGAGGCGCTGCTCAAGCTCGACGCCGAGGTGACGGTCTTTGACGACCTCAGCAGCGGCGTGCGTGCCAACCTGCCGAACGCGACGAACATCCGCGTCGTCCACGGCAGCGTGCTGGACGAGGCCGCCGTCGCCAACGCGATGGACGGCGTCGAAACCGTTTTCCACCTTGCCGCCCGCGTGAGCGTGCCGCAGAGCGTGACCGACCCGAAGGCGTACCACGACATCAATGCCACCGGCACCGTCACCGTGCTGGAAGCCGCCCGCAAGAGCGGCGTGAAGCGGATCGTCTACTCCGCCAGCAGCAGCGCCTACGGCGACGCCCCCGAACTGCCGAAGGTCGAGACCATGGCGGAGCGGCCGCAAAGCCCGTACGCGGCCGCAAAGCTGGTCGGCGAGCAATACGTCCGCGCCTACGCCAGTTGCTACGACATCGACGCCATCAGCCTGCGGTACTTCAACATCTTCGGCCCAAGGCAGAACCCGCATTCGCCGTACAGCGGCGTGATCGCGGCGTTCAGCAAGATGATCCTCAACGGCGAGCCGCCCCGCATCACCGGTGACGGCTCGGCGAGCCGTGATTTCACGTTCGTCCACAACGTCGTTCACGCCAACCTCCTGGCCGCCACGCGACCGGATCGGCTCAACGGCGAGGTCGTGAACATCGCCGTCGGTGAACGCCGCACGATCCTCGAACTCGCCCAGGCCATGCTGCGACTGTTTGACCGGACCGACCTCAAGCCGACGTTCTCTCCGCCGCGGCCGGGCGATGTGGCGCACTCGCTGGCGAACCTGGAACAGGCGAAAAGACTCATCGGCTTCACCCCCATCGTCAGCTTCGAGGCCGGCCTCGCCGAGACATGCAACTGGTATCGCAACGCACTCGTCTGACGCACGCTTTCGATGCATAGCGACTTCGCCCAGCCTCTGTCGGTCGCCGCCGCCATGGCGGGGTTCGGGCGGCCGTGGTGTGTGGCCGGCGGGTGGGCGATCGACCTCTGGCTCGGCCGCGTCACCCGGAACCACTTCGGCACGGATATCGCCGTGCTCCGCGATCACCAGCTCGAATTGCGTCGGCACCTGGCGGAGTTCGCCTTCAAGATCGCCGCCACGCGCGGGCAGCGGCCGGTGCCTTGGAAGGAGGACGGGCAGATGCTGATGTTGCCCGTCCACGAGCTGTTCGCTGTCGACAAGCCGACCGACCGGGCGTGGCGGATTTTCCTGGACGAATCCGACGGCATCGAGTGGTACGACCGCCGCTACGCCGAGATCCGAATGAACCTCGCCGGCTGGCGCTGGCACGGCCTCGGCAACGTGCCGATTCTCAACCCGCTGATCGTTCTACTGCATAAATCGCGATCTCCAGAAGACAAGGACGAACTCGACCTCTCCCTCGCCACCGAGCGGCTGACCGATCAGCAAAAATCTTGGCTGCACACGGCGATTCTAAGACAAAGCATCGACCACCCGTGGCTGGACCGACTCGTGTAACGATGCGGGCGACATGTATGTCGCCCCTATGAAGAAGCGAGCGGCTCATCGCTCTCGATCGGCTTGCCGTCGAACGCCGGGTCGATGGCGGGATTGTGCTGGTCGTCGCACCGCAGCCGGAAGATCGAAATTTCCGGGCGGCACCAGCGTTTGCGGCGTTGGCCGTAGCTCAGGCCGCGGTTGACGTACAGGTGGCGGTCGCCGAGCGCGTAGTAGCCGTGCGTGTAGGGCCGGCGCAGCTTGCCGGCGAGTTGGCGGCCGTGCGTGTGACCGCTGAGCATCCATTGCCAGGGGTAAGGCATCAGCTCCATCGCGTTCGCCGGGTTGTGGTTCAGACAAATCACGGCTTCGTCCTGCCCGACGCCGGAAAACCCTTTCACCGGATCGATATTCCCCGTCCATTCGTCATCAAGCCCGACGATAGTCAACGGCGTCTGGCTGCCGTTGTGATGAATCCGCAGCGGCTCGTTCCGCAGCACGATCAGCCCCGCCGCCTCAAGGGCGTCTTCCAGGTGGTTCGCGCGATTGAGCCCATGATTCGGCATGCTTTTTCCGAACATCGAATAGTCATGGTTCCCGAGCGTGCAGACGACGCCGTGCGTCGCCTTGATGTGCCTGAGAATGTTCGCCACGCGGCTGGACCAGAACGTGCCTCCCGTCACCAGGTCGCCGGTCACTACCACAAGGTCCGGCTGAAAATCGTTGATCCAGTGAACGAACTGCTGCAGGTAACGCTTCCAGACCATCGGGCTGTAGTGCAGGTCGGTGATCTGGACGATGCGGAATTTTTCGAACGCCGGATCGAGGTGTTTCATCGGCATTTTTCGGCGATGAATCTCGACCCACTGCCTGCTCACCGGCAGCGCGTGCATGCCCGTCAGCCCGAGGCTCGCGAGCCCCTTCCAGACGACCGTCCGCCAGCGGTGCTGCCGTCGCCAGTCGGGCGTGTGAAGATACGAGCGAAGCCTTCCCATCTCCGGCATATCTTAGGCGAAATGCAATCGCCATAAGTCACGAAATTGCACGCGATTTTGTTCTGCGTATTTTCAAACGCGCAGCGCCGCCTAACCGCAAGGCCGGCCAGTGATTCGCCTTGAAAAACGGGTGTCGCTATCGCGCAGTGAATTGCCCTGCTTGCCATGTGACTTATGGCATTCCGGATGAATCGCCATCGCGGAAACGGCGAACGACATCGTTTGCGCCATGACCAGGAGACTTCCATCGCCACGCTGCAGCGAAGCTGCTGATAGGAATGGATCGTTGCGATCCGATCAGCAGCTGAGCTGCAGCGTGGCGGGGTGTTGTAAGGGGATTCGGTCATATTACGAAGGCGCTACGACACGAAAGCGCCTCTACAGACACGTGGGTGATGCGTATCCGATCGAACATTCGCGCAATCTGGCGGTTATTTTCGAAAAAATTTGTCAGTAAATTCTGCTCACGAACGGCAGCACTGCGGTCAGCCAAATGAGCCCGACCATGACGACATAGGCCATCGACACTGCCCAGGCGTGCGGCATTCGCGCGTAACGCGAAAAGCCGATCGCCATCCGCACCGCCAGCCCGCCAAGAACGATCACCGGCACTGTCATCGCGTGACCGACCATCCCGATCAGGCCACTGGACGCGAACGACGACCCCTCCGCGCTGAAGAGCCACGCCATTTCGGCCAGGCCGCCGAGGATCAGAAGCAGTGGAATCGCGTCGGTGCTATACGCCGCGATTCGGGTGAGGTGTACGCGTTTAATCGCCGTGCGCAAGATCGAACTTCTCAACAAGAGCCAATACGCGGGCAAGAACAGGATCGTCGCAATGCTCATCGCGACGGCGGCTATCGCGATCGACGTCTGCACCGTCGTCGCTTTCATCGGCAGGTACCGCCGGAGTGCCACCAGCAAAGGATGTGGCGGATAGTAATAGCCGTACAACTGCTGTGACGGGGGTGCCAAGACTTTCGTGAAATTCGTCGTACCGGCAGTCGAACCGGACGCGTACGGATTCAACGTTCCCGGCGGCGATTTCGGTGACGGCAAGTAGCGGTAGACCGGCGGCCTCGAAATGACAACAAATCGCCCCGATGCCGGCAGCGTCGTGGCGTAAACAACATTCGTCGCGTAGGGCTGGCGCTGAACGATGTACGCGGCAGCGACCGGTGTGAACAAAACCGCTGCGGCAATCAATAGGATCGCCAACGTCGTCAGTTGATACCGAAACAGCGGCTTCGGACTCGCAAACGTGTAGGCCTGGATTTCATTCCAGAACGACCACGGCCGCAGGCTGCGCCACGCGCGTTTTGAGGTGCGATTTGAACGTCTCTGCATGTTCATAAAACCACTTGCGGCGGTTCTCGGCGCGTTGCTTGAGCTCTTCCCATTCGAACGCATAGCCGCATTCCGGGCAGCGCGGCTCGGGCAGGCCGCGGAGGGAATAATCGCACATCGGGCAAAGCAGATCGTCGGCAGCCACGGGCTCGTCGCTATCGGTCATTCGTCCCCCGTCCTGATTTGACGCAGGACAGAATAACACGACGCCCCGGCACGGGCCACTTCAGTGGCCCTGACTTCCACGCAGATCAAGCCCAAAAGAACAGGGCCACTGAAGCGGCCCGTGCCGGGGCGATTTATACGAGCACGCCGATGACGCACGCGCCGATACAGCTGGCGATCGCCCCGCCGATCATGGCGACGACGCCGAGCTTGGCGAGTTCGTGGCGGCGGCTCGGCGCCATCACGCTGATGCCGCCGATCTGTATGCCGATGCTGGCGATGTTCGCAAAGCCGCACAGCGCGTACGTCGCCAGCAGGCCGCTGCGCGGGGCGAGGAAATCGGCATTCGCGTGATACAGGTCGCTCATCTGCTTGTAAGCAACGAACTCGTTCAGCACCGTCTTGATGCCCAGCAGGCTGCCGACCTTCAGGCAGTCGTGCCACGGGATCCCGCACAGCCAGGCGACCGGCACAGACATACCCGAGGATGCTTTCCAGCGTCACGCCGGCGATGCCGACTTTGCCGAACACCCAACCCAGAACGGCATTAATGAGTGCGACCAGGGCCGTGAACGCCAGGAGCATCGCGCCGACGTTGATCGCCAGCGCCAGGCCTTCACTGGTGCCGCGCGTGGCGGCGTCGATGAGGTTGGCGTCGATCTGCTCGGCCGGTTCTTCGACGAGTTCGTCGGCGGGCCGCTGGGCGGCGTCGGCGGTCACCGGCGTTTCGGTTTCCGGGAGAATGAGCTTGGCGACCATCAGCGTGGCCGGGGCGCTGACGAAGCACGCCGCCGCGAGATGGCCGCCGGCGTTGGCGACGTAGTCTTTGAGGAATTCGGTGTAAACGACCAGCACGCCGCTGGCGATATTGGCGAACCCGCCGACCATGATCGCCATGAGTTCGCTACGCGTCGCCGCCGCCAGGAAGGGGCGGACGATCAAGGGCGCTTCGGTCTGCCCGACAAAGATGTTGGCGGCCGTCGAGAGCGTTTCTGCGCCGCTGGTGCCCATCGTCCGCCGCATGACCCACGCCAGGCCGCTGACGACCCAGCCGAGCACGTGCAGGCGGTAAAGGATGGCGGTGAGCATCGAGACGAAGATGATTGTTGGCAGCACGATGAAGGCGACCACCGCCCCCGTATTGGCGAAGTGGCCGACTGCTTTACTCGTGTTATTCGTCGCGGGGCCGTCCAGCACTGTCACACCTGCACTATTGGCCAGATCTCCAAAGACGAGTTTTGAGCCGGTGAGTGTGAAGTCGAGCAGCTTCTGAATCGCTTCCTGCACGTTTGTGAGCACACCCGGCGCATAGAGCACGATGCCGCCGAAGGCGAAGGCGAGCACGATGCCCCAAATGAGCACCCGCCACGGCACCTGCTTCGCGCCGGAATAAAAACGGCCAATGAGATGGGCGATAAACAGGAAAGCAACGAGGCCGAGGGCGGCGTGGCCGCGCTCGAGCAGCGTCCCGGCCAACACCGCCGGGGCGGAAGAAAGCATCATGGTCGGCCAAGATAGCGAAACGTGCGCCACGGCCGCAAAACAAACTGAATATTCACATTACGTCACATCGAGCGGCGCGAGTTTTCCGTCGAGGAACGCTTGCAGAAACCCTGCGGCGGCGACGGCGTCGAGGGATTGTTTTTTGTCTTTGCGGGTCATCTTCCCGCCGGCGCGTTTGATGCCGATGAGGGTTTGCTCGGCATCGAAGCTGCTGAGGCGTTCATCGACATAAACGATTTGCGCCGTGCCGATGTGCGGGCGAAGCAACGCCGCCCAGGCGATGACGCTTTTCGCCATGCCGCCGATCGACGAGTCGTCCATGTTCAGCGGCAGGCCGAGCACGACGCGCCGCACTCCCTCTTTAGCCACCAGCGCGGCGATCGGCTCGATCGCCTGCTTCGGGTCGGTGACGAACAGCACCTCCAACGGCGTCGCCCACTGCCCGCCCTCGTCGCTCATCGCGAGGCCGATGCGTTTGGTGCCGAGATCGATGGCGAGGGTTCGCATGTCTGGTCCCCTCTCCCGTGTACTCACGGGGGAGGGTTAGGGAGGGGGTCTTCTTCCGGGGAGACGAGGCCTGCGATTCGCAGACCCCCTCCCTAACCCTCCCCCGGCGTACCGGGAGAGGGAATCAGACGCTTACAAGTAACTGTCGCCGTACTTTTCTTTCACCTTCGCCACGAGTTCTTTCACCCGCTGGGCGTCGTTCTTCGGGCAGACCATCGTGATTTCCGGCGTGTGCACCACGATCATGTCGCTGATGCCGATGCACGTGACCAGGTGATTCGGGTCGCGGCTGACGATGATGTTGCCGTCGCTGTCGAGGGCCATCAGCTTTTCGATGTCGACGCTGTTCTGCTGCTCGTCCATGTCCAGCGTCTCGGCCAATGCCGGGTAGCTGCCGACGTCGATCCAGTTCACCGGCATTTCGACGACGCTGACGACCTTCCGCTGGCTGGCGGGTTCCATGACGGCGTAGTCGATGCTGATCTTCGGCAGCCGCGGGTAGACCTCGGCGACGACCTTTTTCTGGTCCGGCGTGCCCCAGGCTTCGCCGATCTTCAGCAGGCCCTGGTAGCTTTGCGGCAGGTCGGCGGCGAGTTGTTCCAGCACCGTGTCGGCGCGCCACACGAACATGCCGCTGTTCCAATAGAAGCGGCCGCTTTCGACGTAGCGGTCGGCGGTCGGTTTATCGGGCTTTTCTTTGAACGCCAGCACCTGGTAGCCGCCGGTGAAGTCGCCGAGCGGCTCGCCGCGCTGGATGTAACCCAGACCCGTGTGGCCGTGCGTGGGGACGATGCCGAAGGTCACGAGGTTCTTCGGGTTCGTCTTGAGAATGTCGAACGCCGTGCGCATGCACGACTGGAACGTGTCGATCGGTTCGATGACGTGGTCGGCGGTGACGATGGCGAAGACGGCGTCTTTGTCCTTCTTGTGCAGCACCGCGGCCGGGAAGCCGACGGCGTTGGCAGTGTCACGCGGCTCGGGCTCGCCGAGCAGATTCTCCGGCGGCAACTGCGGCAGGTTCTGCAGCACCACGTCGCGGTGCGCCTCGGCCGTGCAAACGTAGATACGTTCCGGCGGCAGAATGCCCGCCAGGCGCTCGAACGCCAGTTGCAGCAGGCTTTTGCCCTTCTTCACCGGGAGCAATTGCTTCGGGAACTTCTGCCGGCTCAGCGGCCACAAACGCGTTCCCAATCCCCCGGCCATGATCACGCCATATTCCATGGCGCAAGCATAACGCCAGACGCATCGCCCGGCGAACAGGCAAAGCGTGTAAATCGGCCGTAAAATGCGATGTTTTTCAACTGCGACATTTCGTCAACGCGTTATCAGACGTCGGGCCTTTCGGTTAAGGGAAACTGGCGAATCCGTTACGATTGCAGGCGTGACCCAGATCACTCGCCTGGCCCCATCGCCCACCGGTGCGCTGCACCTCGGCAACGCGCGAACGTTCCTCGCGACCTGGGCACTCGCCCGGCAGCGCGGGTGGAAAATCGTCCTGCGCATCGAAGACCTCGACGGCCCGCGCATCAAGGCCGAGGCGGCACAACAGGCGATCGACGACCTCACCTGGCTCGGCATCGATTGGGACGACGGCCCGACGTTTCAAACGCCACGCCTCGCCCGTTACCGCGACGCCATCGACAAAATCACTGCCGCGGGATTCGCCTATCCGTGCGTCTGCACGCGGAAGGAAATCGAACAGGCCGCCAGCGCGCCGCACGCGGAAGACGGCTCGGCGGTCTACCCCGGCACGTGCCGGGGCCGCTTCAAAAACGCCGCCGACGCCCTCGCCCAAACCGGCCGCACGCCGGCGCTGCGGTTCGCGATGCCGGACATGGCGTTCGAATTCCGCGACGACTTCGCCGGCGTGAGGCGTTTCGATTTGGCCACGCAGATCGGCGATTTCGTCCTCGCCAAGCCAGATGGCACGCCAAGCTATCAACTGGCGGTCGTCGTTGACGACCACGACGCCGGCGTCACACAAGTCGTCCGCGGCGACGATCTGCTCGACAGCGTCCCCCGCCAGGCGATGCTCTACCACGCCCTCGGCTGGGACGACGCCCTGCCGAACTACACGCACCTGCCGCTCGTCCTCGGCCCCGACGGCCGACGCCTCGCGAAGCGCCACGGCGACACGCGCCTCAGCACCTACCGCGCCGCCGGCGTCTCCGCCGACCGCATGCGTGCCGTGCTCGGCGAATGGCTGGGCGTTGAGTGCGGTGAAACACTTTCGCCTCAACAATTTTTGGAGCAATTCGAAATCACGCGAATGTCGCGTGAGCCCGTTAACCTGCTCCGTAATGACCTTTTCGAGTAAGAATTATGAGCCACGGATGAACACCGATGAACACGGATAAGAAATGCGGAGATGTCAGATTTCGAGTTCTTACTGATTCAGAAATTCTTTGCGACATTCGGCGACTACGAGATGTCTGTTCAATCTTTTTCTTCTCTTCCATCCGCGTTCATCGGTGTTCATCCGTGGCTAATCTGATCTTCTCCCATGCCGACCGAACGTGAGTTTCTCGACATCCTCTCCGGCCAAACCAAGGGGGCGAAAGCTTCGCTGGCGCGGGGCGGCCTGGCCGCGATTGAGCCGTTTTATGCCTCGGCGATGCGGGTGCGGAACGCGTTGTTCGACCGCGGCATCAAGCCCGCGGTCGACCTCGGCCGGCCGGCGATCAGCGTCGGCAATCTCACGACCGGCGGCACGGGGAAAACGCCCGTCGTCCAATGGCTGGCGCGGCGGCTGATCGCCAAAGGTAAACGCCCCGCCGTGCTGCTGCGCGGCTACAAATCCAAAGACGGCGTCAGCGACGAAGCCGAACTCTACCGCGCCATCGACGGCCTTGAGGTCGAGGCGAACCCCGACCGCATCGCCGGCGCCGGCACCGTGCTGAAACGAACGCCTGCCGTCGATGTTTTCCTGCTCAACGACGCCTTCCAGCACCGCCGGGCGAAGCGAAATTTCGATCTCGTTCTGATCGACGCCAGCAACCCGTTCGGCCACGGTCACGTACTGCCACGCGGGCTGCTTCGCGAACCCATGTCGGGCCTGAGCCGGGCTTCGGCGATCCTGATCACCCACGCCGATGACCGTGACGACGCACTCCTGGCCCGGCTGCGTTCGCTGAACGCCGCCGCACCGATTTTTCATTGCCGGCACGCGATTCACCGACTGATCGACGCGAACGGCCTGCCGGTCGATCGTAGCGGCATTGCACCGGTCGCCGCCGTCGCGGGCATCGGCAACCCGGGGGCGTTTTTTGAGGAACTCGCCACGCGGCTGCACCTGCCCCTGTCGGCAAGCATTGCATTGCCCGATCACGTGGCGTTCGACAACACACTTGTCGATCGCCTGAATGCAGACTTGGCGAAGATCAGAACGGTGATCGTCACGGAAAAAGACTGGGTGAAGCTTCGCGCGCTCGCCGACCGGTTTCGGCCGACGATCGCCCGGGCGGTGCTGGAGTTGGATTTCGCCGACGGCCATGCCGAGACGCTCGGCAACGCGATCGAGAAATCATTATTCGCCAACTAGAGCAATTCGCGTTTTGCTCTGGCAACTTTGGAGGGCGGCAGTCCCTGCCGCTTATTCTTCAGACGGTTAAATTATTTCCGTACACCTGAAGAGGCGTCACAGAGTGACGCCCTCCAGCGCAATACTGAACAATCGCGCGGCGTGAACGCCGCGGCTGAATCGGGTCGTGAAAATAAAAAGGCCGCACGGAGGAGGGTTTATCCGTGCGGCCTGGCGGAGGAGGAAACGAGGCCCGTGCCGCTGACGCGGCGTTGTGTTGTTCTTGATCGCCGTCCCGGGCGACCTCACCGTTGGGTGACGGGAAACAATAAACAAAGGCTGTGCCGCGGCGGGATTTCGTCAGAATTTTCCGTCCGACCGGCATAAACGGACCAAAACTGCGGGTATGATGCCCGCGCGACCCGATTCTCCCGAAACGGCCATCGCAGAGGCGCGGCAACCGGCGGGCGGATGCCTAAGAACTGTGCAAGGCGGCCGGCGGGCCGCCGTTCATCCGGCTGAACTGATTCACTCCCATGATTCGATCAAGCTGTTCGATCGCCGTTTGTGGATTCGCCCTTCTTCTTTCCGGCTGCGGCCTGGGCGGTACTTCGCCGAAGCCCGTCGAATCGGCCGGCACACCGGTCGCCGGGCAGTCGCCCGCCCAGGCGGCCCCCACGCCCGTGAAGCCGCCGGACGTCAGCCGGCCCGAACTGCTCAGCGCCGTGCAGTTGGCCGCCAACATTCAGCCGCTGACAGCCCCCGTCACGATGTCGGCCGGGCGGAGCGAATGGGTGAGCGTCGTGCTCCGCGTGAGAACACCGCAAGCCGGTGCTTCGGCTTGGCTGACCGTGCCGAACTGGTCGAACGGCACCGCCGACCTCCGCGGCCGCGGCGCGAAGGTCTACCAGATCCTTCCCATGCCGCTGGACGTGAATCGTGCGACGTACGTGCGTCAGACCGGCCTGCCGGTGGCGGCGGAATCGCTGCCGCGTGCCGCTGCTGCCCGTCGAAACGACCAACGGCCGCATTGATCTGACGAAGCTGCGTGACCCGTTCCGCCCCGCCGATGCGTCCGCCAAAGCGGTCGATCGCGATGTGCTGCTCTGGATCGACGTTCGCCCGGGCATTGACGCGACGCCGGGGCATTACGACGCCGACTTCGCCTTGCAGTCGCCGGACGCGGACGGCAAGACGCTCACGCACGCGACACAGAAAATCGGCCTCGATGTGGCGGACTTTGTGCTGCCCGACGACCGCCACCTGAGCATGGTCGCCGACGTCTCCTGGGACCGCCTGCGACGCCTGTGGCCCGAGCGTTTCGAAGCCGCACGGCCGCAATTGCTGAACCGCACGGACCCGCGTGTGAAGTCCGCCGTCGATACGCTCGACGCGCTCGTTTCGCTGGCGCAGGAAAACCGCGTGCAGGTTCACCTGCCCAAGCTCCAGCCGGTGGTCAAATGGCCGCCCGGCAAGGCGGTGGAAATCGACTGGGAAGACTACGACGCGCTCGTCAGCCCGTGGCTGAACGGGCAGGCGTTCGCCGACCGCGTGCCGATGGGCTTCTGGGCGATCCCGCGGATCGACTACCTCGGCAACATGCCGGGCACGAACCAGCTCGAATATTATTCATCCGCCGCGAATCACTTTGACCAGCGCGATTGGCTGCGCGTGTCGCCAGTGTTGCTGAGCAAAGAGACGCCCGGCCGCCCGACGGTGACGGAACGTTACACGCTGTCCGCCGAGGCGTCGCGCGTGATGCGATCACACCCGCGCGTCCGCGTGATGCTGCCACTGGAAGGCGACGAAGCCCAACTCGCCGACGAAAAAAATCCCGACTTCATCGACCGCACCGCCACCGGCCGATTGAATGTCGTCGCGCCCGGCCTGATCAGCGACTCGGCGATTTTGAATTGGCCGAAGGAACTCGATCGGCCGCAGAACTGGCTGCAGACTGACCTGTCGGGCCTCATCCCGTACACCGGCGCCGGCGGCGACGAGAGCGACGTGCGCGTCTGGGCGTGGGCGGCGTTTCTCCGCCGGGCGAACCTCATCCAGTGGAACGCCTGCTTGCCCGTCGAATCCAAGCCCGACACGCCGGCCGACCCGAATGAACTCGTCTGGTTTTATCCGGGGAGTTGGTTCGGCGTCGATCAACCCGTGCCGACCGTGCAACTGAAATGGCTGCGTCGGGCGCAGCAGGATTTCGAATACCTCCGCCTGGCCGAGCAACGCGGCAGCCTGCTGAACGTGCTGCCGATGGCGCGGCTGTTGGCCAAGCCCGTCGAGATCCAGCCGAACCAAACCGCCGACCCGGTGTACGGCCTGCTGATCGGCACCGCCGACGCCAAGGCGTGGGACGCACTTCGGCCGATCCTCACGCAAACCATCCAGGCGCGCGGCCCCGGCATTACGCCGAACGAGGACAACATCGCCGAACTCAACCAACGCACGCTCGGCTGGATGGAACCGCTCGAAAAGCCCGTCATTCTCGCCCGCCAGACCGACTGGAGCGTCGGCGTGCCCGACGTCGGCGGCACAGGCACCTGGGTCAACCTGCGGCTCGGCATGGACCTCTACAACGCCAGCGATACCACACCGCAGCAGAACCAGCTCAATTTCGTGCAACTCCCCAAAGGCTGGGTCGGCAACCCGCGGCCGATCGTCATTCCGAAGCTCTCGATGTTCCAGGTCGTTCGCCAGAACATGAACGCCCGCATCGACCCGATGGCCACGCACGCATCGCGGCACGTTCCCGTTCAGATTGATTTCAAGAGCGGTCAAACTGGTGCGACCACGCCGCTGACGATTGTCGCGCCCGTGTCACGCAGTGTCCGCCGCACTGAGCCGCTCGTTATTAACGGCGATCTCAGCGACTGGGCGGACGACGACGCCATTCAACTCAAAGCCCCGCTCGTCAAAATGATGAGCCGGCCGGCCGTACAGTCGCACACGCTGGAATACGCCAGCAGTGAGAGTTCGGTCTTCAGCGCCTGGGGCGATGACGATTGCTATGTCGCCTTCCGGCTCGACGGTCTCAGCGCCAACGCCGGCCGTGCGACGGCGTCGCGGAATTTCGTCGAATACCAGATCGGCCGCGCCTGGGGTGAGGATTTGAGTGAAGCCGTCTTCCAGGCGGTGTACGAGGACGGCACGCTCGGGCCGCAGGTGCATGTCGTCATGAAACCGGGCGGCAATGTCTGGGTCGAGCGCCGCCTCAAGAGTAGCGACCCGTGGACGCCGTTCGAGGGGATTCGCTTCGCGACGACCGTCGAAAAAGCGGTCTGGCGCGGCGAACTCGCCGTGCCGTGGAATGCCCTCATCAATCCTGCGCTAGACCAAGCCTTCAACTCACGCGGCCAGCCGAATCGGCCAACGCTTCTGAAGTTTAACTTCATTCAACACAAGCATTTAACCGGCGAAAGCAGCAGCTGGGCCGGCCCGATCGACGGCGGACGCGATAGTGCACTCACGGGCGTTTTGATTCTGAAAGAACCGTCGTAAATCTCTGAAATTAATGATTTTGCGTAATCACCGACGTCGAAAAGCGGCCACCCGAAAGGCGGATCGCAACGATTTTCAAGCGTCAAGCAGTTAGAAACGATCGGCCGCATTCGAACGCTCGCCTGCGCGGTTTGCCGCACCTGTACGGATAAAATCACCCGCACAGGGAAAGTTCCAAGGCAAACACATGATTTTGCGTTCAGTCGTCTTTCTGGCGGTCTGCGCTCCGATCTGGACTATTTATTCGCTTCACGAAACCGATCAGGACAAGCAACTGCCCGTCGCTTCGGCGATGGCGTGGACGGGCGTGCACGGCACGCTTTGCTTCGCCGGCCCCATTTCTCAAAACCGCGGCCGAATGATGACGCGTGGGGGTCGGCGGATTCGGATCGTCCGCAAGCGCCGCCGCCCCGTCCGCGTGCCGGCGGTGTGCATCGTTGATGCCGCCAACGCCTTGCCCGTCCCCGCCAGGCCGGCGGAATTGGACCTCAAAACCTGGCGGCGCGTCTTCCGCATTCTGAACGGCCCGCCGGCCGCGGAATCCGCCCTGCCGCCCGCCAAGCGGCCGGTATTGCGTCGCAGCCGCGTGAAATTCTTCGACGGCCGGTCGAGTTTCTGTGGCATCGGCGGCGTGCTGTTGGAGAACCCGAAGTTCGTCCCGACAGACGCCGGCGGTGTGGACAGCCTGCCGAACGAAGCGTTGGCGTTGGACGATCGGCGGCGGACGGGGTAACTTGCCCGGTCTATGCCGACCGGTCGCCGTGCCCTCGCCGAAGCTCTCGAATCTCGCTGCCTCCGGGCGGCCACTCTTCCAGAAGTTTTTGGCGGCGGCGGCTTCGATAACGTCGAACGCGTCATCGAACTCCGCGACGGCAGTAAAGTCGTCACCGGCCTGTTCAGCGGCAGCGTCGACTTCGACCAGACCGGCGGCACGGCCGTCCTCACCGCGCGCGGCGACACCGACATCTACGTCGCCAGCTACGCCACCGACGGCAGCCTCAACTGGGTCACGCAAATCGGCGGCGACTACCACGCCAAAGAAATGAGCCAGTACGGCAAACGCGACATCCAGCTGAACCAGGCACGCTTCGCTCGCTACGTCGGCCGGGTCAGCGGACAGCCGCGGCTGGCGGGCGAATACGTCAACGACATCGCCCGCGACGACGCCGGCAATGTCTACCTCGTCGGCTCGTTCCGCAGCACGATCACCGCCGGCAGCGAAACCCTCACCGCCAATGCCGACTACACCTCCAGCTATTACGACGGCCTGGTCCTGAAGATCAGCACGACCGGCCAGGTCTCCTGGGCACAGCAGATCGGCGGCGGGTTCGACGATGACGCGATGAGCGTCGGCGTCGACCGCTACGGCGCGGCGTACGTCGGCGGCTACTTCTCGCGCGAAGCCGACATCGGCGGCGAACTGCCGAAGAACCCGCTCCTCAAAACCGACGGCCGCGACGGCGGGTACGTTATCCGCCTCACCACCGACGGCGATCTCGCCTGGGCGTATTCGTTCGACAGCAATTCCGTCGGGCAGGACGAACGCAACGCCGTCAACGACATTGCCGTGACACGCAGCGGCGAGGTCTACTTCGCCGGTTCGTTCGCCGCCGACGCCGACTTCGCTTCCGGCCCGAATGCCGAATACGTGCTCAAGGCCAATGACAAGACCGACAGCGTCGTCGGCAAGCTGAACCGCAAAGGCCGCATGGTCTGGGCGGAAAGCACCGGCAGCGACGACTACGACGCCAACACCAACATCGCCCTCGATGCCAGCGGCCACGTCTACACGCTCGGCTACTTCAGCGAGGAAATGGACGTCAATCCGCTCGCCGACGTCACCACGATCTTCACGCCCGAAGTCGAAGACGGAGACAACCATCCCGAATTCAGCGATCTGCTCGTCAGCAAGTTCACGAGCGACGGCACGCCGGTCTGGCAGGCGCAGCTCGGCAGCGCGTACATCGAAACCGCCGCCGACCTGACGGTGGCCGCCGACGGCGCGGTCTACGTCACCGGCAGCTACTTCTACGAGATGGACCTGGCCCCGGGCAAAACGAAGTACGTCGTCGAAAGTGTTCGCACGAATGACGGCTCGATCAAAGACAAAAACACCCGCTTCGGCCGCAATGAGAGCTACGATTGGTTCGTGAGCAAACTCAGCCCGAACGGGAAGTTCGTGACCGGCAAGAGCCTCGGCCACGCCGACGACGACTACGCCGGCGGCCTCACCGTCTTCGCCGACGGCAGCCTCGCCGTCTACGGCCGAATCGTCGACAGTGACATCCCCGACCGCGACGACCGCCAGGAACAAGCCTGGATTTACGAAATGTCACCGAATTTGAAGATGTTGTAGTTGTAACGAGTTGATAGTTGATAGTGGATAGTTGATAGCAGAAGACAATGCCTTTCTTCTCTATCAACTATCCACTATCAACCATCAACTAACTTCTTGGAGGAGTCCCCCATGGCCGAGCCTAACGCTGAATTTCCGACGATCATTGGTCCCGATGCGACGTTCAAGGGCGAACTGACGTTCGAAAAAGGCCTGCGTCTGCAAGGTAAGTTCGAAGGCAAGATCAACACGCCCGGCCGCCTGCACGTGGCCAAGGAAGCCAAGATGCAGGCCGACGTCGAAGCCGCCGGCATCGTCGTCGAAGGCGAAGTCAAAGGAAACCTCCAGGCCAGCGACCGCATCGAACTCAAGAACACCGCCCGCTACGAAGGCGACCTGACGGCCGGCAAACTGGTCGTCGACGAAGGCGCCAGCCTCGTCGGCCACGTGACCGTCGGCCCCGACGCCAACAAGGGCGGCCGCGGCGGCCCGCCGAGCAACATCGGCGCCAACCGCCCCGTCCCCCCCGTCAACGCCCCCGCCCCGCAAGGCCAGCCGCCGAAGAATGGGTAACGATCGATTGTCGATTGTGGAATGTGGTTCGTCGAAAACAGGCCAGGCCTCTTCGACAATCGACATTCCACAATCGACTTTCTGTCTTCCCCTTACCGCCTCAGTCTGCTTAAAATCAGCCCGTCCCGATGGCAACGCCCCCCGTTCCATCCTCCCCGCCGCCGAGCGACCGCGTGACGGTCGTTTGCCTCTATTGCGAGAAACCGCAAGAGGTCAGCCGGATGGCCAAGCAACTCACCTGCAAGCATTGCTACAAGAGCTTGAAGGTTGAAGACATTGTCATCAAGGCGTACGAAGCCCGCCGCAGTGTCGAAACCGTTGGCGTGGTGGTGGTCGAGAAAAAGGGCAACGTCATCGCCGACCGCATGCTCTGCGGCGGCTTGATTGTCCGCGGTAAAGTGAAAGCCGCCGTCACCAGCCGTGGCACGGTGCTGGTCGGCCCCGATGCCGACCTCATCGGCAACGTTACCGCACCGACGCTCGCCGTCGGTGCCGGCGCCGTGCTGAATGGCCACTACCGCATCGAGGGCAAACGCGAAGCGTCGTAGGCTTTTTGTAGGGGCGACGCCTGCGTCGGCCCGGGAACGACGATCGGCCCTCACGGGCGACGCAGGCGTCGCCCCTACACAATCGATCGCGCCTGCCGCATGACGTCTTCCACGCCGATCCACCGCATACAACTCTGGTGCGAGCACTCGCGTGAGTAGCACGGCCGACAGGCCAGGTCGAGTTGCAGGACCGTCTCCATTCGGCCGAACGGCCCAGTGCGGACCGCGTTGGTCGGGCCGAACAGGGTGACGAGCGGGCGGTTTAATGCGCTGGCGATGTGCATGGGCCCGGAGTCGTTCGCAACGACGAGGCTCGCACGTTCGAGTAATGCGACGAGTTGCTTTAAATCGGTCTTCCCGACAAGCGAATCGGCACCGGGCATGGCCAGCCCGGCGACATCTGGGCCGCCGGCGATGATGACGCGCAGGCCGAGTTCGTTTTGGATCGGCCGAATCAGCCCCGCGAATGATTCCGCCGGCCAGCGTTTGGTCGGCCAATTCGTGCCGGGCAGCAGAACCGCATAATCGCCATCTCCCGCCATCGCGGCCGTCGTCTGCCGCACTTCGTCACCGATTCCGAAATCAAATTCCACCGGCCCCCGCCCGCAGCCGAGGGCTTCGGCGATATCGAGATACCGCTCGACCGCGTGCCGTTCCGGCGTCGGTTGCGGCACCTTATGCGTGTAAAACAGCGGCGACCCTTCGCGGGCGTAACCGAAGCCAACCCGTACCGGCGCGCCCGTCTGCCGCGTCAGCCAGCCGCTGCGGAACAGGCCTTGCAGGTCGATGGCGAGGTCATACTTCGGCTGCCGCAGGCTTTTGGTGAACGCCAGCAACTCGCCTGCGAGTTTCGGACGGCGATACCACGTCGCGAACTTCTTGCGGTCAAACCGCACGACGTTGTTCAGCAGCGGGTGCCCTTCCAGCAGCGACGCGAACGCCGGCACGACGAGCCAGTCGATTTGTGCGTTCGGCCATTTGTTCCGCAGAAGTTTCAGCACCGGCAGCGTGTGAACGATGTCGCCGAGCGCGCTCGGTTTTACGATCAGAATCTTCTGCGGCTCATGCGGCAGCTCAATCCGCATCGGCGTGCCCTTCCTGATCGACCTTGAAGTCCGCATTCGGCGCGAAACCCTGGCAGATCGCCAGCGAATCGGCCGGCGTATATTGGGCGTGTTTTTTCATCGCCCGCAGCAACCGGTGCAGACCGAACAGCCCGAGCCACGGGTTCAGCCAGCGGACGCCGTAGACGTCGATCAGCACGGGCCGCGGGCCGGTCGTCGGGCTGTTGAAAACGATCCAGTTACTGCTCTTGGCGTCGGTGTGGGCGAGACCGGTTTTTTCCAGGCGGCGAAGGACGTAGCCGCAACGGCGGAAAAAATCCGTCCGCTCGGCCGCGGGCATCGCGTTCAATTCGACTTTTTCAAGCGTTTCGCCCGGCACACGTTCGAAGATAGCGACCGCCTCCACGGGCACGCCAGCCCGTCGCCGTTCGAACACCGCCAGCGGCACCTCGACGGCGACGCTTCGAACGCGAACCAGCCGCGCTTTCTGCCAGGCGCGCAGCGCCGGCTCGGCCGCCAGACACTCGTCAATTTACGATACCAGTACTTTTCCAGCGGCCGTTTCAAAACGACGTCGACCGGCACGCCGGCGAGCGAAATCGTGGCGGCGGAAACGTCGCCACTGGCGTCGCGTTTGAGCACGTCGAGCGAATCGGCACGATACGCCTCGACCAGCCGTGGCCATTCACGTCGCCAGTCTTCGGCCGTGATCAAAAGCGACGAGGCCGTCGAATATTCGACGGCCTTCGGCGCATTGACGAATCGGCAGCGCCATTCGCCGATCGTCAGCCGCGTCACCGTTTCGCGGCGAAGCAGCTGGCGGAACCGGCCGGCGCTGTTGGGCCGACGCTTCATCAGACGGGCAGTTCCTCATGCACGGCCCGGACGAGCGGGTCGATGGTCTTCGGCGTGAAGTCGAACCGCAGGCCGGCGGCGCTGAAGAGTTCAGGCAGCGGCTTCGTGCCACCGAGCTTCAACGCGGCGCGGTAATTCGCCAGGGCGCGTTGCGGGTCTTCTTTGGCTTTCATCCACATCTGCATGGCGCCGATTTGGGCGATGCCGTATTCGACGTAGTAGAACGGGCAGTGGAACAGGTGAAGCTGCCGCTGCCAGCTGCTCTCGCGGCCGGCTTCGTAGCCTTCCCAGCTGGCGATGCCGCCGAAGCGGTTGAGCAGATCCAGCCAGGCATCGCGGCGTTGTTCCCGCGTGTGGCCGACGTTCGTGTAGAGCCAGTGCTGGAACTGGTCGATCGTCGCCATCCAGGGGAAGAACCGAATAAGGCCTTCGAGGTAGCTTTCCTTCGCCCGCGTGGCGTCTTCCGGATTCGGGTAGAACAGATCGAAGTGCTCGCTGGAGAGCGCTTCCATCGCCATCGAGGCGACTTCGCAGAATTCCATCGGCGCCGAGCGGAGGAACGTCAGCGGCTCATTGCCGGACGCGGCAATGAAGTGGAACGCGTGGCCGCCTTCGTGGAGCAGCGTTTCGACGTCGCGCTGACTGCCGGCCGAGTTCATGAAGATGAACGGCTGCTTCGACTCGTCCAGCGACGCCTGGTAACCGCCCGGCTGCTTGCCCTTGCGGCTGTCGAGATCCAGATTTCCGTGCGTCCGCAGGCTTTCGAATTCTTCCGCCAGTGCCGGCGACAGACGCTCGAAGATCTTTTTCGTCGTGCTGACGAAGCCGTCAATGTCTTTCGGATCGAATGGCTTCAGCGGGGCGCGGTTTTTCGGGTCGACCGACAGGTCGTACGGCCGGAGGACGTCAATGCCGAGGTCTTTGCGGCGTTTTTCGTCGAGTTGACGCACCAGCGGCACGATGCTCTTTTCGATCGCGTCGGCGAATTTCTTGCAGTCTTCGGGCGTGTAATCGAAACGCTTGAGCACTTTCCACGTGTAATCGCGGTAATTCGCAAAGCCGGCGTTTTCAGCCACCTGCTGGCGGAGCGGGAGAATTGTGTCGAACAGCTTGTCGATCGTCTCACGGTCTTCCAGGCGACGCTTCACCGCGACCTCAAACGCCTCTTTCCGCGTGGCACGGTCAGGCTCTTCCTGGAAGCGAAGCGCCTGCGCCATGGTGAGGGTTTGGCCACGGAAGTCGACGGTCATCGCCCCGCAGGTTTTGTCGTAATCAGTCACGAGCTTGGTGATCTGCGTTTCCAGCGGAATATTCGCCGGGCGGAAGACGTCGACATCCGCTTGCCACTTCTTCGTGAGCATCTTGTATCGCGGGTCGGTCAGCTCATTATGGTACGGCGACTCAAGAAACTTTTTCTGAAACCCGAACCAGTACGGCTTGAGCTTCGGGTCGATCTCTTCAATGAAGTGCATGTACCGCTTTTCGATCTCCGGATCATCGGTATGGCAGCTCTTGTTGATGTAACAGCGGCTGCCGTATTCGTCGACGACGCTGGAAAATTCAGAAAGATCGTAAAGCCACTTTTCCAGCTCTGCGGCGGAAGAAATGCTGCGTTCTTGGACCGATTTGGCAATCGGCTCGATCTGCGACCAATCGGCCGGGTTGAAATCGGCGGGAACGAATTTACGACTCGGCTTCGTTTGCGCTACCATGCAAGCTCCAAAATGAATCCGGCCAACGATAATCCAAATTCTGCCGCCGTCCACCTCGACGGTGTTGTTGTCTCCCGCGGCGAACGAGAAATTATCCGCGACGTCTCCTGGCGCGTCGAGAATGGCGAATTCGCCGCCCTGCTCGGCCCGAACGGGTCAGGAAAAAGCACGCTCGCCCGCGTCATGCTCGGCTACCTCTGGGCCACGCGCGGCCGCGTTCGTGTGGCGGGCAATTTGTTCGGCGAGACGAACCTGCACGATTTGCGAGAAATCGTCCGCCTGGTGCAGCCGAACGGGCAATTCGATCTCGAGCCGACGCTGAGCGTGCGCGAAGCCGTCCGCACCGGCGTCACCGGCACGCTCGGCGCCTACCGGCCCGCCACGCCGGAGCAGGAAAATCGCGTCGACGAACTGATCGAACGCGTCGGCCTGACCCGCGCCGCCGGCGGGCAGTACGGGCTGCTGAGCACCGGCGAGCGTGTGCGGTCGCTGCTAGCGCGGGCGCTCGTCAGCCGGCCTAAGATTTTGATTCTCGACGAGCCGACGAACGGGCTCGACATCCGTGGCCGGGAAGAATTGCTCTCGGTGCTGGAGGACATCGCCACCGAACCAGACCGGCCGACGGTGATCGTGATCACGCACCACGTGGAAGAACTGCCGCGTGCGACGACGAACGTGTTATTGCTGGACGACGGCCGCGTTTCCGCGAGTGGCAAGCCGGCCGAGGTGCTGACGAGCGAACGGCTATCAACCGTTTACGGCTGTCCGGTCGAATTAAACCAGACCGACGGCCGCTACTTCCTGCACGCCGTCACACGCGGCTGGCGGGTGCATTCGTAGGGGCGACGCAGGCGTCGCCCCTACAAGATCAGCCGTTCCGTGCTGCCAGCACGCGATCGTAGATCGCGTCAGTCGGCGTCTGCTGGTAGACGAAGTCGTCCAGAATGATCACGCCCTTCTGGCCGTTCGTGTCGTAGGACAGCTTAGCGATGCCCTTCTTTTTCCAGAGCGAATCGTCGATGGCGGTGATCGCCGACAGCGGCACGGGCGGATGGCCGGGGACGCTCAGCACGTCGCCGTCGAGGCGGATTTTGCCACGGCTTTTGCGTAAGAAGTAGACCAGGTAGGCGATCGCGCCGACGGGGAGTGCGTACCCGAGGAAAATCTGCGTGCCGATCGAGGTGTCGCTCTCAGGCGTGCCGAGTTTGGTCCGGAGTTGGTCGAGCTTGATCCAGTCTTCCGAGCCCTGCTTGGTTTGATCGATCATCGCGGCGATTTCGGCGATCTGGCGGTTCTTTTTCGGGTAGCCGACGTAGCCGTCGTACGCGAAATACGCCCCCATGATGACCAGGCCGGCGGTCATGATGTAGCGTGCGTTACGGTAGTAACGGCCGGCGGTTCCGACGATCGGGCCGGCGGGCGTGGGGGCAGCTTCTTCTTGGCTGGGCGTGACAGTCTCGGTCATGGAACTTCTTCCCTCGGCGGACGATTTGTTTACGAGCGGGAGCCGATCGCCTGGCGGATCGGCAGGATGATCTTGGGGACGACAAAGTCACGGGCCATCTGTTCGGCGCGGGCGGTCATGCTGATGAGCAGTTGCTCCATCGGCTCGCGGCCGCGGTCGCCCCAGTAGCGGCGGAGGATGAGGTAGACGCTGATCGCCTCGCCGCCGAAATCGCCGCCACGATGGCCGTTACCGTTCGAGCGGGTGACAACATCGATCCGCGCCTGCAGCCGCTGGTCCTCGGTGAGCGACACGGTAATCGTCGGCTGCACGTCGACCGCCTTGGCGCCGGCTTCGTCGAGCAGCCCCGCCAGCGGCGAGTCTGACATGAGGCTCTCGGCGATCACTTCGTCGTGATTGCCGGCGAATTCAAGGTCAAAGCCGAAGATCACGTCGAAGTGGTCGATTTCCACCTGGCTCAGGCCGAGCGTGTGCGGGGCGTAATCGAGGATCGTGTTGTGCAGCTTCAAAGCGTCGTCAATCGACGGCGGATTCACGTGGCCACTGCTCAGGCGGACGCCGTCGACGCTCATCCAGCGGTAGCTGTCACGCTCACGGTCTTCTTCGAGGGCCAGTTCCCCTTCGGCACGACGAAATCGCGTCATGTCGGGGAACGATTTTTGAATCTGTTCGAAGAAATGGATCAGCGTTTCCCGCTGCTGCGGCAGACCTAACTGGGTGCCGATGCGGAGGTTGACGTAAAAGTCGTCACAGACGCTGTTGAATTCCGTTGCCATCGACGGGCCCAGTATACGCGAAAACCCGGGGAGTCGGCGAGTCGGCGAACCGTAAATGCCGTGACTGTTTTCTTATTTTCACGGCTCACCGACGCCCCGACTCGCCGCATTTCCCCAAACAACTTAAACTTAACGCGATGCCGACCGTGTTCGCCCTTGTGGGCAGCGATAGTTTCCTGCAGCTCGAAGCCGTCCGGCGGATTGCCGCTGGTCTGGGGAAAGACGCCCAACGCGTCGATTTCGATGGCGAATCGGCCGGTTTAGCCGACGTCCTAGACGAATTACGCAGCTTTTCGATGTTTGCCGGCAGCAAGCTGGTGGTCGTCCGCAGCGCGGACGAATTCATCAGCCGCTTCCGTGAGAACATGGAAGAATACGTCGCCAACCCTGTCGACTCGGCCACGCTGGTGTTGCGGTGCAAGTCGCTGCCGGCGAACCAGAAAATCAGCAAGCTGATCGTCAAGCACGGCAAAGTGGAGCCGTGCGAGCCGCCCAAAGACCGCGACCTGGCCCGCTGGGTGATCGAGCGGGCGAAAACGGCGCACAAAACCGCAATCGACCCGGCCGCCGCCCAATCGTTGGCAGACCTCGTCGGCGCGGACCTCGGCCGACTTGATAACGAGATCGCCAAGCTCGCCCTCATGACCGACGGCCGCGTCACGGAAAACGAAGTCAACGCCAGCGTCGTCTTCCAGCGTGAACAGCAGATGTGGCAGATGACCGACGAACTCACCGCCGGCCGCATTTCTGCTGCCCTCGAACGCTGGCGGCACCTGCTGACGAGCGACCCGAGCACTGAATTTCGCGCCGTCACGTGGCTGACGATCTGGCTGGAAAAGGCCGTCAAAGCGCACCGATTGAAGCTGCAGCGCGTCAGCCCGCCCGCCATCGCCAAAGAGCTCCGCATCTGGCCGGCAAACAACGTCGATGCGCTGCTGCGCACGGCTGACAAACTCGGCACGCGCGGCTTGGCGAACGCGCTGGACCTGCTCGCCGATCTTGACCATCGCAGCAAAAGCGGCCTCGGCGAAGCGGCCGACAATGTCGAGCGATTCATGCTCTCATTGGCAAACTAAGCCTGCAGCAGCCATCCGCCGCGTCACGGCTACAAAATCTTCATGTAACCAATCCATCGTTTCGTCAGAAAATTTCGTATCATTCCCCACAATGGCTAAGAAGAAGCAAAGCGACCGCATCGTCGAAGTCGGCATCACGCAAATGGCGTGCGTGGAAGACCCGGCCGTCAACCGGAAGAAGCAGGCACAGCTCATCGAGCAGGCCGCCAGGCAGGGCGAAGATCGTCTGCACGCAGGAGATGTTCGCCAGCCAGTATTTCTGTCAGATCGAAGACCATCGCTTCTTCAAGCTGGCCGAAACCATCCCCGGCCCCAGCACCGACCTCTTCTGCAAGCTCAGCAAGAAGTACGGCATCACCATCATCGCGTCGCTCTTCGAAAAGCGCGCGGCCGGCCTGTACCACAACACCGCCGCCATCATCGACCAAGGCCAAATCCTGGGCATCTACCGCAAGATGCACATCCCGGATGACCCGCTCTACTACGAGAAGTTCTACTTCACGCCCGGCGATACCGGCTTCCGCGCTTGGGACACCAAGTTCGCCAAGATCGGCACGCTGATCTGCTGGGACCAGTGGTACCCCGAAGGCGCCCGCTTGACGGCCCTGCAGGGCGCCGAAATCCTGTTCTACCCCACCGCCATCGGCTGGCACCCGACCGAAAAGGCCGAATACGGCGAAGCCCAACACGACAGCTGGGAACTCATCCAACGCAGCCACGCCGTCGCCAACGGCTGCTACACCTGCTCACCGAACCGCATCGGCATCGAACACATCAGCGACGCCAAAGGCGGCGTGGTGAACGAAGACGGCATCCAATTCTGGGGCCAAAGCTTCATCACCGAACCCAACGGCCAAATCCTCTACCGCGCCAGCGTCGACAAAGAAGAAGTCATCGTCCGCCCGCTGGACCTGGAAAAAGTCGAGTTCAGCCGCACCCACTGGCCGTTCCTGCGAGATCGGCGGATTGATGCGTATGGCGGGCTGGTGAAGCGGTTCGCTGATCAGACGGCATGACAACCGACGTCGTGGAGGCACCTGCGATGACTCATTCGCCGATCCCTAGATCGTTCTGGATTGGCGTGGTTGTGTGCCATGCCTTTTCCGCCATCGCCGGGATGCCCTCATTGCTGGGCAACCCAGTGATGGGAGATGAAACGACGTCATGGGATATCGTGATGACGTTTTGGGTCATCGGAACGTTCATCGTGTTCCCGACGGTTGAGCTAACACTCGGTTTGATCTACATGATTCATCGGCAACGCCTGAACCGTGTCGTTTAGTCCCGTAGGGCACGCATCCCCCTCACGCCGCATCGCCCGGCACCGCCAGATCGAGCGACCACGCCTTCGCCGCCGCCCGAGTCCCCCGGCCCCGCCGCGCCGGCCACTTCCCGGCCGCGTAGAGGTAGAACCGCCGCCCGACGATCCGCGTCGGCCGACTGCGCCGACTTGATTCAGCGGGCGACCGTCTTGATCCCCCGCAGAATCAACTCGGCATCGGCTGGCGGACGGAGCGGGCGAGCATGTCTCCGTTATCGGCCTTCATGCGGTTGTTCGTTACCGGCAACAGACTTGCATCAGTGAGGGCAAGCGTTCACAATGCTGTTCGGATTGATGACTGCGTGGCGATTACGGGGTGCAATTGATTGGCAGATGATCAAATCAAACCCTGCAAAAAGTCGGGCACTCGTCCGACAGATCATCGGCTGATCTACGGCGAGATCGTACCGATCTTCCGCTGGGCGGGCAGTAAGAGGAAGACGCTGAGTTCCCTCACAGGGTTCTGGAGCGACAAGTTCGAGAGATATATTGAGCCTTTTGTCGGTTCTGCCTGTCTGTTTCTCAAGCTTAAGCCAAAAGCCGCTGTGCTCGCTGATCTCAATTCGGCGCTAATCGACACATACGAAACCATTCGCGACAGCCCTCTCGCAGTTGCTGAGGCTTTGTATGACATTCCACGCGATTCGGACACTTACTACAAAGTGCGCCGAACTTACAAAGATTCATCGACAGCGATCGATCGCGCCGCGAAATTTGTTTATCTGAATCGTAATTGTTTCAACGGAATCTTCCGCACGAATCTCAATGGTGACTTCAATGTGCCGTTCGGTGCGGATCAAGGGCAGTATCCACGCTTGTGCGATTTCGAAACCACATCCGAGCTATTGAAAAATGCGAAGCTTCTTAGAGGTGATTTCGGGGCTACGCTACGGCATCTTCGCAAAGGCGATTTTGTCTATCTCGATCCGCCGTTTGCTGCGACCGGCGTTCGCACTTTTGTCGAATACGGCAAGCGGTCGTTTGGAGAGGACGATATCGATCGGCTCTCACGCCAATTGAAACGCATCGACTCCAGAGGAGCATCGTTCCTTGTCTCGTATGCAGATTGCCCCCGGGCAAGGGAAATTGCGAGAGACTGGAACTCGAAAGCGATCGAAGTACGTCGCCACATTGCCGGCTTCACATCGAAGCGAAAGGTCGCAGGCGAATTGCTGATCACTAACTTAGACATACCGGAGGCCGCATGAGCAAAGTGGCCGCGCACGTGATCGGCGTCAAACAGGTCAAGACAGAAGAACTTGAGCCCAATCCGCACAACCCGCGGCGTCTTTTCGATAAGTTGCCGCTTCAGACACTTCAAGAGTCGATTGCGTTGGTCGGCATTCTGGTGCCGCTCACGGTCTATCAAGATTCAAAGTCAAAGCGATATGTCATTCTCGACGGGCAACGTCGCTGGATGTGCGCCTCTGCGCTCAAACTAAAGACTGTCCCCGTCAATGAGGTGCAAGAGCCTACGCTTGTTCAGAACATCGTTACGATGTTCCAAATCCACAAGCTGCGCGAGGACTGGGAGTTGATGCCGACGGCGCTGAAGCTCGAATTGCTGATGAGGGAAACAAATGACTCGAACAACAAGCGAGTCGCCGCTCTGACTGGGCTTGACGAAGCGGTGGTCGTGCGCTGCAAGAAATTGTTGTCCTACGAATCCAAGTATCAGGAAATGATGCTCGATTCCAATCCCGAGCAACGTACGAAGGCTGACTTCTTTATCGAACTTTATCCCGTTCGTCACGATCGCAACGTCCAGAAATTTGACTGGTTCAAGCCGGTGAAGTTCACCGACCAAATGATTCAGAAGGTCGAGGCCGGCGGTCTTCGCGCGGTGACCGATTTCCGGATCGTGAAACAGCACATCAACAACGCTGTAAAAGCAAATCGTGTTCAGACAATCTCGAGGAAGCTAAAAGACTTCGCGGAAACGCCGAACGCCAGAGTTGATGCGTTAGAGGTCCAGACTGCGAAATCCCACGCGCTGGCACTCACGCTCACCAAAGACGTCCGCAAACTCATGGAGCAACTCGATGACATCCAAGTCGATGAGATGTACGGAGAGAAGGAGATGTGGGACACGATGGAAAAGCTCATGGGGCGAATCCGATCCCTGCTGCTCAAAGCAGACCGGAGAGTTCGCGAATGAGAACTCCACGACCCGCAGGCACTCCGATCGACAACCGTCGGCGCAGTACATGGCGCGGTCGATTTGAGGGCTACCGGTACGGCGTGACCGATGCACGTTTGTCCGAATGGCTCGATCAATTTGCCGCGAACGATCGTGATGTTGCCGCTAGGGTTTTGGACGTTGTTGAGTTCATTCCCGCCGAAGAAATCGACGCCGCTTTCCGGAGTTTGCTCAAACGTCTGCCCGGGTGGCATCGGTTTAAGAAACGGCGAACGGGAAAATTCGTCTTCGTGGCGTTTTCAAGGACCGCCGGCGAAAGCGGCGATTCGATGCTCCACCGTTTCCGGTTGGCAAACAATCTGAATACGCGGTACTTCGATAAACTCTTCATCGGGCGGAGTGACCTCTTGCGACAGGGTTTGGGTAAGGATGACACGGTTGTTTTCCTTGACGACTTTGTTGGCTCGGGCAATCAAGCCGTGGATGCATGGACGGGCATGTTTCAAGAACTGACGGCCACTGTCGGCAATGTCTATCTGCTCGCCGTGGCAGCATTTGCCCGTGGTGTCGATCGCATTCGGAAAGAAACGAGGCTTGGGCTTCTCGCGCATCGCAACTTGAATAATCGGGACAGTATGCCGCACGATGACTGCAGTCGCTTCTCCGCAGCAGAGAAGGCAAGAATCGACGATTACTGTCGAATCGCATCGACCAAGAATCCCTGGGGCTATGGCGGCTGCGGTTTGGTCGTCGTTCTCGCCCATCAATGCCCTAACAATTCTCTGGCGATTCTTCATGAGTCGTGTCAAAACTGGGATCCATTGTTCCCACGAAGTTAGCTTGCTCTGTGCCGCGGGTCGGCGTAGTCGCAGACCTGTGGTTCGATTGCGGTTCGGCACAGGTTTCGGCGTACCGGGACCTGTAGCACCCACGGCCGGGCGGATGATCCGGGACGTCGATTCGATGCTTTGGGACGGCGATTCGATTCACCGAAGCGCCGCGTGGATGCTTCGGCGCTCGGCGCGGATGCACCGAAGCTTGAGATAGATGATCCGGGGCGCGGGCCGGATGCACCGGGGTGCGGCGCGGATGAACCGCGGCGCGGATTCGATGCACCGGGGCGCGGCGCAGGGCGATCTTATCCACAATTTACGTCCCGATAACCACGGTTATCCCCAATTTTTGCGCTCGGGTATTCAGTCGGCCGGTTCAGTGGTCGAAAACACTCGTGGCGTAGACTCCGCTGCGACGAGTGTCGTGGGGTGGGCTCCGCCGACATGCGGGCCTCGGGCCCGAAGGAGCTTGCTATGCAGAAGGACTTTTTGCCGGCGAAGGACGCACTGTTGCTGTCATGGGCGCAGAACTTTTACGCCCGCGTCGACGGCTCGGCCGGGGATTACGGGCTGTCTGATCCGCAGATCGCCCTGTTCCAGACGAAGCTGACGGCGTACTCGGCCGCCTACAGCCGTGCCTACGAGCCGACGACGCGCACGCGGCCGGCGATCAACGCCAAGGACGTGGCCAAGAAAGACCTCGCGGCGTATGCCCGCGTTTGCGTCGGCATCGTGCAGAAGACGCCGACCGTCACCGACGCGATGCGGCTGGATTTGAAGATCACCGTGGCGAAGAAACGCGCCCCGCAGCCCGCGCCACGGCGCGGCCGATGGTGGAAGTGCTGAGCGTCGTCGGGCGGCTCGTCACCGTGAACGTCTACGACAGCACGTCGCTGACCAAGCGCGGAAAACCAAAAAATTGCGTCGGCGCTAAATTGTACACATTCGTGGGTGATTCGTACCCCAGCGACCCGACGCTGTGGGCCTACCAGGGCGATTACACCAAGACCAAGTGCGAGATTTTATTCCCCGACACGGTGGCGGCGGGGTCGAACGTGTTCGTCTGCGCGGCGTGGTACACGCGCACGAGCGTCGGGCCGGTGTGCGTGCCGGTGGCGACCGTCATTCAGTACGGCGGCGTGCAGGCGCAGTCGCCGGCGATGAAGATGGCGGCGTGAGTTTGTGTAGCCACGGATGGACACGGATGAACACGGATCAGAAGAAAGAGGTCTTTCTTTTTCCATCCGTGTTTATCCGTGGCTGAATCTCTTGCTTCGAGGTGTGTGATGCAGGAATTGACGACGCGATCGCCGATGCCGTTGCCTGAAATCGGCGTGACGATTCGGGCGGCGACGCCGGACGACATTCCATTCATGGATGCGCTGCAAAAACTGCACACGAAACAAGTCGGCTGGATGCCGAAGGCCACGTTTGAAGGGAAGATCAAGCTCGGGCATGTGCTGATTGCGGAAATTGCTGGCGAGCGCGTCGGGTACTGCATCGGGAACGATCAGTATTTCAAGCGTGATGACGTGGGCATCATTTACCAGATGAATGTGCTGCCGGGAAAGCAACGGGCTTTCGTCGGCGCGTCGTTGCTGAAGGCGCAGTTCGAGCGGAGCGCGTACGGGTGCAAGCTCTATTGCTGCTGGTGCGCAGGACATCGCGGCCAACCGGTTCTGGGAGGCGATGGGCTTCGTGCCGCTGGCATTTGCGCCGGGAGCGAGAAGAAATCGCGTGTCCACATTTTCTGGCAGAAGCGGATTCGATCGGGCGATACAACGACGCCATGGTGGTTCCCGAGCAAGACGGCCGGCGGCAGCATTCGGGAGGATCGGATCGTCTTGCCGATCCCGCCCGGCACGCATTGGAGCGACGCCAAGCCGATGATCTTGCCGGCTGCGCCGGAGAGCGTCGAACGTGGATTGCTGATTGGTGAGAAAAAGCCGCGTGCTCCGAAGCGACCTTCCACGATCGAGATTCCACAAACGCCGTCTGTCATCAGGCGGAATGGATTGATGTTCGACATCCCGCAGCCGGGCGAGCCGTTGCCGGAAGCGAAGCCGACAAAGGTCACGAAAGCTAAGCCCGAAAAGGTCAAGCGCGTCTGCGATCCGCGACTGGTGAGTGCCGCCCGTGAACTGCGTGACCGTTGGCTGGAGGAAATCAACGCGACGCCGCTGCTGCCGGGCGGGAAGTATGAGGTGTCGCGGGCGATGGAAGACCGGACGCACTTACGGATCGAATCGCTGCCGCAAAAAGTATTGGCGGCGTGAGTGCGGGGCTGTCGGTCGTGGCGTGAGTAAGGTACAACGTCGCGGCATGGCGTCACTGCGCGTTGAATCGAAGACCCCCGCCGCCCTTGGCTACACGTTTCCTGCCGAGTGGGAGAAACACGCCGGCACCTGGTTCTCCTGGCCGCGGCCGGAGGGAATTAGCTTTCCCGACAAGCACCACACCGTGCCGGCGGTGATGGCGGCGATCTTTCGCGAGATCGCGCCGCGGGAGACGGTTCACGTCAACGTGCCGAACGGCAACGTCGAGCGGATCGTGCGGCAGCAGCTCAAAGATGCCGGCGGGCCGACGAAGAATGTGGTGTTTCATCACATCAAAACGAACGAAAACTGGTGCCGCGATCACGGCCCGGCGTTCGTGGTGAACCGGGCGAAGAAGAAGCTGGCCGTCGTCGATTGGGGCTTCAACGCCTGGGGCGGCAAGTACCCGCCCTACGCCGACGACGACCGCGTGCCGACCGAAATCGCCATGAAGCTCGGCATTCCGGTTTTCTATCCCGAAAAGCCCGACGCCGACGTCTGGCCCTCCACCGGCTGCGTTTACAAGCGTGCCCTGGCCCGCACGGGCCTTGGCGTCATCATGGAAGGCGGTGCGATCGAGGTGAACGGCGCAGGCACGCTCATCACCACCACCGACTGCCTGCTGAATAAAAACCGCAACCCGGACCTCTCCAAAGAGCAGATCGAGCAATACCTCAAAGACTACTACGGCCAGACGAACATCCTCTGGCTGACGGGCGGCATTGAAGGCGACGATACGGATGGCCACGTCGATGACCTCGCCCGCTTCATCAGCCCCACCAAGCTCGTCATGGCGATCGAGCCGGACGCGAAGGACGTCAATTACAAGACGCTCAAAAGCGCCCGCAAGCAGGCCGAGAAGCTCCGCGACCAGGACGGGAAGCCGTTCGAGATCATCGAACTGCCGATGCCCAGGCCCGTCATCCACGACGGCGAGCGTCTGCCGGCCACTTACATCAACTTCCTGTTCGTGAACGGCGCCCTGCTCGTGCCGACGTTTCGCGATAAGAAAAACGACAAAAAGGCGATCGAGATTCTGCAGAGCCACCTGCCGAAGCACAAAGTCATTGGCATCGACTGTTACGAGCTGATCTGGGGCCTGGGGGCGATCCACTGCCTCAGCCAGCAGATGCCCGCGATCTAATGCCGCATTAATTTTTCGCTTCCGGGCGAATCGACGCGTGGATTTTGGCGCGTCTGCGATACCATTCCCGCTAAGCGAAGCGTCTTCGCGAAGTTTTACTTTCTGCCGACAGGTGGAACCCCACAATGAGCCAGACCGCCGCGTTCAATGAGTCCGATGCCAAGACCGAACGCCCGCGCCCTACCGCCGCGCCAAAACCCAGCATCGCCAAGCAGACGTTCAATGGCGACTGGTCCGTCGACGCCTCCGCCAAGCTCTACAATATTAAGGGCTGGGGCCAGCAATACTTTTCGATCAACGGCGAAGGCAACGTTTCCGTCCACCCGACGGGCGATCCGACAAAAGCCGTCGATCTGAAGAAGCTGGTCGACGACCTGCGCAGCCGCGATATCGCCGCGCCGGTGCTCATTCGCTTCACCGATATTCTCAAGCACCGCGTGGACAAGATTCACGAGGCGTTCGCCAAGGCGATCAAAGACCACGATTTCGGCGGCCGCTACCAGTGCGTTTACCCGATCAAGGTGAACCAGCAGCGCCACGTCGTCGAAGAAATTCACTACTTCGGCAAGGCGCACAGCTTCGGCCTCGAAGCCGGCAGCAAGCCGGAGCTGTTGGCGGTCATGGCGATCGTCGACGACGACACCACGCCGATCATCTGCAACGGCTTCAAGGACGACGAGTTCATCGAGGCCGTCATTCTCGCCACGAAGATTGGCCGAACCGTCATTCCGGTCGTTGAGAAATTCAGCGAGTTGGAAGCAATCGTGAAGTTCGCCAAGATTCACAACGTCAAGCCTGCGCATCGGCGTGCGTGTGAAGCTGTCCGCCAAGGGTGCGGGCCGCTGGCAGGAATCGGGCGGCGAACGCAGCAAGTTCGGCCTGTTCGTTTCCGAAGTCATTGACGCCGTCGATTACCTCAAAAAAGAAGGCATGGCCGACTGCCTGAACCTGCTTCACTTCCACCTCGGCAGCCAGATCAACAACATCCGCAACATCAAAGCCGCCATCATGGAATTGCGCGCGTCTACACCGAACTCTGTCGCCTCGGCGCGGGGATGAAGTACATCGACGTCGGCGGCGGCCTGGGCGTTGACTACGACGGCAGCAAGACGAACTTCGAGTCGTCCATCAACTACGGCCTGCAGGAATACGCCAACGACATCATCTTCCACATCAAGGAAGTCTGCGACGCCGCCAAGGTGCCGCACCCGACCGTCCTCAGCGAGAGCGGCCGCGCGATGGTGGCATACCACAGCGTCCTCATCTTCAACTGCATCGGCTGGAGCGGCTTCGGCCGCTTCGATCTGCCTCAGGTCACCGACGAACAACGCCTGCGCCTGCCGCAACCCGTTCAGAATTTGCTCGACACCTACAGCGGCGTGAACGAGCAGAACTTCACCGAGTACTACCACGACGCCCAGGTCGCCAAGGACAGCGTCCTCAACCTCTTCAGCCTCGGCTACTGCACACTGGAAGACCGCGCGCTGGCCGAGAAACTGTACTTCGGCGTCTGCTCGAAAATCCTCAACATCGTCCGCAAGCTGGAATACGTGCCGGAAGAATTCGAGGGCCTGGAGTCGATGCTCTCCGACACGTTCTTCTGCAACATGTCGATCTTCCAGAGCATGCCCGACAGCTGGGCGATCGATCACCTCTTCCCGATCATGCCGATCCACCGCCTGCAGGAGGCCCCGAATTGCCGCGGCATTCTCGCGGACATCACCTGCGACAGTGACGGCAAGGTCGACCGGTTTATTGACCGCCGCGACGTGAAGAGCGTGCTGGAACTTCACCCGTACGTCGGCGAAGACTACTACATCGGCGCGTTCCTCGTCGGCGCGTACCAGGAAATCCTCGGCGACCTGCACAACCTGCTCGGCGACACGCACGCCGTCCACATCACCATCGACGAACAAGGCGGCTACAGCGTCGACGAAGTCATCAAAGGCGACACCGTCCGCGAAGTGCTCCGCTTCGTCCAATACAGTGGCGACGAACTCCTGCGTGCCATGCGCAAGACCGTCGAAAAAGGCGTGAAAGAGCAAAAACTCAGCATCGAAGAAAGCCGCCTCCTGCTCCGCTTCTACGAAGACGGCCTAGACGGGTACACCTACTTGGAATAGGCGTCGTTGCTGCCTGCTCTCAAGCCGCGATGCATTTCGGCGTCGCGATCGTCACGCGGTTTCGGCCGTTCTGTTTCGATGTGTAGAGCGCGGAATCGGCGAGATCGATGATATCCGTCTCACTCGGTTGCAGTTCGGCAATGCCCAGGCTGCAGGTCACCTTGATCGAAATGTCGTCCCGCGTGAATGTCATGGCGGCAATGGTCGTGCGAATCCGCTCGGCCAGCTTCAGGGCGGACATGGCGTCGGTTTCGCGAAGCAGCAGCACGAACTCTTCACCGCCGTATCGGCAGGCGACGTCTTCGGTGCGACAGCAGTCCTGGATCGCCGTCGCGATGCCACGCAACACGATATCGCCGAACCCGTGGCCATACGTGTCGTTGACGGATTTGAAGTGGTCGGCGTCGATCATCACGCATGACAGCCGGCGTCCGTGACGTTTCGCCCAGGCGATTTCTTCGCTCACGCGTTCGTCCAGATACCCGCGGTTCCAGAGCCCGGTCAGGCCGTCGATCATGGCTTTTTTGGAGAGCAGATCGAGCAGTTCCTTCGTCCGCAGTGCGACGCGCAGCCGCGCCTGCAATTCGCCGGCGTCGAAGGGCTTGGTGATGAAGTCGATCGCGCCGACATTCAGCCCGCGAATTTTCTGTTCCGTAGAGGTCACTGCCGTCAGGAAGATGACCGGGATGTTGGACAAGGTTGGGTCGTTCTTCAGCCGTCGACAGACTTCGAAGCCGTCCGGTGCGGGCATTTCAACGTCGAGCAGGATGACATCCGGATGAATCTCCCACGCCATCGCAATGCCCTGTTCGCCTGAGAACGCCGAGTGGAACTCGAACTCGTCTTGCGCGAGCCGAGTCTGCACGAGGTTGTGCATCATCTTCACGTCGTCGATCAACAGAAGCTTGCTCTTGGCGTTCATCACGATCCTCCACCCACCACTGTCGAATTCATCGGCGTTGGTGAGCGTGGACAGAACAACGGGTTTCACCTCAGGCGTAAGACCCCATGAGGGAAGCCGATGGTCGCCTGTTTCAGAAACGCCGAACGCCGCCGGCGTGATGGCCGGCGGCGTTTTATTGGCGGTCGCGGATGAACGCGGCGTTTATTCGGCGGTGTTGAGGTTGCCGCCTTCCATTCGCTTGAGCGTTTCGAATGCTTTAACCGTGGCAGCATCGGCAACCTGGGGGAGATTTTTCGCGAGAATCACCGAGGCCGCCCGTTCGAGCAGACGCTGGGTCTTCACCCACTTCAATTCCACGGCCTGGCGGGCGTCACTGCGTTCGCGATTCTGCTTCATCATGTTGGCGAAACGCTCGTATTCCGGCTGCGCTTTGAGCGTGGTTTCGATCTCTTTCCACTCCTTATCGAGCGTTTCGATCGCTTGCGGGCTGAGCGGAATCGCCAATTGCGGCCAGCGGGTGAGGATGGCCTGCTGCAACCGTTGCCGCGCCGGATCGACCGGCTGTTGCTGGTTCTGGCCGCGGTTGAACATCGGGCGGCTTGTCGGGCCCGTGGTGCTGCGGCTGGTGGCGTTCATCGGGCCACGCTGCATCTGCGGCGGACGCATTTCCTGATCGAGCCGCTCCGCCATCTGGCCCGCGGCCGCCAGGCGATCGTCGCCGGTGAGGCCGAGCTGTTCGGACAGGCCTTCGAGCATCGCTTTTTCCGACGGCGAGGCGGCTGCGATCACGGCGGGCCAGGCCGCTTCCTTCGGCAGTACGCCGGCGGAGTCGCCGTCCTTGAAATAACGGCTTTTGTCACGCAGCAGTTGGTCGCTCGTGCAGACCGGAATGTCGATCGTGCTTGAGGTCAGCACCGTCCAGGCGAAGGCTTCGTTGTAGGTGACCGTGCCGTTGTGGTCGTAATCGGCGCCGTCGACTTTCTTGCCGGTGCGGCTCTGGCCGCAGAGCGCTTCGAAGAAGCTGGTGCTGAACTCTTCGTAATCGTCTTCATCGATCTCCGGCGTGCAGCCGGCCGCCATGCGGGAGGCGACCGTCGAAAAGAAACCGGCCCGCAGGTGATCGCTCAGGCCCTTCTCCGGGTCGCCGTCCTTGTAGATGACGTTGGCAAACCCGCCGGAATAGCACTGCACCATGATCAGCGTGGTTTCGACGGCGGGGTCGAGCTTATCGAGCTGCTTGACGAACTCCCGCATCGGGTAGCCTTCGTTTTTACCCCACATGTACATCGTGGTGTTCCGAGGCGAAACCGTATTGAACCGCTCGCCGCCGCCGTGGCCGGTGAAGTAGAAGATCAGGCGGTCTTTGGGCTTGAGCTTGTCCTTGGTGGCATCGAACCACTTAGCGAGATTCTCCGTCGTGGCTTCGCCGGCGATGTCACCGCGATCGACCTTGTTGAACCGCAGCCGAGTGGAATTGGAGTTGTACAGCAGCATGCCGACGAGGTTGACCAGCTGCTGGTGTTCGTCGTCTTTCGCCGACGCCTGAACGACGGCGTTTTTGCCCGCGTCGGCGAAGTAAACTTCGAACGGCGTCTTATCCAGGCTCAGGATCTTCCGAACGCGATCGAAGTAATGAACGTTGCTCAGCAGCGACTGCTGGTCATTCTGCGGAGAGCTGCCGCCGCCGAACGCGACCATTCGCGTTTCGGCGAAAGCGCCTGTGGTCAACGACATGGAAAGCAGCAAACCGGCAAGCTTCTTCGGGATCGGCATGACGCGATATGCTAAATCACGAACGCGCCGGCTTCGAGGCTATTCGGCGATTGGCGGCCGCATTGGCGCGGTTTTCCGGCGATTTTCCCGGCGATTTCGTCACGGGAACAACATTCGTTTGCCGGCGACAAATCGATGATCAGGCGTCGCCGAGTTCGGGCGGGAAGAGCAGAACGGGCACTTTGGTGTTGCGGATGAGCTCCACCGGCACGTTGCCAGCGAGCAGGCGGGCGAAGACATTTTTGCCCGTCAGGCCGAGGCAGAGGAGCGTGGCTTTTTGCTCCTCGGCAGTATTGAGAATCGCCCGGGCAATGTCGTCGCTGAACATCAGCAGCGTGTTGGTCGTCACGCCCTTGGCCTGCAGGCCGTCCTGGAGGGCGCGAACGGCTTTGTCGCCCTCGGCCTCTTCGCTCTCGCGGCTCTGGCCGGCGCTCGGACGGCTGACATGGACGACCAGCACCTCGGCATTGAGCTTCACGGCGAAGTCGCCCACCGGAGCGACCAGACGCTCCGCGGCCAACGCGGACGAAACGGCGACAACGATCTTGCTCATACCAAACCTTCCGACGTGCCCGCCCAGAGCGGCTGCAGCAGTTCCTTCAACCTTCGCAACGCCCGCCCGCGGTGGCTGATTTGCGACTTCTCGTCCGGCGACAGCTCCGCCATCGCCCGGCCCGGCGAGACCTCGAACAGCGGATCGTACCCGAACCCGTTCGTCCCCCGCGGCCCGTGCATGATATGCCCTTCGACCGTGTCCCGGGCGGTTAGAATAATCCGCCCGGCTTCATCCGACAAAGCCAACACGCACACGAATCGCGCCGTGCGGCGGTCGTCCGGGACGGTTTGTAGCTTCTGGAGCAGTAAAGCGTTATTGGCCGAGTCGCCCTGCCCGGCGTCGTGCATGGCGGCGAAGCGGGCGCTGTAGACGCCGGGCGCGCCGTCGAGCGCGTCGACTTCCAGCCCGCTGTCATCGGCGAGCGCCCATTGGCCGGTGCGTTTGGCGTATTCGGTCGCCTTGAGGCAGGCGTTGGCGTGGAAGGTTCGGCCGGTCTCGTCGACGTCGCCGGCGTCGGGGTAGGCGGAGAGGTCCGCCCACTCCATGCCGTCGCCGCCGAGCATGCGGGCGAACTCTTTGGCCTTCCCGGCGTTACGGGTGGCGACGACGATCCGCGTGGGGCGTTTGCTCATCGGCCGATCGACCTCAACTGGCCCGCGCCCGACGTGCCGCTGGCGCCGGGCGTGAGCGGGTTGGGCATCTGCGGCATCGACTGCATCTCCTGCTGCTGCGGCGGCTGCGAACCGCCCGCCAGGATCGACTGCACCGGCTTTTCACGCGGAATGATCGCCAGGAACGTTTCCTTCGGACGGCGTTTCTTTTCGCCGGTCTTCGGGTCGGTGCTCACCAGCATCTCGATGTTGCCGTTGAGGCTGTAATCCTTGTACTTCGACCAGATCTGCAGCAGAGACGGGTCATCGACTTCGACCTTCTTTTCCATGACCTTGATGTCACGGCCGGTCTTTTTGATTTCTTCCATTTCGCCGTCTGTCAGTCGGCGGTCGGCGACGAGCAGTTCCTGGCCGTTGTCGGCGAGGGCTTCGGGGGTCTGGGCGATGTCGGCTTCCTGCTCGCGGATCGCCTTGCGCGGCCAGGCACCGATGCAGACGGAACTGGAGTGCGGGCCGTTGTAGAAATACGCCTCGATCCCCATCTTCCGCGCCTCAGTCACCGCCTCAATGACGATCTGCTTGCGGCCTTTGCCGTCAATAATCACGTCGTTGCTGTAGTCGGCGATGACGATCGTCCAGAAGCGGCGGGTCGGGTCGTTCGGGTCTTTGTCCGCGTCGACTTTCGCCAGGTCATACTCCGGCGGCGCGATCGGGTCCGGCGTAGGCAGGGGGACGACCAGCGGCGAAAAAATCCGCTGCCCGTTCTGCACGAGCGAGCGAAGGTATTCCAAATCCCGCAAAGACCGCCCGGCCTCGGCAGGGTCGAGCACGCGATCGCGCTCCCGGTAATACCCGTAGTAAAGCGTGCTCTGGGCTTCGTCGTGGATGATGTAGAACTCGTTTTTTCCGGTCGCCCGGACGAGGTTTTCCTTGCTCTGCCGCGCCGACTGGACGTGGCCGGCACCGGTGAAGCTTGTGCAGACGATCGTGTAGCGGGCGTTCGGCGGAATGGTGACGCCGTCGGCGTTGGCGGCGGGCGTGGCGGTTCCCGGGCCGGTGCGATTGGCGGTCGGCGACGGGCCGGGCGTGCCGGCGGGCGTCACGCCGGGACGATCCATCGTGTTAGTTTTCGAAGAATTTTCTGGCGTCACGCCGTCCGAAGCACAGCCGGCGAGCGTGCCCGCGGCGATCAGGCCGAGCAGCGTCGGGCGGAGTGCTGACAACGAGTTACGAACGATGCGGGCGGTCAGGTCGGTTCGCATGGAGTACGTCTTTCCTCTTCCGGGGCGGTCCGGGCCGCCCATGATAACCGAAACGGGCTCACCGTCGCACGTAGAATCGACCGATAACAAGCCTCCGTCGGCGCATGAGGCGTCGGCGAAGATTTGAACCGCAAAAGGGAAGGAACCCGACATGCCTCGCAAACCGAAGAAATCGCCCGTCCGTCGCACCCCGGCCGTCCGCAAGACCCCGGCCAAGAAGGCCGCCGTCGGCACCAAGGCCGTGAAGCCCGCCGCCGCGAAGAAGGTCGCCGCGCCGGCCGTCGTCGCCAGCACCGTGGAAGTCGTCACCCCGGCGTTCCCGGCCGACCTCGTCGCGCAGCTGCGTCACCCGGCCGTCGAAACCGCCGTCGATGCCGCCGCCGCCCTTGCCCGCACCGGCGACGTGCGTGTGGTGCCGAACCTCGTCGCAACGCTTGAAAATGCCGACGGTTACTGCCACGTCGTCGTCCGCGCCGCCGCCGCGATGGCGCTGGGCAGTTTTGACACGACCGAATCCGTCAACGCCCTGCTCGTCGCCGCCCGGGACGGCATGGCGGAAGTCAGCAGCGAGGCGATCCTCGCCCTCGGCCAGCTCAAGTCGGCCGCCGCCGTCGACATGCTCGTTGAGATCGTCACGAACGCCAACGGCTTCTACCTGAACACGACCCGCCACGCCGCCGTCCGCGCCCTCGGCCGCATCGGCGCCGGCCGCGACGTGCTGAACACGGTCGCCAACAGCCCGTGGGAAGACGCCGCGGTGGTCGCGGCCGCCCGTGAAGCGATCGCCTGAGCACGAGGGTGGGAGGGGAAGAGGCGTGAGGCGTGAGGGAAAACTGCTTCCCCTCTTTCCTCACGCCTCACGCCTCCTACCCTCTCCCCCTCTTGTCCCCATCCCCCCGCTCATCCTGACAGATCCTTGACCGTCTGTTAGCATTGCCCGCACGCCGGCGTCCTAAACTGGGGAAGATGGTCGATTTACGCATGTCGCAAGTTCAGCAACACCGACTCTTCAATCTCGACCCGATCAAGGCCAAGCCCTTCGGGCGGCTCGTCAGTCGGCCGTTGGAGAAGATGCTGGCGTTCGGCGGCATCAACGGCATCTACGACCGCGTCATCGCCGGCGGCGGCGACGCCGCGACCTTCGCCGAGCAATGCCTGGCCGACATGAACGTCGCCGTGCAGGTCTCGGCCGAGGATCTGCGACGCCTGCCCCGCACCGGGCCGCTCGTCGTCGTCGCCAATCACCCGTTCGGCGGCGTGGAAGGCCTCGTGCTCGCCAGCGTGCTGCTGCGCGTCCGGCCCGACGCCAAGCTCCTCGTCAATTACCTGCTCGGCATGATTCCGGAGATGCGCCCGATGTGCATCTTCGTCGACCCGTTCGGCGTCGACAAAGCCAAGAACAGCCGCGGCCTCAAGGAAACGCTCGCCCACCTCCGCAACGGCGGCTGTCTGGGCATCTTCCCGTCGGGCGAAGTCAGCAGCCTGAATCTGCAGACCCGCTCCGTCGAAGACCCGAAGTGGTCCACGCACATCAGCGGCCTCATCCGCCGAACCGGGGCGTCGGTCGTTCCCGTCTATTTCGAAGGGAAGAACGACGCCTTCTTCCAACTCGCCGGCCTCATCCACCCGCGGCTGCGCACCGCCCTCTTGCCCCGCGCGCTCCTGAAGACGCGCGACAAGCCGATGAGTCTGCAGATCGGCCGCGTCATCAGTGGCCGCGAGATCGGGAATTTCACGACCGACGAGCAAGTCTCCGACTACCTCCGCGGCCGCACCTACGCCCTCGCCGGCCGCAAGCCCGTCCGCCGCACTTGGGTCGCCCGGGGCTGGGACAAGCTCCGCCCCCGCTTCCGTAAGCCCGCCGCCATCGCGAGCGCGCCGACGGGCGAAACCCTCGCCCGTGAACTCGCCGCCCTCGGCGACTCCGCCCTGCTCGCCACCAGCGGCGATCTGCGCTGCTACGTCGCCACGTCCAAAGCCTGCCCGCAGATGATGCGTGAAGTCGGGCGCTTGCGGGAGATCACCTTCCGGGCCGTCGGCGAAGGCACGGGCCAGCCGCTGGATATTGATAAGTTCGACGACACCTACCAGCACCTGCTCGTCTGGAACTCTGTCAAACAGGAACTCGTCGGCGGCTATCGCCTGGGCCTGACTGACCAACTCGTCGGCCGACGCGGCAACGCGGGGCTCTACATCAGCACGCTGTTCAATCTGCCCGACGATTTCTTCAAACTCGGCCCCACCATCGAGCTCGGCCGCAGCTTCGTCCGGGCCGAATACCAGCGCAGCTTCTCGCCCTTGATGCTGCTCTGGAAAGGCATCGGCGCGTTCGTCGCGCGGCACCCGAAGTACCGCTACCTCATCGGCCCCGTCAGCGTCAGCAACGCCTACTCGCCCCTCAGCCGAGCGCTGATGACCGAGTTCATGCTGCGTGAAGGCAATCGGCACGAAATGAGCCGCTACGTCCGCCCGAAGACGCCGCCGAAGTTCGAGAAGAAGATCCTCGAACAAGCCAAGCTGCTCGCCGGCCCGATCCAGGCGTTCGAAGACCTCAGCGACCTGGTCAGCGACCTAGAAGCCGACGGCCGCGTGCGCCGATCCTGCTCAAGCAGTACATGAAGCTCGGCGCCAAAGCCCTGACCTTCAACGTCGACCCCGCCTTCGGCCAGTGCCTCGACTGCCTCTGCCTCCTCGACATGCCCGCCACCGACCGCCGCGTCGCCGAGAAGTACATGGGCAAGGCCGAAGTCGCCACGTTCTTCGCCGCCCACGGGCGGGTGTGATCTTCCGATTTACAGGACGCACCGAGTGGCACGCCGGCCGTTTGACCGACAACCCAAACATCACCCAATCACAAAACGACACTTGCAATGCTCAATAATTGGGTTAGCGTCGCGTCTATACGCGTACGCTAAATGCCCTAGCCGGCATCCCGCGAACGCGAAGTAGTTCGGTTTATTGGGATGTTAGTCCGGCATAACCGTATCGGCGGCGGGGAGTATATTTTTGTAGACAGAAGGCCGGTCGTCGGCTATTGACAGTGGCGGTACGCTAAGTCCCGCGCGCTGAACGGGTACGTTGCAGCGGACCGGGCCGAAGCGTACCACCGGCCGTCGCCCTGATTCGGCTCTCAGGGCCGTCTTGCGCGAATGCCGGACTAACCACGTGCTGCACCGGACCGGGCCGGCGTTCGGCCCGTTCCTGACCCGCAGCATCACCCCGCCGGTCCCGGCCGGTGAACACGGTTACGTTATGCCGCAAGCGATCGACCACTCAATGCTCAGAAAGACGTTGCCGCCGTGGGCTCGCTGGACGGCAATTGTCTTTCTAACATTGGTCGCTGTTGGCGGTGCTTTTGCTTGGTTTTTCCTGAAAGCATATGGGACTGCCTTGGAAGGCATGAACCATTAGCGGCCGAGGCAGCATGCTGCATAACCAGCCGCTGCAGCGGCTGTGTTTGAATTCAAGTCTTCGGGCGTAGTTTTCGACGTTCGATTCACACGGTGTTTTGGCATTCGGCCCTCCACGGCTGGCGGGTGCGGACGATCGTATTCAGCAGCGTCAGCAGCTTCCGCAGGCAGGCGGTCATCATCACCTTGAACGGCTTGCCGGCCGCCGTCAGACGACGGGCCATCGCGCGGATCAGCGGGTTGTAGGTCCGGGCGGTGAGCGTGGCCATGTAGAGCATGTTCCGCACGCTCTGGCGGCCGCCCTGGATGTGCCGCCGGCCACGCTGAGTTCCACTGTCGCGGTTCATCGGGGCCACGCCGACCAGGGCCGCGATCTGCTGACGGTTGAGCGTGCCGAGTTCGGGCAGTTCGGCGATGAGCGTCGCCGCCGTCGCCGGGCCGACGCCCGGGACGCTCCTCAGCAGCGTGAGCTTGCCCCGCCAGTCGTCGTCGCGATCAATGAGCGATTCGATCTCGGCCTCGACTTCGCTCCGTTCCTGTTCCAACGCGTCCCCGTGCCGATTGATCCGGCCCCGCAGCGCCGGGTTCCACGTCTGCTCCAGGCGTTGGCGTTCCTGCGTGATCATCTCCACCAGTTGACGCCGACGCGTGACCAGCTCGTCCAGAAGCAGCTGGTTGGCCGAGGGTTTGTCGCTTTTGCGCGGGCCGATGACGGCCCCGAACTGCGCGAGGACCTTCGCGTCGATGACATCGGTCTTGGCCAGCTGCCCGCTGGCCCGCGCGAAGTCGCGCGGCTGGCGGGGGTTGACGACCGCGACCTCGAAGCCGGCGTCCATCAGCTCGAACGCGCACCGCCGCTCGTAGCGGCCGGTGGCTTCAATGACGACCAAAGCGACGGCGTACGGGCCCAACGCCGCGACGAGCGCGTCGATGCCCGCGGGCGTGTTGTCGAACTTCAGCGCCCGCCCGAGCGGCCACAGGTGCACGTCGAACTTCTCCTTGGCGACATCGATCCCGACAAAGACCTGCGGCGACTCGCGGCTCATGAGCGACTCCCTCACTTGCGAATGCGACCTGGCAGGCAAAATGCCGGTCGTGCGGCTGTCCGGGCTGGGCCCACAAGACGCGAGACGGCTCGGACGATCCGGCTGCAGCCCGGCAATGGTGACGGCGTCACGCGTGCCGAATGGACGTCGATCTGTCCGACCCGCCCGCAGACGATTGGCCCCGCGTGCCGCCGACTCGCTCCGCTCGCCGCCGGCACGCGGGGCGGGAATATCTTCGACAGAAGGGGATGACTCTGGCAACATACAAGTGGACCGGCCCCGGCGTTCGGGGCACCTCAGGCCAGTCGGCGTTGTCCCGCCGGCCCGGCCACTGAACGGCGTTGCGTTATGCCGCACGAGACACCACCGCACAGAGTGCCAAACTCAAGGTTCTGGTGTATTCTTGCCACTGGCTGCATCGGAATGGGATTTTCGGTCTACTCGCCGGGCGACATCGTAGCAGTCTGGATCACCACTGTGCTGTATGCTATAGGGCTGACGATGCTGCTCTGGGCGTTGTACCAGTCGCTTAAAGATTGGGTCCGCAAGCGTGCGGCATAACCAGCCGCTGCAGCGGCTGTGTTTAAGTGCAAGTCTTCGGGCGTAGTTTTCGACTTTAGATTCACACGGTGTTTTGGCATTCGGGCCTCCACGGCTGGCGGGTGCGGATGATCGTGTTCAAGAGCGTCAGCAGCTTCCGCAGGCACGCGGTCATCATCACCTTGAACGGCTTGCCGGCCGCCGTCAGACGACGGGCCATCGAACGGATCAGCGGGTTGTAGGTCCGGGCGGTGAGCGTGGCCATGTAGAGCATGTTCCGCACGCTCTGGCGGCCGCCCTGGATGTGCCGCCGGCCACGCTGAGTTCCACTGTCGCGGTTCATCGGGGCCACGCCGACCAGGGCCGCGATCTGCTGACGGTTGAGTCATGTAGGGTCCGCCCTGGAGCCTTGCGCATCAAGCGGCGGCGGCATGTGGCGTAACTTCCTATTGAATCAAAAGAAAGAGATATAACCACGGAGGCACGGAGAACACGGAGAAGAAACGGATGTGACTTCGCATTTGCTCCGTGTTCTCAGTGCCTCCGTGGTTAAAACCTCTGCTCTTCATGCGCAACCCTCCGGGGCGGACCCTACGGAACTGGAAAGACCGGGCTCTAAAACTGCGGTATGCCACAGCACCAACGTGATGATGCGGAGTTCGAACGACGCCACGAGTCCCGCGCGGCATCGTTGAAACGGTTGCATCGGGTGTCGCTTTACTTCGCTGTCGCGGCCTTCTTGTATTTAGGCAGTTACGTTTGCCTCTCGATGGGCGGACGGTTCGTGCCCGGGGCGACCGGGGTGAATGGCGTGAAGTGGTACAATTGGGCACCAGCCGGGTTGGTGAGCGGATACCATCAGCGGCGAGCGTTGATCTACTTCTACGCACCGCTGTACAATGCCGATACCACCTGGTGGCACCGGAGTGAGGATGCGAAAACCGGTCGATACCCGATCGGAACGCCGACAACACTCGCAGAGTGGGCCGAGTGGCGGAGTTGACGGACCGAAGCAGGAAGACGGCGGGATTTCATACCGCCCTATGAAACTACGATGCGTTCTCGCAATGACTACGACCGAGCGTTCGCTGTCATCCGTGAAGTGGTAAGCGATTGGGATCCGCTCTCGCTGTTGAGCATGGGTTCGCCGGCAGACGAATGGGACCGCGAAATTGCTTCGCTGGTCGGCCAAATTCCTCGGATCGCGTCCCCCATCGACGCGGCCCATGCGGTGTCTCGCATTTTCTCTGCGTCGCTCTATCCGGACGGCTTTGAACCTGAGGCCTGTGCGGAAGTCGGCCAGCGGTTGTATGCTCGGCTAGTCGCTGCAGGTCTGGTGATGCCCTGTGCTAACCGTTAAGCCAAGGCATTGAAACTGGCAACCGGTCTGGCATAGTCATCCTCGCTAATCACCCAAGGGGAGAGTCCGCATGTACGAGACGAAGACTGACACGTCCGCCCTGGTTTGGTCGCCGACGGGGTGGGCGGGGGTTTCGATGAAGATGCTGCAGCAGGCCGAGGCGGTTGGTGGGATGTGTGGCATGATTCGGATGGAGCCGGGGAGTTCGATCCCCGCGCACCGCCACACGCAAGCCGACCACGCCGTCTTCGTGATCGAGGGCGACCTCGTCGAAGACGGCGTGACCTACGGCCCGGGCAGTTTCCTCGTCGCCAAGGCGGGCACGCCGCACGGCCCGCACGCCACCGCGGGCGGCTGCGTGCTGCTCAGCACCTACTTCGGCACGCCAGACTTCGTCCCGGCAGAATGAGCGGCCAGAATGGCCCGAGTCCTGTAGAACCAACTGTGTCGGACCTGGTGTTCACCGGCTGCGGCGGCGGGCGAGCAGCGTGAGCGTGCCGGCCATGACGGCGGTCAGGCTGGCGGGTTCGGGGAGGGAGGCGGCGTCGACCACGTTCAGGGTGAACAGGTAAACGCCCGAGTTGGTGTACTGGGACAGCATGGTCGTCTCGTTCATGCTGTAGTCGCCGGCGAATAACGCGGTGCCGGGCGTTACGAAGGTCGTCGTGGTGGTGGGCGCGTACAGGTCAAAGGGGACTTTTTTCTGGACCAGTTCTGTGTAGAGGGCGCTGTTGTAGTTGCCCTGACCGAGCGACCAGGTTGCGGAGAAGTTCAGGTCGCCGGTGTTCCCGTGGGCGGCCGTGACGGAGATGCTGTCGACCGCCATGCCGGCCGGCACGGTGAACGCGAATGAGTCGAAGTCGAAAGTGATCGGCGCGCCGGTCGCCGAGTTAAAGTGCGAGGAAACACTGCCCGAGACGGTGTTGGAACCCAGGTCGAGCGTCAGCGGCGTCATCGTCTCGGCGAACAACGGCAAATCGGGGCTCTGCGTTTCCGAATAGTGGATCGGAGCCGCCTGAACGCTTGCCGTCCCGGTCCCGATTGCCAACACCAATCCCGACAGACCCAACGCGCAACAAAGATTCATAGCCATGAACAACACACTCCCAATCGTGGCCCGCAATTGTGCGGCCTGTTCATCCTTTTGCAATGTCCACAATTCCGGAAAACCCGCGCAACGCAATTTCAGACGCACCCCGATACGTGAGTTGGGCGGCCTGCGCGGTTTATTCGGGGTAGCCCTTTTAGAACAACACCGGCTTGCCCAGCGAGCGGCGGATGACCTGGATTTGGCCGATGTGCATGGATTGGTGCAGCGGCACCATCAGCGCCAGTTGGCCTAGCGTGGTGGCGAAGCGGTGGAAGTATTCCGGCGACGGCTTGTCGAGGTCGGCGTCGGTCATGCCTTTGATCGCATCGATCAGGACGCCGATGGCGGCTTCATTGCCCGCGAGGAGCTCTTCTTTTCCCAAAAACGCCGAGGCGTCGTCGACTTTGGCGGTTTCCTTCGTGACCTCGGCCACTTTCGCAGGAACGGTATATTTCCCTTCCGCGCCATACAATGCCAGCATCATGGTGTAGCCATTCAGCAAGTGCGATAACTGCCAGGCGACATGATCAGCGCTCGGCACCGGCCGGGCGAGGAATTCGGCTTCGGTGAAGTCTTCCAAGTGGCGGCGAAGCATGCCGCGGCCGCGTTCGAGAATGGCGAGAATCGTCTGCTGTTGTGACATCGTTTGGTTCCTTCCTCAGCACTCTAGCAAATGCGGACGAGAGAAAAAGTTGCGTCAGTTTGTCAGACGCCGATACTCAGCGCTCGTGGCCACGCCCGGAAGCGCCCCGATCCAACCTCGCCGCAGCAAATGGCGACTGCCGAGTGGCATGGCGCGGGTGAACGCCCTCTTCGGCGGCTGGACGGCGGCGGTGCTGCTGTTCCTCTACCTGCCGATCGTTGTGCTGGTGATCTGGTCCTTCAACTCGGCCGATTACGGCGCGCGGTGGAAAGGCTTCACGACGAAGTGGTATTCCGCGTTCTGGCACCACGCCGTCTACGACATGCGGGAAGGCCTGGACGTCACGCCGAAGGACGGCGAAGCGCCAAAGCCTGACGCCGCCTGGCGCTCGGCCGCCAAGAGCACGCTCGACTGGGCCGGCGCGTCGGCCGCACCGGAGGTTCGCAAGCAGTTCGTCAAAGACCGTCAGACGCGCATCTGGGACCAGGTGCCGGGGTATGTCGATGCGATCTGGAACAGCGTGATCGTCGGCGTGGTTTCCACGATCGTGGCCGTGCTGCTGGGCACCTCGGCGGCGTGGCTGACGTTCAAATACAAATACCCGCTGCACCGCACGCTGACGACCCTCGTGGCCGTGCCGATGATCGTTCCGGAAATCATCATGGGCGTGAGCCTGCTGTCGCTCATCACGATGGCCAGCACGCTGCTGGGCGATTTCGGCAGCCACATCGAACGCGGCCTGCTGGCCGTCATCGTGGCGCACGTGACGTTCTCATTCCCGTACGTGATGGTGACGATCAACGCCCGCCTGGCCGGCATTGATCCGTCATTGGAAGAGGCGGCGATGGACCTCGGCGCGACGCCGCTGAAGGCGTTCACCCGCGTTGTCCTCCCCTACCTTGCCCCGGCTGTCGTCAGCGGTGCGCTCATGGCGTTTACGCTGTCGCTGGACGATTTCATCGTGACGTATTTCGTGAGTGACGCCAAGTCGATGACGCTGCCGCTGCGCATCTGGGGATCGGTCAAAGGGCCGCCGCCGATGTTGCATGTGGTGTCGTCATTGGTGATCGGCGTGACTGTTTTACTGGTCGTCATCAGCGAAGGGCTGAAGCGGCTGAATCGTGCTCAACCCGAGGAGTTTTGTATGAAGTGGATCAAATCCATCGCAACGGCCGTGGCGTGCGTGGCGACGTTCGTGACGTCGGTCAAGGCGGAAGAGCTGAACCTCTTCGCCTGGTCGGAATACGTGCCGCAGACCGTGCTCGACGGCTTCCAGAAAGAAACCGGCATCAAGGTCAATTACGAAACCTACGCCAGCAACGAAGAAATGCTCAGCAAGCTGACGGCCGGCGGTGCACACTACGACCTCATTCAGCCGTCGGAATACACCATCGAAGCGCTTATCGCCGAAGGGAAGCTGACCAAGCTCGATCACGCGAAATTACCGAACCTCAAAAACATCGACCCGGCCTTCGCAAAGATGGCGCACGACCCGGGCAACAAGTTCAGCGTGCCGTGGATGAGCGGCACGGTCGGCATCGTCTACAACGGCGAGAAAATCAAAGACCCGATCAAGGGCTTCGCAGACGTTTTCAGCGGCAAGTACGACAAGCGGATCGTCGCCCTCGACGACGGCCGAGAAATCGTGTCGTGGGTGCTGGCCACCAAGGGTAAAGACATCAACGACATGTCCGACGCCAACCTTGAAATGGTCAAACCGATCATGGCCAAGTGGCTGAAGCAGATTAAGCTGTTCGACAGCGACAGCCCGAAGACCGCCCTGCTGAACGGCGACGTCGACGTGGGCGTCGTCTGGTCCGGCGAAGGCGCGACGCTGCTCAGCAAAGAGCCGGGCAAATTTAAATGGGTCATCCCGAGCGAAGGAACGCACCGCTTCATTGACAGCCTGGCGATCCCGAAGACCAGCCAACACGCCGAGGCGGCGCACAAGTTCATCAACTACATCTTGAAGCCTGAAGTCAGCAAGCTCATCAGCGACGAGTTCCCGTACACGAACCCGAATGTGGAAGCCCGCAAGCTGCTCGATGACGACGCCCGCAACAACGCCGCCAGCTACCCGCCGGCGAATGTGAAGCTCGACATCTTTCATGACATCGGCAAACGCTCCGCCGTCGTCGACGAGGTCTATACGAACCTCAAAGGCCAGTAATCACCGATGACGACCGATCCGACGATCGAAAACACGAGCGGGCGGCGTCCGGGCCTCTGGGCCTGGGCATGCTCGCGCCGCTCTTGCTGTGGGTGCTGCTGCTGGTCGTCGTCCCGACGGTCATCATGGTCGTCTTCAGCTTCAGCGACCGGGGCAATCTCGGGGAGATCGTCTACCGCTTTTCGCTCGACAATTACCGCCGTATTGCCGAAGGCGCGCAGTGGACGCCGTTGCTGGTCAGCCTTGGCATTTCGGTCGTGGCTGTTGGTCTTTACGTGCTGGTTCGCCGGGGCAATCGGGGCGGTTGGCTGGCGGTGTTCGTGGCGGTTTTCTGGACCGCCATCAACGTCGCCGTCTTCACGCAATCAGCCGACGCGATCAAGGCGCAATGGCTGAAGGTCAGCGTCATCAGCATCAACTACGCCGCCGGCGCGACGGCCTTGTGCGTGCTGCTCGGCTACCCGGCCGCTTACTTCATCGGGCGTGCGCCGGAGCGCTGGCGGAACTTGCTCGTGCTGGCCGTCACGATTCCGTTCTGGACGAGTTTCCTTGTCCGCACCTACGCGTGGGTAACGATTTTCAGCAGCGAAGGCCTGCTCAACACCACGCTCACCGCGATCGGTTGGCCGTGGTTGATGGAGCACGTCGTGAACCCGGCGTTTCTGAAATTGCATTTGATTGCCGAGCCATTCCCGCTGAAGCCGGAACTTTATCCGTCGCAAACCGCCGTGATGGTCGGCCTCGTCTACGCGTATTTGCCGTTCATGATCCTGCCGATCTACACGAGCGTGGAACGGCTGGACAAGTCGCTCATTGAGGCCGCGCTTGATCTGGGTGCGACGCCTTTCCGCACGTTCACCCGCGTCATTCTTCCGCTGACGATGCCCGGCGTCATTGCCGGCATCGTGCTGACATTCGTCCCGGCGATCGGCATGTTCGCGGTGAACGACATCCTCGGCGGCCGGCAGGAAATGCTCATCGGCAACGTCATCGAGCGCCAGTTCACCGCCGCCCGTGATAAACCGTTCGGCTCGGCGCTCGGCATGATTCTGCTGGTGCTGTTCATCGCCACGTACGCCCTGACCCTCCGCCGCAAGCCGAGCGAGGCATAGAATCACCCATGGCCGACCTCGTTCCGCTGCTCATCGATTCCGACCGCATCACGACCACCAACACGGCCGATGTGATCAGCCCATGGACCGGCCAAACCGTTCACAAAGTCTGCCTTGCCGACGCCGCGGTCATCGAGCAAACCATCGCCTCCTCCCAAGCAGCGTTCGAAAAAACAAAACGCCAGCCGCCCCACGAGCGGGCGGAACTGTTGCTTCGCGTCGCGGCCGAGTTGAAAGCCAGGCGGAACGACTTCGCCGCACTGATTACGCTCGAAAGCGGCAAGCCGATCACGCTCGCCGAGGCAGAGGTCGACCGCGCGATCATCACCTTCACCGACTCGGCAGAACAGGCGCGAAGTCCTTTCAGCGAAACCCTCGACGCCGCCGGTTACGCCCCGGGCGTCGGCCAGAGTGCGATCGCCAGGCGGTTTCCGGTGGGCGTGGTGCTGGGCATCGGGCCGTTCAATTTTCCGCTCAATCTCGTCGCGCACAAAGTCGCCCCGGCCATTGCGTGCGGCGCGACGATCGTCCTCAAACCCAGCCCGCGCACGCCCGCCGTCGCACTGAAACTCGCCGAGACAATCCTCGCCTGCGGCGGCACGCCGGGGCAGGTGAACATTCTGCATTGCGACAACGCCGCCGTTCACGCACTACTTGACGACGCGCGCATCAAGGTCGTCACCTTCACCGGCAGCGCTGCCGTAGGTTGGCAGTTGAAAGCGAAGGCGGTGAAGCAAAAAGTGACGCTCGAACTCGGCGGCAACGCGGCCGTGATCGTGCACGCCGACGCCGACCTTGCCGCCGCCGTTCCCGCCATCGCCACCGGCGCGTTCGCCAACGCCGGGCAGTCGTGCATCAGCGTGCAGCGGATTTTCGCTCATGCCGACATTTACGACGAATTCCGCGATCGCCTGGTGGCGTACACGAAAGAAAACATCGTCACCGGCGACCCGAGCCGCCGTGACGTTCTGAACGGCCCGATGATCGACCGGCCGACGCTCGAGCGCGCCGTCGCAACCGCCCAGGACGCCGTCGCCGCGGGCGGCTACGCCTGGTGTGGCGGCACCGCCGAGGGGCCGTGCCTGCTGCCGACGATCATCGAAAACGTCCCCGCCGGGCATCGCCTGGTCGCCGAAGAAGCATTCGCCCCGGTTGCCGTGCTGTCGCGGTACGGCGATTTTGAAAAGGCGATCGCCGCCGTCAACGCCTCACGCTACGGCCTGCAGGCAGGCGTCTTCACGCGTGACACGTCGCTCGTCGCACAGGCGTTCGAACGGCTTGATGTCGGCGGCGTGCTGATCAACCAGACGCCCACCGCCCGGCTCGATCCGCTCCCGTACGGCGGCGTGAAAGACAGCGGCGTCGGCCGCGAAGGGCCGCGCTACGCCATCGAAGACATGACCGAACTTCGCACCCTCGTGATCAAACACTAACCACGGAAAGGCCACGATCTCTTGCAGCCCACTGACACGCCGCCGCCCATGGTCGAATTCCAGAGCGTCACCAAACGCTGGGGCGGCTTCACCGCCGTCGATAACGTCAGCCTCAGCATTCGCGCCGGCGAGTTTCTCACACTGCTCGGGCCCAGCGGCTGCGGCAAGACGACGATGCTGCGCATGATCGGCGGCTTCGAGCAGCCCACCACCGGCCGCGTGCTGATTGACGGGAAAGACGTCACCGATTTGCCGCCCTACCGCCGCGAAGTGAATCAGGTCTTTCAAAGCTACGCCCTGTTCCCGCACCTGAACGTCCGCCAGAACATCGAGTTCGGCCTGAAAATGAAGGGCATCGCCAAGGCGGAAATGCAGACGCGCGTCGACGAAGCCCTGGCGGCCGTGGCGCTGGTCGACTTTCAGAAGCGTAAGCCGTCACAACTTTCCGGCGGGCAGCGTCAGCGTGTCGCCCTCGCGCGGGCGATCGTGAATCGGCCGAAAGTGTTGCTGTTGGACGAGCCGTTGTCGGCGCTCGATGCCGCTCTGCGCCACGCGATGCAGATCGAACTCAAACGCCTCAACGCCAAGCTCGGCATCACGTTCGTGTTCGTCACGCACGACCAGGAAGAAGCCCTCACGATGAGCGACCGCATCGTCGTCGTGAACGGCGGCCGCATTGAACAACTCGGCGGCGTACAGGAGATTTACCATCGCCCGCGGACAACGTTTGTCGCGCGGTTTCTCGGCAAAGCGAACGTCATCGACGGCAAGCTGCTTTCGACCGGGCCGAAGCAGACGATCCTGGAAATCGAACCGAACCTGCGACTCGTGATGGCGGGCACCGTCAATTCGTCCCGGCAAACCGTGCGGATCGCCGTGCGGCCGGAGAAGATCAACATCACGCGTCACCGCCCCGACGACGCCGCCAATGCATTCCCGGCCGAAGTGGTCGATGAACTGTTTCGCGGCGCGATCGCAGAATTGAATGTGAAAACCGACGGCGGGCTGGAACTATCCGTGCTGGTGGCGAACGAAGGCAGCATGCACGAGGCCGTGCGGCGCGGCGACCGCGTCTGGTGCCAGGTTCACCGCGAAGACGCCGTCGTAATCGACGAAGCCTGATTCGGCAGCTTCGGGCGGCTCTGGTGCTGGCCCTGTTCACGCAGGCGGTGCTTGCGCATCGCGCGATCGTGCATGGCGCGAATCAGGGTGCCGCGATTGTCCGGCAGCAATTCGCGGCCGCGCACTTTGGCGGCTTCAGACTTTGCCGCCACCATCGCCGGGTTGGCGTGCCATTCGCGCATCACCTGGGCGAGCGCGTCGATCAACTCCTGCGGCGTGGAATGGTCGTGGATCGGAATCAACTGGCGCATTCGGGCGTCACCAGCATCGACGGCGTGAGATGATCGAGCGTGATGAACGGCAGGCCGGCATAGAGCGCGTCGGGCAACACGCCGGCGCTGTCACGCAGCACGGTGTGCACGCCGACGTCTGCGGAGACCATCGCCTTGACGCATTCGCTGTGCGGGATGTCGCCGAGGAAAATCACGCGGCCGCTCACGCCGAGTTCTTTGGCCAGCTCTTCCAGCGCCGGCCGCATCGGGCCGTCGCAGGCGTGGACGTAACGGGAGTTCGGAATGTCCGCCTTGGCGAACGCGCGGATGGCCAGGTCCACGCCGCGGAAGTAGCTCAGGCCGCCACAACTGGCGAACGTGAACGGGCCGTGCGTGGAACGCGTTTCACGGGCGAAAGTCGCGCCCCGAAGCACATCGGGAGCGCTGCAGCATGACGCGCAATCGAGTTCGACTTCGTCGCTGACGTATTTCGCGAACCAAGGCTTCACCGGCGGAATCGCGGCGACCAGCAGGTCTGCACTGCGAATCGTTTTCACCAGGAACGGATCACGCCGGCAAATCGTGCGGCCGATCCAGCGGAGCGCGTCGGCGACCTTGCCCATGACGGGCACGCGGTCACGGAACTTGCTCGGCAGCAATTCGCCGCCGCCCACCGGGCCGAAAATGAACGCCGCGCCGCGCGACGCGATCGCCGCACCGGCTGAAGGCATCCACCATCGGCAGAGCGACACGTGCTGCACCAGGTCCAGCTGCACACGATCGTGCAACCGCCGCAGCGCCTTCCCGGCCGCAAACTGCCACAGGTAGTAGTAGACGTTGAACAGCGAATACCAGCTGTCCTTCATCCACCGAAGGTAAGCCGGCATGGAGACGTAGGTCGGATAAATCGGGTGCCCGGTGTGCTGCTCGGCGAGGTATTTGTCGAGAGCGGGCCGGCATTCGTCGTGAACGACCACCCAGACCGGCTGCGTGCGGCTTATTTCCTGGACGTAACTCCAGCCCAGGCCCCACTCGCTGCCGCGGCCGGGCTCACAGCAGAAGGCGATAAAACAGATCTTGAGCGGGCTGTTATCGGTCACAAGCGTCCCCGGCCTCGGAATAGACAGGCCGTCCTCTCCATCCTATCGGCAGCTTTGACGCACCGGCTGAGTATCGCAAGGGATAAATCCACCGAAGCAGTTATCAGGCGTACAGAATGCTTCAGTCTAGGCAGTTTTCGCACGATGTAACGAGGAAGCCACGCTTTGAAGCGGCGGCCGTACTGACGAATTGGATGGCTATGAACAATCGCCCGCTCACCTTCGCCGCCGTCGCCGCCCTGGCGTTGATCGGCTGCAATGTCACCCCGAACGCCCGTCCGGCTCATGAGGCCCCGCCGCCCCCGCCGGCGACCCGCCCGATCGTGCTGCGTGCCGGCGACAAGGTCGAAGTAAAATTCCCGTACGCCGGCGAATTCAATGACACGCAGACGATCCGCCCCGACGGGCAGATCACCATGCAGATCATCGGCGACGTTCAAGCCGCCGGCCGCACGCCGAGCGAACTGTCCGCCTACCTGCGAGAGGCGTACGCCACTCAGCTGAAATACCCGCAAGTGACCGTCATTCTGCGTGAGAGCTACCAGCGGAAAATCTACATCGCCGGCGAAGTCGAAAAGCCCGGCCTGCTGGACATGCCGACCGACATGGACGTCTTCCAGGCCGTCATGGCCAGCGGCGGCTTCAAGACGACGTTCGCCGAAACACGGCAGGTCCTGATCGTCCGCCAGGTCGGCGACAAACGTGTCGGCTACAAGCTGGACGTCGAAGAGTGGCTCAAAGGCCAGTCGTACACGCCGTTCATGCTCCAGCCGCAAGACATCGTCTTCGTGCCGCGTACGACCATCACCAACGTCGACAACTGGATCGATCAGCACATCAGCAAAATCATCCCGCAAACCGGGTTCATCATGTTCAACGTGAACTAAGAAATGCCCGATCGGAGTCTGCCGTGAACGACCTCATTCTCGCTTCGCAACAACAAGAAACCGACCCGCTGCTGGCCAACCCGCATCGTCCGGGGCGTCGCGCCGCCTCGGCGGCGAGCCCGCGCGATCTGCTGTTCGTCCTCTTCTGGCACCGCCGCAAAGTGGCCACGTTTTTCGTGGTCGCGCTTCTGCTGACGGTCGCCGCCGTTTTTGCGATGCCGAATCGCTATCTCAGCGAAGGCAAACTGCTGAACCCGCTGGGCAGCGAACTCTCGGCCGGCGCCACCGCAAGCCTCGGCGGGCCGCTCATTCAGCCGGTCATGCAGCGCGAAATGCAGATGAAGACCGAGCTCGAAGTGCTCAAGAGCAACGAGATCGCCGAGAGCGTCGTGAAGAAAATCGGTGCCGGCCCGCTGCTCCGCAAGAACGTCGAGGCCGTCACCAATGACGACCAGGACCCGGTCTTCAAGAAAGCACTGCTCGCGCTGAAGCAGAACCTCACGCTCGACGTCGTTCCTGACAGCAACGTGCTGAGCGTTTCGTTCGAAAGCAGCGACCCGAAGCTCGCGCAGAGCGTCGTTTCCACGTACATCGACAGCTACCAGTCACACCGCAGCAAGGTCTACACGAACAGCCCCAGCGCCAAGCTGCTGGAGAATGCCCGCGACCTTTCGAAGCAGAGGATCGACGAACTGGAAGACAAAATCCGCCAGATCAAAGACGACGCCGGCGTCGGCAACATCGACGAGCAGCGCGTCATCCTGCAAGGCCAGATCGGCACGCTGCAGCGCGACGCCAGCGAAGCGCGCACCGCCCGCATCACCGCCAACGCGCAAGTCGACAGCCTGTCTGAGCAGCTCAAAGTCGTGCCGCCGACGATTATTTCGTCCCGCACGCACAACCAGGCCATGAACTGGGTGGACGAGCTTCGCAAGGAAATCGCCAAGCTTGAGGGCGAACTCGCCGACGCAAACGCGCGTTACCTCCCGAACAGCCCGCAGGTGAAGATCCTGCAGGACAAGATCGCCAGCAACCGTGCGCTGCTCGCTACCGCGAATGGCGAAGGCGGCGAGAACACCGAAACCGTCAACCCGACCTACCAGGAACTCAACACGCGTCTGGAAACCAGCCGCGTCGATGCCCGTGTCGCCCAGGCCAAGGAAGCGGCCATCACGGAAGAGCTTAAGACTGCCGACGCGAAGCTCAAACGCTTCAACGAAGTCGAGCAGAAAATCAAAGCCATGCTCCGCTCGGCGAACCTGGACGAAGACACGCTCAAGGCGGTCTCACAAGCCGCGGGCCGGGCGACGCTGATGGCGTCGTTCGAAGGCGAAAAGCTCAACAACATCAGCGTCGTTCAACCCGCCACGCTGCCGCTGAAACCCGTCGCTCCGAATCGCCTGATGCTGCTGGTGCTCGGCCTGTTCGTCGCCGCCAGCGGTGCGGTCGGCCTGGGCATCGCGGCGGAAACGCTCAGCCGCAGCGCCAAGCGTCCGGAAGACATTGACCGCATCGCCGCCCTGCCGTGCGTCAGCGTGCCGGTCGTCGAAGAGGCCGAATTCGTCGGCCGTCCCGCCGCGAAGAACAACGGCCTGTTCTCCAAGCTCCTGCCCGGTCAGGCCGAGAAGCCCAAGGCGGGCGTGGTGCAACGCGCCGCGCTCACGAACGGTTCGACCAATGGCCGCGCCCTGCCGGTCGGCACCGCCGACGTCCGCCCGATGCGCCGCTGGAGCCCGCAACTCCTGCAGAGCGCGCACGGCATCGTCGACGGCCTGCTGTTCGACGCCATTCTCAGCAACAAACACCAGAACGCGTTCATCACGGGCCTGGTCAGCTGCCGCCCGGGCCAGGGTGCCAGCACGATGACGTCTTATGTCGCCAGTGCGATCGCCGATCGCCTGGAAGCGTCGATGCACTTGTCGCCGGAAGACCAGGTTCTGCTGATCGACAGCGACCTCGCCGAGCCGACGCAGCACCGCCTGCTCGGCGGCAATGACACGCCGGGCCTGGGCGATTGGCTGATGGTCGCCACGGACTCTGAGTCGTCGATCGACAGCTTCGTCCAGCCGACGAACCACCCGCGTCTCTCGCTCATGCCGGCCGGCCGCAGTGGCGGCGCGTCGCGCCTGCTGGACCGCATGGACCGGCTGCTCGTCGAAGCGACGCAGACGCACCGTCATGTGGTGATCGATCTGCCGCCGCTGTCCACCACGCCGACCGCCCTGCGTTTGGCCGCCAAGTGCAACGCGGTGTTGTTGGTGGTCGAGTGTGGGAATCTGCACCAGGAAGTCGTCCGCCGCAGCGTCCGCACGCTGCAGGCCGCCGGTGCCCGCGTGGCCGGTGTGGTGCTGAACAAGCGTCGCTTCCCGATCCCGGACTGGCTGTACGACCGGGCCGCGTAAGTCGAATCGGAATTTCAGTCGAAGTCGAATGCGGCCCCCTCCCTAACCCTCGCGCGGGGTACCGGGAGCGGGGAGAAGAGGCCGAGCGAAATAGTTTATGACGGACATTTCTCCGCCAACCCCGGCTGCCATGACCGATCGCATTCGATCGGCTTGGCAGCGGCACGGTCGCGTGCTGCTGACGCTCACCGATCAAGGCCTCGTCAGCGTCGCCACCTTCGCGACGAACTTCCTCCTGCTGAACCATTTCAGGAATGACGTCAGCCACTACGCGGCGTACACGCTGGCGTTCAACCTGATGATCTGGGCCGCCGAATTCCAGGCGACCCTCGTCTTCACGCCGCACACCATTCGCTCGCCACGCCTGCACGGCCAGGCACTGCGGCAATTCCACGGCAGCACGCTGCTGCAGAACACGGCGGTGTCGCTCATCACCGCGATCGCCACCCTCATCGCCAGCGGCATCACGTTCAGCTCCGATCGCGAAATGGCGCTCGTGCTGCTGACGCTGGGCCTGGGCACGGTCTTCATCGGCCTGCGGAGTTACGCGCGGCCGTACTGCTTTACCGCCCGGCACCCGATGGCGGCGGTGGCGCTCGATCTCGCCGTCGCCGTGCTGCAGATCGCCGGGATTTTAGCACTCAAATCGACCAACACCCTGTCGGCATCGACGGCGATCGTCGTCGTCGCCGCCGCCGCCGCCCTGCCGTCGATCTACTGGCTGATCGCGACGCGACGCCGCTTCGAGCCGCACGCCGGCGCCGCCTGGCATGACCTGCGCGAATCGTGGCCGCAGACGAAATGGGTCTTCCTCTCCGGCCTCACCTGGAACGCCGGCATGCTGCTCTACCCGTGGCTGATCAAGCTGCTCGGCGGCGACGTCGGCGTGGCGGTCTGGGGGGCGTGCTACCAGCTCGCCTGTGTCGCCAACCCGCTGCTCATGGGCCTGCAGAACTTCATCGGCCCGCGCATCGCCGAAGCCGTCACCGAAATGACCGGCCACGCCTTCCGCCGCTACGTCTACCGCGTGGCGATCTGGACGGCGATCGTCATGACCGGCCCCGCGGTCTTCGTCAGCCTCTTCGCCGACACCGCACTCTCCTGGCTCACGCACGGCAAGTTCACCGGGCAACACTCGGCCATCAGCTTCCTCTGCTCGGCGATCATCGTGCAGGCGATCACCTTCACGCTCTCCCGCGGCCTGTTCGCGCTGCACCGCGCGGACCTGGACATGTACTGCAACTCGCTGCCGCTGATCACACTCTTCACGGTCGGCATCGCGGCGACGCATTACCACGGCGTCGCCGGCGCGGCGGCCAGCATGCTGATCGCGCAGCTTCTGGCCGCGTCGTCCCGCGCCATTCTGTTCGCCTGGGCCGTGCGCAGAGCGCACCCGACGACGCCGGACGAACTCCCGCCCACGCCGCAGATCGTGGCGGAGGCGGCCGTATGACCGCCTTGAGCCTGCCAACAATTTCGGTCGAAGACGAACGCCCCGCCTCGCGCGTGCCGTGGATCACCGGCCTGGTCGTCTGCGTCGTTTTCGCCGCGGCGAACTGGGCGTGGGACGTCAGCCAACGCTGGTACGCCAGCACCGAAGGCGACGTCGCCGCCCTCGTCGACCGCATCTCCGAAGGTCAGACCAGTCGCCAGCTCGGCTACATCGCATTCGCGGTCTACGGCCTGGGCCTGTGCGCACTGCCCGGCCGCGGGCTGCCGCGCACAAGCTTCGCGTGATGTACCCGCTCGTCCTCTTCGTCGGCTGGGCGTTCGCCAGCATGAGCTGGAGCGTCGACATCAGCCAGACCGGCAAGCGGCTCATCGTCTTCGCCGCGATGATCCTCAATGTCGTCGGCTTCCTGAAACATTACGACGTCAAACAAATCGCACAGATCGCACTCATCGCCGGCGGCATCACGCTGCTTGTGGGCATGGGCAACGAAGCCCGCATCTGGGCGGTCGATCACCCGGACCTGGGCAAGTGGCGCTTCGGCGGCATGATGCACCCGAACCACGCCGCACTCAACGCCATCGTGGTGATGATCGCCAGCCAATACCTGTTTCGACTCACGAAACAGAAATGGCTGCTCGCATCGCTCGCGCTGGCGTTCCTTGTGCTGTTCTTCACGCGATCGCGCACGGCGTTGATGGCGGGCATGACCGCGGCCGCGGCACTGTGGGTGCTCACCTCGCCGCCACGACGCCTCGGCTGGACGCTGCTGCTGGCCGCCTGGCTGGCGGCGGGCCTGGCGTGGCTGTCGTCGCTGGAGATGCTGCCCTCGATCAAGGGTGCCGTTTCGATGGGCCGCGACGACGTGAAAAAACAAGACGTCAGCAGCCTCACCGGCCGAACCGACATCTGGAAGTTCGCCATCATGCAGGCGGACAAAGACCCCAACCGCACCTTCATCGGCTACGGCTATGAAACGTTCTGGACGCCGGAAAACACGCGTGGCGTCAGCGACTTCGTGAAGTTCAAAATCAGCGAAGGCCACTGCGTCTATCTCGACTGGTATCTCGAACTCGGCGTCGTCGGCATTTCGCTCTACCTGATGATCCTGCTGACGGCGCTGCTGCGCTGGACGATCGCGTCACGACTGCTGAACAGCCCGTCGGCCGCGGTTGCCGCCGCCATTCTGTTCGGCGCGATCGTGCACGGCTTTGCCGAGAGCAGCCTCGGCGACGCCAGCGTCCCCACACTCTTTGTTTATCTGTCGCTTGCCGGCTCCGCATTCGTTCGGCCGGACGAGGAGGAACTGGCATGAAACCCCGCATCGCACTCGTCAGCGGCGATTACCCGCCCGCCATCAGCGGCATCGGAGACTACGTCGAAAAACTCGCCGGCGCCATGGCCAAGCAAGGCGCGGATGTCACCGTTATCACCACCGCCGGCACCGGCGACGACTCTAACGCGAACTTCAAAGTCCGCCGCGAAATCACGGCCTGGACCTGGGCGAACCGCCACCAAGTCATCGACGTGCTCGGCCAGTACGACATCGTTCATCTGCAATACCCCGCCGTCGCGTACGGCCGCAGCCTGATGATCAATGTGCTGCCGTCGCTCTTGCGGCGGAAGCACCCGAACGCGAAATCGCTCGTCACGATTCACGACTTCCGCGTGATGCGGCATCGTTGGCGCCACGCGTCGCACCCATGCTCTTCGGCGTCGACGGCCTGATCCATGTTGACCCGCGACGGGCCGTTCCTGAAAACCTACATGCCCTTCAGCCGGCCGCCGACGGCGATCATCCCCATCGCCGCGAACGCCGAACCCGTCGCGGCCACGCCTGCTGATCGGCAACGGTGGCGAGACGAACTCGGCTTCCGTGATGACGAAACCGTCGTCGCGTTCTTCGGCATCCTCTACCCGCACAAGGGCCTGCCGGAACTGCACGAGGCGATCGAATCCCTGAGAAAAGCAGGCCGAAACGTGCGACTGCTCGTTCTCGGCGACTTCGACCGCGTCGCCGACTGGCGGCCGGCGATGGAGGCGCAACTGCGTCAGCCGAATGTCACGTGGGTGCAAGGCGCGAGCCTCGACCGCATCAGCGAATGCCTGCACGCGTCAGACCTGGCCGCCCTGCCGTTTCACAGCGGCGCGAGCACGAACCGCGGCAGTCTGCTCGCCACGCTCGCGCACGGCCTGCCGACCGTCACCACGCGCGGGCCCTGCACGCCGGACGATCTGGACAAGCAGTTCGATCTTTCGCTGGTGCCGATCCAATCCGCCGGCGAACTCGCCAAGGCGATTGATGCGATCATTGCTGATCCGAAGCTCGCCGGGCGGATGCGAACGAACTCGCTCGAAAAAATGCGCTCGATGAGCTGGCCGGTCGTGTCGGAGCAGACGCTGAAATTCTACGCCGACCTGCTCGGCACCGCGGAACAACACCAGGGCGTAAGGAGCCTCGCGTGAAACTGTTCAACGTCCACAACAACCACACGCTGCCCGGCGGCATGGAAGTGCTGTTCGCCGCGATCTCCAAGCTCCTTAAAGAGCGCGGCCACGACGTCGTCGACATCGCCCGGCACAACGCCGACCTGAAAAACGTCTGGTCGAAACTCGCGGCGTTCGGGGGCGCTATTCACTCGCCGTCGGTTTACCGGGAATTCACCAAGCTGATCGCCGACCACAAACCGGCCATCGCGCACGTGCATAACCTGTATCCGCAGCTGAGCACGAGCGCTCTTGATGCGTTTCACGACGCCGGCGTGCCGGTGGTGATGCACGTGCAGGATTACAAGATCACCTGCCCGACGGCGCAGCACTTGCGTAAAGGCGATATCTGCGAAAAGTGCATGGGAGGCCACGAATACTGGGCCGCGATTCATAATTGCCGCGGCAGCGTGCCGATGAGCATCGCGTATTCCCTCCGCAACGCCTGGGCCCGCAAGAGCGGCCGTTTGGAGCGGGCGGTGAGTGCGTACGTCTGCCCGACTAAATTCGTGGCCGATCTGATCATCCGCGGCGGTTTCCCGGCGGAACGCGTGAAAGTCGTTCCGAATTTTTCTGACCTGCCGGACGTACCGTTCCGCGAACCCGGCGGCGATTACGTCGCCTACGTCGGCCGAATCAGCCCGGAAAAGGGCCTTGATGTGCTGATCGAAGCCGGCCGGCGCACCGGGCTGCCGGTGAAGATCGTCGGCGACCCGTCGCAGATGCCCGAACTGCAAAACAACCTGCCGGCCAACGTGCAATTCGTCGGCAAGCTTGATCGACACGAGATGCCCGGCTTCCTGAACCGCGCGAAAATGCTGGTCGTGCCGAGCGTCTGGTACGAAGCGTTCGGCATTGTGTGTGTCGAAGCGCTCAGCCGGGGCATTCCGGTGATCGCTTCGAACGCGGGCGGACTCAGTGAAGTCGTCGAGCACGACCGCACCGGCCTGCTTGTGCCGCCGCGCGATCCTGTGTCGCTCGGGCAGGCGATGCAATTGTTATGGGACGACGTCGCACTGGCGCGTCGCCTCGGCGAATGCGGCTACCACACCGCCCGCCAGCGTTACACGCCGGCCGCGTTTTATGAGGGCATTCGGAAGGTCTGGGCCGAGCTATCGGTCGTCGCCCCGGAGCCGATTGCCGTCCCCGCGTAACGCCTGAACTGAAATCAAATCGTATTAGGAAAAGACTATGGACTCGCTGAAACTGATGGACCAATCGGACCCGGCCTGGAAGCCGCTGCACATCGCTGTCATCGGCGGGCGTGGCATTCCGAGCAACTACAGCGGCGTCGAGCGCATCTGCGAAGAGCTGTTCGTCTGGTTCGCCGGCCGAGGTCACAAGATCACGGTTTACTGCCGGCCGGGCGTGTTGGAATCGAAGCTCGGCGACTACCGCGGCATCCGCCTGGTCCGCACGCCGGCGCCCGGCGGGAAGAACGGCGAGACGCTGTCGCACTCGATGTTCAGCCTGCTGCACGCCGCGTTCAAGGGCGACAACGGCACGCCGTTCGATGTCGCCTCGCTGCACACGATCGCGCCGAACCTCTTCGCCCCGATCGCCAAGTTCAAAAAAATCCCCGTCATCACCCACGTGCACGGCCTGGACCATCAGCGCGAAAAGTGGAAAGGGATGGGCGCTCGCGTCATCCGCGCGTCTGAAAAAATGATGGTCAAAACCGCGTCGAAACTCATCGGCGTGAACCCGGCCATCTGCGATTATTACCGTGAAGCCTACGGGCTGGACGTGGCGTATCTGCCGAACGGCGTCTACCGCAAGGTTGACCGCCCCGCCGACGCGGCGATCCTCGCGGAGTTCGGCCTGGAACCCGGCGGCTACGTCAGCACCGTCGGCCGACTCGTGCCGGAAAAGCGTTTGCACGACACCATCAAAGCTTATTTCGACGTGCCCGGCGACAAGAAACTCGTCTTCGTCGGCGACGCGCAGCACACGCCGGACTACCTGCGTCAGCTGCAGGAATTGGCCGAGCATGATCCGAAGAAACGCGTGGTCTTCACCGGCCTGCAGACGGGCGCGCACCTCGAAGCCCTGTTCCGCGGCGCGGCCTGCTACGTCAGTGCGAGCGAACTGGAAGGCAACCCGATGAGCGTGCTGGAGTGCATGGAATACCACGTGCCCGCCGCCCTGTCCGACATCTCCGGCCACTGGCCGTTGTACAAGCGGGTGCAGGGGTACGACCTGTCGTTCCAGGTCGGCGACGTGGCCGCGATCACGGAGCGGATCAACCGCGTGCTGAACAATTCGACGTACGCGTTCGATCTCGCCGCCAAGTGCCGCGAGCACGTCCGCCGCGAATTCGCCTGGCCGGGCCTGGCGGAACGGACCGAAGCCCTCTACCTGCGGATCGTGAATTCGCAGACCAAGCAGCCCGGCCTGCGTTCGACGGCGGCGGCGTAAATCCCCTCGCCACGCTGTGGCGAAGCGGCTGGTCGAAACCGATCAGCAGCTTCGCTGCAGCGTGGCGATTGCTTCTTCGCCTTTTGTGCGACTGACAAAAACGACGCCGCCGGACGTGACGGCGTCCGGCGGCGGGAGTGCATTACATTTCGGGCGGCGGACCTGCTCAGACGACGGCGGTCTGCTGCATTTCCTTCTTGCGGTCGGCCATCTGGGCCCGCAGGCGGGCGATGATGCTGCTGTGCATCTGGCTGACGCGGCTTTCGGAAAGGTCGAGCGTCGCGCCGATTTCCTTCATCGTCATCTCTTCGAAGTAATAAAGGATGATGATGAGGCGTTCGGCCCGGCTGAGGCCTTTGGTCATCAGTTCTTTGAGGTCTTTGCGTTGGAGTTCGCGGATCGGGTCGACGCCGCGTTTGTCTTCGAGGATGTCGATTTCGCGAACGTCTTTGTTCGAGTCGGTTTCGAAGTACTTGCGGCTGAGGCTGACGATGCCGGTCGCCTTGGAGTCTTTTTCGATCTTCTTGAACTCTTCCATGGAGATCGCCATTTTCGCGGCGATTTCCTGGCTGGTCGGCTCGCGGCCGAGTTCCACCTGCAGTTGCTTGGTGGTCTGGCCCATCTTCTGGGCGCGGCTGCGGACCAGGCGAGGCACCCAGTCCATGCTGCGGAGTTCGTCGAGGATCGCGCCGCGGATACGCAGGGCGCAGTAGGTTTCGAACTTCACGCCACGATCAAGGTCGTAGGCTTCGATGGCGTCCATCAGGCCGAAGATGCCGCTGGACATCAGGTCGTCGAGTTCGACTTCGTCAGGCAGTTTCTGGTGAATGCGTTCGGCGTTGTAGCGGACGAGGTGGAGATAGTTCTCCATCAGTGTGTTGCGCAACAATTCGCTCTGGACGCGGATCCGGGCGAATTCCTTGCGGGCCTCCGGGTCGTCGGCACCGGCGGCTTCGAGTGCGTCGTAACGCACGCGAATCGCTTTGTAATCGGTCCAGACATCTTTGATGTCCCGCTGCGAAGGGATTCGGTTCATTAGCACTCCGTTCAACTGACACTGACGACTACCGACTCAAGCCCGACTCCGATCTGACCGATATCTTGAGAGGCCGTCACCTCTCCGGGTCATTCCCCCCCAGTCATTTCGGTTTATCGGCCAACGTGCCCGGGTTCCGACGCAGAATTTTCTGCTTTTTCGTTAGCACCCAGGTTTTCTTTCAAGATTTTCTCCAGCACCACACCAAGAATTCCGCCCACCAGCAGGCAAACCACAAGGGCTTGTAGGGCCCGCCAGATGACCGTCGGGAAAGAATTTTCCGCGAAAAGCCCCTGAACCACGCAGGTGGCGAAGGCGATCAGGCCGAGAATGGCGGCGATTCGCTGGGTCATGGCTTACAGACGCAACCACCGGCTCATGCGGCCGAGCAGGCCGTTCGACGGCACGCCGTGGAGCGTTTTGTCCTGGTTCAATCGCCCCGCCAGCTGCGTGACGCACGCCGTCGCCGGGCACCGTGGCGACCAGAGCACGAACGGCGTCCGCTTGCGAACGGCGGCGGGTACGTTCGGGTCGGCGTAGACGAAGCCGGCGTCGAACAGCCCCACGCCCAGAAACTGCCGGGCGACTTTCGAAATGCGGTCGTAGACCGACTTGGCCTCGTCGGCGTTGTTCACCTGGTTCACCAGCAGGCTCATCGTGCGGTCCTGCCCGTCGCGGACGATCACCTTCACGACTGCGTACGCGTCGGTAATGGCGGTCGGCTCGGGGGTGGTGACGACCAGCACGTGGTCGGCGGCGCGGGTGAACGACAGCACGTTCGCGTGCAGGCCGGCACCCGTGTCGATGAGGATGACGTCGAACTGGTTTTCGAGTTCGCCCATCGCGTCAAGCACGTGCTGGCGGTCGTAGTCGGTGAGGTCGGCCATTTTCGCCAGGCCGCTCGCGCCGCCGATCAACCAGAACCCGCCGGGGACTTCCTGCATGACGTCTTTGAGCTCACGTTTGCGGCTGATGACGTGGGAGAGGTTCCAGTTGAGGTCGACGTTGCAGATGACGTCGGTGTTCGCCATGCCGAGGTCGGCATCGAGCAGCGCGACGCGTTTACCCTGCTCGGCGAGCTTGATGGCGAGGTTGACCGAGATGTTGCTCTTGCCGACGCCGCCCTTCCCGCTGGTGACGGCGATCACCGTTGCCCGCCGCTGACTGGCGGCGAGACTTCGGAGGGCTGAGGCTTGGTCGACAAATGCGGCGCTCATAAATCAATCCGATCGGCGGCTAACTGCTACCCAGGATGAGATTGGCCAACTTCTTGCCATGACTCACTTCGATGTCGTCCGGAACGTCCTGCCCGGTCGTGACGTACGCCAGGCCCTTGTTGATCTTGCGGGCGACGTTCAGCACGACGCCCAGTTGCTGCACTTCGTCGAGCTTGGTGAAGATCAGCTTGTCGACGCGCACTTCCGCAAATTTTTCCATCGCCAATTCCACCACGTTTTCTGAAGCCGTGGTGGAAAGCACTAGGTAGACTTCGTCGGGCTCGGCGAAGGCGAGGAAACGCTTGAGCTCAACGAGCTTGAGCGAGTCCTTCGGGCTGCGGCCGGCGGTGTCGATGAGGATAAAGTCGAAGTGCGCCATGCCCTCGATGGCGGCCTTCATCTCTTCGGCGCTGCCGACGACTTTCAGCGGCGCACCGAGAATGTCGGCATAACGACGGAGCTGGTCGACCGCGCCGATACGGAAGGTGTCGATCGTGATCAGCCCGACTTTTTTCTTCTCGCGGAGCTTCAGGTTGGCGGCGAGCTTGGCGACCGTCGTGGTTTTGCCGACGCCCGTCGGGCCGATCAGCGCGACGACGTGCGGGCCGACGGTTTTGGTCCGTTCGATCGGCGGAGCCGTGGGGATGAGCTGCTCGAGGTGCTCGGCGAGCTTCTCGCGGACGACCGCCTTGTTCGAGAGCATTTCCGGCCGGAGCTGGCGCTGGAGCGACCGCGCGATTTCCGCAGCCAGGTTCTCGGCGACCATGTTCGCGATGAGGCTCGAGTAATACTCGAACACCTCGGCGGGCACTTCGGGGGCCTGCTTTTTGCGGACTTCGGTGACCAGGTCGCTGACCATTTCCTTCAGCTGCGACATCTCACTGGAGATGCCCTTGATGACGGCGTTCGTGCCGGCGGGCGATTCGAGGAGCGCTCGGACGTTGTCTTTCGTCGACGTCGCGGCAGGAGCCGGTGCGGGCACAGGTGCCGGGCGGCCGGCGGGCATGCGGGAGAGCGGACGCTGCTGTTGCTGCTGGGCGGCGGGGTTCGGCGCGGGCCGGGCCGGGAGCTGGCGTTGAATGGCGTTGCGGCCGGCGGTGATCTCCACCAGCTCGACCTTCTTCAGGCCCATCCATTTACGGTGATTGAGCGTGCGGGTGTGGTAGATGACGGCATCCAGGCCGAGCGTGCTTTTCACACGCTGCAAGGCCTCGGCCATCGTGCTTCCCTGGAATGTCTGGAGCTGCATCCGTGCCTCTCAAGACCGCGAAGGTCACCGTTCGTGTCGTCATCCTGACGACCGGCGACTATGTACCACGTTTTAACCGTTAAGTCCCACTAATCCAACTGCTTCGACAGAAACATCAGCGACGACTTCGTTATACCCGAGCACCGCCACTTGCGGCACTGAATTTTCGATCATGCGGCGCACCGCCGCGCGGATCGCCGGACTGCACAAAATCACCGCGTTGCGGCCGAGCTGCGTCAGCTCGCCGACCTTCTCGACCACACGCTGCGTGACGGCCTGCTGCGTTTGCGGGGGCATCGAATTCGTCCCCTTCTCCCGGTCGATGTGGCCCAGAACCAGCTCTTCTAAAGCCGGGTCCAGCGTTACGCACCACAACTTATCACGTTCATCAACATATTGCTTGCAAATAGTTCGCGCAAGGGAATTCCTGCAGTATTCCGTCAGAACGTCCAGGTCTTTCGTCCGACTCGACCAATCGCCGAGGGTTTCTACGATGGTTTCCAGGTCGCGCACCGGCACACGCTCGCGCAGCAGGTTCTGCAGCACCCGCTGCAATTCGCCGGGCTTGATCTGCGTCGGCACGACTTCTTCCACCAGCGCCGGCGACTTCTGCTTCAGGTTCTCGATCAGGTTCTTCGTCTCCTGACGCGTCAGCAACTCGTACGCGTGGCTGCGGACGACTTCCGTCAGGTGCGTCGCCAGCACGGCGGGCGCTTCGACGACGGTGTAGTTCATCAGTTCCGCCTGGCTGCACTGGCTTTCGGTGATCCAGTAGGCGGGCACGCCGAAGGCGGGTTCGACGGTCGGCTCGGCGGCGGGCAGCGGGCCGGTGGTCGCGCCGTTGTCCATCGCCATGAACTGTTCCGGGTAGGTCACGCCCGCGGCGATCGTCTGGCCGCGGATCTTGATCGCGTAGTCGTTCGGGCCCAGCCGCATGTTGTCGCGAATCCGCACGGGCGGCACGATGATGCCCAGTTCCATCGCGATCTGCCGGCGGATCATGCTGATGCGGTTCAGGAGGTCGCCGCCCTGGTGCGTGTCGACGAGTTTGACCAGCCCGATGCCGACTTCCAGTTCCATCGTATCGACGCCGAGCAGTTGGGTGGCGTCGTCGGGTTCCTTGGCGGCGGCGGCGGCCTTGCTGTCGTCGAGTTCCTTCTGCCGGGCGGCGACTTCGGCCTTCTTCGTGTTTTTCGTCAGCACGTACGCCATCGCGCCGCAGCACGAGCCGACGATCAGCATCGGCTGCCACGGCAGGCTGTCCTGCCCGCTGCCGGCGATGAAGAACGCCGCCATCGTCAGCAGAAAAATCGCCGCCACGACCAGCGCCGCCGGCTTGGCGAGCATTTGGCCGAGCATTTCGTCGCCGAGGTTTGATCGGCTGCTGGTGCGCGTGACGATCAGGCCGGCGGACAGCGAAACGATAAACGCCGGGATCTGGCTCACCAGGCCGTCGCCGATGGTCAGCACGGTGTAAGTTTTAAGGGTCGGGACGATTTCCCACCCGTGCTGCACCATCCCGATGAAGATGCCGCCCAAGATATTGACGACGGTGATGATGATGGCGGCAATCGCGTCGCCGCGGACGAACTTACTCGAACCGTCCATCGCCCCGTAAAAATCGGCTTCCTGCGCGATGGCGGCACGGCGTTCGCGGGCCTGGGCTTCGTTGATGGTGCCGGCGTTGAGGTCGGCGTCGATCGCCATCTGCTTGCCGGGCATGGCGTCCAAGGTGAAGCGGGCGGCCACTTCGGAGATACGCGTCGAACCTTTCGTGATGACGACGAACTGAATCACGAAGATGATCAGGAAGATGATAATGCCGACGGTCATGCTGCCGCCGGTCACGAGGCTGCTGAACGCGTGCACGACGTTCCCCGCCGCGTGCATCGCCGCTTCCGGGCCGCCGCCGTTATCGCCGGCGGTGAGAATCAGCCGCGTCGTCGCGACGTTCAGCACCAGCCGAAACAGCGTGATCGCCAGCAGCACCGAGGGCAGCACGGCGAACTCCAGCGGGCTCTTCACGTAAATCGTCGTCACCAGAATGACAACGCTGATCGTGATGTTGACGACCAGCAGGAAGTCCAGAACCGCCGGCGGCAACGGGACGAGAATCACCAGCAGCAGCACCACGCACGCCAGCGGAAAAAGCAGGCCGCGGTTCTGGTGAACCATGCTCAGGAACGAAGTTGGGACTGCTGCCGAGGCCATGGTTTATGCGGGAACGCGTTGCTGCAGACGGCGGCTCTTGCCGCTGATTTCGTAGACGTACGCCAGGATTTCCGCGACGGCCGCGTAATACTCTTCGGGCACTTCCTGCCCGACTTCCACGGTGCGATACAGCGCCCGCGCCAAGGGCGGGCGTTCCAGGATCGGCACGCCGTTGGTCACCGCCAGTTCGCGAATCTTCTGGGCCAGGTAATCGGCACCCTTGGCGACGACTTTGGGCGCGCCCATGTTTTCCGGGTCGTACTTGAGCGCGACGGCGTAGTGCGTGGGGTTGGTGACGATGACGTCGGCGGTCGGGACGGCGGACTTGATCCGCTGCATGTGCCGTTGCATCGCGATCTGGCGGCGGCGCTGCTTGATGTGCGGGTCGCCGTCCATGTTCTTCATTTCGTCCTTGACCTCCTGCTTGGTCATCATCAGGGACTTGGTGATTTTGTACCGCTGGTAGGCGTAATCAATGATCGCCAGCACCAGCAGCAGGACGGCAATGCGGATCGTGAGGTCGTACAGGATGCGGCCGCCGAGCAGGAAGATGACGTCGTAATCGAGGGTTTGCGAGCCCATGATTTCCGCGGTGCGGTTGCGGACCGCGGAGTACGCCATGATCGCAATCAGGCTCATCTTCACGAGGTTCATCAGCAGGCTGACGACGCCTTGACCTTTCCCGAAGATGCGGCCGAGCCCGTTGAGCGGGTTGAGCGATTCGATCTTCGGCGCGAGCTTGTCGGGCGACAGGTTAAACCCGACCTGCGCGACGTTCACGACCACGGCGACCAGCATCAGGCCCAGCGGGATCGGCGCCAGCGCCAGGCCGACGCGGAAGGCGGCGAAGGTGAGCGTGCGGATGGGGTCAGAAATCGCATCGCCGCGGCCGTTGAGGGCGTGGAAGGTCTCTTCCATCACGATGCGGCACGCCTGGACGACGTTCGGCCCGAACCACGTCAGCAGCAGGACGGCCGCCAGGAGCAACGAAGCGGCGGAAAGGTCGGGGCTGCGGGCGATCTGCCCGTTCTCCCGCGCCTCCTGCCGACGCCGGGGCGTCGGTGCTTCTGTTTTATCGCCGTCGTCCTCAGCCATTTACCGCCCCCGTCGAGAAGTAATCACGCACGCGAACCACGTCGTCCCAGATGGCGGCGGAAATGACGTCAGACGAGAGCGCCATGCCCCCCGCCAGCACCAGCATGCCGAGGATCGACCGGATCGGCAGCCCCGCCGACATGATGTTGAACTGCGGCATCGCCCGGCCGATGCACCCCATGGCGACATCGACGATCAGCATCGTGAAGAACATCGGTGCCGCCAGCCGCATCGCCAGCGTGGTGGCGGAAGTGAACAGGTCGACGAACACGCCGAAAAGCCGGTCATTAAACCCGAGCGAAAGCAGCGGCACGTGCTGGAAGCTCTGGTAGATCGCGTCCATCAGCACGCGGTGCCCGCCGACCCCCATGAAGATGATGAGCGTGAGCATGAAGTAGACGTCGCCCACCAGCGATCCGGCCTGGCCGTACTGGGGGTCGAACACTTCGGATAAATTAAAACCGATCTGTTGGCCGATCATTTCACCAGCCCATTGAGCGGCGATGAAGCTGAAGCTGACGATCGACCCCATCGCCAGCCCGAAAACCAGTTCGCCGCCGACCGACACGGCAATGTTCGCCAGATCGGGCGGGACGTCGACTTTCGTAGGCAAGGCGGTGGACATGCCCAGCGTCGCGACGATGGCGAACAACAGCTTGACGCGTTTGGGCACGCGTGAACTGCCGAACAGCGGCGCCATGATCATCAGCCCCGCCAGGCGAAAAAACGCCAGCAGGTAGACGATGACGAAGTTAAACGAGAGATCGAAAAGCATCCGCCTGGCCTGCCGAGGGAACGAACCGCACGAAAACGCCAATTTCAGCGGAACAGCGGACGCTCGAGCATTTCGTGGGCGTAGGCGAGCATCTGCGACTGCATCCAGGGCATCAGCAGAATGGCGGCAGCGATCATGGCGGTGATCTTGGGAACGAACGTGAGCGTCTGTTCCTGGATCTGCGTGACCGCCTGCACCAGCGAAATGACGATGCCCACCAACATGCCGATCAACAGCATCGGCGCGGAAATCAGCAGGGCCAGTAACAGTGCGTGGGCGATCGCGTCAGCGGCTTGGTCGATCGTCATGGAAACACCCGTCCTTGAGTGCGGCCCGGCAGGCCAATGACTTGCAGAATGCCGCATCCATGCGGCATGAAACAACTTTAATGGACAAAGCTATCCATAAGGTTGTGCGTTATCAAGCGCCATCCGTTCACCAGCACAAAAAGTAGCAATTTAAACGGCAGCGAAATCAAAACCGGCGGCAACATCATCATGCCCATGCTGATCAGCACGCTGCTGATGACGATGTCAATGACCAAAAACGGCAGGTAGATGGTGAACCCCATCTGAAAAGCGATCTTCAACTCGCTCAGCACGTACGCCGGGATCAGCGAGATGGTGCTGACCTCTCCAAAGTTCAGCAGCCGCGGATCGTCGAGCTTCTTCCCAATTGCGAACTGGTGGAACAACAGCACGTCATCGCCGTTTTCCCAGGCCAGGATCTGACGGATCATGAACGTCCGCAACGGCCCCTGGGCGTCATTGAGGGCACTTTTGGCATCTTTTGTGCCCGCCAGATACGGCTGAAGCGCCTCATCATTGACCGCCTTCAGTGTCGGCTGCATGACCAGGAAGGTCATGAACAAACTGAGGCCGATGAGGATCTGGTTCGGGGGGAGTTGCTGGGTGCCCATCGCCTGGCGCAGCAGCGACAGCACAATGATGATCCGCGTGAAGCTGGTCATCATCAGCAGGATCGCCGGCGCGAGCGACAGCACCGTGAGCAGCAGAATGATCTGGAGCGCAGCGGGGGCATTTTCCCGACTGCTGACGTCGGGCAAGGTGTTGCCGAAGAGGGGTGATTGTGCCAGGCAGACGCCCGCGGGAGCGAGCAGGCCGACGATGGCGGCGATTCGAATGGTCCGAGCGTCCATGCCCGCGTCCCTTTCCATTTTACTTTGACGTCAAGGCCGCCAATTTCAAGATTTTTTTCACCGGCCGACCGTCTTGGCGAGATTTTTCATTCGCTCACGAAGTCCGGCGATGTCGTCCTGCGCCGCCGCCAGCGCCGGGTCGGCCGGCTGCTGGGCGTCCGGGTCGTCCGCGGCGGTGACGGTTTCGAGGGTGTCATCGAACGGCTCTTTAGACCGCCCGAGCAGCGATCGAAACGCACTGGCCGAAACCGGTGGCGTCGAGCTGACCTGGCCGAGCAGTTCTGCAACTTCATCGGGCTCAGTGATTTCCGCGAGTGCCGCGAGTTTTCCCGCCGAATCACCGACGACCACCACTCGTCGACCGATGTGCAAAAGCATGACTTGTTGGCGCGGCGCGATGGGGGTTCGGGAGAGGACGCGAACGCCCCGCCCGCCGCCGCCCCGCGTGGAAGGCATGAGCCAACCCGCGGCATAGCGGAGAGTTACGATCAGCACGAGCACGACGGCGGTGGCGAATACCACGCGCTGCCAGTTCACGCCCCCGTCATCCGCCGACGCCGTCGCCGGCCGGGAACGAACGACGGGTGTTGATTCGATCGCGGCATTAGTGGTCGGCCGCGTGCTCTGCGCAAGGGCCGGTAGTCCGCAGCACCACAGCAGCAGAACCGCCGTCCATGCCGGCAGATAAAGGCGAGCGCCAGTGATCACGGTTCGTCCCGGACGGCGGCGACGATTTCGTTCACACGCACGCAAAAGTTGTCATTGAGCACCAGAACTTCACCACGGGCCACCAGGCGATCGTTCACGAAAACGTCGACCGGGTCGCCGGCGAGTTTATCGAGTTCGACCACGCTGCCCTCGGCGAGTTTGAGGACGTCTTCGACGAGCATTCGGCTGCGGCCGAGCTCGATTTTGACGTTCAGGTCGACGTCCCGCAGCAGATCGATGTTGCTCGACTGCGCGTTACTCACGGCCGCTTCAAGAGATGGAAGGTCGAACGATTGGGTGGCGGGCAGCGGCTTGGCGGCGGCGCCGTGCGCCTCGGCCATGAGGCGGTCGGCGAGGTCTGCGTCGGCATTGGACGCCGACGACTTGCCCGCACTCGCCGCGGCCATGGAGGCTTCTGATTCCAGGCTCGCCTGTTTCAGAAGCTCTTCGAGTTCGTTGAGGTCCGGCCCGATGCTGCCGGAAGTCGAGGCCGGCGCCGGAGTAGCGGCGGCGGGTGCGTCAGAAATCATGCCCATCTTCATGAGCTCGGCGGTGAGTTCGTCTTCGGACAAACCGCCGGACGGGGCAGGATCAGGATTCGCAGGGTCAGCCATGTCCGCCCTCCTTGGCGAAACGGGCGACGACAGTCGATCGCAGCGGGCTCCGGCCCGCGGGCGTTAATAGTCTGTCCGGAATCCGATGCAGCGAGGCACGAGGACGTCTTCGATGATGCCGTCACCGACGATCTGTTCGAGAACGAATCGCACCTGCCTGCGGAGCGTCTCGAGGCCGGGCTCTGCCCCGCCGCCGAGTTTTTCCGGATCAGACTGCGCGATAATCGTCCGGACGCGGTCTTTAATCAAGGCCCCGCGATCTTTCACCGCGGCGTCGAGCTTGGCTTTGTTCTTGCCCTTGGTGACGGCGTAGATGCTGACGTCGTAGAGGAACGTTTTGCCGGACAGCTTGTTGGGCGCGCGGAATTCGACGATCTGGATTTCGACCTGTTTATTCGGATCGACGGGTGCTTCGGCCGGTTTTTCCGCACTTTCGCCGTGCCCGCCGCTCTTGGCTTCGCCATGACCTTCGGCCGGTTTTTCCTCGGCGGCGGCGCTCGTGGCCGGACTCTTCCTTCTCGGGTTCGCCGTGGCCGGCCTCTTCTTTTTTGGGCTCGCCGTGCGCGTCTTCCGAGGGTTTTTTCTCGGTCGATTTTTCTTCGGTGTGGGTGTCGAGCGAGACGCTGGCGTCGGCCGCCTTCGGTCCGCCGGCCAGGATTTTGAAGGCCACCAGCATGACGGCGGCTTCGATCACCATCGCGCCGCCGAGCAGCACGGGGAGCTTGGTCAGCATCGCACCGATGCCGGCCTTCTTCTTGGTGTCACCGTGGCCGTCGCCTTCGGCTTTTTCGTCTTTTTTCTTTTCTGCGTGGTCGGACATCGTGAGCGCCTTTCAATCGGCTTCACGAGCGCGTATCGACACGCGGACCGGGCGACTGAAGCTTCCCCGGCCGAAATACCGGCCAATTAGTCGGTTATCGGGCGGCGAACCGCTCGGGCGTAGTCGATCGACCGGCGAATGACTTCCTGCATGCTCTCTTTGACCATCAGCTTTTCGCCAGTGTCGCAGCAGATCATCGTGTCCGGCGTCTGCTCGACGTACCGGATCTTGTCAGCATTAACCACGAACGCCTGGCCGTTGAGTCGGGTGACTTGGATCATGTAAATCAGTTGATGGTGGATAGTTGATGGTTGATAGTTGAAGACCTTCTGCAACTATCAACCATCAACTATCCACCATCCACTCTCCGAGTAAAAGGTTGCCCCCGCGACAGCAGAATGAACACCTGCCGCGGGGGCTAAAGCCTTAATTGTTTATCGGACTTACCGGCTGGTATTCATGAGTTCGGTCAGCAATTGGTCGCTCGTCGTGATCACGCGGCTGGCGGCGGTGAAGCCGGTGCTGGCGATGATCATGTTGATGAATTCCTTGCTGATGTCGACGTTGCTTTGCTCGAGCGTGCCCGAGCGAATCATGCCGGAGCTGAGTTCCTGCGGGCTGGTGATGACGGGCTCGCCGCTGTTCGGGCCGACGGAGTAAACGTTGCCGCCCTCGTCACTTAAGCCTTCGGGGTTGTCGAACGTCGCCAAGGCGAGCTGGCCGAGGGTTCGCGTCTGGCCGTTGCTGAAGCTGCCCGCGATTCGGCCGTCGGCGCCGATCTGGAAGTCAGAGAGCACGCCGCTCTCATAGCCGTCCTGCTCACTCATCACCAGGCTGCTGGCGGTCGCGCTCATGGCGGTGAGGTTATCGATATCGAGCGACACCACCTGTTGTGGTGTCGCGCCGGTGTTACTGCGGTCGAGCGTGAGGCTCGTCGGGTCGCTGCTGATGAATTCGCCCTTGTTGTCGAACTGCATTTCGCCGGAACCGAGCAGTGCGCCGTAGTAATCGGCGGCGGTGGTGCCGGTCGGGTCGAACGTTTTAGCAGAGGTATTTTCTGGGCTCGAAGCGATGAACCGCCAGGTGCTGCCGGCGTCGGTCTTGCTTTCGAGATACATCGTCACGTCGATCGTCACCGGGGAACCGAGGCTGTCGTACACCTGCATGCTGGTGAAGACGCTCTCGCCTGTCGCCTTGAGGACCGGGTCATCGGAGAACGTGAGCTTCATGTTCGCGTTCGTGGACGTAAACGCGGTGCCCGCAAGGCTGAGGGCGTTTTCCGTGCCGGGGTTGCCGGTGATTTTGATCTGGCCGGTGGTCGTGTCGAGCGCGGCACCCGGCGGGTCATAGGGCGCCGCCAAGGCCGGGTCGTCGGTCTTGATCTGCATGCCCTGGCTGAGGAAGTCGGTGAGGTTCTTCACCGTGGTGGTTGCGTCGACGGTCATCGTCAGCGGCGCGAGCGAGCGGCCGCCCTTGGTGCCTTCGAGCGTCAAGACGTCGCCGACCGCGTACAGCGGCGTGCCGCCGCCGGTGGTGGTGGCGTCTTCGGTTTGCAGGTCGGTCAGGAGCGTGGCGTCAGTCGGGACGTTGCCGTCGCTGATTTGTTCCATTTTCCCGCTCAGCAGAACGCTCGCTCCGCTGGCGACGTCACCGCTGGCGTCGAGGTTGCCTTCCAGCGTGGCCGACGTGCTGGCCTTGGCTTCACTGGTGAGGTTGTTGGGGATGTTGATCTTCTGGAGCTGGCCTTTGACGACATTGCCGCCGGTATCGACGCCCCAGCCCATGACGTACTGGCCGGAGCTGGTGATCAGGTCGTCGTCGCCGTTCTGGCTGAAATTGCCGGCCCGGGTGTATTGGTTACCCTTTTCGCCGTTGACGACGAAGAAGCCGGCCCCGTCGATGGCGAGGTCGGTGTTCTTGCCGGTCGTTTCGAGCGACCCCTGGGTCATGTCCTTTTCGATGGCGGCGACTTGCGTACCCAGGCCGCGTTGGCTGGGGTTGGCACCGCCGTTGGTGGCGTTGGGGGCCGAGCCGCCGATGTCGGTGAGGTAGAACTGGCTGGCGAACTGGGCACGGCTGCCCTTGAACGCCGTGGTGTTCGTGTTGGCGATATTGTTGCCGATGACGTTCAGCTTGGTCTGATTGGCGTTCAGGCCGCTCAGGCCGGTAAATAGCGCGCTGGTCAATGCCATGTTCGGTCGCCTTCCGTGGTCACGTCTTCGCTCCGCGCAACTTGTGCGGCTCCGCCGCGCAACTATCGCCTCTTCGTCCGCCGTTTCGTTCCCGAAATGGGGGCCGAGGTAAAGTTAGGCAAGCGGCGTGCCAGAACCGCGGCGAGGGTTTGTGACCGGGAACAAACTGGCCTTTCCGGCCTGCCGGGCCTACAACAGATGAAGCATGGGCAAACGAGTGAAGAACGTCGTCGTGATCGGGGCGGGCTTCGCGGGCCTGAATGTCTGCAAGGCCCTGAAGAACGTGCCGGTGAACATCGCACTGTTCGACCGGAACAACTACCACCTCTTCCAACCGCTGCTCTACCAGGTGGCGACGGCCGCCCTTTCGCCTGCCGATATCGCCTTCCCCATCCGCTCCATCTTCCGCGGGCAGAAAAATGTCGACTGCGTGCTCTGCGAAGTCACAAACATCGACCTGGCCAAAGGCTGCGTCTATGCGGGCGAGCAGTGCGTTGACTACGACTACCTGGTGGTGGCCGCCGGTGCGACGCACAGTTACTTCGGCCGAGACGAATGGGAAAAATTCGCGCCCGGCCTCAAGCGCATCGAAGACGCCACCGAAATCCGTAAACGAATCCTGCTGGCGTACGAAGAAGCCGAGCACGAGATGGACGAAGCCAGCCGCCGGGCGAAGCTGACGTTCATCGTCGTCGGCGGCGGGCCAACGGGCGTGGAACTCGCCGGCGCGCTCCGCGAAATCGCCGCCGAGCAGATCCAGAAAGACTACCGCAACATCGACACCAGCACGGCCCGCGTCATCCTCGTCGAGGCCAACGACCGCGTCCTCAAAAACATGAACCCCGCCCTCAGCGACAAGGCCGGCCAGACGCTGAAGAAGATGGGCATTGAACTCCAACTCGGCGGCCGCGTCACGGAAATCGACGAGAACGGCGTAAAAATCGGCGACGACCGCATCGGCGCGAATAACGTCTTCTGGGCGGCCGGGGTGAAGGCGAACCCGCTAGGTAAAATGCTAGGCACGCCGACCGACCGCGCCGGCCGCGTGAACGTCAACGCCGACCTCTCCGTGCCGGGCTACCCTAACGTCTTTGTCATCGGCGACCTCGCCAACGTCACTGACCCGAAAACCAAGCAACCCGTCCCCGGCCTCGCACCGGCCGCCATGCAGATGGGTAAACACGTCGGCAAGCTCATCCGGCAGGAAGTGACCGCCGGCGTGCCCGTCGAAAAACGCCTGCCCTTCGAATACTGGGACAAAGGCACGATGGCGACCATCGGCAAGGCCCGCGCGGTGGCCGACATCGGCGGGTGGAAATTCAGCGGCTTCGTCGCGTGGATGATGTGGTCTGTCATCCACCTGCTGTTCTTGATCACCTTCCGCAGCAAAATCCTTGTGCTGATCAATTGGATCGGCACGTACATCTTCAGCAGCAAAGGTGCACGCCTCATCACCGGCGACTTCAAACCCCGCGTCACGCAGATGCGAGATGTGACGCCGGACTACGAAACGTCGACCGCCTGAACCGGCCTCACGCCACCCGCCGGCGGCGCAAAACGCCACCGGCAAGCATTGCCACCACTGCAAGAATTGCCGGCTCGGGGATGGCGATCGTGCCGCCCGTGACGGCGAGCGAATACGCCTGCCCAAGCGAACCGACGCCGCTGAGAATGCCGTCCAGGCCGACGTGCACGGTGAACAGCGAGCCGATCGCGAACAGCCCGGTGTTGATCATGACCTGCTCGATATTGTCCACGTCATTGCGCTGCGTCTTCACGGCCGCGGCGTTGGGGTTGTTGGGGTCGAGCGTCCAGGGGAAATAGACATTTCCATTGGCGTCGGTGATCCAGAGATCGAGGTCATTGACGAGTGCGCGGTAGTCGCGGTCGTTGACATACTGGCTGCCGGAATGGGCGACGCCTTCCGGGTCTGTCCAGACGAGCGTGGCCCAGACGTCGGCGCTGCTCGCCTGGAATGTGTATGTCAGTTCCTGGCCGTTCTTGATGTTCGCCTGGATGGCGTGCATCGTGCGTTTGCTGACATCGGCCTGGGTGGCATTGCTGACGAACGCAGCGGCGGTCTTCCCGTTGATAAGGCCATAACCGGTGCGGTAATCCGGCCCATACTGGCCGCCGCCGGCGATATCGGTGGCGGTATGAATCAGGGCCGCCTTCTGCATGGCGGAATTGGGATTCTGGCCCTTCTGCCGCCAGAGTTCGAGGATCAGCGCCGCGGTGCCCGCCGCGCTGGGGCTGGAAAAGCTCGTACCGCTCGTAGACTGCGTGTAACTGCTGATCGTGTCCGGCGTGGCAGCTCGCAGCGCGTTGCCCTGCGCCATCAGCATGACCCCAAGCCGGCCATCATCGGTCGGGCCGTAGTTGCTGAAGGACGTCTGGATCGTGCTGTTGATGCTCTTGGCGTTCGAGTCGTTGTCCGTGAAGACGGTCGCCCCGACGACGATGGTATTTTTTGTCGCGCTGACATGGCTGACCGTGTCGTACCCATTGGCCGTCGGGTTGACGTAATCGGCCGTGCTGACGAGCCAGTAGTTCTGGCTGCTCAGGTCGGTCACCGTGCCCGTATCACGATCGGTCCGGCTGAGGACGCGTGTGCCGTTGACCGGGACAAAACCCGGGCTGAACCGCGCGACATATTTTTTGTCGCCTTGATAATCAGAATAGAGGTTCCCGCGCGTGTTCCCGGCCGAGAAAAACGACAGCACGTCCGGATTATCAAAGAGCACGGCATCGGTCGAACGGCTGGTCGAACTGTATTGGCCGAATTCGTAGTCGATGGCGTTCTTGTCGCGGTAGTAGGTCGTTCCGTTGTTGTAGTTCCAGCTGCTGTATTGCTTGGCAGTGGTCGCGCCCTGGAGCGTCCAGTTGGCATTGTCCCACCCGTTCGGCGATCCGACGGAGTAGGAACTGTTGGTAATATCGAGGACAGCCGCATCGCGGGCGACGAGCGAGGTGAAGTAGGACGAGCCGTAGCTGCGAATGGTCGCCGCCGGCGCCGCCCCGCGGTACTGGCTGCCGCCGCTGCCGTTCCCGGCGATCACGCTGGCGACTGCGCGTGGCGTGACTGCCGTACGACGTCGGCACCGGCGTGCTGGACGAGCCATAAGTCGGCGCGTAAACGATTCGGCTGACGCCGTTTTCGATGAATTCCTGGTGATCGCCACGGACCCAGTACGGGCTTCCCGCTTCGAACACGCCGACGGTCACGCCCGCGCCCGTCAGGTTGTAGCCGTAACCGCCGCCCGGCTGCAGGCCGTATGCGTTGCTGGTGTCATTCGCGCCGACATCCCCGAACGCACTGGCCGAGGCGGCCAGCACGACGGCGGCTGCGAGCATACGAGTCGAAACGAATCCAGAGAACGAAAGTCCGGGCGACTGCGACAACACCATACGTCTCCTGCGGCGGTTCGCAGGAGTTATAAATGACCGTTGCAAAAAAGCACGAAAACAAACCATTTTGTTGCCAAAATAACAACAAAATATTGTCCTGCTCAAGCGTGTTGATGACGCGTGAAACGCCTGTAACGGCTTCACTGCCCAGCCATTTTTCTGAAGGTCGGCGATCGCCCAGGCGGCGGCGCGGGCGGCAGTGATCGTCGTGAGGATCGTCACCTTGTGGCTGACCGCCATCGACCGCAGCTTGCCTTCGTCCGTGCCGGGGCCTTTCTTGGTCGGCGTGTTGACAATGAGGTTGACCTGCCCGTTCTTGATGGCGTCGCCGAGGTTCGGCCGGCCCTCACTGAGCTTGTTGATCCGCTCGGCCTGGATACCCGCGGCCGTCAGCACTTTATGCGTGCCGCCGGTGGCGATCAGCTTAAAGCCGCAGGCTTCGAACTGCTTGGCGATCGGCACGACATCGGCCTTGTCGTTCTCGTTCACGCTGATGTAGACGGTCCCCTTCGTCGGCAGCGGGCTGCCGGCGGCGATCTGCGCCTTGGCGAACGCCTTGGCGAAGCTGTCATCGATGCCCATCACTTCGCCGGTGCTGCGCATTTCCGGGCCGAGAATGATGTCGACGCCGGGGAATTTGCTGAACGGGAAGACGACTTCTTTCACGCTGACGTGCTTGGGGTCGGGCAATTCGTGGACGTTCAATTCGTCCAGCGTCTTCCCAGCCATCACCTTCGCGGCCAGCTTCGCCCACGGCACGCCGGTAGCTTTGCCGACGAACGGAATGGTTCGGCTGGCACGCGGGTTCACTTCGATGAGGTAAATCTCGCCGTCCTTGATGGCGTACTGCACGTTCATCAGGCCACGCACCTTGAGCGCCTTCGCGAGCTTGTGCGTGTGGTCTTTCAGCTTCGCGACGAGTTCCTTGCTGAACGAGTACGGCGGCAGCGCACAGGCGCTGTCGCCGCTGTGAATGCCGGCCTCTTCGATGTGTTCCATCACGCCGCAGATCACGCTCCGGCCGCGGCCGATGAGGTCGTAGTCGGCGATGCAGTCGACGTCGCATTCCACAGCGTGGTCGAGGAACTTGTCGATGAGAATCGGGTTTTCGCCCTCCGCCTTCACGGCAATTGCCATGTAGTGGTTGAGCTGGGCTTCGTCGGAGACGATTTCCATCGCCCGGCCGCCGAGCACGAAGCTGGGGCGGACAAGAACTGGGTAGCCGATCTCTTTTGCGACGGCGGCCGCCTGGTCGACGCTGCGGGCGATGCCGTTCGCCGGCTGCTTCAGGCCGACCTGTTCGACGAGCACGCGGAACTTCTCGCGATCGCCCGCGGCTTCGAGCATGTCGATGCTCGTGCCGATGATCGGCACACCGGCGTCGTAAAGGCCACGCGCCAGGTTCAACGGCGTTTGGCCGCCGAATTGGACGATCACGCCCTTCACCAGGTTTTTGCGTTCCGGTTCGGCGTCGTCTTCATCCTGATTGGGTGCGCCTCCATGGAAATGCGACTCGAACGGCCCGCCGTTGAGGCGTTCGCAGATGTTCAGCACGTCTTCGTGGGTCAGCGGCTCGAAGAAGAGCAGGTCGCTGGTGTCGTAGTCGGTGCTGACCGTCTCGGGGTTCGAGTTGATCATGACCGATTCGTAGCCGACTTCACGCATCGCGAAAGCGGCCTGCACGCAGCAGTAGTCAAACTCAATGCCTTGACCGATGCGGTTCGGGCCGCCGCCGATGATGATCACCTTCTCACGATCCGTAAGGCGGATTTCGTCTTCGGTCACCTTTTCGCCGTTGACGGTGATCGGCGTTTCGTAGGTGCTGTAGTAATACGGCGTGGCGGCTTCGAACTCGGCGGCGCAGGTGTCGACGAGCTTGTAGACGGGCTCGGTCTGTGTTACCTGCCGGGCGTTGCGGATGGCAAAGCCGTCGGTTTCGCGGTCGAGCGCGTAGGCGATCTGAATGTCGCTGTAACCCAGCGGCTTGGCCAGTTCGATGGTGTTGTCGAGCTCGACATACGCTTTATCGAGCGCCTTCACCATCCGATCTTTCGTGCCAATCAGCGTGGCCTCGAAGTCGGCGAGTTCTTTGAACTGCGCCAGGAACCACGGATCAATGTGCGTGAGCTGATGAATCTGCTCGACCGTCCACCCCATTTTCAGGGCGTAGCGGACGTAATACATCCGCCCCTGGCCGGGCACACTGAGTTTACGGCGGAGTTTGTCTTCGGGGATGGGCCATTCGCTGCCGTTGAGGCTGGCGTCCTGCTTGTCGAGGCCGAAGCCGAAGTGCTTGACCTCCATGCTGCGGATGCCCTTCTGCCACGCTTCCTTGAACGTGCGACCGATGGCCATCGCCTCGCCGACGCTCTTCATCTGCGTCGTCAGCGTTTCGTCTGCGTCGGGGAATTTTTCGAACGTCCAGCGCGGGATTTTCACGACGACGTAGTCGATGCTCGGCTCAAAGCAGGCGCTGGTGTAGAGTTCCCAGTCTTCCTTCGATTCTTCGGACGAATCGTCAGGTTTCGAGGTTTGGGGGGCCGACTTAAGTCGGCCCCCCGTAGCGCCGCCTCGCTTGCGGCTGGTGATCGGGTTCGGCAATTCATCCAGCGTGTAACCGACGGCCAATTTCGCCGCGATTTTTGCGATCGGATAACCCGTTGCCTTGCTCGCGAGAGCGGAAGATCGGCTCACGCGCGGGTTCATTTCGATGACGACCATGTCGCCGTTGGCCGGGTTGATGCCGAATTGGATGTTGCTGCCGCCGGTTTCGACGCCGACGGCGCGGATGACGGCGAAGCTGGCGTCGCGCATCTTCTGGAATTCTTTGTCCGTCAGTGTCTGGATCGGCGCGACGGTGATGCTGTCGCCGGTGTGCACACCCATGGCATCGATGTTTTCGATGCTGCAGATGATGATGCAGTTGTCCTTCTTATCGCGGACGACTTCCATCTCGTATTCTTTCCAGCCGATGACCGATTGCTCGATGAGCACTTCGGTGACGGGGCTGGCGTCGAGGCCGCGGGCGACGATTTCTTCGAACTCTTCGCGGTTGTAGGCGATACCGCCGCCCGTACCGCCGAGCGTAAACGCCGGGCGAATGATGGCGGGCAGGCCGACGAGTTCCAACGCCTTGCGGGCGTCGTCCATGTTGTGGACCACGCTGCTGGTCGGCACCTTCAGGCCGATCTTCAGCATCAGATCTTTGAAGACCTGGCGGTCTTCGCCTTTATGGATGGCGTCGCGGTCGGCGCCGATCATTTTGACGCCGTACTTTTCCAGGATGCCCTGGTCGAAGCACGCCATGCCGGTGTTCAGGCCGGTCTGGCCGCCGAGGGTGGGCAGGAGCGCGTCGATCGGCGTGCCGAGCTCTTTTTCGCGTTTGAGGATCTTTTCGACCGCTTCGGGGGTGATCGGCTCGATGTAGGTGGCGTCCGCGAACTGCGGATCGGTCATGATCGTGGCAGGATTGCTGTTGATCAGGACGATGCGGTAGCCCTCTTCGCGCAATGCGCGGCAGGCCTGGACGCCGCTGTAATCGAATTCACACCCCTGTCCAATGACAATGGGGCCGGAACCGATGATGAGGATGCTGTGGATATCCGTGCGGCGCGGCATCGAGGCGGTCTTTCGTGCGAGAAAAAAGCGCGCGAAAGGTAAGCGCGATGCCACGAATTTTCAAACCTTGACAGCCGCCCATGAACGCAGACGAACGCGGATAAAAGAAGAAACAGACAATTCTTCCGATTTATCTGAGTTCATCGGCGTTGATCTGCGGCTTTTTATCACCGGCCGGCTTGGCGTTTGGCGATCGCCGCCTGCATGAGCGACGGGCAAAGAAGGAGCGTGAGGGGATTCGTAACGCCTTCCAGGGCCGCGAGTTTCTTCAATTCGCGGACTTCCTTCCGGGTGAGCCCGGCCTCTTTGGCGACCTGGCGAAGCAATTTGTTCGGCTGGCTGACGATCGCCGGCTTGGGCGTCTTCTTGTCCGCCCGCTTTTTGAACGTCGAAACGAGCACGATCAGCCCGACCACCGCGGCCACCACCGCCAGAACCTGGGCGGGGTTGATGTCGGCGGACATCGACTGGTTCATGCTCTTGAAGACGTCGTCGGGCGTCGGTTTGGCAGTGCCAGCCGTGGCATCGGCGAGAAGATTGAGCATCAAACCGATCATGCGACCTTCTTCGGGCCGCCCTTGGGCCGGTTGAGTTCATCAATAACGCCTTTCAGCAGCGCCACGGCATACCGGCGGACGCGGACGCTGTCGTCTTTCTGAGCGATCGCACCGACGTCCCGCAGGAGCGTCCAGACGCCCGTCTGCCGGAGCGCCCAGAGCGCCGAAATGCGGTGTTCGGACCGTTTGTCGTGGAGCATGTCGCTGAGGTAGCCGGCCGCCGCTTCCACGCCCATGCCGTGCAGGGCTTTGATGGCGTTGGCGCGTTCGCGCGGGGCCGGGCTGCGGGTGCGTTGGCCGAGCAACGGCACGTGGGCGACGGAGTTGGTTTTCTCAACGACTTCGATGGCGTTGGCGCGGACGCGGGCGTCAGCGTCGTCGAGCATGCGATCGAGAATTTCAATCCGCGGCTTGGGCCCGCCCGCCAACATTGCGGCCGCCTTGGAGCGAACCCGCGGGCTGATGTGCGTGCAGAGGCGTTCGAGCGTCGCCCGGTAGTCCGCCGCCATGCCGAGTTCGTCGATCGCCTGCATCGCCCGCACGCGTTCGTCGGCGGTCCCGAGCAGGTAGCGGCCAAAGCGGGCCGGGGCGTCGGGGACGAGTTTGAGCATCGCCCGCCCCGCCGCCACGCGGGCGACGCTGGAAAGGCCGTCAAAACGGTCCCAGAACAACGCAAAGCCGACATGCCCGATCGCCCGGCCGATGACGCGGCGGACGCCCTCCGAACCGCCGGTCATCCGCTTGAGTAGCACATTTTCGACATCGGCCGGCTTGCGGCGGATCAGTTCGCGGGCGGCGATACGGACGAACCGTTCGTCCTCGTCCTCGAGCATGAGCTTAATGAGTTCCGTCGACGCGCCCTGTGGCCGGGCGGCGACGACGCGCAGCACGTGCAGCCGGGCGAGTGCGTCGGTTCTGATCGACTGCAGCAGGTCAGCCAGGCGGGCGTCCTGGTCGACGTCGTCCAGGCCGCTCGCGGCGACCCAATCCGCAATCCGCATCGCGTCCTGAGGCTTGCGGCGTTTCAGGTCAATGCCGATCCGCTCGCCGTCCCACCAGACGCCGCGAGTGACAAGCTTCACGCTCGTCGCCAATTGATTGTCGCCGAGCCAGTGCGTGCGACGGAGCAGCGCGTCGAAAACGGCTTCGTCGTTCGATTGCGCCATGGCGGCGGCGAAGTTCGCCCGGAGATGGCCGTGGCTGGCGCCGAGGAGGAACGCCTCGACATGATCGGCGGCGGGCGGCTGCTGGAGCTTGCGCGCCATCGACGCCTGCCCGCCGTGGCGGTGTGTCTTCAGGATCGCCAGGATGCGGCTTTGCGGGTGATCGCACAGCAGCAGCGCCGCCCGCATGAGGTCGGCCAGGTGCTTGGTGCGGACCCAGTCGAGCGCCCGTGCGATGGCGGACTCGATCTCCGGCCGCTGCCGCATGACGGCGGCGTAGGCGGTGGCGAGGTCGGCACCGGCGGTGGACGCCTGCATGACGGTGGAATCGTTCTTTTTGGCGGCATCGCCGACCCAGAGCAGGTCGTCGCCGTCTTCGGTCGTCATCCGCTGCAGGCCACGGCTTTCGTGGTGGACCCAGCGGGCCATCTCCAGAAGCGCGTCGCAGGCGGCTTTGCTGAGGTCGTCGTCGCTGTCACGCAGGTTTTCCGACAGCACATACCCGAGCTTGCCCTGCCGGCTGGCGGCGATGATCCGAATGGCGGCGATGCGAACCGCCTTCTCCGGCGACCGCCCGCCCTGGCTGAGGGCGTGATAAAGCTTGTTCGACTCGCGGACGACCGTGTTCTGCAGCCGTTCGGGCAAATCCGCGTAGGCGGCGAGGACGCCCTGGTGCGACAGCGTGGTGCCGCGGGAGATCAGTGTTTCCAGAATCGCCGGCTGTTCGCTTTCATTGCCGAGCCGCAGGGCTTCGAGCAATGTGTCATCGGCGGCGCCGTTGTCGGAGCGGCCGAGGGCGGAAAGCAGGCGCGAGAGTCTCACTCGATCGTTATCGGACGCACGCCGACCCCGGCTTGAATCAAAACCGGCCAAGATTGTCGGTTATCGCCGCATCGCTATACTCGCGCGTTCCAGTCCCTGGAGAAAACCAATCATGGCGGATTCGCACTCAACTACGCTTCGCGGCATCGATTACAAATCGACCTTCCCGTTCGTCCATCTATTCAAAGGCTTCCGCCTGGCGATGGACCCGTCGAAGCTGGTGCTGGCCCTGGCGCTGCTGCTGATCGTTTACAGCAGCGGCTGCGTCATGGACGCCATCTGGCCGGACAAGCACCGGGCTGTCGCCAATGAAGTCGAAGCCTACGCCGCCACCGATCACCCGACCGATTTCGGGAAGTTCCGCGAAGAACGCATTCTCGCCCGCGACGCCGCGATCAAGGCCGAACTCGCCCGCCTCGGCAAGCCGGATGATAAACCGACTTACCGCAGCCTGGTCGACGCCTACAAGCGACAGCGCGACACGCTCCTCAAGGCCGCCGAGATCCTGCCGAAGCAGAACGCCCCCGAAGCCCTCCGCCGCGATACGGCGATACGCGAAGTCCACGCGTCCTACGCCCGTCAAGTGGCCGCCGCCAAGTCGCTCAGCAGCGAAGGCCTGTTCATTCACTTCCTGATGTTCGAAGTCCACACGGTCGATTCGATCGTGATCAATGCCGTGAAGCTCAACGGCGACGGCGTTGCCGGCGTGGTGGAGGGTCTGAAGGACTTCTTCATCACCGCCCCGGCCTGGGCGTTTAAGACGCACCCGGTTTACTTCACCCTCTTCTTCGCCTGGCTGCTGGTGCTCTGGTCGATCTTCGGCGGCGCGCTCGCCCGCATCGCCTCGGTGCAGGTCGCCCGGGACGAAAAAATCAGCCTGCGTCAGGCGCTGCGGTTCAGCACCGGCAAGGTGCTGTCGTTCCTGTTCGCCCCGCTCATCCCGGCGATCATCATCGGCTTCCTCGGCCTGGTGCTGGCGGTCGCGAGCATTCTGATCAGTGTGCCGGGCATCAGCGGGATTTGGTCGATCGTCATCGGTGCGGCGTTCATTCTCGCACTGCTCGCCGGCCTCGTGATGATGCTGACCGCCGTCGGCCTCATCGGCGGCGGGCACTTGATGTACCCGACCATCGCCAGCGAAGGTTCCGACAGCTTCGACGCCGTCAGCCGCAGCTTCAGCTACCTCTACGCCCGGCCGTGGCAGCTCGGGTTTTACGCCCTCGTCTCCATCATCTACGGCGCGATCACGTTCCTGGTGGTTCGCCTGGCGTTGTACATTCTGCTGTTGATGGTTCACGGCGCGATCAGCCTGTTCCAATGGGGCAACGCCGCCGACGGCACGCCGATTATCGACGCCATGTGGCCGCGTCCGACGAACTTCATGACGCTCAGCTACGACGTCAACTACGCCGCCCTCGGCGGCGTGCAGGCGGTCGGTGCGTCGCTGATCGCGTTCTGGGTTTACCTGGCCATCAGCCTGCTGGGGGCTTATGTCATCAGCCTGTATGCCAGCAGCAGCACCTTGGTTTACTTCCTGCTGCGTCGCGACGTCGACGCAACGGAACTGGACGAGGTTTACCTGGAAACCGACGAGGACGAGTTGAACGACGCGATCGCCACGTCTGACGTCACCGAGTCGGCCGAACCCGCCGGCCAGCCGGTCGACACGCCCACGCCGCCGCCAGCAAGCTGATTGATGAATGCGGAATAGTGAATGATGAGTCAGACTCGCGGCGTTCTGACTCATCATTCCGCATTCCGCATTCATCCTTCTTCCCGTACACTCGCCGTTCCCATGTACGTCAACGACAACTACCTCAAGCTCAAAGCCGGCTACCTCTTTCCCGAGATCGGCCGTCGCGTTTCCGCCTTTTCCGCCGCCAACCCTAGTGCGAAAATCATCCGCATGGGCATCGGCGACGTGACCGAGCCGCTGCCCGCCGCCTGCATCGCCGCCATGCACGCCGCCGTCGATGAAATGGCCAACCGTGCCACGTTCAAAGGTTACGGCCCGGAGCAGGGCTACGACTTCCTCCGCGAAGCCATCGCCAAGAACGACTACCAGGCCCGCGGCGCGAACGTCACCGCCGACGAAATCTTCGTCAGCGACGGCAGTAAGTGCGACTGCGCCAACGTTCTCGACATCCTTGGCAAGAAGAACGTCATCGCCGTCACCGACCCGGTTTACCCCGTCTACGTCGACACGAACGTCATGGCCGGCCACACCGGCGAAGCGAACGCCACCGGCGAATACAAGGGCCTCGTCTACCTCCGTGCGACGGCCGAGAACGGCTTCGTCCCCAGCCTGCCGCAGGACGCGGTCGACGTCATCTATCTCTGCTCGCCGAACAACCCGACGGGCGCGACGATGACCCGCGACCAGCTGGCCATGTGGGTTCGCTACGCCAAGGAACACAACAGCCTGATCCTGTTCGATGCCGCGTACGAAGCCTTCATCACCGACCCGGCCGTGCCGCACAGCATCTATGAGATCGATGGCGCACGCGACGTCGCCATCGAGTTCCGCAGCTTCAGCAAGACGGCCGGCTTCACCGGCACGCGGTGCGCGTTCACGGTCGTCCCGAAAAGCCTCGTCGGCAAGACCGAAGGCGGCGAAACCGTCGACCTCTACCGCCTCTGGAACCGCCGCCACACCACGAAGTTCAACGGCGTCAGCTACATCATCCAGAAGGGCGCCGAAGCCGTGTACACCCCCGAAGGCCAGCAGCAGGTGAAGGCCCTGCTGGAGCACTACCTCACCAATGCCAAGCTCATCCGCGAGGCGCTCACGGGTGCCGGCCTCACTGTGTTCGGCGGCATCAACGCCCCGTACGCCTGGGTGCAGACGCCGAACAAAACGCCGAGTTGGGACTTCTTCGACACCCTGCTGAACAAGGCCAACGTCGTCTGCACGCCAGGCGCGGGCTTCGGCAGCGCGGGCGAAGGTTACGTCCGCTTCAGCGCCTTCAACAGCCGCGCGAACGTGGAAGAAGCCATGAAGCGTGTTGTTGGCGTTCTCTAAATTGTTTCCCCAAACCGATCGGCCCGGCCACGCGTTCAAAACCGCGTGGCCGGCCTCGTTTTCAGGATTTAAATCTCGTATCGCGTTCGGCGATGTAATTACCATCCGCTGGCGTTCAACGCGCTTCGCACCGCCCCATATAACCGGCAGATGCAAAAACTTGCCGCCGCCCTTCTGTTGTTGAGTACTGCCACAGCCGTTCACGCCCAGGCCGTGCCGTCGGTCACCGGCGGCGGCGATACGCGGTCGGCCAATCTGCCCGACGTTTTCTCCACCCTGCATAACGACTTCAACACCGTCGACACCGCCGGCCAGCCCGTCCGCACGCGCAGCGGCTCGCTCGCGTTCTTCAACGGCGTCTTCTACTGGTACGGCGGCAACCCCCGCGGCTTCCGCGAGCAATACTGCTACAGCTCGACTGACCTCGTCCACTGGAAAAGCCACGGCGTCATCCTCCAGCACAACACCGACGCGAACCGCATCGAAGTCCTCTACAACGACTCGACCAAGCAGTACGTCATGTTCCTGAAGTACGACGGCAACGGCGCGCACTTCGCCGTCGCCACCGCCGACAAGCCCGAAGGGCCGTTCACCATCAGGAATATCTCGCTCATCGACAATGCCCTCATCGGCGACATGTCCGTCTTCAAAGACGACGACGGCACCGCCTACCTCTGCTACGTCTCCTGGGCCAAGGGCACCAACGCCCAGCACGCCATCTACAAGATGTCGGCCGACTATCTGACGGCGGAAAAGCAGGTCTATCTCTGGGACAAAGGCGGCCGCGAAGCGCCCCACGTCTTCAAACGCAACGGCCTCTACTACTACGGCACGAGCGAAACCGCCTGGATCGATTCCTCCGGCACGAAGTACTACACCGCCAAGAGCCTCGCCGGCCCGTGGTCCGCGCCCGTCGCCATGCAAACCCCCGGATCGGACAACACCTGGGACTCGCAGTGCAACTTCGTCTTCCCCATCCAAGGCACCGAAGGCACGACCTACCTCTACGTCGGCGACCGCTGGCTCCGCGACGCCCCCGCCGGCCGCAACGGCGGCTTCGTCTTCCTGCCGATGGAATTCGACGGCGACACGCCCGTCCTCCGCTACCACCAGGACTGGGACCTCAACCTCCATCGCGGCACGTGGCGCACGTTCGATGCTTCCCGCGACCTCGCCGCCGGCAAGCCCGTCACCGCGTCGTCGCAAACCCCCGGCCACGCCGCCGGCAACGTCACCCAACCCACCACCTTCTCCAACTACGTGAATACCTTCTGGGAAAGCGACTCTGCTGACCCCCAGTCGTTGGTCGTCGACCTCGGCGAAGCGAAGGACTTCAACCGCGTCGTCCTGAAGTGGAACAAAGCCGCCGCCAAGTCTTACCGCGTCCAAACCTCCACCGACGGCCAAACTTGGGGCACTGTTTTCAAAACGGACGACGGCTCCGCCAATGTCGTCGCGGATCTTTCATTCCAAAAAGAAACCGCTCGATACGTCCGCGTCCTCGGCACGGTCTGTGCTCCCGTGCAGGTCGAAACCCGCCGTCGTGTCCCCGGCAACCCCGCCGCCGCCACGCGCCCCAGCACCCAGGCCACCCAGCCCGCCCCGCCGATGCGGTATTCGCTGTTCAAGGTGTCGGTCTTCAACGACTGAACGCTTTGTGCTATCATCCTCGTCTCGCGCTTGTGGTGAAACGGATATCACTTCGGTCTTCGGAACCGACATTCCAGGTTCGAATCCTGGCAGGCGCACTTTCTCCCGTTCTTCATCCCCACTCAGCCCGCTGATCTCCGTAAGTCGATTTTTCGCCGGCGCGTTTGTTCTGCGTATTTTCAAACGCGCAGCGCACCGTAACTCCAACCCCGGCCGACCGTTCGCCCCAAAAAACCGGTGCGCAACGGCTACACTAACCGCCCTGCTTAACAGCCCACTTACGTTCAGCGATCGCCTGCCGCTCGCTCGATTATCAAAGAACAGGCCGGCCCCGGCCCCGCCCGCCCACCGCGACACGCAGACGCCACCGTCATCGGCCGAATGCCACCGCGCCTTGTGAAAGTCAGCCCGAAATCACGTTCTGGGACGTCCCGACCGTCGTGTGGGCCGTCCCGGAACGTTTCCGGGCGTGCCCGAATGGAATCCGGGCCGTCCCGATTTCTTCCCGGGCAGCCCCCAACCCGTCCCGGGCCCGCCCACCCTCCCGCCGGGCCGTCCCGACTTGCTCCCGGGCATCCCCGGGCGGAGTCCGGGCCCGCCCGTATTCCGCCCGGGATGACCCGAACGCCGACCGGGCCGCCCCGCCGATGGCGAATCGATGACACAGCTCGTGTTGCGACGAGCCGTGTAGGGCGGGCACCGCCCGCCGTTCGACAAAGGTGGCGCGGTGCCCACCTAAGAAACTCACCCCGCCGCCCGTGCCCGAGCAACGCCCACCGAACATCACACAAACCCACAACGGCATTTGCAATCCTCAAAGTCCCCGCTTAGCGTTGCGTCCATACGCGAACGCTAAACGCCGACGCCGGCGTCCCGCTAACGCGAAATAGTTCGGTTTATTGGGATGTTATCCGGCCATGGTAAGCACTCTCGCTGACAAACGTCCGAACACCCTCTTCAAGCCGTGCCCGGACTGCGGCCACTCCATCGAGTATTGGTTCACAAGCGGGATGAGCGAGTGCTTTCCGCATTTCTACTGCGATCGTTGCTCGAGCATCCTCTGGCGACGTGAAGACCGCGACCAACTCACCAGTCCAGTCGCAGACGAAGCGTTCTTACTGGAAAAGATCATCAGCCGGCTGCCCGGCCATCGGTGTGGTGGTCAGTTCAAGGCGGGCGTCGGACCTAGGTGCCCCAAATGTCACCATGAGTTCAGGCGGGAGGGCCCGCTGGAGTACCAAGCCCGCAGTCCGAACGCTATCTTAGTAGAGGGTGCCGAACTGCTGACCGAAAGCTGAGGCCGGCTCGGCTGGCCGGATAACCAGCCGCTGCAGCGGCTGTGTTTGAATTCAAGTCTTCGGGCGTAGTTTTCGACGTTCGATTCACACGGTGTTTTGGCATTCGGCCCTCCACGGCTGGCGGGTGCGGACGATCGTATTCAGCAGCGTCAGCAGCTTCCGCAGGCAGGCGGTCATCATCACCTTGAACGGCTTGCCGGCCGCCGTCAGACGACGGGCCATCGAACGGATCAGCGGGTTGTAGGTCCGGGCGGTGAGCGTGGCCATGTAGAGCATGTTCCGCACGCTCTGGCGGCCGCCCTGGATGTGCCGCCGGCCACGCTGAGTTCCACTGTCGCGGTTCATCGGGGCCACGCCGACCAGGGCCGCGATCTGCTGACGGTTGAGCGTGCCGAGTTCGGGCAGTTCGGCGATGAGCGTCGCCGCCGTCGCCGGGCCGACGCCCGGGACGCTCCTCAGCAGCGTGAGCTTGCCCCGCCAGTCGTCGTCGCGATCAATGAGCGATTCGATCTCGGCCTCGACTTCGCTCCGTTCCTGTTCCAACGCGTCCCCGTGCCGATTGATTCGGCCCCGCAGCGCCGGGTTCCACGTCTGCTCCAGGCGTTGGCGTTCCTGCGTGATCATCTCCACCAGTTGACGCCGACGCGTGACCAGCTCGTCCAGAAGCAGCTGGTTGGCCGAGGGTTTGTCGCTTTTGCGCGGGCCGATGACGGCCCCGAACTGCGCGAGGACCTTCGCGTCGATGACATCGGTCTTGGCCAGCTGCCCGCTGGCCCGCGCGAAGTCGCGCGGCTGGCGGGGGTTGACGACCGCGACCTCAAAGCCGGCGTCCATCAGCTCGAACGCGCACCGCCGCTCGTAGCGGCCGGTGGCTTCGATCACGACCAAAGCGACGGCGTACGGGCCCATCGCCGCGACGAGCGCTTCGATGCCCGCGGGCGTGTTGTCGAACTTCAGCACCCGCCCGAGCGGCCACAGGTGCACGTCGAACTTCTCCTTGGCGACATCGATCCCGACAAAGACCTGCGGCGACTCGCGGCTCATGAGCGACTCCCTCACTTGCGAATGCGACCTGGCAGGCAAAATGCCGGTCGTGCGGCTGTCCGGGCTGGGCCCACAAGACGCGAGACGGCCCGGACGATCCGGCTGCAGCCCGGCAATGGTGACGGCGTCACGCGTGCCGAATGGACGTCGATCTGTCCGACCCGCCCGCAGACGATTGGCCCCGCGTGCCGCCGACTCGCTTCGCTCGCCGCCGGCACGCGGGGCGGGAATATCTTCGACAGAAGGGGATGACTCTGGCAACATACAAGTGGACCGGCCCCGGCGGTCGGGGCAGCTCAGGCCAGTCAACGGGTTTACGCCGGCCCGGCCACTGAACGGCGTTGCGTTATGCCCCGGCACTCACCCGTCTTCTACGACGAAGCTCTCGTCACCGAGACGCTGGACGCAATCGCGGCGGAGCGGGGGCGCTTTGATCGCAGTTTCACGCTCGTCGACGATCTGCTGGCTCGGATGGGAGAGACGAACTTGGCCAAGCGTCTTTACAGCGGCATCCCAACGCAACGGCCATGGAAGGACGTCGCCGATCTGTTCGAGATTCTGTGTTGGAGCACGTCCGACAACGGTTCGGCGATCATGCGGCAGGTTGAGCGGTGGCTCATCTCCACGGATGACGCTCGATTGGTGCAAATCGCGTTGCACCTTGACGCTTACCCCTTTCTGGACCGTGGCACGATGGAACGAGTGCTTTGTGAGGTGGCCGAGCGGGTGCCTGAGGTCGGCCAGCTCTGCCGTGATAGGATTCAGTCGCGTCGGCGTTTGCCGGGCGGGGCATAACCAGCCGACTATGAATCCCGCTCCCCGTCAACGCTAATCTTTTTGCGCACTTGCTCTGTGGCCGCGAAGCGGCAAGGACTGTTTCCTTCATCGGCGCATTTCTGATTCCGCCGTCTCTTCACAGCCGCCGGTGCGCTTCAACCGACTATTCGATGGTCATCCCGCTTTAGGGCGGGCGTCTCATTCACCCAGACGAGTCCGTGCCTCATTCGCTGCGTCGCAGGTCCGGAGTGCTCCGGCCCGCAGCTGGTTAGTCGAGGTCAACGGACACGTTCGCACTGGGGCGATTCTGCAAAGCCTGGGTGTATCAGTGACGTAGCCCGGGTAAACTTTTGTAGGGTGCCGCGAGCACACCGCTGCCCGCTGCCGACTATTTCAGTGATGCGGATGGAAAAATCGCCCTTTTAAGGACCATCGTGCCGGACATCACGCTCGAGTACGCAACACCGCCGAAGCCGCGAAAGCAGCCGTATTGGTTGATGCTCTTCGCGTTCTGGATTTCCAGTCTGCCGGTCGTCAACATCCTGGACAACATTCTCAAACGACATTTGGACGGTGGGTATCAGGACGGAGGCGCAGGCATTCTGGCAATGCTTGCAGTTTGTCCGGCCGCGATGGTCGCCGCATTTCTTAAGCGAAACTGGTACGTTGCGGCGCTGATGGGTGGCCTGTGTTCGCCAGTCGCGATGACGGCTATCTACTTGTTCTGGCCATGAGGGGGCAGTGATTCTCGGCCGGATTTTGTTCAACCCTTCAGCTGGTTATCCGCACATGGCGAGCACCCACGAAGACATTCCCGCTCACCCGATCATCGACAAGCCTTGGCAGTTCGAGATCGTCCGCTTCGACTTTCACCGCGATCCGGGAGACCGGCGGTCGAGTTACCTCGACCTCTGGCTGCGTCGCGGCGAGGAGTTGCGAAAGTTGCGATTTCTCCAGCCACGGTCGATCCAGATCGAGGAAGGGTTTCCGTCTCGGACGAACGGCATGGCTATTCTTGATGTAAGCAGTTTGGGCTGGGAAGATGTCGCCGTTCAGGTCACGGACTTTGAGGCATCGAATGGCGCGGTGACGTTCTATGCCAAAGACGTCGTAGAAGTGACGTAGCCCGGGTGAATTTTCGCAGGCAGCGGTGAGCTCACCGCTGCCCGCCGCCTTTATTTCAGTGGGATGTTTTCCTTGGTCAGCATGGCGTTGATGGCGACGGCGAGTTCGCTGCGGACGAGGGCCCAGTCTTCGAAGCGGTTGGTCCAGACGCGGACATCGAACTTCATGCCGCCGCCGGCGAAGTCGCTGAAGTAGGCCTGCGGGGCCGGGTAGGCGGCGACGAGCGGGATGCTCTTGGCGGTCGACGTCAGCAGCTGGATGAGCTTGTGCGGCTCGACGCCGGCGCTGGCGACGGTGACGCTGAGTTCCACGCCGCGTTGGCGGTTGGAGAGCGTCCAGTTCACGACGCGGCCGCTGATGAGCGTGCCGTTGGGCAGGATGATCTCGGCGGCGAGCGGCGTGCGGATCACGCTCGCCCGGATGCCGATGCGGCTGACGACGCCGGTGACGCCTTCGATCTCGATCACGTCGCCGACCTGCACGGGGCGCTCGAACAGCAGGATGAGGCCGCTGACGAAGTTGTTGACGATGTTCTGCAGCCCGAAGCCCAGGCCGATGGAGAACGCCGAGACGAGGATGGTGAGCTTCGTCGGGTCGCCGTAGCCCAGGTTCACGATCGCCAGTGAAAAACCGATGGCGAGGATGGTGTACTTCAGCAGCGTGCTGATGGCGTACGGCATGCCGCGCGCGAGATTCAGCCGTGGGTAAACGTCTTCGTCCAGCAGGAACGCGATGAAGCGGGCGGTGTAGATCGACGCGGCAACTGACAGGACAAACATCACAACGCCGCCAACGGTCAACAAGCTGGAGGCACTGTTGTTCGCCGAAGAAGCCAAAGTATCAGGCGTCGGTGTCGTGGCTTTGCCGAAGCCTGGAACGCGGATCGTTCCGTTCACAGTGACATTCCCGATGGACGGCCCGTTTGCAGTAAAAGTACCGGTGATCTCATCAGTAGGCTGCTTGGCGGATTGGGCATCTGTCGTCGTGGACGGATCGGGTGTTTTCGTGACAAAGTCTGTTCCCCGCGGCCAATTCCAGACGGCCGTCGCGGCGTCGAAAATCGGCTGGCGGATCGTCAAGGATTCGAGCGTGAAGTAGCCCCACAGGCAGACGGCCAGCACGATCAGCAGGCCGTGCAAGCGTTTCAGCAACAGCGGGCGGTGCCGCTGCACCATGCCGAGCGCGCTCAGCGGACGGACGTGCGTAATGCCCAGCAGCAGCGCGTCGGCGACGTGCACGCTGGTGTCGAGCAGCACGCCGAGGTACGCGCTTGTCAGCAGTGCGCTGCCGATGAGGCGGGAGAGGCTCACGAAGCCGAAGACGTTCGCGAGGCTGGCGATAATGGTGATGGCCAGCCCGATCTTCGCGCCGACGACCGCGGGCTTGCGCAGGCCGGGCTTGGCGGGGTCGGCCGGGTCGCCGCGGCCGGTGCGGAGGAACCAGAGGAAAAAGACCGTCGCCCCGCCCATCTGCACCAGTTGCAATGACCGGGCCAGCAACGGCAAGGCGGCGGCGATGGAAATCAGCAGGCTGACGAACGTCGCCGCCGCCAGGCCGTAGAGCAGCGGGCGGAGCGACTTTTCGATCAGCGGCCGCAGTACCATGATCGTCGGCACGAGCGCGGCAGTGCCGAGGATGCCCCAGAACAATCGCGGGGCACCGGCGTAAATCCAGGGCGTGAGAATCATCGACGCCGTGACGGCGGTGGCGATCGGCGTTTGGAAGACGCGCGTGGCGGCGGCGAGGTTCGGATCATTCCCCGCCCACTGCTGCGTCCGCCGACGCAGCACGATCAATACGACCGCGAGCGCAAAAACCCCGGCGATGTGCAAAGCGATCGGCTTGGTCTGGCGGTTCAGATAGCTCAACAGCGCCTGCCATTGATTGGCCAAACTGTTGCGGCCCTGCTCGGCGACATCGCCCTGGACGGTCGGATGAAGCAGCGCACTCCACAGCAACGGGCTGTCCTGGGTCAGCAGACGGTCACGGGCTTCGCGCTGCTTTTTGGTAATGGCTTCGAGGCCGTCATTGACGACACTCTGCGTGGAGCGGACCGACAACAGCAAATTGCCGGCCCGGGTCTGTTCCCAGTCGTACACCCGCTTGAGCTTGTCGGCGGTGGCGATGATGACATCAACACGCGCGAGCGTGTCATCGACTTTCGCGACGTCACGGGCGTTGGAAACCAGCACGTCGCGCCGCTCGCCGAGCGAAGTCTGTCGGGCTTGCCAGGCGTCGAGCAGTTGCTGCAGACGGGCCTGGCCGTCGGTGAGTGTGTCGCCGCGTTGGGTGAGTTCGGTGTCCCAGACTTTGACTTGCGAGCGGGCCTGTTCGAGGTCGGTCTGCCGCTGGCGGAGCAATTCGAGCGACGGATTGGCGTTGAGGAGACCGGCGTTTTCCTTGAGGCTGAGCTTCACGTCCTCGGCCAGCGGGTAGATGCCGTCGGACGCACTGTCGACGACGTACGTGATGTCGCTGGACGCCAGGCGATTGCTGAGGGCGTTAATTTCAGCGGCGGCGTCGGACTCGTTGCGGATGACATCGAGGGCGGCCTTGAGTGCCGAATCCTCGGCGGCCTGGCCGGGATCGATCTGCGTCGTCGGCCGGGTGGCGGGCCGGCTCGCGGGGCGCGTGGCGGGACGGGTGGCCGGCTGCGGGGCGGCAGACGTCGCCGGGGCCGTCGTCGGATCGACGGCGAAAACAAAGCTCGACAGCACGACCAAGCCGCACAACATCGCCAACAGCCTGCGCATAAGCGGCAACCCTACCGCCCGCCCCTGCGCGTGCAAGCGACGCCCGCCGTCGTGCGACGTTGTAAACCGCCGCCGGGGCATGCCCGCACCGCCCCGATCTGATACATTGGCCGGCACTATGGGACGCCAATGGCTGCATGCAAAACGACTGGTCGCCGGGGCTAAAAAGTCCAAGACCAACACCAAGCTCGTCCGCGACATCGCGCTGGCCGCGAAGAGCGGCGGCGCTGACCCCACGATGAATGCCCGGCTATTCGCCGCGGTCGAAAAGGCGAAAAAGGAAAGCGTCCCCAAGGACGCCATCCAACGTGCCATCAACAAAGGCGCCGGCATCGGCGGCGACAACCTGACGCTCGAATACGTCGTCTACGAAGGCCGCGCCCCGCACAACGTGCCGGTGATCATCGAGGTCTACACCGACAACGTACAACGCACGGCCCCGGAAATCCGCGTGCTGTTCCGCAAGGGGCAACTGGCGACGTCGGGCGCTAACAAATTCGTGTTCGACAACGTCGGCCTCGTCGAAGCGCACCGCCCTGCCGACGCGAGCATTGATCTTGAAGAAGCCGCCATCGAAGCCGGCGCCGCCGACGTGCAGCCGCTGACGCGCGAGCAGAACGACGACATTCCCGCCGACGCCACCGGCGCGAAATTCATCTGCGAACGGACCGACGTCGCGACCGTTTCCAAATGGCTGTCGGCGAACGGCTGGACGGTCGTGACGGCCGAGATCGGCTTCGTGCCGAAGGTCTTCCCGGAATTGACCGACGAGCAGTTAGAAGAAGTCGGCGACTTCCTGCACGCGATCGACGAAAACGACGACGTCCACCGCGTCTGGGCGGCCATCAAGTAGCCCGCCGGCAGGAAAGCCGTTCAAAAAACAAAAAGCCCTTCACACCGTGCGGTGGAAGGGCTTTTTAATTTCTCGAATCGAGGTGACAAGACACCAGACGAACTTGTATATTCATTTTCGAGCTGTTGTGTGGGTTTTTCACAGTTGGGCCTTCTGCGAAGCCTGTTACCCGCATCAGCCGATCAATTCGGGATCACCGGCGAACGACCGCAGTGAACTTAGGCCGACCAGCGGCCATGAAAAGCAGCGTCCACGCCGGGCTCGTGCTCAGGCGATTCGTTTGTTCAAATACCCGCCGCCGCGTCCGCGTGACGGCGGGGTTGAGAGCCTCATGCTGGCGCGACGCTCGCATTCGCAAGAAAGGGAAGACGCATAAGTTCGTCCTCTCCCCAATCCGTTGCCGCATTTTTCGTCGGCATTGACGTTGCCAAGCACAAGTTTGACCTGGCCCGCTCGGACACGCCGGGTGTGCTGAACGTCGCCAACGAAGCCGGCGGCAATCGTCGAATCGTTCCTCGATAACGCGCCCGCGGTGATCGTTGTTGAGGCGACCGGCGATTATCGGACCTAGCAGCCTGTCGCTCGCACTTGGCATGTCGGCAAGCGTCGCGCCAGCTTCGCCGACATGCTGACAGAACTCCCTTGCCGGAGCGTAAAGGAGGAGCTTTTAACGAGCGTGGACCAACATACGCTTCTGCAAAAACCGACTGAAATGCTGTTACATCTTCTCAGATCAGCAGCGTGAAGTCGGAAAGTCGAACTTAGAGGCTCTAAGCGATTCAAGCCTTTGACACACCCAATATCATATCAGAATTGAAGAGAACACCCTATTCCTGAATTTCTTGAAAATTACGCGGTTCTCGATCTAGAATTTTTGATCTATCCAATATAAGACGGTAGGCTTGTTGCAATCCACCCCTAAATTTTTCATACTTTTCAAAAGCATTCGACGTCGCTTGAGGATTTATTAGCAACGATACCATTCTCGTTTTCCCGCCATGTATTTCAGTAATTCGAATTGCCTTGCCGCCATCCCAACTTTGTGCAACTTCTTCTTTAGGCAGTTCTTCAGCATGTTTCATCACGGAATTGTAAGCGGCGAGCACTTCGGGATACTTCGAAGCGGGCAATGCTAGACTGATATTAGCGTTTCTGGCACCTATTTCATCTGCGCTATTTCCCAAGGGCCAAGAATCCGTAGACAGGACAAGGCTTTGACCATCAAAGCCTAACAACAAATAGTATCGCTTATATCCCGATTGCTTTAAATATTTATTTCCCTCTGCTTGCGAGATCCTGCTTTCCCACATTCCATCGCGAAGCCCGTACACCTCAACAAGTAGCGCCTTGCAGGATGAACGCGAAGCCCATCCAATTGCAGCCTGCGCAAAAATCCTCGCTCAACTGAGTTCCTATTTTAACATCCCGCTCACTAGCATTACTAACAGGACGTATACACCCTGCAAGCAGTGCATGTACTACAATAAGCACAAGGCAATATGTGGGCTTCATTTTCCCCAACCTTCATTAACGGCAGCGTCGTACATGCTCTTGCATTTCTCGTCCGAGCATTTTGAAAAAAACGGTTGTTCAGGATCTGGTACCGGATGCAGTTTATTATTCCTGAAATAATCGGTCCTAGGTTTTAATCCTTGCAGAGCCATTTCAAGACCAATCTGATTACCCGCCCTCACGGAGTACACCTCACCGTAAGGCAAACCGCTAGGAGTCAGCGTCCATATGTTCTTCGGCATCCATTGCATCGTCCAGACGTGAGTCAGCTCATGGGCAAGCACCAGGACAGGAGTTGATCCAATCTGAATGGTACGACCGTCAGGGGATTTTTCAGCAGCGAACAGCGGATTCCAGCGGACTGTATACGCATTATAATTTCTATTAGGGTAATCAGCGAATCCGTTTTCCTCCCCAGTTCCGATAATCAATGTATTTTTTTGTGATTTCATAAGATCGAAGGCCAACTGACATCCACCTGAATGTGAGCCAACACACTCGCAGAGCTCCTTTTCGGACTTTGCAGTTGTTCCATTTAGGACATAACCTTTATTTGGCGTCCAGTTTCCAAATGAAAATGACACGCACGGACACAGACTATTGAATGCGTCCACCACCTGTTGCATTAATTGTGACTGCAACTTATTTGGCTGCTTATTGCCGTTTACAACGATCGATGCACCCATGGGGTCGATCTCACTATTCGGATTCGACAGCATTGCTTGGTAGATATTTAAGCCATCCTGATATTCCGTCCCTAACGGGTCCTGCTGCATCCACCGCATCGTTGCCGCGTCATACATCCGGTTCCGGAACAGCATGAGGTTCCCGAGGGTGGTGTCGTAGAACCCGCCCTGGAATCCTTGCCGCCACGCATAGGCGTCTGAGGTCGCCGCCCAACTGCTGGAGAGGACCTGTCGGGTGCCATAGGCGTCATAGGTGAAGCGTTCGACGACGGTACCGCTGGTGTTGATGAGGGCGGTGACGTTCCAGTTGGCGTCCTGGGCGACGTACAGCCGTTCGTCGAGGGTGCCGTCGGCGTTGGTGTCGCGGTCCCGGGCGATCATGGCGTCAATATACACCGTGCTCCAAGCGTAGCTGGCGGTCGTGGTGCCGCTGGCGTTGCGTTCCTCGACGATCTGCCAGCTGGTGTTGAAGTAGACCTGCGTGCCGTTGTCGTTCACGCGGCGGCCGAGGGCGTCGTAGCCGTAGGTCGCGGTCGCGGTGGTGCCGCCGGACTTCTTTTCGATCTGGACGAGCCGGTTCCAAGCATCGTAGGCGAACTTGGTGGCGGGGCTGGTGCTGTTGTATTGGGTCTGGAGGTTGATGTAATCGTTGAAGTCGACATCGCCGTCGCCGTCCGCGTCGCCTTGTTCCCATGTCTTGCCGGACTGGTTGTAGGACGTTTGGAGCGTCGTGAAGTCATTGAAGTCGACGTCGCCGTCATGGTCGAAGTCGGCCGACAGGCTGGCCTGGATTTGATTGCCGTTGCTGTCGTAAAGGTAGCGGACGTTGCCGTCGGTCAGCAGTTGGTTCTGCTGATTGTTCGTGCGGCTGTTCGTCGAGGAATCGGTCGTCACGCTCGTGCTGTTGCCGAGGGCGTCCAGGCTCCACGACTGGCTGCGGCTGGCCGAGCCTGTGAGGCCGGTCTTGGTGCTGTTGAGCGTGCCGCGTTGGGTCGTAGCGAGGCGGTTGAGGTCGTCATAGGTGTAGAGGTCGCTGTTGGACGAACTAACAAGGTTCTCGCCGTAGAGGCGGTTGCCGTTGCGATCGTAGCCGTAGGCGGTCTCGTCGACGACCGTTGAGCCGCTGAGCCATTTCTCATCGACGATTCGGCCGAAGCGGTCGAAGCCGGTGTATGGGTCGCCCGCATCCCCGGTGCCGGTGCTCACGTACGTCAGAGTCAGGCCCGATTGCGGGTGGCCCCGGGTGACGACCGTCGAGAGGCCGAGGTATTCGTAGCTTTCGAGCGTCGTCGAGCCGTCGGTGATGCTGGTGAGTCGGCTGATCTTGTCGTCCGACGAGCCACTCGTGCCGTAGTTGTAGGTCAGCACGCGGCCGTTCGGGTAGGTGACTGTTTCCAGCCGGCTGCCCTTGGAGAGGTTGCTGTAGGTGTATTGCACCTTTGGCGAGGCAGGTGTCTCGGAGTCCGCGTCTTGATCGGTGACAACCTTGCCAGCGACGGCTTGGTATTCGTCAGTAACTTGGCCCAAACTGTTATAGACCCGCTGCACTTGGTTGACAGTGTAAGTGCCGGCATCAATCTGGGCTTGAGTCAGCGTTGTCTGGCTATAGCTGGTGAACAGGTACGGATTGCCGTGCGAGTCATAGGCCGTGTCGATGCGACGAACCGTGCCGTCGACTCCGGAGGCCAGCGTGGTGATGGTGTCGCTGGTCTGGCGGCCGGCGGTGTCGTAGCCGTAGGTGTGAACGGTGCCGTTGCGGTCGGTCTTGGTCAGCACGCGGCCGAGGGCGTCATAGGTGTAGGACTCCTGGCCCGAAGCCGACGACGAGGCCGCGCCGGTCGAGAGATCGGGATACTTGATCGTTCGCAGCATCTCATTTGACGCGATCGTGCTGCCGTCCGCCGAGGAGACACCGTAGACGTACTCCGTGACCTGCGACGCGCTGCCCGGGAGGACGGCCGTCTGCGTGGCGAGTTGGCCGGCGGTGTTGTAGCCGTAAGCGGTGGTCTGGTTCTGGGTCGTCGTGATGGTGGAACTGCTGGCGTTGTAGTTGGCGACCGTCTTGGTCGTACGGCCGGCGAGGTCGTAGTAGTTCGCCGAGACGATGCCCTTCGGGTCGGTCTGGCTAAACAGCCGGCCGGCGGCATCGTAGGTGTAGCTGTTCACCAGCACCGTGTCGGAGCGCGAAGGAGCGGTCGAGGGCCGGGTGTAAGCCGAGCCGCCGTTCGTGCCGACGTTCACGTCCGCCGTTTGGCGATCCGCCGCGTCGTAATAGGCGGCAGAATAATAGACACGGGCCTTCGGCGTGGTGCCACTGCTGCTCGGGTCGCCGAGTTCGCCTGTGGCAGTGGCGTCATGGAACCGCTGGCGATTCGCCGACAGGATGACGTTGCCGTTCGCGTCATACGTCGAATCGTACTGCTCATACACCCGGTCGCCGGTGACGTTCAAGGCGTCTGTATAGCTGCTGTCGCCACTGGAATCGGCAACGTAGGTCTTCACGACCCGGCCGGCCCCGTCGTAGGCGTACTTGGTAGTCGTCTGGCCACCCGTGCTCTGCTTCACGAGGTTGCCGTTCTTGTCGTACCAGTAATCGGTCGCCAGCGTCTGGCCGTTCGCGGTCAATTCGGAGTGGTAAGCCCGGCCTTGATCGTCGTAGGACGTGTCGGTGGTGCTGATCAACTCGCCACTGTCGATGACAAAGTCAGCGTCCGCATCGGCGTACTGCTTGACCTGCGTCTGCTCGCCAAGGTTGTCGTAAACGTACTTCGTGGCGACCTTGTCCGGGCCACGAGTGTCCGTCAGGCGGTCGCGATAGTCGTACTGGTAGTTGGTTGTGAAACTCGTTGAGCTATCCGCATAAGACACACTCGTAAGTTGATTGCCATTGATGTCGTAGGCGAACGACACGACCTTTACCATGTTGTTGCCGCTGGCCCCATCATTCGACGGATCGCCTTGGCTCCATCCGGTATTATCGGTGCCGACCCACACGCTTTCGACTCGGTCGAAGCTGTCGTAAACCCGATGCGTAAGCGTCCCGTCGGGACTTTTCACGCGCGCTTGCCGACCACGCCAATCATACCCTATTTCAGTTCTCAGATAATTAGCGCCCAACGAACCAAGCGTCTGAGTGTTAGCCGAATAACTGATGCCTGTTAGGTCGGTATAGCGATCTTGATAAATGACTTGGCCGGCGGAATTTAAAATGCCTCGCGTCAAGGACTGAATGTGAACATCAGAACTCGAAAGATTTTCGCTGCCGGTGGGCCGGCCGGAGCTATCGACATCTAATCCACCAACTCCGCTAAACGAGTAAGTCAGTGTTTCGACATACCCATGGACACGGTCTTGACGTGTGACTTCAACCGGGGATGTAGGCAGATGCGTTGTGCTGTTCCAGCCGCGATAGGTTCGAACCTCGTGGGCCGCGTCATCGTATACCGTGTAAGTGATATTGCCATTGGCGTCCACCGCCTTTGTGGCACGGCCTCGATCATCCACTTCAAAGGAAGCCGTGAGGCTGCTGCCGCCCCCGGCCGGCGTGCTCCAGCCTGCGGGCTCGTTCGATACGGCAGAAGTGTTGACGTCTGTTATGGTGCCGACGAGCGTCCCATTGTCATCGTAGCTGAGTGCATTGATGAACCCCGAACCGTCCCGGGTCCAAATGAGGTTGCCGAATGCGTCGTACACCTCGTCCTGCATGACCGCAGTGTTCGAACCGTTTTGGGTGGTCGAGATTACCGCTTGAGTTACCGTGCGAGTCTGAACTTGGTTCGAATCGTCACTTGTCGATGAAGTGCCGTCACCAAACCAAGTGTATGCATAGTTCGTGGCACGCCCTTCTGTCCCGCCAGAACCTGCGTAATCAACTGACTTCTTGACGAAATAGGTGACGACATCGCCTAAGTCGTGACCGACGTACTCAGCACGGGTTTCCTGGGCAAGTGTACCAAGTTCACCGTTTTTGACACCGGTCGAACGCACATATCCCGGCGCAGCGTTCGGATCGGTCGAATCGTTTTCCCAATAATCAGTAACGTCGATTCGGCCGGAATTGTTTGCCAGAAATTCGAAGTCGGGATTAGCGATCCCGTCGCTCGTTCGATCCGAGAAATTCAGAAGATCGGCCTTGCTTTCGTCATATCCCGTAACAGCAGAGGGCTGAGCAATCCAGATCAATCGCCCCTTATCATCGTACCGGTAGAAGGTCCTCTGGACTTCGCTGCCCGACGACACAACTTCCAACATCGGCTGGCTGACCGAATTGTAGAAAACAATCTTGGTCGAGCCGTCATTAAGCGTTTCGCTACGCTTGTATTTCCAGGCGTTATACCCCGACACCGTGCCAGAGTTGACGGCAAACGAATAGGCCGTTTCGCCGAAGCCTCCCGTGCAGGCTGAACAGCCCTCTCCAGAGCGAGTCATTAAAATGACTTTGCCACTAGTCGCGTCATACTCGTACTCCTCGTCAGCATACGCCGAGACGAGCGAATCTGCGCTAGATGAATTGAAACCGGCACCCGTGAGACGGGCGTAAGCATCTGCACCGAAGGCATATTTCAGCTTGCCTACATTGGCACCTGTCGTGTAGTAGCGATACAGCTTCTGATCAGTAATTTGATTGTAACCATTGTAAATGGTCGCAGATTTCAGGTCACCGTTGCGGCCGTTCGGATCGCTATCGCCATAATAATCGTATGCCACCTTTGAGATAAGGACGGCTGCAGACGTACCCCGCTTATATCGCAGTTCGATCAGAACCACGCGACCATTAGTGTCATAGGTGTAATTTGCTTCTTCGCGATAATTGTCACGCAACGCCCAAATCTGCTCAACCCGGCCGCCTGTACCAAAAACCGTCCCACCCGTTTCATCACCAGCCGATTTTACCGAAACAGGCAGAAGACCATGATTGAACGATTTAGTGAGTATTGGTCCGCCAACGCCATCGGGATTGAGGCCCGGAATTTCGTAGCGGCGTTTGCGCCCGTCGGAAAGGGTTTCCTCAAAGCCGCCCTCAACCGACCTCATTGCGCCTTGGCCGGAGAATCTCTGTGAGTCACCCGAATCATAAACGCGAACCGTGCTGCCTTCGATAACGGCAATGCCATTTCCGCACAGGATTAATTCTGCACCGCTGGCAAAATCGAAGCCACTTCCTGTTCCATTACCGGTGCGTGATGGCGTGAGTAATTCACCCGCAATGTCGCTTTCGGATGTGTAGACGCTGCCATCGGATTTAACGGGTACCGGACATGTGTCCGTTTCACAAAGCGAATTGATCAAGACCGTATCACTGCCCGTTGCTGCAGAGCACGTGATCGAACCAAGGCCGCCTGTCGTGCCCTCAATGAATAGGTTGCCACCATTGATTTCATCAAGTGTGTAAGCGACTCCGCTTTCAACTGAATCACCGCCATCTGCTATAGAATCCGCGTTCAAGCCTTCGCCGGACGCTTTGGTCCAAAGCTTCAAACCGCCCGTCATTGTGAATGCGAACGTGACATCCGGCCCAACATTGTCGATCGTTTCCGGATCGAGCTCCAATGGGACGAATTTGCGTTCATCCGGTTCGATGCCTTGGCTGCTGATGATATATTTGCCCGGGGAAGACGCTTCAATGTCGTCTTCCTCCTGCGAGTGTTCCGGCTTACCGTTTTCGTCACTGTTGTCTGAGTCGACATCGATGTCAGGCCCGTCATCACTGGTGATGTAAACAGTGGGCGCACTGCCATTCCATGCCCAAGGCTCATCGCCTTCGACCGCCCGAACGCGAACAGTTTCAGTGGATTCAAGGGCCGTGTCATTTGCAAGAACAAGGCTTATTGTGGCGGTCTGATCGCCCGCTTCGATCGTGACCGACTCGGGCAGACCGCCCTCGAAATCTTCTTCGTCAGCCGTACCGAGCCAATCCAGCGGAATATCCAGATCACCATCCGTATTAGTCCCGTTATTTAGACGTGAGAAAGTGAACTGGATGGTTCGTTCGCTTTCAGTGCCGGTTTCGGAAACGGTAGGCAAAGCACTTCCCGTAACTATTGGCTGGGACACCGAGATGCCGACACCGGGGAGAAATGCGTACAAATCGAACAGTGGTGCAGCCCATATGCCGTTGCCATACCCGTCGTCGCTGGCGAATCCAGTCCCTGTTACCTTCAAGTCGACATCTTCATCAGTGTGGTCGATCATTGCGGTGTCGACGACCGTCCAAACATCGTCTTCATAAACACCCGAGGGGTTATTTGTCATCTCAAAGTCTTCGCTGCCGAGACGGAATGACAAAGAACCCCACAGTTCGCCATGGCCGTAACCCACAGAAGCACCACCAGTTAGGCTGCTATGCTTCGGCAAATCAGATAAAGAAAGATTAAAGCTATCATTGGTTCGCAGGTAACTTGCACTGTCCGACTCTACACCGACACCGTCTGCAACCACTAAACCTGAATATCCATAGTGATAAATGGCGAACGGGCCATACATGGACGCCTTTGGCGTATGTGCAGCCGAACTCACCTCAGACCAGTCCGCGGAAGACGCTAGGACAGGGCGGACTTTGGCCGTGATATTGCTGTCCGCCCCAAGCCCGGTCACGGTCAGGCTTGTCTCATCTGCACCAACCGCTTCTATACCCGCTAAGCTTCCACTAGAGTAAACGGCAACCTGCCATCCTCTTTCGTGGTCTTCGTTATCACTCCAACTCACATTGACCGTAAACGCATCGACGACACTGACGGAGGGTGCGGGCAGCGTGTCAAAAAATTGACGACTTTCCAAAGCCTCGATGACCGGTGAGACAGCAGAAAGGACAGCACGACGCTGCGTCCGCGGACGCGAAGCCTGTTGTGTCATAGAATGGCCAAGAATGGATTTAACGCATGGCCCTGCGTGCCCCTGCAGCAGGCGTACGCCATGCGGAGTGCCGAGTAGAATACATATCACTACAACTGCGTCAAGAACTGTTCACTTCGCAAAATTTTCTGCCTGTCAAAAACCGCTGATCGACAATGCGTCCACAAAGGCTGCTGATATTCTTGTAGCCGTACAAAGAGAGCGCCGGTCGCTTAATTTAATTTGCACTGCAGAGCACAAGGGAAGCAGCAACCCGTTTCAGATTGAGAGTGAAAATTGGCAAAAGTCGTGTTTGCGTGGGAACTTGGCGGCGGCATCGGCCATCTGATGCGGATCGTACCGATCGCAAAGGCACTTCGTGATGCCCGGCATCAAGTATTACTGATCACTCGCGACGTGCCAGCGGCAAGCAAATTCATGCGGCCGATCGGGGTCCCGTGTATCCAGGCTCCGATCCACCAGAGCCCTCCATTCAAGAAGCTCACACTGAACTTTGCGCATGTTTTGGAATCGGTTGGCTATGGCGACTCAGAAGGGCTTCGCGCACTTGCTTCGGCTTGGCGAACGACGTTCCGTCTGATTCAGCCAGATCTGCTGGTTTGTGATCATGCGCCGACGGCAATGCTGGCCGCCCGAGGCCTTGATATCCGCTGTGCAGTCATCGGGTCAGGCTTCTGCATTCCGCCGGACGTGAGTCCGATGCCTACCTTCGATGTGCCGAAAGCCCCGGCCACTTCATCACATAAAGATGAGCAGCGCATTCTAGCAAACATCAACCATGTGCTGGCAAGTTGGTCCCTGCCACTGCTGAAAAGGGTTGGTCAGATTTATTCGGATGCCGACGAGCAGTTTCTTACGACCTACAGAGAATTAGATCATTACTCCGATCGACCGGGTGCTCCAATTTATTGGGGCCCGGTCAATAGCGCCAAGACTGGCCGCAAACAGCCTGAATGGCCAGAAGGTCGCGGCCCAAGTATTTACGCATACCTTAAACCATTTCCAGCACTCGAATCGCTCTTAATTTACTTAAGAACATCGGAAATGCCGGTTCTGATTTACAATCGCGACATTCCCATTTCGATCCGAAGAAAATACGCTTCAAATACAATCCGCTTCGAGGGTGAACTTCTTAATCTGGACGTGGTTAGCGATCAATGCCAGCTTGCGATCACTCACGGGACATTAGGAACGACATCCTATTTCCTAGGCAAAGGAAAGCCGGTATTGGCAATTCCACTTGTTTTAGAGCAAATGCTGATCGCAAACCGAATCGGCAGCCTTGGCGTAGGGATCCCGGGTTCGGCAACGGATGGACCTAAGCTAACCCAAGCACTTCAACAGGTCGTCCTCAACTTATCCAAATACACTGATTTCGCTCAGTCGTTTGCAGGGAAACTTAAATGTGAAGCCGATATCGCTCAAACTACAACGATGATGAACCAAAGGATATGCAGTCTTGCAAGTCTTCCCACAAAATGCGGAACGGTTCAACCTGACGAATCCAAGGGAAACAGTTCGCCAACATCATCTGCCGGCATAACAACCTTGGAGATCGAAGCACCTACACGGCAATCTAGGCTTGCGAAAGAAGATTCACTAGCGGCTCCGCGTGTTGTACTCGCTATACGGCGATCAAAAACATACTGGCTTGACAGCAAGATCGATCCTTCAGACGTATTGAATGGTACCGAAATAGATCAAGCCAATGCTTCCATCAAATGGTGGAATCGAACACTTCGTGTCTCGTACCAAGATTTCCGCAGGCAAATTCAGGCACTCGCTGCTACGTCGCACGAACAAGCACGTTTTGACGAGATCATCCCCTGGACAGATATTGACACAATTCAAAAGCAGCTCCCTGGCACTTGGATTGTTCCTATAGATGAAGATGATTGGATCGATCCCAGTCTTGCGGATGTGCTAAGATTGGCTGTCAGAGTAAAAAACGCCAAGGTTGCCGTGTGGGATGTCGTCCGACGAGAAGCCGATGGCAGGGCAGCCCTCAATCCCAATCCATTCATCGAAAGCTGCGGATACGCTGTTCGGTTGCCGTTCCCTATGGCGGCAATTCAAGACCATATGGAACTCGGGCCGTCCGACGCAGTCCGATCAGAAGCATGGTGTATCCCGATCGAACAGATACTCTCTATTCGAAATCAGACCCCAGGTTCTTTGGGTTTTCTTGCGACGGAAAGCGTTGCTCAGATAGTCGAGTCCATCGCCCTGTCTCGCAATCGACTCTCTGATGACCTGCCTCCGCCCTTTCTAAGATATTTGCAGAGCTACCGTAAGATTCTCGATTCCCTGTAATAGGCCTCGCCTACAACATCATATAGACGGCAAAATGTTTCATAATAAAACCATCGCGTTTAGATATTTAATTGGTTATTTCGGCTTCTATGAATATTTCCACCAAAGCTCTCTAATGATTGTGCTGTGACTCCGCCGCCGTCGCCAGCGTTTTGGGTTTTCCCCGCAAGGCCGGGTCCCACCTACCGACAGTGTCACGCCCGGTGACAACCGAAACCGAACCGAGACACCTTCCGTGGATAATGGCCGTGGCATCGGCATGTTCACTACCGAGACTGAAGACAAGGTTTCGTCGTAATCGCTCACTGTCTGTTCGTTCAACATTCAGTTCCTTGGACTATCACGCATCCGTCAGAATGAGCAGTTGGCCGACCTGCTGGAGCGATTCGATCTAGTGGTCATCCAGGAACGGGTCGCACCTCCCTACCCGGGAATATTCCCAGACGTATCTGTCTTGGTCCCCAACAATGTTCCCGCTTGCTAATGTAGACTCTCGGCCCGGAAGGGCTGTTGATTAAGAAGCCGTTCAGTAAAGAGCAGATCGTCTCGATCCTGCGGGACTGCGAAGCCGGTGAGAAGACGGTCGAACAATTCTGCCGGGAGCACGGGGTAAGTCAGCCGACCTACTACGCGTGGAAGCGCAAGTCCGGTTCGATGGCGGAGCCTGCGGGACAAGTGTTTGATTACGGAGACGTCCCACGGCCGGGACCACGCCCGGGCGCTTGTGCGGCTTTACGGGCGGCACTACAACGAGTGTCGGCCGCACAGTGCGTTGGGTTACCTGACGCCGGCGGAGTTCGCGGGGAAGTGGAAGATGAAGTTGGCAGGGACGGCCCCGGCCGTAGTCAGTGTAGGTTGAGATAAGGCCGCGAGACTCTACATCCCCGTAGGGACATCAATCGGATCTGGACAGATCGGCTTACAAACCTGTGGATCGGGCCGCACAATTCTTCGAGGCCATGAAAAAATGCTTTGATTTCTTCTTGTCGCCCGAGGACACGGGGCCCGGGGGCAGGAATCATTCGAATAGTTCGGCGACCGAATGGTGGGTCGCCTTTTACAATAGCGAGCGTATCGAATCGGCCAATGATCTGTCCCATGGGTTCCTGTCACCACTGCTCAGCAATAATCCGGATTACGATAGGGTTCCTTATGCGTTTCCCTGGCGTCGAGTCAGCGGCGGTAGTGACTTCGTGTTGATCAGCGTACATCTTCATCCGAACGCCGGCCCGGCTACACGCCGCCCGACGCGGGCAAGAGCTCAGTAGCATCGGCAAGTGGATCGACTAACAGAGCCGAACGGGCGAGAAGGATTTTATCGTCTTGGGAGACATGAATATCGAATCCCAACAGGAGCTACATAGACTCGCGCCGCCCGGATTCCGATCGTTGAATGATGCCTGCCTGGCGACCAACACCAATCGGGCACGACCGAAGCCGTATGATCATGTGCTGTTTCGGCCTGCGTTCACGACGGAACGGGAAATCGAAGCGTCTCAAGGCCTCAACGTGATCGATTTGCCTGTCGAGATGAAAGCCGGATGGGCTGGCACCGGTTCATATCCCGGCGACCCGTATCACCACGATCTGTTTCGGGCGGCGTGCACCGATCACCATGCGGTGTGGTTTCGAATAACGCTATCTTTGGCGGACGACGATTGAATGGGGCAGCCGAGATGATGGCCTTCCTCCTAAACCTCATCGACCAAAAATATCCTCTCCGGCGTCCATTTTTGTAGGACAGGTAATTAGCGGGGCTATGTGTCTCGTGACGTAACAGATCGCCACCAAGCTACTTGGCACAACCGATACGAGAAGATTTAAACATATTAACTATTTGGTAGGAGTTTTGCCGTAGGATGAGCTTGATAGTGCCGCCAACGTCAACGCCGGCACCTCAATGAATCGAATGAACGGGATGGTGATATGAATGATCGATTGCTGAACACTGAAGACGTATTAAAGAAGATCGGCTACGGCCGCACGTGGCTGGAGGAGCGCGTTGCCGAAGGTTCGTTCCCCAAGCCGACCCATAAATGGCGGCGGAACAAGTGGCGTGAGACCGTCGTCAACAACTGGATCAACCAGCATTTTTCTTAGCGTCCAGCAGGTCGGCCCACGCCTGCAAAATCTGACGACGCTCGGTCAGAAACTCGGCATGGTTGTACGACGCCCGGACCGTATTGCGATCGACGTGAGCCAACTGACGCTCGATCGCCTGCGAGTGATACCCCTTCTCGTTGAGGATCGTGCTGGCCGTCGCCCGAAAGCCGTGTCCCGTCAAACGCCCGCGGTATCCCATGTCGTATAGCGCATAGAGGATCGTGTTTTCGCTGATCGGCCGGCTGTTCCGTATGGGGCTCGGGAAGATGTAGTCGCCGCCAAACGACAACGCTTCATCCAGTATTTCCAATGCCTGATCAGACAACGGGACCCAATGGTCGCGCGCCATTTTCATCCGTTCTGCCGGTATCCGCCAGATTTTCTCGTCAAGGTGAATCTCCTCCTTGCGAGCGAGGCGGGTCTCGCCCGTACGGGTCATCGTGAGCAGCAAAAACTTCGTAGCCAGTGCCGTGACCCGGTATCCCTGATATTCCGTGAGACGCCGCAAAAACTCAGGGAGTTCGTGCTCCTTGAGATAAGGATTATGGCGAACCGGGCGCGTGCTGATCGCGACGTGCAGGCCGACGGCCGGGTTGTATCGCATTTCACCCAAGGTCACGATCGCGTACGAGAAAATGGCGTTGATGTAACGCAGCACACGCTTGGCCTTCACCGTGCGCCTCGTCCGTCGATCGTGCGAATCACCTCCAGCACGTCCTGCGCGTTGATCCGGTCGATCTCTTTGTCAAGACGGGCGAAGACGTCCGTCTCCAGGCGGTGCCACACCGTGTTCGCGTACCGCTCCTTCCAACCGCCCTTCCTGGCATCAAACCACGCCTTGGCTACGGCACGAAAATGGCGATCCGCCGGTTGATCAGGGCTGGAACGAGGATTCTTTCCTGCGTCGATCGCTTCGTGAGCGGTATTTCGCTGCTGCCGGGCTTCGGCCAGCGAAACTTTAGGATAGACGCCGAATGCCAGACGATCTTCCCGGTCATTGAAACGGCACTTCATCCGCCAATACTTCGACCCGTTCGGGTGAACCTCGAGATAAAGTCCACCGCCATCGAACAGTCGATAAGTCTTTGTGGCAGGCTTGGCGGCCTTTACGGCCTTTTCGGTCAGCTTCATGGGGAAACAAATTTTGGGTGGTGAGAAATGTTTCCCCATTTGTTTCCCCAACGCGAGGAGATTGTCAACACAAATCGACGGACCTCAGCGGGAACGCCTCCTAAAGAATACTGAGGCGGTGCCTCAAATTTGCGGGGATCAATGAGGTTCAGAGTGTATCGGCGGTAATACCGATGGCGGGAGTGACGGGACTCACGAAATGTCACTTAGCGACTGGAATTATTCAGTATTTTTGTTCGGAGGGATGTGAGATTTACCCAGAATGTTTCCCCGAATCTGGATGCCCTGCTTGGCCGCAAAGCAAGTTCACACGGTTTATTCTCATGAGATGACATGCGGGTTCAGCTCAGCTCGATATCGTCCGTGTTTCTGGTGTTCTACGCCAAAAGGCGGGACGTTTGATGCAGATATAGCCGATGCCGCAAGGTGTCCAAGGCGGCTCGCTTCCTCCCTGCGGTCGTGCAGCGTCGCCCCGCTGTCGCGGCGGACGGCCCCTCCCGCCCTGCTTATGACACCGGCAGTTCCGTCATCACATCCCGCCAATCCAGGCGGACCGAACACGGAGAACCCGACATGTCCATCACCGAACTTTCCATCCTGCTTAACGCAATCTCGCAACTAACGAACACGCTGATTGCCCTCTATCTGGCAATCCGGCGGCGCGAATGATCGGCCAGCAAAGGCAACCGGGAGGCTCTGATACGGGGGCACCGTCGGCCGAAGCACACCTGCACTCTCTTTTCCTTGTAGCCATGAAGCACCTACGGCCGGTTAATGAATACGATCACCTGGCCGGGTTGCACATCGCGAATCTCCACATATGCCTTGCCATTCCGTGTCTTCACCGCCACGGTGCTGCCATTCTTGTGCGGTCCCGAATAACCAGACGTCACGGCTTCCGCCGAGTTGTAGATCGCGGTAAAGGTGGCTCCGATCGAATTCAACACCTCTGCCACCAATACGTCGCCGCCACGAGATTCACTCCCGTTGGGATTTGCGACAATCAACGCTTCGTCCTCGTCAAGAATACGTGACCAGGCAATCAGTTCTCCGGCCGGACTGTCGGCAAACCACGCTCTGAAGTTGGCGATCGGACGCAGGTATTGTCGCCCAGATCGCAGGACCGGGAAGGCTTTTCGTAGCTTTCCGAGTGCCGCGATCATCTTGTAGACCGAAAAGCCGGGATCGAACGCGTGGGCTCCCGACGTGCCGAACGGGCCGAATCCGGGGAGGCTTGAGTCGGTCTGTTGGACACCCGCCGCTCCGTCGACACGGGGATGGCTTGGCCCGAACATCGCTTCACGCAGGTAACGGTCGCTTCCGCCAAGCCCGGGAATCCACTGACGCTCATTCGCTTCCGGCGAGGCGCACGCCTGCTCGTCGCCATAATAGATGCAAGGAATGCTTAGGGATAAGAGTTGGATCGCGATCGGAACAATGATCTGATTCGACGGGGCGTTGGTCGAGAATCGCTCTTTACTACCGAATACGTGGTCATGGTCGTCGAGAATTGACACATGATATGAACCGAGTTCACGGTGCGAGCCAAGCGAATTGTCCCAAAATGCGACTTTCCCGAAGTAATCGGTGGCAGGCGCAAACCCCTTGCCGACTGCATGCAGGCTCGTTCGAGATTCACCGATGTCTAATGTGGCACTCAGATTACGGCCCAGCGCATCTCGGAACTTCGACGCATTACTGTCCGGCCCCGCGACCTCGCCGACCAAGAAGAAATCGGCCTTCCCGAGATTGGCGGCGTACTCCTTAATCGAACCGCAGAAAGACCGGCCCGCTTCGAACGAGACGTGTTTCATCGTATCGATGCGAAACCCGTCGCAATCACTCAGAGCAATCCAATATTTGTAGCACTTTGCTAGAAAATCGAGCGTTGATGTTCCGTCGAAGTTGAAGTCACGCAGACTGAAGAAATCGGTGCGCTTCGCTTCGGCGTGGTCCCACTCCAAGTCTTCATCGCCAAGACTGCCTTTGCCCGCCCTGGTGTAGTTGTTGTCGTCTTGGAGTTCCCGCGGCCACACGCCGTCGGATTTCTGGGTGATCGTCGCTGTCGTGCCTCCGCTGGCATCCATCCATTGCAGGGGGCCGTCATAGAACTCTGGCCATCGCTTGTAAGTCGGTTCTGCACTGCCGTCCGGGTATCGCCAGTTGAAGCCGGAATGGTTGAAGATGATGTCGAGGATGATGCGCAGCTTCTTTTGGTGGGCCGCGTCGACCAAATCCAGAAGGTCCTGCCGGGTGCCCAGGTGCGGGTCCACTTCGAGGAAATCCTGGATGCCATACCCGTGGTAGGTATTGAGATGATCCCGCTGTCGAAAGACCGGGCCGATCCAGAGTGTAGTGACACCGAGGTTGCCAAGGTAATCGAGCTTCGACTGTACACCTTTGAGCGTCCCGCCTTGCCACCGTTCGCCGCCGGATTTTGACCAGTTCAGCCAGTTCCAAGGCGCTGGCCGAGCGGTCGCGGGATTGGCTCGGTCGATTAAAGGTCGGCCGCTTTCTTTGCCGTCGCTGAACCGGTCGGGAAGCAGGAAGTACAGGACTTCGTCCCTCCAATCGCCCGGCGAAGGATAGTAATTTTCACGGCGTGGCAGATCCAAACCGTAAAGTTGCGATGGCCGAGCCTGTGATGCGAGATCAGCACGTGACGGCATAAGATGTCCCCTTTTGCGCTTGCGGCGGTCAACAGGAGCATAAAGACGGACGAGAAATCAATGAAGCATTCTTTCTGCCTGCAACAGCGAAGAAGGCGCATTCTGACGCGTACGATGTCGATGAATTTCGAGCGAAGACGGCTTATTCGAAGCTACCTGAAAGCTCGATGAGAGCAGTCGCCCGCAATCATTCGCCATCCGTATCGTGTGTGCCAGAATCGGTCGGTGTTTCAAGACGATACGGAGTTTCACGGTGAAACTCCGCCTTAGCACCGCTAAGGGGAGACGCCTGAATAAAAAGATTTGCGATGGGTCCGGAATGCATCCCAAAACGACACAAATGGCTGGATGCCTTGGAGGGCAGTCCCTTATCTGCTCGGCGGCCGTCTCGATGTGTCGATCCGGAACACGCATGAGAGCTGATTGTACGGGAGCATAAGACGCCAGTGCCCTCAATACATCGATCGCATACGGAATGAGTCTGAGCACAACCCCTTCGGTCGCCTCGGCATGTTTAAGGCCGGATCGTCTCGATCGGCTCGTGGTCTGCGTGTCGGTATTGACACCAGAATGGCAACGGAAGAAAGAACGGGGCAAGCGAGGCCTGCCCCGCCCGCGTCAGTAACGCCCTGGTGGCGAGAAGATGACGCCACAGTCCTGGTCGTCGAACGGCCCGCTCATGACGGTCCAGCCGTACCCGCGAACAACGATCTGCCGCTCTACCGTAAAGAACACCAGCAGCGACTTCCTGCGGCACAGGCGGAGGCAGCGAACCACCGGCCGGTAGGTCGTGTGGCACTGGTGCTCGATGAAGGATTCGTGATGGTGGGTCCGAATGGCTCGCTCGGTGATCCGGCGTAGCCAGCCGGCACTGCAATGCATCGCCCGGGACTCGGTCAGAAAATCCAATCGGTCGTCAAAGACGATGGGTCGGTCCCGGCAAGGCCGGATGAGGGTACGAAGGGGCGGTATAGGACGGGAAGGTCTAGGCATCGTGAACTCCAAAGGTTTGAGGGGGCAGGCGGGCACTCCGGCCCGCCCGGTAGAATTACTGATCCATCTTGTCGACGGCGTGACGCAGCGTCAGGCGGCCGTCGATCGGTAGGCATTCGAGCTTGACGTTGAATCCCTTGCCGTCCTTGTGCTGCCAGGCGATGCCGATCCGGGTCCAGAACCCTTTGTCGCGACCCTCGCGGACCTGGTATGCGATATGTGTCGGGGCAGTGCTGCTGGTCTGTTCATTGGGGGTCATGAGTCGTTCTCCTTTTTGTGTCGCAGGCCCGCTGGATTGCGTCCTGTGAACCGCGTGCCGAAGCCGCCCCGGGCGTGGCGGAGCGGACGGGTCCACCGAAAGGCCGAAGGCTTCCACCGCTTCGTGGAAAGCGGCCTTGGCAGGTTGACCCGCACGACGGCGGCTTCAGCGTTCACATCCAAGGACGTATCGCGGCCTGCTTCACGTTGAGAACGACGCTCGCCCCGAACCGATGCCAAGCATCACCGTTACCCCATCCGCCTTCCCCGCAAACCGATTCAGGGTTAGACCGCCAGTTCAGCAGACCCCTGTCAAGCAAAATCCGGCAAGATAGATTCGTCGTCCGACACGTCCGCGCGGCGCCGCGCGGGCCGATTGGGGCGCTGCTTGAAGTCGATCACGACTCCATCGGAAAAGCCGTTTTTAAAACTGCTCGTATATTCCCGTCACACCCGCACGGGTGAGCTCGGTGTGAGGCATTACGGGCCGCACGCCGACTGGCAGTTCATGGGGTCCCTTCCATCGTTTTCCGTAGTGATCGCTTTTAGGAGAGATGCATGTTTACGCGCACTGTTTCCCCATTCGCCCACTCGGGCCGGGGCGTTTGGCTTGTTGCCGCCGTCTTGTCGGTCGCCGCCTTGCCGGGCGTCGGCCAGGCCGCCATCGCCGGGTTCGGCGACTTCTCGGGCTTTGCCATCAACCAGAACGACACGGGCGCGCCGCCGACCGTATCGATCCCGGCCGGGTCGATCACCCTGACCAACACCGGATCGAACGAGGCACGGTCGATCTTCGCCACCACGCCGCAGCCGATCGGCGCGTTCACCGCGTCGTTCACCTATAGGGCGACCAACATCGGGTTCAACTTCAACAATTACCAGGGCGCGGCCTTCGTCCTGCAGACCTCGCCCGCCGGGACCGCCGCCGTCGGGACGAGTGCGGGGTTCGGCTATTACGGCATGACCTCCAGCCTCGGCATCCCGATCGCGCTGCTCAACCAGGGCGACGCGGTCACCCAGACCACGCTGGCCAAGAACGGCAGCATCCCGGCCCTGGCGACCGTCGACCCGATCAATGCCTATAACGGCAACCCGATCGATGTCGTCATCAGCTACAACGGCACGCTGTTGCACGAGCAGCTGAAAGACACGGTCACCAATGCCGTCTGGTCAACGGACTACGTGCTGAGTCCGAACTTGGCGACGCTGCTGAACAGCTCCACGGCCTATGTCGGCTTCACCGCTGGGACCGTGGCGGGCGTGAATCAGACGATCTCGAACTTCAAGTTCACGAACAGCGTGCCGGAACCGGCCTCCATCGCGATGCTCGCCGCCGGCGGGCTCGGCCTGCTGCGTCGGCGGCGTTAAGCCGGGCATTTATCCAATCTTCTTATCCTCTGTCTAAAGGAGCGTGTTATGTCAGGTTTAAGCAATGATTTTGTGTGGGATCAGGTGGTGAGTGCGTCGGTGACCGAGTTCGCCAAGATGGGCTTGGTCAAGGGCGGTGCCGCAAGCGTCGCGACGGTGGCCGTGGCCGGCGTGACGACCGCCGCCGCGATGATGGCCCCGATCGCCATTGGCGCGGGCATCATCTGGCTGCTCGGCGGATTCGATACAAAGCCGAAGACCAAGTAGGCGGGCGACCATGCCCCTGACGCACTACGGCCTACGCGGGTTCCCGCGTGGGCCGTATGTGTTGATGGCTAAACCGAAGGGGATTACTTCCCCTTCACCAGCTTGGCCAGAACCATCTTGGCCACGTCCTGCCTGATCGGCTCGGGATAAAAGCCCAGAACCGCCGCCTGCACGGCCTCCGGCTGTTTGGCGAACCACTCGACCAGCCGCGTCATCATCGCGATCTGCGTGATGCCGACCCCGTCTGTCAGGCCCAAGAGCCGGTCTTTGGCGTCTGCCGTCAGTTGAATGCGATAGACCGCACGCCCTTTGCTGTTTTGTTTCTTCATGTCTCTTTCCCCTAATATGCTGATTCGACCCTTCGTACCACGGTACGAGGTATTCGTTCGCAAGAAAGCCCCCCAAAAAGGCCCCCGCGACCATTAGGTCGCGGGGGCTGAGGTTAAAACAGCAATCGTGCAAGCGGGCTGTTACGTCCGCTGTCCGAGGATCCAATCGGCTGCCCGCTGGGCCGCCCCGGCACTGGCGACGATCAGTTTCTTGTCTTGCTTGATCGTGTGCATCCAGCCGTTGAGGTAGGACGCCTGGTTGGCCAAGGTCACCGGGGCCAGACCGCAGTGACCACACAGGAACGCCGCGGCCATTTCCGCGATGAGTTCTTCACGGCCGTAATCCGGCGACCCGAACGGGCGGGGTTCGGTATCAAGCTTACGATCGAGCCGCCGGCTGTGGCCGGTGCCGTGGGCGTGTTCGTGGAACAAGGTGGCGTAATAGTCCTCCGTGCTGGCGAACCGCGAGGGTTCGGGCATGAAGATCGAATCCTCGCACGGACGATAAAACGCCTTGGACCCGCCGTGATGAACGGGCGGACCGTCTTGATAGCCCGTTAGGACGTTCTCCGCCGCTTCGATGGGCGTAAACTCGGTCGGCGTGTAGGTCGCCTTGTCGGGCACGTCGATCCCGTCACACTGGGCGAGTGCATTAAAGACGTTGTAATGACGCAGGACCGGGATGTTCACCTTGTCGCCGGTCTCTTTGTCGGTCGTCTCGTACTGCTTCCAGAAGACGACGAGCGAGGATTTTTCACCCTTTCGGACATTGCCGCCGCGTTCCTTCACTTGGTTGAAGGTCAGCCAGTAGGACGACTCGTACCCTTTGGCATAGGCCGTGAAGGCCAGCAGGAAGACATTGACGCCACGATAGGCTTTGCCGGTGTTGAGGTTCTTGGGGTGTCCGGCGGATTGAACGCCGAGCATGGGCGACCGCCACGGGGCGACGCCCGCGGCGAGCATTGCGAGCACCTGGTCGGTGATGGTCTGGTAGAGGTCGAATGAGGACGATTGGGCGGCCTTGGCCATGATAAAGCTCCTTTGACGGGTCTTTGCCGAAGGCCGCTGCGGTCTTGCAGTACGGGACGGCGATTGCCATCCCCCGACCTTTCCCGTCTTGGAAGACGGAACGCGAGCGGGCCGCGCGCAGCGGTCACGGAGGAACCGTCGGAGAAGAGGCTCCGCGTACGCGCGGAGTAGGTCCTTGACCGTGAGCACGGTCCGCTAGACTGACGTCTTTGTTCTGGGAAAGGTCCGGGGGCCTGCTGCCGTCAGGCGTGCGGCGTCTGCCTGCGGGATGTGACGTGCGTCACAGGCGTTCGCATGAGCCTAGGCCGGGATGCGTTGGGCACTCGACAAGGCCTGAACATCAAGCCTTTCACCACGCTATTGTGGCGGTAGAGCAGCAAAGCGCAAAACGATTAGTTAGTGGCCAACGCTGGCCTTCCGCCAGCAGAAACATCACGTGAGCTTTCGGCATGCATTACGCGGGCTGTTCCTCTCCCCACAGCAGTTGCCCAGTAGCCGCTTGCGGTAGCGTGAGCGTAGGACAAGAATATCGTCCAAGGCTCGGTCGAGCCCATCGCTTCTGCAATGACGAACCACCACGGGATGGCCCCGCTTCACTTTCAAGCGGAGCTAATTAGAGGCAGGCACCATGACGCAAGAGTTTTCGCGAATCAGTTGGACGACTGAGGTGCTACGTCGTCTAGGGAAAGCTGCCCCAGAAACCTCTGACAGCCACCGCATGATTGAGCGGTTTCTGGCCAGAACGTTCATTCGCCACTTCGAGGACCCGCCAAATGTCGTCGTTCAGCCTCCGCTGCCGATGATCAAGCCAATCCCATTAGATAGCTGGGTGGCCTTACGATTGATCCCCGATCGTCGGCAACAGATGCAAGGTACATCAACCAGCTCAAGTCCCGTCTCGCCCCAAGGGACTCTCTCTGTCGAACGCATACTCCAATCTACCGATCCGTGCGTGATCATCGGCGACCCTGGGGCTGGCAAATCGACACTTGTGCGATGGGCCGCGCGATACATGATGCGAGAACATCGCCTTGCGGGAATCGTTCCGATTGTACTACCAATGAGCCTCTTGGCCCCGTGGTGGGCCGCAAATGACAGCCGCACGCCGTTTCATTTCTATTGGGAAGAAGTGCTTCGGCTTCCCAAGGCTGAAGCCGGCAATTTCAACGATTTTATGGTCGAAATCGAAGGCGGCGAATTCAGCCAGCGGCAACTGTTTCGTGTTTTCCTTGATGGTTTCGACGAGATCCCGCCTAACCTCCGGCGAGAGACGCTTCGTCGGATGCTTCGATTCGATTACTCCTTTCCTACCATTCTAACGTCCAGGCCGCCGGGAGATCTGACCCTTCTGCCGAGCTGGCCCATTCACGAAATATCGAAGCTCACGTTCGGAGGCATGCGAGAACTTATCTACAAAGTATTCGCATCGATGCAGTCGCCTTGGCTAACACGTGAAACCTGTGAACGGCTAGATCGCCACCCGACTCTCCGAGATTTCGGCCGCAATCCTTTTGTGCTTACCCTAATCTGCAGCATTGCCGATCAAGCCGGCGGCGTGCTGCCATCTTCGCTGACATCGCTGTACGACGCTGCGGTCGAATTGATGCGACAGCACGGCGATAGGCCAGAAGGTCTGGCTGCAGACATTACGTTTGCGAAACCCGATCTAGCACGCACTCAAGAAGTTGCGTTTGAACTGCTTTGCCGCAAGGACGGTTCTCCTTATGTGTTTCGAACCGACGCCCCAGAGATAGACGCGGCAGGGGCGAACGATTTGCCGGCACGATGGGCAAAGGCAAAGATGGTTAGAACGGCCGAGAAAGACACGGCTTCAATCCGATTCGTACACGCCACTGTACATGAGTCACTGGCAGCACACGGGCTTCTACAACGTCTTCAGGCCGGCACATTAACGTTGGTCGGCCGCGCCATTGGCGGTCCATGGCTGAACTGCCTGCGCTTCGTGTTCGGAAATAGCGGTTCGCTCGGAAGCCAAGCACGTGCACAGCTGTGGGAATGGCTTAAGGCGGCGTGTGACGAACCGGATGCATTCGGTCTAGTCCATGTGCATGCTGCCCACTTAGTTCGTGAAGCAGGCGACCAAGCGCCATGGCACAACACAAAACTTCACAATTCCCTTTGGGCTAACTTTCTACGTTCCCCAGACCCATTTCCATACGCCTCGGCGCTTGTGGCTTTAGACCCCGACTTCGTGGTGCGTCAAGTGGACGAGCTCACATCCGAACGCCGCGACCTAGTGCTTCGAATTGCTGTCCTGTATTTTTTACTGCCTCCCGAGTCCCGTTCTGGGGCACGTCTATTCAGAGCGATTGGTGAAGGCTTGGTGGAACTCCCAGATCTTGAGGACGCGATCGGGTACGTTCCCACTGAGATCGGCCTTTTGTCACAGGCCGAAGAGCCGACCAACCCGTTGCAGGTAATCAACGAAATTACAGAGTTCGAGCGGAACGGGAAGTTGACACGCAAGCAGGCGCAGCGGTTGTTTGGACGCCTAGCGCGAACGGGGTCTGCGGAGGCCGAGGAGTTTCTCGCCAGCCGACTGCATGATGTTGAACCATATGTAGTTCAAGCGGCCGCTTCAGGACTACAGCGGCTGGGGACATTGCGCGCGAGAGATGCGTTGTTAGAGCGGTTAGCAATGCCCGGCACCCCCGACAGTCTCGCAGTGACATTTCTGAATTCCGTGGAGGGAACATTTATTACAGCGGGAGCCGAGGCCGTTCTGGAATGCTTGGGGGCCTCACATACAACCGAACTCCGCTTGGCCGCCGCTGCGGTGCTCGCCCATTGCGACCGAGGTGACATTCTCAACAAAATGGCCGACACAGCTCGGATCACGGAACCAGATATCGAAGTCCGAAAAGCGGTGATCAAAGCCTTGGGCGATGCGGGAGCTTTCAAGCTCGTATCGATCCTCCTGTCCGAGCGACTAGAAGGTCGTGACGATATCGACGAACGACGGTGTATCTGGGACTACTGCGGAGCAATCGCTCGACGCGTCAAAATAAATTGGGACGAAGGTGGGCAGTTTCGAGCGGCTCTTGATATCCTTTTTAATCTCGAACTGGACAAAGCTTCCGTGCCATCTGCGGCACTTGTGCGACAGGCCGCATCGTTAAACGGTGCCGTCACAGTGCGAAACCGTGTGATGGCGATCTTTCGTTCATCGAGCTATCCGCCGGCAGTCCGCGCCGCCGCCTTACTCGGTCTGGAGGCAGAGGATCAACTGCAACTAGCGGATGAGGTGAAGACCGTTTTTGCGTCTGTCGCTGACGATCCGGAGCAGCGTGAACTAGGTGATGCCTGTGCCGCAGTAATTGCCAAAATTGCTCCTGCCGAATTGCTTCAGTACAAAAATTCGCCATCCGCATCCTCAGCCTTGTGGCAGATGAGTTTGTCCACCGGCGCGCTCGTTTATGGAAGCCGGATCGAGGTGCCTGGCGAACTCTTCACAAGCGTATCTGCTGCCCCAACCGCCTCAAGCTCATTGCCGCGACGCCGAGTCGTAGTGATTTTGGCGACCGGCTGGGGGCCGATGTTCGGAGGCATCAATTCCTTCAATCAGGATTTCTGCCTCGCCATTGGAGAGCTTATTGGAAGAGTAGATCGAGTCATTTGCCTTACGTCGCCATGTGGAGACGACCAGCGAATGGCGGCGGAACTTATGGGCGTTGAGTTGATTACCCTGACGAAATTTGACTTGGTTGCCTCAGACAAAACGGTTGCTCTATCAGAATCTGTACTTCGAGCTAACGGGGTCGACCGGATCGACCTGTTGATTGGTCACGATGTAAAGACCGGGCCGCTCGCATTTGCGCTTCGGGAGCGGTTCGGTGGGTCTGTCGCCGTCTTTCATCACATGAGTTATGGCAGTTTTCGCGCGATCAAACGAACTGGAGTCGACGCAATTCACAGCGAGCAAGAACAAAGCAAGCTTTTTTCAAGGGCGGACTTGGTCCTTTCGGTCGGACCAACACTCGACCGATCAGCACGTGAGTTGGTTCAAGGAACGGTTCCTGTGAAAATGATCGTCCCGGGCCTTGCGAAGATCGATGTCAGCGACTTTCGCGAAGGTTACTTCCGGGCGATCGCTTTCGGACGATTGGGCGGCGATGACGATCGCATCAAACAGGGGACGCTGGCCGCGACCGCATTTGGCCGCTTCGTGAGCCGACGAGCCGACCTACCCCGGTATCGCGACTTTCGACTAAACATGTACGGCTTGTCTTCTGACAGATACAACGAGGAGCAGCAGAGGTTGCGCGAGATCGTCTGCCGCGAGGCGAGTCGGGTAGTCAATGTCGTTCCGAGTCCCTATCTTGAGGACAGAGAAGTGCTATTCGGGGCACTACGCCGGAACGAAGTGGCGATGATGTTGTCGCTCCATGAGGGATTCGGGCTCGTGGGTTGGGAGGCAATTGCTGCTGGCGTACCATTGGTATTATCAAAACATTCCGGTCTATTCGAGTTACTTGAGAAAGAATCAAGCGCGTTGATACACGGAGTCGATGTTCGGGGTGGAGACGGCGACTTACCCTCTGAACTGGATATTGCATGCGTAAGCGATGCGTTGTTCCGCATAGCCACTGACCTGGACGGTGCGCTTACGAGAGCAAAAGAGTTGAGGGGTAGCCTACTGAAAAAGTACACCTGGAAAAACTGTGCCCAAGCGGTCCTTGATGCTGCTAAGTGGTAGGTGAACGAGGACTCAGAAAGAAGGATCGCCTGCCGCTTCAATCAAAATCTGACTAGTGCCTTGCGATCTTTCGTTTAATGCAAGCGTTGATTAGGGCGATTCTTTACTGTGGGCAAGCCTTTCGGATTCGAACACGCAAGTCCGCTACCACATGCAGGGCCACGCCAAACACGCGGCAGTGGCGGGCTTGTTATTGATCATTCGCACTTTTGATTCAGCGAAGATTCGCTCGTATGACCAGTGCCGCCAGTAATACCCGCGTGACCGAACGCCACACGCCCCCTTGACCACTTTTGGCTTCCATCACCCCGCCCTGCTTCGGTAGAGTCGCCCGGCTCTCTCCGTGTCCACTGTTGTTTTGAGGGGTTGAATGCGACAAGTCGTAATCGGTCTGGCCGCCAGCGCGGTCATGAGTCTAGGCACGCTCTCTCAGGCCGCCGCCCTGACGGTCATGAACTGGAACATGGGGAACCGTCCGAACGATGCCACGGACGAATCGAACCTGCGTTCGATCTTTGCGTATTCAGGCAACCGACTCGACCTCCTGGCGATGGCCGAGACGGACCGGACCAACGACAGCGCCAATAAGACCGCCAGTGCGGCTACGGCAGTCTTCGGCGGCAGCTACACGTCACTGATCACCGGACCCGACGGCGGCGGTGACTACACCGGCTTCGTCTACAACACCGCCACGCTGACACTCGTCAGCCAAACGACCGTCAGCGGCATCACTCATCCCGCACTCAGGGCACAATTCCGGCCTGTGGGGACTTCGGGGCTCGAAGACCTCTATGTCTACGCCGTCCACCTCCAGAGCGGCAGCAGCGGCTCGATTAGGAGCCAACGGGCAGCCCAGGCGGCAATCCTCCGCGCCGACGCCGATACGCTTGGCAATGCCAATGTGCTCTTTGCCGGCGACTTTAACTGGCAAGGGGCCGACGAGGGCTCGGGCACGAGTGCCTATCGAACGTTCGCCGCAGCGGGGCCAGGGCAAGCCACAGACCCCACTGGGCAGGTCGGTAGCTGGCACGCTAATGCAGCGTACAAGTCGCTCCTGACGAATGACCCGGGCAGCAATCTGGACGACCGGTTCGATATGCAACTGACCAGCGGCAAGTTGCTCGACGGCGTCGGGTTGGACTACAAGCCCGGAAGCTACCGCGTGCTCGGCAACAACGGCTCGATCAGTGTCGGTGGGACGGTCTATGACAATGCAAGCCTGCCGGCTGGCCTCGCTTCGGCATTCGATACATTCAGCGATCATCTGCCGGTGCTGGCTGATTATCACTACGACCTGCCCGGGGACACCGACGGGGATGACGACGTGGACTTCAACGATTTTCTGAATCTGCAAGCCAACTTCGGGACGGCCGCCAGCGACTTTGCCCACGGCAACTTCAACTACGACGGCGTGACCGATTTCAACGACTTCCTGATCCTGCAATCGAACTTCGGACGGAGCCTCGGTAGCAATGCCGTTACCGTCACTGCCAACGAATACGCAGCCGTCATGGCGATGACCTCAGCGACCGCTATTCCTGAGCCGATCTCGCTGGCCTGGGCAAGTGTGGCGTTCGCTTGGTTGCCGATCAGAAGACGCAATCGGCGATGAAATCAAACATCTCGCCATCGAGCAGTCAACGGGATACCTAGCTCCCAATTGCCCGTCCGATGATGAAACAAATCCCGAGTAGAAATGCGCTGATAACGATCGCCGCACTGAGATTGCCCTTTTTGATCTCTTCCACGAAATCGATCTTCGTTTCGATGATGTCAAAGAGCTTGTAAGCGACAAACGCCAAGATGATGCCCATGAACCCGTACAGGGCCGCAATTCCCAATCCGATCAACATAGCGTTCCTTCCTGATTTTCCCCCTGAGGACAGGCGGGCAGAATGGCCTTGATCCCTCTGCTTCGGCAGGCGGATGAATGGCCAAAGAATCCACCACAGTCGTTCCGAAGAACGCAGCCGGTACAGGCTACGTCGTAGTCATTCTTCCAATCGGAGATGCTCATCCGGGCGTAAGGCCAAAGGTCTCGATCAAGCACGCAAAGTTGGTGATTGTAAATCGAGACGTTCAGCCCGCCGCTCACCAACGCTTTGACGCCGGCACGCAGTTCGCTCCGGTAGTCCACCGGATCAGCCCACAAGGCCTCTTGGTTCATTCGAACGTACCCAATCGGCTCAAGGCCCATCAGGGCGACATGATCCACAATCGGTAGATTGCGGGCGATAAATCGACAAAGCTGCGGCAGACGATCGACCGTGAGGCGATGGAGTACAATCCGCAACTCGACCGACACACCACAGCGGCTCAGATTCATCACGCCTCTGAGGGTTTGCTCGAATGCCCCTTGTGCCTGAACAACGTGATCATGTTTCGAGGCGATGTCAGAATACAGGGGGATGCCGACCATCAATTCAGGGTGTCGGACCCCCGCAAGGCGTTGGGCCAGCGTGAGGTAGTTGAACAATCGACCGTTCGACAACATATGCAGGGACGTGTTGGGGAGAAAGTTACGACAGGATTCAATGAGCCGAAACAGGTCGTTCCCTAAGAGCGTGGGTTCTCCACCGCTGATGCCGAGCTGCTTCGTCCCCGGTGCCATCAATGGAATGGCTTGGAGAAACGCATCCACCAGGAAACGATCATCAACGTCCTTAGGGGGCTGTGAGCACATCACGCAATCGCTGTTGCAGCGTTCGGTCGTGAAGATGACATTGAAATCTGAACCACGGCGGTAAAGGACGGCGACTTCTTCTATCGCTGGGCTGACTCGGATGATGTCGCCGGCTCCGATGTGGCCCAACTTGGCATTGAGTCTCACTACGGGCAATGAGGCTGGGAGCCTGCGTTCGTCGCTGTCCGCAACCAGATAAGCGGCATATCCTGGCTCTGGGCCGCTTTCACCATCAAGCAATTGCACCTCACGTTGACTGCCTGACGACGACTGACCAGCAACGCGGGCCACAATTGGCTCGCCTTGCCAGTTCAATTGACATCGCCCCCTGAGTGAAATCATGCCCACTCCCGAAGTACTTCGGCCGCTCTGGGATCATCTTCCAGGAGCGAAACCAGATGATTGATGACGCCCATGTTCTTCGCGCAGAACGCGCTCGATGGGCGATGCCCTGTTGGGTCGCCTTGAGTCGCGTGGTGGAAAACGGGGTCGGTTCCGCAGTACGGGACGTATGCACAGTCGCAGCAGACCGGCGTTGCCTCGACCATCGTCTCCAAGAGCAATCGATGCAGCTTGGGCGACCCCATCACGTCGTCGAAAGTGTCAGTGAACAGATTCCCTAACCGGAACGTCTTATCGCCGGTCTCCGCCAACATCCGGGATTCGTCCGAAGCGTAGATATCGCCGTCATAATTAAACGTCAGGCAACTGATCCCGATTCCCGCAGGCGACTGGAGATCGACATAACCCGTGCCCCAGGGCGTTAACATCTTCCTCAGGATCAATGACGTGTATTCCTCACGAAAGCGAACGCCCTGGTGATTCAGTTCAATGATGTAACCCAATGCGTCTTTGTAGAAGGCCAGCCATTCGGCAGTGCCGTACCGACTCGACCATCCCGTTCGCTTTGCAAACCCGTACGGGCTGATAGATCGAAGAAAGACCGAACCGAAACCCATAGCGACGTATTCGTCGACAATTGCGCGAGGCTGAGTCAGGCTTGCCTCGGTGGTCGTCATCAGCGCCGCAACAGCATCATGACCCAAAGCCGCTCGTGCCCTCCGAATACCGTCGACAGCCCTCGCATGGCTGTCATGACTGGCCTTGGGACGATTGGCGTTATGAAGGCTTTCTGGGCCATCCAGAGAGGTCGAAAGCAGCACTCCGTGCTCCAGGCAGAACGCCAGATGCTCGTCCGTGAGCGGCGATAGGTTGGTTGCAATCACGAACTGAATGTCGCGGCATTCGATCTCGTTCCGTTCCTCAACCCGCCGTACGATGTAGCGGATCAGATCGAAATTCAGCAGCGATTCGCCACCTTGGAACTCGACTTTGATTGCGGGAGACGGACTACGAAACATGAACTCAATCGCCCGATCAGCCATCTCGGGTGTCATATCGAACGCAGATTTATCCTCGGACTGACGCGACACCTGACAGTACGGGCAACTGTGGTCGCACCGTAACGTCGTCACGAACATGAACAGGCCCGTAAACGAATCGAGGAAATTCTGCTTTGTGCGGACTTTCGTGGCCAGCAGGTCGAATGCGATCGTCGAGCCGGTCGGGGTCAGGAAGTGCTTGGACTCCAGTTCATGAAAAAGAGGCGAATCAGGCAGAAGCTTGTGTTCGGTGAACTCTCGCAGCGCGGATGCCGCCATCACATGATGTTCGCCGGCCAGATTTGTTAACACGACTCGCTCACGGTCCAGACGATTAAAGCGAAACGGCAGCAGTGTATAACCGTCTCTCTTCGAACGCTCATACCTCTCTTCGGCGGCGAATCGGCGATGAAGAACCGGCAGTGCCTTGACCATCGCCTAGGACCTTTTCTCGGGTGTCCGAATATCCAAAGGGTCGGCCTCGAAGTCGGCCTGTTCCCCGACTGGATCGAGGAGATTCACATTCGAAAATGCCTGGGCCAGAATGAGATTACGGATGGCCAGTGTTTCAGTCCCTACCGCTTCTCTTAATTCTTGATCGAGAAGGTCTGTCTCGAAATCTAGTACACTCGGTCGGCCGAGAACCGTCGATCCGGGCTTAGCGAAGAAGGCAACGTCTATACGTTCCGGATCAATCTGCCTCATCTGGATTCGGTAGTGACCTGTGTACCGATGGGCCGCTTTCTGGACTGCCACAAGCCGATAGAGTCGCAAATCTACGGAGACGACGGCAATGGCCGCTTCATTTTCCATCTTGGCCGCCATTCGTTTCACCACTCGGAGCGGTGGTCGCTGTCGGCTGGGTCGTCGATGCGACAGACAGCGTCTCGATTCTGGAAATGTCGTCGGCCTTCACATTGATGACGCCAGCACGCTTGATCAGTGCAACGTCGTTACCGTCACGTCTTATATCGCAATCGATCACCCGGCCGTCTTTGAGGTAAACCCGGTAAGGATAATCTGACGGCTTGTCAGGGACACGGATTGGCTTCGGAGCCGGAACCTCCCGTGATGACCGCGGTGGTGCGGGAGGCGGCGGCGACGGATCAGACCCTGAATCAGGCGATGATGGACGTGGCGTTGGTGCGCGTGGCGGCGGTGCCGATCCACCACCGATTGAACCTGAATAGTGGGAACTATGAGAACTGTGCGACGAGTGCGACGAATGGCCCGATGACGCACAGAATAATGGGAACTGTGCGAGCTATGGGAACTGTGGGAACTATGCCCGCGACCGCCCTTTAATTCCCTAGAACCATTTAATCCCGGCTTCAGCACGAGTTGAGGTGGCTTGGTCTGAGGCGTAACTGTTTGCTGGCTGGTGACCGCCTTGGCCTGGGTTATGAGTCGGTCAACGCTGGCATCGACCGCAGTCGTTTGTGAAAGTACGACCGCAATCGCAGCAAGCGTTGCCGCTGACCGCAATTTCACGGAGGTTCGATCATCATCGGACTCTGCCAAGGTTCCCACCCTTTCCCGACCCTACAGACGTACGCATGATAAAAGTAAACCAGCGAACTATTAAGCGTCAACTACCCGTTCAGGCCATCACAGAGCATTTCCCAACCCGCAGATCGATAAGAATCTTTGGCATCAGACTTGTTAGACTGCATTCGATGCGTCGAGCCCTCCCCCTCCTATCGATTCTGCTGCTTGCTCCCTTCGCCCAGGCGTGGAACGTCACAGGCCATGAGATCGTTGCCGCGATCGCTTACGACGATCTGAAGGCCAACCACCCGAAGACGCTGGCCAAGATCATCACCATCCTGAAGGCCCACCCCCTGCCCGAAATGATCGGCAACCAGGTGAAGCGTCTGGACGCACCGGCCGGCCAGCAGGACAAGGCGCTGTTCATGACGGCCGCCCGCTTCCCCGACGACGTGAGGATGAAAGCCGGCATCAAAGGCTACAGCCACCCGACGTGGCACTACGTCGATTTTCCTCTCAGTCGCAAAGGTGACAGCACCACCGGCCCGCAGCCCGACCAGCCGAACGCCCTGTCGGCACTCGCAGGCCAGTTGACCGTTCTAAGTGGCGACAACCCGGACAAAGACAAGGCCGTCGCCGTCTGTTGGGTCGCCCACCTTGTCGGGGATCTTCACCAGCCGTTGCACGCCGTTAGCATGTACGCCAAAGACCTGCCCAAAGCGGGCGACCGGGGCGGCAACGACACCTACGTCCGGTTCGGCACCAAGAAGACGATTCGGCTTCATTCACTGTGGGACGGCTTGCTGGGGACCGACTACGAATTCAAACCGGCGTCCGCCATCGCGACGGAACTGGAGCACCGCCCGGACTTCGCACCGGACAAGCTCTCAGAAGCGAGCGAACTGGACGCGAAGGCATGGGCCAAGGCGTCTTTCGATATCGCCCGCAAGGTGGCCTATCTCGACGCTACACTCCCAGCCGCCGACGAGAAGAACGGGACCGTGTTGCCCGACACCTACGGCAAAGACGCCAAGGCCGTGGCCGAGCGGCAAGTTGTGCTAGCCGGCCGGCGATTATCTGCGGTGCTAGCAAACGCGATTGACTGAGTCACTCTCTTGCAAACAAATGCAAGGTGATTAGCGTGAAAAGCCAAAGACCACAGAAGCCCGCGCTAATGCCAAAAGTCACGTTTGCCCAAGCATGAGTGCTGACTTGCCACCATACCAGCATAATGGACATCGGCAGAAGGAATTGGATAAATACGCCACCAAATATCCGGCCTGAGGTGCCTCGGATTCGCGGAAATAGCTGTGCGGGTAATCGCAAGTTTTCAAACGTCTTCGCGACTTGATCGAACCGCATGAATGAACTGCATACGCCAACGAACGTCAGGCACGATGACACGATGCCTAATAGCGAAAGCCATTCGCGAAGAGTGACAACCTCCGCAATAAAATCATCAATCCTCTTTGTTGGCTGACTGGCCGCAACAACGCTGTGCAGGGTAGCGAACGTCGAGGCCGAAGCTGTAAACGTAAAAGCGATTGCCGCGAACAGAAGTCCTTGGAACGAGAGATACCAAGTCAACCTCTGATTGATTAGCGTGTTTTCGCTTTCCAACTGCTTTTCAAGCCGCTCGACAAGCTTACGACTATTTTCAGTTTCCTTCTCCAACTTCGCCGCCGCCGCAACAGCGTTTTTGTCGACAGATTCAATGCGAATGGCAGACAGTTCGGCCCGGGCCACGGCGGCTTCGATTTTCAGAACATCCGCATTCACACGCTTTTCCGTCTCGGTAACACGCGTGGCGGATTTCTTTGCCTCATCCTCTGCCGCTTTTATTTCTCGAAGGATGTCGCCCATTTCCTTGGTCTCGGACATACTTCATCCCCCTCGCTGCGGTAGCAGACCAGCAACGGCACCCGATCGTCTTTCTCAAACATTTTAACGTCAATTAGAATAATTGGCACAGATGAAATCGACCTGCGATCTCGATTGCAGCATGCCAAGCCAAACCGTGCGGACGGCAGACGTCGTCAGTATTGGTTGTTCCATCCATAGATCGCGGCCGCGTCCTACTACGTCACCCATGGCTCGCCGAGGCGGGCGCTGAACACGTTGTATAGGAACCATATGACGGCCGTGTAGCTGGTAGGCGCTGGTAAAGACGATCGGTGAGTAACTCAGGCCACCTGCGTGGCGGCCAAGCGTGTTGAACAGGCCAATTCAGTGGGGACAATCAGTTCTTCGTCGCCGCAGCGGTAGAAGGCGGTCTTGTCCATGATCAGGGTAACCGTGATGCCTTCGAGGGTGCTCGGGGACGGACTCACCCAATAGACGACACTACCGGGCAGGATCGGGAACCCGTCCGCCGTCATCGGGAGTTTTGCCAACATCGCCATTGCCGCATCCAGCCTCAATGCCAGATCGGCTATCAGATCAACTTCACGCCCCGCCATCGCCATGTCACCCCGTCGGCCCTGCGTGATCAGCCGACGGATGGCCACATAGGACGCCGAATCGACCCGCTCAGGCTCCCGCAGTTGACGGCGAACGGCGTCGAAGGCATCGGTCGGGAGAGCCATGATTACCATGGTCTAATCAATTTACACCACAAATCCAACGCTGCACTCGGTTGGGAAAATTCAGATCTGGGCAATTTTGCCGTCCAATTATGTGATTGAATTGTTCCAAAACCCTGTACCAAAGATCGGCCTGGCATGCCTTTTCCCTGAACAACGGCTTCATGGTCGCCGTGATGGCCTGTGGCAGTCATTCGGTTCACTGGACTTCGGATACGAATGTCCAATGGACAATTCCGTTTGCGCAAGGCGCAAAACGTGCTAACGGTAGAAGAACGCCACTTTTAACCGTTAAGGGAATTCTATGACCGAACTGCGTATCCGCGACGTCGATGCCGCCGTGGTCGAACAGTTAAAGGACTGTGCCAAACGGCACGGGCATACGCTCGGGGATGAAGTCCGCAGCATTCTGGCCGCGGCCGTCGCACGGCCCCGGCTGGAGATGTCGGATCGACTCGGCCGGCTGCGTTCGGCCATCCAACCACTACCGGCCGGCGTCCCCGACAGCACGGCCTACATTCGCGAGGAACGGGACCGCCACGGATGAAGGTGGTCGACGCCAGCGTGGCGGCCAAGTGGTTCCTGCCCGAACCCGGTTCAGACGCCGCACTGAAGTTATTGTCGGCCCCGGATCGGCTCCTTGCCCCCGAACTGATCCGACTCGAAGTGGTCGCCGCCATCGTACGTGCGTTCCGCAACGATCGTATGACCGAATCCGTTGCCCGCGACTGTTGCCAGGCGTGGGATCACCTGCTGAACGAACGCATGATCCAGTTGATCAACAATAACGAACTCCACGAACTTGCAGTCAAAATCGCACTGGAGATTCGTCATCCGTTTCAGGACTGCCTCTACCTTGCCGCCGGCAAGGTGATGAAGGCACAGGTGGTGACGGCAGACGATAACTTGGTCAAACGCGGTGTGAAAGCGGTCCGCCATATTCAATTGCTTGGCACGGATGACGCTAATTAATCGCCGCATGATGGCACACGCTAGATTGGCCTTTTAGAACCGCAAAAAAGAGGCAGGGGCCGCAGCCCCTGCCTCATCCCTTCACCGCATTCGACTCGTTCGCTTGGCAAAGCCGTTCGGATTGCAGAACGGGCAGAGCCGGGAGTGGTGCTTCTGGTCCTTGAGCTTCCGCTCGAACACGGCATCCCGGCCTTTCCACGTCCGCACCAGCACGAAGGCGATGCCTTCGGCTTCGGCCCGTGTGTCGATCACCTGCTTGTGCAGGTTGCGGTAGAGCTTTCGGATCGTCTCCGCATTGGCCTCGACGGTCCGCACCGCGTGGCGGACGTGCTTGCGAGGCTGTTTGTAATGAACGAGATAAACGGCTTTGGCCATGACGGCCTCCTGTGACAGCGGCTTGTGCCGCGTTTCTCACGATCCCGGCCACGCCGGCCGGTTGACGCGAAGGCACCCAACGCAGGGGGTCAACGGGCGAAAGCCCGGGAGGTGGAGCGCCCGCAGGGAGGGGGCCCCTCTGGGGAGGGACCTTGACGCCCGGAGTTACGCTGGACGCGTCCTCCGTCGGCGGTTTCTTCCCTCCCTGCGGAGCAGAGGCGGCTAACGCTGGACGCTTTGGCCCGGGGCCGCCCATTCCTGGGCCAATCGGGTCGCCCGCTCGCGAGTCGCGGCGTCGGCCGGAATGGTCCATGCCTTTTCACGGGCGCGGTACTGGAAGCCTTCGTCTTTCAGCGTCTGCAGGACGGTCGGGTCGGGCTTTTCAGCGAAGGTAAAGACGATCTGCTTGTAGCGGCGGTTCTCGCCGAGCTCGAACTGCTTGGCTGGACAGGTGAAAGTCGCCTTGTACGGATCGGCCCACGGCTTGGCCGGCTCGGTCGTGGCCGCCGGTTCCTCGGTCGCCGGGCCGTCAATCCATGCCGGGCGTGGTGATTCGACAGCGGTGGCAGTCGCTGTCGAATCATTCACAGTTGCCGCTGATTCGGCCGCCTTCTTCGTCTTGCGTTTGGCTGGTGGTTTGGTGTTGGTCATAGGTTCCCCTCTGGTTGATGTGAGCCTTCAGCATCACACGAAAAGGGTTAATGACTGGTAAACATCCGCCGTCCGATCTTGGGACACCCGAACGACAGAACGTTCGCGGCAACATTTTGAATAAAAGCGAAAGATTGATCCCGCCGGCGGCAAAGAAGGGGTGGAAAGGCCCCGCGCGAATTGGTTGAGAGTCGTTAACGAATTTGCAACCAGCGGCGTGATAGCGTGACGAATGCTCCGAATCACCCAGCAGACTTCTGCCACCGCCGCCCGCTCCTACTATTCGTCCGCTGACTACTTCACCGAAAACCGTGAAGTAGCCGGCGTCTGGCGGGGCAAAGGGGCCGCCCTGCTCGGTTTGGAAGGGACGATCGAGCAGAAGGACTGGGACGCGCTCTGTCTCAATCGCGATCCCCGTATCGGCAAGCAGCTCACCGCCCGCCACAACGAACACCGCCGCGTCGGATGGGATCTGACGTTCAGCTTGCCGAAGAGCGCGTCACTCCTCTATGCCCTTACGCAAGACCAGCGGATTCTCGACGCCTTCGCCGATTCGGTCGACCAGACCATGGAAGACATCGAACGCGATCTGGCCACACGGGTCCGGGTCGGCAAACAGAATCGTGACCGCCCTACCGGTAACGGCGTCTGGGGTCGCTTCATCCATACGACCAGCCGGCCGGTGGACGGGATTCCGGATTGCCACGTTCACGCCCACTGCTTCCTCCAGAACCTGACGATGGATGTCGAGGAAGACCGCTGGAAGGCGGTGCAGATCGCCCAGATCAAACGGGACGGCAATTTTTACGACGCCCTGATGCACGCACGCATGGCCGCAAGGCTGGTGGAACTGGGCGTGCCGGTCGAGCGGACCGCCAAGAGTTGGCGGATCGCCGGATTTGATTCGGCCCTGGAACAGAAGTTCTCCCGCCGCACCCGCCAGATCGACGAAGCGGCCGAACGGCTCGGCATCACCGATCCGGACGAGAAAGCCGCCCTCGGCGCGATCACCCGCGACGGAAAGAACAAAAAGCTATCGCTCGATGAACTCCGCGCGACGTGGCTTTCCTGGCTGACGCCGGACGAATCGGATGTGATTCAGCGGACGCAGCAAGCCTTGCATGACCGTGTGCCGGTCCCCTTCGATCCCTCCGCCGCCCGCGAGGCATTGGACCATGCCTCGTCCCACCACTTCGAACGCGAGGCGGTGGTGCCGGAGCGGGTGTTGCTCACGACCGCGCTCCACCACGCCCTCGGCCGGGCCACGCCAGAGATGATTGTTCAGGCCGAACGCCGACACGACCTGATCTACGGGGAAGACCGAGGACGGGTCATGGTCACCTCGCCGACCGTACTGGCCGAAGAACGCTTCATGCTCGACTACGCCAGGAACGGGCGGAACGCGTGTGAGGCATTGGTCACCCATGCCCCCGTCGCTGTCCCTGACTGGTTCAATGACGGACAGAAGAAGGCCATGGCCCGCCTGCTCGGCAGTCACGACCGTGTGACGGTGCTGAGGGGTGTGTCCGGGGCGGGTAAGACGTCCCTACTTTCGGCCTTCCGGGAGCAGGCCGCGGCCCACGGCAAAACGGTCTTCGCCTTCGCCCCCAGCTCCGATGCCAGTCGGGGCGTGCTCGCCGAGGCAGGCTTCACAGACGCCACCACGCTGACCACCTTGCTCGTCAGCCCGAAGGTACAGGCCGCCGTGCGCGGGCAGATCATCCTGGTCGATGAAGCCAGCCAAATCTCTTCCCCAGACATGGCGAAGTTGTTCCGCGTCGCCAGGGCGGCGGACGCGCGAGTTATCCTCAGCGGCGACCGCATGCAACACGGGTCGGTGTCCCGCGGATCGGCACTCCGTCTGCTGGAGCAGGAAGCCGGCCTTAAACCCGCGTCCCTCACCGACATCGTGAGGCAGCGGGACCAATACCGACAGGCTGTAGCGTATCTCAGTCAAGGAAGAATGGAGGCCGGGTTCGACACGCTGGACCGGCTCGGTTGGGTTCATGAGATAGCCGACTCGCAGCAGCGGTATGACCGCATCGCCGCCGAATACGTCCAGGCGACCGACGCCGGCAAGTCGGTGCTCGTGGTGAGTCCGACCCGAGCTGAATCCGAGACGGTCACCTACGCCATCCGTTCGGCCCTGCGGGAAGAAGGGAGAATCGGTCCCGACCAGGCCGCCCTGCTGCAACTGAGTAACCGCCACCTGACCCCCGCCCAGCGGCGGGACAGGGTGAACTATAACGACGGCGATGTCGTCGTCTTCAACCAAAATGCCAAAGGGTTCACCAAAGGCACCCGGCTGACCGTCGGCATCGATTCGATCCCACTGAACCTGGCCGACCGATTCGACGTCTACCGCCCGGCAAAACTGCACCTTGCCAGAGGGGACAGCCTCCGCATCACCCGTAACGGCACCACCGCCGACGGGCACAGTGTCCGCAACGGGCAGACTTTTACGGTCGAACGCATCGCCAAGGACGGCACGCTAACACTGAACAATAACTGGAATTTAGGACCAAACTGGGGCTTCGCTGAATACGGTTATTGCTCCACCAGTCATGCCAGCCAGGGCAAGACGAAGGACGTTGTCATCATCGTAGAATCGAGCCAGAGCTTCCCGGCAGCCAGTCGCGAGCAATTTTATGTATCCGCCGGCCGAGGCCGGTCGCGGTGCAGCATCTACACCGACCAGAAGGAAGGCTTGCTTGAGGCCATCCGTGAGACGAGCGACCGCATCACCGCCACCGAACTGACACGGCGGTTGATCGAGCGAAGCCGGACGTACGAGCCGGTTCATGTCCCGATGCCGGTGGCCCTTGAACCAACCCGCGAACTCGGATGGGAGCGATAGACATGCCGGGACTGAACAACATTCTCAAACGCCACGCCACGACTGACCCGAAGAACGAGGCGGCCGAGGAGAACATCGAGGACAAAGGCGGCTGGGGCCTGCTTCGGGGCGTTCAGGACAGAGCCTTGGCCCTGGAATGCCGGAAGAAGACGGGCGAGATCATGGCGATTCCGTACGCCTTAATCGAAGCCTACCTGTACTCGCCCCATGACGGCGTCATCACCCTTCGCGCCTCCGCCCGTGAAATCCGCATCCGCGGCCGGCATCTCGCCGGGCCGTCCTCGCGGCCATTGAACCTGTTCACTGCCCTTATCCGCCAGCGTGTGCCGTACATCGCAGAGCATTCACGCGGTGACGGCCCGCCGCAGCCGGAGACGATTTACATCGAATCGATCGACTGGTAGTTCAGGCCGCCCTGCTAAAAACAACGGCACGCTGCATTGCAGCGTGCCGCGAGTGACTGTTGTGAATGCGGAAACGGATTAACCGATGTAGACGTAGGTCGATCCGCCGCCTTTTCCGGTCATCTTGACCTTCTCGGTGGCGAGCAGGTCGACCTTCGACGGCTTGCCGCCGCCCGTCTTCTTGACCTCGTAGGCGAGTTTGATGGCTTTGATGCCGCCCTTGCCGGCCTCTTCAATCAGTTTGAGGGCGGTGGCCACGTCCTGCTCGCCGGTCGGCTGGCGGCGGGTGTACTTCCGCTTACCGGCCTTGCCGCCGGTGGGTTCACTGGCGGAATCGCCGGCATCGCCCAATTGGGAAAGGATCTTTTCGAGCTTGGCGAGTTCGGCGGTCAGCCGCTTGATCTCGGATTGAACGGTCGCGCGTACGGTCGTAAGGGAAGAAATCATGCTCTACTACTATGGCATAGACCTATTTGGGTATCAAATCGACTATTTGTCCCGACAACAATATTCGAACGTTTTAAACGGGTTCTTTCGTGCGATCGAAACCGCTATAAACCCCATTCATGACGAATACGGGGAGTGCGTCGTTCGACGCAGAGGGTTGGGTTCCGAAGCTCAGTCGTTATGCGGACGGGTTGATTACTTGCCTGGAGGCCAACCTATGGGCGCTCTCCGGCACCGGCATTCCATTAAAAGCGGAATGCCGAGCGCCTTTGACGATCGAGCGTTACCGACCGCCGGAGAAGGAAATCGACGATCGCCGGCCGGTGCCGGAGTCGCCCCATCCTTCCTCCGACCAGCACACGCAGCTCGACGAAGCCCTGCCGGACTTGGCGTTCTTCCAGAAGTGGCTTGAGCAGCCGGACGAGTCGTCCCGGCCGCTGGCGTTGATCGCCCCGTTCGGGTGCGGGAAGTCGGTCACGCTGGCGATGTTCACGTTAACGCTCGCGAAGAAGCTGAAGGCGTGGTGCGACCTCGACGCCGTGCAGCGGCAGTCGGAACCGCTGCCCTGGGTGCCGTTCCCCGTTCGGCTGCGGGCTTGGCCCGGCGACCTGTCTCTTTGGGACTACATGGTCGGCCAAGCCCAGAAGGATATTCAGCCGCGCATTCGTCCAGAGGCACGCCTCTTGGAGTCCACGCTTCTAGACCTGGTCGACGCCAGGCATTTGCTGCCGCTATTCGACGGATTTGACGAGTTGGCGGAGGAACCGGGGGCACACATACATTCCCGACAGACCGCAATCGAATCCGTGTTGGAGTTCGGGCATTCCCGCTGCCGGTATGTCATCAGTTCCCGGCCCGGTCACGGCCTGGAAACCGGGGGCTATGCCGCCCACGCCACCTTCTACACCTTGCAGGAACTGGACGAGACGGCCGCCGAACAGTTCATCGTCCGATCCATCCCAATCCTGGCTTCTCAGCCCGATCATCCGATCCTGCGACGCTACCGGGACGCCCAACCCGCGATCAACGAACTGTTCCGCCGACCGCTGTTCCTGGCCGCCTGGTGCGATAAGGCAAAACCGCTGGCTGGCGATAATGCGAACCTGGTCCCGGACCTGCCGACCACGGTTTCGGGGCTGATGGACGTTGTTTTGGAGAAAATGCTGCGGGATGACCGCGTGCTTCAGTCAAAGAGTCCAGACGATCTCGATTATCGCGCATTGCGGAACGAAGCCTTGGCTGACCCGTACCGGCTCGGGGTGGTCTTGACGATTCATGCGGATGTGGGGTTCGGGCGTCTGGTCAGCGAGCTGGAGAAGGAAAAAGCTATTCGAGATGGCTTGCATCCCCACGCCATCGCCGAGGACGTCGCGGAATACAAGAAATATGAACGGTTCGCGCTGCACACCGGACTGCTGCTCGGCCATCACGGGCAGACGTACGTCCAGAAGATCCCGGTCGTGGAGTATTTGATTGGCTACTACTACGCCTGGCTTGCCGGCGAAAAGCCGGCGGAGCCGAAATCGGCCCAACAGCAGCTGGTGCGGAGTTTCCAGCGGCGGCTCTGGTGGCGGGACCATGACGAGGTCTGGCTCTACGCGTTCGACCTGTTGTGGCATGGAAGTTCATCGCAACAGGCACTGGCGGAAGCGCTTGTGTGTTGGCTGCTAAATCTGTCGCAGGCCTGTATGGGTAGCATGGATTGGGTAGCCACGCTACCCAAAGGACAGGTAGCGGCTGATCGAGAGCCGTTTACGTGTCATAGCTTCGCACTGCGTGTTTTGTTGCCGGCGAGTCATGCCGCTGACAGCACGCCTGCAGCCCAGGCATTGATCGACTTGGCTATGCAATTATTGGAGGCCGATGCGATCGTTCATTGCCAGAAACTCAAGCGGGATTTACCGAATCTTGAGCCGGTCGCCCGCCGGCATCCGAAGCGAATCGTCGGGTGGCTGCTGAAGTGTTTGGCGGAGGAAGGCTTTCGCGAAGAACGGGAATACATCGGCAAATCGATTAAAGATGTTGCACAATACGTAGACCCAGACAGCTTTGGGAAGTTGCTTCGCTATCTCGTAGATCCACAATGCACAGATATACAGTATCGAATTGTCTACGCGATCGGCAAGGCCGCTATGTACCTGGGGCCGGACGAGGTCCGGCGACTGCTCGAGTGCCTGGAGAACCCGGATTACAAACACGCGTGGGATTCGATCGCCGACGCGATCGGCGAGACGGCCACGCATCTGGGGCCGGACGAGGTCCGGCGACTGCTCGAGTGCCTGGAGAACCCGGATTACAAACACGCGTGGTATCCGATCGCCTCCGCGATCGGCAAGACGGCCACGCACCTTGGGCCGGACGAGGTCCGGCGACTGCTCGAGTGCCTGAAGAACCCGGAGTACGAAGACGAGTGGTATCGGATCGCCTCCGCGATCGGCAAGGCCGCTATGTACCTGGGGCCGGACGAGGTCCGGCGACTGCTCGAGTGCCTGAAGAACCCGGAGTACGAAGACGAGTGGTATCAGATCGCCTCCGCGATCGGCAAGGCCGCTATGTACCTGGGGCCGGACGAGGTCCGGCGACTGCTCGAGTACCTGAAGAACCCGGATTATAAACACGCGTGGTCTTGGATCGCCTCCGCGATCAGCTGTGCGGCCACGCACCTGGAGCCGGATGAGGTCCGGCGACTGCTCGAGTGCCTGAAGAACCCGGATTACCAAACCGCGTGGGATGCCATCCAGAACGCAATTCGCCAAGTTTTTCTGTCGCAAGCGACCCGCGAATGGCTCTTCAATCAAGCACGAGAGGCCGCCCAAGAAGGCCGGATCTCATACGCGATGCGTATCGTCGATATCTACCCCGGCCTGATTGGGTTCGTTCGCGATGTGCATCCCGAGGCGAAGCCCGGCCGTCAGATCATTTACGGTGTCGCCGAACGGCATGATGCAGACTTATGCCTGAATGCCGATAAAAGATTCGCGCCGGAACTAATCCGCGAAATTCTTCGTCCTAAAGCCCCTTTGATTGAAACGATTCGCGCCTCTGCAATTGGCGATGATCTTGGACCGCCGGGCGTCGTCCTGGCCATAAAGTTCCTGCTCTATTCGAAGCTCCCACCCTCGCAATTCAGCGAGTTTGATCAAGCGGTCGTGGACGACAAACAACGAAACGCCGCGATCAAGACTTCGTTCGAGATTCTGAAACAGCATTTAACTCCAGAAGAGGCAGACGTATTGATGTGGCGAGGCTCACGATCAAAGAAAGGACAAGCGCATCGCAAGGCCCGCGACACCACCAATGAATCCGGTCAACATTTTATGAATTGGACGCAGTTCCAGTCTTTACTGCTGTCAGAAAATCAGGCCGAGCGAAGTCGCCGCATTGCCGTCGATATTTATGAAACCGTCTTGAAGAAACCGCGGACAAACACGCAGCAGTCCATACCCCGTACGAAGGCCTTCATTTGTAAGGAATGCACCTGTATTCGGGAGATTGACGGTCCTAACCTAGAGAAGGCCGACCGCCAGCTTCATCGCATGTACCCGGAATGCGAGGCGTGTGAAGAGTTAAATAGTCGGCCGAGTGTGCCCCACCCGGTGGAATTCTTGGAATGCAGTGCGTGTAAAGGAAAGAACGGCAAACCACTCCGCTTCACGATCAATGATGATGGTTCGAGTTCGCCAAACGGTACGCCGCTCGACGAACGAGTTTGCCCGCGCGAAGAATGCGGATTGCCGCTGCGGCCGGCCTTGTCATAGCCACGGGCGTCCGATCGGACGTTCCCCAAATTCCGCCGACCTGAGATTTTGTGAGGCTGCGGCCAGTCCTGAGAACTGCGTTCTTCGTGCAATTTCGGCTAGAAACCACACAATAGACGACGATTTCCCCAAATTCCTTCCCCAAAATTCCCCCGTTCCTGTCCTGATCGTACTCCCATCGCGGTCGGGCAGCACGAATCCCGCCCCGTGATCTGGCGAGAAAGGCACGGGGCCGATTCGCTCGAACGTATGCTCACAAGATTCGTGGAATTGCAAGGTGTTTCGTGGACGAGAAAGACGCAGTCGGTAACTGGAAAATCCCAGTCAAGCTGGAGGTTCTGACGAAACTGGAACCGTGGTTCGTCCTGGCGATGGCGACCCAATTGTCACCCGAGCAGTGGGCGGCAATCGTTACACAACTCGCATTGGCCGATTTACGAGACCAAGTGCGGGGTCAGGTCCGTAAGGCGCTGATGCCATACCCGCCATTTTGCATGAGCTGGTTGGAGGATATCACCAACGAAGTCCTGATCAAGCTGAGCGAAGGTCGCTTCTGGCGACGCTACCAGCCCACCAAAGCGCATCCGATGCCTTATGTCCTGGGATGCGCTTATCAGTACGCCCGGACGATCGGCCGATCGTATTGGCGTCGGTTCGGTCGTGACATGATGTGAAATCGGCCTGAACATTTTGGCCTCGACCTACGCTCGATCGGGGATCGGGCGTAGTCCCGTTGGCGGCGTCAGCGGCCGCGCCAGCTCCGTTCCACACGTTTCCTTAGCGGGTCGAGAAGCACATCGACCCCGTTCGGTGCCGCCATGAGTGAGAGTTTCGGCGGTGACGTAAAGTGCAGACGCTCTTCCGCAGGCCATTTACCGGGAATCAACATCGTGTAGCCGGCCTTCCCGGCGCTCGCCGCCGAAAGACTGGATGTGGTGACCAGCAACGCGGGCTTTCCTTGGTGGCTTAGGCAAAGCCCGAAATTCCTCAGATCGATGTCGATGTCTTCCGCCAGCATCCGGTGATCCACCTGGGATGCGGCTCGCTCGTGCTTGGCTTGGACAACATCATTGAGCCGCGGTTCGAAAGCCGCTGCCAGTTCCGAGCGAAAGGCATACGAGATCGCGCCGAGTTGGGCAGTCGCGGTTTTGTAGTCGCCCGGGAGGTCGTCGAAGAGGTTTTGGAGGGCAGCCTGTTGCTTCGGAGTCAGTTCTGGACGGCGGGCCATAGCAACTAGCGGATCGCCGGAGCGGAGAGAGTGTGGTTGCGATGCATCATCAAATCCTTCTGAGAATTGCAGTCTTCAGACTGACGCATTTTTTGGCAGTCGTCAACCGATATCGATCTTACCCGATTCAAACTTTGAGCTGATCCCTCAACATGGCCAGGAAGGTCGGGAATTCAATCCCTTGCTTGCGAGCCGCCTTCATCCGGGCGAGCAATTCTTCCAACGCCGCGATCACGGCGTCCATGGTCGATTCCACGCCATGGAACGTGATGTAACGGATCGCGTCCAGGACGGCCGTGAGCTTTTGCAGTCGTTTCGGCTTGCCGCTGGGGGCAATTGATTTCGCGGCCTCGTAGGCGGCCTTCAACCCGATCTCGCCTGCCGCCAGGCGGTCCTGCACCTCGGCCGGCGCGTCGAGGACGGCCAGCAGTTTGGACACCGATGCTTTCGATTTGCCGATGCGTTCGGCCACGTCGGCCGCCGTCGCGTTGGTTTCATTCATTAACTGCCGGATCGCCCGCGCTTGATCCAGTGGCGAGAGGTCTTCCCGCACGCAGTTGGCGACTAACTGCCGCTGCGTGACCATGCCCGCGTCGAACGTCCCGTCCAGGACGAGGGCCGGCACAACCGCCAGTCCGAGCGCAATGGACGCACGAATGCGGCGTTCGCCGTCCAGTGCGATCAGTTGTATCCCCTCCCGCCGGAGCAAGACCGGCTGAAGGATGCCGACCGCCCGGATGCTGGCGACCATCTCCTCGTGCGCCCCGGCATCGAACTCGGTACGGACCTGCTTCGGGCAAAGGATGGTTTTCGGGTCGACGGATTGGATGAGCGTGTTCGACATAGTGTGGCTTTCCGGTTGAAGGAGTTCGCCACGCGATCGCGGCGTCATCCTCTCTTTGCCGAAGCCCGCCCACTCATTGTGATTTTGGAGATTTTCCGTTTTGTCGATTGCTCGCGGCAAAGACGCAAGGAAGGACACGATTGACGCCTTCCTCCGAGCATGACCCGAGCGATCCTCATCCTCTTGCGTTTCCTGACTCACGCGCTCGCCGCGTACTGCATCCTCATCGGCATGCTGCTGATGTGGCCGCAGTCCGGACTGCTTCTGCTGCTGGTCGCCGGACTAGCTTGGCGGTTCCGCAAGCGAGCACGGCCGGACGATCTAGGCAGTGCCCGGTTCGCCGAATATTCGGAACTGAAACAAGCCGGCATGATCGGCGCGTCGCGTGGCCTCATCCTCGGCCGACTGCCCAAGCCGCTCCGATCAGGCATCTTCGGTAAGTCCCCGCTGATCCGACTGCCAAACGCCGTCCACACGTGCGTCATCGGGCCGACGGGCAGCGGTAAGGGCGTTTCGTTCGTCATCCCCACACTGTTGACCGATTCCCGTTCGTGCGTGGTCTTAGACTTTAAAGGCGAACTCTACAAAGCCACCGCCGAGCACCGCCGCCGTTATTTCGGGCAACGAATTGCCCTTCTGGACCCGTACCGGGTCATTGCCCATCGAACACCGGATTCGTTCAATCCGCTGTCGTTCATTCCGAAGGAACACCCTTTGGGCATCGACGACATCAATGACCTGGCCGCCGCCCTTGTCGTCCGCACGGGCCGTGAGCCTGAACAATTTTGGAACGACTGTTCTGAGGCTTGCATCGCGGCCATCACCGCCGTCGTGGTGGCCCACGGCGGAGAGGACTCCCGCTCATTGCAAAACGTTCGTGAGATCCTGAGCCATCCCACGACGTTCAACATGGCCGTTCAGCTCGGCATCGATTCGCCGGCCTGGGACGGGGCCTTGGCCCGCATGGCGGGTCAGCTTCTGCACCTGACCGACAAGGAACGGGCCTCCGTCCTTTCGAGCACTTTACGCCACCTCAAATTCCTCGGCTCCCCGCCCATAATGGCCTGCACCTCCACCAGCACGTTCGATCCGGCCGAACTGCGCGAGGGCAAGCTGACCGTCTATTGCGTGCTGCCCCCGGACCGCGTGGCGGCCCAGTCCGGCCTGCTCCGCATGTGGGTCAGTTCGCTCCTCCGTGCCTGTTACCGGGGAGGTCTGCAATGAAGAAGAAAGAAGTACTGTTTGTTTTTGACGAGACGGCGGTTCTCGGACGCCTGGACGCGATCGACACGGCCATCGGTATCGGTCGTGGCTACGGCGTGCGGTGCCAGTTTTACTTCCAGTCCATGGGACAGATCCAGACCTGCTTTCCCGACGGACGGGACCAAACGCTGCTGAGCAACGTCACGCAGGTCTACTTCGGCATCAACGACTATTCGACGGCGGAGGCCGTTTCCAATCGACTCGGTGACGAAACGATCGTGCTTCAATCCGGTGGCACCAACGGCAGCACGTCCTGGCAATCCAATGACGGCGCGAACCCGAGCGTGAGCCGGAGCGATTCAAGCGGATGGAGTCGGTCGTGGAATTTCCAGGCCCGCAAGCTCCTGAAGCCGGAGGAACTGATGACCCTGCCGCCGGGGATCGCCCTCACCTTCACGCCGGGCGTCCGCCCGGTCTGTACCGAACTGATCCGCTATCACGACGAGAAACGTCTGCTGACCGAAGCACGCGGCAAAACCGCTCAGAACGAGCGGCCATGGGTGTCCGTCGCCAAGTCCCTGTACGTCCTGGCCGTGTTCCTGGCCCTCGCGGCGGTGCTGACCCACACGCTAGTCAAAAAATCCGAACGACATTCCTCCCTGCCGGCAAAGAAGGAGTGGGTGAGCCCGAACGCTATCCCTCACTCAGGAGCCGACCATGAGCAAGACCGAACACCATAAGGGCTGGGCCGCCCTCAAGGTTGCCGTGCAGCAGGTCTTTCCGAGGACAGGCCGCATCGTTTCCGATCTCAGCGATGAGATCGGACACCAGATCGAACGCGGCGCGACCGAATTCGCCGCTGCCCTGATGAACGGCAGTGCGTTCGTCCTGTACGGGAAGGATCGCAGCCCGACTGAAGCCACAAACGAACAAGCCCACGAGCAGGAACGCGACGGCATGGAACGTTAAGCCCGTCGCTCCGCCTTTATCCGCCTCGACCCTTTCACCCCGATCCAAGGAGGGCCTATGCGCCTGACCCGGAAGCTGCTGCGCATCGCGAGAAAAGCCGTGCTGCTCGGCGTGAAGTTCACGCTGGTCCGCAGCTTCGGCCCCGACTGTGCCTATTGCGTGCTGGTCGGCCTGCGCACGACGTGGGAACAGGTCATCACGTTCTTCAAATCACTTTTGAGCCGGAGAGTTTTATGAAGCGATCCACACTCGTGCTCGTCAGCGCGATTCGTGACGCGCTGGACTTCATGGTGGTCGGACAGGCGCCATTTTTGAATGTGCTTCTCAGTTTGCCAGTCTGGTATCTCCACTACCGCTTCGCCGGTCCACAGGCATTGTTCACCTTATTCGAGTGTGTCCCCCTGATTGAGACATTCCCCGGATTCACGGCCATGGCCATGAGTTACCCCGATCCGAAAATTGAGGGAAAGAATCTTCCCGCTGACGGCAAAGAGTAGTTGAGGAGTGTGAACGATGAGCAAGTACGAACACGACCCGCCCCGCCGGCGGACAGGCATTGTTCGCGAGTCCGAATCGTTTTTACGGAGACAGACCATGATGACGCTGCTTGGGATGGCATTGGTGTTGTTCGCGGTGTACCGGTTGACCCTGATCAAGAAGGACGCGCCGTAATCGCTCTGCTTTCGACGTGTGCGGGCAGGCAATGCCCGCACACGTCTTTCTCGCCTGGACGATCCATGACCTTCAAACAAGCCCTGCGGCGTGTGCTGCGCGAGGCCGCGGCGGACGCGCATTACTTCGATTTCAGCGGAAGGGAGCAAAACGAGTTTTTGCTCTTCAAAATGTTCCATTACGGAAGGCAGGCCGAACGTGATTCTCATCATCGCCCTCACGCTCTCCGTCATCGTCATGATGCTCACCGACGGGCCGAGCGACCCACGCGATAACGATTCCATCATCGGTTGATGCGAACCCCATGGGCACGACCCGTCAAACAACCTCTTCCGGCAATCGCCCGTCCTGGATCACGCCGGCACTTCTGGCATCGACGATTCGGCTCTGGTCGCGACGTTACGGGCGACCGGTGGGCGATTCCGAAGCCATCGACCTGTTGAACCAAGTCAGTCGGCTTTTGGAACTGCTGCACACCCCATCGGCCGCGCTGCCCCGCGCGGAGGGTTGACACGCATTCGCCTGTAAAAACAGTCTCCAAATCTCAAACGAACCCCAGTTTATGCGAGCGCGATCGGGGCATGCCCGGTAAAATGGCCTCGTCGCGACCGCGACCGAGAAAGGCCATCGTCATGAGCAAACAATTCGTTGCGTTCGCCAGGGTTAGCAGCCGGGAACAGGAGCGTGAGGGCTTCAGCCTTGCCGTACAGGAAGACGCCCTTAAAAAGCACGCCGCGAAGGCGGGCGGCGTGGTGGTCAAACTCTTTCGTGTCGCCGAAACCGCGTCGAAGACCGCCGAACGAACGACGTTCAAAGAACTGCTCGCTTATACGAAGAAGAATGCCGCCAAACTCGACGGCGTGCTGTTCTATAAAATCGACCGGGCGGCCCGCAATCTTTTTGACTATGTCGAACTCGAACGGCTGGAAAACGACTACGGCGTTCCCTTCGTCTCCGTGTCGCAACCGATGGAGTCCAATCCCGCCGGCCGGATGATGCGGCGGACGCTGGCCAGCATGGCCGCGTTCTATACCGACCAGCAGAGCATTGATGTACGCGAAGGCCATGAGCGTCGTGTCAATGACGGTTGGTTCGTCAACCGCGGCCCCTACGGCTATCGCAATGTCCGCGTCGCCGGTCGAAGCACCGTCGAACTCGAACCGGCCCACGCCGACAACGTCCGGCGCATCTTCGCGATATTCTCCACGGGCCTGCACACGATTGATTCGCTGTGTACCGCCTTGCATGCCGAGGGACGTGTGTTCCGCGACAAGCGGCCCAAGTTCCCGCGGGCCAGTGTTCACAACATCCTGCTCGATCGGGCTTACATCGGCGAAATCGAATACCAGGGCCAGTGGCATCCTGGCCGACACGAGCCGCTCGTCGATCGCCGGACCTGGGATCGGGTCCAAGGTCTGCTCGGCGGCAAGACGACGTACAAGCACACCGACCTCACCTATGCCGGCGGTCTGATCCGTTGCGGCCACTGTGGGAACCTTGTCACCGGCGAACAGGTCACGAAAGCCACCACAGGCAAGCGGTACGTCTACTATCGCTGCTCCATCTCCCGCATCACCGACGGTCATCCCCGCGATCGTGTGACCGAACTCGAACTGGATGAGCAAATCCTCGCCGCCTTCGCAGCGATGAAGCAGGATGATGAGACGGCCGACTGGTTCGGTGAAGTGCTGCGCGCCCGCACCAAGGATGAGCGTCGGGAAAGCCAGCAGCAGGCCAAGGAACTGCAACGGCAGATGACGCTGCTGCGTCAGCAGGAAGACGAATTGTTGAACCTTCGCCTTACCAAGGAAATCGCGCCCGACACCTTTGCCCGCAAGAGCACGGAACTGCGGGATCGAATCGCTACGCTGGCCGTGCAGTTGGAGCAGACCGACACGACGCGCGGCGAGCAGGCCGCGAACGCGGTGAAGGTTTTCGAACTCTCACAAAGCCTGCAAGAAAAATGGCTTACAGCCGATTACGCCAGTAAGCGGCAAATCCTCGATATCGTGTTTTCGAACTTCCAACTGGATGGCGTAAGTCTTTGCTACGAAATGAGAAAGCCCTTCGCACTGTTAGCGGAAGGGCTTCTTGTCTCGTCAAATCGGGGTGACAGGATTCGAACCTGCGACTTCCTGGTCCCAAACCAGGCGCTCTAGCCAAGCTGAGCTACACCCCGTTTTATGGCCGGTGCTGGGTGATAGCGTCCGGCGGGCCGGGTAGGTTACCGTCATTCGCTTCCGGGCGAAAGGCCGAGGGGAAAATCGGAGGGCCGGCGCCTTTGGCGGTGTTTGGGTTGATGAGCCGTCCGACGGACGATTGCCGGAGATGCGATGAACGCTGTTGCCCGTGTCAGCCTGTTTACGGTCGCCCTGCTGGCCAGTGGCGGCGTTTCTGTCGTCTGGCTCGTTATGCTCATGGCCATGGGTGCCAACGCCAGCCCCAGCCAGGAACTCCTTCTCAAACGGCTGATTTTGAGCGTCATCGGCGTGTTCGGCGTCGCATTGGTGGCGGCGGTCGCGTTGGTGATTCGCGGTAACTGGCCGGCGGCGATCGTCGTCGGGACTCTGCCGGTCGCTTACTGCGTCGTGCTGCTGATCATCGGCCTGCTGACCGGCGGATGAACGCCGTTTTTGAACCTCAACACGGCAATGCCCTGTTTCCATCCTTTTCTGCCGACTTCGGGTAAGATAAAACGTCTCGGCTTGCGGACGACCGCGGGCCCACGTTAACCCGGTTGAGCGAACGGATTATGTCGACTGCAAATCATCTGGAAGCGGATACCCTCCGCAGCAAATATCTGAAGTTCTTCGCGGAACGCGGCCACGCGGTGATCCCCAGCGCTTCGCTCATTCCCGACAACGACCCCAGTGTGCTGTTCACCACGGCCGGCATGCACCCGCTGATCCCCTACCTCATGGGCCGGCCTCACCCCGCCGGCGTGCGGCTGGCGGACGTGCAGAAGTGCATTCGCACGAGCGACATCGAAGAAGTCGGCGACGCCACCCACCTCACGTTCTTCGAAATGCTCGGCAACTGGTCCCTGGGCGATTACTTCAAAAAGGAATCGATCACCTGGAGCCACGAGTTCCTGACCAAAGCGGAATGGCTGAACATCCCGGCCGAGCGGCTGTTCGTCAGCGTGTTCGAGGGCAACGCCGACTCGCCGCGGGACGATGAATCGGCCGACATCTGGCGCGGCCTGGGCTTCCCGGACAGCCGCATCAGCTACCTGCCCGCCAAGGACAACTGGTGGGCCGTCGGCGACGAAGGCCCCTGCGGCCCCGACACCGAAATCTTCTACGACATCACACAAACGCCCTGCTCTGCCCCCGAGTGCAAGCCCGGTAAGTGCGACTGTGGCCGCTTCGTCGAGATCTGGAACAACGTCTTCATGGCGTACAATCGAACGGCCGGGAAGGTCGAAAAACTCCCCGCCCAAAACGTCGACACCGGCATGGGCCTGGAGCGCACGCTCGCCGTCCTGAACGGCGTGCCGACGGTCTACGAGACGACGAGTTTCCTGCCGATCATCACCGCCCTGGCCACCGCGGCGGGCAAGTCGACGGCCGATATTGCCGCCGACACGAAGTTGACGCGGGCGATCCGCGTCTGCGCCGATCACCTTCGAACGAGTGTGTTCGTCCTTGGTGACACGAAAGCCGTCACGCCGAGCAATCAGGGTGCGGGTTATGTGCTGCGTCGGATCATCCGCCGCGCGATCCGCTTCTGCGACGCGCTCGGCCTGACGCCGACGCAGTGGGTGGAGACGGCGCAAGTCGTCATCGACGCCTACGGCCACGCCTACCCGGAATTGAAAGAGCACGCCGAGCGCGTCACCAGCGAACTCACGCGCGAACGCGAGCAGTTCGAAAAGACGCTCCGCAAAGGCACGCAGTTGCTCGACCAGGAAATCGCCAAGGTGAAGGCCGCGAATGTCGCCATTATCCCCGGCGACGTGGCGTTCCACCTGTACGACACCTACGGCTTCCCGATCGAAATGACGCGCGAACTCGCCACCGAGCAAGGCCTGTCGGTGGACATGGACGAGTACAACAAGCAGTTCGACGCCCACCGCGCCAAGTCCAAGGCTGATGGCGCCGCCAAGAGCGGCCTGGCCGACACCAGCGCGGAAGCCGTTCGCTATCACACCGCCACGCACCTGCTGCACTCGGCCCTCCGCACCGTGCTCGGCACGCACGTCGCGCAGAAGGGCTCGAACATCACGGCCGAGCGCATGCGGTTCGACTTCTCGCACCCCAAGGCGATGACGAAGGAAGAAATCGCCCAGGTGCAGCAGATGGTGCAAGACGCCATCGACAAGCAGATCCCGGTGACGCGCGAAGTGATGACCTTCCCCGAAGCCAAGGCGGCCGGTGCGATCGGCTTGTTCGAAGACCGTTACGGCCATGACGTGTCGGTCTACACCATCGGCGACGCGTCGAAGGAAGTCTGCGCCGGCCCGCACGTGGCGAACACCAGCGAGATCGGCACGTTCAAGATCGAAAAAGAACAGTCGGCATCGAGCGGCGTCCGCCGTATCCGGGCGACGATTTCGTAGTTCCTTTTCCAATTAGCGGCTTCGCTTGCGAAGCGTTACGGCGATCGGAACGCTTCGCAAGCGAAGCCGCTAACACAGACTAAGAATCGCCTCGCGCATGGCAGTCCGATCGACGTGATGCACGTCGATCGGACTGCCGGCGTTTTGGAGCATTGTGATCGTCAGCCGGCCGCCGAGGTGCTGGCGGAATTCTTCGAGACCGTCGAGCAGCGCCTCGGCATTCGCCAGGGCCGGGTGGTGGAGCGTCATGCCGAGATCGGCAAGGCACCGGCGGACCTGCTGTTCGCGGTCGGCGGGCAGGCCGTGCACGCGGCGGGAGTAGGCGCAGTCGATCGCAAGGCCGATCGCGACGGCTTCGCCGTGGCGGACCTCAAAATTCGTCATCGCTTCGAGCCGATGCGCCGACCAGTGGCCGAAATCCAGCGGCCGGGCTTCGTTGGCTTCGAACGGGTCGCCGCCGCGAGTGATGTGCTGGAGGTGCCAGTACGCACTCCGGCGAATGGCGAAATCAGACGCCGCGGTGTCCCGGGCCGCGATCGATTTCGCCGTTTCGCAAAGCCGCTCAAAAAACGCCGGCTCTTTCAACAGCGAAACTTTCACGGCTTCGCTGAAGCCGCACCGCCAGTCGCGGTCAGGAAGCGTGTCGAGCAGCTTTCGGTCGTTGACGACGGCCCAGGGCACGGCGAAATGGCCGAGCCAGTTTTTCTTGCCGAAGTAGTTCACCGCTGTCTTCACGCCCAGACCGCTGTCGGCCTGGCCCATGGTGGAGGTCGGCAGGCGCACCAGCCGTACGCCGCGATGCGCCAGGCCGGCGGCGAAACCGACGGCGTCCAGAAACGCCCCGCCGCCGATCGCCATCACATAGCTCCGCCGGTCCAGGCCGGCGGTTTCGATCGATTCCAGGACGTGCTTGATCGGTTCCGGGTGGTTTTTGATCCGCTCGCCGCCGGGAATGACGAGGATATCGACCAGTTCGATCGCACCCGGCCGCATCAGCGACCAGCGGTGAACTTGCATAGAAACGTTCGTGCCGGCGTCGACATCGGCATCGACGCAGACGAGCACCCGGGCGGCCTTGCCGGGGACGGTTTCGAAGAGGTCGAGCAGTTCATCCGCCTGAAAGCCGAAGGCGTCTTGCGTGAACCGGACGCGGTGGGTGAACGGCACATCGAAGGAGATGTCCATGCGGTCCGGCACGTGCATCGCGGGGACGGCGGGCGTGTCGCCCTTCGGCGGCTGCCGCACGGGTCGCGCTCTCAAGCCGAAACAGTTCGTATCGTCGTACATGGCCACTCTTTACGTGCCGACTTCCCCTGTCGTGTCCTACCATCTCACAGACGCCGACCGCCGGCAATTCTGACAAACGCCCGATCGCAACTTTCTTGCGGACAATAGCAAAACAATCCGCTTGAAACAGAGTATCGGGCGAATTACTTAAGCCATTTGAATTTACGGCGATCCGTTGGCGGAACGGGTCGCGCCGGCCACATTTTAGCCGATTTTTGCCCATCCGAACGGTAAACTCACATGAGTGAACTTCGACTCAGCGACTACAGCCTCGTCGGCAAACAGAGCATCGAGGCCATCGAGAAAGGCCTCGCCGACGCGACCTGGTACGCCTCACCCGTTCCCAAGCCGAAGATGCGCGAACTGCTCCAGCGGCGCGACGGGCCGGCGGTGCGGGATTCGATCATCTGGTTCGGCCTGCTGATCGCCAGCGGCGTCGCGGGGGCGATGCTCTGGGGCACCTGGTGGTGCGTCATCCCGTTCATGATCTACGGCGTCATCTACGCCAGCAGCAGCGACTCCCGCTGGCACGAAGCCGGGCACGGGACGATGTTCAAGACCGATTGGCTGAACAACGCGCTCTACGAGATCGCCAGTTTCATGGTCATGCGTGAAAGCACGCCCTGGCGGTGGAGCCACACGCGGCATCACAGCGATACAATTATCGTAGGCCGCGACCCGGAAATCGCCGTGCCTCGCCCCGCCGACATCAAGGCGATGATTCTCACGTTCATCGATGTCACCGTCATCCCGCCCTACTTCAAAAAGCTCTGGTCCCACGTCCGGGGCCAGATGACCGAAGAAGAAAAAACCTACATCCCCGAGTTCGAATACCCAAAAACGTTTTTCAAAGCCCGCGTGGTGATGTGCATCTACCTTGCGGTCTTCGCACTGGCGATCTACTACCGTAGTTTCCTGCCGCTGATGTACGTGCTGCTGCCGAACCTTTACGGCAGCTGGCTCATGCCAATTTACGGCTACACCCAACACGCGGGCCTGATGGAAAACGTGCTGGACCACCGCCTGAATTGCCGCACGGTCTACACGAATATTGTGAACCGTTTCATGTATCTGAACATGAACTACCACCTGGAGCATCACATGTTCCCGCTGGTGCCGTACCACAACCTGCCGAAGTTGCATGAGTTGATTAAGGACGACTGTCCGACGCCATACCCCAGCCTGTGGGCGGCATGGATGGAGATCATCCCGGCCGTCTGGCGGCAGACGACCGACCCGACCTACCACGTCAAACGCGTCCTCCCCACGCCCACCAACCGCGCCGAGGCCAACAATGTCGCCGAGGCCATCATCGGCAATGATCGGCCGCTGGTCGACGGGTGGATCGACGTCTGCGCCACCTCCGACCTGACTTACGAAGACGTCGTCCGCTTCGATTACAAAGAGCAGACCTTCGCCGTCTACCGCCTTAAAGACGGCAGCACCTACGCCAGCGACGGCATCTGCACGCACGGCAATACCCACCTGGCCGACGGGTTTGTCCGCGGCAATCAGATCGAATGCCCCAAGCACAACGGCCGCTTCAATGTGCTCACCGGCGCAGCCCGAGCGCAAGCCCGTCTGCGTCGCCCTCCGCACTTACCCCGTCCGCGAAATCAACGGCCGCGTGCTGCTGAATCTCAAGCCGAACAATCCGCAGATCACCAGCCAGGAAAGAACGTACACGCTGCGGGTCATCAGCAACGAAAACGTGGCGACGTTCATCAAAGAGCTGGTCGTCGAGCCGGTCGATAACGACTCACTCGTCACCTACCAGCCCGGCGATTACATCCAGTTCAACATCCCGGCTTACGGCGAAATCGGCTTCAACGAAATCGACGTCCGCGAGCCGTTCAAAACCGTCTGGCAGCAGCAGCACGTCTTCGACAATAAAAGCGTCTGCACCGTGCCGGCGAAGCGGAATTATTCCTTCGCCACGAATCCTGCCGTCGACAAGCAGTATCGGTTCAATATCCGCATCGCCACGCCGCCACGCGGGCAGGATTGCCGCGCCGGCACGGGAAGCGCGTTCATGCACCGCCTCAAGCCCGGCGACACCCTCACCGCCAACGGCCCGTTCGGCGAGTTTCACATCAAGAGCACGCTGAACGAAATGATCTACATCGGCGGCGGCAGCGGCATGGCGCCGCTTCGCTCGCACATTTCCTACCTCTTCGACACCCTGAAAACCGGCCGCCGCGTCAGCTTCTGGTACGGCGCGCGGTCGCTGCAGGAAGTCTTCTATCGCGATTACTTCGAAGGCCTCGCCAAGCGGTTCCCGAACTTCACGTATCACCTCGTCCTCAGCGAAGCCGCCGACGAAGACAACTGGACCGGCCTCACCGGCTTCGTGCACGAGGCGCTCAAGAACGAATATCTGGCCGCCCATCATGACCCGGCCACGGTCGAGTATTACCTCTGCGGCCCGCCCGTGATGATCAAGGCCGCCCGCGATATGCTCACCGGCGACTTCAAAGTGCTCCCCGAGCAACTGGCGTACGACGAGTTTTAATCAAGAATCACCACCCACATGTCACTGATTACGAACGACGGCACACAGAACCCGCCGCGGCTGGCGATCTATCTCAACCTTGGCAACCTCGTCGATCTGCCCGACTGGTCGACCTGGCCCAAACTCCAAGGCGCGGACGCCATCGCCTACCTGAAATCGCATGGCTTTGAAGGCATCCAGGACGGCGACGCCGCTCTCGCCAAGGCCGCGGGCATCGGGTCGGCGGGCGGCGGACGCATCGATTCGCCTGCCGAATCCGATCCCTTTGCCAAAAAGATGAAAGACGCCGGCCACGACGCCGCCACCGTGCATGTCGGCTACGGATTCGAAGACGACGCAGAGACCGACGCTCTCGTCGACAGCGTTCTGAACGCCTCCGCCAAGACCGGCGTGCCGATCTTCATCGAAACCCACCGCGCCACCATCACGCAAGACGCCTGGCGAACCATTCAACTCACCAAGCGCCGCCCCGACGTCCGTTTCAACGGCGATTTCAGCCACTTCTACACCGGCCAGGAATTGGTCTACGGCGACCTCGACGCGAAGTTCGACAAGATGCAGCCGATCTTCGACCGCGTTCGCTTCATGCACGGCCGCATCGGCAGCCCGGGATGCATCCAAGTCGATATCGGCGACGGCACGTCACCGGCCTTGCAGCAAACGGGGACAGCGGATTTCGTCGCGCACTTCCGCGATATGTGGACCCGCGCCATGGCCGGCTTCCTCAAGCACGCCTCGGCCGGCGATTACCTGGTCTTCGCCCCTGAAATCCTTACGCCCTTTTATTACTACGGCAGAAAATTCGTCGGGCCGGACGGCCAGCTGCGCGAAGAGTCAGACCGCTGGCAGCAGGCGCTGGTCTACAAGCGCATCGCCGAGGAATGTTTCGCCGCGGCGAAACTGCGGCTGGCGTGAAGCCGCTCAGGGCATCGTCGCCGGCCGCAGCGCGACGATGCGCAGCCCTTTCGGCCCGTTCGCCACGACGTCGCTCTTGCCGGCCAGGAGAATCGACAGCGGAACGTCGCCGGTGATTTTAAACCTGGCCCGCCAGAACGCGGCCTTCACCGTCGGACCGCATGGCCATGTCGCGATTGCCCAGGCGGATCGTCGCCTGGCTCAAAGGTTCGGTCACATGAATGGAAAGTTCGCACTCCGCGCCGGCGGGCACGTACGCAACGCCGTCATCGAATGAAATCGGCGCGGACAATTCTCCCGACGATGAAACGACAGACAGCATCAGTTCCGAAACGCCCGGCATCCGGCTGACGCGCACCGACACCGCATCCGTGGCCGCGTCGCCGGCGTGAATGCGATAGACGAAGTCCTGCTGCACGGCCAGCAGCGTCACGGTAAAGCGATCGCCGCCCTCCGGCCGCATCTGCAACGCACGCGTGCGGGCGAGGTCCGGCCCGATGTCGATCGTGACCGGGCCGGCGGCGGCGGCGACGTCTGCAGTGATCGTCAAGGGTTCGCCCTGCGGAATGGTCATGGCGTGCGGCAGGACGGCGATCTTCGTCGTCGTCACCGGTGACACGCCGGCGTAGGGACGGAACTGCCGACTGACCAACTGCGGCAACTCCAATGCGGCGACCGAATTCGCCCCCGCCCACGCGATGGCCACCAGCAACACCGCCATCACGCCCGGCCAGACCAGCAGCGGCCCGACCAGTTTCGCCGGCGGACGCTCGCGCGTCTCAGCGGCGACCTGCCGGGTGAGCACACGCAGCAGTTCCGCAGACGCGCGCCGGGCGGCGGGGAATTCGGCTTGCGTGACGACGGTCGACAGTCGTTCCGCCCAGGCGGCGTCGTTCGCCTCGATTACGCGAGCGACACGCACCGCATCGAATCGCCGACGAAACAGCAGCGTCGCGGCAATCAACGTGCCCGCGGCCAACTCGATGCCCAGCACGGCGAGCACGCCGGAACGAACGACCGGCGGCAGGTTCGCGCCGCGATCAATCAACGCCGCCGCCAAGGCACTGCCGCCCGCAATCGCCACGCTTGTGAGCACGATGCGGCAAGCGGTCAGCCATCGCCGGCGTCGATCAAAACGCACCAGGCCACGCCGGATGATTTCATCGTCAGTCATACGAGCCCGGCCTTGGGACGCAGCGCCCATTCGAGGCCGAAACACGAGACGATCAACGCGAACCAGTACGGGCTCGACCAGATTTCATACGCCCCCATCCGCACCGCCCGCTGGCGACGGCGTTCGAGCAATGTCGGCAGGCGGTCAAGCTCGTCGACGGACAACGCACTGCCGCCGGTCGCGTCGGCGATGCGTTGGAGCATGCCCGCGTCGGGCGTGGTGTCGGCCAGTTCCTGCTGCACGCCGGTCCGCACATTCAGCGAGCGGCTGACCCACCGCGTCCCTTGCCGGGCGACGATTTCGAACTCACCGGTCGGCAGCTGAAGGAAGCCGACAAACCTGCCGCTGCCCGGCAGGATTTCACGGAGTTGGATCACGTTGTCGACCGCGCCGGCGCGGCGGGCGACGACCGTCACCGGGCCGGCGTTCGGCTCGAGCGTTCGAACACGAAGCCCGACCGGCGTGCCGACGCTGACGTCGTCCCGATCGAGCGCAATCGCCAGGCCGCTGGCTTCACTGTCGTACGGCAAATCGACGACCGTTTGGGCCAGGTCCTGCCAGAATCGTCGCGAAACGTCGGGCGATTCCGGCGTCGTCCAGCGCCAGGCTTCGTCGAACAGGACCATGGTGACGCGGCCAAGCCCGGTCGCGCCGTCGACGATCATGGGCTGCTGCGTTGTGCGATCGGCGAGCAGGACGCGCACGTCGGGCTTGGCGGGCCCGACCGACAACACGCGGCCCGGCCGGGGCCGACCGAGCCAGGCGCGGTACGACGCGTCGGCGGATTCGTCGATGCGCAGGTACGGCGTGTCGCCGGCGAAACGCGTCGGCACGGGCCAGACGCGCTGCGGCGGCGTCAGCCACGCCGGCTGCGGACCGGCCGTCACCGGCAGCAGCGGCGTCAGATGCCGAGACACCGCCGGGTCGCTCAGCCATTCGCCCTGGCCGGCAAGCACGATCAGCGACTTCCCGTCGACCTTCACCGCGTTTTCGATCGCTTGCCAGTCTTCTTCGTTGAGCAAGTCGCCGGCGACGTCGCTCATGACGATCAAGTCCGCACCGGCGACGGCGGAACGATCGAATTTTCCCTGCTGCAGGCCCGGCGTTGCGTTGAAACGCTTCGACTGAATCCACGGCACGGCGTTCAGCGCGTCGCCACACTCGCTCACATCACGCGAGCCCTGCCCGGTCACGAACAGCGTATGAACCCGGCGATCAAAGACGTTTGCCTCGAACGCGATCGAGTTGTTCTGCAGCCGCACTTCGCCGCTGAGTGCGTCAAGACGGGCGACGAGGTTCACCTTCGGGGCGACCGTCTCCGTCCAGAGAAAATCGAACGTGTTATCCGGCCCGAGCGTGACGACGCGCGACACCGAATGGCGGCCGTCGGTGACGGTCAATTTCGCCGGCCGGCCGTTGGCGTTGCGTTGTGCGACGCGGACGCGCACGAGCATCGGCTGGCCGGCAAGCACGGTCGATCGCACGTTCGCCCGAAGAATGCGCGCATCCGGCGATTTGTCTTCGGGCGCAACATTCACCGTGTAAACCGGAACGCCCGAACTCGCCGCCGTAGCCAACAGCGAACGCGGCTCGGTCGATCGGCCGTCACTCAAGAGAACGACGGCTTCTGCGCGGTCCATCACTGCGCGGGCACAGGCGTCACGCAAGGCGGCGGTGAGTGACGACGAAGCCAACGTCGGCCGGTTCGCCACGGCCGGGTTGAGCGGTTTTCCTTCGATCGTTGTGATCGTCGCACCGCCGGGCAGCGTTGCCGCGAGCCGCGCCGCGGCGGCAGTGGCGGCATCGAAACGATTGGCGACGCTCCAGCGGTCGATCGCGTCGATCGCCAGCGGATCGCTCGCCGCCCGTTCAAAAGCGGCGTCGGTGATCTGGCGAAGTTCCGGCGAAATTTCAGACATCACGCCGAGCAAGCCACCGACGTCGCCGTCATTCACGATGGCCGCCTCACCGCGATCGAGTGCGTCGAGCGTCCTGGCCGACCCGCCCGCGGATCGGACGGACGACCGCAGCACTTCGATCTGCTGAAGCACGGCGGCATGGGCGCGGTTCACTCGGTCACGGAACAGGGCCGCGATCGGGTCTTTTTGCCGGGCGGTGGCGAGTTCGGTGTTCGCTTCTTTGAGTTTGTTCGCCGCTTCCGCGAGCCGCTCCGCTTCACGCGTGGGCCAGGGGACGTCGACCTCGTCGTACTGCCCGAGCGACATCGCCAGCCGCAACCGCCGGCCAGCAGACCGCGCCGAATCCGTGACGGCCATGCTGAGCGAATCGTCGACCACAATGCGAACCGGCCGGGCGGTGTCCGGCGGCAAGGTGTAACGGAACGTCGGCCTCAGTGCCGTAACGGCGAGCAGCCCGAGCGCCAAGCCACGCAGGCCGGCGATCGTTCGCGCGTTCGCGCCGGCGTAGTGACGTGCGGACAGCACCGCCGCCAACACCACCGCCGCCACCGCCGCCCAGGCGATGCCCGTCGAGTCCCAGGTCACCCAGGTGTTCACGCCGGCCTCCGCTTGGGCTTGTAGACGTTGGCGACCAGCATCTCCACGCCCAGCGCCACGGCCACGCACGCGAGCAGCGCCAGGCTCCAGTCCGGAGCCGCACGCGGCGGAAGCGTTTCCGCCTGGCGACGGACGGCGGTCGACTTCAGCATTTCAGACAGTTCGTCGTCCGAAAGCAGTTTCAAGGTCGATTCACTTTGGTCCGGCCGAATGATCCACTCCATCGCCGAACGGTCGCCGACACGCACGACATATCGGCCGGGCAAATCCGTGCGGCTGTAGCGGAAGTACGTCGCGCCGTTCGCCACCAGCACGTTCACCCGATCGAACTGCCCGTCCGGCCGAAGCACGGTGGCGAAACGGTCGCGCTCGTTGGACGCGAACCACGCCTCCATCGGCACGCCGACGTCAAGGTTCCGCGTCATCGGCTTGGCGATCAGGTGCCGAATCAACGCGTGAACGATCATCGCATCGCCGTCACTGCCGACGTCCCTGATTGGCGACAATGCCCGCGCGAGCGTCAGCACTTTTCCTCGTCCGAACGGGCGTTCGATGAGCATCGGAAACCCGCCGGCGCTGCAGAGCACCGTTTCCGAGCCGGCCGGCGAAAAACGCCAGGTCGTGCGCGGCGCGGCGGGCTGGCTCGGCAAGGCGGGCGCGTCCGCCGTCATGAACGCCGGCCAATCCGGTGCGGCGCCCGTCCCGCCCACCACTGCCGACGCCGCCGGCGCTAAGCCGAATCCGTTTTTCCACAGGCGTTGATTCCACAGTTCCGGCGTCTGGCTGGTGGCCGGCGTCAGCAGCAGCGTGCCGCCGGCGGCCACCCAGCGTTCGACGATCGAAACCGTCAGCCCGTCCGGAATGTCACCGGCCAAAATAAAGACGTCGTCATCCGCGGCCTCGTCCGGCACGCCCGCCGACCACTTCAGCAACTTCGCCCACGCCGGCGGCAGTGACGGCTGCGTCGTGCTGCGGCCGATCACCTGCAGCACGCGCGGCGGCGATGCGACGTCAAACGAAAGGTGCATCGTGTCATCGTTCGGCTGGCCCGTCGGCTCGATGGCGGCGGTCAACACCATCGCCCCGGGATTCGCCGGCGTAAAAGACTGGATCACCCGCGTGCGGCCGTGCGGGTCGACGGCGATCGTTCGCGTGCTCGCCTGCCCCGCCGACGAAACCGTGAGGCGCAGTGCGCCCTGCGGCACGTCGCCGTCATTCACGACCGTAATCGCCGCACGCGTGACCACGCCGCTGATCGCCGGCGGATTCAGCAGTTCGATCGATTCGACGTACGCGTTTCGATCATCCGTCGACCCGATCGGCAGCGCGATCACGCGAACGTTATTCGTGTCATTGCTCGCCTGCTGCAGCAGTTCCCACGCCGAACGCTGTCGGTCGCCGATGAGGACGATTTCGCCGCCTTCCACGCCGGCGTCGGCGAGCATCGACCGCGCGCGGCGTTCCCCGTCCGCCTGGTCGGCTGAACCGATCCCTGTCGACAGCGACGCGATCTGCGACGCGATCGACTGCAAGTCCGGCGTCAGTGCGACGTCCGCCGACGGCACGGCACCGAGCACCACGAGTCCGGCCTGGTCGCCCTGCTTCAATTGCGCCAGCCGATCAAGGGCGGCCTTGCGGGCGATTTCAAAACGGGTCGTCGTCCACTCCGCGTGGTTCATGCTCGGCGAGGCGTCCAGGACAATGACCAGTGCGCTGCTGCCGTCCACCGCCGTCACCACCTCTGCCGACCGCGGCCGCGCGAGCGAGACCGCCAGCAGTGCGATCGCCAGCGCCCGCAACACGAGCAGAAACCGCTGCCGCCATTGCCACGCCGGCGCAGAATCACTTCCCGGTCGGGCGACGAAGTCGAGCGCGCCCCAATCGACGGTCCTGGCGCGTGCGCGGCCGAGCAGGTGCAGCACAAACGGCAGCACCGCCGCGAGAATGCCCGCCAGCAGAAGCGGATTCGTCCAGATCATTGCCGCCCTCTTCGCACGACGGCGCGAATGGTATCGATCAATGCGTGCCCCACCTCGTGCGAAACAAAGTCCGCGCCAAGCGATCGGCAGACGTGCCGCAACTCTCGGTCGTGCGCGTCGAATCGTTCGACGTGTGAATTCCGAATCGCGGCGGCCGGGGCGGCGCGGATTTGGCCGGTCTCGAGATCGCGCAGCCGCGTCCAGCCGCGGAACTGGAACTTGCGTTCATCCGGATGAATGACACGAACAACGGCCAGCGGATTGCGGCCGAATCGCAGTCGAGCCAGGCCGCGGCGGAGTTGGTCGGGGGAGAACATCAGGTCTGAAATCACGATGACCAGCGACCGCCGCCCGACGATCGTTGCCGCCCGCCCGAGCGAATCTTCCAGCACGGTTTCGCCGGCGGGTTCGGTGTTCCCGAGCTTTTCCATGATGCGCGAGAGTTGCGACGCCACCGACGCCGGCGGCAGTGCGGTGGTGTCGTCTTTTTTGGAAATCAGCAGCCCCGCCCTTTCACCGGCCGCCAAGGCGATGTAGGCGAACGCGGCGGCGAGCCGGGCGGTGTCATGCGCCTTGCCCGGCTTGCCGTACGCCATCGAGCCGCTGCCGTCGACGACGATCATGGTCCGTCGGGTGGTTTCGTCGTCGTATTCGCGGATGAACGGGCGATCCGTGCGGGCGAGGACGCGCCAGTCGAGGCGGCGGACGTCGTCGCCGCTGACATAGAGGCGGTGCTGCCGGAATTCAACGCTGCTGCCCTTGAACGGGCTGCGGTGCAGACCGCCGCCCGGGCCGTGCGCGGTGCGTCGCCCGCCGGGCACGAGCCGGCCGAGTTGTTCGATGAGTGACGGTTCGAGCAATGATCCGGTCACGACTGCCCCGCCAGGTACCACGCCCAACCGGCCGCGGCGGCGACGGCGAGCATCGTCAGCCCGAAGGCGGCCGCGAGGGTCGGCGCGTGCCACGTCGCCGCCTCGGCGTTTTCCTCGACCACCGGCTTTCGGAAACCGAGCGCGTGGAGGTCAGCCCAGTCGGTGGCGGGGTCGTCATAAAGGAGCGGGCTCGGGTCGATCAATCGCACACGCCCATCGGGTTGCAAAATGACGTTGGGTTCCGCCACTGCGCCGTGGACCAGCCCCACGCGGTGCATGCCTTCGACCAACCGCACGACCGCCGCCAGGCCGGCAGCTTTTTCGTCGGCGGTCCAGGAGGTCATGGGTCGCCCTTCGATCCATTCGGTGACCGTCACCGAAAATTCTCCGAGCCGGCTGACGCCGATCATCTGTGCCAAGCCTGCCACCGGCGCCTCGCGTAATCGCATCAAGCGTTGGGCGACGACCGGATGAACTCGGCCGACGCGCAGGCAGTCGTTCGGGAGGCGTTTGAGCACGACCTCCCGCCCCGCGGCGTCGCGGCCACGCCACGTTTTGCCGAGGGTTAATTCTTGTTCGATCGTCAGGTCGTCAGACACGGAGTTAATTGTACCAAGCCGGCCGATCGAGTAACTTTTCCTGCACCGCCCCGGGACAAGGAGGTTCCATTGCGGCTGCATGAACTGCTCCGAGAAATTCGGCCGACAATCGACCTTGCCGCCGTCAGCGATGCCGAAATTACCGGCGTCCAGGACGACTCTCGCCGCGTGCTGCCGGGGAACCTTTTCATCGCCCGCCCGGGAATAAAGGTCGACGGCAATGCGTTCGCCGCGGACGCCATCACCCGCGGCGCGGCCGCCGTTGTCACCCAGGCCGCCCTGCCGGGCGTTTCTATTCCGCAGGTGATCGTGCCGAACGCGGGTGAAATCGTTTCCGCTTTGGCGAACATTTTCTTCGGCCGGCCGGCGGAATCGGTGCGCGTGCTGGGCGTGACGGGCACGAACGGGAAGACCACCACCGCGTACCTCATCCGTCACATTCTCAACACGGTCGGCAAGCGGTGCGGGATGGTCGGGACGGTCGAGATCGACGACGGCCGCCAGACCGCCGAAGCCGCCATGACCACGCCGTCGGCCGTGGACGTCGCCGCCTTGCTTGCTGAGATGCGAACGAACGCCTGCGCGGCGTGCGCGATCGAAGTCAGCAGCCACGCGCTTCACCAGGGGCGAACCGGCGGCGTGAAGTTTGCCGGCGCCGGCTTCACGAATCTGACGGGCGACCATCTCGACTACCACGGCACGATGGACGCCTACGCCGACGCCAAGGCCATCCTCTTCGCCGGCCTGCCCGCGACCGCCATCGCCGCGGTGAACGCCGACTCGGCCTACGCGGATCGCATGATTCGCGACACGCGGGCGCGGGTCGTTCGTTTCGGCATCGACTCGGCGGCCGATTACCGCGCGACCGACAGCAGTGTCACCGCGCAGGGCACGTCATTCCTGCTCACCGCCCCCGACGGCCGGACCGAAATCCACACGCGCCTTGTCGGCCGACATAACATTGAGAACGCGCTCTGCGCCATCACGCTGTGCTGTGAAGTCTTCGGGCTGAGCGTCAGCGCCGTCGCGGCCGCACTCAAAACGGCGGCCGGCGCGCCGGGGCGTTTGCAACCCGTGCCGAGCGACAAACCGTTCGCAGTGCTGGTCGATTACGCCCACACCGATGACGCGCTTCGGAATGTCTTGACCGCCCTGCGGCCGCTGACGAAAGGCCGCCTCCGCGTGGTCTTCGGCTGCGGCGGCGACCGCGACCGCACGAAGCGCCCGCATGGCGAAGGTGGCCGAATCGTTTGCCGACCAGATCTACGTCACCAGCGACAACCCACGCACCGAGAATGCCGACGGCATCCTCGAAGAAATCGTTGCCGGCTTCAGCCCGACGGTGGCCGCGCGGGCGAGCATTGACGTCGACCGTCGCCACGCCATCGAGCGTGCCGTCACTGACGCCAAGGCCGGCGATGTCGTCTTAATCGCCGGCAAGGGTCACGAAAACTATCAAATCATCGGCACGACGAAGCATCACTTCGATGACGTCGAAGAAGCGTCCCGCGCTCTCAACACGGTGGCCCTGTGAAACCGATCACTGCCGCACAAATCGCCGACGCCGCGGGCGGCACGATCATCGCTGGCGACGCCGGCGTCTTCGCGAATTCCGTCAGCACCGACTCACGCACGGTTTCGAAAGAATGCGTTTTCGTTGCCCTCCGCGGCGACAACTTCGACGGGCACGCGTACGTGAATGACGTCGCACAGTCCGGCGTGACGGTGGCAGTCGTGGACCGAGACGTCGCCGCACCTGCCGGCGTGACGCTCGTACGCGTGCCCGATACACGCCGTGCGCTCGGCCGACTCGCTTCGGTCGTTCGTCGATCCATCACGCGGCCGAAGGTCATCGCGATCGCCGGCAGCAACGGCAAAACGAGCACGAAAAACACCCTGCACGCCGTGCTGTCCCAAGCCCTCCGCGGCAGCGCTTCGCCGAAGAGTTTCAACAACGACATCGGCGTGCCGGCCACGCTGTTTCCTGTCTCGCCGGACGATGATTACGTGATCCTCGAAATCGGCACGAATCATCCGGGTGAAGTCGAATACCTTTCGCGCATGAGCGAGCCGGACATTGCCGTTATTACGAGCATTGGCGAAGAACATCTCGAATTTTTCGGCTCGCTCGACGCCGTGCGCGACGAGAACGCCGCGATCACCCGTGGCCTGCGTGAAGCCGGCCTGCTGGTCGCTTGCGACGACTCCGGCTTGTCACAACGCCTTCAGTTCGAAGGCAAAACCCTTCGCTTTGGCGACGACAGCTTTCTGCGGGCGACGAACATTCGCGTCACACTCGAAGGCACGTCATTCGAGGTCGCCGGCGAACGGTTTTCTCTGCCGGCCATCGGGGCTCACTTCGCCAGGAACGCGCTGGCGATAATTGCCGTGGCGCGTCACATGGGTTTGAGTGACGAGCAGATTCAAAAAGGCCTGGCGGCCGCGGACGCGTCGGACATGCGTATGCAGCGTCGCGAACACGCCGGCGTGACCGTTCTGAATGACGCCTACAACGCGAACCCGACTTCAATGCTCGCCGCGATCGAAACCCTGCAGCACCTCGAATGGCGCGGCAGAAAAATCGCGGTCGTCGGCGACATGAAAGAACTCGGCGAACATTCATCCGAAGCGCACGACCGCATGGCGAATGCCCTGGCGGCCGCGAAGTTTGACGCCGTGTTCGCCGTCGGCGCGGCATGGCGAGCGCCGGCGGAGCGGATCGGCGCGACGTGGCTGCCCGATGCCGACGCGGCCGCACCGCAAGTCGTCGTCGACACGCGGCCGGGCGATCTCGTGCTGCTCAAAGGTTCACGTTCCATGAAACTCGAACGCGTCGCCGACGCCCTTGCCGCAAGGCCTTAGCCGAATGCTTTACGTTCTGACGCAGTATTTTGAGCAGCAGCTTGAGCGTACGCCGTTCGGCTTTCTGCGCGTATTTCATTTGTTCACGACCTTCCAGGCGACGATCGCGGTGATGCTCAGCTTCGCCGTCACGCTGCTGCTGGCCCCGCGGGTGATTCGCTGGCTTCGCAGCAAGAAGATCGGCGACATCGCCAACTTCGACGAAGCGAAGATGAACGAGCTCATGACGAGCAAAAAAGGCACCCCGACGATGGGCGGCCTGCTGGTCATCGGCGCGATCGCCGGCGCGACGCTTCTGCTGGCCGACCTGCGAAATTTCTACGTGCAGATGGCGATGATCTGCCTGCTTTGGCTCGGCGCCGTCGGTGCGGTCGATGACTGGCTGAAGCTCACCGCCGCCACGCGCGCTTCCGGTTCCCGGCAAGGTTTAACGGGCCGGGAGAAGCTTTTATTCCAGGTCGGACTCGCGGTCATTCTCTGCTGGTTCACCTGGAATTACGGCCAAAACCTGCCGCAGGCGCGGGTTTTATGTCCCGTTCAAGCAAGGCCCGGTCTGGAGCTGGCCGTTCGCGGCTTACCTGGCGTTCGGCACGATCGTGATCGTCGGCGCGAGCAATGCCGTCAATCTGACCGACGGCCTCGACGGCCTGGCGGCGGGCTGCATGACGCTCACCGCGTTCGCGTTTCTGGTGCTCGCCCTCATCGTCGGCGACGCCAAACTCAGCCAGGCGCTGCTGTTTCACCACCTCCCCGCCGCCGGGCAGATGGCCGTCGTCGCCGGGGCGATTCTCGGCGCGTGCATGGGCTTCCTCTGGTTCAACTGCAACCCCGCCCGCGTCTTCATGGGCGATACCGGCAGCCTCGCGCTCGGCGGGCTCATCGGCTATGTCGCACTCGTCATTCGGCAGGAAGTGATGCTGCTGCTCATCGGCGGCGTGTTCGCGGCCGAGGCGGTCAGCGTCATGATCCAGGTCTACTATTTCAAATACACCCGCATCCGCTTCGGCGAAGGCCGGCGCGTGTTTTTGATGGCCCCGCTGCACCACCACTTCCAAAAGAAGGGCTGGACCGAAACGCAGGTGGTCGTCCGCTTCTGGCTCATCAGCGCCATGCTGGCGGCATTGTCGCTGGCGACGATCAAACTCCGCTGATTGCGCGTACAATGCCGGCATGGCCGCCCGAGTAACCAGCGTGAACGCCTGCCCGACCGGCGGCGTGCCCAAGCCGCCCGTAAACAGTGCCGCCGTTCATTTCGGCGGCGTCACCGGCGACAGGCAGAACAACCTGAAATTCCACGGCGGGCCGATGCGCGCGGTCTGTCTCTATTCGCAGGAGCGGATCGACGCGCTCCGCGATGAAGGCCATCCCATTTCGCCCGGCAGTATCGGCGAAAATGTCACGCTTTGCGGCATCGACTGGGACAAAGTCGTTCCCGGCGTACGGTTCAAAATCGGCAAGGAAGTCGAGCTCGAGGTCACGCAATACACCGTGCCGTGTTCCAAAATCGGCGGCTCGTTCCTGCGCGAAGATTCTCTCCGCGTCGGCCAGAAGACTTACCCCGGCTGGTCGCGGGTTTACACGAAAGTTTTGACCGAAGGCGTCGTGTCCGTCGGCGATGCCGTTGAATTCATTGAGGAGAAACCGCCCATGACGATCGTCCGCTCCGCCACCGCCCCGGCCAGTACGCCCGAAGCCGGCATGGTCCGCCAGGTTCACGCGTATTCGCCGCATTTGATGCTCGTGAAGCACCATTTCAAAAAGGGATGGGTCGGGGCAGCACATAGCCATCCGCACCATCAGCTCGTTTACGTCGTCAGCGGGCTGATCGCGGTGACCGTGAACGGGCAGACCCAGAATGTCGGGGCCGGCGACAGTTTCGTCGTCGACGGCGGCGTCGAACACCAGGCGTCGGCCTTGGAAGATTCCGAAGTGCTCGACGTCTTCACGCCGATACGGGAAGACTACGAGCCGAAGACGAAATCCGAATGACGAAATCCGAAATCCGAATCAAATCCGAAGGTTCAATGACGAAATGAACCACGGAGAACACGGAGGGCACGGAGAAGAAATTGTATTTTTCTCCGTGCCCTCCGTGTTCTCCGTGGTTTGTTTTTCTGGTTTTAGCCTTCGGATTTGATTCGGATTTCGGATTTCGTCATTCGGGTTTCCGAATCACAGTTTCGTCACGTCGATGCCCATCGCCTCGGCGAGGATTTCCGCGACATGGCGGACTTTCGTGTCGACGCCCTTTCGATGGCACATGCCGCTGATGTTCATCGTGCAGCCGGCGTCGTTGCAGACGGTCGTGCCGGCGTGCGTGGCGGCGATGTTGCGGACCTTGTCGTCGACGATCGCTTCACTGATGGCCGGGTATTTCACGGCGAACGTGCCGCCGAAGCCGCAGCACTGGTCGGTCTTCTCCAGCGGCACGAAGGTGACGCCGTCGATCTGCTGAAGGATTTTGACGCTCTCGTCCTTCATCCCCAGCCCGCGCTGGTGGCAGGTGTAGTGATAGGTGTAACTGCCCGCCGTCGGCAGCTTGAGGCCCTTTAAATCGGCCTTGAGGACCTTGTCGACGAACTCGACGAATTCGTAAGTTTTGTGACGCACCGCTTCCATCCGCGCGGCCCATTTTTCGTCGTGCTCGAAGAGCTGATGGTACTGCTCGCGGACCATCGCACAGCAACTGCCGCTGGGCGTGACGATGTAATCGTAAGGCTCGAAAATCTCGATGTACCGCTTGCCGAGGTCGGCGGCTTCCTTGTGAAAGCCGTTATTGAAAAACGGTTGCCCGCAGCAGGTCTGGGCCTGAGGGAAGCTGACCTGGCAGTCGAATTTTTTGAGAATTTTGGTCACCGCCACGCCGACCTGCGGATAAAACTGATCGTTCAGACAGGCGATAAACAGGGCGACTTTGTGGCTCATGGTCGGTTCGATTTGCGCAGTTTCTCGGCCGACGCGTCCGGCGATCGGCCCCGGGCCGGCGGTTTTTCCGCCCCGCCCAACCCGGACAGGTATGATAGCGGATCGGGCCGGAAATGTCTGAGGAGAAGCGGTCGTGCCGAAGCTGTTGATCACCGCGGTGGCTGTTGCGACGGTCGCGTTATCGGACGCGGCCGCCCAGGCGGTCATCGTCCTCGGGTCGCAGGGACGGAACACCTCCGCCCCGACCGGCGACCTCGCCGACAGCGGTTGGAACCTGCAAGGCCAGTACGGCGACTTCCTCGGTACGCCGGTCGCGGAGAACTGGTTCATCACCGCCGCCCACTTCGGCAATGCGGGCGGCTCGATCGTCATGAGCGACGGCAGCCACCCGCTCACCGGCGCCAGCTTCGCCATCGCAGGCACCGACCTCATCCTGCGGCAAGTTTCCGTTCCGTTCACGACCTACGCGTCAATCTATAACCCGGCCAACGACGCGCCGCTGACGACCGCGGACCAACTCGTCGTCTTCGGCCGGGGCACCGATCGCGGTGCGGCGCTCGGCACGAACGGCTATTACTGGGGTAATTCCGACCACGCCCAAAGCTGGGGAACGAACACGCTGGACGGCATTTACACGGTCAGCCCGGAAGACGTCGCCGCCGGTTCCTCGTTCGCCGCGGGCGCGGCGTTTCTGGTCGCTGACTTCGACAACAACGCCGACCCGAATGAAGCCACCGTCTCCGTCGGCGATTCCGGCGGCGGCGTCTTCATCGAACGCGACGGCGAGTGGAAACTCATCGGAATTAACTACGGCGTTGAACTGTTCCGCAGCAGCCCCACCGGCGGCGACCTCGCGGCCGCCGTCTATGACGCTCGCGGCCTGTATCAACAGGACGAATCCGGCGACTACGCCTACGTCGACCCGGCCGGCCCCGCGGTCGCGCAGCAGTGGTTCGCCAGCTACGTGCCGGCGACGCTCGGCGTGATCGTGGCGAACCCGATTGCCATCCCCGAGCCGGCCGTGCTCGGCGGCATTGCGTTCGGCGGGTGGCTGCTCGGGCGACGCCGGCGCTAGTCGACGATCGACGCCAGCTTCTGCTTCGCCGGCTCAAAACCCGGGTCGCATTCCAACGCCCGGCGGTAATAGAACTTCGCCAGGTCACGCCGGCCGAGGTCGGTGTAGACGCTGGCGATATTGTAATTGACTTCTGGCGGCGGCAGGACGGCCGACAGTTGTTTGACGGCTTCGTCGACGCGATTCTTGCGGACGAGCATCAGCCCGTAGTTGATGTGCGTGAGTTTGCCGTCGCTGACCCTGGCGACGCCGTCTTTGTAAGTCGCTTCGGCGTCGGCGGGCTTGCCGGCGAGTTCGTACGCGTAGCCGAGCGAGCCGTAGGCGTCGTCCGAACCCTTTGAAACGGCGAGGTAGCGCTTCCACGCCTCGATGGCGGCGGGCATTTGGTCTGCCTTCACGTAGGCGAGCGCGAGTTTACGACAGGTCGCGGTATCGTCCGGCTTCTTCTTCAACGCCAAGTCGTATTGCGCGGCGGCGCGAATGAATTGCCCCTGGCTGGCGGCGAGATCGCCGGCGGCGATGTAGGTCTCGGGCTTGATGTCCGGCATCGGCTGCTCGGCGATGGTGTCCGGGTCGATGTGCGCCGTCGCATTCGGGCCCTGACCTTTATCGTTCGAACAACCGACCAGCGTCGCCAACGCGACGGCCGAGAGCAGATATCGCTTCATGCGTTCACTATCGGCAATCAGACCGTCATTTCGGCGACTTTGTTTTGACCCTAACCCCGTCAGAATCCTACTGTCTAAAAGGGAGAGAACGTTTTGGGAGGCACGATGCGTCACGTTTTTGCCCTGGCAGCCGCTGTAATCTCAAGTGCGACACTGGCTTACGCGCAGTCCCAGCCGGCCGCGCCGCAGACCAGCACGCCGTACTGGAATCCGCAGCAGGCCGCCTCGGATCTGCCGGCTACTGACATTCGCAATGTCCCCGTCGCCCACGCCCAAGCCGTGCGGGCAATGGGCGAATTTCAGCAGTCACTGCATGACCTCAACAACGGCGTTCGCCTCGTGCAAATGCAGCAGGACCGCGATCCGGTCTACCTCAAAGCGATCACCGACGAAAAAACCAGCTACGACGCCATGAACAAAGCCCGTGAGGCGGCCCTGGCGTCGCTGCAGAACAATTCGTCTTACACTGCTAACGAAAAGCTGCACAAAGAGTTAGTGAACAAAATCGCCGACGAACAGTTCGCCCCCAAGCCCGACCCGGTCAAACTCGAAGGCATGGCGCGGCTGAAGCTGCAGTACATCAAAGACAACCGCAAGCTCGAAACGAGTGTGCTGGACCGCGACCAGGCGTTTCAGGACGCCCGGGCGAAATACCTCGAAGCCGCCGCCAAGGTCAGCCAACTTCGGGGCGACCAGGCGTTTGCCGTCGCCACCGACCCGGCTTTGATCGCCCTTCGTCGGCAGGTCGCCCAGGCGCGAATCGAGAAAACCGCGTCGAATGTCTTCTGGCAGGACTCCGTCACGGCCGCGAATATCGCCATCAATTACGCCTACTACTACCGCAGCTTCGATAAATACCAAGGCGGCTACGGCTACCCGGGCTATTACGGCTACGGCGGCTACCGCTACGGTGCGCCGTATCGCTATTAATTCATTCACCTCGTCTCCCAATGCGGCCGGGCCGGACACACACTGGTGTCCGGCCCGGTTTGCTTTGCGGCTCGTCAGATTTTTTACAGCCGTGCGATGAGCAGTTCGCGCTGGAAGATCATTTCCTTCGGCAAGTCGCCGGCGAGTTTCAGGAAGAGCTCTTCCTGGCTCATGATCTCCTGCTTCACGTCTTCGGTCGTGACGGCTTCGAGGCCGTGGAAATCGTCAATGTCGATGTCCAGACCGTCCAGATCGATGTCTTCACTCCGCGGCATCCAGCCGAGCGGCGTCTCACGGGCGTAGGCGCGGCCCTGACAGCGGTCGATGATCCACTTCAGCACCCGCATGTTCTCACCGAAGCCCGGCCAGACGAACTTGCCCTGGTCGTTCTTGCGGAACCAGTTCACCATGAACATGCGCGGGCAGTCGGTCATCTTTTTCCGCATGCGGAACCAGTGGACCAGGTAGTCGCGAATGTTGTAGCCAATGAACGGCAGCATGGCCATCGGGTCACGACGGACGACGCCCTGCGCACGGTGGCGGCGGCGGTGGTTTCGCTGCCGATCGTCGCGCCGATGTAAACGCCGTGCACCCAGTTGAACGCCTGGTAAACCAGCGGAATCGTCTTGCTGCGTCGGCCGCCGAAGATGATGGCGCTGACTTTCACGCCGTCGGGGTCGTTAAACGCCGGGTCAAGCACCGGGTTGTTCGTGGCCGGCGCGGTGAAGCGGCTGTTCGGATGGGCAGCCTTGTTGCCCTGCTTGCCGATCTCCGGCGTCCACTCCTGGCCGCGCCAGTCGATGGCTTTTTTCGGCTCCGGCCAGTCGCTGTCTTCCCACCAGACGTCGTACGTGCCGTCATCGAGCGGCACGAGGGCGACGTTCGTGAAGATGGTGTTCTTCGACATCGACTTCATCGCGTTGGCGTTGCTCTTGGTGTTCGTGCCCGGCACGACGCCGAAGTAGCCGGCTTCCGGGTTGATCGCCCGCAGTCGGCCGGAGTTTTCGTCGACCCACATCCAGACGATGTCGTCGCCGACCGTCGTCACGCGCCAGCCGGCATCGGTGTACTTCTTCGGCGGAATGAGCATGGCGAAGTTCGTCTTGCCGCACGCGCTCGGGAATGCCGCGGCGACGTAGGTTTTTTCTCCTTCCGGCGATTGCACGCCCATCAGCAGCATGTGCTCAGCCATCCAGTCCTGCTGGCGGCCGAGGTAGCTGGCGATGCGGAGCGCGAGGCACTTCTTGCCCAGCAGCGCGTTGCCGCCGTAACCGCTGCCGAAGCTCCAAATCGTGTTGTCCTGCGGGAAGTGGCAGATGTAGCGGCGGTCGGGATTCACGTCGCCGAGGCTGTGCACGCACTTCGTGAACTCGCGGCTCTTACCGAGCACGTCCCACGCCACGTTACCCATCCGAGCCATGATGGCGGTGTTGGCAACGACGTACAGGCTATCGGTCAATTGCACACCGACCTTGGCGAGCGGCGAACCGGGAATGCCCATCACGAACGGGATGACGTACATCGTCCGCCCGACCATGCTGTCTTTGAACAACGGCCGCAGCTTTTCGTACGCGTCCTGGTCGTTCATCCAGTTGTTCGTCGGGCCGGCGAGGTCTTTGCTCGGCGTGCAGATGAACGTCAGGTGCTCGGTGCGGGCGACGTCGTTCGGGTTGCTGCGATGGAAATAGCAGCCGGGCCACTTCTTTTCGTTGAGCTTAATGAACGTGCCGTCGGCCACGCCACGCCGGTAAACCTCGGCCTTCTCCGCTTCCGACCCGTCGCACCAGAGCACTTTGTCGGGCTTGCAGTGCCTTACGACACTGTCGACCCAGCGACGGACATAAATATTGGCTTGTTCAGGAGCATCTGCAGACAACATGGACGAAACCCTTTGTGTGTGGGGTTCGTATTCAACCGCAGAGTCCACGTCAGGGCAAGCTGTAGCGTTCATATGACAACATCGTGTTGATTAAACAACACAACACAATCAGCCGCCTGCTGATTCAGATATCGGCATTTTCGCCGATATAACGTATCCAACTGCACCTTATTACCGCGAGCGGAGACTGCTATTTGTCCCGGAATCTGAGCCGATTTCCCAATCGCTTCCCGAATGCCTCAACGATATAACGCAGGATTGCGAACCGTCAGGTTTGTGTCACTTTGCCTTGATCAGTCGGGCGCCGATTTCAGAAGGCGTTGCCCAAGCATCGGTCATGTCGTACGGCAGTTGCCAGACCTTGTCGCCGGCGCGGTTCGTGAAATAGAGCTGCGACGGCGAGAACTTCGACGGATCGCCGTCCGCCCAGAAGCTATAAAACGGGTCGCGGGCGTTGCGCGGGCGGCGGGCGTAGGAGTGATTGACCGCGCTGCCGGTGGTGATTTGCTTCGCATGCCGCCACGTCCGACCGGCGTCCTGGCTGGTCCACAGGCTGATCTCCCCGCCCGCCGCCCACTTCTGCGGCCCTTCGCCGGTCGGGCCGATGATCCGCCAGTTGTCGCCTTCGATATACAAGCTGCCGGCGTCGTAGCAGTGGTCGCTCGTGGTGACGTCGTGCGTCTGCCACGCCGTTCCGTCCCAGTGAGTGATGCGCCACGTGAACGGCGCGCCATCGGGGCCGGGCACGGCGCTGCGGCTGGTCGTGTACAAAATCACCGGCCGCCCGGCGGTGTCGAAGTTCAGGTCGTGGATGTAGACGTTCAATCCCTGCTTCTCGTAATCGATAAGCAGCGACGGCCCGTGCGGGTCGGTCATAGGCGTGGCGACGGGTTTGCCGTCGACGGTCGTCCACGTCTTTCCGCGGTCGGCGGTTTGGACGTAGTAGAGGTTCGTGCGCTTATCGACGTTGCCGCCGGGGTGATACATGAGGGCATCGCCGAGCACGCCGTCGGGCCGCACGTTGCTGACCTGGTAGTGCCCGCCCATGCCGGCGAGTTTGTTCACCGTCGACCACTTGCGGCCGTCGTCGCTGGTCTGCCAGTACAGCTCTCGGCCGCCAGTGTATTTGGTGAATAGCAGGAAAAATCCGCCGCCGGGCATGGCGTGGATTTGCGGGTACGTCATCTCGATTTCTTCGATCAGCTCGAATGACGACACGTCGTACGGCCGCATGCTGCGAAACTTCAGCCCCGGCCGCTTCTTCGCTCGGCCGCTGACGAAGACATACACGTAGCCGTCAGCGTCAATGTTAATGCTCGGGTTATCGTGCGGATCGTCGACGCCCGCTTTATCGCACACGATCACTGGCTTGGAAACGCGGCCACTGGCGTGGTCGAAAACGCCAGCCATGCAGAGCAGATGCTTTTCGTTCGCCGCCGTCGTGCCGCCGTAGACGAAGAAGGTCTGGTTCACTTTTTCGGCGTAGACCGCGACGGGCACGTGATTGGACGTGTACGTGCCGAGGCCGCCTGAATACTTATCGCCGTATTGAGAGAACTGCCCGAGCGTGAACCACAGGCCGCGATACCCGTCGACGGTCGCCGGCCGCGTCGTTGCCGGCCCGTCTGCGTATACCGTCGCCGCAACGCCCAGCATTGCGAGCGCCGCCCGTGCGATCACGACCGATTTCCGTACCCGCTCAGCCATGCCGCATTTTACCCGCGTTTCACAGCACACCACAACCGGCTGCGAGATCGCGTTACCCGTTCGTCAGCGTGTCGGGCTTGGTCCGTTCATTGAACGGCAGAATCACCTTCGCCACGCCGCCGAGCAGCAATTGGTCGCGCACGGTTCGTGCGAGGTTGAGCGACACGCTCTTGTCGTTGTAATCAAGCGGCACGATCTCCACCGTCTTCCCGCGCAGCTCTTCGGCCAGCGTGCCGATCTGCTCCGAATTGATCGAGATATTGCCGACTTCCAGGTGCCCGTCGGCGAAGAGATGTATTTCCACCGGCGGCTCTTGCTTCGGCTCGTTCATCGTGGCCGGCGTCGCCGACGCCCGCCCGTTGCCGTTCCCGACACTGATACACCCCGTGACGGCGATGAACACCGCCCCCACCACGGCCACCGCCGCCACGCGTTCACCGATCGTCATTGGCATCTGGTCCCCTCCGATATGCATGCCAATCAGAATACCGTACGGCGGCACAGCTACACAATAAAAGCGGGTGGCACCGGGCAAACGCCGCCCAGTGCCACCCGCCACCCGTTCGGGTTTTTCGTTGTCGGCCTGTCTTACGCGGCCCGCAGTTTCAGCTTCGCTTCAGCCTGCGGCAGCACGCCGCCGGCCGGGAGGGCCACGCTCACCGCCTTGGACACCGGCCCGCTCTCCGCCTTGGCATTACACCAGAAGGCGATGAAGTGAACGGTGTCGCCGGTCGCGCTCGTGCCGCAGGGGACTTCGACGGTCGTCTGCGACGTGTTGAGGGCGAACTGCCACGCCGGGTCGCCGACGGGCGGGGCCGACAGTCCGGTCTCCGTGCTGGCCAGGAAAATCATCGCCGTCGCGACGCCGTCGGGTTTGCCCCGACGCGTGCGGGTCTGCCGCAGTTCCAGCGTCACGTTTCGGCCGTCCGTGCTGACGACGCTGGCGACCGGCGCGATCTCCGGTGCCGGCTGCGGCGTGCGTGTGCCCTTCGGGATCGGGATCTGCAGCTGCTGCCGCTGATCGTTCGTGACGCTCATCGTCTTCCCGATCTGCTGAACGAGCTGACGGGTCAGTTTCACGAGCACCTTGCGGGCCTCGTCCTTCAGAAAAATGGTCCGCTTGCCGCGGGTGCCTTCGTTCGTGGCCGCGGCCAGTGCCGTCGCGAATGCCGCCTGTTTCGTCGCGTAGTCCGACGCGATCGCGACAGAAATCCCCAGGGCCACCGGCTCCAGGTTGATGATGGTGGAGAAGTTCGTGGTGTACGCCAGCAGGCCGGCGTCGGTCTTCGGCAGATAGTCTTTCGTCGCCATGGTCGATCTCCTTGGATCGTAAAACCCCGGCGACCCGTCACGCCCCACACGGGACGAACCGTCGCCGTCAGTGGATTCGATCGACCTGAACACCACCTCACTCAACATCTGTGGAATATTTTTCTCACGGCCGCTTCCCGCGCCCACCCCCGCCGAACGTCCTCGCCGCCCCACATTCCATGAGACAATCCCCCGACCGCCCTAACGGCCGCCTTGTTCCGCCACCCCACCGCGCCCGCCTGCCCCGGCGGGAACCAGAGTAGCCTCCGCAACGACACCTGCGCCAACACATGCCCCCTCGCCCCCACTACCGCCCGGAATACCTAAAAGAAATCCCCCTCCGCCGCCGTAACGAACCGCTCATTCACCCCTCAGATATCTCTTTGGCGATAAGACTGTGGAAAATTCGACCAGATTTTAAATCGGACTACAGACGAGATGAGGAACCTTTTGTTCACTGGGCGTAATTGATTTAGGAAACCATATATTAGTTACAGGGATCTTCGCCGAGTATTTCTGAAATGCGGTGTTGTAAAAGTTCCTGAGCACAAAACCACCAAACACAAACGGCCCAATTGGGGAACAAACTGGGATACGACAGTTTTTGTATTGACCAAGCGTCATGTGAGAATACGGATGATCAACGTCCCTAAACTTAGCAGCATCATTACTGTAATCAAATCGCACAGGGAATGGAACAATGCTTCTCGAAACAGCGTCCGCATACACCTCATCTAACAAATACAGCTCGGGTTCATTTTGAAATAATTGAAGATTCGGCGAAGGAAAATACGAGAGCGAATGTTCAACTATTGTTCCACTTTCGAATCGATACAACAGAGAGAGCAAGCCGCCGTCTAACATTTTTATATTAAAACAACGAGCGCTTTCCAATTCGCTATACACTTCCGAGTACCCAATATTCTTCAAAGCAATCGCCAAAGAGGAAGCAGTAGATACAGTAATCTCGAAAAATGAGTCAGGTTTACCATAAACAGTCGGATAATTCTGCTCATTTGACAAACTTAGCTCAATGACAATTGCAGTAAGATCGTTAATCTGCTTCAGAGTCTGCTTTGGCGTCATTTTTTCTCCGTTTACTTTCACGTGCAAAATGCCGCTTCAGTTTATCGACTAAATCGTCTGGGTAATCTTCAAGCACACTTTCGCCAGACTCGAGAGAGTCAATAATATCTTTCAAGTTCGTCCTGCGCCGCTTGCTCCGTTCAACTTCTGCGGGTGACATATCACGATTCACGGTCCGCATCGTCTTGCGTTCATCTTCAGTCGGATAACGAAACTTTAATTCGAAATCTTCTGCCTTTGATCTGTCAAATTCGGCCTTCAGGGCCCTCATATCATCACCAATGCCAAGAACTCGCACCCAAGCCTTTGACCGAGTAATTGCCGTGAACAGGCGATTGCGAGCAAGTGCGACCCGCCTAGGAATAAGGCCAGAGTAACAATCTTGTGCATTTATTATGTACACCATCGGCGCCTCATTACCTTTAGCGCGAAAAACACCTGTGAAAGTCACAGTCCCGGGTTCAGTAAAGATATCCGGAATAGTTGTTACGCCCGCTAAATTCGAGTTGATATTTCGCTCAAAAAGCATCCGACGCGATAGACCTACCGCATCTTTCGTGGTGAGCGGATCAGGATTGATTACAACAATATCATCAGGAAGCAGCTCATCCTCTGTTACATTCTTTTCGATCGCCTGAACAAGCCATTCAGCCTGTTTTTGTTGATCCTCAAATACTAAGAACTCAATTAGATCGTCAACAGGAGAATGAGCTTCAAGAAACTCAGGACTCGACTCTGGCGTACGCCTAAGTTCGACGACTTCCCCATCCACTATTTCGCCGCCAGAGGCTGCATATCCAATATCAAACCAAAGATCTTTATTCTCAAATATTTGAACTAGTCCGCTATCCCTGTAGATTCCGAATCCTAGCGAATGAGCAGTAGACAGCACAGGACGAGAATTGCGATAACATTTCTCGAGAATGATATCTTGCTTAGGCTTTCCCAATTCAGAGGGACTGATCACTACACGAGGTGTACCGTCCAAGTTCTTGCCAAATATTTCTTCAACAGGCGGCAACGAGCGGTCGCCGAGATTCTGCAGTTCGTCATAGGCATACACCAAACGCTTTGGTTCCTTAAGATACTCGTAGCAGAGTAGGAGAAAGCTTGGAGAAAAATCCTGCGCCTCGTCAACCAGTATCGCATCATATCTAGGAGTGAATGCCTTCGCACCTTGAAGTGCAAGGTTGCAGACCTCTTCAAAAGCACGGTCCGAACCAAATCGTGTCTTAGCTGCAGCGAAATCCAGATATTCAATGCCATGATCGCGACAAAATTCATAATAGACGCCAGACCGCTCAGTTCCGCCCGGTGCCCCCCACGCGTTGAGAATCCGCACTTTTTCCCAATCAGGCTCCTCGTTTGCCTGCTCAAGGACGAATGTGGTTATCAAACTTTCAAACTGCTTTTTGAGCGACCTCGTGTTGAAAGTTACTGCAATCGACCACTCCGGATGGCGCGCATGTAAATAGGCAACCTTGAGCGCCAGAACAATTGTCTTACCGCAACCTGCGAGACCGCGTATACGCTGAACTCCATCATATGTCTCCACGACAGCAGCGCTTTGTTGGCTATCTAAGTTTGCAATCGAATCTTCAAGCCGCTTTATCTTCGAGCCTTTCGACTCGGCCTTTTTTAGATCGCGTTTTCTTCGTCCTCTTCTCAGAGTAGAGATGGCCTGTATTACGGCTACGAGTGGCGGGTAGTATGCAGGGTCGATATTTGGGATTTTTTGAATTGCATCTATTAGCTGATCTGCATTGCAAACAAGATGATCGCTTTTTTGCGGCTGATTGATAACTGCTGGCGCGAACGTCAAAGTATTTGGTTTTACCTGCAGTTCTCGTCTCTTGATCAGCGCGGGATGCTGAAGCAGCTTCGCCAGCATTTTGTTATACGCATCATCTTGTGCATATTCGTAATTCGATAGTGTCCGTCCTTCCACAAGGTCGATTAAAATTAAGCCTTTTGACGGTGAAACTAATAGAGCATCGATCGGAAACGAACCCTCAGGCGTTCCAATAATTGGATAACCAATATACAGGGTACCATCAAGGTCAGTTGCGGCACTAAGAACCTGCGCTAAACGATTACTAGATGCCGGTTTTTCCGTGCTCCCCCAGACAGTCTCAATCATCTCATCACCCGATCGGTCAAATTGACTCTTAGTTCGAAGCCGTTGAGGCAATTTTACAGCAGTCGACCTAGTCCGTCTCGTTTCATCACCGTTCAATACATAGCAAGTCCGAGAATACGACATGTACCTGTTGCGACACGCGTTCCATCGACAGAGTTAAATCCACCGTCTTGCACTCCACCAAGATCATCGGTTTCCCGTCAATCGTGATCGCGTAGTCGACTTTCTCGCCCTTTTTTGTGCCGACGTCGGCCGTGAATTCCGGGATGACTTCCATCGGGTCGAAGACGTTGTAGCCCAGGGCGTTGATCAGGGGCATGACGAGGGCGTTTTTGGTGGCTTCCTCGGTCTTGAGCACGGGCAATTGTTGCGGGAGACGGGAGGCGAGTCGGGTGATGCGGTCGAAGAATTCCATTACGGCCTTTCCGGGCAAGAGCGATCCGGTGCCTGCCCCCGAAGGCATCGCCGGACGTGCGTGAGGCCGAATCTTAACCGAACAGACGGGGCCGCTTCAAACAATTGTGGCCGAAATGCCACTCCCCTGAACAGGCCGGGCGACGGTGGCGGTGACGCGGCTCGGCCCCGCCGCCGCGGCGGCGCGGGCGGGCGGTCGGTGGGCGTCGGCCGACGGGCCGGGCGGCGGTGCTGTCGCACCGGGCGACACGGGGATCGGCCCGCGACCGGCCACGGACGGCGCAGCGTGCGTCGCGACTCCCCCGCCGCGCGTCGCGAACGCCCCGGCGTCTGCCGCGAAGGCCCCGGCGCCGTCTGCGGACGTCCCGGAGACTTCCGGGGACGCCCCGGAGGGTTCGAGAAACGTCCGCGGGAATCGGAGAAACGTCCCCGGAACGTTCGGGGACGTCCCGGAAGGTTTGAGAAACGTCCCCGAGAGTTCCAGAAACGCCCCGGAAAGTTTCCGGGGCATTCCTCAAGCGTCGGTTATCGCCCCTGCCGCGGCGGCGGTGGCGAATGCCGGGCGCGGGCGGCGATTCTATCGGACGGGGCCGCGGCGGCGGGATTGGCCGGGGGCGGCGGGGTCGACGGCGGGCGGGTCGGTGGGCGTGGCGGTGCGGGCGGTGAATAGCCGGCGAAGTCGGCGGATGATCGCGGCGAGCGCGTAGCCCCAGACGAACGAGTTCAGGCCAGTCAACGCGCACGCGATCACGGCGGATAGCGGAGAAGGGCCACGGCCGAAGGTGGGCAGCCAGAGAATGAAGGCGAGCGGGAAGGTCAGCGCAATATAGGTGATGACCAAGGCGAAAAAGACAACGTCCGGCGGATCGGCGCAGATTGGCAATGCGAAATTGGCCACGATCGTGAGGCATCCGACGCTGTTGCCGATCGCCAGCCAGCCGCCGAGGGTCGGTCGGCCGAGGAAGTTTCCGATGGCAGAGCGGCGGGCGGGAGGCTGGCCGGGGGCGGGCATGGGAATGATTGTCGCCGGTTTTGCCCCGGCGGGCGAGCGGTGCGGCGGTTTCTGACAGCGGGCGGACCGGGCGGCGGCGGGTCGCCCGTGGCCGGGGTTGAACAGGAATGTAGTTAAGCCGACGGGCGGTGTGGCCGATGTGAGCGCTGAGACTTGCCAAAGGGGTTTGCCATGAACGATTGCCTGGACGCTCAAGTGTTAACGATGCCGACGAATCTCCCCGTGCGGGCAGACGTCGGGCCGGCCGGCGGAGCGCTGGCGATCGAGCCGCGGGTGAACATCACCGTTCGGCCAAGTACGCTGGCGGACGTGGGGTTCATCGATCGGATGCAGAAGGCGCACAGCCGGGAGCTGGGATTTCTGCCGTTGATGGCGATTGAGGGGAAGATTCGGCTCGGCCAAGTTTTGATCGCGGAAGTGAGTGGGCAGGTGGCAGTGGGCGGTGGGCAGGACATACAAGAAGACACCGCCTCTTTTTCTTCCCTGCCCCCTGCCACCTGCCCACTGCCCACTGCCATCGGCTACCTCATCGCCGCCGACCGCTACTGCCGGCGGGACGAAGTGGGGTATGTCACGCAGATCAATGTGCTGCCGGAGTATCGGCGGCATTTGGTGGCGGCGCAGTTGCTCTTGGCGCAGTTCGACCGCTCTGCCTACGGGTGTCGATTGTATTCCTGCTGGTGCGCCGAGGACCTGGCGGCGAATGAGTTCTGGGAAGCGATGGGGTTTACGCCGATCGCATTCAGGACCGGGGCGAGGAAGAACGGGGAAAGGGGAGGAGGCGTAAGGCGTGAGGGAAGCGCCGGCGATTTGTGTGCCCTGACGCCTCACGCCTCTTACCCTTCACCCTCCGCCCGCATCCACATTTTCTGGCAGAAACGCATCCGCCAAGACGACACGACAACGCCCTGGTGGTACCCGGCCAAGACTGAAGGCGGGGAAATGCGGGAGGACCGGTTGGTGTTCCCCATTCCGCCGGGCGTGCATTGGCGGGACGTGCTGCCGGTGGTGCTGCCGGAGACGGTAAATCGGAAAGTCGGTGATTCGGAGAGTCGTGAAGACGACGCAGCGGTGGTGGCGGTCGATCCTTCCACGACTCAACGACTGACCGACTCACCGACTCGCCGAACCAAGAAGATTTCCGCCGCGGCGGTCGCCGACCCGGCCGAGCGGGCTGCGGCGCGGCTGGCGATTAAGGAGCGGATCAGTGAAGAACCCCCGCCGGTGAAGCGGCCGAAGCACATTCACCCGGGTGCGATGTGGGCCGGGCCGGACTGGGACGCGTACGAGCCGACGGAATCGGAGATCGACGCGGAAGTGAAAGCGCAGTTGGCCGTGAAGATGCCGTCGCGGCCTCGGGCGGAGACCAAAGCCGCCCCGCCGCCGGAGAAGAAAGTCGACCCACGGCTGGTGGAAATGTCCCGCGAACTCCGCGACCGCTGGAGCGAACAGGCGACCGCCATCGCGGCGCTGCCGGGGAAATACGACGTGAGGCGGGCGATATCGGGGCCGACGCCGGCGGTGAAGATGCTGGCGGCATAGGAAATGACGAATGACGATTGTCGAGTGACGATTCGAAGATGAGGGCGGGCCCGCTCTGTCCAATCGTCATTTGACAATCGTCACTCGTCATTTCCCCCGCCCCACTCGCTGAAATGCCGGCTTTCCGTACAATCGACCGTCCCTATGGCGTACAACCACGCAACGGTCGAGAAGAAGTGGCAGGCTTATTGGCTGGAGCACAAGACGTTCCGCGCGCTCGAACCGGGCGAGGCGGGCGATCGGCCGAAGAAATACATCCTCGACATGTTTCCGTATCCCAGCGGTGCGGGGCTGCACGTCGGGCACCCGGAGGGGTACACGGCGACGGACATCGTCAGCCGATACTTCCGCAATCGCGGCTATAATGTGCTGCACACCATGGGCTGGGACGCCTTCGGCCTGCCCGCCGAGCAGTACGCGGTGAAGAACAACGTCCACCCGGCCGTCACCACCGCGGCGAACATCAAGAACTTCCGCCGGCAGATCCAGTCGCTCGGCCTCAGCTACGACTGGGACCGGGAAATTGATACCACCGACCCGAAGTACTACCGCTGGACGCAGTGGATCTTCCTGCAGCTCTACAACAGCTACTTCGACCCGTACGACAACAAAGCCAAGCCGATCGGGCACCTGATCAGCGAGTTGCAGAACGAGAACATCCTCGTGGCCCCCGACGGCAGCGTGCACATCAACCCCGTGCAGGAAGGCCTGGAAGCGATCGCGGGCGAATCATCGACGCTGCGTAAATGGAGCAGCTTCGACCCGGCGGAACAACGAAGCATCCTCGACGGGTTGCGCCTGGCGTACACCGACGAAGCGCCGGTGAACTGGTGCCCGCAGCTGGGCACGGTGCTGGCGAACGAAGAAGTGATCGACGGCAAGAGCGAAGTCGGCGGCTTCCCCGTCGAACGCAGACCGATGCGGCAGTGGATGCTGCGCATCACCGCGTACGCCGACCGTTTGCTGAATGACCTCGACACGCTGGATTGGCCGGCGAGTTTGAAGGACATGCAGCGGAACTGGATCGGGCGCAGCGTCGGCGCGGAAGTGGATTTTGAAATCGCTGCGTGTGGCGAGCAGTTGATCGGTCCATCGGTTGATCCGTTGAACCGTGCCGCTTCGACACCCGAAGGCGACACCGGAAGTCAGCCGGCCACGGATCAACCGATCAACGCTTCAACCGATCAACCCGATGACATCATCACCGTCTTCACCACGCGGCCCGACACGCTGTACGGCGCGACGTACTTGGTGCTGGCCCCGGAACACGAACTCGTCGATGCGATCACGACGCCCGAGCAGCGGGAGGCCGTCAACGCCTATCGCGACCAAGCGAAGAACAAGAGCGAGCGCGAGCGTCAGCAGGACGTGAAGGAGAAGACCGGCGTCTTCACCGGCGCGTATGCTGTGAATCCGGTAAATGACGAGCAGGTGCCAATCTGGATCGCCGACTACGTGCTGACGGGTTACGGCACCGGCGCGATCATGGCCGTGCCGGCGCATGACGAGCGGGACTTTGAGTTTGCCGAGAAATTCGGCATTCCGATCAAAACGGTCGTCCGCCCCGCCAGCGGCGAACCACCGGCGAACAAGGCGTTCACCGACGAAGGCGTCGCCGTCGGCGGCGTGATCGACGGTCTGCCGACCGCCGAGGCCAAGCAGCACATGATCGACCTGCTGGAGCGTGAAGGCACCGGCAAGAAAACGATCAACTACAAGCTCCGCGATTGGCTCTTCAGCCGTCAGCGGTACTGGGGCGAGCCGTTCCCGATTGTGCTGGATAACGCGAACAACCACTACGCGGTGAGCGAAGCCGAACTGCCCGTCACACTGCCGCAGGTGGAAGACTTCAAGCCGACCGGCACGCCCGAACCGCCGCTGAGCAAGGCGACTGACTGGCTGAAATACACCGGCACCGGCCTGCCAGCCGACCGCACCTACACGCGCGAGACGAACACCATGCCGCAATGGGCCGGCAGCTGTTGGTACTACCTGCGGTACATCGACCCGACGAACGGCAAGTTCATGGTCGACGAAGACCGCGAACGCTACTGGATGCCCGTCGACCTCTACGTCGGCGGCGTCGAGCACGCGGTGCTGCACCTGCTGTACGCTCGGTTCTGGCACAAGGTGCTGTTCGACCTCGGCCACGTCAGCACGGCCGAGCCGTTCCAGCGGCTGGTGAACCAGGGCCTGATCCTCGGGCCGACGGAATACCACTTCTTCGAAACCGCCGCCGGGCCGGTCAGCGCGACCGAAATCACCGGCATCGACGAAGAAGCCCAAAGCGACGGCGGCCCGAAGCTGTTCGGCATTCATAAAGCCACCGGCGAAAAGGTCTACGCCACCCGCGTGATCGAGCCGCTGGTTGAGAAGAAAGGCGACAAGACGGTGCTGAAGGCGAACAACGCCATCGCCGTCGACGCCCGCAGCTTCAAGATGAGCAAAAGCCGCGGCAACGTGGTGAACCCTGACGAAATCGTCGAGGAATACGGCGCCGACTGCCTGCGGCTGTACGAAATGTACATGGGCCCGCTCGAAGCCCAGAAGCCGTGGAACACGCGCGACATCATCGGCATGTGGCGGTTCCTGAATGCGGTCTGGAGAAATCTCACCGGCGATTCAGAGAAGTTGATCGGTTCATCGGTTGATCCGTTGATCAGTGGCGTTTCAACGACCGAAGGCCGTCCTGAAAGTAAGCCGGCCACGGATCAACCCATCAACGCATCAACCGATCAACTCTCCGAAGCCCTGCTTAGGCAGCTGCACCGCACGATCAAGAAAGTCGGCGAAGACATCGAAGGCCTGCGGTTCAACACCGCCATCGCCGAGCTGATCAAGCTGAACAACGAACTCGGCCGCCTGCCCGCCACGCCCAAAGTGGTCGCCGAGGCGTTCACCGTGTTGCTCAGCCCGTTCGCCCCGCACATGGCCGAGGAGCTCTGGCACCAGCTCGGCCACGCCGAGAGCGTGCAGCACGCCACCTGGCCGGCGTATGACGCGTCCTTGCTCGTGGAATCGACAATCGAACTCCCGGTGCAGGTCAACGGCAAGCTGCGGGACAAGATCATCGTCCCCGCCGACGCCGACGAAGGCACAGTTTTTGCGGCCGTCGAAGCGTCGGAAAAAGTAAAGCCGTGGATCGACGGGAAGACTGTGAAATTCCGGAAGTTCCTAGCTGATAAAAAGATCGTGACTTACGTGGTTGCTTAAAGCCAAAGGTTTGAAACATGGCCGTTGAAATTGAAGCCAAGATGAAGGTCGAATCGCTCGACAACACCGTCGCCAAACTGAAGACAGCGGGCGGCGAACCGGTCGGCGATTTCGCCGAAGTAAACGTCTTCTTCGACACCGAAGACCGCTCCCTCCTCGCCGCCGACCAGGGCCTGCGGCTGCGCGTCGCCACGAACGTCGCCACCAAGGCGGAAAAATACATCCTCACGTTCAAAGGCCCGCGGCTGCACGGCAAACTGAAAAGCCGTGAAGAACGCGAACTCGACGTCGGCAACGCCAAGGACGCCGAGCGCTTCCTGGCGGCCCTCGGCTATCAGAAGGTGCTTTCGTTCGAAAAGAAGCGGACGAAATGGAAACTCGCCGGCTGCAGCATCGAACTCGACACGCTGCCCCACCTCGGCACGTACGTCGAAATCGAAGGCCCGAGCGAAGCCGACGTGCTGAAGGTCCGCGACACACTCGCCCTGAACAACGCGCCGATCATCAAGTCCAGCTACATCGCCATGCTGATGGCCTACCTGCAGGAAGCCGGCCGGCCGGACCGGACGATTACTTTTTAAGCTGATGCATGGAAACGTGAAGACGTGAAACGGGCGAACTGTTTCACGTCTGCACGTTTTCACTCTTCACGACTTCCATCACCCGATCCCGCCACGACTCGGCCACGTGCAGGCGTTTGAACGTCAGCTGGCGCATCAGGCCATCCGCAAATGGCGAGACGTCGGCCAAGTGCTCGGCGCGGCCGCTGGGGTCAAGGATGAGGATTTCCTTCGCCGCCGACTGTTCGGTGGCCGGCTTATACGGCGTGTCGGCCGGGGCGTCGTAGAAGAGCGTGTAGGCGCTTTCGCCGCCGGCGTCGTCGACGAGCTTGGTCGCCCGCTCCACGATGTTGGCAATCTGCCCGTCATCAAACTTCGCCAGGTCGATCGTCTTGAAGAGCCGCCGGTAAAGCAGCCCGCGGCAGATGGCGGCCAGCGTGGCGTCGTCGCTCTTCGTCCACGTCTTGAAACACTGCAGCACACTGACGTCGTCCAGATCAATAAACTCGGTGATTGTCAGTTGCTGGGCGAGCAGGATCTTTACCACCGGGCTGTCCATCGGCGGCCATTCCAGGCGGTCCTGCACGGCCAGGCGCTTCGCCCGCTGCAGCGCCATTTTCACCATGCCCTCGGCACTGCGGACGACTTTGTGAAAATAGACATTGCGGTACATGTGATACCGCGCCTGCAGATACGCCTCGACGGCCGACAGCCCCTTCCACGTGATGGCGAGGCGGCCGCTGGCAGGGTCGACGACGAGGTTCTGCAGCAGCCAGCTCAGATCAAACTCGCCGTAGCGACTGCCGGTCATCAGATTGTCGCGTAGCAAATAATCGAGGCGATCGGCATCGAATTGGCTGGAGAGGCAGTTCGAGAGATACGCCGGCAGTGCGCCGCCCTGCAGCAATTCGACCACGCGAAACGGCAGCGTGGCGTCGAAGTTTTTGAGCGTGTTGTGCACGCCGCTGGCCGGGTCGAGCAGGATGCGATGGCTGAGCGATTCGTGGTGCACGCCGCTGACGCGCTCGAAGACATGGCTAAACGGCCCATGGCCGAGGTCGTGCAGCAAGGCGGCGCTCAAACAGGCGGCGTAATCGAACGTGTCGATCGCCACTTCCTGGCTGATTTTCTTGAGCATCAGCCGCGTCGTGTGCATGACGCCGAGCGAATGGCTGTACCGCGAATGGTCGGCCCCGGGATACGCCAGGCTCGCCATGCCGAGTTGGCGAATGCGGCGGAGCCGTTGGAATTCGGGGCGGCCGATGAGTTCGAAGATCAGGCGTTCGACCGCGTCGCCGGTGTCCAAGGCGATGACGTCGTGCACCGGGTCGCGAATGATCTTCGTCGGCATGATTGGGAGTTTAGTCTCTGGTCCCCTCTCTCGGTATGGCCGGGAGAGGGTTAGGGTGAGGGCCGGCGGCGCAAAAGGATGAAGTGCTGGTAACGTATAGTCGCCGGATACAGTCGACACGAAACTATTTCAAAGAACGAAGAAAGGCCCTCACCCTACCCTCTCCCGGCAATACCGGGAGAGGGAAAAGATCACGCCTCTTCTGGCGGTTGGTGCTGGTACGCGGTGTACTTTTCCGCCCGGCCGCGGGCCTGCTCGACAGGGTATTTTGCCTCGTTCTTCGCCAGTTTATTCGCGAATGCCGTCGGCAGATCGATGCCTTGGTCCGCGGCGATCAACAGCACCCAGCCCAGCACGTCGGCGAGTTCATCGGACACCGCTTCACGATTCGTTTGCAGGTGGATGTCGAGCGTGTCGCCCTGCCGCCATTGCGTGAGTTCCAGCAACTCGGCCGCTTCTAAATTGAGCGACAGAATTTGATCTTTGGCGTTGTGGAACTGCTGCCAATCCCGGTCGGCCCGGAACTTCAGCAGGCGGGCGGTCATCTCCGCCAGCGTCACGCGCGGTCCTCGTGGCCGAAGCGTTCCTTGGCCTCGGCTTCCATCTCTTTGAACGTGCGCGTGAGGATCTCCGTGATCTCCTTCGCCGGCGTGTTGTTCAGATACAACGGCGGCCTATAGATTACGCGCACCTTCCCACGCTTCGGCAGCAACTTGTGCTTCGGCCAAGCGGCATAAGCGCCGTAGATATAAGCGGGAACAACAGGCACGTTCGTGCGGCGGATGATCAGGGCCGCCCCGTTCTGCACGGGCATCAGCTCGCCGGTCGGGCTACGCATGCCTTCGGGGAAGACGGTCAGCGCCACCCGTCGTTCAGCAGGCCGATGGTCTGCTTCACCGCGCCGACGTCGCCCTTGCCCTGCTTAACCGGGAACGCGTTCAGCCGCGAAATCAGCCAGCCGAAGGGTTTGAAGCCCCACAAATACGAGTCGGCGAGGAACGCGAACTGCCTTGGCGAGATGGCCGCGACGATGCACGGGTCGGCGTAGCTGACGTGGTTGCTCACCACCAGCACGCCGCCGGTGCGGGGAACGTTCTGCGTGCCGTAGCTTTTCTGATCGAAGACGATCCGCATCACCATCGCGGCGATACGCTGGCAGCAGCGGTAGATCGCCGTCGGATTCTCCGGCGTGCCGGTGACCTTTCGGCTCATGACACCGGCCTCGCTTCGACGGTGCCGATGATGTGCCGCACCACGTCCTCAAAAGACAGCGTGGTCGAATCGATCTCGATCGCGTCTTTCGGTTTCTCCAACGGCCCGACGAGCCGCTCGCGGTCGCGTTTATCGCGGGCCTGGATCTGGTCGAGGATTTCCTTGTAATCGATCGACTCGCCCCGGCTGCGGAGTTGCACGAACCGCCGGCGGGCCCGCTCTTCGGGGCTGGCGTCGACGTAGAACTTGAACTCCGCCGTCGGGAAAACGATCGTCCCCTGGTCGCGGCCCTCGGTCACGAGGTCGCCCAGCTGCTTCCCGATCTCCTGCTGCTGCTTCACCATCAGTTCGCGGATCGCGGGCACGACGGCGACGTAGCTGGCCGCCTCGCTCACTTCGCGGCCGCCGAGCAGGTGCGTCACCTTTTCGCCGTTCAAAATCACCGGCGGCGGGTACTTGCTCCAGTCGAACTCGATGCGGCAGTGCTTGGCGACGAACGTCAGCTCGATCGCGTTGGTCAGATCGATCTGCCGACGCCGGGCTTCCAGACCGATCGCGCGGTACATGTGCCCGGTGTTGAGGAATGAGACGCTAAGGCGTCGGGCGACTTCTTCGGCAACGGTCGACTTACCCGACCCCGCCGGCCCATCAATCGTGATGACCATCGAGAGGCAATCAATAACCGGACGCGTGCCGATTGCCAAGCGAGCGCCGCTCAGCCGGTGTTGATCGGTTGATCCGTTGGTGGGTTGATCCGTGGCCTGCTGAAGTTCGGGAGCGTTTTTGCGCGTCAAAGTGCCACGGATCAACGCATCAACCGTTTAACCGATCAACCCCCTCAGCAGCCCCGCCCCGCGGCGAATCCCCTCCACCGGCCCCACGTTCTCGCCTTCATATTCAATGCCCAAATACCCGTCATACCCCGCGGCTCGGCAGAGATTGATGCAGCGGGCGTGGTCGAACCGCGGGTGGGTGCCGTCTTCGTCGATGTCGTTGACCTTCGCGTGCACCGCCGCGGTGTAGGGGAGGATTTGCTCAAGGGCCGCGTAGCGGTCGATCTCGTCCGGCCAGTTGCCGAAGTCCGCCAGCGCCGCGATCGCGTCGTCGCCGTGCGTCAGGCGCACTTGGCGGATGAGGTCGACGATAAACTCCGGCTCGTAGCTGAGGCCCCAATGGTTCTCGACGAGAATCTTCACGCCGAATTTCTGCCCCACGTCGCAGAGCCTGCGGAAGCTGTCGATGCAGCAACTCACCGCCGCCTTGTGGTGAACGGCGTGCGTGCCGCCGCTGTTGGCGCGGATCGCGTTGATGCCCAGGTACGCCGCGATCGGCACCCACCGCGAATAGTTCGCCACCGCGATCGCCCGCGCCACGCGGTCGATCGACGACAGCTCGCTGTGCTCATCGACGGCGATGTTCAGCAGCGTCACGCCCGCCTGCGCCGCCGCCAGTCGCAGCGAGTCCAAATACGGCGGCCGCGTGCTTTCGAAGAAGATGTTGTTGAGTTCGACGGCGTCGATGCCGAACGTCTGCTTCGTGAACGCCGGGAAGTCCACCAGCTTCAATTCCGCCGGCTGCGCCCGGAACAGCTTCTGCAACGACCACCCCGCCAGCGACAGCTTCATGATCAAACTCCATTCAATAGACGCACGGCGGCAGCCCGCCTCACGTGAATGGAGTGTAAAGGGTCGCCTTCGTCGCTCAAGACGCAGCATCGGTGAGTCGGTGAGTCGGTGAGTCGGAAAGAGTGTAAGTCGCAGTCCGCGTTTTCCGCGACTTACCGACTTAACCACTCACCGACTCACCGACTCACCGCTTCCGCCACAAACGGCAACGCGACATCCGTCACCCCAGCCCACGCTGATCCGTCGTTCGCCGCGACGATGCCGGTGTCGGCGATCGCCGTCAGCGTCACGCCGGGGCCGCTGTAGGGTTGGTCGTAGTACAGGTTCACGTGCACGCTCGTCGGCGAGAGCATCTCGTAGTTCTCGCCGTGGTAGGCTTCGCCCTGGTCGCCGTCGGTGACGTGCACGCCGGTGAGCATGTCGACCGTCACGCTGACAGCCCGCTCGAACGTCAGCGTCACCGCCGTCATCGACTCGTAGACCGCCTCGACGAGCACCGGCCCGCTCGCGGTCGGCGTCGCCGGCATCGCCCGCACCTTCACCCGCCGCCGCTTCCGCACCGGCCAGAATGGGTCGATCAGCATGGTTGGCCTCGCAATCAAAAGGACGTTGAGTCGGTGAGTCGTTAAGTCGGTGAGTCGTGGAGAAAAATATGCTTCCGGCGCGTAGTCTTTACGACTCACCGACTCACCGACTCTCTGCCATCTTTATGCCGCCCGGCGTTTGCGGGTCTGCTGCGGCATGGCCACGATCGTGTTGCCGAACTGCAGGTGCGTGGTCACGGGGTTGGCGGCCGGCCCGGTCTGCAGCCGCGGCGACACCCAGCTGCCGGTGATCCACACCTGCGTGCCCGGGGGCGTCGATTCGGGAAACGCGATCGTCACGAGGTTGCTCGACGTTGTAGCTTCGAACCGCCAGTCGGCCGGGTTGCCGGAGGCTTCCGGCGCGATCAAGGAGTAGACCTGCAGGCCGATGGTGCCGGCGGGTCGGCCGCGTTTGCCGATGGTTTCGGTGCTCTTGAACCGCACCGTCACCGTCTTGCCCATCACGCTAAGAACCTCAATCGCCGGTTGCGACGACGGCGCGGGGATCGGCTGCGGCTGCGCCCGCACCGTGAGGCCCAGGCCCAGTTTCTGCGCGTCGGTCACCGTCAGGTTCTTCTGGATCATCCCGCCGAGGCTGCTGGCGTTGACCTGCAGGTTCTTCTTGGCCAGGTTCTTCGTCGCGACGGTCGACTCGGTGCGGGTCGTCTTGTTGGTGGCCACGGTCAGCGCCGCCGCGTAGGCGTCGTGCAGCGTGGCGTACGCCGTCGCCTGCGCCGCGACGAGCCCGAACGCGGTCGGGGTCGCGACGATTTGTGTTTTGAACGCCGCCGACCATTCGAGCAACTTGGCGTCCGCACTCGGAACGAAACTAAACCCATTCGGCATCACGCACATCCTGCGGCCGGGCCGCGAAGATGAGGGCGAGCGCGAACGACTCCGCCGCCCCCCTGCCCGGTCGTCGTCAGCCAAGCGGCCGAACGCTTCACGCCGGACTACTCAACGAATCGACCGGCCACAGGCGTGACTTAATGCAATCGTCCAAACGACCCGTTTAGGTCACCTCTCCCCCGAACCGCCCTCGCCGACGACCGACCGCCCATCCCGACCGGTGTTTTTGTGCTGAAAATGCGCGTCACGACGAAAGCCAATCGCACAACGCCGGCCATCAGTCTCCAAACACCGGCCTGGCGTGCCACAACTTCGGCCCCGAGCCGCCCGACACCGGCCACATGCCGCCCGACACTCGAGATGCGCCACTAAAGGCCGGCCTTTAGTAACAAATGGCCGGCCGTTTGCCGCCGAAGGCCGGCCCCATACCGCCCAACACCGGCCCCGCGCCTCCGATCTCCGGCCCTGCGCCGAGCAACACGCGTGTCGAGCGCCCGAAGGCCTGCCCCGCACGACCGCCCCCGCGAGTTCGGCGGCTCTGTGCCGGACTTTTACGACGAAAAACAGCAAGTCCGTCCCCGAATGCCGGCGTTCCGCGCCCCACCACCGCCGGGTGCCACGGTTTGGCGTACTCGACAAGCCGTGTCTGCCTGTCGATGGTTGCGTGATCCGATCGCGGTACGGCCGTCATGCGTTCTAATCGGCGGGATGGCCGAGCCGGTCCGGAAACGACTTCGCCGGCGCGACGTGGCGGGCACGGCCCGGTATCTCACGTTCTCCTGCTATCGCCGACTCCCGCTGTTTTCGAATGACGCGATCAAAGCGCGGTTCGTGGCCGACTTCACCGCGGCCGCCGATCGGTTTGGGGTGCGGGTGCTGGCGTGGGTCGTCATGCCCGAGCACGTCCACCTGATCGTCGTGCCGGACGGGGACGAGCCGCTGACCCCGTTCCTGACCGCGAGCAAGCGGCCGATTGCGGTCGAGGCCGTCCGGCGGTGGCGGTCGCTCGGCGCGCCAGTCCTGTTCCGCGTGACCGACCCGCAGGGCCGTCCCCGTTTCTGGCAGCCGGGCGGCGGTTACGACCGCAATGTCGTCGACGCTGAACTGATCGAAAAGATCCGCTACACGCACGCGAACCCGGTCCGTCGCCGCCTGGCCGCCACGCCCGTCGGGTGGCCGTGGTCCAGCGCCCGCCGCTTCGCCGGCGACCCCACCGCGATCGGCCCGCCGATCGCGTTCGACCTCGTGCCGGTGCACGCGGCGGAGGTCATATAAGTTAGAAACGCCGGTGACACGGCGGGTGCCACGGTTTAGTACGCCAAGCCATGCCTTCCGATTCGAAGACACGGCTTGTCGAGTACGCCAAACCGTGCCACCCCGCCCCATCGTCGCCATTTACGTGCCGGAGGCGGTGCGGAGGACGTGGACCATGGCGTTGGTCATGATCTGCTGATCGGAATAGGCCTTGGAGATGGCGCGGGCGGCGGTGGCTTCGGTTTGGCCGGCGAGGGGGAGTTTGCCGAGGGCGGGGAGCGTGACGGAGCCGTCGGCGGCGACGCAGGCGTCGACCTCGGTGCGGCGGCCGGGGCCGGTGAGGTCGAAGATGCTGACGCGCACGGTGTCGCCGGCGGCGAGCGGGCCGGGCTTGACGGGCATCTGGGCGGCGGTGGCGACGATCGTGGCCGTGACGACGGGGCCGCTGATCATCCCCGCGGCTTCGTACGCCTTGGCGACGGGCGGGCCGGCGGCGTCGTTCGTCAGGCCCGCGACGGCGACGGGCTTGAGCATCGGCAGCGTGACTTCGCCCTTCTCGTCGATACGCGTGATAAACGCCGTGGTTGTGCCGGGGCCGTGGAGGTCATTGACGAGAAATTCCACGACGTCGCCCGCCCGCAACACGCCGGCAGGGCTGGTCGTGGGGAACGTCAGCCCGGCGTGTGCGCAGGCGGCCATGCCGAGTAACGCGACAGCAGTGATGCGGTGGATCGAAAACAGCTGCCCCTCCCTGGTGATGAGTGTGAACGAATCAAATGGCGGTGGCGTCGGGCCGGAGCGATTTGGGCCGGAAGACCGGCCCGAGCGAGCCGATCACGCCGATGCCGATCATGGCCGCGCCGAGCGCGAAGCAGCCGATGCGGTAGACCTCGCTCAGTTCGCCAGTGAGATTGACCTGCCCGGCGCCGCCCTCGAGCAGACGCGTGACCATGAGCGTCCGCCAGGCGTCCGACAGTGGCGGAATGGCGACGAGCACGACGCCACAGACGATCAAAACGACGGCAACGGCGGTTTTCATGGCGGCCCTCGGGGAAGTGACTGCGGGGATTGTTGGCGGGGTGGGGTGGCGGGGTCAAGGTGGAATGAAGCGGGAGATGGGAATGTCGAGTGTCGAGTGTGGAATGTCGAATGAATGCGGAGAGCGGGCTGCCCTCTTTCATTCGACATTCCACATTCGACATTCTCGGCCGATCGGCAGACCCCCTCCCTAACCCTACCCCGGGGTACCGGGAGAGGGGATCAGAGGAGCCGCCCGCTGCCCGCCGCCAGCCGCCCGCTCTTTACTTCACTGCCCAGTTGAAGCCGCGGCGCATGAGCGTGAGGTTCGGCTCGGCGGCGACGATGTCGGCGTGGTGGCCGAGGGCGTTGTAGAAGACCTTTCCCTTCCCGTGGTAGCGGGTCCAGACGACGGGCATCTTGAACGGGCCGTTGGGGCTGTGCGGGCCGGGGGCGACGGGGAAATCGGTGGTGGCCAGCACCTTGTTGCTCGGGTCGACGTGCATCAGATACTGCTCGCTGGCGATGGGGAAGTCGGCGATGCCGGCGACGATGGGGTCGCTGCCTTGGATGATGTTGACGGTGTAGTTGACGCCGTCGTTGCCGGGGTGGGCGACCCACTGGCCGCCGGTCATCCACTGCCATTCAGTGGCCTCGCGGAACGAATCGCACATGCCCCCGTGACAGCCGGCCAAACCGACGCCGTTGCTGACGGCGGTCGTGACGTGCTTGAGCTGGTCGTTGGTGATCTTGCCCATCGTCCAGACGGGGACGATGAGATTGAGGTCGGCGAGTTTGTCGCCTTCATCGAACGCGGCCAGCGTATCGGAGACGGTGACGCTGAAGCCTTCTTCTTTGAGAACGCGTTCGAAGATGTCGGCGACTTGCTTGGGTTGGTGCCCGTCCCAGCCGCCCCAGACGATGAGTGCCTTCTTGGCCATGTGGAGTCCTCCGTTTGTGAGCGGGCATGGTATCGGCGATGATGGGACAATGCCCGCGACGGCCCCGGCGATTTACGTCGGCAACAACTTCCCGCCGAACCTGACGATTCTGCCCCGCCTGGTCGCCCTGGCGATCGCGGCGGGCAGTTTGGCGGTGCTGCTGACGGCGGCGTGGCTGGTGCCGAGCGCGAACGGCGTGGGGACGCACCAGGCGCTGGGCATGCAGCCGTGCGGGTTCCTGATGCAGACCGGCCTGCCCTGCCCGGGGTGCGGGATGACGACGAGTTTTTCCTATGCCGTTCGCGGAAGAATGCTGGCGGCGTTTATCGCCCAGCCGTTCGGGATGCTGCTCTGCGTGTTGACGGCGGCGGCGTTCTGGTCGGCGCTGTACGTCGCCGTCACCGGCCGGCCGGCGTACAAGCTGCTGCGGCTCGTGCCGATGAAGGCGCACGTCATCCTCTGGCCGACGCTGACCTTGGCGGGCTGGGTCTGGAAAATCGTGCTGATGCGCGGGCATTGAGTTTTGCAGGGGCGACGCCTGCGTCGCCCGGGGCGTTATTGAAGGGGTTGCGGGCGAGGCAGGCCTCGCCCCTACAAAAAAGCGGGCGGCTGAAGGGGAAAATGTTGCGGCCGCAAGCTGCTAGCTGCCAGCCGCCCGCTCTTCTGTTAGACTGCCGGCTCGGAGGGAGACGTTATGCCCCGTTGGCGGCCTTTGGCGGTATCGGTGTTGTTGCTCGGGCTCAGCGGAATGGGGCTCAGCGGGTGCAATGTGATCGTGCGCGCTGCGCACACGTTGCCCGTCCCGGACATTGACGCGGCTTATAAAAAGCTCGTCGGGCAGTCCGTCGGCGTCATGGTCTGGGCGGATAAATCGCTCACCATGGACTGGCCGAACCTGCAGCTGGATGCGGGCAACAGCATTCAAAATAAGCTGATCATCGCCCAGCAGAGCGATGTGAAGGACCTTAAAGGGACGACCTTCCCCTACCCGCCGGCCTCTTTCATCAAGTACCAGAAAGAGCACCCCGAAATCGAAACCATGGCCGTCACCGACGTGGCCGCCAAGCTGGGCGTACAGCGTCTGATTTACGTCGAAATCACCGACCTTTCCACCCGCGCCGAAGGCGGCAGCACGCTGTTCCTCGGCCGAGCGAAGGCGACGCTGAAAGTCCTCGAAGTGGAAAAAGGCGTCGGCACGGTCGGGTACTCTGAGGCCGAAATCAAAGCGCAATTCCCCGAAAACGCCCCCGTCGAGGGCGTCATCAACGCCAACGACCGGGCGATGTACATCGGCGCGATCAACAACATTACGACGGAACTTGTCAAACGCCTGATTCAGCACCCGGCCCCGGAAGACCGCGGATAACCCATGACGCTGCCCAAAACGCCCATCCGTTTGGCCTGCCTGTTGTCGACGGCCCTGCTGGTTGCGGGATGCAATGTCGCCGGCGCGCTGCTTTACAAGTTCACGCCGGAAGCCGACGTTCCGTCGCGGTTCACGCTCAGAGACGTGCCGACGATCGTCCTGGCGGAGAATTTCCGCAACCCCGACATGGCCGCCAATGACGCCGAACTGCTCGGCCGGTGCGTTCAGGACGAGTTGATCAAGTACAAAGTCGTCCAGAACGTGGTGAAGTCGGAGAAAATCGCCGACCTGCGGAACAACCATCCTAAAGATTTCCCAAAAATGTCGGTGCCCGAAATCGCCAAGGAGATCGGGGCCGAGCAGGTGATTTATATCGACCTGGTGAGTAGTGGGATCGGGTCGATGACGGGCAGTTCGATGTTCCAGGGCCGGGCGTCGGCGCTGGTGAAGGTGATCGACGCCAAGACGGGAAAAATCGCCTGGCCGCCGGACAGTACTGACGGTTTCGGGGTCAATTATGAAACCAACCCGCTAAAAGGCCGCGAGGAAGGGAGCTACGCCTCCGTCCGAAGCGACCTTTACGAAGGACTGGGAAAGAACATCGGCCGCCTGTTCCATGCGTGGAAACAGAGCGAAGACGACGACGACAAACGTCCGTCGATGTAACGTGTCTGCCTGACGCCGCCGTGTTGCAAGTTTTACAATCGGCCGCACGTTGATTGTAATAGCGACGCTTTCGGCGGCGTCGATGCGGAGGTATCGGGCCTTGCCCGTCGCAGGTCAGCTTCTTTGAGACAAGACGTATGATGATCGATCGCCTCGAACCGCGGTTGCAGTTCGCCACTCTCTCGGGCCAACTTTTTAACGACGCTGACCGTTCACTGACCTACGACGCCGGTGAAACGCCGTTCGTCGGGCAAACCGTCTTCATCGACGCCAACCAGAACGGCGAACTCGACGGCGGCGAGCAGACCACCACCACCGACGAAGACGGCCGCTACACCTTCACCGGGCTGGCGGACGGCGAGTACACCATCGGCACGACCGTCAGCAACGACGACTACACCAGCACCACCGCCACCAGCGACGGCACGAAAAAAGGGAGCTTCGACATCAAGCTCAACGGCGTCGACAGCATCGTCGACCCGAAGGTACGGGCCGCGTTCGAACTGGCGAAAATCCGCTGGGAATCGATCATCACCGGCGACGTCGAAGACTACACCTCGCCGGCCGGGGTTTACTACGACGACGTGACGATCAACGTCACCATCGGCGCCATCGACGGCGCGAGCAGCATCCTCGGCTACGCCCAGCCGCTGGGCCTGCGTGACGGGTCGAACATCGCCTACCTCGGCGAAATGCGGTTCGACTCCGCCGACATGGGCAGCCTCATCGAAGACGGCACGCTCAACGATGTCATCCTCCACGAAATGGGCCACGTCCTGGGCATCGGCTCGACCTGGAAAGCCGACGCCCTCATGGTCGGCAGCAACAGCAAGCAGCCCCGGTACATCGGTGACAACGCCGTCCGCGAATACAACGACCTCTTCGGCACCGACGGCCTGTCGATCCCGATCGAAAACACCTTCGGCCAAGGCACCTACGGCGTGCACTGGCGCGAGAGCGTCCTCCGCAACGAACTCATGACCGGTATCCTCGGCGATAACCAATACGGCTCCGGTCTGGACGACGACGGCAATCCGATCATCAACCCGCTCAGCCGCATCACTGTCGGTGCCCTCGAAGACGCCGGCTACGAAGTCAATTACGACGCTGCCGACACCTGGGACCCGACCACCCTCGTCGCCACCAAAGCGGTCGGCACGGATTACGGCGCGGTCGCCCGCGAACGCACCATCACGCTCGGCAGCAACGACGTCACCGACCTGGACTTCGGCTACATCGCCGCCACGCGGCCGGTCATCCACGCCTTCAACGCCACCCCGAATCCGATCACCCCGGGCTTCCCGCTGATCCTCACGGCGACGGGCATCACCGATACCGACCAGGACGCCCTCTCGAACGTCAGCTTCTGGCAGGAAACCAACGGCATCGAAGGCCTGCAGCGAGACAGCGACACGCGACTGGGCAACAAGACGATCTCCAAGGCGGGCGCTTTCAAGATCCAGGTGCCGACCACCGGCCTGAGCGGCTCGGTCACCTACTACGCCGTCGCCACCGACGCCGAAGGCCGCTCCGGCCGCCGCACGGGCGTCGTCGAAGTCGGCGAAACCACCCTGCCCGACACCACGCCGCACGACCTCGCCGTCAGCCGCGTGTCGTCGACCAGCGTCCAGCTGACCTTCGCCGATGAAGAAACCGGCCTCAGCGGCTTCCGCGTGGAAATCGCCTCGGCGAGCTCTTTCAAAGGCAACTCGCTCTTCAAGGCGTTCAACCTCGACCCCAACACCACCAGCGTCGACATCATCGGCCTGACCCCGGGTCAGAAGTATTACGTCCGCGTCCGCTCCTTTAACAACGTCGGCGCGTCGCCGTACAGCGAATACTCATCGTTCGAACTCGTGTAATACGCACGACCGACCGACTCGTCTGAAAACAAAACTGCCCGAGCGTGATTGACGCTCGGGCAGTTTTGTTTTCGCATTCAACCGCGTTTTGCCGAGTCGGCAAAATTGTGCCGCTCAGACTTCGCCGAGCGCCCATGCGTCGATGTATTCGCACAGGCTGTGGTAGATGAGCTTGTGCCCTTCCTGCACGCGTGCGGTGACGGGGCTGGGGACGATGATCGGCAGGTCGCACAGCGACTTGCACTTGCCCCCGTCTTTGCCGAGGAAGCCGACGGTTTTCAGGCCGAGCGTTTTGGAGAGGGTGAAGGCGGCCGCGATGTTGGCGCTGTTGCCGCTGGTCGTCAGGCCGACAAACACATCCCCCGGCCGGCCGAGGGCTTCGATCTGGCGGGAAAAAATGTGGTCGTACCCCATGTCATTGCCGGCGCAGGTGACGGTCGTGGGGTCAAGGAAAGCGATGGCGGCCAGTCCGCGGCGGTCGCGGCGGTAGCGGACGACGAGTTCTTCCGCGAAGTGCATCGCGTCCGCCGCCGACCCGCCGTTGCCCGCGAACATCACCTTGCCGCCGGCGTTCCAGGTGGCGACGAGCATTTCCGCCAGTTGGTTGATCTGCGGCCCCATCGTCCGGATGGCGGGCAGGAGCGCGGCGGTCTGGTCGAGTGACTCGCTGAGGTAATCCGATGCCTTCACGTGTTGCCGTCCTTGGCTTCGCCGCTGTAGAGGTCGAGGTAAAAGTACATGAGTTCCTTCCCCGAATAGCTCCGGCTTTTGCCGTGGCGGAAGTGGAACTTTTCGAACAGTTTGACCGCCGCTTCGCGTTCAACGAACGTATCGAGCGCGACTTTGAGGTAATTCTGTTCTCGGCAGAATTCGAGGGCGGTCTCCAGCAGCGCCGATCCGATGCCCTGCCGGCGGAACGTCTCGGCGACGCGCAGGCGGCGGATTTCGCCGCTGCCGTCGGAGTGCATCACCCCGATCATGCCGACCACGCCTCCGCCGGCCATCTGGGCGACCCAGAAGTGGTTGCCGTCGGTCGACATGTACGCCATGACGATGTCGTCGATGTCCAGCCCGGTGTCGTTTTCCGCGATCTGCCCGCCGGCCAGGCCGTCACGGAATAACTGCTGGCACGCCGATTCGTCGGCGGGCTTAAAACTTCGAATGGTGAACGGGGCCGGCATCTTCGCGGTAGTGTAATCGGACGCCCGCGCGAACCCAATCGCCCTAAGGCATCAGCGGCAGAATGGTCAGATTCCCGGCACTTCGATCCACTCGGCTTTGTCGGTCGCCAGGTCGACAATCGCCACTGTTTTTTTTGCCGCCCGATAGAGCGCACCGGGATTGATCCACCGCACGCGGCCGACCGTTTTATCGTGGATTTTGTGCGAGTGCCCGGTGAACAGATAGTCCAGCCCGTTACCCGGCTCGATCATGTCGGCCAGGATCGACGCGTTATCGCCGTGCGTCACGCCGATGTTTTTGCCACTGAGCGAGAGCGTGCCCGCATCGCCGAGGCAATCAATACCGAGGTTACAGGCGTATTGTTCGAGCGGGCGGTGGTCGTAATCGTTGTTGCCGAAGACGAATGCCGACGGCACGCCGGCGAGTGCGTCGAGGACGTCTTCCCCGCCGATGTCACCGCAATGGATCAAAAACGCCGCCCCGCGATCACGCAACAATCGAACCGCCGCCAGGCTGGCGGCGATATCCCCATGCGTGTCGGACAAAATCCCTAAGATCACAAAACTCCTGCCGGCCTCCATGCCGCGAGCGAACCATCAAACGGCGGCAGCTTGTTACGCATCAGCTGCCGAACTTCTTCTACCGTCACCCAGCAGGTTTCCACCAGTTCCGCCGGGTAGTGCCATGCGTTCGAATGGCGAAGAAATTCGTCTTCGTCATCGAGCAAAGGCTCATCCACATCGGGCGACAGGATCAAATCCAGATCCAGGTCGACCCAATCGATCGTATACCCGCTCCACGCCGCCGGGGTGGCGATGTTGACGTAATAATCCTCCAGCGACCAGTCCGGCCGCCACCGCACCGACAAATTCCAATGCCGGTCCGGCCAATACAGCCGGAGATTGTGCGAGATCGATGTCAACTGCCCCCGGTAACTGTCCAAGGCCGTCCCCGGCGCTGAATAAACACGAATGCACTCGGCCGATTCATCCACAACGCCGGCCGCGAAGCGGTAATGCTTCGAGCCATCAAACTTCGTGGAATGAACCTGAATGGGACGCATTAGAAAGAGAGATTAGCCACGGATGAACACGGATAAACACGGATGAAAGAGAAAAACTGGAAGTCTCACTTCTTATCCGTGTTCATCGGTGTTCATCCGTGGCTACTTTTTCTTCAAACACCGACTTCGACTTCGTCAGCGTTCGCTTCTTCGCGTTCGGCGGCTTTGATCGCCGCGTCGCTGATGCGGCCGCCTTGGGCGACCTGGTCGAACTTCACGGCCACGCGTTTGCTGACGCCCTGCTCTTGTTGCGTGACGCCGTAGAGGATGTCGCCGATCTGCATCGTCCGCTTGTGGTGCGTGATGACGATGAACTGGCTGAGGCTGGTGAACATCTGCACGATCTGCCCGAACCGGACATTGTTGGCTTCGTCGAGCGGCGCGTCGACTTCGTCGAGAATGCAGAACGGGCTCGGCTTGCTCTTGAAGATGCTCATGAGCAGCGCGATGCACGTCATCGCCTTTTCGCCACCGCTAAGCTGCGTGATGCTGACGGGCTTTTTGCCCGGCGGCTTGGCGATGATTTCAATGCCGGCGTCGAGCGGGTCGACGGTTTTGCGCATCACCGGCACGCTCTTGAGGTCGCCGCCCGCCTCGGCTGCGGCGGCCTTCATGGCTTCGCGGTCTTCGACTTCCAGCTCCAGGAAAATGTCGGCAGAGCCGCCGCCGAAGAGCTGGCGGAACAGCTCCTTGAAGTGTTCTCGCACGGCGTTAAACGTCTCGGCGAACCGCACACTGCTTTCGCGATTGATTTCGTCGATAAGCTTTTCCAGCTCGTCCTTCGCCTGCCGAAGGTCTTCAAGCTGGCTGGCGTAGAACGTCTGCCGGCCTTCGAGTTCGTCGAGTTCGCCGATGGCATCGAGATTCACATTCCCGAGTCGGCCGATGCGGTCTTTGAGGTCTTTGATCTCGCGGGCGACGGCGTCCCAATCGGTCGCGCCGGCGTCATACGGGAACGGCCCGCGGTCTTCGGGGGCGACGACACGCGAGCCCGGGCGGTCGCCGTTGTATTCGGCAAGCACGTCGGCGTAACGCTCGGCGACGTTGATCTGCAATTCATCCTGCGTGCGGCTAATAAGCGTCTCGCGGCGGATCGTCAGTTCGTTCTGCTGAATCTGCAGCTGATGCAGCTTCTGTTCCAATTCGCCGTGCAAGCCGCGGATGCTTTCGACCTTGGCCGACAGGGCTTTGACGGCTTCGAGCTGTTCTTTCAGCCGTTCGGTCAGCTCCGCGACACGTTCTTTGAGTTCTTCCGCCTGCTGCTGACGAGTCTGCTGCTCGTGGGCGGCCTTCTGCGCGTCGGCTTCGATGCCCGCCTTGCGATCGCCCAGACCGGCGGCGGTTTTGGTCAACCGCTCGATCTGTTGGCCGGCTTCGTTGAGTTGCGATTTGAGGCGATCGACCGCGTGCCGGCTGGCGATCTGCTTTTCCTGCACCTGGCCGAGGCCGACGCGAAGAACGGTCAGCGCTTCGCCGAGGTGCCGCGACGCTTCGACCAGTTGCTTGTGCTGCTCGGTGGCCTGTTCGATCTGCTCGTTCAACGACACCTGCTGCGCGTCGACGTCCTGCTTCTGCTGCGCAACGCGCGTCTCTTCCTCGGCCAACTTTTCCGTCTGCGACACGAAGTTGGCGAGTTCGCGATCGAGCAACGGCAGTTCGCGTGCGAACGAAGCGAGGCGGTCTTTCACCTGCTGCTGCTGCGTGGAAAGCTCAACCTTTTTGCCGTTGAGTTGGTAGACGGCATTGCGGAGTTGGTTGATGGTTTCTTCAACCTGCCGGGCCTGTTCGCTGCTCTGGCTGAGTTCGGCCACGAACGCGGCGATGGTCTTGTCGACTTCGACAATCTGCTGGGCGATCGCATCGAGCTCACTGCGCCGCGAGAGCAATCCCATCCCGGCCGTGAACGGGCCGGCCTTGATGGCGCCGTCGGCTTCGACGACGTGGCCGAGCTTGGTGACGTACCGCCATTCCGCCGGGCCGGTGCGGTGAAGCTCGACGGCCTCGGCGAGCGTGTCGACGACCGCCGTGCGGCCGAGCAAGGCTTCGGCGGCAGCGCGGTGTTCGAAGTCGACCTTCACCAAATCCGACGCGATGCGGATGCGAACATTCGTAAACGACCAATCCGGCGTGTCACCGGGGTGGCCACTTGAGTGGCCATCCCCACGGGCACTCTCACGCGACAGGAAGCAAACCCGACCGTTCAGCGCACCGAGCGATTCAGCGGGCACGCTTTCGAGCGCGTCAACGACGAGCCATTGATCGCGCCCATCCAATGCGGCTTCGATCACCGTCGCGTGTTCGACGTCGACCCGCAGCAGGTCGGCGACAAGCCCGCGGACGAACGGGAATTTCTGGTCTTTTTCGCGGAGGATTTTCTTCACCGCGTCGCTGACGCCTTCGCGGCGGGCTTCGAGGTCCTGCAGCACGCGCTGCCGACTCAGCAGGCCGCTGCGTTGTTCTTTCGCGGTGCCGTTTTGCTCGGTGATCTGCTTGATGCGCTGGCCGAGCGCGACGCTGTCCTGCTTGTGGGCTTCCTGCTCGGCCTGTTTGTCTTTGAGTTGGCCGAGGACGGATTCTAGGTTCGTGCCGATCTCCGCCGCCCGTGCTTCCGCCGCGGCGGTGTCGGCGGCGAGTTGTTGGCGGCGGACGTCCTGCCGTTCCTGCTGACTGACGATGTTCTTCCGCTCGATGCCGATCGACGCCAGGCGGCTGTCGAACTGGCCGCTGCGGCGCATCAGGTCCAGCACCGTCCGCTTGTTCTTCTCGATATCGCTCGCCAGCGTGTTGAGCCGCAGCTGGTCGTTCTTGTATTCCTGCTGCTTGGCGTCGATCTCGGCGCGCTTGGCTTCGAGTTCGGCCGTCAGGGTTTCGAGGTTTTTGCTCTCGCTGCCGAACTGTTCCGTGGCGACTTTCTGCCGCTCGTTCGCGGCCGCTAAATCGCGTTCGAGGCTTTCTGCCTGCTCGGCCAATTGTTGCAGTTGGCGGGCGGCGAATTCCTGGCGCTGCTGCGCCTGCCGCACCGCGGCGTTGGCTTCCACCAGTTCGTGCTCGGCCCGCTGCTTCTGCTGTGCGTGCGAGTCGGCCTGTTCGCGGGCGGCCGCCAGTTCGTTCTGCCGCTTGGCCAGGTCGCCGGCGACGTCGTCGACGCGGAATTGCGTTTCTTCGGTCTCGGTGTTCACCCGCGTCAGTTCGCCGTGCAGCTTGTGGTATTCCTGCAGCGAATAACCGAGGCGGAGTTCGTTCAGGCGCGTAGAAAGTTCCTGATAGTTCCGCGCCTTGCCAGCCGCGATTTTCACGCCCTTCAAGCGGCGATCAATCTCCTGCGTCACGTCGTTCACGCGCAGCAGGTTCTGGTCGACCTTTTCGAGCTTGCGCTGGGCTTCTTTCTTCTTGACCTTGAAGCGGCTAATGCCGGCGGCCTCTTCGAAGATGATGCGGCGTTGCAGCGGGTTCGATTCCAGCAGCTGGCTCACGCGGCCTTGCTCGATGACGCTGTACGCGTCGACGCCCACGCCGGTGTCGAGGAACAGATCGCGAATGTCTTTGAGGCGGGCGGACTTGTTGTTGATCGTGTATTCGCTCGTGCCGTCGCGGTAGAGGCGTCGGCCGACGTTCACTTCGTCGATCGGCAGATTCAGGATGCGTTTCCCGTCGACTTCGGGGTTCTCAAACCCGAGGATGACTTCCGCCATCCCCGCCGGCTTGCGGTTGCCGCTGCCGTTGAAGACGACGTCCAGCATCGCGTCGCCGCGCAGCGACTTGGCCGACTGTTCACCGAGCACCCATTTCACGGCGTCGACGACGTTGCTCTTCCCGCACCCGTTCGGCCCGACAATGCAGGTGATCGGCTGGTCGAACAGGAATTCGGTCCGGTCGGCGAACGACTTAAAGCCATTCAGGACGAGTTTTTTCAGTCGCATGAGCACCCTTCCGTGGCGGCGAAACAACAGCACTCCGTGCCAGCCCGGCATCCACGACCCGTTATTGGACGACGTTCCCCCCAAAATGACAAGCAGAAACCGCGCGACGCGGCAGGTTTTCCACAATCGGCAGACGGCGAAGCGGTATAAACCCTAGGGGTGGTGGAGGGACCGTCGAAATTAGCGTGATTGCGAACGTGGCGACTGGCCAATTAGAGGCTGCCGCCATGCTGCCCGACGCCGCCCGTAAACCATTCGGGCGGCTCACCCTTCCCAAACCAGCCCCAATCGTTGAGCGTTTCGATGAATACACTCCGCCGGTACGGCTCGTAATTCTGTGGACTCAAAGAAGACTGAAAACAAGCCATTTTTTCGGCAACGGCATCGACATCATCGGCATCAAATCGGCAAAGAATAAGGGTGCCTTCCGCCGAGCCGAAATCCGGCAAAAACACACCAACAGTCATTGCCTGCATTCCATCCGGAGCGATGAATGCGTGCGGATGCTGGACACGGATGCCAAGATCCTGTCCAGCGTCGAGCCACGCTTGGGCCATCGGGTTCATTGCATGCTGCATAAGCGACCACGTTCTGCCGATGCGGACATCAACTAACTCTGTTAGTCCTGTCGGTCCGGCTATTCCGGAAGTCAAAGTGAAAGCTGTGTCGACAAACCGTTTACAAGTCTACGCCATTCGATACCCAATTCACCGCCTATCGCAGCGAGACCATCAAGACTGATGCTGGCACGTAGCGATTCCGACATGTTCATACCAGCAGTAAGATCCCACCCGACCGCCTGACTGAAATCGTCTAATGTCGTGCCGTGACGCTCGCAATGAGTAGTAATCGCGGCCGCCAAATCGTCCACCGAGATGGGATCATCGCACGGTTCAACCCCTAGGAGTGCGCTGGGCGTCGTCGCGAGTACTCGGGCAAAGCATTGCAAATCGGCCGCCGTGTACGCCGTCATCAACTCATCGTCGTAAGACTCCAAATCCCAGACACAGACATCAGAAATGCCGCACTCCACTGCGACGGCTGCGACCGATAGACCCGCGTGGCAGCGGGCCTCACGAAAACGGGCGGCGATCGGTGTCACGTGTTGCTACTCCCGCTCGAATTACGGCCGGATTCAATTCAATGATCAATTCGTAGGGCGGGTGGCAAGGACAAGTACGCTTGTCCTTGGCGGTTGATACCACAGGCCCGTTCCCAAGGACAAGAATACTTGTCCTTGCCACCCGGGTTGGGTTTCGACCGACATCGCGAATCGGCCGGATTTTCGTGCCGACAGACGGGGGCCGGGGCGGTAGAACGGAGGGGCCGCGGGGGCGGCGAGGCCGGGGGTTGGCCTGTTCTTTGACAATCGAGTGAGCGGCAGGCGGTCGTGAGGCGTAAGTGGGCTGTTAAGCAGGGCAATTCGCGTAGCCGTTGGCGCACCTTGTTTTTGAAGAAAACGATTGGCCCGTGCTGGAGTTACGTCGTGTTGCGCGTTTGAAAATACGCAGAACAAACGCGCGTGCAAAAAATCGACTTACGGCGATTTCTCTGGGTGCCACAGGTCGGCGTACTCGCAGACCTGTGCAATCGGTCGCAACGCGGCACAGGTCTCGGCGTACCGCGACCTGTGGCACCCGGAGCAAGTTCGTAGGGTGGGTGGCACAGGTGGGTGGCACAGGGCTGTACTCAGACCTGTGCGGTTCGGCAGAAGACACAGGTCGGAATACCGCACTGTGCCACCCGGCGCTCTGTCCCACCCGGCTCGGTGGTTCGTCGCTTACAGCCGCACTTCGCGGCCGGTTTTGGCGCTTTCGTAGACGGCCATGATGATTTCCAACGGCTTGCGGCCTTCCGTGCCGTGGATGGCGGGCGTGGTGCCGGTGCGGATGGCGGTGACGAAGTCGCGGAGTTGGGCGGTGTGGGCGTCGCCCCAGACGGCGCCGATTTCCTTCGTCTCCTTGGCCCCGTCCTCGGCGAGGCGGGTGGCGCCTTCGTCCTTGACGCTGGCGGTGCCGCCGCTGGCGACGCTCTGGGCGTGGCGGCTGGCGGTCTCGGCGGTGGCCGTGGTGCCGTCTTTGAGGCTGAAATACTTGAGGCGGTCGCCCTCGATGATGGCTGAGCCTTCCGTGCCGAAGAGGTCGACGCGGGCCGGCTGGCCGCTGTAGCAGCTGGTGCTGGCCGTCAGCGTGCCGATCGCTCCGTTCTTGAATTTCAGGCTCGCGACGACGACGTCTTCGACTTCGATCCGCGCATGAGCGGCCCCGGTGATCATCCGGGCGCTCACGCTCTCCACCGGCCCGGCCAGCCATTGCAGGAGGTCGACGGTATGCACGCCTTGATTGATGAGACAGCCGCCGCCGTCCATCGCCCAGGTGCCGCGCCAGTCGCCGCTGTCGTAGTAGTCCTGGGTGCGGTACCACTTGACGCTCATGTCGCAGAGCACAAGTTTGCCGAGCTTGCCCGACTGCACGGCGTCGCGGACGAAGACGCTGGCGGAATCGAACCGGTGCTGGCTGATGATCGCGAGCTTGCGGCCGGTCTCCTTCTCCGCGGCGATCATGCGGTCACACGCGGCCAAACTCACGTCCATCGGCTTCTCGACGACGACGTGCTTGCCCGCCCGCATGGCCTTGACGGCCTGGTCGGCGTGCATGCCGCTGGGCGTGCAGAAGCTGACGGCTTCGATCTCCGGGTCGGCGATCAATTCGTCGTCGGTCGTGTAGATTTTGGAAACGCCGAACTTCTGGGCGAGCTTCTGGGCACGCTCGGGCACCTTGTCGGCGATGGCGACGAGGTCGGCGACTTCGGAGAGCTGGCGAATGGATGCCGCGTGCGTCGGCCCGATCGAGCCGCACCCTACTAAACCGAATCGAACCCGCTCCGCCGTCTTCGAAATTTCCACTGGCATTTCATGGGATATCATGACATACAAACGCGCCGATTGACAGTCCGCCGGCGCGGCTTTACGGTCGAACGATGCTCGTCACGCGCCATGGCATCTGGGAAATCATTATCGGCACCGTCGTCCTCGGCGTGGTGGCGGTCGCACTCGGCTTCCTGCACCCGATGCTGTCGCTGATCGTCTTCCCCGTCTGGGTGTGGCTGATCGCGTTCTTCCGCGACCCGGAACGGCCGATCCCGGGCGACCCGAACCTGTATGTGTCGCCGGCCGATGGTGTCGTCAGCGACGTAACGCCGGTGACCAATGATCCGCTGCTCGGTGGCCACGACGGCATCCGCGTGGGCATCTTCCTGAGCGTCTTCAACGTGCACGTCAACCGCAGCCCGTGTGCCGGGACGGTAACGAAGGTCGTCTACAAGAAGGGCAAGTTCATCAACGCGATGGACCACAACAAGGCCAGTAGCGACAACGAGAGCAACACGATCGTCCTCAGCGACCCCGCCGGCCGGCCGGTGGCGGTCGTGAAGCAGATCGTCGGGCTGATCGCGCGGCGGATCGTCTGCGACGCCAAGGAAGGCACCGCCCTTTCGCGTGGCGACCGGTTCGGCATGATCAAGTTCGGCAGCCGCACGGAACTCACTATCCCGAACTGGCTGATGCCGGACGTGAAGGTGCAGGTCGGGCAGAAGGTGCGCGGGGCGATCGACATCATCGCCACCACCGCCGCCCCGGCCCTTAATCCTGATGGATCTGCCGCAAGCGCGGCGACACCCGCAGCATAAGCTGCACGCGCTCGAACTCGTTCACCCAGTCCTGCACGGTAGCGGCCAGTTCGTCATCCCCCGGCGGGACGATGCCGACCGGGCAACTCGCGCCCAGCTGCCGGGCCGCGATGGCGCGGTAGCGCGACAGCGTCCGGTCGCCGAGGAGTGAGCAGAGCTCGAAGTCTTCGGCCAGGAACAACGCCGTCGGCACACGATGGCCGGCGTTGAGCTTCACCTGGTCGGCTAAGTCTTTGTGGACGTCACGGTCGACGAAGCGCACGTCGAGCACGTTCGGATTCGCTTTTCCGATGAGGTCGATCATCGGCCCTTGCGCCACACAGTCGCCGCACCAAATGCCGCTGATCACCAGCACCGGCATGCGACGGGTGAAGCCGCCGAGGAGGGTTTTCTGTTCGCCCGTCAGCGACAGCTTCGCCGCGACATCGCCCCACCGGCGACGCTGTTCGTCCGTGCCGGTGGCAACGTAAGCGTTGTAATCGAGGGCGGCTTCAAACTTCGAGCGGAGGTAATCAGCAGTCATGCCGACATTGTAGCCGGGCGATGACGATTCGCGTGGGATGCAACTTTTGATTGGCAGGCGTGTCCAAGTGTGTATGCGAAGCCCGATGAAGCTCGAACAACTGCACATCGCCGACCCGTGTCACGCCGACTGGAATACGATGGCCGGTGATGACCAGACCCGCTTCTGCGAAAGCTGCCAGAAGCAGGTTCACGATTTGTCCGCCCGGAGCCGCGCCGACGGCGAAGCGTTGTTGGCTGCCAGCGAGGGACGGCTGTGCGTGCAGTTTCAACGCAACGCGCGAGGCCGAGTCGTCACCCGCGACGGCTGGCGACGGTTCGCCGTCGTGAGGCGAATCATGACGGCGGCTTCGTTCGCATTGACGTTTGTCGCGACGCTGACGGGCTGTCGTCGGGACGTCACGACCACGGAACTGACCGGCCGCGTCACGGGGTCCAGAACGCCGGTCGATGTTCGCCTGCAGGGCGAAGTCGCCGTTCCTTGCTCGCAGCCAACGACGTCACCGACGACCGTCCCGGCCACGCTTCCGACGCTTCTCGGGTCGCCAGCCATTAGGTTCCGTGGCGAAGTTGCCGCCCCGGCAACGACGCAGCCGGTCTTGTCCCCTCTCCCGGTATCGCCGCAAGAGGATTCGGGCGAGGGCCGACGAGGAGGAAACTAACGGAACCGAAGCCCGGCTGACATGCCATGCGTCCAGGTCAAGGCCCTCACCCTACCCTCTCCCGGCAATACCGGGAGAGGGAAGAAGCGAAGCACATTCGAGAGCGACACGTCGTCCGCTCACCGGTTCACTTCCACCGAGACGTCCTTCACCTTTTCCGGCTGGTTCGTCTTGAGGTTCCACCACATTTCGCCGAACGAGCCGCGACTCAGGCCATTTTCGTCGAACCACTTCACGGACTCGCGCGGCGTGCCGGTGGCGATCAGGCGGTCATTGGCCGGTTCGTAGACGGCACGGGCGGCGTCGACGCGCATCTTCCTGGCGAACATCGTCGCGCCCTGGTCGGCGGTCAGACGCTTGAGCTGGGCGCCCTGCGGCGACTGCTTGGCGTCGGTCACTTCCGCGATCAGCCGCGGCGCGAGCATGGTGGCTTCGTCCTGGCCGGGCGCTCGACGGACGACTTTCACGTCGCCCTCCAGCACCGCCTGCTGGGCGGCCGGGTCGTAGTGCATCCGTTTCTTCCACTCCAGTGCGACCGCGCCCTGCCCGCCGAGCGGGCCGACGCTGGGCTTGGTCGTGCCGTTCGGGGTGGTAACGGCGGGCGTGATGTCTTCGTAAAGCATCGTGCCGGGGCTCGGCACGTCGATCGCGCCGGGCGTGCCGTCCGGGTTGGCGTTTACCGTGATCGCGGGCGCCCAGACGTACGTGCGGCGGATGATCTTGTTCGGCTCGGTCGCACTGTAGAGCAGCGAGCTGATCTCCACCGGGTTGGCCGCATCCGTGCCGATGAGCGTGAGGGATTTGAGCTGTTTGCCCGCCCCGCCGGCGATACCGAACGGTTGCGTGCTGGCGGGCTTGGTCGTGGCGGCCGGCTGCGTGGTCGGCGCGTTCACGAAGGCGATCTCCAGCGTGCGTCCCTTGGCGGTGCTGATCGTGCCGTCATCGCCTTTACTGGTGACAACGACATTGCCGCGGATGGTGGCGGCGTTGGCGGCGCCGTCGAAGTTCATGGAGTCCGTCCAGGCGACGTCGATCGGCTGCCCGGGCTTGCCGTCGGCGGTCTTGGCGGCACCTTTGAGCGTGCCGGGGCCGTCGATGTTCGCGCGGGTGCCGGCGGTGTCAGCGGTAATGGTACTGCCGCTGATCGCCTGTTGTGGATCGCTGACGCGGGCGGGCGTGCCGGTGATCGACACCCACTGTGCGCCGCTGACGGTTTTGATCTCGAGCAGGTCGCCGGTGGCATGGCTGCCGTCGGCGGTGGCGAAGTTGATGTTGCCGGTCGCCTTCAGCGAATCGACGGCCATCGCCGTCGGCCCGGCCTTGGGGTCGATCTTCGTAGCCGCCAGTTGCGTGGCGAGGTCATCGGCGCGGAGCGTCTGCCTGCCGTCGCCCGCAACCACATTGCCGCTGGCGTGCAGCGAACGAACGGCGAGCGAACCGTCGGCGTTGGCGGCGGTGCCGAGTTCCAGCGTGTTGGCGGCGATATTCTGCGTGCTGCCGTCTTCGTTCGTGACCGCCGCGTTCACCTTGCCGTCGGCGCGCACGGCCGAGAGCTGCGACTGCCTGGTTTTCGTGTCGGCCGCGAAGCCGAGCGCGAGGGTGTCGCTGGTCATCTTCAGTTGCGGGTGATCGACAGTGACATTGCCGCGGAAGCTGGCGCGCTCAATGCCGCGCTGGCCGCCCGGCAGCGTGGTGCTGCGGATGTTGGCCAGTTCGGTCCAGGTGGTTTTGAGGTGCTTGGGCTGTTGCTGCGGGTCGGCAAGCACCATCTCGGCAGAGCTTTTGCCGTGGAGGATGGCGTCGGCACCGTCGGCCTCGATGGATTCGGTCTTGAGGACCGTACCGCGCGGGTCGGTGAGGGTAACGAGCGGCGTGGTGTCGTCCGGCCGGGCGAGGAAGCGGTTGCCGTCAATCGCCGCCCAGATGTAAGCCGCCACGATGGTCGAGCCGTCGCGTTGCAGGTGCACCGGCTTGCCGGTGAACTCGACGATGCGATCGGTCGACGATCGCAAGCCGCTGTCGACGAGCTTCTGCGGGACGACGGTGAGCTTGCCGGTCCACTTGATTTCGATCGGGCCAGTCGGGCCGGTGGTTGGCGACGTCGTGGCCGCGCGTTGGCGACGGGCGGGCCGCGTTGCGGGCTGTGTGCTGGCCTGGGAAGTTGGCAGGACGACGGGGAGCGTCGTCGACTGCGTGGTGGTCGTCGGGCGGCGGTGACGCACCGGCTGCGTGGCCGCATCGGCACTGCCGGCCGGGGCGACGACGGGTTTGGTCGTCGAACCCGCGGCCTGGTCGAAGGTGAAGGTGGCGACCATGCGGTCGGCGTCGCCGACGGGCGTGCCGCCTTCGGTGATCGTCACGGCGTCACTGAATGTCGCCTGGTAAGCGACCGCTTCGTGCGGGCGCGACGTGGCGGGCTTGGTGGCGGCCTGTTGCGTGGCGGCGAGGCGCTTTTCTCGGGCGGCGCGGCGTTCCTGCGCCTCGCGCCGCTGCCGACGCCGTTCACGTTCTTCGGCGGACAATTTCGGAGCGGCTTCGGGGTCGGCGCTGGCGAGTTCGATCGGCCGGCCGCCCTCTTCGAGCAGCAGCGGGCCGGCGGGCGGCGGGAAGGTCGCCCCGAGCGGGCTGCCGCCGACGCCTTGGCTCGTGCCACCGAACGCCTTGGGGTTTTTGATCACCAGCCGTTTGCCGTGTGCGACTTCGAGGAATTCGAGGCGGCGGTCGCGCTGGTTATAGCGGATCGTCAGTCCCTGGCCGTCAAAGTCATAATCGCGGCCGCGGACGGTGACGGGAATTTCGTCGGCCGGAATTTCCTGGCCGTTGACGGTCAGCGGAATAGTGTTCAGCCGCAGCGTGTCGTTGTCGAACGCGACGATCGGCAGCGTGCAGGTGATGACCGGAACAGTGTCGTCGATCGTTTCGAGCAAGCCGAGTTTGACGTCATACAGTACGCCGTGGCTCGGCGGCTGGCCCTGCATGGAGCCGAGCTTGTCGGTCTTTCGTGCCGACTCCGCCATGGTGATGTCACCCTTACTGGCGCTGAGCGTCAGCACGCTACCGTCTTTGGAGTAGAAGCGCGCGTCGGGCCGCACGACGTGGACGCGGTTGTTCACGGGCGGGTCGAAATGGTCGGCACGGAACTCGTTGGTGAGTTCGCCGGTCTTCTTATCGAAGCTCTGCACCCACCCGCCCTCGCCGCCGGACACGCCGCCGCTGCCGCCATCGCGCAACGCGGGCAGTGACGCCGGGCCGCCGCGGTTCTTTTTCACGACCGGCACGGAGGATTTTTGAGTCAGCAGAAAGACGACAAACCCGGCCACAAGGGCCGCCAGCACCGCCGCCGTGATAAGCACCGATCGCACGTCTTAGACCTCCGTGTCCAGCATTTTCAAGACGACCAAATCCTGCACGTCGATGAGGCCGACGGGCCGGTCGTCTGCGTCGACGACGGGTAATTCGTCGACGCGGTATTGTTTCATGATCGCCATGGCCTCGCCGGCCAGGGCTTCGTCGCGGACACGCTTGGGGTTGCGTGTCATCACATTCGCGATGGGCGTGCTGAGCGGGTGGTCGCCGCTGAGCACGAGGCGGCGTAAGTCGCCGTCGGAAAAAATGCCGCTGATTTTGCCGCTGGTTTCGTCCAGCAGAATGACCGCCCCGCTGCGGCGTTTGATGCGGCTGACGTCATTGAGCACTTGACCGACCGTCAGCGTATCGACGGCGAGGGGCAGGTTTTCGCCGCGTTTGAATGTCATTGCTTCACTGACCCGCAGCAGCTTTCGCCCGAGTTGGCCGGCCGGGTGGTAGATGGCGAAATCGTCGGCGGTGAAATTCCGGAGCTTCATCACCGACAGCGCCAGCGCGTCGCCGAGCGCGAGCATGGCCGTGGTGCTGGCGCTGGGCGCGAGCCGCAGCGGGCAGGCTTCTTCGATCTTGCCGGTGACAATCGCCACATCGGCGTAGCGGCCGAGCGTGCTGCTGGCGGTGGCGGTGATGGCGATGACGGGGTGGCTGAATTTTTTGACGATCTCCAGCAGCTTGACGATTTCATCGCTTTCGCCGCTGGCTGAGAGGATCAGCAGCACGTCGCCGGCGCGGATGCTGCCGGCGTCGCCGTGGGTGGCGTCGCCGGTGTTGATGAAGTGCGCCGGCGTGCCGGTGCTGGCGAGCGTCGCGGCGATCTTCCGGGCGATGTGCCCCGCCTTGCCCATCCCGGCCGTCAGCACGCTGGCGCGGCAATCGAGGATGAGGCGCACCGCGCGTTCAAAATCGGCATTGACCGCTTCGACCATGCGCGAACGGCGGCGGCCTCGGCGGTGAGCACTTCGCGGGCGGTGGCTCGGATCGTCTCGTCCAAAGTATCGTGAATTATCGGGCCAAAGGGTTTAGAATCAATCGCCGTATGTCCAGTGAATACACTGTCGATCTCCCCGTCTTCCACGGCCCACTGGATTTGCTGTTGTTTTTGATCAAACGCGACGAATTGGAAATTACCGATATTCCGATCCATTCGATCACGAAAAGCTATCTCGGCTATCTCGACCACCTCCGCAGCCGCCCCGGCGGGTTCGATATCAACACCGCCGGTGATTTTTTAGTCATGGCCGCCACGCTGATGGAAATTAAGTCGGCGATGCTGCTCCCCGATCCGCCGGCCGTCAGCAAAGACGGCGTCACCACGGCCGCTCAGGACCTGGCCGACCCAAGGCAGGAACTGGTCCAGCAGTTGCTCGAGTACAAACGCCTGAAGGACAACGCCAATCTGTTGGAACGCCAGCAGATGGACCACTTCGCCCGATTCGCCCGAATCCCGGCGTTTGCCGATGCAGAAAACGACGAGCCGCCGCCCTTGGATTTGGACGAGGTGCAGATTTACGACCTGCTGGCCGCCTTCACGCGGCTGATGAAAGACACCGGTGCCCGCGGCGCGAAGATGCACGAGGTCGTCTACGACGAAACCCCGATCGCTCTCCACGCGGCCGACATTCAGGACCGGTTGAAACGCGACAAAAGCGTCACCCTCCGCGCCCTGCTCTCCGGCCGGGCGAATAAGAGCGAGATGATCGGCGTCTTCCTCGCGCTCCTGGAACTCGTCCGCGAGAAACGCATTCTCGTGGCCCAGGAAGAAGCGACGGACGAACTGGTCATCTCAGACGCACCGGAAGAACACAAAAAGACGTTCGTCGGGGCGTCGCTGGATTTGTCGCACCTCGAGACAGAAATCTGATGTAGGGGCGACGCCTGCGTCGCCCGATCGAGCAATCGTGCTATCCCAGGCGTGACAGCGCCATCACGGGCGAGGCAGGCCTCGCCCCTACGGCATTCAACTGACGAGAATCTGCTCGATCTGCTTCAGTTCATCTTCGCTGAAAGCGGCCTTTTCGCGGTATTTCACGTTCTCCACAATCTGGCTGGCCCGGCTGGCACCGATGATCAGGCTCGTCACCGTCCCCACCGCTTGCGGCCGCAGCGCCCAGGCGAGGGCCATTTGTGCGAGCGACTGGCCACGGTCTTGGGCGAGGGCGGCCAGCTGGTGGACGCGGGCGAAGATGGCGTCGGTCATCGCCCCGGCCTTGAGGAAGCCGCTGGCCTGTTTAGCACGGCTGTCTTCGGGAATGCCCTTCAAATACTTGTCCGTCAGCATGCCCTGCGCCAAAGGCGTGAAGGCGATAATGCCCATGCCCGCTGCGGCGGTGTAAGGCAGCAATTCAGCTTCGATTTCCCGCGCGAACATGCTGTACCGCGGCTGGTGGATGATCGGCTTCACCCAGCCGTTCTTTTCGCAGAGGCGGACTACTTCGCTCGTCTGTACGCCGCTGTATTTGCTCAGGCCGACGTAGAGCGCCTTGCCCTGCCGCACGATGCTGTCCAGGGCGAACAGCGTTTCTTCCACCGGCGTATTCGGGTCGGCGCGGTGGTGGTAGAAGATGTCGACGTAATCAAGGCCGAGGCGTTTGAGGCTCTGGTCGATCGACGCCATGAGATATTTTCGGCTGCCCCAGTCGCCGTACGGGCCGGGCCACATCTTATAGCCGGCCTTGCTGCTGATGATCAGCTCGTCGCGATAGCTCGCCAGGTCGTCTTTCAGAATACGGCCGACACGGCTCTCGGCGGCACCGGGCGGCGGGCCGTAGTTGTTCGCCAGGTCAAAATGCGTGATGCCGTGATCGAACGCGGTGAAGAGCATCTCCTGGCAGTTGGCGTGGAAGGCGGCCTCATCGGCGTGCTTGCCGCTGTCGGTGCCCGTCGCCCCGAAGTTGTGCCAGCACCCCAGACTGATCGCCGGCAGCAATAAACCGGTCTGCCCGCATCGGCGGAACCAATCGGGCGAAACGTCATAACGGCTGTCGGCGGCGGTGTGCATGGGGATGGCTCGTTGATCGGTTGATCCGTAGATGGGTTGATCCGTGCCCGGTTTACGCCTGTTCGGCCCTCGTGTTGCCACGGATCAACTCATCAACCGATCAACCATTCAACTCTTAGATGAGTTATCGGACCAAAATCTGTGACAAAAACTGGCGCTCGGAAACAGGTTCGGCCGATGACTTTATTGGTCAAACCTATGCCGTGCAACGACCCACACTGCCCGTTCCTGAACCGCGAAGACCAGCGGTGCGCTGACCACTTCCAGGTCTCGCACCTGCAGCACGCCTTTCGGTACTGCTTCGGCGAGTACAAGGCGTGCCCCACGTACCTAGAATTGCTCGTCGAACGCCGAGTCCGGCAGGTGCAGGCCCAGCATGCAGTCGTCAACGTCACCCTCACGATCGCCGGCCAAACCCACGCCGCCTGAAGTCCGCCCGCTGCTCGTTTACCTCCAGACCGAGCGCGGTTTGGCGAAAAACAGCATCGAGGCCTACCGCCGCGATCTGTCTGACCTCGCCCTGCATTTGCAGGAGCAGGCCAAGAACCTCCAGACCGCCAACGCCGATGATTTTCGGCTCTACTTGCAAAAACAGAGCACGCTCAGGAATCCCAAAGGGGAACTCCGATCGACCAAAACCGTCACCCGCCGCTTAGCCGCCATTCGGGTCTATCTGAAATACTGCGAGGCCATCGGGCAGGACAAGAAAGCGATTCTGGATCAGCTCGAGCGTCCCAAGCCCGAGCGGGACTTGCCGCACGTGCTGAGCGAGACGATCGTCAGCAAGCTGATCGGCGCGCCGAAACCGGAGCACCGCTTTTTCACCCGCGACGTGGCAATCCTGGAACTGCTCTACGCCGCCGGCCTGCGGGCGAGCGAGCTTTGCACGCTGACGCTGCGGGACACCAATCTGACCGTCGGCGCGGTTCGCGTCTTCGGCAAAGGCGCGAAGGAACGCGTCGTACCCATCGGGCGGGCCTCAATCGAAGCGCTCAAACGCTACCTCGAAGAACTTCGGCCACTGCTGCTCAAAGGCATGCACAGCGATTACGTCTTCGTCTCCCGTGCGGGCAAGCCGATCGAACGCGTGGCGCTCTGGCAAATCGTTAAAAAGCACGCCAAGACGATTGGCATGAAGGATCAGGTCACCACGCACGTTCTCCGCCACTGTTTCGCCACCCACCTGATCAGCGGCGGTGCCGATCTACGCATCGTCCAGGAACTGCTCGGCCACAGCGACGTCACGACGACGCAGATCTATACCCACGTCGACGGCAAACGCCTGCGAGCGGTTCATAAGAAATTTCACCCGCGCGGCTAGATCAATGGACGCCTTGATGCAGCGGTAACCTGGCCTGGAGGGCGTCACTCCGTGACGCCGTATCACGAAGCAAATGAAGAAGCGTCACGGAGTGACGCCCTCCAGGCCACGATCATAAAATCCGCTTTGCTTTAATCGAAAGCCTTAAAACAAAACGGCCGGACAGCTTTCGCCGCCCGGCCGGTGTGGGACCGCAATTTTCTCCACTCGCGATCAGACGGTAGTGCCGAAACTGGCTTGGAACGGTAAGAAGTCGCTGAAATCGATGGTGCTGTTATTGTCGTAATCGAATCCGGGCAGAAACGTGCTGCTGGATGTCGTCGTACCGAACGCGGCTTGGAACTGCAGGAAATCGTTGAAGTTGACGGTGGCATTGCCGTCGATGTCGCCGTAGAGCTTGTAGAAGCTGACGGTTCGCGTGGAACCCGGCGTGCCGGAGTTGGCCGCGTCGAGCAGGCCGCCGGTGCTGTTGGTGATTTTGCTGCCGTCGATGAGCAGGTTGTATCGGCCGTCCGCGAGTGAGCCGTTGACGAGCCCGCTGCCGGTGAAGCCGAGCGAGATCTTCGTCTGCCCCGCCGCCGGCGTGCTGACGCCGAGCACGCTGACGCCCCAGGCGTAAATAGTCGGTGAAGAAGCCGAACCGGCCGTCTGCGTGAGGGTAAACGCGCCGCTGGCGATGTTGCCCGTGGTCACCGTCCCGCTGACGGTGACGTCGATCGTGCGAATACGGCTGCGTTGCACCGTGCCGTCATCAAGCACGACGCTGGCGACGGTAGACGGCGTCGAGGCGCTAACGAACGCGAAGTTGTCGTTCGCAATCGTCGCCCCCGACCCCAGCGTGATGTCGTACGGCGTGGTCGGCAGACTGAGCGTGTAACCACTCAGTGCGGCCGTGCGGACCCGGTACGTGCCGTAGAACGCGCTCGGCGACAGGCCGGTGAAGCTATACGCGCCGCTGCTGTTGGTGGTGGTTTGTTGCTCGGCGTATGTGACGCCGAGCGACCAGCTGTTGAGCGTGCCTGTGCTGCCGGAGCGGTAGTCGCGCACTTCGAGTTGCCAGGTGCCGCTGGCATTCTCATTGAGTGCGGCCGACAGCGGTGTTTGCGGCTTGTACGTGCCGGTGAGCGTACCGGTCGGGTTGAAGTAGCCTTGCACGTAATTCGTGGCCGAATCGCTGAGCGTGAGATTGATCCCTGTCCCGCCTTGCCCTTTGTTGGTCGATGTCCCGTCACCGGTTCCGTTGAGGTAACCGAGATTGGTAATCAGCGGGATGCGGATGCCCGACGGCGTGATGAGTGTGAAACCCAAGTCGCTGTTGAAGGCGTGCGATGCATTGATCGACACCGTCAGCCCGGTGACGCGGCCGGTGTAATTGGTGACCAGTGACGACGTCACACGCGACAAGCCGGCATTGGTGGCGGTGGCGTCAGGAATGGCGGTGGCGGTACTGTTGGTGACCGTGCCGCTGCCGCTGCCGATGTTGCCGTTGTTGTCAGAGTCGATAAAGACGGTTTGCCCGCTGACGGCGGTGTCGCTGCCGTCGAAGGTATTGTTGGAGTTGACGTCGCGGAAGACGACGCCGCTGATGCTTCCCGACGCGACGGAAGCCAGTGCCGTGTCCGCCCGCACCAGGCCGTAGCCGGTGTCGTAATCGAAGCCGGCCGTGTTCATATCGAGCGCGGTGGTTTCGAGCGTGGAATAGATCTGCGACGCGGTCAGCGACGATTTGGCCTGCAGCAACAGCGCCGCAACCGCGGCAACGTGCGGGGCCGCGGCGCTGGTGCCGAAGAAGTGATACTGGCCGTCGAAGGTCGAATCGATGCTGTAGAAGAATGTCGTAGCGGCACCGTCCGGGCCGACGAGGCTCGGCTGATTGCGGTACGTGGTGGCGGCGCTGGTGCCGTTGGCGTTGAAGAAGATCGGCGTGCCGCCGGCAGAGCTGTAGCTTTCCAGAACGGCCGGCGTGACATTGAAGGCGGGTGTCTGGTAGTAGGCGGCGGCTCCGACGCCCCGGCCGCCCGTGGCGGTCGCGTGACCGACGCTCGTGCCGCTGTTCGTGGCGAACTGGTTAATCGTGGTGTTGCCGTAATCGATATATTTCACGTAACCCGGAGCACTGCCGGCCGTGACTTTCATCGCGATGTAGGCGGTCTTCGCAGCGCCCGTATTATTTGCGTACGCGAGAATTTGGTAGGCGTCTCCGCCGACGCGATTGTCAGTGGCTGTGTTAAGCAGCGTCGTCTTGTCTGAGTCGAACAAATAAATCCCGACACTGTTCGTCGGTGCCGCACTGCCGCCGGCGTTCGAACTGGCGCTGTAGAACGGCGCATTCCACTGGAATGCGAGTTTCACGTATCCGCCGGCCGGAATGGTGATCTGTTGATAAATGTTGGTGGCGGCGGTGCTGTCAAAATCTTGGAACACCCCCGTGCCGGCCCCCGTAACCGTCATCGTGGAAGTACTGCGAAAGGTGCTCTCGTACGACTGCCGGCCGCTGTTGCCCGCCGCGCTGAAGTAAGCAGCCCCGTAGGTGCTGTTGGCGGTGTTAACCGCCTGCGCGACGATGCCGTCCTGGAAGAACGGTTCATCGAGCCAACCGACGTCATCGACAATGACTTTCGCTCCCGCCCCGCCGCTGCTGGTCGGCTGCGCCAGTTTGATAATGCCGGCAGCGAAGTCGGTTTCACTGTTGAACGCGCTGTAGAAAGCGATATTCGCCCCCGGCGCGACGTCGTGAACGATTTCCGCCATCGCCCGGCCTTCATCATCGCCGGTGCCGGTCGTGTATTCCTTGAGCACATTGACGCCGCTGCTCGGCAGGTCGCCGCTGGCGACGCCGGCGCTGGCGCCGCCGAGGTCGTTATAGCTGTCCGACAGAATGCCGACCGTGACACCCGTGCCGTCGACGGCGTATTGCTTGGACGCGGTGTCGGCGCTCATGGCCTGCACGCCGTAGTCGTCGGTCTTGCCGGCGTTGGTGTACGGGGCGTACGAAGCGTCGGCGTACTGCAGCGTCGACAGGCCGTTCACGAGTGACAATTTCGACACCGGCACGGCCGCCGTCATCACGTAGCCGACAGTGCTGGTGACCGTCGCGCCGATTGAAGCGAGTTGAACCTGAAGTTTTTTGGAGCCCTTCGAATTCGCAACGGCCTTGATCAGCACCGTATCCCCGACCGTCTGAACGATCGACCTGTTCGGCTGTTTCGTCGCGAGCGTGTAGGTTTTGTTGCGGATGACCGACCGCGACAGCTTCGCCTCCGGCCGAGTGGAAAAGTCAGTAGCGATGTAGCCGAGGACATCGCCGATCTTCGGCGATGCAACCGCGTAAAGCCGGCGGGTTTCTAAACCTTCCAGATCGAACCAGGCGGATACAGCATGAACGACAGACGGCGCGCGGCCCGACCGCGGCGTACGCAAAGACATCGGCATTTCCTTCCGAATCACAACCAGAGGCGCTCCACGCCGCATGCCATTATTCTGGCACACGGCGGGGCGAACGGAGCGAATATATCGGGCGATTCTTCGCGTTCCAAGCAAATTCCATGAGCGCAGCGTAAGCCGCACCACGCGTTATCCCGCAAGGTTTGCCGTGATTAACATGTTGCCGTTACGTCAACGGGCAGTGGCCGCCCAGTCTGCGGTAAATTCGTACGAACCCGCCCCAATTTCGAACCGCACAGCACTGCCTGACGATTCGACCGGCATGACACCACTGGCCTCGGTGACGTCGCCCGAGCCTGCCGTTGGCACAACGACCGTTGCCGTCGTGTTGGGCGGAATCAGCACGTTGAGCTTTAGCTTGCCAGCCTCGATCGACCAGCCGCTTTTGATCCGCCCGAATGGCGATTCGTAAGTCGCCGTCGCGTAGGTCAAGCCGCCCCCGACGACAGGCCGAACGCGGACGTGTTTATACGCCGGCCGCGCGGGGTCAAGGTCGATGCCCGCGACGCGGGCGTACATCCATTCGCCGACGGCGCCGTAGGCGTAGTGGTTGTAGCTGTTCATGCCGGCGTCGTGGAAGCCCTTCTCGGGCGTCCAGCCGTCCCAGCGTTCCCACATCGTCGTCGCGCCGTGCGTGACCGGGAAGAGCCAGCCGGGGAACGTTTTCTGCGTGAGCAGTGCGTACGCCACGTCCGCCCTGCCGCCGTCGGTGAGCACGTGCGTGAGGTACGGCGTGCCGACGAAGCCGGTCGACAGGTGCATGTCGCGACTTTCGATGTCTTTGACGAGCAAGTCGACAAACCGCTGCCGAAGTTCGCTCGGCACAAGCTTGAAGTGCAAGGCCAGCACGTAGCCCGTCTGCGTTTTGGCAATCAGATCGCCGTCGGCGATGTATTTTTTCTGCCAGGCAACGCGGACTTCATCAGCGAACGCCTGATACTTTTTCTGGTCGTCAGCATTGCCCAGTACACCGGCGATGTTGCTCAGCAGTTCGGCCGAGTGAACGGTGAACGCGGTGCCGATGAGGTCTTTGGGCGTGTCGGCGTTCTGGCTGAGCCAGTCGCCATAGCCACGCCATTTGTTGGTTTCGTCGGCGCGAATGAGGTTGTTCGAAGTCCGGCGGAGGAATTCGACGAACTTCGTCATCATCTCATACCGCTCGGCGAGCAGCCGCGTGTCGCCGTAGCAGAGGTAAATCGTCCACGGGCAGATGACGGCCGCGTCGCTCCAGGCGGGGCCGCCTTCATTGGCGAGGGTGGCGCAGAACGGAATGACACTCGGAATGCCGCCAGGCTCGCGCTTGGCTTTCGTGCCGTCGAATGAGGTTTCGCTGCCGCTGTCCTTGAACTGTGCGACGGCCATGTCCGCGAGCCACTTCCGGAAGAAGCCGGCCACTTCCATATTGAACGCGGCGGTGCGGATGAAGACCTGCGCGTCGCCGGTCCAGCCCATGCGTTCATCGCGTTGCGGGCAGTCGGTCGGGAAGTCCAGAAAGTTGCCGCGTTGGCTCCAGACGATATTGCTTTGCAGCTGGTTCAACAGCGGGTCGGAGCACTCGAACGTGCCGGTGAACGGCAGATCAGAATGCACGACAACACCAGTCACCGTGTCCGGCTCGGGCTGGCCTTTCACGTCGCGGACTTCGACGTAGCGGAACCCGTGGAAAGTGAACCGAGGTTCGAACGTTTCTTCGGCACCGCCGCGCGTCGTGTAGTGATCGGTGGCGCGGGCGGTGCGGAGCGCGGTGACGTAAGGCTTGCCGTTGGCGTCGAGCATTTCGACGTGCCGCAGGTCGACCGTCTGCCCCGCCGGCTGGTTGCGCATCTTCAGACGCACGTGGCCGACGAAGTTTTGGCCGAGGTCGAAAATCCAGCGACGTTTGTTCGCGCTGACGACCGGCAACTGCTTCGGGACGATCTCCTGAATCTTCCGCACCGGCTGGCTGCGCATCGGCACGATGGCGATGCCCGGGTCGGCCATCACGGCGACGGGTTCCCACCGGCTGGCGTCGAAATCCGCACTGCTCCAGCCGGTGATTTCCAGGCGCGCGTCGTAGTCTTCGCCCATCAACATGTCGGACGAGCGGATCGGCCCGGTGGCGGTTTTCCAGGTGCCGTCGGTGGCGATCGTCTGGCTCGTGCCGTCGGTGAAATCGAGGACCAGTTGCGCCAGCAGCTTCGGCCGATCGCCGTAGTATTGCCGCGGGTCGCTGTGCAGGTGGCCGCAGTACCAGCCGTCGCCGAGGATCGCTCCGATGGCGTTGCCACCCTGCCCGATGAGCGTCGTCACGTCGAACACCTGGTACTGAACGAGCTGCTGGTATTCGGTCCGGCCGGGAAGAAACTGCGCGTCGTCCACACGCCGGCCGTTGAGTTCGAATTCGTAGATGCCAAGGCCCGTGGCGTACAGCCGGGCACGGGCGATCGTTTTGCCGACGTCAAAGGTCTTGCGGACATACGGCACGGGCGGCGGCGTGTACGGGCCGCCCGTGTGCGGCGAGGCGATCCAGTCGCCCGTCCATTCACTGCGATCGAGCAGCCCTGTTTCCCAGAACGCGGTTTCGCTCCACGGTGTTTCAATGCCGGCGTGGTCCCACAGCTTCACGCGCCAAAACACCCGCGCCCGCGACGCAACAGCGGGGCCGGCGTAGTCGATGTGAATTGATTGATCACCCGCGACGCGGCCGCTGTCCCATCGCAATTTTCCCGCATTGAATGCGTCGGGGGAATCGGCGACCTGGACTTGATACGCCGACTGTTTCGCCCCGCGGCGGTCGTCCCGCATCTTCCAACTCAACCGCGGCCGCGGTTCGTCCAGGCCGAGCGGATTGGGCAGATATTCCGTGCGCAGCGAAACGGGCAAACAAACGGCCGACATGGCGGGAGTCCTCCGCCTTTATCTCAATGCCGCCCGTTGGCTACGTCTACCCTTCCCGATTGCGAAACGCGGATTTTCGTTTGCGATCGTGCGAAGCACTCACGACCGACGTTGGGCGATGCTGGCGATGACGGTGACCAGTTCCGCCGGCTCGGCGGGTTTGACGACGTGCATCTGGAAGCCGCTCATCAACGCCACGCGGCGGTCTTCCGACCGCGCGAAAGCCGTCAGCGCCACCGCCGGCGTGTTACCGCCCTCGGCTGCGGGGAGCTTTCTGATGCGGCGAATCAACGAATAGCCGTCTTCTTCCGGCATGCCGATATCACTGCAGACGACGTCCGGCGACTCGTCCCGCAGCAACTGCATCGCCTGCGATACGGAGCCGGCCGTAATGACCTTCGCACCGTGCTCCGTAAGAATAATGCGGATGATTTCCCGAGAGTCGGCTTCGTCATCGACGACCAGCACCTTCAGGCCGGCCAGGCTCGGGATGTCGCCGTCCGGGCCGGCGACGAAACCGGTCTCCGGGTGAATGCGCGGCATGCCGGGCTCGTTCTGCAATCGCAACGGCCGCAGCGGCAAGGCGACGATGAAGCTCGCCCCACGCCCCAAGCCTTCAGATTTCACGGACACCCGCCCGCCGTGCAGTTCGACGAGATGCCGAACGATCGCGAGCCCCAGCCCCAGCCCGCCATGACGCCGTGTGGTCGACGGATCGGCCTGGCGAAACCGTTCGAAAACGTACGGCAGAAACTCGGGCTTGATCCCCTCGCCGCTGTCGGTCACCGTCACTTCGATCTGTGAGTTCACACGTTCCAGGAAGATCTGCACGCGGCCGCCCTTGGGGGTGAACTTGATCGCGTTAATCAGCAGGTTCCAGATGATCTGTTGCAGCCGAGCCGGGTCGCCGGTGACGGCGGCGGCCTGCGGATCGAGCACCGGCTGGATGACGATCTCCTTCGCGTCCGCCGCCGGCCGCACCGCATCAAGGGCGGCCTGAATCACGCCCGGCAGCGAGACCGGCTGGACGTCCAGCCGAACCGTTCCGGTAAGAATGCGGCTCATGTCCAGCAGGTCTTCGACCAGACGGACTTGCGCGCGGGCGTTGCGATCAATGACATCGAGCCCTTGCCGAACGTCATCCGTCTGCCCTTTGCTGCGGAGCAGAATTTGCGACCAACCCAGGATGGCATTGAGTGGCGTGCGGAGTTCGTGCGAAAGCGTCGCGAGAAACTCGTCTTTCATCCGATTCGCGTGCTCGGCCTCGCTGCGTGCGACGCGCTCGTTCGCCAGCAGCCGCTCACGCTCGCGCTCGGCTTCCTTCTGCAGCGTGATGTCACGTGCACTAGCGGACGCGCCGATGATCTGGCGGTCGGCATCCAGAATCGGCGAGACGGTCAGCGAAACATCGATCGGACGACCGGTTTTGGAAATGCGAACCGTTTCAAATTGCTCAACCCGATCACCGCGCCCAATCTTCACAAGAATGTCACGCTCTTCGTCATGACGTTCGGCCGGCACGATCGTCAGAATCGACTGCCCGACAATATCGGCAGACTCATAGCCGAACAGTTCGTTCGCGCCACGATTCCAGTCGGTGATCTTGCCGTCGAGTGATTTTCCGATAATCGCGTCTTCGGAAGATTCAACGATGGCGGCAAGACGGGCCCGCGATATTTCGAATTCCTTGCGGACCTTCATCTCTTCGAGCAGTTTTTCGTTCGCAGTCTTCAGCTCGGCCGTTCGTTCATTGACGCGGATTTCGAGTTCGTCGTGCATCCGCTGCAACTTCGCCTCGGCCTGCTTGCGCTCGGCAATCTCGTGGGCGAGCGATTCATTCGCCAATCGAAGCTGCGACGGGCTCGGCAGCGCGATCGCCTTGGGAATCAGCGGCCAAAGGATCGTCGCCGTGCCGATCGAGGCAATCGCCGTGATCAGCTTCACAATGCCGTCCAGGCGATACACGGGCGTCCAGATCGCAATGATGTTGATCAAATGCGTTGTGCCGCACGCCAGGATGAAGATGGCAAAGCAGACGAAGATCCAGTTGAACGCCAGGTTGCGCCGACGGCGAACGAAATAAACCAGCGCGAACGGAATCGAAAAATAAGCCAGCATGATCAGCGCATCCGAAATCAAATGCAGCCAGATCAGGCCTGTCTCATAATTCATGCAGACGCGGCGAGGCGTGTAGACCTTCAGCAGGTTGGTGAAAAAACCGTCATCAGAAGCTGCCGCGGTCGACGACGCCATGGCGGCGTGATCGTGCATGGCGTGTGCGGTATGATCGACGACATCCTGTGCCTGGCTGATCGCCGCAGCGACGAACAGCACCAGCGCGAACGACGCCGATCGAATGCCTCGGCGGAAACGGTGTTGGTCCATCATCCCGTTGTCTCGTTGTCAGCCCCAATCGATTCGTAGTGTCCACGAACGCGGCGGAGTGTAACAGCGGAAGACCATTTCAGTTAATCCGCGGTTCAGGTTTCGGCTGAGGCCGCCGATCATTCGGGCATCAGGAATGAGGTAGATCGACAAAACGAAAAACCGCCGGCGAAACGCCGACGGCCTTGGCTTGAACTGCCCTAAGCAGCTTTCTTGAGTGCCCCGCTCAGGACTCGAACCTGAAACCCGCTGATTAAGAGTCAGCTGCTCTGCCAATTGAGCTAGCGAGGCAATTGGGGCGGGCATCATAGAGGTTTTGTCGAACAATGCAAGGGGTTAGCCCGCTTGAGCGTTCGGCGTTGCGCCGGTAGGCTGGCGGACAGTGCGGAAACTCTCTGTCGAGCGGGCCGGCCGGTGGGCCGTGGGTTTGGTTTGTCTGGGCGGCCTGATGGCCGGCGGGTGCGGTCGCACATTGCGATACGTCCCGCTCGACGAACGCCAGGTCATCGACCGCACTGAGATCGAATATCCCGCCAATCTTGAACTTACGCCTTACATCGACGGCCTGTCCGCGCCGGTCGCCATTGGTTTTGAGGCCGACGAGCCACGGTACAAGGGCAGTACTGTCGTCGCCGAGAGCGGGCTCGGGAAGTTCGCGTCGCCGCGCGTCATCGGCTTTCTGCCGACCGGGGAACAGTTCCCGATTTACCCTCGGTTTACCCGAATCCCCCTGCTCGACGAACAATTCCGCATCCACGGCCCGATCTGGGCAATGACCCTCGCCAAGGGGAAAATTTACGTCGCCCACCGTGACGAGCGTGGCTTCGGCGTGATTACCGCGTTCGATTACGACGGCGGGCACCAGACCGTCGTTGCCGGCCTGCCGACGCTGGGCGATTACGGCATCACCGACCTGGCCGTCCACCCGACGAACGGCCGCCTTTACTTCGGCATCGGTGCGGCCACCAATAGCGGCGTCGTCGGTCTGGACAACTGGCAGGTCGGCTGGGTCGATCAGCACCCCGAATTCGCCGACCAGCCTTACGTCGATACCAAACTCACCGGCTTCCGCTTCCAGACGCCCAATCCCCGTGGCGGCCTGTTCGGGGGCAATGACATCGCCGTCACCGGGCCCTTCCAGGCGTTCGGCGTGCTCGGCCGACTCAAAATCCCCCACAGCCGCACCGACCGTCCGACGTCCGCGATTTACAGCGTCGACCTCGAAGGCGGCGACCTCCGCGTCGAAGCGCACGGCATTCGCCTGCCACGCGGCCTGGCGTTTACAGAGTTCGGCAACCTGTTCGCCTCCAACAACGGCATGGAACTCCGCGGCACGCGGCCGGTGAAAGACGACCCCGACAGCGTCCTCCGTGTCATCCTCGGCGGGCAAGTCTGGTTCGGCTTCCCGGACTACTCCGCCGACCTGCGGTCAATCGACGACCCGTCCTTCCAGCCGCCGGAAGAAATGATCCGCAAGACCGGCTACCCGCAGATCAGCACGGTTATCGACCACGAAGCCAGCGGCCTCATCCCGCCGGACCGCAGCACGCTGCTCTACGGCGTCTTCCCGCCGCTTTCCGGCGCGGCAAAGATGACGTTCGTCCCGGCGTATCCGTCCGACCCGTTCAAGCCGTTCCGCAATCAGTTGGTCGTCGCGCTCTCCGGCGACCGCGCACCGTTCGCTACCAGTGGCCAGAAGCTCGTCGGGCCGCAGGGGTACGCGGTGCGGATTGTCGACATGGATACGAAGCGTGTCAGCGATTTCATCACGAACACCCGCCGCGTGCCGGCAAGCATGATTCCCGGCGCGGACCGCGAAATGGAACGCCCGATCGACGTCAAGTTCGGCCCGGACGGTGCGACTTTACATCGTCGATTACGGCCAGATGGAAATGAAAGACGGCCACGAGCAGGTCAGCAGCCGCACCGGCCGCGTCTATCGCCTCGGCCCGCCCGCCACGCCGACGACCGGCCCCGCCGCGGGCATGCCGGCGGAAAAAGCCCGGAATTTTCAAGACCCGAACTGATCTCGCGTTGAACTCGGGCGGCCGTGTTCAGACGCCGCGTTTATCGATCGACATTTCGATCATCCGCCCCAGCACCGGCCAGCGCAGCCGGTGCGGATACGCGGCTTCGCAGAACGCCGTTGTCTTCTCACCATTCAAGTCCGCGTCGTATTGCAGCCGCAGATAGAACGGCGACGCGTCGATCACGCGAGGCTTCGCCAGCCGCATCACACCCGGCCAATCCGCTGTGGACGGATAGGCCAGACCCAACGACGTTTTCCGGTCAAAGGAGATGATCGGCTTGGCGTCGCTCGTGACGGTGCCGTGTTCGTCGGCGATGACGAGATGCGATTCCGGCGGCAGTGATTGATCTTGTGGAACGGCGTAGTGAAACGTCACGCCGCGATTGCCGCTGATCGCCCGGCCCCAGGCCCAGTTCTTCAAGCCCGGCCCGAGCGGCGCGGTGCCGTAGTTATGATCGTGATAGCCGCGGCCGCGGAAGGTAATGGTTTCTATCGCTGAGCCGTCGGCACCGGTCACTTTTACTTCGCCGGCGACCTCGCAAACAGGATTTGCGATCACCCAGTGATGATCGGCGCCGGTCATTTCCCGCGACAGAAACGGCCGTTCGTGCGGCGTGTCGGGCGTTGTCGGCGTGAACACCAGATCGGCCGCCAGGGTCTGATCCACGAGTGTGATCGGACCGCGGCTGGTGAGTTTCCACGGTGCGCCTTCGACGTGAACTCCGATTCTGCCGTCACGCTTCTGCAGCGTGCTTTTTCCGATGCGGACATCCACCCCGTCCGTGGCCGCCGCGTAACCAGTGGCAGGCACCTGCTTCATGATCTGCGTGAGAATCCTGCCGCCGCGGTAGACGACGAGATAGACGCAAACGTAATCGTCAGGCAACGGCGGCAACGTCTTCGTCGGCTGCTTCAGGAACTTCTTGTACGCCCGCAAGTAGCCGGGATGGAAGACGAATCCGTGCAGATAAATTGCGACGATCTGCGTGTCGGTCGCGGCATCCTCGGCATCAAAGTACCACCACTTGTAGCCGCCCGGTGCGCGAACCCGATGGCTGGCGTCGGCGATGGAATTGGGCGTGTAAGCGGCAGCGTCGGCATGGGTAGTTGGCTTTACTTTACCAGGCGACGCGCGACGAAGAGTTTTTTGATTTTCTGCACACCGTTCAGCCTCGCCCGGCGTGAAAAGACGTCGTAATTCTGTCGCTCGATCGCGCCGAGAATGCCGCCGTAAACACTGCTCATGACCGCGGCAGTGTAGCGTGAGCCGTCGTTCGGAATCAGACGCAGGCCATCAGCGCCTTCGGCATAGAGTGCTCTGGCGCGGGCGATTTCAAAACGCATGAGTTCGACGAATTCAGTCGTGACCCGCCCTGCCCTTAGGCCTGCTTCTGTGACACCGAAACGTGCCAACTCGTCCTGAGGCAGATAGATGCGGTTCATCGCCAGGTCTTCCTTGATGTCACGCAGAATATTCGTGACCTGCATGGCGTTGCCCATCGCGATCGCCTTGCGGTGAGCTGCGGGATCGGCCAGGCCGAAGACGTGACACATGATCACGCCAACGACGCCCGCCACGTGATAACAATACGTTTCCAACGCCGGCCAGTCGGCGTAAATATTGTTGGTCAGGTCCATGCGACACCCCTCGGCCAGCTCCTGGAAAAGCCGCTTGGGGATTTCACAGGCGTTCACCGTCGCGGCGAATGCACGGAGTGCTTTGTCCTGCTCGATCGGCTCGTCCGGCAAATCGCCGGCGTAGAGCGAATCGAGCAGTTCATCGAACTTCACCAGCCGGGCCACACGCGTGGCGTTGTCGCTGGCTTCGTCCACGGCGTCGTCGAGCAGACGGCAAAACGCGTAGACGGCGTAGGCGTGAAGCCGTTTCTCCCGCGGCAGGAAATGAGAGGCGAAGTAAAAGCTCTTCGCGTGCCGCCGGCAGATGTCACGGGCGGCGGCGAAATCGGCGTCGGGCGTCACGCTCACAATGTAGGTGAAAACACGGCCGGAGACGACGGCGAGCGGTCATGCGCGTTGTCGCCGCAGCGGCAGGCCCGCCAGCAGCAGTGTTCCAAGAATCGCCGGCTCGGGGACGGCGGTGACGAGAAAATTTGCATAGCCTGTGCCGGGGTTCAGCGGATCAAGGTTCGTGTAGTTACCCGTCGTCGAGCCATCGGTGATGCCGACATAGCTATTGCCAATCGTGCCGCCGAGGGTGGAGACTGACGGGGCGTTCGTCCCCACCCGCTGCCTTGACCTTCGGCACTGGTGAGGGTGATGAAATAACTGCCGGCCGATAGTGTGATCGGCGTAGCGAAGGTGACCGGGCCGTGCTCCCCGTTGAGGGAATTCGGGAACGTCCCCGTGCCACTGGCCAGCACATTGGCGGCGGTGGCGGACGCACCGATGGCGTCGGTGAGGTAGAAATCGAAGGCGTCCTGCGGGTTCGCCGTGCCGTCGCCGTTAACGTAAACAGTGATTGATTCCAGCGGCGTGGTTGCCGTGAGTGTAAACTGCTGAGCGATGATCAGGTGGTAGGTTTCGTCGAGACTTTTTCCAACGCCGTACCCGCCATCGCCCTCGGCCTCGGTGCCGACGACCACAACGCTGGCCCATGACGTGGCAGCCGACAAGGAAAGAAGCATTGCGGAGATGATCAGCCGTGCTCTCATGTCCAACCCCTTGGAAATGCCTCGCGAATTTTCAGACGCGATCTCAGAATAACGTGCCGGGGTCGGCAGAAAAAGCGAAAAGAAGAATTCGAGTCAGATGCGGTTCATCTCGAAACGAATCGGCAGTCAGGCTTTAACGAGTTCGTTATCGATCTGGCGGACCTGGCGGTCGATTTCAGGGTCTTCTTTCATATCGCCGTCGACAGTGCGAACGCCGTGCAGCACGGTCGTGTGGTCACGGCCGCCGAAGTACGCGCCGATTTCTTCCAGGCTGTACCGCGTGTGCTTGCGTGCCAGGTACATGCAAACCTGCCGCGGCCAGGCGATGGACTTGTTGCGTTTTTTGCTCTGCAGGTCAGCCAGTTTGACGCCGTAGTATTTTGTGACGACGTCGAGAATCTGCTGAATGGTGACGTGCTTCTGCTCCGGCGGTTCGGCATCGCCGAGCGCGGTCTTGGCCAGTTCCAGATTGATCGTGCCGCCGGTCAGCAGGCTGAGGCCTTGGAGTTTGGTGATGGCCCCTTCGAGTTCGCGGGTGTTGTTTTCGATTTTAGCCGCGACGTAGCAGACGACGTCTTCCGGCAGTTCCAGCGCCCGCAGCCGCGCCTTACGACGCAAAATGGCAACGCGTGTCTCATAGCCCGGCTTGTCGACCTTGGCCACCAGGCCCCAGTTGAAGCGGCTGATGAGGCGTTCCTCGAGCTCAGGAATTTCCGTAGGCGGGCAATCCGCGCCTCAGGATGATCTGCTTGTGCTGCTGGTAGAGCGTGTTGAACGTGTGGAAGAATTCTTCCTGGCTCCGCTCGCGGCCGCCGAGGAAGTGGATGTCGTCGATCACCAACACATCGACGTGGCGATAGCGGTTACGGAACTCGCCCATCTGGTTCGTCTCGACCGCGCTCATGAATTGGTTGATGAACGAGTCGCACGACAGGTACATGATCTGTGCGTCAGGATTCCGCTCGAGCAACTTCTGACAGGTCGCCTGGAGCAGGTGCGTTTTACCCAGCCCGACGCCGCCGTGGATGAACAGCGGATTGTAACTCTTGCCCGGCTGTTCACTCACGGCCACGCTGGCGGCCTGGGCGAGACGATTTTCCGGGCCGGTGACGAACGTGTCGAACGCGTAATCCGGGTTCAGGGGGACGGCCGTTGGCCTTCCGCGAAAACGCCGCCGCGTTGGACGTGGTCGCAATGGAACAGAACACTGACAAGCCGCCCCGTGACCGCCTGCGCCGCCGCCGTGAAAGGCTGCTGGCCCTGCATTTGCATGAAGTTGAGCTGGGGCAGCGTCTGGGTTTTGACCTGGATCATCCCGTTGCTCAATTCATGAGCGACGAGTTGATCGAACCAGACGCGGTTCATGCTCGGGTGGTGCTGACGCACATGGCCGAGAATGGCTTGCCACTGCTCCGGGTCGAGATGCGTCGGTTGATCGGCGACGCGGCGCGACGCGGACACCCGCGGCGTAGTGAGGGTCGTTTGCATGGAGGCGGTCTTCGGGTTCGACTTCGTACGACTTAACTCGGCCACGCAATGGCCTCAAAACAAGAGGTGAATTGGCCCCTCACCTCATTCCTACTCAGGTGCGCGGCCGGTGCGAGAACGGCGGCACGAAGCAATCACGACACTGGCCGGAATCGAGCCATTCTTCGGCATGCACGCCGGGCACGAGCAAGTGGTAGGCGACGCCTAGATTGGCCGCTCGCAGGCGCGTTTCCGCGGCGCGCTGTTCGCAGACATTGTGCGGCTCATATGCTGCCTCACAGCGCGTGCGGATGATTTCGCCGGCGCGCCAGCAAGAGGGCTCGTAATCCGGTGTTGGCGCGGACAAGTGCCGGAGCGGCCGTCGGCGGCGATGTTGATTTCATGCCAATTGCGGAACTGCTCCGAATTGCCGTGTCCAGACATCACTTCGATGAGCTGTTGACGTTCTGGGTGCTCGGCGGCCTTCAATTGCTTATCAAACGTCGTTCCGGGCGGCGTGTAAAAGCCCCATGAGGTGCCATGCGGGATCAAGAGATAATTGAGGTGTTGCTGAGTCTAGACGTTCGACCAATTCACCAGGCGTCGCGGCTGATTTAAAGCAGTCTCGCGGCGAAATCCTTGCGACGCGACATTGCGCAGACAATCGGGGACAGCGCTGATCTCGCGCTGATAATGATCGAAATCGAAATAGTCCTGATGGTGACGCCAATCGAGAAACGGCAGCCATTTGTTCAGCGTCACCGGTGATCCGGCGCAGCGTTTGCGTCGCGACGCCGGCAGCCGCGATGGCGCGCTGCGCGACCCCCTCATCTTGAAGGCCAGGGAAGATGACGTTCTTGTGGCCGTAGTGATCTGCGGGCGTGCGCCCGACTTGTGTCCATTCGAAGCCGATGAAGGCCACCGTATCGGGCGTCTGCGCATTGGCCGCGACCGCGTTGCATTGCCGTACGGAGTTGCGTGTCTCTGCCCAACGCTTTGGCGTCAGTGCTTCGGCGTGGTCGGTGGCGGCCCAGAAATCGAGTTGCGAACAATATCGAGCGAAGTCGCAGGCGTCCGCGAGCGGATGTACGCCCTCGCCGCCGAAAATCGGCAGCGACCAAACGAATGCGTCCGTCGAGAAGGTGGTGTGGACGTGGAGATCGCCGAACAGAATGCGCTTGGCGCCTCGTCACCCGCCGCCGTGATCGCCGCATCGCGTTGCGTGCTGATCGGCCGGTCGCGACTGGCCGATGATCTCACCGTCGATGGTGTGGCCGAACCAGTTCCAGAACACCGCGCCGCCCACATAGCGCGCCGAGCACGACGACCGCCAGCACGGCCGCGCCAATCCAACGCAACATGCCATCCTCCCGCAGGTACTTTGACCGCTTGGGCCGACGCTAACGGGAGGGCGCGAGGGCGCCAAGCCCGCCTCAGGCGAAATCGGCACTTTGGGGGCCATTAAATTCACCTGAGACTTTTTGGCGTCGCGGCGCGCTTTGCCCGCGCCATGCTGCATGTGCTAACCGCGCGCCATGACCGGCTCCCAACTCACCCGCACGCTGCACGACCGCGGCTACATCCATCAATGCACCGACCTCGCGGCCCTGGACGCGGCGGCAATGGCGGGAGTGGTGACCGGCCTATATCGGCTTCGATTTCACGCGCCGACAGCCTGCACGTGGGGTCGCTGGTCCAGATCATGATGCTGCGCTGGCTGCAGCACCGGCGGCAAGCCGTTCGTGCTCATGGGCGGCGGCACCACCAAGGTCGGCGACCCGTCGGGCAAGGACGAGACGCGCAAAATGCTGACCGATGAGAAGATCGCCGCCAATATGGCCGGCATCCGCCGCATGTTCGCCAAATTCCTGACTTTCGGCGACGGCCCGACCGACGCGATCATCGTCAACAACGCCGAATGGCTGTTGACAAGCTCGACTACATCGAGTTCCTGCGCGATGTCGGCCCGCATTTCACGATCAACCGCATGCTGACCTTCGACTCGCGTGAAGCTGCGCCTGGAGCGTGAACAGCCTCTGACCTTCCTCGAATTCAACTACATGATCCTGCAGGCCTTCGATTTCGTTGAGCTGACGCGCCGCTACGGATGCGCACTGCAGATGGGCGGCTCGGACCAATGGGGCAATATCGTCAACGGCGTCGAATTCACGCCGCCGCGTGAGGCCAGCATGTTCGGCCTGACCACGCCGCTGATCACCACCGCTTCGGGCGCCAAGATGGGCAAGACCGCCAGGGGCGCCGTGTGGCTCAACGCCGACATGCTGACCCCCTATGATTACTGGCAATATCTGGCGCAACACCGAAGACGCCGACGTCGGCCGCTTCCTGAAACTGTTCACCGATCTGCCGCTGGACGAGATCGCGCGCGCTCGAAGCGTTGCAGGGCGCCGAGATCAACGAGGCCAAGAAAGTTCTCGCCACCGAGGCGACCGCACTGCTCCATGGCCGCGCACGCCCGCGAAGCGCGGCGGACGCAGCCGCGCGGCCAACATTCGCGCAAGGCGGCGCCGGCGCTGCGCTGCCCACGGTCGAAGCTCAGCGCAACGGAGTTTGTCGGGATTGCGTCTGCCCGCCGCGCTGCACGCGCGCGGGGCTGACGGCATCGAACGGCGAGGCCAAGCGCCTGATCGAGCAAGGCGCGCATCGCGGTGAACAACACGCCGAGTGATCGCGTCCTTCGCGATTCTCTGCAACGCGATCTGGTCGATGGCGGTGATCAAGCTGTCGCGCGGCAAGACGCGCCACGCGCTGAATCAAGGTCGTTCGCTGGACCCGTGCTGCCGGCGCTCGGCGACTCGTGGCGCGCGTTTTCTTCCCTCGGCTCGAAGATGCGGCGCAGAATGCCGGGCGTAATCGCCGACAGCGGATTGACCATCACGCGCGGCAAGTCTGATGGGCCGTTCATCGAATACGTCATGGCGAAGATGCCTTCGCCGCGACGTGATGCGAGCAGTTAGGTGCTGTTCGGATTCTATCGTGTTTCCCTATTAACCTTAGCAAGGACCAACTGAACCGAAGCAGGTCTGGAAGAAAGCCGGAGACCATGATGATCTCGAATTTGCTCATTGTGTTCGCCAGCTGGAGTCGGATTCGCCGCGTGCGTTGGCCAGCAGATAACGGCCGGCGCAGCGTCCCCCGGAAAAGAAAATCGGCGACACTCCGGACAAACCGCTTGGTGTACAACGCGACGGCCAGAATGAGGGCGAGAAAGCCGACGACAATCGTCCAGTCTAAAGTCTGCATTCGCCGTTCACTCCGCTCTGAACCAGTGTGCCGTCTACATACCGTTGCGACAGATAAATGACCGCATTTTATGGTGTTGTGTTCTGGCTGCAGGCCCTCGCGCAATCTGAACATATTGCCGGGATTTCGAAATGTCGGGGCAGGAAGAAAAGTTTTGCAATTTGTTTTTTGTTAGGTATTTGTTTGTGTCATGGATGGTCGATTTCTTCCGCCGTTGCGTTGGCTGTTTTTTGATATGAACAGCTTTTTTGCGTCGGTGGAGCAGAACGCCCATCCGCACCTGCAGGGGAGGCCGGTGGGCGTTATTCCCGTCGAGTCGGAATCGACATCGCTGATTGCTGCCAGCCTAGAGGCAAAGCGGGCGGGCTGTAAGACCGGGACACCGGTCTGGCAGGGGCGGGGAAATGTGCCCGGACATCGCTATCCTCAAAGGCGCGGCCGGCCGAGTACGTGAAGGTGCACCGAAAGTTGTTAGACGCATGCGATCTGCATGTGCCGGTCTGCAAGGTCTACTCATTTCGACGAATGGTCGGCTGGCCTGATGCCGGCCGAAGAATCGATCGAAGTTGCGACAGATCTGGTTCGGCGGGTGAAAGGGCAGATCGCCAAAAATGTCGGTGCATGCATTCGGGCTTCCGCAGGCATTGCGCCGACGCGATTGCTCGCCAAGATTGCCGCCGATTCCCAAAAAACAGATGGCCTGACTGTTCTGAATGTCGATCAACTTCCGAACAAACTTGCCGATCATGAGATGCGCGATCTTCCCGGTATCAGCGAGGCGATGGAGGCCGACTCGAACTGGCCGGCGTTCATACTGTGGCCGATCTCTGGGCGATTTCCCGTCCGGAGGCGCGTTGGATTTGGGGGTCTGTAACGGGTGAACACTGGTGGTACGGTTTTCACGGTATCGACGTGCCAGAACCCGGCAATCACCGAAGCGTAGTCGGTCATTCCAACGTGCTCGAGCCGAAATACCGTAACGAAGAGGGGGCACGCGCGATGA
>JASGJJ010000004.1:0-156589 GCA_049840775.1 Tepidisphaeraceae bacterium
GATGCCGGACTCACGGAAGCTTCCAAACTTTAATTTTGCCACGAATACCACGAATGGGCACGAATAAAGAATTGGAGTTCGGAAAAGAAGTTTACGCGATCGTTGGAGCGGCAATGGAAGTGCACAACCAATTGAACGCAGGTTTCGCAGAAGCTGTATATCAAGAGGCGTTTGCGATTGAAATGCAACAGAGGGGCATACCATTTGTGTCACAGTCTCGACTTAAAGTGATGTATAAAGGCCATGTTTTGAGCTGCGAATACATTGCGGATTTCGTTTGCTATCAATCCGTGATTGTTGAAATCAAAGCAGTCAGAGAAATGACTTCGCGTGAAGAAGCCCAGATCATCAATTATTTACGGGCGACGGGCATGAAAGTCGGTGTGCTCATCAATTTTGGAGACCCTGCACGCCTCGATTGGCATCGTTTCGTTTTCTAATTCGTGTTCATTCGTGCCATTCGTGGCTAAACGCTCCTATGACGACACTGATCCAAAATGGCCGCATCGTGACTGCGGCAGATGATTACACGGCCGACGTTTTGATCGAAGGAGAGACGATCAAAACGATCGGCCACAAGCTGCCGACCGCCGGCGTCGATAAAATCATCGACGCCGGCGGCAAGCTCGTCATCCCCGGCGGCATCGACCCGCACGTCCACATGGAATTGCCCTTCGGCGGCACGGTCTCCAGCGACAGCTTCGAGACCGGCACCCGCGCCGCGGCCGTCGGCGGCACGACGTCGATCATCGATTTTGCCATCCAATACAAGGGCAAAACGTTCAAGGAAACGCTCGACGACTGGCACGCCAAGTCCGACGGCCGCTGCGCCATCGACTACGGCTACCACATGGCCGTCACCGCGTACGAGCCGCACCATAAAGACGAGTTCGCCGCCGTCATCGAGCACGGCGTGCCGACGTTCAAGGTCTTCCTCGCCTATCCCGGCGTTTTCCTCATCGACGACCGCACGCTGTTCCGTGTCATGCAAGACGCCGGTGCCGCGGGCGGCCTTACGCTGGTTCATGCGGAGAACGGCGTCGTCATCGAGGAGATGATCCAGAACCTCGTCGCCGAGGGAAAACTCGAGCCGAAGTATCACCCCGTCAGCCGCCCGCCGGTGACGGAACACGACGGCATTTACCGCGCGCTTAAAGTCGCCGAGCTCGCCAAGGCGCCGGTCTTCATCGTTCACGTCAGCACGGCCGGCGGCGCCGAAGAAATTAAGCGTGCCCGCGAGCGTGGCCTGCCGGCGTTCGGGGAAACGTGTACGCAGTATCTCTTCTTCGACGAAACCGCGTATGACAAGCCGAACTTCGAAGGGGCGAAGTACGTTTTCACCCCGCCGCTTCGGCCAAAAGAAAACATCGAGCCGCTCTGGGAAGCCCTGCGGCTCGGCTACCTGCAGGAAGTGTCAACCGATCATTGCCCGTTCAATTTCAAGGGCCAAAAGGAGTTAGGCCGTGAAAGCTTCACTGGTATCCCGAATGGCGGCCCGGGCGTTGAAGACCGCCTGGCGATGGTGTATCACGGCGCGGTCGTGGAACATGGCTTCAGCCTGAGCCAGTTCGTCAACATCACCAGCACCGCGAGCGCGTAAGATGTTCGGCATGTTCCCGAAGAAGGGAACGATTGCCATCGGCTCCGATGCCGACCTCGTCATCTTCGATCCGAACAAGAAACAAGTCCGCTCGGCGAAAACGCACGCGACGAACTGCGACTACAACCTGTTCGAAGGCCGGGAGATTCAGGGCGTCGTCGAAACCGTCCTCAGCCGCGGTAAAGTCATTGTCGATCACGGGAAATACGTCGGCAGCAAAACCGACGGCAAGTTCCTCAAACGCGGCAAGTGCGGCGTGATCTGATTCGCTCCTGCAAACTCCTTCAGACCGAATAATAATGACGATGGCCGATCCAATCACCGACACGACGCCTGCCGACACCGCGCCGACACCATCGCTTTGGAATAAAGACCTCGCCCCCACCACGCCTGATGAACGTCGTTGGACCGTCTGGTCGATCACCGCGTTGTGGGTGTCGATGTGCGCGTGCGTACCGACGTACATGCTGGCCAGCAGCCTGCTCGATACGGGGCTGAACTGGTGGCAGGCGATCGTGACGATCTTCCTGGCGAACGTCGTCGTGCTCATCCCGATGGTGCTCAACGCCCACGCCGGCACGAAGTACGGCATCCCGTTCCCGGTCTATTGCCGGGCAAGCTTCGGCGTAACCGGCGCGAACTTCCCGGCCATCATCCGCGCGATCGTCGGCTGCGGCTGGTTCGGCATTCAGTGCTGGCTGGGCGGGAAAGCGTTGCTGGCGATCGGGGCGATTTTCAAGCCGGAATGGATCGACCCGAGCCTGCCGCATTACCTCGGTGCACACGGCCCGACCGCGCCGCAACTCACTGCCTACGGCATCTTCTGGCTGATCAATCTCGTCGTCATCATCGCCGGTATTAACACCATTCGCTGGCTGCTGAACATCAAGGCGCCGCTGCTGATCCTGCTCGGACTGGCGCTGCTTGTCTGGGCCTATTTCGCGGCAGGCAAGGGTTTCGGCGACATGCTGCACAAGCCGTCGGCGTTCGGCGATCAGTGGTACAAAAACGTGAAGTTCTGGGACGCCTTCGCCCTCGGCCTCAGCGGCATGGTCGGCTTCTGGGCGACGCTGTCGCTCAACATTCCCGACTTCTCCCGCTACGCCAAGAGCCAGCGTGACCAGGTCATCGGCCAGGCGATCGGGCTGCCGCCGACGATGGCGCTGTTCGCCTTCATCGGCGTGGCCGTCACCAGTGCCACGGTGGTGATCTACGGCAAGTCGATCTGGGACCCGGTCGACCTCGTTTCGACCTTCCACAACAAATGGGCGCTCGGCCTGTCGATGGGCGCGATCGCCATCGCCACCCTTGCCACCAATATCGCCGCCAACGTCGTCAGCCCGGCGAATGATTTCGCGCACCTCGCCCCACGATACATCGGCTTCCGCCTCGGCGGGCTGATCACCGGCATCGTCGGCACGGCAATGATGCCCTGGTATCTCGTCGCCAATGCACAGGTCTACATTTACACCTGGCTGGTCGGCGTGTCGGCGTTGCTCGGTGCTGTCGGCGGCGTGCTGGTGTGCGACTACTGGTTCGTCCGCCGCGCTCGGCTGTCGCTCGTCGACCTTTTCCGCCGCCAAGGCCGGTACGGGTATGACCGCGGCGTGAACTGGGCGGCGTTGCTGTCTGTCGCGATCGGCGTCGCCTGCTGCGTGCCCGGTTTCGTCAACAAAGCCACCGGCGGCGGCGTGCTCTCCGTCGACAACATGGCCGGCTACGTTTTCGAACAGCTTTACAGCTACGGCGTGTTCGTGACGTTCGCGGTGGCGTTCTTCTTCTACGCCGTTTTCATGCTTTCGCATCCGAACGCCCGGCAGGCGACCGAGCCGCCGCCCGCGCGCTCCAGGCCGAGGAAGTCGCCGCTCCCGTCGCCGAGGAATTGCCGCCCGCACCGCTGCAAGCCGTGCCGGACGCGGTCTAATCAGGATTCAGCTTTTCACACAACAGAACACCCATGCCCACTCTTGAAACAGTCGTCGACGGCATCAAACTCCCGAACCCGTTCATCATCGGCTCCGGCCCGCCCGGCACGAACGGCAACGTCATCGGCAAAGCGCTCGACGAAGGCTGGGGCGCGGTCATCATCAAGACCATCAGCCTCGATAGCAGCAAGGTGACCAACGTGGCCCCGCGCTACGCCCGCCTGCGCACGGCCAGCAAGGAAGTCGTCGGCTGGCAGAATATCGAGCTGATTAGCGACCGCCCGTTCCAGACGTGGCTGGACGAGCTGAAGATGCTGAAAGACAAGTACCCCGACGGCGTCGTCATCGCGTCGATCATGGAGGAGTACAACAAGGACGCGTGGATCGAAATCGTCGAACGTGTCCAGGAAACCGGCGTGGCCGGGTTTGAGCTGAACTTCTCCTGTCCGCACGGCCTGCCCGAACGAAAGATGGGCGCGGCCATGGGGCAGAACAACGAAATCATGCATGAAGTCTGCAAGTGGGTGATGTCGGCGGCCAAGATCCCGGTCTGGGCCAAGCTGACGCCGAATGTCACCAGCATCGCCGCCGGTGCCGAGGCCGCCCTGTCCGCCGGCTGTCAGGGCGTGGCTGCGATCAACACGATTCTTTCGGTCATGGGTGTCGACCTCGAAACGCTCCGCCCCGAGCCGACCGTCGAAGGTTACACCGTCCCCGGCGGCTATTCCTGCATGGCAGTCAAGCCGATCGCGCTGCGGATGGTGAAAGAATGCGCCGAGGTCATTCGCGACAAATTTCCCGGCCGAAGTCTGAGCGCCATCGGCGGCATTGAGACCGGCAAAGACGCCGCCCAGTTCATTCTGCTCGGCGGCGACACCGTGCAGATCTGCACCGGCGTCATGAAGTTCGGCTACGACATGGTCAAGAAAGCCAAGGACGAACTCCTGGAATTCATGGCCAGCAAAAACTTCGAAACCATCGCCGACTTCAAGGGCCACAGCCTGCAGTACTTCACCACGCACGCCGACCTCGTCAAACGCCAGGCCGAAGCCAAGGCGAAAGCCGCCGAGGCCAAAGCAGCGGCGGCCGCGGCGAAGAAAGCCGCCGTCGTCAAAGACGGCGAATGGAAAGGCGACGAATTCGTCCAACAGTCCGACGCCCTCGCCCGCGGGTAATCGGATAGCATTCTTCAGTCCTGGTGACGTGATGTAATCGGCTGCGACGTCGCGACAACGGTCGCCAGCCAGTTGTCCGCGACAGTGCGGTCAAGCCATTCGACCTGCCCATCATCATAGAGCACGTTCAACCCGTCTTTATGATTGTGCGGACGGTCGTACAGAATCACGCGTTGCCCGGCCGGCCCGGGTATTGGATCCGGGCAGACGACATACGAGAAGTGATGATCAGTGAGCCGTCCGCCCCATTCCGAGGGGTTTGTGCTCGGTAAACGTTCGTCCTCGGTCGCAGGACAGACGAATTCATCCGGCGAGAGGTCTGTGACGACCGTCAATCTGGCGAGTTCGTCAAAGGACCGCGGTCGTTCACCGCCGGCCTGAAAGTACGACGCAATGGCGTTCCCGATCCGCCGGAGATTGACCGCGCAACGAGCCTGGGCGTAACGATTCCGGCGGGAGTTTTCCAACAAAGGCACTGGGCTGCGAATCAGCCACCCGGTTTGGTGTACCACCCCCGTTGCGGCGATGCCGGCAACGAACATCAACAGGACCATCGCCAAGCCCAGCAGCGTCCATTTCCATCTCCAGCGGTCGCCAGCCAGCCAGCGACCGCTGCCGTGTGTCAGCCACGCGAGGGCGGGCAGCGTGAGAACAAACAACGCAACGCCGCCGGAATTCACCTCAACCCGTGGCAACGCCTCTCTCAGATTGGCGATCCATCCGAAAGCGAGATGCCCGGCAACTTCGATGATCCACGCTGCTCCGACACAGGACACCAGCACCGTCAACACCAGCAGGCCGGCCAGATAAGCGATGAGCCGACGCGCGGTCATGGCTTTTCCTTCAGCTTGTGGGTCATGCCCTGTTTTTCCCACGCCCCCGGGGTAAGCAACTCACGGGCACCGCTGATCATCGTCAGCACAAGAACGAACAGCAGGCCCCAGAGCGTCATCACGCCGACCGCCCGCCAGTACGTCATCTTCGGCAAGGACGGGAAGTCGGCCGCTATTGCGTTCCATAAGCCCTTGATACCCCACGCGTGAAGAAACAGGATTGCGAGAAAAAGCGAAATCGAATCAAGCCGCATTTTCGCGACGTCTGTCAGCGTAAAAGATGGCATGCCGGCCAGCAGATGCATGGGCGGCATCATACGCAAGCCTGCCGCGATGTGAGAGGCCACCGGTCGCTTTGCGCCAGTCGTCAGAGCCGCTATCCTACGCTGATCATGCAGACCGTCATCACTGGCCGCGCTTACGTTCTCGGCGACAACATCGACACCGATCAGATCATCCCGGCCGAGTTCCTCAAGTACGACCCGACCAACCCGGAAGAGCGCAAATTCTTCGGCATGTACGCCAACATCGGCGTGCCGGAAGGTCAGCAGGGCCTGCCCTACGGCGACGTGCGGTTCGTCGAAGACGGCCGCTTTAAGAGCGATTACCAGATCGTCATCGGCGGAAAAAACTTCGGCTGCGGCAGCTCGCGCGAACACGCCCCGCTCGCCCTCGCCGAGGCCGGCATCAGCTGCGTCATCGCCGAGTTCTACGCCCGCATCTTCTTCCGCAACAGCGTCAACGGCGGCTACCTGCTGCCGCTGGAAAGCGTCAACCGCCTCGTCGAAGCCACCAACACCGGCGATGAGTTGGAAGTGCATGTGCTCGACGGCTACGTGCTGAACAAGACCAAGAACAAGCGGTTCGAAATCAAGCCGCTCGGCGACGTCCTCCCGATCATCGAAGCCGGCGGCGTCTTCAACTACGCCAAAACGGCCGGCATGATGAAGTGAGCGATTCACGCATCAAAAAACTCGCCTCGCCGGTCGGCGACCTGTTCGTGGTCGCCGACCGGCGAGGCGTTTTGCTTTGCGAGTTCGATACCGATGGCCGGTGCGAGCGGCAGTTGGAGTCGTTCGGCGTTTCGCCGGCCGAGTCTGATGATGCCGTCGTCGACCAGGTGCGTGACGAATTAGCTGAGTATTTTAAAGGCGACCGCCGCGAATTTACCGTGCCGCTGGCACCGCTCGGGACGCCGTTCCAGCAGGCGGTCTGGCGGCAGTTGCTGGCGATCCCGTTCGGGCAGACGCGCACTTACGGCCAACAGGCGGTCGCGGTGGGGAATCGGCTGGCGATCCGGGCGGTCGCGCGGGCGAACGGCAGCAACTGCCGGGGCATTCTGATTCCGTGCCATCGCGTCATCGGCAGCAACGGCAGCCTGACGGGTTTCGGCGGCGGGTTGCCGAGGAAACAATGGCTGCTCGATCATGAGCGTGCGGTGGCCGGGGAAGGCGGGCTCTTCGCCGCACCCTTGCAAGGCGCGAACGCGTCCGGTTAGTCTGCCCGCGACATGGCCGATGCCAAGAACCTCATCGTCGTCGACCACCCGATCATCCGCACCAAGCTCAGCGTCCTTCGTGACGCCAAGACCACGCACCGTGAGTTTCGCGACCTGCTCGACGAAATCGCCATGCTGATGACCTACGAGGTCACGCGTGATTTCCCAACGCAGCAGCGGACGGTCCGCACGCCGCTGGAAACCATGCCCGGCCACGAACTCGCCCGGCACGTGACGCTCGTCCCGATCCTTCGTGCCGGCCTGGGCATGGCGGACGGCGTGCTTTCCATTTTGCCCGAAGCCCGCGTCGGCCATCTCGGCGTGTATCGGAACGAGAGCTCGCTCGAGCCGGTGCCGTATTACCAGAAGTTGCCGCCGGACATTGTCGAGACGGAAGTGCTGGTGATCGACCCGATGCTCGCCACCGGCGGCAGCGCGGTGGCGGCCATTCAGTACTTGAAGAACGCCGGCGTGACGAACCTGCGGTTCATGTGCCTCGTCGCTGCGCCCGAAGGCGTGAAGACGCTCAGCGCGTCGCACCCCGACGTGCCGATCTACTGCGCCGCCGTCGACCGCCAGTTGAACGAGAAGGGTTACATCCTTCCCGGCCTTGGCGACGCGGGCGACCGCATCTTCGGGACGTGAAGACTTTCCTGACGCCACGGCGCGAGCCGTGGATTTCGTCGCACGTAACTGCTTGATCCACGACTTCCGCCGTGGCGTCTGTTTGCTCTACTTCCGGTCCCAATCCGGTTACTATCCCGCCATGACTGCTGCCGCCCCGTCGACCGACAAGCACGCCAAGCCCGAAGCCGGCGTGAAGGAAACGGTCGAGTCGATTCTGATCGCGTTCATCCTGGCGTTTATCTTCCGCTGCTTCGTGGTAGAAGCTTTCGTGATCCCGACCGGCTCGATGGCGCCGACGCTGATGGGCGCGCACCTGTCGTACCGTTGCCCGGATTGCGGCTACCGCTTCACGGCAGGTTTCCCGGACCAGGACGATAACTTCAGCGTCCCTGAAGTCGCAGAAAAGACCTACAGCATCATCTGCCCGAACTGCGGCCTGCGTTTGCCTCGGTCTTTGCCGAGTGACAAAGAGAACGACGCCGACAGTCCCGCCGTTCGTTATGGCGATCGCATTCTGGTGATGAAGTACCTGTATCTGCTCGCGCCGCCGAAGCGGTGGGACGTGGTGGTCTTCAAAACCCCGGACGTCCGCGGGGCGGCCGGCGATTACTCGGTGAATTATATCAAACGCCTCGTCGGCAAGCCGGGCGAGCGGCTGTTCGTCGCGGAAGGCGACGTCTACGTCGCCCCCGACAACGGCCAGCCGATGAAGGAAAGTGACTTCGTCGTCCAGCCCAAGCCCAAGAGCGCTCAGGACGCCCTCTGGCGGATCGTCTACGACGCCGACTACGTGCCTGCAGGCAAAATCAAACGCGAATACACCGCATCCAACGGCGGTGAATTCGCCGATCAACCCTGGCAGCAGCCGTGGAAGCCGAACGGCGGCAGCGGCTGGACGAACAGCGACGACAAGGCCGGCGTCGACGCCCGCCACTTCGCCTTCGACAATAAGGCCGGCCAAGGCACGCTCGCGTTCGACACCAACGCCAACCCCAATACCGCCGCCATGACCGATTGGCTGGCGTACGACCAGACCGACCGCCAGACCCTGCGCGACGGCAAAGACACCCTCGATCGCCCGAGCTACAAAAGCGATAACGGCGCGGTCAAATCGGTTTCAGATTTAAAGCTCAGCGCCGTCGTCGACGCGTTCTCCGGTGAGGGCAAGCTGCGATTGGTCGTCGGCAAGCAGGACGAATCCGGCTCGACCGAGTTCGCCGCCGAAATCACCGCCGACAAAATCCGCCTCATCAAGCGAATCGGTGGCAGCGAGCGGACGATCGGCGAAATCGATCGGCCGACGGATGCGACCGAAGTCTCGATTCAGAATGTCGACTACCGCGTCGCGATCAACGTGGCCGGCAAAGAGCGTCTGGCGACGACGCCGGCAGACTACGCGCCGGACGTTGCTTCCGTTGTCCGGCGTGAACAGGACGAACGGCCGGCACCGGCCGGCTTCGCACGTATCGACGGCGATCGCTGCCAGGCGACGCTGTCTCACCTTCAACTTTGGCGTGACGTCTATTACCGCGCGCGACGTGAACTACGGCCCGCTCCGCGCGACGGCCATTAACTTTCCGGAGCGCGTGGTGACGCTCGGGAAAGACGAATTCTTCACGATGGGTGACAACTCTTACCGCAGCGCCGACGGCCGGTATTGGTCGTCGCCGGTCAATCTGCCGGACGAAGACCTCAAGGCCGACGCCGGCATCGTGCCGGGGCGGTTCCTGCTGGGGCGGGCGTTCTTCGTCTATTGGCCGGCGGGCTATCGTGCGGTGTCGGGCGTGCCGCCGTTGTTGCCGAACTTCGGCGAAATGCGATTCATCCGCTGAGACGAATCACAGCACTGCGGCGACGGGCCCGACCGCCCGTCGCCCACAGGCTGAGGTTGCTTAAGCCGCGCGGCGGAAGTAGCCGGCGCCACTCGAGCGGAAGCCGGACGAAGTCCGGAAGCTCTGCTGCGACGAGATGCGACTCATGCGGTAGGCGGCCATCAGGTCGATGGTCTGCGATTCTTCACCGTTGGTCGCGGTGTTCGTTTCCATCCCCGTGCCGGTTTCCTGACGGTCGGCCGGAACGATACGCATGTAAGACGGTTGCTGATTCTGCTGGCTCATAGTTTTTCGTTCACTTCCCCGCGGCACATCACCGCGACGCCGAGATGTGCAATTCGCCATCCGCGGCGTCCAACTTATTTTTGTCTGGGGAATTACCACCGACGGCCGCCCTCCCGCGACACGCCGTTTTATTGGCACTGCCAGTTTCGGAACGCCGATCAGCGGTAAATGTCCGGATCGCGGCGTGGGTTCGGGCCGCCGTTTTCCATGCCGTCGCGGACGCCGTCGCGATTGCGGTCTTCCAGGCCGTCACGAATGCCGTCATGGTCTCGATCGCGATAGTTGTCTTCCGGCCTCACCGGCGGCCGGCCGTGATGGTGGTCGTGATCGTCGGACGAACAACCGACGCCGACCAGCAAAAGCCCGGGCAAGATCAAACCGCCGACAGTCAGTAACGTTGAGCGCATAGGGTCCTCGAACCATGCTAGGCGGCCGGCAGGGCGCGGGCATTAATTCCAGCTGAGGGACAAGCCGCCCTGCCGTGTTAACTCTGATAGACGGCGAGCCCGCTCGCCAAACCGGAGAAACGCACATGGGCCTTTACGACGACGACAATGCCGCCATCACCAGCGGCGATCTGGCTGACGTGATCTACTGGCAGACGAAGTTCGAGTTCCTCAAGCTCGAAGCCGCCCTGGCGGGTCGACAGCCGGAATACGCGATCAACGGCATCCTGCCGGGCATCATCAACGGTGCCGCCGACGTGCTGAAGACCTACCCGAACCACGCCGAGGTCAAAGCCTGGTCCGACAAGGCCAGGCTCATCCAGACCAAGATCGATCCGAACGCCGCCCCGGCCGATTTCCGGACGGACTTTGCCCATTGGAAAGACCATTCTTACGAAGCCGGCTGGCGGCACCTGAATGTCGCCAAGTCGCACGCGGCCAGGAACGACCAGGCCATCGCCAGGTCACACGCCCGTGACGCCGTCACGCAACTCACGCGTGCCAAGGACCGCTGCGCCGCCTGGCCCGCCGACGTGCAAGCCTGGGTGAACGCCGCCCTGGCGGAAAGCCAGGCGATCGTCGGCTGAAGCCGGCGGGCGTCAGTGCCCGAGCCGAGCCAACTCGTGCGCGTCGACGCCTTTGACGCCGAGTTCGTTCAGCAGGCGGCGGAGGTGCGGAATCGTCCCGGCGGTGACGGCTTCGATCTCAATGCCGATCGGCGTGCCATCCGCGGCGTAATCGACGACCAGCGCGTGCCCGTGCGGCAGCGTGCGGTCCGCCCGATCGCCCCGCCGCCGCGGTAGCGTCAAATACGCCTTGGCCGGCTTGCCGCCGCGGTAGGTGATTTCCAATTCCGGTCGATCCATACCGTTCACTCCACCGCCGGCTTCGTCGCCGACTTCCGCCTGGCCGCACGGAACGCCTGCAGATCAATGTCCCGCGCCGATTGCGTCGTCCCCGCGGCGGCATTGGCGCGTTGCATTTCGTTTCGCATTTGAACGAATTCGGACGCCGCCTTCACACTCGGCGCTCGCTTTTTGTTTCAACTCTTCAAGAAACGGGTCTTTTTTGTGGTGTGCCGGATTGTGATCTTCGACGCGGTGCCCGCCGACGACCGCCAGCCAACTCGCCAATGAAAGCGCCAGCAGGAAGCCAATCGCAGCGATCCAAGTGACCTGTTGGCTCCAATCGAGGATCGGGCCTTCGTCCCACCCGATCGCGCGGGCTAACAATTCAAGGTCGATGAACGCCAGCATGACTGCCAACAGTACTGCGACCGCGGCAAACGAATTCGCCGTGTCAGGCCAAAGCCATTTGACGCAGACAAGTGCACCCCCGATGTGCAACAACGTCCAAACACCAAGGATCGGCTTGTAGAACGCCGTATACAGCGCCCGCCCGATCGGCATTTCATCGGGATCTACTTCCTGTTCCGCCTGGAATTGCTGGAGCGGGCTTTGCAGTGTGCCGCTGCCTGCCGAGCGGCTGAGTTGCACGCTGCCCCAGGCGATAAGCCCGCCGCCAACGACGGCCGTCACGCCCACGGCGAGCCAGGTGCCGCCGATCGTGTACAGCAACCAGGTGAGGCCGTGCAATTCGTCGACGTCTTTGGTCCCGGCATCGACTGCCGCCAGGCTGAGGTACTGAAAGAAGCCGAACAACAGAAACAATCCGCCGGCGAGCACTTTCACCCACCACGGCCGCAGCACGCGGTCCCACGCCTGTTGCTCCGCCTCAGTTACCGGCCCCACATGGTAATCCATGGCGCGATCATACCGAATCTGCGGGATCTCCGTCAGCCGTCATTTTAGGACTATCCCGCAGGAACTGCGGCCTTGATTAAGTCGCCCGGCGAATGCGCCGATGCAGCCAATACTCTCGGCCGTGCGCGGGACGGCTGCCGATAAGGACGACTGCCATGCGAAAGAAACAACTCGGCTTGATCGCTTCATTGCTGCTCGCCTCGCGCGTGCTCGCCGACGCCCACAGCGCCGGCCACCAGCGACGGCCCGACGGCCGACCAGGCGTACCGTCAGCTGATCGACGGGCACGCCCGCTACGTCAACAACGCCCGCACCCTGCCGCGCCAGGACGAAACGCGGCGTTGCCTGACCACCACCGGCGGGCAGCACCCCGTCGCTGCGGTGCTGTCGTGTGCCGACTCCCGCGTGCCCCCGGAAATGCTGTTCGACCAGGGCATCGGCGACTTGTTTGTCATCCGTGTCGCCGGCAATGTGGCCGCGACCGACGAGCTTGGCACGCTGGAATACGGCGTGGCGCATCTGAACATCCCGCTGATCGTTGTGCTCGGCCACACCCGCTGCGGCGCGGTGACCGCAGTCGTCGACGGCGCCCACGCCGAGGGCAACCTCGCACGCCTGCTCGAGCCGATCGCGCCTGCCGCCGAACGCGCCAAGCACGACCACCCGACCCTCAAAGGGCCGGCCTTGGTGAGTTCGGCGATCCAGGAGAATGTGCGTCAGTCGATTCATGACCTCACCGCGAACAGCCCCGTGATCGCCAAGGCCGTCGCGGCTAATCGTGTAAAGATCGTCGGCGGCGTCTACGACATTCATGGCGGACGCATCGAATGGCTCGACCAGGAGAGCCTCGCCGTCGCGGACGAAGCCCCGCGGGCGGCAGCCGAACCCACGCACGTCGCCGTCGCCCATGCCGCCGAAGCCGACACGCACGCCGAGCCCGCGACGCCCCACGCTGCCGCGGCGTACGTGCAACCGCAGCACGCACCGGCGGAAGAACACGCCCCGGCCCAGCCGAAGCCGACGCCGACGCCGACGCCGACCCACACCGCGGCCCCGGCTCACGCCACCCACGCGGCGGACCATGCAGCCCAAGCCCATGACGCGCCGGCTGCCGAGCCGAAGGAAGAAGAGCCCGCACCACACGCCGCCGCTCACGCCGCTCCGCACGCGGCACCCGTTGCGATACGAATGCCCGAAAAATCCGAAGAAGCCAAAACAACCACAGCCGTCGCCGGCGGCCTGGGCGACCACTGGATGGTGCTCGCCGGTGCGGTGGTGACGTCCACACTCATCGGGGCCGGCGTGACCCACTTCGCCGCCCGTCAGAAGGCGTAACGCTCACGGCTGCGTCATGGCGACCCGGCGACGCAGCGTTTCGTTCGTCGGGTCAATCGCGAGTGCGCCCTGATACGCCTCGCGCGCTCGGGCCGCGTCGCCCTGGTTCCAGTAGAGATCGCCGAGCAGCGTGCGCGACTGTATTCCCTCTGGAAAAATAGCGATCGCCGCCTGGCATTGGGCGATCGCTTCATTCAGCCGGCCTGAAAGTGCCAGCAGTTTCGCCAGCGCGATGCGGGCCGGCTCGTAACGCTCATCGATCCGAAGCACCTTCTCGAATGCGTCCATCGCTTCGACCGGCTGATCGGCTTGCAACAATTCGGCCAGCTGCATCAGCGGACGTATTTTCCCCGGCCGCGTTCGGACGGCTTCCCGTGCGAGCGCCACCGCGCCCGCACGATCGCCCTTCTGCACGAGCAGGCTCGATAACCCGACGAGCGATTCGGTCTGCTCCGGCTCGATCGCCAGCACCTTCCGATACAACTGCTCGGCCTCGTCAAACCGCTGCGCCTGCACCGCCAGGCTTGCGAGTTGAGTGAGCGCGATCGGGCTTTGCGGGTCTTTCTTCAGCACATCGGTCCACTGCACTTCCGGCGACGCGAACGTCTGACTCTGCAGAAACGTCAACGGCACGAGCAACACCGCCGCCCCGCCGGCGGCGACGGTGAGCCGCGTCGGCGAGTTGCCGAGCAGTTTCGCCGCAATCGCCGTGATCAAAACGAACACGCCAATGCTCGCCAGGTACTGAAAATGGTCGGCCACGAATGAGAACCGCATCGGGTAGATGTTGACGAACCCGAGTGCCGGGAAAATGGTCACGACAAAAAACGCGAACGCAACAACCGGCCCGCGCCCGATCCGTTTTCGAAGCAACCACAGCAAGGCCAGCGCCGCCAGCACTGCCGCCGGGTACGCCCACTGCCCGACGCTGGCGGCGTCGATCGTCCACCGCGGGTAGATGAACGTGAGATTCACGGGCATCAGCAATTTCTCGACATAAAACACGACCGCCCGGCCGGCGATCAAACAGCGTTCGGCGAACGTGAACTGCCACTCCGGGCCGGTCGCGCCGACCACGGTTTTTTCCATGTACGACGTGATCTGACTGAACACGATCGCGGCCACCCACAGCGGGGTCAGCCAGGCGACGATGCGCCAGTCGATACGGCCGCGTTTCCACCAGGCGATCATCACGATCGCCGCGGGCAGTGTGCCCGCCACGGTCTTCGAAAGCACCGCAGCGATCGCGCAAACCAGCATCGCCGCGTACCACTTCATCGGCGGCGGCGCGGTCCAGCGATGCCTCGGCAGTTCGGCGCTCGGCAGGTCGAACGCGCGCACTGCGCAGAACATCGCCAGCAGGTAGAAGAATCCCGACAGCGTGTTCTTCCGCTCGCTGATCCATGCGACCGACTCCACGTGCACCGGGTGCACCGCGAACAGCATGGCTGCCAGCAACGCACCGGGAATGCGGAGTGATTCGAGCACGCGCCACAGCAGAATCGTGCTGCCGACGTGCAGCAGGATGTTGCCGAGGTGGTACGCGATCGGGTTCGCCCCCCAGACTTGGTACTGCAGCCAGAACGACGTGTGGGTGAGTGGGTAATATTGCGGCGTCGTCCCGAGCCGCGTCCAGATCCACCCGAGCCCGCGCAGCGAGCGCAGTCGCCATGTTCTGGCTGACGTGAACGTCGTCGTCCCAGACGAAGTCGCCGATCATCGCCGGCAGGTAGGCCACAAAAATGGCGGCGGCGAGGAGGAGGCACGTCCCGCCGATCTTCCGCCTGCCGTCGGTCGCTAGCACGTCGAGCACCATCCGAAAAAAGCCCGCCGCGTGATCCACACCGGACCATTCCACGGCGGCCGAATCGTAACCCGTCTACGCCGAGCCGTCAGCGAGCTTAGCCGAACAAAAATCGCCGCAAGTGCTCGCCGAGCGGCCGGTTTTGTTCTGCATATTTTTAAACGCGCAGCGCGTCACAACCTCAAGGCCGGCCAGTCGCTACCGCGGAAAAATGGGCGCGCCAATTGCGCCGTGAATTGCCCTGCCTGCCATGCGACTTACGGCCCGAGACGCCCGCCGACCGCACCTTCTTGTCAAAGAGCCAGCCCGGCACGCCGCCAGCGCAACCGGCGCGTGCCGCCCCCGCGGAGCCCTTTCGTTGTACCGCCGCCGCGCCGCGTTGTCGGCGAAAAAACAGGCGATTTTCTGGCCATCATCGACAAGAACCAGATCACCCGCGCCCTGTCGCCCGGCAGCATCGGCTGGCCATGGTCCAGCGCCCGCGCCCATCGCCACCCCGTCCACCGCCTGCGGCCGGAGCAACTGGCGAAAGACCGAGTGGTGTAATCAACATGGCAAATGTGTCACCCATGTCTTTACACCAAGTGTTACCTGTGTCCTTGTCACCCGCCACTCGCCTATTCTTCCCGGCGGAGGTTGCGACGGCGTTGGGAGAGTTGGGTGATGGAGATGAGGAGCAACGCAAACGATGCCGGCTCGGGCAGCGCGATCTCGCCGCCGAGCGGACGAACGAACGTATCGGCCGGTGTGTACGAGCCGAGATAGTTGCCCGACCTGTCGTAGTGAAGCAGCGTGCCTTGGTTATTAAGGTCGGCCATCCACAGCGTGCGATCGACGTCCATCGCCAGCGCGTCGGCGGCGGTTGAACCGACGAAAGCAAAGCTTTGCAGGTAGTTCACACGGCCGGGCGAACTGGGCAGTGTGACTTCGAACATGCTAAAGAAAACAGACCCACGGCCGATGACCCACAGCGACTGACTGACAGGATCGTAGGTGATGCCGGTGAAATCAATCGGCTGCCCCATTGATGCGACGGGCGTCGGATTGCTCCAATCAAGCCCGCAGCGGTAGATGGTCCCCTGGGCACTGGAATTCGCGCCGATCATGTAATTGTACGTGCCGTCGGTCGTGCCATCGAGGAATGAATCGGTGGTGGTTTCGTTTTTCGGATAGACGCCGGTGTTGGTAAGCGTCACGCCCGGCGCACCGCTGAGGATTTGGCCGTACTGCGCCTGTCGGCTATCCGAGCCGTAATTGCCCGTGGTGGCGACAAGGCCGTTGTAGACTGCGATCGGGCCGGCGCTGACGATGACGCCGCCGGGTGACAGATTCAGTTCCAGATCTGTGCGCCCTACCGTGTCGCCGTTCATTGCCCAGATGCTCGACGGCGTAAAACCGCCCGGCGAGCCCTGCGTAACGTAATAAGTGCCAATCGGCCCCGCAGCCCCGGCTGCTTGAGTCAAAGCCAGTCCCACAAGACCACAGATAGCACAGACATCACGAACACGCATTTAATCGGCTTTCCACTAAAAGTAGTTGTAGCAATATAACTTGTTGCGCCAGGAATTAATACATTCCATTCACCCGATGTTTATCAGCGAGAATGCCCGTTTTGTTCTCTCATCCTGATGTATAAACAAAAGCGGCCCGAGCGATTTTGTCGCTCGGGCCGCACGATTTGTAGAGGATTTAGAGTTTTTAGAACCCCATCCCGCCCATGCCACCCATTCCGCCCATGCCACCGCCGGCGGGCATTTCGGGTTTGTCTTCCTTGATCTCGCTGATGACCGCTTCGGTCGTCAGGAGGAGGCCGGCGATGCTGCTGGCGTTTTCGAGGGCGTTGCGTTCCACCTTCGTGGGGACGATGACGCCCATTTCCAGCAGGTTGCCGTACTGGTGCGTGAGGGCGTTGTAGCCGAAGCTGGCGTCGTCGAGCTTTTCCTTGATCTTCTGGGCGACGACGCTGCCGTCGACGCCGGCGTTCTCGGCGATCTGTTTGATCGGGGCTTCGACGGCGCGACGCACGATTTCCACGCCGAGCTTCTGGTCTTCATTCGCGGTCTTGACCGACGACAGCGCCTTGGCGGCCGCACGGATGGTGCTGACGCCGCCGCCGGGGAGAATGCCTTCTTCGACGGCTGCGCGGCAGGCGTGCAGGGCGTCTTCGACGCGGGCCTTCTTTTCCTTCATGGCGACTTCGGTGGCCGCGCCGACGTTGATCTGGGCGACGCCGCCGGACAGCTTGGCGAGACGCTCCTGGAGCTTCTCGATGTCGTAGTCGCTGGTGGTGTTGTTGATCTCGTTCTTGATCTGCTCGATGCGGGCCTTGATGGCGGATTCGTCGCCGGCGCCTTCGATAATCGTGCAGTTGTCCTTGTCGATGCGGACCTTCTTGGCGCGGCCGAGGTGGGTGAGTTCGACGTTCTCGAGCTTGATGCCGAGCTCCTCGAAGATCGCCTGGCCGCCGGTGACGATGGCGATGTCTTCGAGCATCGCCTTGCGGCGGTCGCCGAAGCCCGGGGCTTTGACGGCGGCGACTTTGATGGTGCCGCGGAGCTTGTTGACGACGAGGGTGGCGAGGGCTTCGCCGTCGACGTCTTCGCTGATGATCAGCATCGGCTTGCCCTGCTCAGCCGCCTTGGAAAGCACCGGGACGAGGTCACGGGCGCTGCTGATTTTCTTTTCGTGGATGAGGATGTAGACGTCATCGAGGACGGCTTCCTGGGTGGCCGGGTCGGTGACGAAGTGCGGGCTGATGTAACCCTTGTCGAACTGCATGCCTTCGACGAGTTCGATCGTGGTGTCGAGGGATTTGCCTTCTTCGACGGTGATGACGCCGTCTTTGCCGACCTTGTCCATGGCGTCGGCGATCATCTGGCCGATCTGGCTGTCGTGGTTGGCGCTGGCGGTGCCGACCTGGGCGATTTCCTTGCTCGAAGAGACCTTCTTCGAGGCCTTCTTGAGTTCGGCGATGATGGCGTCGACGGCGAGGCTGATGCCGCGCTGGACTTGGGTGCTGTTGGCACCGCTGCCGACGCTCTTGAGGCCTTCCGAGTAGATGGCTTCGGCGTAGACGGTGGCGGTGGTCGTGCCGTCGCCAGCGGTTTTGCTGGTCTTGTCGGCGACTTCCTTCACCATTTGCGCGCCCATGTTTTCGTAGGCGTCTTCGAGTTCGATTTCCTTGGCGACGGTGACGCCGTCCTTGGTGACGGTCGGCGAGCCGAAGGATTTTTCGAGCACGACGTTACGGCCGCTCGGGCCGAGGGTGACTTTGACGGCGCGGGCGAGTTTCGAAACGCCGCGGCGAATGGCTTCGCGGGCTTCCTGGTCGAATTTGATTTGCTTAGCGGGCATAAGAACTCCAGTCGATAGTCAATAGTTGATAGTCGATAGTTGCAGAAAAGAGGCGGTGTCGACAGAGCAATCGAAGTCTTTCAACTATCGACTATCAACTATCGACTATCGACTCTTATTCAACTACAGCGAGGACGTCGTCTTCGCTCATGATCAGCACTTCTTCGCCGTCGATTTTCAGTTCCGTGCCGGCGTAGCTGGTGAAGAGGACCTGGTCGCCGGTCTTGACGGTGAACTTCTGGAGTTCGCCGTTGTCGAGGCGTTTGCCTTCGCCCAGGGCGAGGATGGTGCCGCGTTTGGGTTTTTCTTGGCGCTGTCGGGGAGGACGATGCCGGACTTGGTGACGGTTTCGGCTTCCACGCGTTTGACGAGGATGTTGCCGCCGAGAGGACGAAGCTTGGTTGCCATGGGTCGGTTCTCCAAAATCGAATGTCGAGGGTCGAAAGGGGATTGTGGATCAGAGGACACTCGCCTTCGACATTCGACGATCCACAATCAACTGTCTTAAATCATTGAGGCCAGCGGTCTTTGTAGCGGCGTTTGACCAGCCGCGCGAGGCTGTCGAGCAGCAGGTTGAAATCGACGGGTTTGCTCAGCACGGAGAAGACCTTCAGTTGAAGGGCTTCGTGCATGAGCTGGTCGGTCAGGTGGTCGGCCAGGAGGATGGAAGGCGGGGCCTTTTCCGTCTGGGCGAACAGCTTGACGACCTGCATGCCGCCGAGCTGGGGCATTCCCGTATCGAGGACGGCAGCGTGGATTTCGTCCTTCTGGACGACGTCCAACGCCTCCCGGCCGGAACGCACCGAAACCGTCCGCACGCCCTGCGGCTCGAGCAGGCCACGCACCGTGCGGTGCCAGTCTTCCTGCTCGTTGGCCAAGAGAACGGTAAGGCGGTTCGGGGTCATAGGTGTAAACCATCAACCAACCGCAACGCGGACCGCCCGCGCTGCCGTCTGCCATCGTCATAACAACATCCGTACCAGAGATCGGCAGACGTATATAAAGCTTAAGTATTTGCAAATAAATATCTTAACGCCATTCATCACCCACCGCCCGGCATGCCATTTCTGCCAAACCTGTCGGGCGACGTAATTATCGCTGTCAGTTTGACAGCGCCGCGCGGGGGTAAGCCGCCTACGCAAAAGTTGAATTTTGGCGTACTCCTTATTCTTGCAGTCGTATCAAGTCGATATGACAATAGTGTCAGGTCGAGGGTGGGTGACGGGAGAGCAGCTGTATGTCTCCGAAGTTCGATTTAGTGAGCGTGGTGCTGCAGTTGTCCAACTGCAAATCCCTTGAACAGATCACTCAGACTATCGGCGACTTGGCCCGTGATCTGGTCGGGGCGGACGGCATCACCGTCGTGCTGCGGGACGCCGATCAGTGCTTTTACGTCGAAGAAAACGCCATCGAGCCGCTCTGGAAGGGCAAGCGGTTTCCGCTGACCGCGTGCATTTCCGGCTGGTGCATGCTCAACGCCCAGCAGGTCGTCATCCGTGACATCTACCAAGACTCGCGCATCCCACACGACGCCTACCGCCCGACATTCGTTAAAAGCCTGGCGATGACGCCGATCCGCCGGCAAAACCCGGTCGGTTCCATCGGCGCCTACTGGGCGACCGAATACACGCCCACCAACGACCAACTTCAGGTGCTCCAGGCCTTGGGTGATTCGGCCGCGATGGCGTTCGAAAACTCGCAGCTCATCACCGCACTCAAAGACGCCAGCCATCGCAAAGACGCGTTCCTTTCCATGCTCGCTCATGAATTGCGTAACCCACTCGGGCCGATCCGCAATGGGCTTCACCTGCTCAAGCTCCAGGGCGGCGATCGTGATGTCGTCGAACAAGCCGCCGACATCATGGACCGGCAGGTGACGCACATGGCTCGCATCGTCGACGACCTCCTCGACGTCGCCCGAATCAACAACGGCAAAGTGAAACTGCAACGCACGCGGGTCGATCTGGCCGGCCTGCTGCGACAGTGCGTCGAAGACCGACGCCATCAGATCGACGCGGCCGGGTTGTCGCTCAGCCTCGAAGTGCCAGTCACGCCGATCTGGACCAACGTCGACGTCACGTGTCTTACCCAGGTCATCGGCAACCTGCTCGACAACGCCCGGAAATACACCCCCGCCGGCGGGAAGATTTTTGTCGCCGCGTCTGTCAACCTCGGCACACTGCACGCTCAGATCGACGTGCGCGATACGGGCATCGGCATCGCGCCGACACAGCTGGCGCACGTCTTCGAAAGCTTCATGCAGGCCGATACCTCGCTCGACCGTTCCGGCGGCGGCCTGGGGCTCGGCCTGGCGATCGCCAGTGGGCTGGTGAAACTGCATGACGGCACGCTCGCCGTGCATAGTGACGGCCTCGGGCACGGCGCGCACTTCAGTATCGATTTGCCGAATGTCGAAGCGCCGAAGCCGATCGCCACCCCGTCACCCGCTGCCGCTGCGATTAATGACAAGCTCCGCCTGCTCATCATCGAAGACAACCAGGACGCCGCCAACACACTGCAGAAGCTGCTGAAAGTCTGCGGATACACCGCGTCGGTCGCCTACGACGGCATCGCCGGGCTGGATCTGGCTCTTTCGGAACGGCCTGACATCGTCCTCTGCGACATCGGCCTGCCAAAAATGGACGGCTACGCCGTGGCGTCGGCACTGCGTGAAACCAATGACGCCTCGCGAATGCGCCTGATCGCCATCACCGGCTACGGCGGCAGCGAAGAGAAAGAACGCAGCCGTACCGCCGGCTTCGACGTGCATATGGTCAAGCCGCTGAACCTGCAGGAACTGCTCGGCCATCTTCGCCAGCACACCGTGGCGAACTAATCCAAGCGCTGGAGGGCGTCACTCCGTGACGCCGCTTCGTTTGCTCACCCAATATGGCGTCACGGAGTGACGCACTCCAGGCGACGACGCCGGACGCGTGTCGCTTTAGAACGGCAACGGTGCGTCGAGCAGCTTGAAGCGGAGCAGAGTCAGTGCCATTTTGGCGCTTCGGTCGCGGACCATGTCGCGGTCGCCGAACATGCCGAACGTCCGCGTGTAGACGCCGCCTTCGAACGCCAGGCCGAAGCAGACCGTGCCGACCGGTTTCTCAGCCGTCCCCCCGTCCGGCCCGGCAATGCCGCTGATGCTGAGCGCGTAATCCGTGCCCGCCCGTTCGCGTGCCCCGACTGCCATTTCGGCAACGGTCTGTTCGCTGACCGCGCCTTGCGCGGCAAGCGTTTCGGGCTTCACGCCGAGTTGATTTATCTTGCTCTCATTCGTGTAAGTGACCCAGCCTTGGGTGAAGTAGCGACTGCTGCCGGGCAGGTCGGTCAGCATTTTCGCGAGCCACCCGCCGGTGCAGCTTTCGGCGGTGGCGACGGTCACCGGTTCGGGCCGCCCGGCGAGCAGTTTCATCACGACCTCTGCGAGAGATTCTTCGCCTTCCCCGAAGATGAGTTCGCCGAGCTTTTCACGGCAGGCGGCGACGGTGGCGGCGACATCGCGCTCGCCTTGCTCGACGTTCTCGGCCCGGCAGTTGACGCGCAGGCTGACCAGGCCGTTGGCGACCGTCGTGCCGACGCTCGGATTGCGCTGCCGCATCATCACGTCGCCGATGCGCTCGGCCACCGCGCTTTCGCCGAGGCCGAAGGTGTTGAGTTTGCGTTGGATGATCACCGCCCCGCCGCCGCGTTCGCGGGCCCAGGGGAGAACGTCGCGGTTGAACATCGCCTTCATTTCTTTTGGCACGCCGGGCATGCTGAAGACTTCGCAACGGCCAATGGTGCACCGCACGCCCGCCGCCGTGCCGGCGGTGTTCCAGATCATCGTCGCCGAGCGCGGAATGAGGGCCTGAACGACGTTCCGTTCCGGCATCACGCGGCCGCGGCCGACGAAGATCTGCTTCATGTGGGCGAGCCAATCTTCATTGACGACCAGCTCCGTGCCGAGCACGCCGGCGAGGGATTGGCGCGTCAGATCGTCTTCCGTCGGCCCGATACCGCCGCTGATGATCAGACAGTCGGCCTGGCCGGTCCAGAAATGAATGGCGGCCTCGGTCATCGCCTGGTCGTCGCCGATCGTCTGATGGCCGAGCAGATCAATCCCGACGGCGGCAAGTTGCTGGCTGATCCAGGCGCTATTCGTGTCGATCGTCTGCCCGAGCACGAGTTCGTCGCCGACACTGAGAATAAAAGCCTTCATACCGGCAACAATAGTCGATCCACACGCGGCTTGGCGAGCGGCGTTATTTGATCGTCGCCAGCACGGTTTCGATGCGTTCGACACTGCGTTGCAGCCGCTTCTGCTGGGCGACCTGCAGTTCCGCTTCGCCGTAGCGAATGCGGTAGAAGATGCGTGTCAGCCGCTGCACGATGTCGAATGCCTCCGCCGGCAGGAAGCCGATGCTCTGGCCGAATTCCTGTGGCGTGAGGTGCTTGGCGCGGACGATATTTTTTCGTTCCAGAATCTTCAGCAGCTGGTCGTAAAACGCCAGTTGCCGTGCGAGACGGCGTTGCTCGTTGTTCGACAGTGTGTCGAGCCCGATACGCCGGGCGCGACGGTAAAGCCGCATGCGGTTGACGATGATCGCGACCACCACCAGCGACAGCACCACGATCAGCGTACCGATCAACACCACCAGCACGGAATAGAAGCTCTCCAGATCGAGAATTTTGCTCTCTTTGAACCACTGTTGAATGCTGTCGCGGAAATCGCTCATCCAGCTGGTGGTGGTGATGGCCGTGCTGGTGAGGCCGTTTTCCGCCTTGGAGATGACATTGCTTTGCGACTCGGCGTCGTAGTTCACGACGGAGTTGCCCCACTTGTATTCGAGGAAGTTGAACGCGCCTTTGATCCGCTGCCAGAGGCTTTGCGCCTTTTTGGCCGAGGCGACGGCTTCGTTGGAGGACGTCGGGTCGAACCGCGTCCAGCCACGCTGCGTGAGGGCTTCGACCCACGCGTGAGCATGACTCTGGCGAACCACGTAATACTGCCCGAGCGGATTAAACTCGTCACACTTAAAGCCCACCACCACCCGCGCCTTGATGCCGACGCTTTGGCACATCAGCGCCATGGCGCCTGCGAAGTATTCGCAATGGCCGCGTTTGAAGTCGTAGAGGAACTGGACAAGCGGGTCTTTGTCTTTCACCAGCCGCGCGTCGGTGAGGTCGAGCGAGTACTGGTAGTTATTGCGGAGATACGTTTCGAAGTTGCGGGCGATGGTTTCGTCGCCGGGCTGGACGCCGAATTTGTCCAGGCGTTGCCGGGCAAGGTTCCCTTTGTCGTCGACGCCGGCGACTTCGTCGCGCAGGCTGAACTGGCGGATTTCGTCGGGGACGGGATACGTGCGAACCGCCAGCGGATCGCCCGGCCCGCGCGGGCGGCGATCGCCCTCGCGGTACGGGATGGCGTCGGTGTTGCTGCTGATCACCGAATAGACGCGTTCGGTCGACCCTTCTTCGAAGGTCGAAATCACGTCATCGATCCCCCGCGTCGCCCGCTTGAGGTCGTCACGATTGGCCTTCAGTGACAACAGGCCCGGCAATGCGAACAGCGTGCGTGAGCCCGTCGGGAGCAGGCGGATGTCCTGCTCGTAGATATCGCCGTCAAACTCGGCGGGCTGGGCGGGAAGTTCCATCGACGGCGTGGAGGCCTGGCGGAACCACTTCCAGCGGTTGCTGTCGTTCGGATCGCTGACGTACGTGTCCGGCGCACTGCCACGCAGATAAATGAGTTCGCCGGCGTTGCCCCAGGGCTGGCGGTTTTTGCGGATCGTCACCCAGGCGACCTGCGCGTCGTTCTGGGTGATGCGGGCGACGTCCTGAAAATCGACGGTGTCATTGAACCCCGTCATGGCCTGGCCTTTGTTGAAGGCGAGGTTCCCGATCAGGCCCGCGCCACTGCCGCGCGGGAAGAGCAGAAAGACGGCGACGGCCGCCCCGACGGAAACGAAGCTCACCACGCCCGCCAGCCGGCGCATCGACCGCGGCAAAAACCGCTGGTCCTGCAGCAGCGTCATCGGATTGAGCTTGCTTTCGTCGAGCCCGGTGACGGTCTTGGCGTGATCGCTCTCGGCCTTGAGGTGGAACAGCAGGCAGCAGTAGAGCGACAGGAACAGGTAGCCGATGAACAGCACGCCGAACGCCAGGCTCGCGGTGCTGATGGCGGCGGCGATCATCAGCAGCAGGCTGAGGACGAGCAGCTGCGCGATGTCGCGATTGCCGCGTTGTTCGTAGAGTTTGACGAGTTGGAGGAAGGTGAGAAATTCGCCGATCGCAAAAATCGCCGGCCCGGGCATGGCGCGGACGCGCAACACCATCAGTGCCGCGAACAGCAGCGTGACGATGTTCGCCACGAAGCGGGGCAGCGGTTTGAAGGCCTTTTTCTTAACGAGGTAGGCGTTGAGCAGCGTGCCGCCCATCGCCACGAGCCAGAGCCCCGGCGCCTCCGCCGCGATGCCGTAGCCGGTGAAGCCCAGCAACAGCAGTGTGTAGAGCATCGGTCGGAATTGGCTGATGTTGTACATCGCGGTCTTCCTCAGCCGGCGGTCGGCAGGCCGTAGGCGAAATTCACTTCCGGGGGAAAATCAAAAACGGTATCGCCCTCGGCGGGCAGGACGATCAGCCCGCCGCGCGGCGAGTCGAAACCGCCCTTGGATTTATACGGCGTCAGCAGCACCGCCGTTGTCTCCGCCTTCAACAAATCGCGGCCGTGCTGGATGACCTCGTTCGCGTCGACGTCCTGGTTCACCGGCAGCGTCGCCAGGGCCCCGAGCAGGTCCAGCCGGTGACGTTTGCCGAGTTCCGGTTTGAAGACGATCCATGGCGAAGCATAGGCGACCAGGCCGACGGGCAGCCCCATCGCCATCGCCGAATCAATCATCGTCGCCGCCATGGCGATCGTCCGCTCGACGGCGACGACGTCGTTCGTCGTGTCGCCACGCCGAAGCGTGTCGACCAGCAGCATCAAACGCGGCGGGGAGACGCGGGTCATCTCCTTCACAACCAGCGGCCCGGCGCCGGCGGAGCGTTTCCAGTAGATCCGCCGCGGGTTTTCGCCTTGCCGGTATTCGCGGACGCCGTAAAACTCGTCGTCGCCGCCCTGGCTGGGGCGGACGTTAATGCCGCTGGACCGCGCCGAGCGGAAACGGCGGATGATGTCCCGCCGCATCGTGCCGATCGCGGGCAGAATCAACAGTGTATCGGTCTGGCGGCGTTCGCTGGCGCGTTTGATGAAGCCGAACGGGAAGCTCGTCGAAATCTGCATTCGATCGAGCGGCACGACGCCACGTTGCTTGGCGAGCACTTCGCTGGCGATGTTGGCGGTCATGCGGTTGGCGGCGTGCAGCATGTACGCCGTGGGCGTGCGGCCGAAGTAACCCTCGGCGTCGAGTTCCTGCACCGTCATCGCCAGGCTGGGCCAGAAACGTTTGCGGTTGGTCACCTGGTAGTGCAGCGTCGCCGCCTGGCCGACGACGACATGGTCCGGCAGCGTTCGCGTGATTTTGACGCGCTGCAACACCAGGCCGCTGATGGAAAAGCTCACCAGCAGGATGCCGATCATCAGCCCGAAGACGCCGAACAGCAGGTTCGCCTGCGTGTTGATCGCCGCCAGGCCGATGAACATCATCATCGTGCAGTAGATGAGCCCGGTGACGGAGAAGTCCAGCCGCGGCTTGCGGCGGTGCGGCTTAGGCTTAGCGGAGGCCATTCGTCGCCTCCTTCAACAAAAAAGACCGACCGCCAAGACGCCAAGAGGCCAAGGCAGAAAAGAAGAAGAATGAAGGAAATGCGTTTCGCATTTCGTCATTCATTTCTTGGCAACTTGGCGTCTTGGCGGTCACTGCTTTTCCTCTTTCTTCGTGCCTTCGCGCCTTCGTGTTTCATCCGATCATTTCGGCGCCGGCGTGCGGTCGAGCAAGGCTTGCAGGATGCGATTGGTAGCCCCCGCGTCGCCGCTGCTGAGGAACGTCTTGCTGATCACGCGGTGGCCGCAGCAGGCGATGAACAGCTCTTTCACATCGTCCGGAATCACGTAATCGCGGCCACGAAGCACCGCGAGCGCCTGTACCGCCGACGTTAGCGCCAGCGCCACGCGTGCTGATGCCAAGGTGCAGCTGGTCGTGATTTCGCGTGGCGACGATCAGATCCAGCATGTAATCGACGATGGCGTTGTCCATCTTCGTGTGCGGGACTTTGTCCTGCAGTTCGATGACTTCCGCGCCGCTCATGACGGGCTTGAGGTTGTCGAGCGCACCTTGGCCGGGGCGGGTGGTGAGGATTTTGTACTCGCTCGCCCGGCTCGGGTAGCCGACGCCGATCTTCAGCACGAAGCGATCGAGCTGGTTTTCCGGCAAATGGTACGTGCCTTCGAACTCAAACGGGTTTTGCGTCGCGACGACCATGAATGGCCGCTTGAGCGTGTAGGTGTGCGTTTCGACCGACACCTGCTCTTCGCTCATCGCTTCCAGCAGTGCCGACTGCGTGCGTGGCGTGGTGCGGTTGATTTCGTCCGCCAGCAGGATGTTCGTGAAGACGGGGCCGGGCTTGAAATCGAAATGGTTGGATTCGCGATTGAAGACCGTCACGCCCAGCACGTCGGCCGGCAGCATGTCGGGGGTGAACTGGATGCGGTTGAAGTCGCACGCGATCGACTTGGCCAGCGATTTGGCCAGCACCGTCTTGCCGACGCCCGGCACGTCTTCAATGAGCACGTGCCCGCGGGCGAGCAGCCCGACGAGCAGCAAATCGACGGCGGCGGGGTTGCCTAAGAATACGTTTTGAATGTTCGAGCGGAGTCGGTCGATCGCGGCAGTGGACAAAATTACACCTGTCTTCCTTCGGCGGCCTCAGTCTTAGGTCGGCATTGTAGCGGGGATGAAGAACTTGCACACTTCTGGTCCCCTCTCCCGGTATTCCGGGGGAGGGTAAGGGAGGGGGTCTGCGGATTCGTGAGCGTGCTGGGAAGACAGAAGACCCCCTCCCTAACCCTCCCCCGTGAGTACACAGGAGAGGGGATCAGACTCAAAGCATGCTCACCGGGTCGACGTCCACGCCCAGCTTTTCGTTCGACACCAACCCCTCCCGCTTCCGCAGCACGGCCAGCACGCGTTGCAGCGGGCGTGGGTCGGCGGCGGTCAGGACGATCTGCGACCGGTGATACCCGGCGATGCGTTCGATGGGGCAAGGCATCGGGCCGCGGATGTCGATCGGGAGCTGGCCGAGGTCGATGGCCTCGGTCAGCAGGTCCAGCAGCTTGTCGCCGCGGGCGTGCAGGTCGTCGAGCGTCTGGTCGCGGAGGACGATCCGCACCATCCGCGTGTCCGGCGGCAGCTTCGCCTCGCGGCGGTGCTTCAACTCATGCTCGGCGAAGCCCTCGTAATCCTGCCGGACCGCGGCCTGCAGGCTCATGTCTTCGGGGAGGAAAGTCTGCAGCACCACGCGGCCCGGCTTGTCGCCCCGCCCGGCGCGGCCGGCCACCTGGGTGACGAGCTGAAACGTCCGCTCACTCGCCCGGAAATCGGGAAGACTAAGGGCCGTGTCGCCGCTGATCACGCCGACGAGGGTGACGTTCGGGTAATCCAAACCCTTGGCGATCATCTGCGTGCCGAGCATCAGCTTGATTTCGCCGCGTCCGAATCGGCCGAGGAGCGCTTCGTAATCCGTTTTGCTGCGCATCGTGTCGCTGTCGACGCGGGCGTACGGCAGGTCGGGGAATTTGCGTTGCAGTTCTTCCTCGACCCGCTGCGTCCCCAGGCCGAACAGCGCGAGCTTTTTCCCGCACGCCGGGCAGGTGGCGGGCAGTGGGTTGACGGCCAGGCAGTAATGGCAGTGCATCTGCCCGGTGTGCAGGCCGGCGTCGGTGCGGGCGTTGTGCGGGTTCATCGGGGCCGCCCGGTGATACGTCATGGTGGTATCACAATATTTGCACTGGATGGCCTCGTTGCAGGAACTGCAGAAGATGCAGTTGGCGTAGCCGCGACGGTTCAATAATAAGATGGCCTGCTCGCCGCGGGCGAACGTCTGCTGCATGAGCGTTTCCAGCCGCGGCGAGATCAGGTGAATGCCCTTCCGCAGCTTGTTCACCTCCCGCATGTCGAGCACTTCGACCTTCGGGAGCGATAACCCGCGCACGCGCGACGACAGCCGGAGCAGATACCGCGTTTGCGACGGTGCTTCGGGTGCCACAGTGGTGTAGGGTCCGCCCTGGCGGACCGATTCGCGGCTCGCACGGTCCGCCGGGGCGGACCCTACGAAAGCTACGGAAGCGGCGGCCGCCTTTTTCTCGGCCGATAACACGTTCGCCCAGGTCTCCAGGCTCGGCGTGGCGCTGCCGAGGATGACGGGGACGCCTTCCAGCTGCGCCGCTTGATGGCGACGTCACGGGCGTTGTACCGCGGCACCTGGTCCTGCTTGTAGCTGCCCTCGTGCTCCTCATCGACGACGATGAGGCCGAGATTTTTAGTCGGGGCGAAGATGGCGCTGCGGGCGCCGACGATCACCTTCGCCTGCCCGCTGCTGATGCGTTGCCAGTTCTGGTGCCGCTCGGTGTTCGTCAGGGCCGAATGCAGCACGGCGATGGGGCTGAAGCGCTCGACGAACCGCCGAACCGTCTGCGGCGTGAGCGCGATCTCCGGCACGAGCACGATCGCCTGTCGCCCGGCTTTGACGACTTTGTCGATCGTCTGCAGATAGACCTCGGTCTTGCCGCTGCCGGTGACGCCGAAGAGGAGATTGACGTTGAACCGGTCGAGCCGCGTGCCGACGGCTTCGACGGCGGCGGCCTGGTCGTCGTTCAACGCCAGCGCCGCAGCGGCCGGGGTGGGGACGACGCCGGCCGTTTCCAGCGAGGCGAGATCGGCCTCTTCGGTAATGTCGACGAAGCTGTCCTTCTTCAGCTTGGCGGCCGTCGGGATGCTGGTTTCGGCCTCGAACGCCAGCGTGTGCAACGCGATCGCTTCGCCGGGCTTCAGTTGCAGCAGGCGGCTGAGCAGTGTGCGGCGTTTCTTACTTTTGGTCGCCTCGAGGGCCGCCTGAATTTCTTCCGGCGACTTGGCGAGGCGGACCATCCGCGTGTAACCCATGCCGATCCGCTTTTTGACGGCCGACGGGATGATCGTCTCCAGCACCATGCCCAGCGGGCTGACGTAATACCGCCCGATCCAGCGGGCGAGTTCCATCATCTTCGGGCTGATGAGCACGCGGTCGTCGTCAATGGCAAGGATCGCTTTCAGCCGCGGGTGCGTGCTGTGATCGGCGATGGAAACGACGTAACCGGCGGCCGGCTTGTTGCCCCGCCCGAGCGGCACTTTCACGCGTTGCCCCACCGCCAGCGTGCCGACGAACTTCGGCGGAATGGCGTAATCGAGCGTGCGATCGACGCTCCGCTCAATGGCGACCGCCGCCACCGGGCCGTCATGATGAACGGGCCCGACGACCGCTTCCGGAACCGCGGCAGAGGGAAAGAGCATGTCGGCGGATTGCAAATCGCTCATTTTGGCCGATGCTTAGTATAGGAGATTCGTGCCGATGGCGAGCAGTTTACTCGACAATGTGTTAGGGATTTTTACGGAAGTCGCACTCGATCGTTTGCGGCCCGATCCCGTCATTCATCTGTCGAACGCTGAAAAGATCCTCCTCGCCGTCGCGGGCGTGGCGGCGTATGTCGTGTTCCTCGCCGTCTTCAGCCTGCTCGGCTTGCCGGCGTTGCCGAAGATTTCGTCGCTGCTGCTGCAGGGGCAGCCGATTTACGCGATCGTCGTGGTCTGGCTGGGCATCGTGGCGATGGCGCTGCTGATGCGACCGCTGGTCGGGCGGGTGCGGTTCGAAGCCCCGGTCTTCTGCCGCCGCCGTCGGCCTGCTCGCGTTGCCGACGCACGGCGGCGACTTCCGCCAAGCCCTCATCGACGCCACGGGCCCGGCGATTTATCTGCGCATGGCGGTCGAACTGCTGCTGCTCGCCAGCGCCATCGCCGCGGCGTATCTGACGCTGGGGATCGGCCGTTCGAGCGAGCCGAAGCTGAACCCGGACGACCCGGCGAACCTGCCCGCACCCGAAGAAAAATCCGCCGACACCGCCCTCGACCGCCTGGCGGCCGTGGGGATTCAGACGATCGTCGTGCTCGCCCTGCTCAGCTTCTTCGGGAAAAGCCCGCTGAAAGGCCAAGCCCTTTGCGGTTTAGCGTTGGCGAGCGGTCTGGCGGGATGGATCACGTACAAGACACGGCAAGTCGAAGGCAGCGTCTGGAGCGTGGCCGGCACGCTGCTGGCGGGGCTGATCGCGTACGGCTATTCGTTCGCTCAGCCCGACGGATTCGCGATCGCCGACGTCAAGCACGCCCTCTCCGGGGCCGCCTATTCCTTGCCGTTGCATTACGCCTCGGCGGGCGTGGCGGGGGCGATTTACGGGTACTGGACGGCGCGGCGCAGGCGTGAATGCGGCCTGAATAGCCGCCGGATTGCCGCGTCGGAATGAAATGCCCTTTCGCTCTGGCGCGACCACGGTAGCATTAGAAGAATGCCGACCGCCGTCGAATCGCAGCCGCGTCTTCCCGCCCATTTCGGCCCGTACGGTGGCACTTACGTGCCCGAAACCCTTGTCTCCGCCCTGGAGCAACTCGAAGACGAATACCTGCGTGCCAAGGCCGACCCGGCGTTCAACGAGCAGTTCAACAGCATCCTGAACAATTTCGTCGGCCGCCCGAGCCGCTTTTATTACGCCAAACGCCTCACCGAAAAGCTCGGCGGCGCGAAAATCTACCTCAAGCGCGAAGACCTCAACCACACCGGCGCACAAAATCAATAACACCATCGGCCAGGCGCTTCTGACGCTTCGCATGGGCAAGAAACGCATCATCGCCGAAACCGGCGCCGGCCAGCACGGCGTCGCCAGCGCCACCGCCGCCGCCCATTTCGGGCTGGAGTGTGACGTCTACATGGGCGCGGAGGACATCCGCCGCCAGAGCCTGAACGTCTTCCGCATGAAGCTGATGGGCGCCCGCGTGATCGAAGTCACCAGCGGCAGTAAAACGCTCAAAGACGCCACCAACGAAGCCATGCGCGACTGGATGGGCAGCGTCGATCACACGCACTACATCATCGGCAGCGTGGTCGGCCCGCACCCGTTCCCGACGATCGTCCGCGACTTCCAAAGCTGCATCGGCAACGAAGCCCGCGAGCAGTGCATCGAAGCCGAGGGCCGGCTGCCGGATTACGTCGTCGCCTGCGTGGGTGGCGGCAGCAACGCGGCGGGCATTTTTGCCCCGTTCGCCAAGGATGAAAGCGTCAAACTCATCGGCGTCGAAGCCGGCGGCCGGGGCATGGACCTCGGCGAACACGCCGCCGCCCTCACCAACGGCCGCCCCGGCGTCCTGCACGGCAGCCTCAGCTACGTCCTGCAAGACGACGACGGCCAGACCGCCCTCGTTCACAGCTGCTCGGCGGGCCTGGATTACCCCGGCGTCGGCCCCGAGCACGCCTACTGGAAAGACTGCGGCCGCGTCGAATACGTCTGCTGCGACGACGACTGCGCCCTCAAAGGTTTCGAACTCCTGGCGAAAACCGAAGGCATCATCCCCGCCCTCGAAACCGCCCATGCCGTCCACCAGGCCGCCAAGCTGGCGAAGACCCTGGACAAGGACAAGATCATCGTCATCAACCTCAGCGGCCGCGGCGATAAAGACTGCGAAGAAGTCGCCCGATTGATGAAGATGAAGTAATCGCTGGAGGGCGTCACTCCGTGACGCCGCTTCTTGCTTCTAAGAAGTAGCGGCGGCAGGGACTGCCGCCCTCCAGAGCGATCAAATCTCTCTTAAAACTCGCACTGCCACTGCTTGGCGAGCTTCTCGGCTTCTTCGAGCGTGATCGGGATGATCGCGCCGTGTTTCGGCGAGGTGAAGTTCGTCGTTTTCATCACGCCTTCGTTAAATCGGCCGAGCGATTTGAAGGTTTTGAAGTCGGTCGTTTCGCTGAACCCGAAATTGTGCGGCTGCACGCCGAAAACGTCGTACATCAGCACGTAGGTGTTCGTGCCGATCCGTTTCCAGACGCTGGGCGCTTCACAGGCGACCTTTTCCGGATCGACTTTCGTCGAATCAAAAACGTAGCCGCCGGTGAGTTCGTTTGAGACGGCCTGGCGGATGCCGCCCGGGCGGTCGTGGGCGACGTAAAACAGGTGAAACTGGTCGCCGACTTTGGTGATGTCGCTGTCGATGATGTTGTTGTCCCTGGGGTACTTGAACAACTCCTGCGGCTCGGTCTCGAACTTCGTGAAAGCGTCATCCGCGTAGGCGTAGTAGAGCTTGTTACGGCCCTTCCCGAAGCGCGTGGTGAACGACACCATCATCTTGTTTTTCGCACCGTCCCAGATCATCTGCGGCGCCCAGACACAGCCGACATCTTTAAACGCCGGCCAGTAGTCGGCGGGGTGGTAAATCGAGTGCGTCCAGTTCACGAGGTCGTACGACTTCATCAGCACGAGTGCGCGGTTGTTGCCCCAGTCGTACAGTTCGCCGGGGCGTTCCCACTCGGTGGTGCGCAGGCCTTCACGCTTGCCGAAAATGTGCAGATCGGTCAGGCCGATCAGGAACGCGCCGTCCGGGCGCGGACGATGTACGGATCGCGCACGCCCTTTTGCTCTGCCAGGTCGCGGCCGCTCATGATCGGCTTGCCGCGGTTGACGTCGGTGAACGTGTAGCCGTCGCGGCTGATCGCAAAATGCAGGCTGTGATCGTCGTCTTTGAAGAACGCGAAGAGATAGGCGGCGAAGTCTTTTTCGGTCGGCACCTTGGCGGGTTTTTCGCCGGGCGTGCCGGTCGGTTTTGTCGTCGGCAGCGGCGGCGCTTCCGCCCGCGCGAACGCGCCCGTCATCATCACCGCGGCCGCACAGGCGCTGAACGCGAGTTTCCGGATCACTGATCGCTGACGCATTCGTGGCTCCTCGTTTTGCTGAGTCGATTGTCCAGACTTTCAGCTCGAACGCTACGCGCCGCGGCTCGATGACAGCGACCGGTTCCGCCGCCGCTTGAGGCCGAGCGCCGCGACGCCCGCCCAGACGCCGAGCGTGGCCGGCTCGGGGACGGCGCTGGTCGACGTGAATGCCATGACCTGCGCGAGTTCCGCCGCCGTCACCGCCGGCGTATCGCCGCTGATGCTTTGCCCGAAGTTCGCCTGCAGGGCGAGGAAGTCGTTGAAATCGGTCACGCCGTCGTAGTTGAAATTGCCCTGGTCGAAGCGGGTGCCGGTGGTGCCGAAGTTCGCCTGGAGCGCGAGGAAGTCGTTGAAATCGACATCGCCGTCGAGATCGGCATCGCCGGCGAGGGTCACGCGGACGGTGACGACGCTGCCGTCGTCGCCGTAGCCGAGCGTTCGACCGGCGGCCAGCGTGGTGCTGCGGATCTGGCCGCTCGCGAAATTCGCGGTGTAGCCGGCGGTAAGGATCGACTTCACCTGCGTCACCGGGCTGGCGGCCGACACGTAATCGAGCGTGAAGGTGCCGCCTTGCAGGTCGACGCCGCCGGCGTTCGTCAGCAGCCCGGCGTAGGCGGCGGGCGTGGTGCGCAGCGTGCCGGCCTGCACGGTGGTTGACCCCGTAAACGTATTCGCCCCGGCCAGCACCCAGGTGCCCGTGCCGGCTTTGACGACGCTGGTTTTGCGAGTGGAAGCGCCGTCGGAAATGACGCTGTCGATCTGTCCGATGCCGGTCGTCGACCCGCGGAGCGTCAGCGTGTGTGCCTGCGACGCATTGGCACCGAGCGTCGCCGCGGTGAACTGGAGCGTGCCGGTGCCGCTCATGTCGAGTACGCCCCCGTTTGTGGCCGCGCCTGTGCTGAGGAAAATGGCCTTGCTCGTTACCTCGCCGTTGCCGGTGTAGAGCAGCGTTCCCGCCCCGCTGCCGGAGCCGAGGTTGATCGTGCCCGCCGTGCCGGTGTTGTTGGCGATGTTCGAAACGCTGAGCGTCCCCTGGCTGACATTGGTAACACCGCCGTAGGTGTTGTAGCCGCTGAGGGTGAGCGTGCCGCTGCCGGTTTTGGTGAGGATGGCGTTGGTGGCGTCGGTGATGTTGCCGGCGAACGCGGTGCTGGTGTTCGCCCCGCCGACGGTGAGGGTTTGCGCGCTGCCGCCGATGAAGAGATTGCCGCCGCCGGCGAGTGAGCCGATGGCTTCGCTGCCGGAGACGCTGAGTGTCGCCGGGCTGTTGACGACGACGGCCGCGGTGTCGGCGATGGCGGTGCCGCCGCTGATGGCGAGCGTGCCGGCGTTGACGGTCGTGGTTCCGGTGTAGGTGTTCGTGCCGGAGAGCACCGTCGTGCCGCTGCCGGTGAACGTCAGGCCGCCGCTGGCGTTGGCGGTGCGAGTGATGTTGCCGACGGTGGCGGCGGTGCCGCTTTCCGTGCCGCCGGTAAGGGTGACGGTCGGCGAACTGGTGTAGCCGGTGCCGGGGTTGGTGATGGTGAAGCCGACGACCTGCCCGCCGCTGACATTCGCGACGGCCGTCGCGCCGGTGCCGCCGCCGCCGGTGAGCGTGACCAGCGGCGCGGTGACGTAGCCGCTGCCGCCGCCCGCGACGGTAATGCCCGTCACGCCGTTGCCGGTCGGCGCGACGAGGTCCTGATCGATGGTGATGTTGAGGGCGTTGTTATCGACGGTGCCGCCCTCGCTCCAGACCTGCGCACTGGTGAGTCCGCCCATGAAGGAGTTGCCCGAGCCCGCCACGCCGCCGGCATCGGGGGTGCTGCTGGCGCGGAGCGTGCCGCCGTGGAAATTGAACCGCCCGGTGCCGGCCGTTCCGCTGTGCTGGACGCTGCTGGTGACGATCGTGCCGCCGCCCGCGCCGACCGCACCAAGGTTCGCCACGCCGCTGGCGGTGCTGACGCTGGTGCTGCCGAGGTTCAGCCCGGTGGCCGACGCGGTGCCGCCGAGGGTGACGACGCCCGTGCCGCTGACATTCAACACGCCGCTGCCGGCCTGGCCCACTTGCAGGCCAGTGCCGGCGGCGGACGTCGCGTTGAAGTTACCGGCGGTGACGTTCAGCACGCCGGCGTTGCCCGCCGCCACGCCGAGGATCGCGCCGACGTTGGCATTCACGGTGCCGCCGGTCTGCGTGGCGATGCCCGCCCCGCCGTCGCCGACGGTGACCGCGCCATTCCCGCCGATCGTGCCGGCCGTGACATTGAGCACGCCCAGCCCGCCCGCGACGGTGCCGACGCGGACTCTGCCCGTCGACCCGAAGGCGATCGTGCCGGAACTGTTCATCACCGCCGTGTTGCCGACATCGGGTGCGATGCTGATCGGCGTCGCGCCGAGCGTGCCGGTGAGGTTCAGCGTGCCGCGGTCGAGCGTCGTCGCGCCGGTGTAGGTGTTGGTGGAAGCGATCGTCAGCGAGCCGGTGCCGGTTTTCGTCAGCGACCCACTGCCGGCGATGCCGAAGCTGCCCGTGCCGGTGAGGGTGTAGTTTTTGGCGGAGTTATCGAAAGTCGTCGTCAATGGCGTGACACTCGCGGCGGAAATATTGACGGACGTCGAACCGACCGCGGTGTCATTGAAGAGCACCTGGTCGCCGGAGATGTAATTCGTCGCCGTGCCCGCCGATTGCAGCACCCAGTTGCCGTTCGCCCCCGTGCTACCGACGGCCCAGTTGGCGGTGTCGGCACCGGTCCAGATCGGCACGTCATTGACGACGTTGAGCACGAGTGCGTTCGTGCCGTTGTTGGTAATCGTGCCCGTGCCGCGTGCGCCGATGGTGTAGGTGGTCGTCGAGAACGTGCCGCCACCGGCGAAGGCGGTGTAGCCGATGAGCGGGTGCGCCCCGGTCGTCAGGCCGGCGGTGTTGAGCAGGCTGATCGACGACGTGCCGGTGGCGGTGAACGTGCCGGTGGAAATCAGCGGCGACGTCGTGTCGAGCGTGGAGAAATCGAAGATTAACGTCGAACCGCCGATATTGAGTGAAGTGGTCGTCAGCAGCGACGCGTCTTCGGCCGCGGCTTTCACACTCAGGCCCGTGCCGCTGGCGACGTTCATCGCGCCGATCGACGACGCCGTCGTCGAATACGCCAGCAGACCGGCATTGACATTGGTCGCGCCGGTGTAGGTGTTAGCGCCGGTGAGGGTGAGCGTGCTGCTGCCGAGTTTCGTGAGCGTGCCGGTGCCGCTGATGGCGTTGGCTTGTGTGAGCGTGTTCGAGCGATTGAAGACGAGCGCGGCGTTGTTGACGATGTTGCTGCCGGCCGCGATCGAGCCCGTCGTGCCACCGCTGCCGACCTGCAGCGTGCCGCCGGTGATGGTGGTCGGGCCGGTATAGGTGTTGGTGCCGGTGAGGGTGAGCGTGCCGGCGCCGTCTTTGAGGATTTCCACCGTCGTGGCGCTGCCGTTGACGATCGCGCCGCTGACGGCGAAGTTGCCCGCGCCGCGGAAGGTCAGCCCGCGCGTGCCGGTGGCGGTGGTGGTGACGGCGGTGGCGTTGCTGAGCGTGAGCGTGCCGGCCTGCGATTCGATGACCGAGTAGTTGCCGCCCGTCTGCAGCGTGATCGTGCCGCTGAGCGTGTTGTTGCCGGCGACGTTGACGATGCTGGCCGCGCTGCTGTTGAGCGTGGCGTCACGGCCGTTTTGCGCGATGGCGTTGTTGAGGCTGATGCCGCCGTTGAGTTCCAGTTTGGCGGTCGCGCCGCTGTTGCCCGCGATGAAAATCCCGCCCGTGCCGAGCGCCTGCGTGGCGTTGGCGCGCACGGTGCCGGCGTTAATGGTGGTGCCGACTGAGAAGTTGCCCGCCGTCGCGTTGAAGGTGGCGGTGCCCGTGCCGTTTTTCGTCAGCCCGACCGTGCCCGTGCCGCCGGAAACGGTGATGCCGTAGGCGGCATTAAAGGTCCAGTCGCCCGTGCCCGCGAGCGTGAGAATGCGGCCGGTGACGCCGCCGCCGTCAGCGAACTGCATGTCGCTGGAAATCGTCGCGGCATTGGACGAATTGTTCGTCCAGGTGTTGCCGGTGAAGCCCGTATTGCCGCTGCCGAGGTTCACGACGAACGTGCCGCTGGCATTGCCCAGCGTGAACGCGCCGCTACCCGCGGCGATGTCGATGTTCATGATGCGCAGGCCCGACGTGCCCGTGCTGCCGTCGATCTGCAGCGAACCCGTCTGCCCGGCGAGCATCTGAAGATAAACGCCGTTATTGCCCGACAACGACGCACCGGCCGTCAGGGAATAATTGACGGCGTCGTTCCACGACAGCGTGTCGCCAGCGGTCGTGCCGCTGCCGGTGCTGGGGACGGCGGACGGCGTCCAGTTGGCGGCGGCGCTCATGTCGCCGCCGGTGACGCCGACCCAGGTTTTCGTCTCCGCCTGCGAAGACGAAACGATCACCAACCCGGCGACGGCGGCGGCGATGATCGCCGGCACGCGTTCGTGCCGAGCCTGGATAGAGTGCACGTTGTTGTTTGACTGCCGCATACTGCCTCGCGATTTCAATTCGGTCCTGCTCATGGAGCCGCCGACCTCGGTCGGCGTGAGGGCGTTTCGTCGGGCCCCGTTACGCGTCGGCCGAGGCCGACGGCTTCATTGGTGATGATTACTTGATCGTGTCGCCAGCCCGTCGTCGACGGCGCAAGAGGCCCGTCGCCGCGAGGGCGATGCCGCCGATCGCCGCCGGTTCCGGGACGGCCGACGTGATCGGCGATCCGAACGAGAGCTTCCCGCTCGACTCGGCGAAGTAATACCCCGTGCCGCTGCTCCAGATTCCGCTGGAAATTTCGGTGAACCCGGTGACGGCGAACGTACTGCCGTAGACCGTGTTCGAGGCGGTGACGATCGACCAGAAGTTGCCGACACTCGCCCCGGCGGCGGTGAGGTCGAACGTGAATGTGCCGTTCAGATTCACGGCCGCGGCGGTGCTGCCGGTGATGGCGTTGTTCACGCCGTTGTCGCCGATGACGAAATCGAGGTCCGCCCCGCTCGCCAGGGCGAATCGGCCGAGGACATTGATGTTGCCGCGATAGCTGTTGTTGGCCGACGAAAACGTCACCGTTCCGCCGACGGTAGACGTGCCGATGGTCAACGGCCCGACGCCGCTGACATCGGCGAGCACATTGATGTTGCCGTTCGTCGGATTGATGGCCGACGCGCTGACGACCTTCACCTTGCCGGCCAGTTGGAACAGGTCAGACGAGGTGCTTTGGTGATGAATCGAGCCGCCGTCGAGGATGAGGTTTTTGAACGTCATCACGCCGGTGGTGCCCTTACTCTGATAAATCAGGCCGCCGGCGGTGTTGCCCTTGTTGTTGAGCGTGAGCGAATCGCCGACGAAGATGAAGCTCGGCGTCGGGTCTGTTGTGGTGTACGTGTCGAGCGGCGTGCGGATGGCGAAATTGCCGGTGTAGTAGTCGGCGTTGGTGTGGGCGAAGTCGTTGTCGCTCCACTTGCCGAACCAGTTGAACGACGACTGGCCGCTGGTATCGGAGGCGGTGAGCGTGACCGCCTTGGCGGACCACGGGTCGGCCTGCGTGCCGAGGCCGGTGTCCTGGCGGATGGCGTACATGATGGCGATGTTGCGCATCAGCACGCTGGAGTTGACGACTTCGGTGTCGTAGTTCAGGCCGTACGGATAAAAGTGAACGCCGGACTGGTGCAGCACTTCGCCGTCGCCGTCGAACTGTGCGACGAGTGCGTTGACCTTGGCGCCGGTCCAGAGGCCGCTGGTGAACTTGTTCGTCCACGCGGTGGTCGTGCCGGAGCCGAGGTAGTGATTGCTTTCGTGCTGCGCGACGCGCTCGGCCGGGTACGTGCCGCCGAAGCCGATGCTGCCGAGGTAACTCGCCTGCGCGGTCGGAATGCCGGCGTCGTAGTAGCAGTAGATATTGTAATTGCCGAAGTTGCCGTAACTATTGTAACGGTTGACGATGGCGGTCATGGCGTCGGACGCCGCCTGCGCGCGGGCGGCAGTGTCCCACGTGCCGCCGATGGTGAACGACAACGCACCGAACGACGGCGACGCCATCAGCGCGAGCCCAACAGGCCCGCCACCCAGCCGCTCTTGCGAGCGGGCACGAATCGTAATGTCACGCCAAGACCCTCCGCGGCACCGGGGAGGAACAGCATCGCCAGGAACTCGTCCTGGCCAGCGGCGTGAACGTTGGGGCCGCTGCCGGTATCCGCACCGGCAACATACGCGCCGACGCATCACATCCCACCTTCAAAAATGCGGAGCGAGCCTTCGCGATTGCGCAGTACCTTGCTGTTTCACGGCTATTTACATTAGACGACGGCAGGGAGTGCGGCCGGAATGCTGCATCGCGGCAGCACTCCGTGAATGAATTGTACCAAATACCCCGCCCCGCCCAAGCCAAATCCGCACGATCTGATCCGCGTGATCTTCTAAATCCCCCCATATTCCGGCCAAAAATCATGCATTCGGGGCGTAAACAGCATGGTTTGCACACCAATGCGACAAAAAGCGCGGTATCGGCCGTATTTGGTTGCAATCATCAACGAAAATGAGCTACTTTATGTATGACTAAATGTGTCACTCATGCTGACACGTTTCCCTGTCGCTGGAGTGTGGATCATGGAACGAGCAAGCACAAGAATCGCCGATCTCGGCGACGACATTACCGTTGAAGATTTGCGTAAGCCTCGGCATCGGCACGTCTTCGAGACGCTGCTGGGCGAAATCTCCGCCGGCCGCTTTCAGCCCGGCGACAAACTCCCGACCGAAGCCGAGCTCGCCAAGACGTTTTCCGCGTCGCGGTTCGACCATTTCCCGGGCGATTCGCGACCTCAAAAACAAGGGCCTGCTGAACCGCCAGCGGCGCGGCGGCACACACATCGCCCTGCCGCAAAGTCAACGCATTGCACTCTTTACGCCGTTCACACGGAGCGCCTCCGACCTGGGGTACATCGGCGGCCAGATTCACGCCCACCTGTCGGATCTGGCGGCGCGGCGTGGCGACCACCTGCGGCTGCAGATCATCGACGCGGGCGACGACTGCGACCGCCTTGAGCCGATGCTCGCCGCCGCCCGGGCCTTGATCCAGCAAGGGGTTGCGGGCGTTTTCTACTACCCCGCCGAGCTGCCTCGCGAACAGGCGCACTACAACCAGGCGGTCGTCGAACGCCTGCAGATGGCGGGAATTGCGGTGATCGTTGTCGACCGCGACATCGTCGCCCCGCCCGACAGAAGCGCATTACACGTCGTGACTTACGACAATCGTCGGGGCGGACATTTGATCACGCGGCACCTGATTCAGCAGGGGCGCAAGCGGATCGCGTTCATCGGAACGCCGTACGTTTCGAGCGTCGGCTCGGCCCGCCTGCGCGGGTACATCGACGCCCTGCAAGACCATGGCCTGCCGATTGATACGACGCTCATTCGTCACGCGACGATGGCGGATCTGAACGAGCAGTTCTGCGGCAAACTCCTGCGTGAAGCCCGGCCCGACGCGATCGTCTGCAAGATGGACCACTACGCCGCGGTCGTCAGCCGGCATCTCGTAAACCTTGGCCTGACAATCGGTAGCGACGTTTTGCTGGCAGGTTTTGACGACGAACCCTTCGCCGAGCTGCTGCCGGTGCCGCTGACGACAATCCGCTTCCCGGCGGACCCGTTTTGCGCAAAACCTGTTTTGACCGGATGACCACCCAACTGGCGGCCCCGACGTCGCCGATTCCGGGCATGACCCTCATTGATGTCGAGCTGATTGTGCGGCATTCTACCGCAGGATCGAGCTGAAAACACCGAAGAGACATCACCGACATAATGTATCACTCAATAATGCAAATAATCTCTGATTGATATTCCATTTAAAGTTGACTTTGTGTTTCCGAGTGATAAATTGTCGCATGAGCTGTGAATCAGGACATGAGGGTGCCCTGGGATTGCATGAGAATGCGATCAAAAGCAGTGAGAATGCGGAGATTCGGATGGTGATTAAACCAGGACAATTCGCGGGCCTGCGGCGAGCGGGCTTGGCCGATCTGGTTGGGCCGTCTGAGGTTACGCCGGTGAAGCCGGCATCCCCGTCGTCTTAGTTCGAGTTTGATCGGCCGGCATCGGGCAGAGTGCCGGGCGTCATTTCACATCGTTCGTTCAAGATCTGCCAGAACGACCCGGGCGTGCAGGCGGCCGCCGGGGTCGGGCCGGGAGCTGGGAACACCCACCTTTCGGCGGAGCCGCCTGAATGCGTCGGGCCCGTCTCTGTTCTAAACGCTTGCCGGCCGAAGGGTTGCACGGGAAGGCTGTAAGCCGCGTGCATGGCCGAGTCGAGCAAGAACCGGGCGATACCGACTGGGTGCGGAGTTCTTCGAGGAGGAAGAAAATGAAGGCTGGACTGCGAAACTCGGTTCTTTCTGCTGCTGCGATCGCGACCCTCTACGGCACGGCAGGTGCCCAGGCCCGCGACCTGATCTGGGATGCCTCCGGCAATTCCGCCCCGACCGCCACCGACGGTGCCGGCAACTGGGACACCATCACCACGCACTGGCTCGACCCGGTGACCGGCCTGAACGTCACCTGGTCGAACGCGAACCCGGATTCGGCCACGTTCGGCACGGTCGGTTCCGCCACCGGCACCGCGACGCCGAACAGCATTCTCCTGGCCGAAAACATCACCGTTCAGAACCTAACGTTCGGCACGGCCAGCAATAACGCCTACTACAATCTCTACGACTTCGGCGACGGCAACCAGACGCTGACTCTCGCGGGCAACATCACCAAGACGACCGGCCTCGGCGGCGTGCAGATGCTGCTGACCAATGCCGTCAACCTCACCACCGGCCAGCACGTATTCAAAGTCGCCGACACCCCGGCCGATGCGGCCCCGGAATTCATCGTCGACAGCGTCCTCAGCGGCGCGGGCGGCGTGACCATCGATAACGACACCTTCGATACCTGGGGCACAACCGCGTTCAACCTCAATAACTCGTACACCGGCGACACCCTCATCAATAAGGGCCGCCTGATCGTCAATCAGTCGAACGCCCTCGGTGCGACATCGGCGGGCACGACGATCGGCGCACGCGGCACGCTCGCTTTCGCCGGCGCCGGCACGACCAACGGCGATCTGACGATCAACGAGCCCATCACCGTCTCCCGCAGCCTCTACGCAAACCCCACCGGTGAAACGGGTTACACCGAATACCAGGGCGCGATCATCGCCAACAATGACGGCTTTTCGAACACCATCACGCTCAACGGCCCGATGGTGATCGATTCGACCGACGCCCGCGTGATCGCGAACACCAACCGCATCGTGGTCAACAGCAGCCTGACGGCGGGCGGCGCGAATGTCGCCGCCGCGAACGCCGTCTTCACCGCCGGCGGCGATTTCGCCGGCTTCGTCCGGCTGGCCGGCGATAACACCGCCTTCGGAGCGGCGGGCGGCACGATCCGCATTATCGGCGGCGTCGAACTCGAAGCCTCCAGCGAAGCCAACCTCGGCGGTGCGACGTCCAAGCTGCAATTCGACGGCGGCACGCTGCACCCGATCGGCGGGTTCATGACCGGCTTCGGCAGCCACGTCATCAACAACACCACCTTCAACAGCGGCTTCGATATTGATGCCGGCCAACAGTTTACGATCGACCAGGCGCTCGGCCAGACCGCCAACGCCGTCGGCTCGCTCGGTAAACGCGGCGCGGGCACGCTGAACATCAACAGCACCGTTAACCTCCGCGGCGGCCAAACGTTCTTCGACAGCGGCATCGTCAACGTCAATGCTCCGGTCACCCTGGCGAACCTTCACCTCCGCAGCCCGGTCGTGAACATCGGCACCGGCGGCAGCATCACCACAGTCAACGGCTACAACAGCCTCGGCCAGGATTCCAACGGCACGAACGGCGGCCCGGACATCGCCGTCATCAATATCACCGGCAACGGCCAGTTCGTTCAGACCGACGCCAACGACTTCAACGTCAGCGACAATCCCAACACCAAGGGCACAATCAACCTCGGCGACACCGGCGTGCTCACGACGACCGGCCTCACCTATGTCGGCAAGGCCAGCGGTGCGGTCGGCACGATCAACCAGACCGGCGGCACGTTCACGCTCAACCGCAACGGCAACTTCACGTTCGTCCTCGGTGACGGCCGCAGCGGTCGCACGCCGGTCGGTAACTACAACCTCAGCGGCGGCACGATGACCTCCGCCGGCGAAGTCTATGTCGGCGAAGGCGCGACCGGCACGGGCAACTGGGTCCAGACCGGCGGCCAGGCCACCATCAACAACTGGATCGTCGTCGGCCGCGAAAGCGCCACCGGCACGCTCACCCTCTCCGGCGGCACGCTCACCAAGGCCGGCGGCGCGGGCACGAACTTCCCCGTCGGCGAAGGCAACAACACCCGCAACAACGTCCTGACCGTCAAGGGCACGGCCGCCCTCAACGTCAACGTCGGCCAACTCTGGATCGCCAACGGCGGCGGCAAGGCGGACATGTTCGTCCAGGACACCGCCACCGTCACCACCAACGACTGGTTCGCCATCGGCCGCGGCGGCGGCAGCATCGGTGTCGTCACTCAGAGCGGCGGCACCGTTACCAAACAGGGCAGCAACTTCCTGGCCATCGGGTCGGGCGGCACGGGCACCTACAACCTGTCGGCTGGCACGCTGAACTCCAACGGCACGCGGCTCGCCGAAGCCAGCAGCGGTACGCTCAACATCACCGGCGGCACCGCAAATTTCACCGGCGAATTCAGCCTCGGCTACACCGCCGGCGGTGTCGGCACGATGACCGTCAGCGGCAACTCCGTCGTCAATCTCCCGAGCGTGATCGTCGGTGTGAACTCCACCGCGATCGCCAACGGCGGCGTACTGAACCTCAACGGCGGCACCGTCACCGCCGGCCAGATCATCGGCGGCGGCAGCACCACCGCGCTTCGTAACATCAACTTCAACGGCGGCACGCTCAAGCCTGCCGCAACCAACACTAACTTCCTGGGTGCCAAGATCACCGGCATCGCCAAGGCGGGTGGCGTTAAGATCGACACCAACGGGTTCGACGCCACCGTCAACTCCGCTCTCATTCACGACTCCACGCTCGGCAGCACTGCCGACGGCGGTCTGACCAAGAGCGGCCTCGGCAAGCTCGTCCTGACCGGTGCCAACACCTACACCGGGGCGACCGTCGTCACCGCCGGTGCCCTTCAGGCAAACGTCGCCGCCAGCAACGTGCTTCTGACTGGCGCGTCGGGCGTCGACATCCAGGGCGGCAGGGTCCTGCTCGATTACACCGGCGGCAGCAGCCCAGTCAGCACCGTCAAGTCGATCCTGACGGCCGGCTACGCCGGGCACTTCACCGCCGGGCAGATCCGCAGCACCAACCTCGCCGCCGCCCAGACGATCGGTTACGGCGACGACGGCGCGAGCCTGGTCACCATCCGCAAAACGCTCGCCGGCGACGCCGACCTCGACGGCGATGTCGATTTCAACGACTTCCTGAATTTGCAAGCAAATTTCGGTGTCACCAATACCCGCTTCGATCAAGGCAACTTTAACTACGACGGCATAACCGATTTCAACGATTTCCTGGCCCTGCAAGCGAACTTCGGCCAGAGCGTTACCGGCGACCTTCCGGTGATCACCGCGGCAGAGCTGGCACAAGTGTTGTCGATCACTTCCGTGAACACGGTGCCGGAACCGGCGAGCCTCGCCCTGCTCGGCCTCGGTGCGGCCGGCCTGATGGGCCGGCGGCGTCGGCTGGCCTGATCGCCGGTGAAATTCGCCGGCGGCCTGGACGGTCGTGAATATGTGGACGGGCGGCCCGCCCCCAAACCCTGTAGTCCGGGGGCGGGCCGAACTTGAAAAGCGGATTGTCTGGCCGGCCTGGCAATGCCGGCGGTTTTGCGAGGAGAAGTCATCATGTCTACGCCATCCCACGCTCACACTTCCGATCGCCGGCGGCCCGGCTTCACGTTGGTCGAACTGCTGGTCGTCATCGGCATCATCGCGCTGCTGATCTCGATCCTGCTCCCGTCCCTGAACACCGCACGCCGCCAGGCGCAGACCGTGGCGTGCATGTCCAACCTCCGTCAAATGGGCCTGGCCCTGACGATGTACATCAATGAGACGAAGTATTACCCCGGTGCCCGTGCGTCGGTCGGCAACCCCTACGCCGTCTGGCCGACCCGCCTGCGTCGATACATGAAGGGCTCCCAAGCCGTCTTCACCTGCCCGACGCAGAAGGACGAAACCTACGTCTGGAAAGCCAACGACACCTCCGGCACCGTCGCGACGAATGCCGACACGGGTTACGGCTACAACAAGGGTGAAACCCTCCTGCTCGAATCCGGCAAGTTCACCTACGGCTACAACGACTGGGGCTCGGAAAACAACCCGACCGGCACGAAGATCCAGCGCGGCCTTGGCGGCGACCTCTGGAACACCTGGTCACGTGAATTACCCGCTGCACGGGTCAGGAACGCGACCGCCCTCATCGTCATCGCCGATCGCACCCTGATGAACGTCAACGGCAATACCGGTCAGTACCACTTCAACATCGACCCGACCGATCCGCTCGAAGCCCCCAGCGTCATCCACAAGGGCGGCGCGAACATCCTCCACGGCGACGGGCATGTCGAGTGGCACTTGCAGAAGGATGTCGTGCTGTTCAACGTCCTGAACACGAATATCAAATACGCCGCGGGTACGCCGATCTATAAGACGATCGCCCCGCAGTGGAATCACGACAATCTTCCCTGATCGTTTGGCGTGGGTATGGCCCCGCGGCTGGGAACGCGTTGTTCCCGGCGGGGTCGCGTCGGAATGTCGCTCGCTCTCGTCCCGGCCGATTCGGCAAGGCGCGAGCGGGCGACACCGGCTTTTCCGAATCCCCGATTTTTCACCCAAGAACCGCACCGATCCACTCAACAGACGATCGGCCTGGCGCGTAGTTGCTCATAGTTCGCACATGTTGCCGGGGTAGTGTCGGTGCGGACGGCACGACCCGGGCCGGACCTCATCTTTTAGTCGAAATTCGCCATGGCGATCCTTAAAACGCTTTTCGATCGCCGATTCCTGTTGATCGCCGGCGCGGTGCTGTTGCTGTGGGCGCTCTACCCGTCCCGCCAGCTGACGCCGACGGCAGAGCGGCAGGACGGCGTCGTCGAAATCACCTACATGGGCCCGAGCGGCCCGCACGCGACGGCGATGGCGGACATCATTCGCGCCTACGAGCGCAAGTGCGCCAAAGCACATGCCGCCGATGCCAGTAAACCGCTGGTGAAAGTCGTCACCGGCCAAACGGCCGCGAAAGACCAGACGGCCGACCCGACTCGGTTCATGGTCAGCGTCGCCGGCGGATCGCCGCCGGACGTCATCATGTTCGACCGCTTCGCGATCAGCGAATGGGCCAGTCGCGGCGTGTTCGCGGCGCTGAATCCGTTTCTCGATGCCGACCGCGTCAGCAAACACGCCAGTGCGATCAATCCGGACGACTACTACAAGTCCTGCTTCGACGAAGCCTCTTACAAAGGCCAGGTCTACGGCATTCCGAGTTCGAATGACGCGCGGGCACTCTACTACAACAAAGACTTGCTCGTCCGCGCCGGCCTCGTCGATGAACACGGCCAAGCCAAGCCGCCGACGACGTGGGATGAACTTCGCGACTACGCCAAAAAACTCACCGAACGCGACGCAAACGGCCGCCTGCGGACCGTCGGCTTCGCCCCGAACTACGGCAATAGCTGGTTGTACCTGTACGGCTTTCTGAACGACGCGAAGTTCATGAGTGATGACGGCACCCAGTGCACACTCGCTTCGCCGGCTGCGATCGACGCACTGACGTACATGCAGCAGGTCTACGACGACGCCGGCGGCTACGAAGCCGTCATGGCGTTCCAGGCCGGCTTTCAGACCGACGCGCTCGATCCGTTCATCCAGGGCAAAGTGGCGATGAAGATCGACGGCAATGAAAGCCTTCGGCAAGTCGCCCAGTACGGCCGCGATGTCGACTTCGGCATCGCCCCGCCCCCCGGCCGGCGGCGCTCGCGAAGAACGGCACGGTCACCTGGTCCGGCGGCTGGGCGCTGGCGATCCCGACGAACAGCCAGCACAAACAGGCGGCGTGGGACTTCATCCGCTTCTGCGCCAGCGACGCCGCCTACCGCGCCATGATCGAAAGCGGCCGCCAGGTCGCCGAAGCCGAGGGCCGCATCTACCTCCCCAGCCAGTTCCCCAAGCCCGGCATCAACCAGTTCGCATTCGATCACTACCTTCTGAACAATCCCGACATCCCGCAGCGGTTTCAGTCGGCGATGCGGAAGTTCAACGACCTCCTGCCCGGCTCGCGCTTTCGGCCGGTGACGCCGGTCGGGCAATTGCTCTGGAACGAGCAGGTCCGTGCGATGGAAGTCGCGCTCTATCACCGCCTGTCGCCGGCTGATGCGCTCACGCAATCGCAGGCGGTCGTGCAACGGGCGCTCGACATCACCCTCGCCCCGCCACAAGGCACGCCGATTCATTCCTGGATCGGTTTCTATATCGCGTACGGCCTGATCATTTTCGTCTTCGTCGTGATCGTCTGCTGGCGATTCTTCGGACGACGTTCCAAGGTCGACGGCATGCACCGCAAACAGTGGCTCGCGGGCCTCGTCTGCGCCTCGCCGTGGCTCGTCGGTTTCGTGCTCTTCGGCGGCGGGCCGATGCTGTTTTCGCTGCTCATCAGCTTTTGCGATTACGACATTCTCAACCCGCCACGTTTCGTCGGCCTGGCGAACTACGGCGAAATGCTGCACGGCGACCAACTGCTCGGCGTGGCGATCTGGAACACCGCTTACATGATCATTGGCGTGCCGCTCGGCATGGCCGTCGGACTCGCACTGGCGATGCTGTTGAACCAGAAAGTCCGCGGCCTGGCACTGTGGCGCACGCTGTTTTATCTCCCGGCCGTCGTGCCGATGGTCGTCTCCAGCGTCCTCTGGATCTGGATCCTTAACCCCGAAGGCGGACTGATCAATCTCATCCTCGAAAGCGTCGGCATCGACGGCCCACGCTGGCTGCAGGCCGCGCAGTGGAGCAAACCGTCACTCATTCTCATGAGCCTGTGGACGGCCGGCAGCGGGTTGATCATCTGGCTCGCGGGCCTCAATGGCATCTCGCCGAGCCTGTATGAAGCCGCCTCGCTCGACGGCGCCGGCAAGTGGCGGCAGTTCCTCAACGTCACCCTGCCGCAGCTCACGCCGTACATCTTTTTCAATTCGCTCATGGGCCTGATCGCCACCTTCCAGACCTTCGGCCAGGCGTTCGTGATGACCGGTGGCGGGCCTGAAAATTCAACGCTTTTTTACGTCTATCACCTGTTCAACCACGCTTTCCGCTACGGCCGAATGGGCTACGCGTCGGCGATGGCGTGGGGGTTGTTCGTCGTCGTCCTCGGACTGACGGCCTTTCAATTGCGACTGTCCAAACGTTGGGTGCACTATGGGGACCAGGCATGATTTCGCGGGATCGCGCCCGGCCGAGCAGACCGTTCAGCCGCCGACCCCGAATCGTAGAAAAATGAAGCGTCTCTCGCCCGGCCGCGTGCTCCTGTACACGACGCTCCTGATCGGCGCGCTCGTTTTCTCGTTCCCGTTCATCTGGATGGCGTCGTCGAGCGTGAAGGTCGACCGCGAGCTCTACACCGACGAACTCCGCATCCGGCCGCTCACCCCGTCTGCCTCGCCCGTGAGTCCGTGGATCGACACCCAATATTACACCGACCTGCCGGGCGCCGCGCAGCGGCAAGACGAAGTCCTCCCGGAACTGCAGAAGCTCACCGCGCCGAAAATCAAACCCGCTGATGGCATCGATCCGTCCGAATTGGCCACGCAAGTCGCCCGGGGCGTTTATCAGCGACTCTCGCGCATGTTGCCGGCCACGGCATGGGACGGCACGCCGGCGGAGCTAGTCGAAGCCGCCAGGCCGTTGGTGTCGCAAGACCTCATCGACAGCGTAGCCGGGAATGTCGTTCGACGCCTGGCGATCGGGCCGTTGCGGCTGGGCCTGGACGACGATTCAGAAATCGAGCCGAACCACGCCACCCCGATCGCCGAACGCTGGCAGAACCGGTCGCCGAAAGTCGTCTCGCTCACCGACGAAAAAAACACCGGCCGCCGGCCGTCGGCCAGCGTCACATACGATTTCAAGAGCGGCGACAGCTTTCAGCTCAACAGCGAATTAAAGCTTCCCGCCGAGGCCAAACGCGTCTCGAAAGTTCGCCTTGCGATTCACCCCGACGACAGCTGGCACAGCATGACGCTCGTTGTCGAACGTGACGGCCAACGCTGGGAATCAACCCGCGACGTGCCGCTCTCCAATTTCGACTGGCAAACCCTCACCTGGCAATGGCCGAGCGACGAAGACACGAGCCTGAAGGTGCACAACTGGGTCAAGCTCCAGCCGGCCGGGCGGTCTGACGTGAGCGAACCGAACGCCCTGCGTGTGTCACTCACCGTCCACCAGGCATCGCCGGCCAAGGCGTGGTGGAACAAGACGCGGCTGAACTACGACCGCGTTTCCGACAGCATCCCGTTTTTCCGCTACCTGCGGGTGAGCCTGTTCCTCGTCGCGGCGAATCTCGTCCTGACGCTGTTCACGTCTTCATTCGTGGCCTACGCATTCACCCGCCTCAATTGGCCGGGCAGGGAGGCGTGCTTTGTGCTGATGCTGGCCACCATGATGATCCCCGGCCAGGTGCTGATGATTCCGCATTTCCTCATCTGGAAAACCGCCGGCCAATTCGACACGCTCACGCCGCTCTGGCTGCCGGCGCTCTTCGGCAACGCGTTTTACATCTTCATGCTACGACAGTTCATTCGCGGCATCCCGCCAGACCTGGAAGAGGCCGCCCGCATCGATGGCTGTAATTTCCTCGGCATTTACTGGCACGTCATCCTGCCGCTGATCAAGCCGAGCCTCGCCGCGATCGCCATTTTCACGTTCATGGCCTCCTGGAATGACTTCTTCGGCCCGCTGCTCTACATCGCCGACCAACGCCTGTATCCACTGGCGTTCGGCCTGTACGCGTTGGCGGTGGAAGTGCAGAACAGCCCGACCATCACGATGGCGGCCGGCGTTTTGATGACCGTGCCCGTGATCGTCATCTTCTTCGCCGCACAGCGTTATTTCGTGCAAGGCATCACACTGACGGGAATGAAATGACCCGCCGTCGCCGCATTCTCACGGCCATACTCACGACGGCCATCAGCACACCGGCCGGGGCGGCTGTCCCGACGATTTTGAAGCAAAGTAAAACAGACTACACCGCCGCCGCCACCGAAGTCATGCGGCAGATCGAACGCGGCTTCTCACTCGATAAATCCGGCCTTTACGCCCATTCGCTCGCCGACCGAAAGCCCGATTTCATGTGGGGCCACGGCGTGATGTTCAGCGCGCTCGTCGGGGCCGTGCGACACGACCCGAAGACTTACACGCCGCGCATGATGCGGTACTTTCGCGCCCTGGATCGTTACTGGGACGCCAAGGCACCCATCCCCGGCTACGAACCCGCGCCAACCTCAGGCAATGGCAATGACAAGTATTACGACGACAACGCCTGGATGGTGATCACCTTCGCGGAGGCGTATTCACTCACGCGAGATGAAGCGTTCCTCAAGCGCGCCCGGCAGGCGATGACTTTCGTCCTCAGCGGCGAAGACAACACGCTCGGCGGCGGCATCTGGTGGCACGAACGCCACAAGGATGACAGCAAAAACACCTGCGCCAACGCACCGACGGTCGTTGGCCTGCTGAATCTTGCGAGCCTCACGCCGGCCCGTGAAAAAGAGTGGGTCGACCACGCCCGACGTTTAACCGAGTGGACGACAAACCGCCTGCAACTGCCGAGCGGCCTGTACGCGGACAAAGTCACGGCCGCCACCGGAGTCGTCGAAAAGACGACGTGGACTTACAACACCGGCCTCATGATTCGTGCCTATCTCGGCCTGTATCGCCAGGACCGCTCGGCCGACACGCTGAAGAAGGCCATCACCATCGCCGGTGCCGCCGACGCCTTGCTCGATCCGAAATCCGGCGCCTACCACGACGGCTTGAAGTTCACACACTTGATGGCCGAAGCGGATATTGAGCTCTACCGCGTCACGGGTGACGAGCGATGGCTTGGCCGCGCGGTGACGACCGCCGACGTCGCATACGCGACATGGAAAACGCAGCCGTCGAAAGAATTGATCGACGCCGCATCGTTGGCTCGGCTGCTTTGGCTGCTCTCAGACCTTCAAACCGGTAGCGGCGCAGCAACGCGATAAGCATCACAGCAGCGTCTTGCGCAAGAGGTGCGGCCGCGTGCGATGCAGTTGCATGATCAACTCGCCGAAAAGCGAATTGGCCCAGGCAAACCAGGGCCGTGTGAAGCGAGTCGGGTCGTCTTTCCAGAACGATTCGTGCATGAAACCGGTGCCGGCGTGGGTGCGGCAGAGGTCTGCGCAGGCAGGCGAGAATTTCTTCATCGCTGTCGCTGGTCATCGCCCGCATCACAATCGACATCGGCCAAATCCAGCCCGGCCCGATGTGTGGCCCGCCGACGCCTTCGCCGGCTACGCCGCGGTAAAAATACGGGTTCGATCGACTGAGAACGAAGGCGCGCGTCGCGCGAAACGTCTCGTCCGAAATGTCGCAATAGCCGATATAAGACAGCGACAGCAGGCTTGGGATATTCGCGTCATCCATCAATGTGACGCCGCCGAAGCCGTCGATTTCGTAGGCGTAGATCGGGCCGAAGTCGCGATGTTGAATGACGGCGTGCGCCTGGATCGCGGCGTTGATGTCGTCGGCCAGCGCGGTTGCTTCCTTGGCGAGATGCGGCGCGAGTTTCAACTCGGTCAGCACCTTTGCCACGTCACGCAGCGCGACCACCGCCATGGCGTTGGCGGGGACAAGGTGCTGGAATGTCGTCGCGTCATCGGAAGGCCGAAACGTGCTGCGACTCATCCCCGTGCGTGCGAACGGATTGCCCCGGCCTTGGTTCGTCAGCGTATCACTCGCGTACGGCGTCGTACGACGGAAAAGGTAGGTCGGCGTATCGCCTTGCTCATCGGAGCCGGCCTGTTCGTGGCGGATCGTGCGGAGAATCAGCGTAACGGTGATCAGCCAATCGTCATCGAAGCAAGAGGCGTCTTTTGTGGTGAAGTAATAACCGCAGGCCAAGCGCAGCACGGCGCAGAGGCTGTCCAGTTCATACTTCCGCTCATGAATGCCCGGCCGCATGTCGGTGTGGTCGCTCTCCCAGTGCCCGACTTCGTGCGGCTCGCGATAAAACGCATTGGCGTAAGGGTCAAGCCGGACGCACGCCGCCTGGCGATTGATCAGGCCGCGGAAAAGGTCGCGCAGGTCGGCGTCTTCGTTCACCAGCGGCAGGTACGGCCAGACCTGGTTCGTCGAATCACGAAGCCACATCGCGGCGATGTCGCCGGTGATGACAAACGCGTCAGGACGCCCGCGGGCATCTTGCCCGAGTGTGACAGTCGTATCGAGCGTGTTCGGAAGGCAATTGCTGAACAACCACGCGAGTTCAGGCTCGGCGATGTCGGCTGAGATGGTGCGAATGGTTCGCTCGACAGCGTCACTGAAAAAACGACGCTGATGCGCCGGCGGACGGCGGCAGGGTCGGGCCAATTTTGTCGCAGTCGGACGACCGGCAGAGGGCGACAGGGATACCCCGACGGCGGCGTCGGAGTCAGTGCGAAACGGCTGAGATGTCACCTTTTAGCTCCAAAAATGCTAAACTAACTTCGGTGTGCGGAGTGAACGTTCACGCATTTAAATGGGTGGCCCAAACTGACCCGGTCGATGCCATTCGACCGGGTGGCGCGGGAGATTTTCTTTTCGAGCCTCCCCATTTTATAGATTATAATATGTATGCCCTTATGTGTCGAAATAAATCGGCCATAAGTTGAACCGACGGCGGGAAAGAAATGCCAGGATCCGACCAACAATCGAGCGACACCGACGGCCAGATTTACGCCGATGACCTCCGGAAGCCCCGGCACCGGCACGTGTTTGATACGCTGCTGAACGAAATCTCCTCCGGACGCTTCCAGCCGGGGGACAAACTTCCGACCGAAGCGGAACTGGCTAAGACTTTCTCGGCCTCCCGGTCGACGATCGCCCGCGCAATGCGCGACCTCAAAAACCGCGGCCTGCTTAATCGCCAGCGCCGCGGCGGCACGCACATCGCCCAGCCGGAAAGCAAACGCATCGCCCTCTTCACGCCGTTCTCTCAGAGTGCGTCTGACCTTGGTTACATCGGCGGCCAGATTCACGCGCACCTGTCTGACCTCGCCGCCCGCCGGGGCGACCATCTGCGGCTCCAACTCGTCGGAAAAGCGGCCGGCGATCCGCTGAATGAAATGATGGCGGCGACCCGCGCACTCATTCAGCAAAGCGTCGCCGGCGTCTTTTACTACCCGGCCGAGTTGCCGAAGCATCAAAGCCATTACAATCAACTCGTCGTCGAAAAGCTGCAATCTGCCGGCGTTGCCGTGATTGCCGTCGACCGTGACATTGTTTCGCCGCCCGACCGCAGCACGCTGAACCTGGTCACCTACGACAACCGCCGAGGCGGCCATTTGCTGACCAATCACCTGGTGGAACAAGGCTGCAAGCGGATCGCGTTCATCGGTTCGCCGTTCGTATCGAGTGCGGCGTCAGCGCGAATGCGCGGGTATTGCGACGCCCTGCTCGATCATGACCTGCCGATCGATCCGGCCCTCATTCGCCCCGCCGCTTTTGAAGACCTGAATGAAGCGTTTGTGCAGAACCTCGTCAAACAGGCCAAGCCGGACGCGATCGTCTGCAAGATGGACCACTACGCCGCCATCACCGGCCGCCACCTGCTGAGCCTCGGGCTGACGATCGGTAAAGACATCCTGCTGGCCGGCTTTGATGATGAGCCCTTCGCCGAGCTGCTGCCGGTTCCGCTGACGACCATCCGCTTCCCGGCAGACCCGTTCGCGCAAACCTGCTACGACCGCATGACCGCCCAACTCGCTAACCCGTCGGTCCCCGTCCCGGGCATGACGCTGATCGATGTCGAGCTGGTCGTCCGCGGCTCGACCAGTGGCGGAAAAGCGTAAGATGACGCAGAATTTGTATCAGACATTACTAATCGAAATCTCGCACATTCGTTCAACTTTTTCTTCCCCTCACGCGTAAGCATTGCTAGATTACCTGCGTCGATTTGCACCGGTGGCGGCCGGTCGATTGTTGCACAGCTCTGCTCGCGGAGGTTCTTTTGGAATCATCACAACACCAACCCTGGCATCGATCCTTCCTGAGGTCGCCGTGCGGCCACCGTTCGATTTTTAGAACGCCGAATTAGCCTCCTCCGCTCGGAGCGGTCGATCTCCGGTTGACCGCTTCGAATCCATGTGACGCCGGCCCTTCACTGGGCCGGCGTCAGTTTCTTTCACGTCCATCACGGCCGATCCACATCGCGGCCATCGGAGCAATGTCTATGCATTTCAAACTCCAGAAAGCGATCCTCTTCAGTGCCACTGCTGCGATCGTCTCGTCGATCCTCGGCAACGCCGCAATCGCCGAGCCGGCCGCACTCGATCGCCCGCTGACGGTTGCGAATCAGCCGCCGTTGCTGGTCACTCCGCTTCGCCGCCTACCCATTGGCCAGGTTCGCGCGGACGGCTGGTTGCTTCGACAGCTCGAACTGCAAAAGACCGGCCTCACCGGGTCGGCCGAGCAGCTTTATGACGCACTGACACCAGACTCTGCCTGGCTGGGCGGGAAAGGCGAATCCTGGGAGAAAGGCCCGTACTACATCCGCGGCCTGATCGCGCTGGCGTACACACTCGATGACGCCGAGCTCAAAACACGCTCGCAAAAATGGGTCGACTGGGCGATTAAAAGCCAACGTCCCGAACGGCTTCTTCGGCCCGGCGTCGAACGACGACTGGTGGCCACGCATGGTCGTCCTCAACTACATGCGCGATGTCTACGAAGCCACCGGCGATTCTCGCGTTATTCCGTTTCTCACAAATTACTTCCATTTTCAGCTCAAAAACCTTCCCAAACGACCACTCGTCGATTGGGGCCGAGCCCGGGCGGCCGACAACATTGACGTTGTGCTGTGGACCTATAACCAGACGCACGACGCTTCTTTGCTCGAACTCGCAAAGACACTGCGAAATCAAGCCTATCCCTGGGCCGGAATCTATCGCGACAACCGCTTTTACGACTTCGGTGCCGACTTCCAGCCACACCACATCGTGAACGTCAATCAAGCGTTCAAGTTCCCGGCAATCGCCTACCAGATTTCGAAAGACCAGAACGATGCGGCCTCTTATTCAGCCGGCGTAAAAATCACCGACCAGCAATACGGCCGCATTGACGGGCAGATCAGTGGCACGGAAATGCTCAGTGGCCGCGTTCGACGGACGGCGTTGAACTCTGCGCCGATATCGAACGAATCCTCTCCGACGGCATTGCGATGGCGACCTTTGCCGACGCTTCGATCGGCGATCGCATTGAAAAAGTCGCCTATAACTCGCTGCCCGCTCACACCACGCGCGGACATGCGGCAGATCACCTACTACCAAATGCCCAATCAGGTCGGCGCGACCATCGGCAGTAATGGGTTCCAGCAGGACTACCACAACGGAAATGTGCCCGGCCCGCACAGCGGCTTTCCGTGCTGCTGTTACAACTGGCACACCGGCTGGCCGAAGTTCGTGCAGCAGATGTGGATGGCGACGCAGGATGATGGTGTTGCCGCTGTCGCGTACGGCCCGAACCGCCTGCAAACCAAGGTCGCCGGCGGTGTGCCGCTGTCGATTCAACAGACGACGGACTATCCTTTCGCCGAGACCATTCGATTCCAGATCAACCCGGAAAAACAGGCCCGTTTCCCACTCCTGATTCGGCTTCCCGCCTGGTGCGAAGCCCCAACGATCGTCGTAAACGGCCGAAATGAATCGGGCCTGAAGCCTGGATCGTTTCACCGCATCGATCGTGAGTGGAAGGCCGGCGATGTTGTCGAGCTTACGTTGCCGATGACCGTGCGAACGTCCACCTGGGTTCACGGTGCGGTCGGCATTGAGCGTGGCCCGCTCGCCTTCGCGTTGCGGATCAAAGAGCAGTGGACAAGTATCAAGCACTACGCGCCGAACTTTGAAGAATACACGGTGCAGCCGATGTCGCCATGGAACTTCGCGATTTCGCTCGCCGGGCCGAAACCGTTCGACGTGACGACGGCGCCCGTGCCGGCCGTTCCGTTCGAAAACAATTCACCGCCTGTTGTGCTTCGCGCTCGGCCAAGCGATTGCCGGGCTGGGGATTACGGGCCGAGCCTGGCAGTGTCGTGCTCGGTCGAGCGGAGAATGGCTGGACACAGCTTGCCGACTCTCGCGTGCCAATCGAGCCGAACGTGTCGCACAAACTCAAGGTGATCGTTAAAGGGAAACTGATCGACATTTACGTTGACAACATGCAGCGCCCGTTGATTTCACAGGAAGACGACAAGATCAAAACCGGCAACGTCGGCCTGCGAAATTACGGAACGGATGCGACGTTCAAAAATGTCCGGCTGAACGGAAAGCCGCTGATTGTTGATCGCGCGGTGGCCGACACCCATTGGAACGCGGTGAGCGGAAAATGGGCCGGCGAGAATGACTCTATCGAAGCCGCCGCCGGGCGTGACGGGAAGATGATGTACACGCTACCACCGGCCGACAGTGACTTTGTCTTCGAAGCCGACATCACCGTACGCCCCGGCGGCGATGCCGGGCTTATCGTCCGCGGCAGCGATGTGAAGCTCGCCCTCGACGGCTATCGCGGCTACTACATCGGCCTGAGCACGCGTGAGTCAAAAAGCGACGATGCGGCAGAACCGCCCGTCAGCCCGGTGACCTCAAATGAACCGACAGAGCAGATCGAATTGATCCCATTCGGCTCATCAAAACTCCGCGTAAGTTATCTGCCCGTTTTGAAGAACGACTGATGCATTTGGCAAACAAGGCCGGCCGGCGACGGTTGTCGCCGGCCGGCCTTGTTTTTTGTTTTTGCGATTCGCCTTACCAGGCGACTGCGATTTGCTTCGGCTCAACGCGATTGGTGAATTTGATCTTCAGTACGCCGTCTGCAAACGAACGGGCGTCATCGGCCACGTCTTTTCCGTCGATCGTGACGGACTTCGGGTTCGCCGGGATTTTCACACAGACGACGCCGGGCGTGTTATCGATGCCGTCGACCGAAAAGGCGATCGAGCCAGTCGTGATTTTCGGTGTGCTGTTACGGCACGCGGCGGCGACGACACTAACGGCCGGCATCGCGTCGACGTCCACAAGCACCGCCCTGGCACCAGGCGTCACGCTGTACTCGCTGATGACCGGCAGATTCGCGTCGAACAGCGGAATAAACTTGCCTTTGAGCGTGAACGGCTGCGCGCCTTCGACCTTCTCTTCCAGCCCGCCCGCGATGACGTACGGGCCGCGGCGGAGGACGAGCGACCGGCCTCGTTCCATTCGACGTTCGTTGCTGTCATGGCCTGCTTCATGAGAGTCACGCACTTCGTTCGCCCCGCGTTTGGCATGGCTGAAACCGGCTGGCGACTTGTTGGCGTAGACACCACGCCGTTGCCGACGTGCGTGACGCCGTTGGATCGTGCTTCACGCCGAGTTGTCGAACAGGTCATGCCGAGGGGTGTCGAATTTTTGCCGTCGCTGTTCCACCATTCGCGGACCTTGTTGAACGGGTCTTTGTCGTCGTCGATGACGACGAGTGCCCCGCCGGCCTTCACCCAGTTGGCGATGGCGCTTGTATTCGGGTTTGGCGGCTTCATGACCTTCGTAGGTGAGCAACAGCACTTTGTACGCTTGAGGTCGGCCAGTTCCATCTGGATCGGTTCGACCGTCACGCCGCGCATCAAGAGCGGCAGCGACAGGCCGTAGAACGAGCCGAGTTCAGGGTCCGAGCGGTCGGGGCCGAAGCGTTGGAACATCATCGTGTCACTGACGAGGATGCCCACGCCCGGCCGTGCCTGCGGAAAGCCATTTCGTTTTGTCGGCCGGCTGCTTGAGATCGCCCATCGCGGTGATGACGGCCTGCAGTTCGGTCTCGTATTCCTTCGGCATTGGAATGCGGGGCGTGTCACGCGTGACCGGCTGTGTCGACGGGTAGTTCTTCTGAAAAATCCGGTGCGGCCAGGGCATGATCTCGTAGTGATGCACTTCCGGCTGCAGCAAGGAGGCGACGAGTGTGGTCTCCCAATTCGTGCGGTAGTCGTACCAGCTGAGTGGTGCGGATTGTCTTCGATCGGGTCGTTGAGGTACCACATCCGTTTACCGCTGGCGCGGGCGATGTTTTGCATCGATCCGTACTCGAGGAAAGCGGTTTCGAATGTGCGTTCGCGTTTCACGCCTTGGTAGAAATTCGGCGTTCGGGCGGTGCCGGTCCAGACCTGCGCGATGTAGCCGTCCGCGCCGACTTGCAGCAGTGACGACTGCGGGCTGACGATGCCCCAGTTGGCGTAGTTGATCATCGAGTGCGTCGGCACGTAGCACTTGGCGTTTGTGCCGTGCTCTTTGTTGTAGGCTTTGATGAAGTCAAAGACTTGGCCCAGCACGCGGCGGTAGAGGTAGTACTTGAGCTTGCTGGTGCGGTACTGGGCGTCGGGCGAGGAGTCCGGCTCCTGCCAGGGCTCGCCGTAAAACGCCTGCCATTCCCGTTTGAATCCTTCTTCCCAGCCGCTTCGGACCCAGTACTCCGGCTCTTCAAGGTGAATGCCTTGCGCCGGCGTCGAGGGCGCGTTTGACGCCCTTGCAGATAAAGCGGCCGTAAGATTCGCTGGGGCAGACGTAATAGTTATCTTTGCCGTGCCCGATCAGGCCGCCGCCTTTTTCCTTTTGGACTTCGTCCATGTGGTTCTGGCCGTCGAACTTGCCGTAGTAATACTCGGCGTATTCGCCCCAGGTAATGCCGCTCATCGTGTGAACGATGTAGCCTTTGTCTTTCCAGGTTTTCAGGCGGGCGGGCAGGGTTTCGTCAATGTCGTAAACCATCGCTACGTCGGCGTTGAGATTCACGCGCGGGTTCCACTCGCCTTGGGTCTGGAAGGACAAACGCTCTTCGTCTTGCGGGCGATCCGCCTGCACCTGGGCTAGTGCGGCGGAAGCGGCAAGCGACAGCGAGACGGCGACGGAACGAATGACAAAAGCGGTCGATGGCTTCATCGGAATTCTCACAAACGAACGACTGAGACGAACGGCCTGTGCTGCCGGCCCCGTCGAGCGGACGGGGCCGGCTGCCGTGCGACTTACTTCGAGCTGGCTTTCACGAGATCAACGATGCCCGCATCAACGTATTGGCCGTTGATGGTCTGGTGGCAGTGGACGGCGATCGTGTTCACGCCGGGCTTGAGCGTCGCCTTGGCGGCCGGATTGATTTTGACCGTCACGTATTCCGACACAAACCCACGCGGCCGCGCCGCCAGAACGCCGTTGATGTAAATCTCCGCCTCTTCGTCGTGGTGCATCAGAAGCTGCGGGTTTGTCAGAACTTCGGCACTCAGCGTGAACTCACGACGCATCCAGATGTCCTGGCTGTTCCAGACGGTGTGAACGGCGGCGCCCGGCGTGCCGGTCGTGCCGAACCCGCTGTCGCCGGTCTTCCAGCTTTTGTCATTGAATGACGGGGCGAACCAGTTTCCGTTCGGCTTGGCGGTGGTGTACTTCCACTGCTGCGGCTCGGTGTTGGCGGCGGCCAGAACGGATTTCATCTGCGGCGGCGAGAAATCCGTGACGGCCCAGTTGCTGGGAGCCAGCTTGTCGCGCGACGCGTACTTCTTCCACATCGCTTCGTCTTTAAGGAACGGGATGAAGACGCCGCCGACCACGCTGCGGGCTTTGAAGCCGCTCTGCTTGCCGCTGACGGTTTCGTACCAATCGCTCAGCGGAACACGCGTGGGCGTTTCATTGGCGTACTTCGCACAGGCGTCGATGATGGCCTGGGCCTGACTCTTGTCGGTCGCGAGCGTTGCGGTCCAGATTTCCCAGTCGAGCTTGGTGTATTCGCGACGGCTGTCGAGCGGCAGGCCGTACTGGTTCATTTTCGTCATGTAGTACGCCATTTCCTTCTGCGCGACTTCCGGCGGGAAGACGTTCAGGCCGAGGATCGTGTCCCAGACGATGTTGTACTTCTGACTCCAGGTGCCCTTGCCCTTTTCGCCGAAGACCAGCGCGTAGTGGTCGCCGTTGTCGGCTTTGCTCATCCATTCGAGCGCGGCCGCCTTGGCGACTTTCATGTTGTCGGCGGCGACGTCTTTTTCGCCGAGCATGTCGGCGAGCATCGCGTAGCTGGCGACGCCCATGATCGCCTTGGCGCCGAGATTGGTGTTGCGCGCGATGTGGCCGGCGAAGTCGTCGGTGGTGAGCTGGTTGCCGGGGTCAAAACCTTCGGCCTTGAGGTAGGTCGCCCACTTCGTCAGCGTGGGCCAGTAGGGTTTGGCGAAGTCGGCGTTGCCTTCGACTTTCGCGAGTGCGGCGACCATGCAGAGCATGTTGCCGGTCTCTTCGACGGGCATGCCGCTGTCGCTATCGCCGCCGCCGTAGACCTGACCGGTGGCGATCGGGTATTGGCCGATGTCGTGCGGTGCGCTGTTGTGCTTCCAGCGCGGGCTGGCCGAGTAATCGAGCAGCGGCTTGAGGCTGGCCTTCAGCAGGCTGGGGCTGAACGCCATCATCTGCGGGCTGGCGGGGTAGAGCACGTCGACGGTGGCGCAGCAGCCGTTGGAATTGTTTTCCTTGCTGAAACTGAGCGGCTGGCCGTTGGCGTCGGCGCAGATTTTCTGGGCCGCCAGCGCCTGCCGCCAGGCGAGAACGCCGATCCGGATGTACGAGTCGCCGCCGATCTTTTTCATGTCGGCGATGAGTTCCGCGTCGAACTTTTCGCAGCGTTCAGCGAGCGACGCGTATTCCTTCTCGGCCGTCTGCAAGAGGTCGGCGATCGTGGCGCCGTCCTTCTGCCAGTAGCCTTTCAGATCAGAATTGAAGTAGCGAATGGAGGCCGGCGAATCGTCGTAGGCCACGATGGCGTGCGTAGAAACGGCCGACGCGCCGACTTTTCCGAGGTCGAACGTCATCGCGAGCACCGGCGAATTTTCGGCCGCCATGCCTTCCTTCGGGCCGTTGCCCTGAAGTGTCGGCAGGCCTTTGTCCTGCTGGAACGCAGCCGTCGCGACGTCTCGCGGCGTGATAGCGACCTGCTTGCTGGCACCGCTGGCGAGATAAAAATGACCCCAGTCGATGCGGTGGTCATCCCCCTTCGACTCCAGCACCGGCTGTTCGACGGAACCGGCACGAAGCGTCTTGAGGCGCACCGGCTGAGCCGGCCTGCGTGGTGACCTTTTGATCGGCGTTGTTGACGGCAAGCTCGGCACCAGCATCGAGGTAGACGGCCACGTCGTGCGAGGCGTCGGTCGTGCTCTTGGCCGACCAGGTGACGTAGGTCACCGGGCGCGACATCACCATCAGATCGTCCGGCAGCATAGGCGTCATGAACGTGAGCGTGAGGCGAACGCCGCCCTCTTCGAATTCGTAGATCGAACGCGTCGGCGTGACGGTGAGATTGACCTGCTTGGCGGCGGTCACGGTCGACGGCTGGTCGCCCATCAGGCGGAACGATTTGCCGTCGATTCGCACAATGCTCGTCAGCCGGTGTTCGCGGCCGGTCCAGTGCCGCGTTGGGTTGCCGTTGAGCGTGTCGGTCATCGACCAGACGCTGAAATACGGATCATTCGCGATCAACGGCACGGCCGGCGGTCGCACGGGGGTTTGCCCGAATGCGGAACAGGCGGTTACAAACATCGAAAGGCTCGCGGCGATCGTCTTATTCATCTCTTCCTCCGACGGACTGATTGAAACTGAAGTATTACGGCTTGGGAAACACGTTGTTTTGCTTCGCCCACTTGTCCCACATCGCCTGCATGCGGGCGGCGCGATCGGGCTGTGCGGCGAACAGGTCATTCAATTCGGTCTGGTCATGATTCAGGTCGTACAAGTGCCAGGCCTGCTCGCCACGGTCGCGGATGAGTTTGAAGCCGTCCGGCGTGATGACAGACCGCCCGCCCTCGTGCTCGCCGAAGATCGCGGGGTAATTCTCGATCGTTTTCTCGCCATCGAGCAGCGGCAAGAGCGAAACGCCCTGCAAGGCGTGCGGGCTCTGCCCGGCGAAACTGCCAGGCAGCTTGGTGCCAGCGAGTTCCAGCGTCGTCGGCATGAGGTCGAGGACGTGCAGGCGAGACGTGTTGATCGAATCGCCCGGCAGCTTCAAGCCGGCGGGCCAATGGACGATCATCGGCGTCCGTTCGCCGCCGTTGTATTGGCTCATCTTCGATTTGCGGTACGGCGTGTTCGCCACGTTCGCCCAGTCGCGGCCGATGTAATAGAACGTCTGTTCACCGCCGGCGAGACGGGTGAGATCGTCGTAGTGATAATTGATCGGCTGGCCGTCGTGGGCGAGGGTCGGGCGGTCGAAGCCGGGGTCTTCGTAGCGCTCGCCACTGGCACCGTTGTCGGAGAGGAAAATGATCAGCGTGTTGTCCCACTGGCCGGCGTCTTTGAGTGCCCGGAAGACTTTGCCCAAGCCTTGGTCCATGCGATCAATCATGGCCGCGTGAGTTTGGAAGAGTGCGGTCTGAAATCGCTTAGCTTCCGGGGTGAGTTTCGCCCAACCCTGCCCGAGCGTGCCCGGCAGCGGAGCGATGGCCGGGTCAATCAGGCCGGCTTTGACCATGCGGTCGTACCGGGCGCGACGAATGGCGTCGAAACCGGCGTCGTACACGCCGTCGTATTTCGCAATGTCTTCCGGCAACGCGTGCAGCGGCCAATGCGGCGCGTTGTTCGCCAGGTACATGAAAAACGGCTGTTTTGAAGCGGCGTTTTCTTTGATGTAGGCGGCGGCGTGGTCGTTGATCGCGTCGGTGATGTAGAAATGCTCGGGGATCGTCTTCACCGGCGTTTCGCCGTCGACGAGGGCGAACGGGTAGTAATAATTGACCAAGCCCCACAGCCCGCCCCAGTAGACATCGAAGCCGCGACGGGTCGGGTATTGCTCGATTGGGCAGAAGGTTTCGGGAAAGTCTTGGCGGTTGAGATCACGCATGTGATCCGGCCGCTGCAGCGTGTTCGCGAGGTGCCATTTCCCGAACGCCGCGGTGCGATAGCCGGCCGTTTTCAGAACCTCGGCGACCGTCGGCGCTTCCGCCTTGATGTGCCCGAGATAGCCGGGTTTGTCCGACTTCTCCGACATGCCGCCCATGCCGGCCTGGTGCGGATAGAGGCCGGTGAGCAGCGCGGCACGCGTCGGGCAACAGCGCGCCATGTTGTACATGCCGGTAAAACGAGCGCCGTCTTTGGCAAGCGCGTCGAGGTTTGGCGTTTTCGCTTCGCCGCCGAAGCAGCCGAGATCGGAATAGCCGAGATCGTCCGCGACGATCCAGAGCACATTGGGGCGTGTCGCGTTCCCGGCGGGCTGAGCCAGCGTCGTGGCGCAAGCGACCATCGAGACGACCACGCCGGCAAATAATTGCCACGCCCTGCCCATCCGTCCTCCTGCCTGCCGAGCGATCGTCCGTAACGCCCCTCCGCGGGCAGTTACGTCGCTTCTTCATCCGGCAACACAATATACCGCTAATGACTCTTTTCGTTGATACATTTTCTCAAACATTAAATGACACATTGAGAAAACGTATCGCCGCTGACAGCGGGCATTTACCGCCGAACGACGCGGACTTGGTCGAACACATTCACCGGCGCTTCGACGAACTGCCCGCTACCGGCGCAGGCGGGGAACTTGTTCATCGCGCCCAAGACGTACCACGCACTCATTTCGCCGTTGTCTTCATCGCCGGGCAGGCGGTCCGGCGTGTAGAGCGACTTCATCACGTGGCGCACGTGCCTGGCGGTGACATCCGGCACGCCGAGGGCGGCCGGGATCCATAGAAACGCGTGCACGGGCTGGTTCGACTGTGCGTACTGGCCGAACGACTTTCCGTCGGCGTCGAAAGCGAGCGCCATCTCGGTCATCTCGTGGATTTCGTCGCCGTAGTAGCCGATGTCGAAATGGGCGGGCGTCGTCAGCATCTCTTCGACGCGTGCGACGAGTTTGGTTCGGCTGCCATGCAGTTCCGCCAGGCCCGGCAGGTCGTGGGGCACGTGCATCGAGTGTTGCCAGGGCCCGCCTTCGACGTACGGCCCGCCCCACTGGAATTCCCTCCACGGCTCGGCCCAGGAACCGTCGGCGTTCTTCGGGCGCATCAGGCGGCTCTCGGCGTGCCAGAGATTGCGATAGTTTTTCGTCCGCTTCATCAACGCCGCAGCGTCGTCATTGCGGCCGACTTTTTTCGCCACCTGTGCGATGCACCAGTCGCAGTGCGCGTTATCGAGCGTCCAACTCACGCTGTACTTCGCGGCCTCATTCGGGACGTAGCCGAGGCGAATGTAATCATTCAACGCCGCCCGGCCGTAAACGCCGGGGCGATCGGGCTGAACGAAGGCGCTTTTGCGAATCGCCTCGTAGGCTTCGGCGACATCAAACCCGTCAATGCCGTGCGCCACGGCGACGGCGATGACGACATCGGCGTGCGAGCCGATCATGCAATCGCGATACCCCGGGCTGCACCAGCGCGGCAGCCAGCCGCCCTGCCGGTACGCCTGTAAAAAGCCTTCAATGATTTCACCGAAGCCTTCGCGATCGATGATCGAAAGCAACGGATATACCGTTCGATACGTGTCCCAGAAGCCGTTATTCGTGTAGGCCACGCCGCTGTGCACGCGGCCGTCGTACGGGCTGTAATGTTTGGTGTTGCCCTGTTCGTCGAACTCGTGCATCGCCATCGGAAAAAGGCCGACGCGATAGAGTGCGGTGTAGAGACAGACGCGGTCCGAATCACTGCCGCCGTCGGCTTCGACGCGGCTGAGCCAGCTTTCCCATGCGTCGCCGGTGGTGCGAGCGACGTCATCAAATGACTTGCCTGAGACTTCGCGGGAAAGGTTGAGTTTCGCCTGTTCCGGGCTGATGAAACTTGTGCCGACGCGTACGATCACGGGCCCGGTCGGCTTCAGGCGAAGATAGACGCCGGCGCGTTTGGCGGCGACACGATCAACGCCGTCGTGCAGGCCGGCATCGTCGATGACGCCGTTGCCGACGAGATCGGCGTTTTGAATTTCAATGACGAAGTGGCAAGCGAAATCGCCGGCGACACCAGAATGATTCGCGCTCGATCGCCCGACCAGCACGGCCCGGCCGTTGCTGAGTTCGAAGCGCATTTCGCCGTCGCCGTGCGGCGCGCCGCCGGTCTGGATCACAACACTCGCGCGGTCGCCGGCTTCTTTCGGGAAGGCGAACTCGAACACGCCGCACGCACGCGTCGCAGTCATCCGCACGCCGACGTTGTAACGCAGCAGTTGCGTCGAAAAACAGTTCGGCGACGCCTTGGCCTGGTCGACGCGGTACGCGCTCGCCCGACCGGCGGCCGTGGCGCGGATGTCGCCGACCACCGGCATGATGTCGAAATGGCCGAAGTCGTTCATCCACGGCGAGGGCATGTGCGTCGCGCGGAAGCCGGCGAGTTTCGCCCCCTGCCGATCGAAGGCGAAATCACGGTCGCTCGTCTGGGCGGTGAAATACGTCAGCCCGCGTGGCACGCCGACCAGCGGCAGCGTGTTCCCCGTCGAAAACTCACGCCGACTGTCCGTCCCCTGCAACGGACGCACCCATTCCAGTTTGCCCACAACGCCTCCTCAATAATGACTCGCCAAATGAAGCATCATAATTGAATCATTAAATGTCAAGACGCCAGCAAACGCGTTCCGGCGGGAGTTCGAACTCCCGCCGGAACGCGTTTGCTGGATCAATTCAGAATGCCAGGCGTGGCACTTACATCCCGAGCCGTTGTTTTTTGGCGTCCCACTCGGCGATCTCGCGTTTGTTCTGCGAGTTCAGCGGCTGGCCGGTTTTCATGGCCTCGATTTCCAGGCGGGTCAGGTGCATCGACTCGAGGTTGTAGTCCACGAACGCCTCGGCAGCGATCGGGACGATCGGCTTGATCAGGTCATACATCGCCGTCGCGTAATCCCGAATTTCCTGCTGGGCGTGCGGGTGCATGCGCAGGCTGAGGAAGTGCAGCAGGTTGTGAAGATCGATCTTCCAGTACCACTCGGTGTACGCGTTCACCGGCAGGCCGATGCGGGCGATCTCGCGGGCCACGCCGGCCTGCGTGAGCTTTTCGTAATCGGCGTAAAGGGCTTCACACTTGTCGAGATAGGCGAGAAATTCCTCGGCCGTGGCGGCTTCGAGTTCATCGCCGCGGCCTTGCGCGTTCGTCGTGCTCTGCTTGCGGACGTAATCAGGCGTCGGCTTGTAGAAGCGGTCTTTGACGATGCTGTAGCGGGCGGAATATTCGTTGACGTTGGCCGTGCGGTGCCGGATCCACTGCCGCGCGATGAAGATCGGCATGACCTGGTGGAACTTGAACTCCACCATCTCGAACGGCGTCGTGTGCCGGTGCCGGGCGAGATAACGGATCAGGCCGCGGTCTTCGTTCACCTGCTTCGTGCCTTCGCCGTAACTCACACGGGCGGCCTGGACGATGGCGTAATCGGCGGTCTTTCCGACCGGGCAAAGGCGCGGCATGACGTCGACGAGCGCGACGAGGCCGTGATCGTGCACCTTCACGTCCCAGCGAGCACTGCCGCCCATGACGTCGTAGGTTTCGGTGGCGAACGGCGTTTTGATGACGGCGGGCGAGTCGGGCATCGGCGTAGATTACGGGAGGACGTCGGCCGATCAAATGGCGGCGTTTTTACTCACCGGTTTTCGGGCGAAATCACGCCCGGGGCGAGCCGTTCGTCGCCGACGACGCGGCCGTCTTCCATCGTCACCAGTCGGCCGGCGCGGTGGGCGAGGTGATTATCGTGGGTGACGATCACGATTGTCTGCCCTTCCGCGGCCAATTCCTCGAAAATCGCCGCGACCGTTTCGCCGTTCGCCCGGTCGAGGTTGCCCGTCGGCTCGTCGGCGAGAAGCACGTCGGGCCGGTTCGCCATCGCGCGGGCGATGGCGACGCGTTGCTGCTCTCCGCCGGACAGTTTATTCGCCCGGCGTTTCGTCTTTTCGCCGAGCCGAAGCCGCTTCAATAAATCGGCGGCCCGGTCGAGCGCGGCGGCTTTACTGAGTTTCCCCAGCCGAAGCATCGGCAGTGCGACATTCTCGGCGGCCGTGAATTCCTTGAGCAGGTAATGGAATTGAAAGACGAAGCCGATCTTCTCATTCCGCAGCGTGGCGAGTTCGGTTTCTGCAAGAGACAGCGTGTCCTGGCCGTCGATCCGGATGGACGGTTTCGGCGTGATCGCCCGCCCGTCTGCGTCGAGCACGCTCGGCCGGTCCAGGCCGCCGAGCAGGTAAAGCATCGTGCTTTTGCCCGACCCGCTCTGCCCGACGATCGAGACGTATTCGCCGCGGCTGATGGAAAGGTCGACGCCGCGCAACACATGGGCGGCGGTTTCTCCGTCGCCGAGGTGGCGATGGACGTTTGACGCTTCGAGGAGGGGCCGGTCTTCAGCGGACGCCACGGATGACCTCCACCGGATCGAAGCTCGCCGCCCGCCGGGCTGGGTAGGCCGACGCGATGAGGACGATGATCATGCTGCCGACGAAGCTGGCGATGTAGTTCTCGCGGTGCTCGCTCATGAGTAGGCCGTCCGCTTTGACGAGGCCTTCCATCTGGATCGGAAGACGGCGCAGCAGTTCGACCGTAATCTTGCCGCCCAGCAGCCCGATTCCGCTCCCGACGATGCCGATGACAAAGCCCTGGATGAGATAGATTTTCGTGATGTCACTGCGCGAGAGGCCGAAGCTTTTAAGAATGGCAATGTCATTCACGCGTTCCAGCACGGCCATGATGAGAATGTTCAGCACGCCGAACGCGGCCACGATCATGAGCGCACCGGTGATGATGTACGTGATGATCTGCTGGATGCGGAAGATTTTGAGGAAGTTGGCATTCGATTCCTGCCAGCTTTCGGTCTTGTAGCCGCAGATGCTTTCGATTTGTGCCGCCATTTCGCGGGCTTGCGTGTAATCAGAGGTGCGGAGGACGATTTCGTTGACGATGTTTTTCTTGTCGAGCAGCGTCTGCGCGTCATTCAGCAGCATGTACGCGCGGCCGTAATCGACGGGCGTAACGCCGGTCTGGAAGATGCCGACGACGCGGCCGATCGTTTTGCCACCCGTGGGCGAGGAGAGCGTAATCGTGTCGTCCAATCGCGCGCCGACGAGCGACGCCAAGCCCCACCCGAGCACGACGCCGTTGGCGGTGGTTTGCAGTCGGCCGAAGCTGCCGGCGATGACGTCATCGCCGATGGTGGTCACGCTGGTGTGCTGCGGCGGATCGATGCCGATGACGTCGGCCGTCGCGGTTTTCGTGCCGTAGCTGAGGATGGCGTTGCCTTGCACGGTCGGCGACGCAGCGACGACGCCGGGCAGGCGTTTAAGTTCCGCCATCAGGCCGGTCGGGTTTTTGATTTTCTCGACGGTGTCGCGTGGCTTCGGCCCGGTGAGGACGAACACGCCGGGCTGGTTCGGGAAATGCGTTTCCAGGATCGGCGTGTCTGCCTGCCGCGGCTCGTCATGGATCGTGATGTGGCCGCTACTCTCGACGGTTTCGATGATGAACTTGTCGGTAAACCCGCTCATCATGGCGGTCATCGCAATGAACATGCCGACGCTGATCGCGACGCCGGTCACGCAAATGATCGACTGCCTGGCATGGGCGAGCAGGTAACGCAGGGAGATGAACGTGACCATCGGTTGTCCGTTCTAAAACGCCTTGATACTCGCCGCGCCGGCGTTGGCCTTCTGGGCAGCGGAGACGGGCGTCGCCTTGGCGGGGTCGACGTAGGTCGTCCGAACTCGCGTGCCGTCCGTTATCGTGCCGAGCGGGCTGACGACGACCTGGTCGTCTTTTGTGATGCCATCGAGCACTTCGATCCGTTCGACACTTTGCAGGCCGATTCTGGCGTTCGTATCGACGAGCTTTCCGTCACGGACGACGCACAGCCGGCCGCCCTGAAGTGCGGTGCTTGGCAGCACGTTCGCCTGCGATTTTTCCGATTCGATAAACGCCAACTCCCCCGTCATGCCGGCCGCCAGGCGGTCGGGCGATTCGTCGAACTGGACATCGACTTCGAAGGTCCGACGGTCCTGGTCGGCCTCGTCGTAAATCTGTTTCACACGCCCCGTCAGCGGCTTGCCGGCAAAGGCGTACAGGCTCATCCGCACGAGCTGGCCGACGTGACAGTGCGTGACGTCTTCCTCGTCGACCTGCGCCCGCATGACAAGATTCTGTGGCCGAACGTCGGCAATCCGCATGGTGATGTCGTTCACCGCCACGCGAGTGCCTTGGCTGGTCGGTCGATCGAGGACGACGCCGTCGATCGGCGCTTTGAGCGTTTGCTCGTTCAGATTCCAGTGGGCCGTGTCGCTGGCGGCTTGTGCGGTGGCCAGTTCGCGTTGCAGTTCCAGCATCTTGGCGTCACGCTGCTTTTTCAGTGAGGCGCTTTCCATGCTGAGCATTTTCAGCTTGTCGAGGGCCTGGTCGCGGTCGGATTTTGAGGCGGCCGACGTTTTGACGAGGGACTCGAACCGGTCAAAGTCGCGTTGCGCGATTTCGATACGCTCGTCGACGATCCGCAGACGGTCGTCGAACTCGATTAAAACCGGCGACGTGCCGGGTTCAAGCCGCTTTTTCTTTTCTTCGAGTTCGGCATCGGCGTTGGTGGCGGCGTATTGTAGGCTCGGCTCATTAAGAACCGCCAGCGGCTGGCCGGCTTTGACGACGGAGCCTTTGTCGACGATCACCTGCCACAGAATGCCAGCCGTGTTCGCTTTGATGGGGTACTCGCGGATGGGCCGGACGGTGCCGGTGGCGTAGAACGCCTGCACGACCGGGCCGGTGCTGACGCTCGTGACAGTCACCTGCGGTCGCCAGAGCCAGGAAACCAGCCAGACGCCTGCGCCGAGCAGGAACAACAGGAAAATGCCGAGGCCGATTTTTCGGAGTCTGAGCACAGTATTTTTGCCGATAATGCGGCGTTTCTTCCGTTATAGAGCATTCCAGAACCCGCCGCACGTTAAGACGTTGTCAGAAACTGGCGTTCAGAATTTTTGCGACGCGGGCCGCCATCCCTATAATCCGACACGTCCGCACCAATCAAGGAGTCAGATTGTCATCGGCAGCACCCGCTACCGGCCTGAACGCGTCATCGTTCCCCGTTTACTTCCTCCTCCGTCGCGCCCAGTCTCTCGCCGGCATCATGTTCGGCGGGTACATCTTCATCCACCTGCTGGTGAATGCGACGCTGATCCAAGGCACGAACCCTGACGTCTACCAGGAGCAGGTGAATAAGATTCACTCCCTGCCGTTCCTGCTGGGCGTGGAACTGACGGCGATCTACCTGCCGCTGCTGGTTCACACGCTGTACGGCCTGTACGTGATCGTGAACGGCAAGCCGAACGTGGAACACTACAGCTATGTCAAAAACTGGTTCTACGTCCTGCAGCGCATCACGGGCATTGCCCTGATCCTGTTCATCTTCTTCCACATCGGCGGCATGTATGGCTGGTTCGGCGAGACGCTGAAATTCAACCACCACGAAGCCACCGCCAGCGTCCGCCAGCACATGCGGGCCAGCTTCCTGCTGTGGCTGTTCGTTTATCCGCTGGGCATCCTGTTCGCGACCTTCCACATGGCCAACGGTTTCTACACCGCGGCCATCTCCTGGGGGCTGACGATCAGCAGGAAGGCGCAAGACCGCTGGGGCATCGTCTGCCTGGGCGTGTTCGCCTTCTCCTTCTTCTGCGGCATGATCGCCATCGTCGGCACGTTCGTTCACAACAACGCCGCCACGAAGGCCCTGACGGAAATGTCTCACTGAGCAGGCGTCATGACCCCGACGAAGTATCCAACCGACGCCGAACTCATCGCCGCTTACGAGGCCGGCCCTGAATCGCTCAAGGCGGAAATCACTAGCATGACGCGCGAGCAGTTGCTCGCCAGGCCGGTCGCGGGGAAGTGGTCGACCCAGGAAGTCGTCATCCACCTGGCCGACGCGGAAAACGCGTTCAGCCAGCGGATCAAGCGGATCGTCGCCGAAGACAACCCGACCTACACCGCCTGGCAGGAAAACCGCTTCATCGAACGCCTGGCGTACGACCAGCAGTCGGCCGAGGACGCGGTGAAGCTCATCGAACTCGAACGCCGGCAGATCGTGCGAATCCTTAAAACGGTCGGCCCGCGGGTGCTCGACCGCACCGGCGTTCACGCCGAGCGCGGCCCGCAGACCGGGCGGCTCGTCGTCGAATACGCGGCCTGGCACCTGACGCACCATCTGAATTTCATCAAAGAAAAGAAGGCCAAGCTCGGCTTGGCGTAATTGAAGGAGGCGGGACAGAGCCCGCCAGCAAATATCATGGCAGCTAAAAAACGTGTGATCGTCGTCGGCGGTGGTTTGGCCGGGCTCGCTTGTGCCATCAAACTCGCCGAGTCGGGCGTCGAAGTCGACCTCTTCTCGATGGTCCCCGTCAAACGCAGCCACAGCGTCTGCGCCAGGGCGGCATCAACTCCTGCAACGAAATCGCCCGCCAGCAAGGCTTTTCCGAGTGGATTCACTTCGACGAAACCGCCCTCGGCGGCGACTTCCTCGCCGACCAGCCGCCCGTGCTGGAAATGACCACTTGGGCCCCGCGCATCATCGACTTGCTTGACCGAATGGGCGTCCCCTTCAACCGCACCCCGGAAGGCCAGCGCGACCTGCGTCTGTTCGGCGGCAGCCTCTTCAAGCGCACCTTCTTCGCCGGTGCCACCACCGGCCAACAACTGCTGTACGCCCTCGACGAACAAACCCGCCGCTGGACTGCGGAAGGCAAGATCAAGAAGTTCGAGTTCTGGGAATTCCTCTGGCCGGTCATCCATAACGGCGTTTGCGTCGGCATCGTGGCGCAGGACATGCGGACGATGCAGATCAAGGCGTTCCGCGGCGATGCCGTCGTCATGGCGACCGGCGGCAACGGGCTGATCTTCGGTAAGTCGACGCTCTCGGTCATCTGCACCGGCGGTGCCGTCAGCCGTTGCGTGCAGGCCGGCGCGAAGTTCGGCAACCCGGAAATGATCCAGGTGCACCCCACCGCCATCCCCGGCGAAGACAAGTGCCGACTCATCAGCGAAAGCGCCCGCGGCGAAGGCGGCCGCGTCTGGGTGCCCAAGAAAAAGCAGGACACCCGCCCGCCGAACACCATCCCCGAAGACGAGCGCGACTACTTCCTCGAGCGCAAGTACCCGAAATACGGCAACATCGTGCCGCGCGACATCGCCACCCGCGAAATCTTCCAGATGTGCCTCGACGGCTTCGGCGTCGGCGGCGGGAACATGGTCTACCTTGATTTGCGCGACAAGGTCAAAGAAATCGGCCGCGAAAAGGTGCTCGGCAAGCTGGAAGGCATTCTCGAAATCTACGAGAAGTTCGTCGGCTCTGACCCGCTCGCCGAGCCGATGAAGATCTTCCCCGCCGTCCACTACAGCATGGGCGGCCTCTGGTGCGGCTACACCAAGGACGAAAAGACCGGCGGCCTCAAAGCCGGCGATCCGAAGAACATGATGACCAACGTCCCCGGCCTTTACACCATGGGCGAAGCCAGCTTCGCCTACCACGGTGCCAATCGCCTGGGCGCCAACAGCCTGCTGAGCTGCATCTTCGACGGCCTCTTCGGCGGTGTGGGTATCAAAAACTACATCACCGACGTCGCCCCGTACGACGCGGCCGAGTTGCCCGAGGAAGTCTTCTCCAGCGTCGTCAAAGCCGAGGAAGCCAAGCAGGAAGCCCTCATCCGCAATCAGGGCACGGAAAACCCGTACTACATCTGGCAGGACATGGGCAAGTGGATGACCGACCACTGCACCGTCGTTCGCTACAACGACAAGCTGCAACTCACGCTCGACGAGCTCCAAAAATGGAAGGCCCGTTACAAGAATATCCGGCTCAGCGACACCGGCATGTACACGAACCAGAACCTGTCGTTCGCCCGCGCCCTCGGCGACATGCTCATCAACGCCGAGGCGATCCTGCGGGCGCCTTGCGCGTAACGAAAGCCGCGGCGCTCACTACAAGCCGGACTTCCCGGACCGTGACGACGCGAACTTCCTGAAGACGACGGTCGGCTCGTACAATGCGTCCGAAAACAGCGTCGAAATCGGCTACGCCCCGGTCGACGTCTCGCTCGTCGTTCCCCGCCCACGCACCTACGGCAAAGGCGCCAAAGCCGACGCCAAGCCGGCCATCGAAACGCTCGCGCCGCAGCCGGCGCTGGTGTAAAATATCGATTCGAAACCAAACGCCGCCGCGGAAAATATTCCGCGGCGGCGTCGTTTTGATGGACAATCTTCCGGCACGGGCCACTGAAGTGGCCCGTGCCGGAAATTCGTCGTCGACGTTACTTCTTTTTCGCGTCGATCACCGTCGGCTCCATGTAGCCGGAGACGCGGACGCTTGCGGGCGTGTTGTCGGCGGCCTGGTCGTCGAAGAGTCGAAACGTGCCGGCCACCTGGACGACGATCTGCTGCTCGACGCGTTCGATCGTCACTGTCGCACTCGCCGGCCGGAGCGTCTGACGGCCGCCGGCGATGAAGAGGCCGCTGCTGGTTTCGTCCTGCTCGCTGAAACTATTTCGGAACGCGAACTGCTGACCGGCAATGTCCGCGGCGGCGTCATCGCCGAGCTGAAAGCGGAAGTAAAAGCTGTTGCCCTGGTAGCCATCTCTGACGGCTTCGGGCGGGTCGTCGCTGAAGAGCGTGACACGAACGCCGTCGTCGTTCGCCTTGGTGACCAGCTTGGCGGCCGGGAACGTGAAGTCCTGGCCGTTGATTTTGAAGGTGACGCTCACCGGCTCGGCAGGCTGTGAGGCGGGTTCGGTCGTGGAAACAACAGTCACGCGCGTCGTCGGCTCGCCCGGCGGGGCGCGGCGGATTGCTTCCGCTTGCACCCGGCGACGCAGGCGGCGGCGATCAAAAGTCCGAAAACAGTTCGTGAGCCTCGCATCCTCATCGGCAGTATACCATCGGCTATGCGACGCGACTTTGTTCCGGACAGCACCGATATTCTTTGCGAACGCTGCGGCTACCTGCTGAACGGCCTGCCCGATTCCGGCAATTGCCCCGAGTGCGGCCTGGCGGTCGCCGAGAGCACCGCCGCCTCGCACCGCCGCCCCACGCCCTGGGAGGCCGGCCGTGACAAGGCCGTCGGGCGATTCCAAGTGACGGCAGCAAAGATACTTACCGGCCCGCGGCGGTTTTTCCGGTCGATGACCGCCCACGGCGACACCCGCCGCTCCGCCGCCTTCGGCCGCCTCGCCCTGCTGCCGGCCGTGTTGTTCAACACCAAGACGGTCGTCATGCACGCCGCCATCATGTACCTGGCCGTACGATTTCCGCCGATGTGGTTTCTCATCGCACTGCTGGCGGCCGCCCCGGTGCTGGTTTATCTGACCTGGCTCGGCTTGTACGCGCTGGTCGTCCGGCTGACGACGCTGGAGAGCCGTTACTGGGGCATGCGGCTGCCGGGCGATGTGGTCCGGCGGGCGTTGCATTACAACGCCGTGCAGGTGTCGGCGGCGTCGCTGCTGCCTTGGTCGGTGACACTGGTATACCTCTGCGTGTTGATCGCCGACGACTCGGCCGTGCGGTTTCTGACGCCGTATCTGTACGCGTTGAGCGGGGCTGTGGTAATCTCGGCGGTCTATCTGTTCGCGGTTTATGCGACATCGATGCGGGCATTGATGTACGCCAACCGCTGAGGACCGAAAGGTTTGGCCTTGCACCGTTATTCCGACCTCGCCGCGCGACTTCATGAAATTTCGACCCTTGGCAGCATCGGCGCCGTGCTCGGCTGGGACGAGCAGGTGATGATGCCGCCCGGCGCAACGGCGTTCCGTGCCGAGCAATCCGCCCTGCTCGCCAAGCTCGGCCATGAGAAGCTGACCGACCCGACCACCGCCGAGATCCTCACCGATGTGGAACAGGCGGAGCTTGACGCCGATCAGAAGGTCGTCGTCGCGCGTTTCCGTCGCGACTTCGATCGCGCGACGAAACTTCCGACCGAACTCGTCACCGAAATGTCGCGGACGACCGTGCTCAGCCAGTCCGCCTGGGCGGACGCGCGGGCGAAGCAGGACTTCGCCGCCTTCGCGCCGTGGCTGGAGAAGGTCGTGAACCTCAAGCGTCAGGAGGCGGCGTGTTACGGCAGCGCTTCGGGCGACCCGTACGACGCCCTGCTGGAAGGCTACGAACCCGGCGAAACCGTCGCCAGCCTTCGGCCGTTGTTCGCCGACCTCGTGCCGCAACTCGTCACGCTGCTGAATCGCGTTCGAGAGAGCAAAAAGGCGGCGCCGATGCACGCCGTCGAACGGCCGCTGCCGGTCGACGCGCAGCAGCGCTTCACCAACGCCATCGCCGCCGCCATAGGTTTCGACACCAATGCCGGCCGGCTTGATACGTCGGTCCACCCGTTCTGCACGGGCATCGCGCCCGGCGACACCCGCATCACCACCCGTTACAGCGAAACCGACTTCGTCGGCGCACTCCTCGGCACGCTCCACGAATGCGGCCACGCCATGTACGAGCAAGGCTTGCCCAAGGCGACGCTGTTCGGCACTGCGCTCGCGGAAGCGACGTCGCTGGGCATTCACGAGAGCCAAAGCCGGCTTTGGGAAAACCAGGTCGGCCGCGGCGAGGCGTTCTGGAAACGCTTCTGGCCGACGCTCAACGACGCGTTCGGCGAGTCGCTCCGCGGCGTTACGCCGGACGAATGGCTCTTCGCGATCAACGGCATCGCGCCGAGCTACATTCGCACCGAGTCGGACGAACTGACGTACAACCTGCACATCGCCCTCCGGTTCGATTTAGAGCACCGGCTGATCAACGGCGACTTGGCGATCACCGACCTGCCGGCTGCGTGGAACGAACGCTTCAAAGCCGACTTCGGGCTGACCGTCCCGAACGATTCGCTCGGCTGCATGCAGGACGTCCACTGGAGCGCCGGGCTGCTCGGGTACTTCCCGACCTACACGCTCGGCAACCTCTACGCGGCCGCGTTCTACGAAGCCGTCAGCGCGGCGAGGCCGAACCTGCAGGACGAGTTCGCCCGCGGCGATTTCACCGGCCTGCTCGGCTGGCTCCGTGAGAACATCCACCAGCACGGCCGGCGCTACCCAGCGCGGGAGCTCTGCCAGCGCGTCACCGGTAAGCCACGCTCGGCAGACGCGCCGCATCCGCCACCTCACCCGGAAAGTCGAACACTACTACGGCTGATTTTGTAGGGGCGAGGCCTGCCTCGCCCGTCTTTCGATTTCCCATGATCGGGCGACGCAGGCGTCGCCCCTACGGCAGAATGAACACTGCGTTTGCGGCCCAGTATTCCAGCGGCGCGTAGCCGATCAGCATGAGCAGCAGCAATGCGGCGCAAGTGATCGCCAGCGGCCCGGTCCAGCCGACGATCGGCGTGCGTGTGCGGGCCGGCTGCAGGTACATCGCCCGCAGAATTTTGGCGTAGTAGGCGAGCGACACGACGGAGTTCAGGCCGACCGCAGCCACGACCCACCACCACGCCGCGCCGGCGTGGCCGAGTGCGGTCATGATTTTGAGTTTCGCCATGAACCCAGCCGCGGGCGGCAGGCCGACCATGCTGACGAGGCAGACCGCCATCGCCGCCGCCGCGAACGGCGAGCGGGACGCCAGCCCGTCAAACGCCGTGACGTCGTCCGAGCCACTCACCTTCTCCACGCCCGCCAGCACGGCGAAAGCGCCGAGGTTCATCACCGCGTAAATGATCAGATAAACCAGTACCGCCGGCGTTCCGCCCGGCAGCACCGCCAGGCCGCTCAGCAGGTAGCCGGCGTGCGCGATCGAACTGTACGCCAGCAGCCGCTTCACGCTGTTCTGGCGAAGCGCACCAAGATTGCCGACGGTCATCGTCACGACGGCCACGAGTGCGATGACCAGGGCTGCGGTGCTTGAAGCCGGCGCGCTGCCGGCGGCATTCCACAGCCGGGCGATGAGGATCACGCCCGCCCCCTTGCTGGCCACGCTCAGGAACGCGGCCACGTCAACATGCGAACCTTGAAAGACGTCCGGGCACCAGAAATGCGCCGGCACGGCCGCGAGTTTGAAGAGCAGGCCGACGCCGACCATCAGCAACCCAATGATCGCCAGCGGCGGCGGCGTTGAGGCGTTCTTCAACCAGACGGCCGCATCCATGGAACCGCTGACGCCGTACAGCAGCGACAGGCCGTAAATGGTGACCGCCGTGCAGACCGAACCGAACAGCACGTACTTGAGCGAAGCCTCGGCGGCGGGCCGGATCGTCTTGCGGAAGCCTGCCAGCACGTAGCACGGCATCGACGCCAGTTCCGTCGCCAGCAGCAACATCAGCAGGTTGCTCGTCGCCCCCATGAGCGACAGGCCCATCGTTGCGGCGAGCAGCAGCGTGAGAAACTCCGGACCGTCGCCGTCGTGGACGACGGACTTGGTCGCGGCAAACCAAATGACGATGACGCCGGCGGTGAACAGCAACAGCACCTGCCGCCAGAGCAAGGCGGCCGGGTCTGCGACGATCATTCCGCCGAACGCGGGCGTTGCCGATGAGCCGACGAACGTCGCGACGAAGAACGCCACGATCACGCCGAGCAACGCACCCCGCCCGCCAGTGTGTTCGCCCGGCCGCGGCCGAAGAACGGCGTCAGCAGCACGGCGATGATGGTGACGGCGAGCGTCGTCTCGACGCCGATCGCCGCCCAGTCGCCGCCTGTCGGAATGCGGAGCACGGGAGCCGTCACGACAACACCTTCAGGACGGCGTGAACGGTCGAATCAGAGAGACACAGCATCAGAGCCCAAGGCAGCACGCCGAGCGCCACGACGGCGATCGCGAGCGGCCAGAGGACGAGCTTTTCGTCGGTCCGCAGGGCGGGCAGATTTTCGGTGTCCGCCTTGGGTTTGCCGAGGAAAACCCGTTGCAGGCACCAGAGCATGTACCCGGCGGTAAGGACGATGCCGAACGCCGCCGCCGTGGCCGTCGCGTAGATGCCGCCGGAGGAATAAGTCGTGGCAAGAGGCCCGACTTTCGCCGACGCGAACACGCCCATCAGCACCAGGATTTCGCCAACAAAGTTGCACAAGCCCGGCAAGCCGAGGCTGGCGAACATGAACAGCGCCGCGAACCGGCCGTAGACCGGCAGTGTCGTGCTGACGCCGCCCAGGCGGGCGATCTGGCGGTGATGCACGCGTTCGTAAATCACGCCGACGACGAAGAACAGCGCCGCACTCGTCAGGCCGTGCGCGACCATCATGAAGATCGCCCCGCCGAGTGCGGCCGGCGTCATCGCGCTGATGCCCAGCAGCACGAAGCCCATGTGCGAGATCGAGCTGTAGGCGATCAGCCGTTTGAAATCGGTCTGGCCGATCGCGCAGACGCGCCGGCGATGATCGAGACGACCGCCAGCGTCGCCAGCACCGGCCAGGCGTTCACGGCCTGCTCGGGGAAGAGCGCCATCGCCACGCGAAGCAGGCCGTAACCGCCGAGTTTCAACAGCACGGCGGCCAGCACCATGCTGATGGGCGTTGGCGCTTCGACGTGCGCGTCCGGCAGCCACGTGTGCAGCGGCATGGCGGGCAGCTTCACGAGGAAGCCGAACGCCAGCAGCCCGAAGAGCGTCATGGCCGCCTTCGGGTGCGCCGCCGCGTACGTGCCGAGCAGCGACGGCAAGGCGATTAAATCAAAACTGCCCGCCTGCAGATAAATCGCGATCAGCGCGACCAGAATCGCGATCGAACCGACGAACGTGTAGATGAAGAATTTGATCGCCGCGTATTCCCGCCGCGCCCCGCCCCACAGGCCGATGAGGAAATACATCGGCAGCAGCGAGAGTTCGAAGAAGACGAAAAACGCCAGCAGATCGAGCGACAGGAACGTGCCCAGCACGCCGCATTCCAGCAGAAGCAACAACGAGAAATAGCCGGCCACGTGCTTTTCGATTTTCCACGACGCCAGCACCGCCAGCACGAAGACGAAGGTCGTCAGCAGCACCATCGGCAGCGACAGGCCGTCAATGCCAAGCAGTAGTTCGGCGTGAAGTGACGGAATCCACGGGATGCGTTTGACGAGTTGCACCACGCCGCCGACGTCGTCGTAGCCGTAGGCACCGGTGCGTGTCGCATCGAACAGGGCCGGGATCAGCAGCGCGAGTGCGAACGACGCCAGCGCGAAGCCGAGCGCCACGCCGCGGATCGCCCGGCCGTTGCGTTGCGGCAGCACGACGAGCGCGCCGACGAGCGGCAGGAAGAGCAGGACGAGAAGAAGGTGTTGCCGAATCAATTCCATGGCCGCGTTACCCAAAAACCGCCCAGGCCGTAAGGCCGCCGCCCACGAGGGCGATCATCACCACCGCCGACGCCACGTAAACCCGAATGCGTCCGCCCTGCGTCCACCCGACGGCCCCGCCGCCCCCGCGGACGGTGGCACTGATGCCGCGCACCGCACCGTCGACGACCTGGTCATCAATGATCGCCGTCAGCAGACCGGCCGCCGCGTACAGGCGGGCCACGCCGTTGAGAACGCCGTCGATGACGCGCCGATCAATCCAGTCAATCGCCTTGCCGATGATGCGTACGCTGCCGACGACGACCCAGCGGTAGAGGTCGTCGAAATACATCCGATGCCTCAACCACTCACGCGGCCAGCGGACGACGGCGAACTTCGCCAGCCTTTCGGTCACGGCGAACCCGCGTGCGTACACCGCCACGCCGGCGACGAGACCGACCAGCCACGCCCAGTGCGTGAGCGTCGCCGCCGTCGCCATGCCGGCTTCGACACGGCCTTCTGGCGTGCTGGATTCGGCGGGTTGGGTATCGGGATCGGCGTCGCCGTTCGACTCGCTCGGCATCGGCCAGACGTGGGCGAGGGCGTTGACGTCCTTGGCGACGGCGGCCGTGACGATCTGCGTCTCGTTGGCGGAGACCTCGACCATCGACTTCACCGGGAACCACGAATATCCGCTGACGATCGCCAGGCCGCTGAGCAGCGCGAGCGGGAAAGACAACAGCCCCGGCTCGCCGGCGTGTTCGAACGCGTGCACGTCGCGCGGCTTGCCGGCGAAGGTCAGCATCCACAGCCGCGTGAGATAGAACGGCGTGATATACGCCGCAATCACCGGCACCCACAGCACCAACGACCAGAGCCCGCTGCGGCCGTCGTCGTGCGCCAGCGACACCCACGACGCCGCGTGAGCCAGCAACACTTCCTTGCTGTAGTAGCCGCTGAAAAACGGCACTGCCGACATGGCGAGCGCGCCGATCGCGAAGGTGATCGCGGTAATCGGCATGCGCCGGAACAGGCCGCCGAAGTGTTCGAGGCGGCTCTTGTGGTGCATCCCGTGAATCACCACGCCGGCCGCGAGGAACAGCAGCGCTTTGAAGAACGCGTGCGTGACGAGGTGGAAGCCCGCCCCGTCACGGCTGCCGACGCCAACGCCCAGCACCATGTAGCCGAGCTGCGCCATCGTCGAGTACGCGAGGGCCTGCTTGAGATCACGCTGGGCGACCGCACAGAGCGAGCCGACCGCGATGGTGATCGCCCCGATAACCGTAACGAACAAACGTGCGTCGGCGGTTAAAATCGGGTCGATCCGGATCAGCAGGAAAACGCCGGCGGCGACCATCGTGGCGGCGTGGATCAGTGCGCTTACCGGCGTCGGGCCGGCCATGGCGTCGGGCAGCCAGGTGTGCAGCGGGAACTGCGCTCTTGCCGATCGCACCACAGAACAGCAGGCAGCCGATCAGCGACAGTGTGCCGGTGGTCATCACCGTCTGCTTCTCCGGCGACAGCACGGCCCAGAGGTCGGGCAGCGTGGTGTTGCCCACGAACGCCACCAGCAATCCCAGGCCGATGATGAACCCGACATCGCCGACGCGGTTGGTGAGGAACGCCTTGGTGGCCGCGAACCGCGCGTCCCGGCGTTCGTGCCAGAAACCGATCAGCAGGTACGAGCACAAACCGACGAGTTCCCAGAAGACCAGCAACTGCAGCAGCGTGCCGCTGAGCAGCAGGCCGGTCATCGAGAAGCAGAACAGCGACAGGCGGCCGAAATAGGTGACGATCCGCGGGTCTTTCCGTAAGTAGCGGATCGAATACAGGTGAACGACGGCGGCAATAAACGTGACCATCGCCAGCATCACGATCGTGAAGCTGTCGACATAAAGCGTCAGGTCTAAAAAACCGGGAATGCGTTGCCCCGCATACGTGCCGATCGGTAGCCACGGGACGGAGCGGACCAGCGGCGCGAGCCCGAAGCCGTAACCGTCGGTGCGGCCGATCCAGTTGACCATCGCGGCGACGGCGGCGGCGAAACTGGCGAACGAGAACGCCGTCCCGACGTAGGCGCCCAACGGCTCGCCTAGCCGCTTCCCGAGCGCCAGCAGGATCACGAACCCGCAGAGCGGGAGCGTTACCACCAGCAAGAGCAAGGTCATCAGCGTCAGCATCAGCCCTTCAGCTCCGTCGCGCGGTCGACATCGACCGACGCAAAATTATTGTAATAATTGAGGAAAATGGCGAGCGCCACGGCCGCCTCGGCGGCGGCGATCACAATCACGAACAACGCGAAGACGCGGCCGTCGGAATTCGGCGTCGGCGAAAAGTGGTTGAACGCCACCAGGTTCAGGTTGCCGGCGTTGAGCATCAGTTCGATGCCCATCAGGATGCCGATCGCGTGCCGGCGGGTGAGCACCGTCACCAGGCCGAGCACGAAAAGGATCGCGCCGAGAACCAGGTAATGATAAAGGCCGATCATGGCTGGCCTTTCGGATGGCGTCGGGCGAGGTAGGCCGCGCCGATCATGACGGCCAGCATCAGGACGCTGGCGATCTCGAACGGCACGAGGTAGTCGCTCAGCAGCGCCTGCCCCAGTTGTCGTGCCGATTCGCTCTCGTGCGGCTGGGGCGTGCTGGCGAGCTTTGTGCCGTGCAATGCGACCAGGATCGCCGCCAGCAGGCAGACGCCGGCGACCACCACCGCGGCCGTCTCCGCCTTGGTGGCGTGCAGCAGCCGCGTGCCGATCGCACTCGTCAGCATCACGCCGAAGATGATCAGCACCAGCGTGCCGCCGACGTAGATGACCAGTTGGGCGGCCGCCAGAAACTCGGCGTCGAGCAGGAAATAGAGCCCGCCCACGCCGAGCAGGCAGACCAGCAACTGCACCGCCGCCCGGACGATGTGCCTGGCCAGCACCACGCCGAACGCGCCGGCGAGCGTCATGACAGCGAAGAGATAAAAGAGCGTCGCGTTCACGTCAGGCCCCGCCCACCGGCCACGGGCCGCCGAGGCGTTGTTGGTTCTTTCGGCCGGTGAGGAAGGCGGAAATCACCATCACGATGATCCCAACCCCCAGCGCCACGCCGCCCGCCGCCAGCACATAGCGTGTCAGTCGGCCGACGATCGACTGCGCCGGCACGACCAGTTCCCACACCGCCGAGCCCAGCAGCATCACCAGCGCGATCGGCACGAGCACCTTAACGCAGATGTGCAGCACCTGGTCAATCCGGGGCCGGGGCAGCGTCCAGCGGACCCACATCTGCAGCAGAATCAGGGCCGCACACTTGGTCGTGAAGACGCCGGACGCGACGGCGTTCCAGAGCAGGATTTCCTTCCAGTCCGTCGCGGCCGAGTACTGCCTGGCGATGATGCCGAACGGGTCGGCCCAGGAGCCGAGGAACAGCACCGCCATCACGCCGCTCATGACGAACATCGCGTTGTATTCGGCCAGAAAAAACAGGCTGAATCGCAGCCCGCTGTACTCCGTGTGAAAGCCGGCGACCAGTTCGGAATCGGACTCCGGCAGGTCGAACGGCGCACGCTTGTTCGACGCCAGCGACGCAATGAAAAACACCACGCACGCGAGCGCCGTGAACGGCTGGCGGAAGACCAGCCAGTCCTGCAGTCCGCCGGCCTGCGTCATCGACAATTTGCCGAGGTCCAGCGTGCCGACCGTCAGCACGACAACGAGCATCGACAGCCCGAGCGGAATCTCGTAGCTGATCAGCTGGCAGGCCTCGCGCATTGCACCGTAGACCGACCACTTATTGTTGCTCGCCCAGCCCGCGAGGATGACGCCGATCACCTCCACGCCCAGCACCGCCAGCACCCAAAGCAGGCTGACCGAGAGCGTCCGGTCGAAGACAAAATCCGGCCCGAACGGCAACGCCATGAAGGCGACGAACACCGGCGCGAACGCCAGGTACGGTGCGATGTAAAACAGCGGCTTATCGGCGCGGCCCGGGGCGAGGTCTTCCTTGGTCGCCAGCTTGATGCCATCGGCTAAGGATTGGAGCAGCCCGAACGGCCCGACCCGGTTCGGCCCGTGCCGCGCCTGGATGCGGCCGGCGATCTTCCGCTCGCCCCAGATCGCGATAAACCCCACCACCGACGCCAATCCCAGAAAAACACCGAAGATCAGCGTTAAATCCCACGCCAGGATCATCCACATCGGCGGCTCTTGTCCGAGCAGCAGTTGCAGCACCGGCGCCTGCCGGTCGGCGGGGAGCAGGGATGTCGTCAGCGGGCCGGTCACGGGTGGTCTATTTTCTCTATAGGACGAACCGGGCTACTGATAGGGCAAGTCGCGCCGCACTGTCAAGCCGCGCCCGCTTGGGGCGACATGATGTTGGGCAGTTGCAATTTTGTCCGAAGTCCTTTATCTTCTTCCCTCCCGTTCGGCATGCGGCCGTGGCGGAATTGGCAGACGCGCAAGATTCAGGTTCTTGTATCCAAAAGATGTGGAGGTTCGACCCCTCTCGGCCGCACTTTTAAAAACCCGCTCTTCGGAGCGGGTTTTTTCGTTTTCAGCCCTAAGTCACTTTTTTACCCCCGAGTTTGTTCTGCGTATTTTCAAACGCGCAGCGCGACGCAACCCCAGGGCCGGCCATCGGTTCGCCTTGAAAAACGGGGTGCCCAATTGCGCCCTGAATTGCCCTGCTTAACAGGTGACTTACGTCACTTTGGGTGGCGATCCTTCTCCTCACCCGAATTCCTTCATCGCGATCGGTTTTCAAAGAGCCGGGCGAAGTGCCCGCGCCGCGGTGGCGGATGCATTGGTTCTACCGCCCTGCCAGCCGTTTGTCGGCGGAAAAATCGATGGTTTCGATCAGAAATACTCATGGCAGAACGGGGCGGGCCCGGCGACGAGGTCGGCGAGCAATGGCAAGGCGGCGGGCGTGCCGGCGGTCAGCAGGCCGAGGTCGGCGGCGGTCTTCACCGGCAGGTCGCCCATCACGAGCGCCGCCCAGACCTTCGCATCGCAGGCCAAATCGGCCTGATGGGTCGACGTCGTCGCCGTCGCGTGGCCGTCGGCGATTTCGATCCGCCACGCCTGCCCCGCCACGTCGATCGTCAGCAAGCCGCTGACGCCATTCGCCGGCGTCAGTGCGGCGATGACTTCGGGCGTTTCGGCGATTTTCACCTGCATGCGGGTGATGGCGCGGCACCGGGCGGCCGGGTGGTCGACGCGGCGGTGCGGCACCTGCCGTTCCGCCAGGAGCCAATTGATCGGTAAGTCCGCCGGCAAACCGACCCGGGCGGCGGAGTACTGGTCTTTCAGTGTGCCGAGCATCGTCAGCAATCGTTTGAGCGCGTCGATCGACTCATAAAACGGCCGGTGCACGACCGCGATCGCCCGGCCGTCGACGATTTCCGTGCCGAGTGTGAACTGGCTGACGACGCGGTCGCCCTGCCGGTCGATCATTCGGAAGCCGAGCGGCTGAAGCGTCTTGATCCATGAATCGAGGCGCACGGCGTCGGTGCGGATGTCGCCGTGCGTCCGTTCGAACTGCCGGCGGCGACTGGCGAGGGCTGAATCAAAATCGGCGTCACGGTACTCGGCGAATTGGCCGGCGTCGCCGTCGGGCAGGATGCGCAGCGGGACGGTCCACTCGTTCTGCCGCTCCGCGATGCCGTAGCCGAACGATTCGTAAAAACTGACGCGGAACGGCGCGAGCATGCTGACCGCCTGCCCGCGTTCCCGGGCCTTGTTCGCCAGGGCGTGCATGACCGTCGACGCCAGGCCGTGCCCGTCGATGCGCCGCCGCCGGTGCGACCGCACCGTGCCGACCCACGCCACGCCCTGGCAAGGCAGGTGCGTGCCCCGGACATTCATGGTGAGCGACAAACTCGTGGCCGTCGCGACGTCGCCGGTGTCGTCCGCCAGCACCAGCACGTCACCGTCCGCCGAGCAGTCGATTTCGGTCTTACGAATAAACGCATCGCGCTCGCCCGGCGAGTTGCCGTAACACCGCAAACGGATATCGGCGATGCGTTCAATCGATTCACGGCCGAGCCAGGTCGCTTTAAGAGCCATGCGCTGTAATTTGCCACGGATGAACACGGATGAACACGGATAAGAGAAGACAATTCCTGTATCTTTCTCTTCTATCCGTGTTTATCTGTGTTCATCCGTGGCTAAACTTCGTCTCCCAGATCAGGAGAACCCATGGCACGCTGCGCGATTCTTGTCGAAAAGATTTACGAAGACCTCGAACTGCAATACCCGCTGTATCGCCTGCGGGAGGCCGGGCATCAGGTGGATGTCATCGGGCCGAAAAAGGGCGAAACCTACGTCGGCAAGCACATGGCACAATGTCCCCAGTAGGCTCGCTATGGCTGAGACAGACATCAACTGCGCAAACTGCCAAAAGTGCCTCGCTTGTTACCAAGCGGCGACAGACTCATTCGTACCGACTCCCGAACAGCTACATGAATCATGCGCCGTGCCGATACCGAACTTCGGCTGGTTTTGCTCGCAGGAGTGCGCGACTCTCTTTGAACAACGATCAACAGTCCGATTCGTTCGCAACCGAAAAGGTTTAGTGGACTATTACGCTAAGCCAATCTGGAAGGATCATTTATGGCACGCGTGGCAATCTTGGTTGAAAAAATTTACGAAGACCTAGAACTCCAGTATCCGCTCTACCGCTTGCGGGAAGCCGGTCATGAGGTAGACGTGATTGGTCCGGTCGCTGGCCGCGAGTACATCGGCAAGCACGGCTATCCGCAGAAGGCGGAACTGGCGGCGGCGGACGTGAAAATGGCGGACTATCAACTGCTCGTCATCCCCGGCGGCAGCAGCCCGGACCACATGCGCCGCGACGAACACATGGTCCGCCTGGCGATGGAAGCCGATCAACTGGGCATCCCAATGGCGGGCATCTGTCACGGGCCGTGGCTGATGTGCAACACCAAGGCGTTAAAGGGTCGCCGTTGCACGAGTTACATGAGCATCGTCGCCGACGTGATCAACGCCGGCGGGAAGTGGGTCGACGAAGCCTGCGTGGTCGACGGGCCGGTCATCACCGCCCGCACCCCCGCCGACCTGCCGGCGTTCATGAAGGCGATCCTTGCCGTCCTGGATGGCGAAAAACCGGCGGGCGAAAATGGCTCACCCGTGGCGCCGGCGTGGGTTCACAAGCTCGTAAACGCCTAGTTATCAGACAGTACGCGCGATGAAATTCGGCACAATGCCGCGGCCCCGGTCGCGGCGTTGACTGTTTTTTGCGCGCCACAAATTCGACCTGTCTTGTGGGTTAACGATTAGTGATGAAATCGCAATAACAAGCCGAAATTCAGAGATATACTCCATGATCGACCGTTAACCACGGCCGAGGAACCAACCGCTAAGGAGACTCATGCACGGCTTGTTTGCTTACTCGTTCGACCGCGAAACCTTCCACGGCAACTTCGCCACCCGCGAAGCCGCCCTCGCCGCCGCCGGCCAGGCGCTTCGTCAACGCCAGGACATGCCGGAAGGCATTTTCGTGGGCCAGTGGGCGATGCCCGACCCGCAGACCGACGGCCACGCCGATCCGGTGCTCGACGCCATGCGCAGCCGTTTTCAGTCGGCGACGGGCGAATCGAATTACCTGTCGCGCGTCAGCGAGCACGACGCCGCCGACCTCGATGCCGCCCTGCAACGCGTCATCGGCGACTGGCTCTCGAAGACCGGCCACGCGCCGCGGCCGACGAAGGTCCGCGCCGTCAGCCACCACCCGGTGCCGAACGTTCTCCACGTTCCCGACGCCGTCGGCGAACGCGAAACGTCCGTCATGGGCGAAGCGTAAGACGAACCGGACCATCAAATCGCCATTTAGCCGCCTCGCTCGCGAGGCGCGATGACTGACCGCCTGGTTTGTCCTGCGCCTCGCAAGCGAGGCGGGTAAATGGCGATGGATTCATCGAAGGTCGTCTTCCTGCGACCAATTCGCCGGGCGTTGAGATTGGTTGAACGCGTGCCGGGCCGCTAAACTCTTCGGCCCGGCACTCGTTATGCTTGATGACGCTCTTCATCCGGATCACCCGCCCGCATACCGCCGCGGCCTGTTCTGGTCGGCGCTCGCGCTGGCGGCGAGCGTCTTCCCGCTGATCTGGATGGGCGGCCTGGTCACCAGCCACGGCGCCGGCCTGAGCGTGCCCGACTGGCCGAACAGCTACGGCTATAACATGGTGCTCTTTCCCCCGAGCCAATGGGTCGGCGGGATTTTCTACGAACACACGCACCGCCTGCTCGGAACCCTCAGCGGCTTCCTGGCCACCATTCTTCTGCTGATGGCGTGGGGCCCGTCACAAAACGCCGGCGCTCGACGCGGCTGGAAAGTGACGGCCGTCACGCTTTGGCTGCTGACCTTGGCCGCCGGTGTTTTCGCCTACCTGGCCGCGAGTCAGGCGTGGTTTGAGGAGAAGATCGTTCACCTGCTGCCGCATTTCGGTGTCGGCTTCGGGTCATTGGCGCTGGTGGCGACACTGGCGGCACTCTGCCGGAATCGCGAACCGCGGCGTTGGGTGCGCTGGCTGACCGTCGGCGTGTTCGTGGCGGTGTGCATCCAGGGCTTCCTCGGCGGCTACCGCGTGAAACTCGCCGAACTGCACCTGGCGATCGTGCACGGCATCTTCGCCGAACTCTTCTTCGCACTCGCGGGCGTTACCGTCGTCATCACCAGCCAATGGTGGCAACGCCAAGCTGCCGACGGGCGTGAGAACGGCCTGATCCCGAAGTCGATCGTTTACCTGGCCGGCGTCACGCTGTTCGCCATTTTCTGCCAGTTGGTTGTCGGCGCGATGATGCGGCACAACAACGCCGGCCTGGCGATCCCGGGGGTTCTGGTCTACGGCAAACTCCTGCCGCCGATGAATGCCGACGCGTTGGACGCGATTAACGCCGCCCGCGCGTGGGACGTCGAACATTTGCCGCCGACCACGCTCGCCGGGATGTGGCTGCACTTCGGGCACCGTATCGGGGCGATCATCGTCAGCACGCTGGTGATTTCACTGGTCGTCAGTGTGCTGCGGAAAACGACCGTGAAGCGTGCGGCGGGCCGGGCGGCGGTTATACTGCTCGGATTGCTGGTAACGCAGGCGACCCTCGGCGTGCTGACGGTCTACTGGCGTAAGCCCGCCGATGTCGCCAGCCTGCACGTGGCGGTTGGCGCGTTGACGCTGATGACCACGGCCGTTTTAACGACGGTGCTGGCCCGGCAGGCGGCGTGGCGGACGGTCCGCCGCGAGGCCGCTGCTCCCACCGGCCGACTGGCGACGGTGTAACCTCATGCACGGATCAACCGTAAAGTTCGCCGACGTGACCGGTCTTGAAGATCTTCCCACCCTCGAAACGCCCCGCTCGGTCGCCGGCGATTTCATCGAACTGACCAAGGCCCGCCTGAACGCGATGGTGCTGATCACCACGCTGATCGGCTTCGTCGTCGCCGACCCCGACGCCATCAGCTGGGCGCTTCTGCTCAACACCCTCATCGGCACGGGCCTGTGTGCGGCCGGCTCGGGCGTGCTGAACCAGGCGTGGGAGCGCGACCTCGACCGTAAAATGAACCGCACCGCCGACCGCCCCGTCGCCGCCGGCCGGATCAGCGCCGTGGAGGCCGCGCAACTCGGCGTACTGCTGGCGGTCACCGGCACGGTCACGCTGGCGGTGAACGTCAACTGGCTGGCGGCCGTCCTGGCGTTCTCCACGGTGCTGCTCTACGTGCTGATTTACACGCCCCTGAAAACGCGGACGACGCTGAACACGCTCGTCGGCGCCGTGCCCGGCGCGATCCCGCCGCTGGTCGGCTACGCAGCCTCCGGCCATCGCCTGGACCTCGAAGCCTTCGGCCTGTTCGCGGTGCTCTTCTGCTGGCAGATGCCGCACTTTCTGGCGATCGCCATCATGGCGCGTAACGACTACGCCGCCGCGGGTTTTAAAATGCTGCCGGTGGTCGACACCACGCTCGCCCGGACGAGCGGCTGGATGGTGCTCTGGTGCCTCGGGCTGATTCTCTCAAGCCTGGTGCCGGTTTACGTAAAGCAGACGACGGGCCTGTTCTACACGATTTCTGCGATCGCCCTGGGCGTGGCATTCCTGGCGACGTGCGTGCGTTGCGCGGCGATCCGCACTCGGCCGGCGGCGCGGGTGGCGTTCTTCGCCAGCATCATCTATCTCCCGCTCGTGCTGGCCGCCCTGATGATCGATCGGCTTCTGTGACATGCGTCGAGCTTTACTCTGCCTAGTCGTCAGTGCCGCCGCCGGTCTTGCCGGTTGCGGTGATTCGAACACCAACGACGGCCCGCGCGTCGCCGCCGCCAGCGTGCTGGGTAAAGGCAGCCGTCACCGGCCGCGTGATCTTCAACGCCGTCCCGCCGAAGCTCGATCCGCTGCGCAACAAGCCCTGCTGCCCGGACTCGCCGGAAACACTGTCCGATGAAAGCGTCATCGTCGGCAAAGACAACGGCCTGGCGAACGTCTTCGTCTACCTGGAAAACGGCCCGAAGACCGACGGCTCGTCGCTGCCCGCCGCCCTGCTGGACCAGAAATACTGCCAGTACATTCCGCACGTCGTCGGCGTGGTCGTCAACCAGCCGCTGACGCTGCGGTCCAGCGACCCGGTCCCGCACAACGTCAAGATCAAACCGCCCGGCGAAGGCGAACGAAATTATTCCATGAAGGCGGCCGGCGAGTCGGAAGTCACGCAGCTTCTCCGCCCCGGTTTTGCCACCAGCCACTGCGACGTCCATCCGTGGATGACTGCGGTGATCGGCGTGTTTGATAACCCGTTCTTCGCCGTCACCGATAAGAACGGTAACTTCAAAATCGAAAACGTGCCCGACGGCACCTACACGGTGATCGCCCGCCACGAGCGTTACCTCAAGACGCCGCCGCAAACGATCACCATCGCCGGCGGAAAGGCCGTCAGCGTCGACTTCAAATACGAGCCGCCCGCACAATCATGACCGCAGCCATGACCGCCGCCCCGCAAGCCACCAGCGCCCTCAAACTCACGGACGTCGCCTACCAGTACGGCGACCGCGCCGCCCTCGCGGGCATCACCCTCGATGTCGCCCCGGGCCAGATGTTCGGCCTGCTCGGGCCCAACGGCAGCGGCAAGAGCACGCTGTTCAAGCTGCTGTCAACGATCCTGAATCCGCAGAAAGGTTCGCTCAGCGTCTTCGGCGTAGACGTCGCCGCGCAGGCCGGCAGACGTGCGGCGGCTCATCGGCGTCGTCTTCCAATCGCCGGCGCTCGATAAACAACTGACGGTCGCGGAAAACATCCGCTACCACGCCCGCCTGTTCGGCCTGCCGGCGAAAGAAACCGAAGCGGAGATGGATTCGCTGCTCAAGCGGTTCGAACTCTCGCCCCGAAAGAACGAACTGGTTCACACGCTCTCGGGCGGCATGCGGCGGAAAGTGGAACTCGCCAAGGCGGTGCTCGCCAAGCCGAAGCTCTTGATCCTCGACGAGCCCAGTACCGGCCTGGACGTTTCGGCGCGACATCGAGCTTTGGCAGTTGCTCGGCGAACTGCGGAAGAGTCAGCCGGAGTTGACGATCCTGCTGACCACGCACCTGATGGACGAGGCCGACCGCTGCAATCGCCTGGCGATTCTCGACCGCGGCAAGCTGCTCGCCAACGCCACCCCGGACGAACTCAAAGACGCCATCGGCGGCGACGTCATCCGCTTCGGCGGGCACGATCTGCACGCGCTGCGCCAAACGATCATCGCCCACCTGGGCTTAGAGCCGGCGGTCGTGGAAAACGAGCTTCATCTTGAGCGGCCGAACGCGCACCTGTTCGTGCCGCAACTGATCGAGGCGGCACCGGGCCTGATCGAGAGCATCACCGTCGGCCGCCCGACGCTGGACGACGTCTTCGTCAAACTCACCGGCCGGCGCCTGCACCGCGAAGCAACCAACTAAACGCCGGCACGGCCCGCTTGAGCGGGCCTGTTTACTTGCTTAAGCCAAGCCGTGAACAGGCCCGCTGAAGTGGGCCGTGCCGGGCGAAATCAGTTCAGTCCGACGAGATCATTCCGGTTGTAGCACAGCCACGTCACCGCACCGGCGAGTCCGCCCGCCATGGCGAGGTAGGCGCTCGTCACCTGCCACTGGCGGGTGAGTGCGGCGAAAAATGCGGAATAGACCAACAGCACGGCGAACGCCGCGGCACCGAAAATCATCAGGCCCAGAAACAACCGCCAGGCCCGCTCGATTGAGCACTCACGTTTCATCACGCAAACTCCCTTTCGCGTCTGTCGTGAGTTATCGGCCGTTGAACCCCAAAGACTGTAGACAATGATGCCGGCACGCCCTATTTTCGCTCCCCGTGAGCACCGCAACCCCCGGCTCGGCCGGTCAATACTTCCGCGATATCTACGACGCCGTCCGCGGTGTGCTGATCGGCATGAAGATCACGCTCCGTTATGTCTTCATCAAACCCGTCACGGTTAACTACCCGGAACAGCGCCTGACGTTCTCGCCACGCTATCGTGGCATTCACGAATTCGAGCTGAACAAGTGCATCGCCTGCGACCTCTGCCGCAAGGCCTGCCCGGTCGACTGCATTTATATTGAGAAGACCGCCCCCCGCCGCATCGATAAAAACACCGGCCTGGTCGACGAAAGCGACCCGAAAAACGGGAAAATGATCCGCTTCGCGATCGATTACAGCAAGTGCCTGTTCTGCGCCCTCTGCACCGAGCCGTGCCCGACCGACTGCATCCACATGGGCAAGCTGCACGACCTGTCCGCCTACAGCCGGCAGGACGCGGTCGTCGAATTCGCCGAGCTCGACAAGCAAGGCCTGCACACGCCGATCCCGCTCTGGATGGAGCGGAACAAGGACAAGATCGACTGGGTCGGCCAGGAACACGCCCGCGTCACCGCCGGCAAGCTGGCGGGCAACGGCGGCGACATTCCGAAGGTCTGATGGATCGGTGACTCGCGGCACCCAGATCGTCTGATTTCAAACGTTTGCAGCCAATCAGCACCCGCCTTTTTTCCGCAACGTCCGCATAACGCATATCTGGGCGTAATTTCTCCACTTTTCCTTGACCCCCTGCCTTGTGAATCCGATTTAACTAATGCAACGACAACCTGAGCAGTCAGGTGTCGCGAGGAGTGAACGATGGTCGTTCACCTGGGCGTTCTGAACGCTTGCTTCCGAGCCGATCGGGCTTGTTGCCCGTATCTCCTGGGGATATGCCCCGACTCGGGAACTGCTTGGTTCGACAGATCGAAAAAGGAGATCCCATGTCGAAGGTTAAATCGCTCGTTTCGAAGCTCGTGAAGGATGAACAGGGTGGCGAAGTTCTCGAATACGCCCTGATCGCCGGCCTGATCGTTGTCGCCGCCATCGCCGTCATCGGCGCCATCGGTACCAAGGTTCTGGCCCGCTGGAACAGCCTGAACAGCTCGATCTAAACCACAACGTCGCAGGGCCTAACCGCTTTGCGACGTCTTTTCCGTTCAAAGACCTCTCTCTGGGACTGCTGTGATGTTGAAATCGGCACTTAAAAAGATCGCACGTGACGAAGACGGCGGCGAAGTCATTGAGTACGCCCTGATCGCTGGTCTGATCGTCGCCGGTTGCATCGCCGTGCTCGGCCGCTTCGGCACGAAGGTGCTGGCGCGGTGGAACTCGGTCAACAGCAGCATCTAATCCCCCGGGCTTAACGCCCTTCCGATACACCCGACGCCGGTGACGCGTTTTGATCACGCTTCACCGGCGTCGCTTGCGTTTGCCGCCCCGTTGATTGGACGCCGCAGTGCGGAAATCCCGCTCCGGTGACTGCTTCACGATCCATGCCATGAACGCCGCGAGCTTCGGATGATTCCGCAGCACTTCGACATCCGCCAGCGATTTGTCTAACTCACGATTTTCAAACGTAGCGTGCACCATCTTGTGACACGTCTTACACAACGGCACCCGATGCTCGGCACGGCCGCCACGGGATTTAGGCTTGAGGTGGTGAAGCGTGATCAGCCGCGAGGGGACGGCACGCTGGCAAAGTTGGCACACGGCAGTGTCGTCCACGCCGAATCATCGCGCGGCCGAAGCATTTTGTAGGGGCGAGGTCTGCCTCGCCCGATCGACGCCCACTGCCCTGCTCGGGCGACGCAGGCTTCGCCCCTACAACGCTTCCAGCGCCGTCCTATACCGGTGCAGCGCGTCTCGCCAGTTAGGCATCGGTTGATGCGTGAAGGCTTCGTACGGCGTCACGTCGAGCACGCTGTAGCTCGGGCGGTGGGCGGAGTCAGGCTTGAGCTTTTTCCACTCGGCCGACGTCGTGCGGCTGAGGTCTGTCTTGAGGTCGAACTCATCGAGAATGGCTGCCGTAAAGTCGTGCCAGGTGGTTTCGCCGCTGTTGGTCAGGTGCCAAACGCCGTTGGCGCCGAGGTGGATGAGGTTCAGCGTGGCTTCGACGAGGTCGTAAGTGAACGTCGGCGTGCCGTGCTGGTCGTCAATCACTTTGAGCGGCTTGCCGGCCTTGGCGGCGTTGATCATCGTGTTCGGGAAGCACGGCCCGCCGGGGCCGTACAGCCACGCGGTGCGGAGGATCAACCATTTCGCCGGCGGCGTCTCTTGAAGCAGCCGTTCGCCGAGCAGTTTCGATTGGCCGTAGGCGCTCAGCGGCCCGAGCGGATCGCCCGGCTGCAGCGGCCGACTGATGCTGCCGTCGAAGACGTAGTCGGTGCTGAAATGCACCAGCATCGCGTTGTAATCACGGCAAAGCTCCGCCAGATGGCCGACGCCATAGCCGTTGCACTGGTCGGCGCTGTCGCGTTCCTTCTCCGCCAAATCGACCTTCGTGTAAGCGGCACAATTCAGCACGAGCGTTGGCTGGAGGTCGCGGAACGCGCGGTCGCAGGATTCCTCGTCGCAGACATCACAAATGCTGCGGTCGGCGAAGGTGACATTCAGCTGGCTACCAGCGAACTTCTGCTTGAACGCGAAGGCCAGCATGCCCTTGCCGCCGGTGACGAGGATGCGATCGAACGTGTTGCTCATACGAAAAGAGATTTACCGCCAAGACGCCGAGAACGCCAAGGAAGAAGATCAATTGTGATGAATGATGCGTTTGATGCCGTCTTTGAGGAGGGGCACGTTGAAGTTGATGAGCAGGCCGAGTTCGAGCTTAGTGATCCGAAGATAGGTTCGGACCTGGGCTTCGTGGATGGGTGCCAATTGAGTCACCGCCTTTAGTTCCAAGACCAGTCGGGCACCGACGATGAAATCAAGCCGCTTCTCGCCGATTGGTTCGCCTTTATAATCCACCGACACGGGCCATTGCCGGACGAATGGAATATTCCGCAAGGAAAGCTCGCGTGACATCGCGGCCTCGTACAAGCTTTCGTCAAGCCCGGCCCCAAGATGCCGGTGAACCTCAATTGCCGCACCAATGACCAGCCGGGCCAACGTATCCGTTGCTGGGTCCGGCTCGCCCCAACGAAGATCTTCCTCTTCGTACGGCATTGCTCATCTTTTCCTTGGCGCTCTTGGCACCTTGGCGGTTTTATCTCTTAACGTCCCGCGTACTGCGTTTCGTAATACTTCAGGTAATCGCCGCTCTTGATTTCCCGCCACCATTTTTCGTTGTCGCGGTACCACTGAATGGTGGTTTTGATGGCCGACTCGAAGCGGTACTTCGGCTCCCAGCCGAGGTCGCGTTTGATCTTGCTGGCGTCGATCGCGTAGCGGCGGTCGTGGCCGGGGCGGTCCTGGACGTATTTCACGAACTTGTCCCACGGGCAGTTCATTTCGCGGAGGATGATTTCCGTGATCTGCCGATTGGTCATTTCGTTGTTGCCGCCGACGTTGTACGCCTCGCCGAAGGTGCCCTTCTGCAGCACGGTGTAGATGGCGTCGCAGTGGTCTTCGACGTACAGCCAGTCACGGACGTTTTTGCCGTCGCCGTAGAGCGGAACCTGCTTGCCTTCCATCAGGTTCGTGACGAACAGCGGGATGAGCTTTTCCGGGAAATGGTAAGGCCCGTAATTGTTGCTGCACCGCGTCGTCAGCAACGGCATGTGGAACGTGTGAAAGTACGACCGCACCAGCACGTCGCCGCCGGCTTTGCTGGCGCTATACGGGGAGTTGGGCTGGAGCGGCGTTTCTTCGGTGAATTTTACGTCGGGCTGGTCTTCCGGCAGCGTGCCGTAGACTTCGTCGGTGCTGACGTACAGAAACTTGGCGATATTTTTCGCCTTGGCGACGTCGAGCAGCACCTGCGTGCCGACGACGTTCGCCTGCACGAACGGGCCGCTGCCGAGGATGCTGCGGTCGACGTGGCTCTCGGCGGCGAAGTGGACGATCTGAGTGACGCCGTGCTCGTCGATCGCTTTCGTGACGGCGGCCGCGTCGCAGATGTCGCCCTTGACGAAGACGACCTGATCGCCGAGCAAATCGGTGAGGTTCGCCAGGTTGCCGGCGTAGGTGAGCTTGTCGAACGCGACGAGCTTCACCGGCTCGCGGCGGTTGACGAGCATGCGAACGAAGTTAGACCCGATAAACCCGGCCGCGCCGGTGACAAGCAGAGTGTCCATGATTTATAAGCCCCATCGGCCAAGCCGATGGGGGTACGTTAGCCGGGATCGCATTTACTGCCTACCCGCGACGCGCCGCCGTGGCATAAAGAGCGAGAATTTCGTCCGCCATCCGCTGCCGGCTGAACCGCTGCCGGGCGTCGGCGAGCGTGGCGTCGGCCATGGTTTGGCAGTGCGAGTCGTCATCAGCGAGTCGCCGCAGGCGTTGGGCCAGCACGGCCGGCTCGCCGAAGGGGACAATGAAACCGGTCTGGCCGTCGATGATCTGCTCGGCGGCCCCTTCGCTGGGCGTGCGGATCGGCACAACGCGGCTGAGCATCGCCTCCACGGTCGACAGTGGAAAACCTTCCTGAAAGCTCGGCAGCACGTACGCGTCGCTCGCGTGATAAACCGGCCTGGCGGGCTGCTGGCCCAGGTACAGCACACGGCCGTTCAGCCCACGATCGGCGATGCCCTTCAGCAAGTTCGGCACGTGGTCGCCCCACCCGCTGCCCGCCAGAATCGCTTTGATCGGCCGAGTTCCCGCCGGCAGGGCCGCCATCGCGTCGAGCAACAGCGGGTGATTTTTTCGTTCTTCCAGAGACGCCACCATGCAGACGACGAAGTCTTCGTCGTCGAGCCCGAACTGACGCCGAGCGGCCGTGCGTTCGTCCGGCGTGGCAGGCGAGAAGGCATCGTCGTCGATGGTGTACGTCGCCCGCCGCACGCGTTCGGCCGGAATGCGCAGGTCGTCCGTGAGATTCTTTTTCAACTCGTTGCTGATCGCGATCGAGAACTGCCCGAACGCGGTGCCGGTGAGTTTATTCACCGCGCGGGCGACGCGGATTTTGTTCCGCCCCGTGACGGCGATGTTGAACGTCGTCAGATACGGCAGGCCGGTGCCGCGGGCGGCCAGGCAGAGTGTCGGGGCGTGGACGTGAAGCACGTCAGCGCCGAAATCCCGGCAGATGCTCCGCAAACGCTTCACGCTGGTGATCGTCTTGCGGACGTTCGCCGGCGACAGGCCGTAGGCGAAAAAGTCGCACTGGATCGGCGTGATGCCGGCCGACTCAAAATAAGCGCGGCCGAACTGTGCGCCGTCGTTCATTTCGCGCGCCACCACGCCGACTTTCACGCCCCGCTCGATCAGCCCGCGACCCAGCGCGTGCATGTGCGTTGCGACGCCGCCGAGGTGCAGTTGGTGTGACAGAAACAGCACCGCCTTCACAGCCGGCGTGGCAGAAGCTTCGTTCATGCCGACTCCGCAGCAGCGATACGTTGCATCAATTCGATACGATTGCCGCCGGGATCAATCACATGAAGACGTTCAAAATGATCGAACGGTTTTTGCGGCTCGATGACGCAACCATCAGCGACGAGGCCGACATGGACTGCGGCCAGATTGTCGATCACGAATGCTGCGTGAGCCCGTGTTTTGTAGCGATCCACATTCTCCTCGACGCGAATGTGTACTTGTTGTCCGCCGGCGGCCAACCAGAATCCTTCGATATTGAACGGATTAGCGATCGGCTCAAAGCCTAGCCGATTGATATAGAACCGGCGCGTAGCATCCAGTTTATCTGGCGGCACCGTCAACTGAATATGGTGAATGCCCAGGACCATTTTATCGATTCGCGTCCGCCAGCACGCGGCGGAGATAATTGCCGTACTCGCTCTTGCCGGCCTTGTCGGCGAGTTTTTGCAGGCCGGCGGCGTCGATGAAGCCGCGGGTGAAGGCGATTTCTTCGATACAGGCCACCTTCAAGCCCTGCCGTTCTTCCAGGGTTTGGACGAACAGGCTGCTGCTGAGCAGCGAGTCGTACGTGCCCGTGTCCAGCCACGCCACGCCACGGCCCATCGGCTGGATCATCAAATCGCCGCGGGCGAGATAGGCTTTGTTGATGTCGGTGATTTCGAGTTCGCCGCGGGCGCTCGGCGTGAGATTCTGGGCGATGCTGACGACGTCTTTATCGTAGAAATACAGGCCGGTGATGGCGTAATTGCTCTTGGGCTGCTTGGGCTTTTCTTCGACGCTGATGGCTTTGCCGGTTTTATCGAATTCGACGACGCCGTAGCGCTCGGGGTCTTTGACCTGGTACGCGAAGACGCGGGCACCCTTCTCGAGCTTGGCGGAGTTCTGCAGCAGGTCCGTCATCTCGTGGCCGTAGAAAATGTTGTCGCCGAGGATCAGGCAGACCGGGCTGCCGTCGACGAAATCGGCACCGAGCGTAAACGCCTGGGCGATGCCCTTCGGCTCGGGCTGCACCTTGTAGGAGAGCTTAAGGCCGAGCGAGGCGCCGTCGCCGAGGAGCGATTCGATCATCGGCGTGTCGCGAGGCGTGCTGATGATGAGGATCTCCCGGATGCCGGCCAGCATGAGGACTGACAGCGGGTAATAAATCGTCGGCTTGTCGTAGACCGGCAGCATCTGCTTGCTGATCGAGAGCGTCAGCGGATACAGCCGAGTGCCGGAACCGCCGGCCAGGAGAATGCCCTTCATCGCGAGAACCTTTCGTGCGTCTATCCGTTATCGTGCGGATTCGCCCGCAACTGACAAGCGCCAGCGTTATCGGACGCGCGATTCTTGTAGGGGCGAGGCCTGCCTCGCCCGGTCGGCTCGTTTCGCCATCGCGGGCGACGCAGGCGTCGCCCCTACAAATCAACCTTCTTTTGCCCGCCAAAGGTACCAGGTGGCGATCGAACGGAACGGCTTCCACTTGTCGGCGAAGTCGCGAATCTCCTTCGCCTTCGGTCGGACGGGCATGTTGTAGAGTTGGCGGATCGATTCCTGCAGGCCGAGGTCGCCGACGGGCCAGACGTCGGTGCGATTGAGGCCGAAGATCAGCAGCATCTCCACCGTCCACCGGCCGATGCCTTTGATCTGCGTCAGGTTCTCAATGATCTGCTCGTCCGTCATCTTCGAAAACCGCCGCGAAGGCACGCTGCCGGCGTGGAAGCGCTCGGCCAGGTCGAGCACGTAGGCGCGTTTCTGCCGACTCAGGCCGCACGATTTGATCAGCAATTCGTCCGACTCGCGCAGGAAGCGAACGACTTCCGCCGGCGTCACCTTCTGCCCGACAAATTGGCCGGCGAGTTTACGGTACATCGCCGCCGCCGCCGCGACGCTCACCTGCTGGCTGAGGATCGACTGCACGAGTTTCACGAAGTAATCCCGCCGCGGCCGAAGCGTGCAGGGCCCGACGCGGGCGATCACGCCGCGCAGCACCTTGTCTTTTCGCAGATGCGTAATCGCGGCGGCCCATTTGTCGCTGGGCTCGACGTCGAACCACATCGGACGATCTGTTTTTGATGTTTTGGGTTTGGTGTTTGGTTGTTTCGGAAGAGGCATTCAATTCACCTCTTCCTATCAAAACAGCCAAACACCAAAACACCAAACATCACGCTTTAGCGGCCCGCTTCACCTTGGGCGGCGGCGGCGTCCACTCGGGAATGGCCGACCATTTCCGGAGCTGTTCGATTTCGATGCGATCGATGAAATCCCGGAACGGCTCGGGGTCGCTGTCGTCAACCGGCGTGACGCGATTGCTCAGGTAAGCGTTGACGACCTGCTCGATCTGACGGTGGATAACCGGGCTGGGCACCTTATCGTAGAGCGGGCGGACGAACTCCGGATTGTCGCCGAAACGGCCGCCGACGCAGAGGTCATAGGCGTCGACTTTTTCGCCGTTAAACGTCGCCTTCGTGCCGGTGAGGCCGATGTCGGCGACCTGGTATTGCGCAGCTGTTCGGGCAACCACTGACGCTGAGCATGATCGGCGAATCGATCTGCGTGGTTTCTTCAAGGTGTTTGAGAATCTCAAACGCCCGTTGCTTCGTTTCAACCACGGCCAGGTTGCAGAACTGCGTGCCGGTGCAGCTGATGAGGTTCTGCCGCCAGAGCGGCGCGTGCGGGTCGAGGCCGACTTTCTGCAGCTCTTTGACGAGCGCGTCGACGTTCGCTTTCGGCACGTCGGTGATGATGACGTTCTGCTTCTGACTGAGGCGGACTTCACTGAGCTTATCGACGGCGAAGCGTTCGGTGAGGTCGGCGACGGCGTGCATCTGCTCGGCGGTCCATCGGCCACGCTCGACGGGAATACCGACGTAAAAGTTGCCGTTCTTCTGCTCGCCGATGCCGACGTGGTCGGTGTGCAACGCGCCGCGCGGGTAGACGATTTCGTCGTCATGTTCGAGCTCAAAGCCTATGCGGCGTTCGAGTTCGGCGCGAATCCATTCCCAGCCGCGATCGGCGACGAGGAATTTGAGCCGCGCGCGAATGCGTTTGTAGCGGAGTTCGTCGGAGTCGCGGAAGAGTTCGCACATGCCCCGCCAGATGGCCGGCACTTGCTCGGCCATTTTGTCCTGCGGGACGAAGACGCGGAGCGACTGGCCGAAGTGCGGCGTGCTGGACAAACCTCCGCCGACGAGGATGCCCAGACCGCGTTGTTCGACGCCGTTGCGAACCCGCCGCACGCCGAAGCCGCCGATGTCATTAATCTGTGGCTGATTGCAGTGCAGCGGGCAGCCGCTGATGGTCGTTTTGAATTTACGCGGCAGGTTCGACAGGTCTTTGCCGGCCGCCTTGAACATGTCGGCCAACTGCTTCGGCAGGTTGCCGATGTCGACGTATTCATTCTTCAGCAGTCCCGCCATCGGGCAGGAGCAGACATTGCGTGGCGTGTCGCCACAGGCGAACTGCGTGTAAAGGCCGGCCTTGTTGCCGATGCGGTCGAGGGCGTCGGGGAAGTTTTCGATCGTCATCCAGTGAAGCTGGATGCACTGGCGGGTGGTGATGTCGCTGAAACCCCGGCCGTATTGCTGGGTGACGTTGGCGATCTCCCGCAACTGCCACGGCTTGAGCCGGCCGCCGCTGATGCGAATGCGCCACATGAAGTGACCCTCGTTCGGCTTCTGCTGATAGATGCCGAACCACCGCATCCGGGCGAAGTCGTCAGGCTCGATGCTGGCAAAGCCTTCCTTGGCGTAGCGGTGAATGTCGTTCCACACGTCCAGGCCGTCTTTGGCCTGCTTGACGTGCTCGTTCTTCGTCATTTTCGGGTCGAAATTCATAGGTTCCCGATCAATTAAACCGGAATGGAACAGAATAGGACAATCACAAGCGTATGCAAAAGGTTTTTGGCAGGCATAAGAAATGCAAATAGCCGGGGCGCGCTGGCTTGGCCAACGCGCCCCGGCGTGTTTTGGTCTGCCCCAAAATCAGAATTGATCAGCAACCCTTGCGACGGCGGGCGGCAAGGCCAAGCCCGCCAAGGCCGACCAGCGCCAGCGAAGCCGGCTCAGGAACGACGACCGTCACGTTGTCGATACGCGAGAAGCGATCGGTGCTACCGACGTTGCCGTCTTTAAAGCGGATCCAGATCGTTTCGCCCGGCTGCAGCGTGAAGCCGCTGGCTTCGGTGACCGTCTGCTGCGTCAGCACGCCCGCGGCACTGGTGCTGTAACCCATGCCATCGACCGTCGTGTAAGCGCCTTCCGCGTCGGCCACGCCGGTGGCGTTGATCGCGTACGAGACGCTGACCGGGTCGTCATTCGTGTAAGCCGTCGTGCTGGCGAAGGCGTCATACTTCAGGCTGAAGCTGGTGACGGTCGCGCCGGTGTTGTTCGTGAACGCGAAGCCGTACGACAGGTAACCAGAGCCGACGCCGGACGTTGTGGTGTCAGTGTTGTACGTGCCGAACTGCACGTCAGTCGTCGAACTCGACGGCCGCAGGAAATAGAACGGGTAGCTGGCGCCCGACGGAATGCGGGCCGAGCCGCCGCCGTTGGTGACCGTGCTAGTGCCGCGGTAAACCACGTCCATCGGGCCGGCCGTCACCGTGCTGCTGCCGGACATATAGGTGTAGAAACCGGGGATGGTCGAGTCATTCGTGAAAGCAACACCGGCATTGGTCGAACCGGCGAACGTGTCGAAATTCTGAACGTACGCCGTCGACGGATCGGTGTACGAGATCGCCGCATTCGCACTGCCGGCACCAGCCGCCACCAGAGCCAACGCCAAGGTGGCATTCAAAGTTGATACTGCACGCATTGAAACGAATCTCCCTGGGTCACGTTGGTCGGGCGGATTATGAAACGCGTTTGCGATTTGACAACCAAAAAATCCAGCAATTCAACAAAAAGAAAATCACCCTACCCACGACGTTGCCTATCGCTCAACACACAACACTCAAATCCCTCCATTTTTCGTCAATATAGGCAAAACATAACGACAAAAACGGCCATTACGCCGCCAAAAACGATCGTTGCATAAATATCAACACGTTGTCGTAGACGGAGAATTTTTTTGATGGAATTCTTCGCAGCAGGGATTATTTTATGGAGCCTGCCAGACCGATTCTGGCCGTGACGCAGATTTGCGTTACACCATCTCGCCGATTTTCGTTGAGGAATTGTCACCGATGAGCAAGTCGCCTATCTCGCGTATCGCCCTTTCCCTGGCCGCCTTGGCCGCTTTGCCGGTCGCGAGTTTCGCGGCGGATCGTCCGTACAACACCGGCTCGAACTGGCTGTCGGCCTCGACGTGGACGGGCGGCATTTTCGCCGGCACGTACGGCAGCGGCGTCGCCGCGGAAGGGACCGACTCCGACGTCGCCACCTTCGGCAGTGCGTCAACCTTCATCGGCACGGGCGTGAACTTCACGACCGTCAACGCTTCCGCCCAGGGCTACTTCTCATCGGGCGCGTTTGCTTTCACGTCCGCGTTCAACGGTTCGACCAGCACATTCTCCATCGGCGGCATTCAGCCGACGGTCGCGGGGACGGTGAACGGCATCTGGCAACTCAACGGTGCGACGGTCACCACCAGCGCAATCGGAGCCGCCACGCCTGTTACGCTCGATAATGCCTTCGCTGTCATCGCTGACGGCGCGACGCGCAACATTCTGCTGACCAATCAGTCCGTCACCTCGACCGCCACCGACGGCAGCGCTTCCGCAGACCGTATCGCTCGGATGACCTACCGCCTCGGTGCATCGCCGATCGCCAACACCTACGTCACCAGCGGCCGCTCACTCCGTATCGTCAGCGCCCTCACCGAAAGCACCGCCGGCACGACCGTCGTGAAAAGCGGCACCGGCACGCTCGAGTTCGGCTCGCAACTCAACGGCATTTCCAACTCGGCCGTTAACACGTTCACCAACCTCGACATCAAGGAAGGCCTCGTCATCATGGACGGCGGCCTAAACAGCCTGGGTGCGGCGAACGGCACAATTACCATCCGCAACGGCAGCGAACTGCGGTTCAACTGGAACAGCGCCAACATCGCCAGCACGAAAAGCTTCGTCCTTGACGGCGGCGGCGTGATCAACAACAACTCCTACGTCGTCACCATCCAGGGTGCCGTCACCGGCACCGGCGGCCTTACGAAAACCGGCGCCGCCTCGCTGATCCTCAATAACACCGCCAACAACTTCACCGGCGGCCTGACGATCGGCAACGGCACGACGGCCTCGACGGTTACCATCGGTACGGCCGGTGCCCTGGGAGCGGGGACCAACACCACCACCATCAACAACCTGTCAACCCTCGCGTTCGACGCGATCTCCGGTGCGACCCAGACCGTCGCCGCGACACGCACGGTTAACCTCGCCGGCGCGACTGGAAACCTCAGCGTCGCGTCCGGCGAAACCTGGACGATCAACAGCGCCATCACCGGCACGGGCACGCTCGTGAAAACCGGTGCCGGCTCGCTCAACATCAGCGGTGCCACCAGCTATACCGGTGGCACGACGGTCTCCACCGGCAACCTCTACATCAACACCGACCAGACCGGCACTGCCACCGGCAACGCCACTGTCGCCAGCGGCGCTCAGCTCGCCGGCAGCGGTAAAATCGGGGCCGCGAGCATCGCCGTCGGCGGCGTTATCACGGCCGGCACGTCGAGCAATGTCGTCTCCACCCTCGTCGCCAACGGAAACGTCACGCTGACCGACGGCACGACGGCGGGCACGTACAAGCACGACTTCGCCTCCAACGGCGATACGCACGAATCGTTCACTGTCGGCGGCACGTTCGACATCACCGGCGGCACGCTGCAGTTCACCAACCTCGCCGCCGCCGGCGAAGCCTCTTACACCCTCGCCACCGCGGGCACGCTCACCGGCACGTTCGCCAACGTCACCGGCCTCGTCGGCGGTTACACCGTCGGCTACACCGCCAACAGCATCACGCTGACCCGTGGCAACACCAGCCTCTACTTCACCGGTGCCGCCGGTGCAGACCTCGGCACGGTCAACAACTTCACCACCGATGCGGCCGGCACGAACACCACCAGCCAGACGCCCACCGCCTCGGCCGACGTCTACTTCAACGCCACCGCCAACACCAACCCCGCCAATTACGCCACCACCATCGCCGCCAACACCTTCGTCAACAGCCTGACGTTCGGCAACGACGGCGCGTCCGACGTGCAGATCAACGGCACGAACACACTGACGATCAAGGCGATCGGCATCAACTACGCCGCCGGCACGGGCATCGTCGTACCGACCGGTGCCGCCAAGGCCACGATCAACACCCCCGTCGTCGTCGGCGGCAGCCAGAGCTGGACGAACAACGCCTCCAACGCGCTCGCCGTCACCGGCACGGTGGCGCTTGGGGCCAACACGCTGACCGTCGCCGGTTCGGGCAACACCGATCTCACCGGCGTCGTCAGCGGCACGGGCGGCCTCACCAAGAGCGGCGCGGGCACCCTCAACCTCACCGCCGCCAACACCTACACCGGCACCACGACCGTGGCCGCGGGCACGCTCAAAGCTAACGAAGCCGCGTCGGCCGTCCTCCTCACCGGTGCCGGCGGCGCCGACGTCCAGGGCGGCAAGCTCGTCCTCGACTACACCGGCGGAACCAGCCCGGTTGTCAGCGTCAAGACCATTCTCGACGCCGGCTACGCCGGTAACTTCGCCACCGGCCAGATCAAGGGCACCACGCTGGCCGCCAACCGCACGCTCGGCTACGGCGACAGCGGCACCGCTGTCACGATTCGCGTCACCCTCGCCGGCGACGCCGACCTCGACGGCGACGTCGATTTCAACGACTTCCTCGTCCTCCAAAGCAAGTTCGGCCAGGCCAATACCCGCTTCGATGAAGCCAACTTCAACTACGACGGCTTCACCGATTTCAACGACTTCCTCGCCCTGCAGGCCAACTTCGGCCAGAGCGTCACCGGCGACGAAGTCGCCTTCACCTCGGCCCAGGTCGCGGCGATGACCGCCTTCGCCAGCGTCGTCCCCGAACCGGCCAGCCTCACGCTGATCGGCATGGGCGCGGCAGGCCTCCTGGGCCGCCGGCGTCGCAGCAACTAAACACGGGGCGTTTCAAACGCCTGACCGACGTGGGAGCCCTCTCGCCATGGTGGCGGAGGGCTTTTTTATTTCCCGCGTCCTAGCGCTTTGGTAACGCGTTGCTTGTGCGTAACTAAAATCAATTTGTTTTCCGGCCGGGTTCCCGCCTTTAATGGTCGCGTATGCCGTTGAATTCCGTCGAGATCGATCGTGTGGATGACCTGGACCGTGAAACATTTCGCAAGACGTATTTAAAAACGCGGACGCCCGTCGTCGTCAAAAACCTGGCCAAATCGTGGCCGGCGTATACGAAGTGGAACTTCGAATACTTCAAATCCGTCGCCGGCGACCAGACCGTGCCGCTGTACGACGGCTCGAAGACTGACGGCACGAAGAAGGTGAACGAGCCCGACACGACGATGAAATTCGCCGACTATCTCGACCTCATTGCCCGTGAGCCGAGCCAGTTGCGGATCTTCCTGTTCAACATCGTCAGCCACATGCCGGATGTGAAGAAGGATTACACGAACCCGCCATATTGCGACTGGTTCGTGGATCAGTTTCCGGCGTTGTTCTTCGGCGGCGGCGGCAGCAGCGTCTTCATGCACTATGACATCGACGCACCGAGCATCTTCCACACCCACTTCGTCGGCCGAAAACGGGTGACGCTGGTTTCGCCGAAGTACACGCCGCTGATGTACAAACTACCACTGAGCTGGCATGCGATCGAAGACATCGACTGGCGAAACCCCGACTACGAAAAGTTCCCCGCCCTCCGCGGCGTCACCGCGCACACCACCATCCTTGAGCACGGCGAAACGCTCTACATGCCCAAGGGGTGGTGGCACTTCATGGAATACCTCGACGGCAGCTTCAGCATCAGCCTGCGGGCGCTCGTCTCCCCGGCGCAAGTGGCCGAGGCGGCGTGGAACGTTGGCGTGGTCAAAACGGTCGACAACTTCTTCCGCAAACGCCGTGGGAAAGACTGGTTCGTCTGGAAAGAAAGCAAGGCGATGGAAAAATCCAATCGCCTTGCGGAAAAAATGAAACTCGTCGCGCCGGTTTCGGCGTGAGTGTTACACCGGCTTCGGGTTGCGCTCGGCAAACCCGTGCTGGTGCCAATACGGGTAGGCGGCCGGCGTGGCGCTGGCGTCGTCGAGGCGTTTGACCTGCTCCGGCGTCAATTCCCAGCCGATTGCGCTGAGATTCTGCCGGAGCTGCTCTTCGTTGCGGGCGCCGATGACCAGCGTCGAAACCGTCGGCCGACGCAGCAGCCAGTTCAGGGCGATCTGCGGAACGGTTTTGCCGGTCTCTTTTGCGACTTCATCGAGTGCGTCGACGACCTTGTAAACGAGTTCGTCCGACGGCTGCGGGCCGCCGGCTTTGGTCTTTTCGTTGGCGAGGCGTGTGTTGGCGGCCGGCGGCTGGCCGCGGCGGATTTTGCCGGTGAGTCGGCCCCAGCCGAGTGGGCTCCAGACGACCGCGCCGACGCCCTGATCGAGCGCCAGAGGCATCAATTCCCACTCGTAATCGCGGCCGACGAGCGAGTAGTACGCCTGGTGCGCCACGTGCCGCGTCCACCCATATTTTTCACTGACGGCCAGTGACTTCATCAGGTGCCAGCCCGAGAAATTCGAGCAGCCGGTGTAACGAATTTTTCCGGCTTTCACGAGGTCGTCCAGCGTGCCGACGACTTCTTCGATGGGGGTTTTTGCATCAAAGCCGTGGAGTTGGAAGAGGTCAATGTAATCGGTGCCGAGGCGTTTCAGGGCGGCGTTGACGCTGTCCACGAGGTGGTGCCGCGACGAGCCGACATTGTTCGCGCCGGGGCCGAAGCGGAAGGTCGCTTTGGTGGAAATCAGGACCTGGTCACGCCGGCCTTTGATGGCCTGGCCGAGGATGGATTCGGCGTCGCCGGAGGAGTAGACGTCGGCGGAGTCGAACATCGTCAGGCCGTGTTCGAGGCAGATATCGACCATGCGGGTGGCCTCGGCGACGTCGCTTTGGCCGAAACCTTTGAAGAATTCGTTCGTGCCGCCGAACGTCCCCGTGCCGAGCGTGAGAACCGGGACGAAAAAGCCGCTTCTACCGAGTTGACGATGTTCCATGCCCGGATGATAGGTCGGCTGTACGGTTTGTGCGTGCCCGGGGTGGGAACAAGTGAGCGGTTTGGCTTATACTGGCGGCGCGATTCATGGAAGGACCACACGTGGCAAAGAAGTCGCCCCTCGCGGAGCGGTTAGATGACGTAAGGGCCCGGATCGCGGCCGCCGCCCAACGCGCGAAGCGCGACCCGAAGGAAGTGACGCTGATCGCCGTCACGAAGACCGCCACGCCCGAAGCCATTCGTGAAGTCGTCAGCCTTGGCGTCACCGAGCTCGGTGAAGGCCGCGTCCAGCAGTTGATCCAGCGTGCGAGCCAGATGAACGAAGTGAGCGGCCGGCGTCGCTTCGGCGGCGATGACGCCCCGCCGGCTACGAAGGCGGCGAACTGGCACATGGTCGGGCACCTGCAGCGGAACAAGGTCAAACCGCTCCTGCCGTTGGTTTGCTGTATTCATTCGATCGACTCGCTGCGCCTGGCGGAAGAAATTGATGCCGCCGGTGCCAAGGCCGGCAAAAGAGTGAACGTGATGCTGCAACTCAACGCCAGCGAAGAGCCGCAGAAATTCGGCGTCGCGATCGGGGCGGCGACGCACCTCGGCGAGTCGATCGCCTCCATGCCGAACCTCCAACTCGTCGGCCTCATGACGATGGCGGAGAATTCGGACGACGAAGCGACGATCCGCGCCGCCTTCCGCCGCACCCGCGAAGTATTCGAAGAAATGCGCTGGCAGAAAATCGGCGGCCCGGCGTTCCGGCACCTGTCGATGGGCATGACTAACGATTTCGAAATCGCCGTGGAAGAAGGCTCGACCATGGTCCGCGTCGGCACGGCCATCTTCGGCGCGGCGACGGGACCGGGGGAGAATGACGAATGACGATTGTCGAATGACGAATCGGCTGAGGCAGCCTGTCTTCAATTTGTCATTCGACAATCGTCACTCGTCATTTCCTTGTATGCCTGACATCGACCCGTTCAACTTCTTCCGCTGGGGGCTGTTTATCGTCGTCAGTGTCTATTGCACGATCGTCACCGTGCAGCAGAGCTGGAGTTGGTACGTCTGGCTGATGAGCGAAGACCGTTACATTGCCGTACTGCGGCGGTATGTCATCGTTCACGGGCTTCGGCTGCGGTTTAAGACGTTCTGGGGCGACGTGATTATTTGCCTGCTTCTCGGGTTTGTGTTTTTGCTGCTATTCTGGGCGCACCGGATTTTGATACAGACGAATCTTGCTTTGTCATGAGTGAGCCGACCGCCCCGCCGACGAACCCGCAGAACCTGCCCGCCCCGCTGGCGGTGCATACGCCGCCACGGCAACAGCTCGGCGAGCTGCCGATCGAAGAACTCCGCACCATCGCCGAGGAATTCGGCCTGGACGCCAGCAAAGAGTCCGACAAATCCGCCCTCATTGCCCGCATTCACAAGCGCCGCCAGTTGATCGCTTCGCTGGACCGGGCGGCATTGATTGACGTCGTCCACTGGCTGGGTAAAACGCCGGCGGTCGGGGCAGCGAATGAGCAACTCGCCATCGAAATCGTCCAGAACCGCTCGATGCGATTCACCGGCCTGAGCGACCGCGGCTTGCTCGCCTTGGCGCTGCTCCGTGGCTGTGAACTCGATGGCGTCAAAAGTCGCGACGAACTCGTCAAAGCCCTCAAATCGCAGGAAGGCCTGTTTACCAAGCTCAAACGCAAGGGGCGCGGCTGGGTGGGCAAACGCCTGGCGGGCATTCTCGGCGACGAAACCACCGCCGCTCCGACCGCCGCCGCACCGGCCGCGGACGCCAAGACTACGGGAAAACCCAATCCGCCCGCCGTCGACGGCCCGCGACAGCAGGCGCTGCGGGACGAAATCGAAGAAGCCGGCTTCTTCAGCGGCATCGCCAATCGCGTCAAACGCCAGGCCGATTCCTACGTCAATCAGAAGCTCGACGAGATCGAAGCCCGCATCGACCGCAAGCTCGATGAAATCGACCGCCGCCTGGCGGAGTGGCGGGATAAAGAAATCGCTAACCGCATTCGTATTCTGAAGATAACGCTCTGGGTCAGTGTCGTCGTCGCCGTCATTTCGTTGCTTTACACGTACATTCAGGTGGAGACCAAGCGATGGCAGACGCCGCCGGTGACGACTCGGTCCGCGGTGGTTACGTCGCCCACGGCACCCGCGGCTATTACGAGCAATTCGGTGCCAACTACCGAAACCCCCACGAGCCGGCCATCCTCGCCCTGATCGAATGGGTCACCAACCATTGGCCGATTGACGTGTCTCACGTGTTGGACTTGGCTGCCGGGAGTGGTGAAGTGACGCTGGCCTTGGGTTCCCGGGCCGGCAGGATTGACGCCATCGACCCGTACACCGGTTCGGCGTACTCTCGCCGGGTCGGTCGGCCGTGTGAGCGCATGTCGTTCGAGGAAATTGCCGCCGGCGGTTTACGCGGGCGGTCCTATTCGTTGATCGTCTGCAGCTTCGCCCTGCACCTGGCCGAGCCGTCGCGGCTGCCGACCTTGTGCTGGGAACTGGCTGGCGTGGCGGACCAGTTGCTCGTCCTGACACCGCACAAGCGGCCGGTCATCGACGACGCCTGGGGCTGGCGGCTTGAAGAAGAAACGGTCCGGCAGCGCGTGCGAGCGCGGCTCTACGCCGTGCAACCGGAAGTGAAAGGGTTAAGGTAATGGCCATGAATCAACGACGCACCCGGCCCGCCGCACCGGCCGCCGCCCTGCTGCTCGCGACCGCGTGCCTGTCGTCGTCAACCGCGTTCGGCCAAACGAGCAGCAGCGCGCTCATTAACGAAGCGCTCGATAAACCGATCCAGCTCGACCTCAACACCACATTGCCGCTGGCCCTGAAGGCGATCGAAGAAAAAACCGCCGTGCCCCTGCGTGCCGGGCAATCGGTCTATGACTTGTTGCCCTGGGGCGATCAGACCAAGCTCACCGCGAAAATCAGCAATCAAACGCTGCGCCAAGCGCTGACGGCCATCACCGCCAAGCTCGGGTTGCGGTTTTTCGTCGGCGACGAAGCCGTCGAACTCCGCCCGATCCCCGCCCTCGATCGCCTGGCCCGCCGCGTTACCGTGGAAGAACTCGGTGCGATCGACGACCTCGCCAGTCGCACTTACGCGGGCAACGGCGGCATGGTGACGGTGCAGAAACTCGCCGCCGATCTCGATGCGGGCCTTTCGTCGGGTCAGTCGCATTACGTGATCGAAAACCGCGTAACCGATGACGCCGCCCGGCAGGAAGTCCGCCTGCCACGCGGCGTGACTTACCTCGACGCACTCGAAGAAATCCACCGCCAAACCCGCACGACCTGGTACCCCGTCGGCAAAAACATCACGCTCGTGCCGAAGGAAGAGCTCAATCGCACCCTGCTCGCCCGTCCGATCTCCATGCGGTTCAACGGCGTGGACGTGTCGCAGGTGTTGACCGAACTCTCGCGTCGCAGCGGCGTTGATTTCAATATCGAACCGGGGGCCGTGCAGCGCATTCCGCCGGAGTCGCGCGTGATTCGCCTGGAACTGGAAAACGCCTCAACGAAGCAGGCGCTCGAAAGCGTGGCCGGCTTCACCGGGCTGGGTTACGTGCAGAACGAGAACGGCGTTTACGTCTGGAACCCGGCCGCCAACCCGGTCGCGCGTCGCCCTGACAAAACAGTCGCGATGATCCAACTGAACGACGGCACGCAACTGCTGCTGAACGAAAACGATCTGCCCAGCGACGTTCGGCAATACCTGCAGTCGCGAAAAGACAAAGCGATTGCCGCTATCCGCGAGCAGATGAAAAAGGACGGCTTTAAGCCGACCACCAAACCCAGCGACGGCTGAATGGCTCGCCGGGCGGCTTAGCGATAAACCGACGCCCAGACGACCATTAACACCACAAATACCATCGCCACAACGACGGCGGACAACCCGAGGCTGAACGTGCTGCCGCGGTCTTCCATCGGCATGGCGTAGACGGTGTCGGTAGTGGCCGGCTCGCCCATCACCCGCGGCTTGTGCCGGCCGGGTAAGCGGTCATCAACATGCGGCTGAATGTGCGAGTGCGGCTTAACCGCCGGATTACGCGGCTGATGCGCCGCGTCCGTCGTCGCCACGACCTCGACCGGCGGCTGGGCGTGATTGTTCGGTTCCGGCGGGAGCAGTCGAACTTCATTCAGCATGACCGAACCTCCGCCGCTAGTTTAGCACGAACAACACCGCGTGAAGAAAGTAGTGGCTTGTAAACTTTTATTCATTGAAAACGCAACTGCTCGCCATGTTTGCACGTGCCTAGAGTCGGTTGTAACGCGACGGGAGTCCGTCGCAGGAACGTTTCAACCGAAGGAGTTACCATGAAATTCTCTACGCTTAGCGCCGGCGCCATCGCCGCCCTGTCCCTGATCGCCGTTGGCTGCCAGTCGGGCCGTAACCCGGAGGTCACAAGCAACTACCACGCCCAGTGGATTGATGTTAGTGCAGATGTCGAAACCACGACCGCTGCAGCGAAACAAGTCTTCGCGGATGACAAGCTGACTGACGTCAGCAGTCAGGCTGACAAAGTTCGCGGCGAAGCCAGTGGCGTTCTCGCAGACAAAACCAAGGTCTGGGCATCGGTTAAGAAGACCGATACCGGTAGCCAAGTGTCCGTGCAGGTCGGTAAGGTCGGCAATCCGACCGTTGGTGCCGACTACGCTGTGAAGATCAAGCAGATTGCGGAAAAGAAGTAACCCCTGCATTCACAACTTGATGTTAAAGCCACGGTCCGGTGAGTGAAACACTCACCGGACCGTGGCTTTTTCCTGCTGCAATACGACTGCAATCAGATATCGAAATACATGCAGAACTCAAACGGGTGCGGCCGGACGCGCAAAGCGTCGACTTCGTTCTCGCGCTTGTACTTGATCCAGTAGTGAATCACGTCGGCCGTGAAGACATTGCCTGCCAAGAGGAACTCGTGGTCTTGCTCGAGTGCTTCGAGGGCACGCTCAAGAGAAGTCGGCGCCTTGTCGATTTTCGCCAATTCTTCCGGCGACAGGTCGTAGAGATTCCGGTCGATCGGTTCGCCGGGGTCGATCTTGTTCTTGATCCCGTCGATGGCGGCCATCGTGATGGCGCTGAAGGCGAGATACGGATTACAGCTGCTGTCCGGCGAGCGGAATTCCAGGCGTTTGGTCTTCGGATTTTCGCTGTACATCGGAATGCGAATGGCGGCGGATCGGTTGCGGCTGCTGTAGACGAGGTTCACCGGCGACTTCGTAACCCGGCACGAGCCGCTTGTAGCTGTTGGTCGTCGGGTTGCAGAGGGCACAGAGTGCCCGGGCGTGCTTGAGGATGCCGCCGATCGCGTGCAGGCCCATTTCGCTCATGCCGGCGTAGCGATTGCCGGCGAATAGCGGCTTGCCTTCCTTCCAGAGCGAAAAGTGCACGTGCATGCCGCTGCCGTTGTCTTCAAAGAGCGGCTTGGGCATGAACGTGACGACTTTGCCGTTTCGATGGGCGACGTTCTTGGCGATGTACTTGTACATCATCACGTTGTCGCCATCGTGACGAGGTCGGCATAGCGCATGTCGATCTCACACTGCCCGCCGGTCGCCACTTCATGATGATGCGCCTCGACCGGGATGCCCATGTCAATCAGTTCGTGCACCATTTCCGAGCGAAGGTTTTGCAGCGTGTCCATCGGCGGGCACGGGAAGTAGCCTTCCTTGAGGCGGACCTGGTAGCCGCGGTTGTCCGGCGTCTGGTTGCCACGGTTCCAGATGCCCTCGCGACTGTTGACCTCGTATTTCGCGAAGTTCGTCCCCTGGTCGTAGAAGACGGAGTCGAAGACGAAGAATTCCAATTCCGGGCCGAAGCTGGCGGTGTCGGCGATGCCGCTTTTTTGAAGGTAGGCCACGCACTTACGGGCGATGGATCGGGGGTCGCGGCTGTATTCCTTCTTAGTGATCGGGTCGCGGATGTCGCAGATGATCGCCAGTGTCGGGTGGGCCAGGAACGGGTCAATGCGGGCGGTGTCGGCGACGGGGATCAGGAGCATGTCGCTCTCGTTGATCGCCTGCCAGCCACGGATGCTGCTGCCGTCAAAGCCGAAGCCGTGTTCGAAGCTTTCTTCGGTCAATTCGGAGACCGGCAGCGTGGTGTGCTGCCAGAGGCCGGGGAAATCCATGAAGCGAAGGTCGATGAATTCGATCTTCTTGGCCTCGATCCGCTTGAGCACTTCGTGGGGCGTCATGTGAGATTGAATGCTAAACCGGGTGAGGCGAGTCGGCCAGTCTTCCCGCCGGCCGGGTGCTGCACTTTTGCTCATGTCAAACCGTCCGGCGTTCCGATAACACATTTTATGGTCGAGGAAGCTATTGAAAGGATGCCCCGGATGATTCAGGCCGCCCAAGCCCTGCCGAAGTCCGCCGAGCCCAGATCGACTTCCTGCTCAACTGGACGCGCGAGCAGCACGCCGCCGCCCAGGCCGAACTCCCGAACACCCCGCGGCTGACCCTGCCACCTTTAAACGACCGCAATGACTGGCGTCATCTCTATGACGGCAGCGTGCTTGACGACTAAAACCCATGGGCACGATCACCACCGGCACCGGGCTGATCAGCGGCCTGGATACCAAAAGCATCATCGACCAACTGATTGCCATCGAAGGCAAGCAGAAGGATCTCGTCCAGGCGAAGGTCGACACCGCCACCGCCCAGAAGACGGCCTACGTCGACCTGCAGACCCGGCTGACAAGCCTTAACATCACCTCCCAGCAGATCGCCAAGCCGTCGTTCTTCCAGAACGCCAAGGCGACCAGCAGCGACGAAGACGTGATGACCGCCACCGCCGCCGCCGGGGCGGCCGTCGGCTCGTACGAATTCCGCGTCGCCCAACTCGTCCAGTCCGAACAACTCGTCAGCGGCAACTTCGGCGACCCGGATAAATCCCTCGTCGGGGCCGGCACGCTGACCGTCGAACTCGGTGGCGGACAGGTCACCCAGGAAAACAAACTCGACGACCTCCGCGGCGGCCAGGGCGTCTCCCGCGGGCAGGTCCGTGTCACCGACCGCGCCGGCCACAGCACCGTGATCGACTTCTCCGACGCCGTCACGCTCGACGACGTCGTCAAGAAATTCAACACCGCCGTCGACGTCAGCATCAAAGCCAGCGTCGTCAACAACACGCTCCAACTCACCGACGCCACCGGCCTGGCCGCGGGTTCGCTGACCGTCCAAGACCTCGGCGGGAAAACGACGGCGACCGACCTCGGCGTCGCCGGCACGAGCACCGCGACACTCGGCGGCACGACGACCTCGCCTACGTCGGCCGGGATACTCGACTTTCCACCCTCAATGACGGCAACGGCGTCGCCGACGGTACGGGCAACGACTTCACCATCAACGCCAAAGACGGCACGACATCAACGTCGATCTCAAAGGTGCCGCCACCATCGGCGACGCCATCGACGCCATCAACTCCGCCGCCGGTACCAAGGTCGTCGCCACCGTCAGCACCGACGGAAAAGGCATCACGCTCACCGACAGCACCGGCGGCGGGAACGCGTTCACCGTCGTCGCCGCCAACGGCTCGACCACCGCCGCCGACCTCGGCCTCACCGCCACCGCGAGCGGCAGCAGCTCACCGGCAAACCCGTCATCGGCCGCCTCGGCACGGTGATGCTCAAAACTCTCAACGGCGGCAACGGGCTCACCCTCACCAGCATCCACGTCAAAGGCCGGGGTGGCGCGGAGGCGGACGTCGACCTGTCGACCGCCACCACGCTGCAGGACGTCCTCGACAAGCTCAATAACGCCGGCGTCGGCATCAAGGCCGAGGTCAACAACTCCGGCAACGGCATCCAGCTCACCGACACCACCGGCGGCACCGGCGATATCGTCATCACCGACAACGACGGCGGAACAGCTCCAAGCGCTCGGCATCGGCGGCACGTTCACCGCCGCCACCACCGTCATCAACGGCGCGAATCTCCAACGCAAATGGGTCAGCGGCGGCACCACGCTCGCCAACTACAACGGCGGCAAAGGCGTGGCGGCCGGTGAGTTCACCATCCAGTCCGCCGACGGCAACAAGTAGACCATCGAGGTCGACCCCGACACCGATCTCACCCTCGCCGATGTCATCGCCAAGATCAACACACAGTTCAAGATCAACGGCCGTCAGGTCGTCACCGCCAGCGTCAACGCCAAGGGCGACGGCCTCATGCTGACCGACAACAGCGCCAACGCCACCACCGGCGTGATGACCGTCGAAGAAAAAGGCGGCACCACCGCCACCAATCTCAACCTCGTCGGCAAATCCGCAAACGGCGTGATCGACGGGTCGATGGAAAAGACCATCGAAGTCACCGCCACCGACACGCTCACCGACGTCCAGAAGAAGATCCAGAACCTCAACTTCGGCCTCAGTGCCACGGTCATCAGCGACGGCAGCGGCGCGACGTCAAACCGCCTCAGCCTCACCGCCGCCAACGCCGGCCTGGCGGGCCAGGTGACGTTCGACGCCGGCACGACCAAGCTCGCCACGCCGCACGCTCGTCTCCGCCCAAGACGCCGCCGTCTTTGTCGGTTCCGGCGACGCCGATGAGCCGATGCTCATCACCTCCAGCAAGAACGTCATCACCAACGCGGTAAAGGGCGTCACGCTGAACCTCACCAGTGCCAGCAAAGACCCGGTGACCATCAGCGTAACGAACGACGTCACCAACGTCGCCGAGGCGATGCAGACCTTCACCGACAACTACAACGCCCTTGTCGACAAGCTCGACACGTACACCAGCTTCCGCGTCGACAACGACACCACCGACGACGGCTATACCACCGACGAAAACGGCAACAAGGTCGACCCCAACGCCGGCACACGCACCACCACCACCAGCGACGGCACGACCTACCGCAAGGGCGTGCTGCTGGGCGATTACGGCGTCGGGCAGATCGAAGACCAGCTCGCCGCGATGATCCAGACCGTCATCCCCGAAGGCGGCAACTACGCCACGCTCGCCCGCGTCGGCCTCACCTTCACCGACGGCAGCAAGCTGGAGTTCGACGCCGACAAGTTCAACGAAGCCTGGGCCACCGACCCGAACGCCGTCAAGTCGCTCTTCACCACCACCAGCGCCGCCATCAACAACGACACGGCAGCTGCGTTACCTGAACGACGGCAACGGCATCAGCACCGCCGGCGACGGCAATGACGACTTCGAAGCCACCCTCAAAGACGGCAGCAAGCTCAAGGTCAGCATCGGCGAAGTCGATACCGTCGGCCAAATCCTCTCGACCATCAACGCCCAGGGCCAGGGCAAGCTCACCGCCGAGCTTGACAGCAATTACAAGATCATCCTCACCGACCGCACCACCGGCACCACCACCGCCAAGATCACGCAGCTCAACAGCAGCCAGTTCCTCTCACAGCTCGGCCTGTCGGCTGACCCGACCGACAGCAAATACACCGGCAAAAAGCTCGTCAGCTCCGACCCGCTCGCCAGTGCCAAGGGCGGCATCGGCGTGCAGTTCCAGCAGAAGATCAACGACCTGATCAACCCCGTCGACGGCCTCATCCCGACGGAAAGCAAAACCATCGACGATCAGATTACCACGTACCAGACCCGCATCTCCGACCTCAACGACATGCTCGACCAGAAGCGGACTCGCCTGGAAAACCAGTTCAATAACCTCGAAACCGTGCTCGCCAAGCTCAAAACGCAGCAGTCGTCGCTCAGCAGTATCGGCAGTGTTTCGGCGGCGTAAGGAAACAGCTGTAGCCGAACCGCGGGGCGTCGGGTTACACTTCGCGGCATGAACAAGCGCCGCCTCCTGCCGTTGTTGCTTGCCGCCGCCCTCGCTACGCCTGCCATCGCACAAACGCCCGCCGAAAAGCGCAGGCCGCGATCGACAAAGGCCTCGCCTTCCTCAAGACCCAGCAACAGCCCGACGGCGGCTGGCAGGCGTCGGAGCGTCACCCGCCCGCCATCACGGCACTCGCCCTCCGCGCGTTCATTCAAGACCCGAACTACACCACCAAGACGAATTTCGTCGCCAAGGGTTTCACCAAGCTCCTCGGCTACCAGGCGGCCGACGGCGGCATCTACAAGAACCTGCTCGCCAGCTACAACACCGCCATCAGCGTCAGCACACTCGTGAAGGCCAAAGACCCGGCGATGCAAGCCGACGATCGACAAGGCCGTTGCTTATCTCAAGACCCTGCAGTGGACCGAAAACACCAAGCCCGAATACGTCGCCCCCGCCAGCCAGAAGGCGGACGAATTCACCGGCAAGCAGGTCGTCAAAGGCACCGACGATCCGTTCTACGGCGGCTGGGGCTACGGCGGCCGCGGCCGCGGCGCGGGCCGGCCGGACCTGTCTAACACCGCCTTCGCGATCGAAGCCCTCCACGACGCCGGCGTCCCCGCCGATGACCCCGCGATGAAGCTCGCGATCGCCTTCGTCACGCGCTGCCAGAACAATTCTGAGACGAACGACCAGAAGTGGGCCGGCAACGACGGCGGCTTCGTCTACGGCCCCAGCGACGACCGCACCGGCGAAAGCTTCGCCGGAGCCACCACCGACGCCTCCGGCACACGCCGCCTGCGTTCGATGGGCACCATGAGTTACGCCGGCCTCAAGAGCCTCGTCTACGCCGGCCTCACCAAGGACGACGCCCGCGTCCGCCAGGCGTTCGCGTGGATCGGCAATAACTTCTCGCTCGAAGAAAACGTCGGCATGGCCGCCGCCAAGCCCGAACTCGCCAAGCAAGGCCTCTACTACGGCTGGCTGGTGATGGCCAAATCCCTCCACGCCTTCGGCCAGCCCGCCCTCACGTCGTCCGAAGGCAAAGCCGTCGACTGGCGCCTCGCCCTCATCGAACAAGCCACCAAAGAACAAAAGCCCGACGGCAGTTGGGTCGGCATCAACAAGGTGATGGAAGACAACCCCGTCCTCGTCACCAGCTACGTCGTGCTCGCGCTACAGGAAGCCAAGGCAGACCTCGAAGCCCACCCGGCGAAGTGAGCCTTGGCACTCTCCCGAATGGTTGACGCGATTTCGCAGCCAATCGACGGGAACTCACAGCCCGTCGTGTGTAATACCGGCTGATGAAACTCGGATATCTCGCGGCAGGGTTGGGGCTGGCGTTCACGTCATTGGCGGTCGGGCAAACCACACAACCGGCGACGCAGCCGCGGTCGCCGGAGGGGAAGCTTTATCTCAGCCAGCCGCTGGTGACGTCGATGTGGACGGCGGACCCTTCTGCGCACGTCTTTGATGGCCGCATCTATATTTATGGCAGTCATGATGTCAGCGACGGGCCGAGCCTGCCGGACGTCGAGCCGTTCAAAGGGAGTAAGGGCAATGGCTTTAAGATGCGGGACTACCACGTCCTGAGCATGAGCCGTGTCGGCGGTGAGGTAACGATTCATCCCGTCGCCCTGAAGCTGGAAGACGTGCCCTGGGCGGCACGGCAACTCTGGGCACCCGACGCGGCGTTCAAGAACGGCACCTACTATCTCTACTTCCCCGCCAAGGCGAAGGACGGCGCGTTCCGCATCGGCGTGGCGACGGCGAAGAACCCCGCCGGGCCGTTCGTCGCGGAGAAGGAGCCGATCGCCGGCAGCTATTCCATCGACCCGTCCGTCTTCACCGATGACGACGGACAAAGTTACATCTACTTCGGCGGCCTGAGCGGCGGGCAATTGCAGATGATCGTCGACGGCAAGTACGACCCCGCCGCGGCGCAATCCGAAGCCGACGCGAAGAAGACACCGACCGCCCTCATGCCGCGCGTCGCCAAGCTATCGCGTGACATGCTGCAGTTCGACGGCAAGCCGCGGGAAGCCGTCCTCCTCGACGAAACCGGCCAACCCATGCCCGCCGGGCGGAGCGATGCCCGCTTCTTCGAAGGCGCGTGGATGCACAAATACAACGGCAAATATTACCTCAGCTACAGCACGGGCGGCACCCACTTCATCGCGTACGCCATCAGCGATTCACCACTCGGGCCGTTCACGTATAAAGGCACGATACTGCTTCCCGTGCAGGGCTGGACGACGCACCATTCGGTCGTGCAAATCGATGGCCGCTGGTGGCTGTTCTATCACGACACGCAGCTGTCGAATAAGACGTTCTATCGCAACATCAAAGTGACGGAGCTGCACTACAACGCCGACGGCACGATCCAGACGATCGATCCGTTCGTGAGCAGCAACAAATGACGGCAAGGGCTGTTACGCCCGACCTCTGCTACCCACCAGCCGCGGGTCTTCCTTCACGCCGCCAGCGCGGGGCGGGCGCGCATGACGTGCGACTGCGTCGGCACGGAGAAATCGCTGAGCTTCGACTTGCGGTCCAGCCACGCCGCCACGATCCAGACGCTCGTGCCGGGCGGCAATTCGTAGGGGAAGTCGATCCGGGCCGAAACGCCCTGCGTGTTGTGGCGGAAGGTCCAGCCGTCGATCGTCGTCGGCGCGGTGTCGCCGATCGCACTGAACCACGCGACGCCCCGCGCCCCGGCCGGCCCCGACGGCGGAGCGCCGGCGCACTCGCCGACACGTCAATCGACACGCCGTCCACGCCGTCGACGTCGACACGCGGGGCCGCGAGTGCCTCGTCGCCCCTCCGGACGGCCGCATCACGCACCGGCAGCCCGAGGGCCATGCGTTTGGCGTCGTCCGTCCCCGGCCAGGCCTGCACGTACCGCACGACGACCCGCAATTGTCGAATCATGTCGCCGCGGGCATTGTCTTTTTCCAGGATCGCGATCGAGGTGCGGGTGCTCGGCTTCATCGTCGTCGCGTAGGCGGTCGTGAACCGCTCGACCGCCGCCGACAACCCCTCGGCCTCGTCAGCGGGCACGCCGTACGAGGCGGGATCGATCGACAACGCTTTATCGAACGCGACGATCCACTGCTCCAATTCGCTGTCCCGGTGCGGAAAGAAATCACGCGGCATCGCCGTCTCCGATCGCTCGTCCCGCGTCGCCCCGAGCGCCAGCCGACCCCGGCCCCGCCCGCCCACCGCGACACGCAGACGCCACCGTCATCGGCCGAATGCCACCGCGCCTTGTGAAAGTCAGCCCGAAATCACGTTCTGGGACGTCCCGACCGCATTTCGGGCCGTCCCCGCCACGTTTCGGGACGCCCCGACCGTCGTTCGGGCCGTCCCGGACCGTTTCCGGGCGTGCCCGAATGGAATCCGGGCCGTCCCGATTTCTACCCGGGCAGCCCCCACCCCGTCCCGGGCCCGCCCGACTTGCTCCCGGGCAGCCCCCGCCGAAGTCCGGGCACGCCCGCATTCCGCCCGGGATGACCCGAACGCCGTCCGGGCCGCCCCGCCGATGGCGAATCGATGACACAGCTAGTGTTGCGATAAGTGATCGACAGTCACCGGCAATAGCTCGCTTTATCTTGTTCGAACTGGGCGTTAGTGATTAGGATAAACAGTAGTTATGTCACGCAGGAAAGGTGCTCGGCTCTCGCTGCCTCTACCTCATGCGCCAGAGGTGCTGGTGCCCGCGTCGGCAGTCGAAGCTAAGTTTCGGGCATTGATAAAATCTCGCGATTGCCCCGCGTGCGGCCGGTCGTTCACAGACGCAGCAATCGCTTGGGGTGATGCTTGGCGGGATGGATATGTCGATGCGTACCGTGATCAAGGCCTGGACATACGGGATGGTCCATACAAGCTGAAGTGTGAACATTGCGGCCGGCATTCAATGCTGGAAATCTTCTCGTTTACGGTCACGCTTGTTCCCGAAGCCAAGTAGAGTCCGCATTGCGGACCGTTCTCCGCGGCACCAAACGCGGTCCTACATGGGTTGATTCCGATGCCCAAACCGCGATAACCTTCCAACATCGCCCGCGCGGGGTTCGCTGCGGGTCAGGATAAACAGTAGTTATCCGGCACATGCGGCCTGCTATCATTCGCACCATCGTCGATCCGCACGCGCAGTGCCGCTTGCACATCTTGAAGCGATCTGACGGCGCGTTCACCTACGAATGGGAGTACTGGAGCGACGAAGAGTTTGAGAAGTGCTGGATCACAGTCTGGCCTCGGTCCGCTTGCTTGTGCGCTACCGAAGAAATCGCGCTTCGTGAAGCCGTCGGGCGGGTAGACTGGCTGTCGGCGGCTCTGGGGAGTGCCGGATAACCAGCCGCTGCAGCGGCTGTGTTTGAATTCAAGTCTTCGGGCGTAGTTTTCGACTTTCGATTCACGCGGTGTTTTGGCATTCGGCCCTCCACAGCTGGCGGGTGCGGACGATCGTATTCAGCCTCGTAGGGTCCGCCCCGGCGGACCGCGATCTGCGAGAGGTTCGATGGTCCGCCGGGGAGCCTTGCGCGCGAACTTTTCCTGTCTCTGGCGCTATCCACTGGATTGATCCATACTTGCGTTGTCACTCCAACGGGCGCGACGTGCGCCAGAACGGGACGCAAGTATGGACCAAGCTCAGTGGGCGACTCTCGTCGCCGTCCTGCGGGCCGTCGCCCGCTCGCTGCCGCGGACGCGGCGGTGCGTTTATTCGGATTTCCTCATCGCCCGGCTTTACTTCTGGGCCGTGCTTCATGACCGGCCGATGACCTGGGCTACTGACCTGCTGCATTACAACCGGCTGTTCCGCCCACGCAAGTTGCCGAGCCTTTCGCAACTGAACCGCCGCATCGCCGGCGAACGCTTCCGGCTGCTGCTGTCCCGCGTCCACGAACGCCTCGGCCGGCCCGCCGAGGCCGCCGGCGTGCTCTGCCTCGACGGCAAGCCGCTGCCGGTCAGCCCGGTCAGCGGCGACCGCGACGCCCGCTGCGGGCACGTCGGCCGCGGGTACAAGCTCCACGCCGTCGTCACCGCGACGCGGACGGTCCCGGTCTTCTCTGTTTTGCCGATGAATCGCCACGAAATGCCCGTCGCCCGTCTGATGCTGCGGCAGACGCCGATCACGCCCGGCACGCTGGTCCTGGCCGACGGCAACTACGACGCGCACGTGCTGCACAAGGACGTTCACGCCCGGGGCGGCTTCCTGGTCACCCGCCCGCGGACGGGCGGCGCCCGCCAACGACAGGGCCGCGGCCACCCGGTCACGCGGCGACAAATGGGCCCGGCCCGGCGACACCTGATCGACCTGTGGGACGCGGCCCCGCAGACGATGCGTCGCCTGTACCAGAAGCGGGTGACGATCGAGCGTCTCTTCGGCCACCTCAGTTGCACCCCCGGCCTGCTCGGCCCGCTCCCCGGCTTCGTCCGCGGCCTGACCCGCGTCCGCCGCTGGGTGGGCGCGAAGATCTGCCTGTATCACGCCAGAAGACAGGCAAAAATCAACCTCAACATGAAAGCTTGATGCGCAAGGCTCCAGGGCGGACCCTACGCGGTTACACGAGGCCCATCGCCTTCACGTTCTTCAGGCTGCGGGCGGCGCAGTCGAAGGGGTCTTGGCCGTAGCAGTTGTCTTGTTCGACGATGAACCACTTCGTGCCGGCTTTCTTGGTGCTCTCGATGATGCGGGGGAAGTTGAGGTTGCCTTCGCCGACGACGGCCATGCGCTGTTCGTGGTTCTGCTCGGCGTTCAATTCCACGCTCATGTCCTTGAGGTGGATGCACGGCAGGCGGCCGGCCCAGCGGTCGATCTCGGCGGCCGGGTCGCCGCCGCCGTGGGTGATCCAGTAGACGTCGACTTCGAACCACACTTCGGGCAGGAACTTCTCCTGCATGCGGCGCAGCGGCGACTGGCCGTCGTACTTCACGAGTTCGTTGCTGTGATTGTGATAGCCGAGGTGTACGCCGGTGCCGCGGAACTTGGCGGCGATGGCGTTGAAGTCGTTGATGAAGGTGTCCCACCCTTCCGCGGTGCGGAAGTTGGCGTGGCCGAGCGCGGTGTACTCGCAGCCCCAGAGCTTGTGCTCGGCGATGACGTTTTCCGTCTGATCGCGTAGCCGATCGAGGCCGACGTGTGTGGCGCAGCAGACGAGGCCTTCGTTCTTCAGAATGTCGGCCAGCTTCTCCGGCTCGATCTTGCCGAGTGCGCTGACCTGGACGGCGTCGTAGCCGATCTTCTTCACGCGGTTGAGCGTGCGGGCGATGTCGTCCGGCGTCTTCGTGAAATTGCGGAGCGTGTAGAGCTGGAGGGCGATTTGCGTGGACATGCGGAAACCGTAAGGCGATTGGCGACGGCGTGCAAGACGCAGCCGATGCGAACGGCGGTCTTCCTGTAGGGGCGACGCCTGCGTCGCCCGCGAGCGTCAACGCGGCCGACGGGCGACGCAGGCGTCGCCCCTACAAAGAACCAGATTCACGCCCAGCGGATGAGGCCGGGTTCGAACGGGGTGGCTTGGTTGGCGATGTTCGGCACGACGCGGACGCCGAGGCGGCGCTGGCCGGACGTGGCGGGCTTGAGGTCGCCGGTGAACGTGACGCGGCCGTTGGTTTGCGTGGCGGCGGGCTTGAGGTCGATCGGCTCGGCGAGCGGCGGCTCGGTGAGGAGTTGGACTTTCACGTCCGTCGCCGCGAGGCCGCCGAGGGAGACGTCGGCTTGGACGACGACACCCTGCCCGGCTGTGGTTTGTGTGGGGTTGACGCGGACGTTCGTGACGTTCACGCCGTGCCAGTCTGCGCGGACGCGGTCTTTTTCATCGGACAATTTCGCGGCGGCGGCGAACTTGTCCGCGGCCAGCAGTTTGCCGCGACGGAGGGCCGGCGCGTAGAGATTCGCCGCGTATTCGCCGACCATGCGACCGGTGGAGAAGACGGGGGCGACTTCGGTGAAGCAGGGGCGCATTCGCTTCATCCACTCGGCGGGAATGTCGTCGTGGCCACGCGTGTAGAACGCGGGGGCGACGCTGTGTTCGAGTAAGTCATAGAGCGCGTCGGCGTCGAGTTTGTCCTGCAGGTCGTCGTTGCCGAGCGTTTCGTTCGTGCCGATCGCCCAGCCGGCGGCGGGCGTGGCGGCGTAGGCTTCGACCCACCAGCCGTCGAGGATGGAGCAGTTCGGCACGCCGTTCGCGGCCGCCTTCATGCCGCTGGTACCGCTGGCTTCGTGCGGGCGACGCGGGTTGTTCAGCCAGACGTCGACGCCCTGCACCAGATGGCGGGCGACTTCCATGTCATAGTTGTCAACGAAAACCATGCGCTCGCGGAAGTCGATGCCGTTGGTGTGCTTGCTGATGGCCTGGATGAGCGCCTTGCCCTCATTGTCAGCGGGATGCGCTTTGCCGGCGAAGATGAACTGGATCGGGCGGGTTTCGTTGGTGACGATTTTCTTGAGGCGTTCGAGATCGCGGAACAGCAGCGTGCCGCGTTTGTAGGTGGCGAACCGGCGGGCGAAGCCGATCGTCAGCACGTCGGGATCGAGCAGACGATCGACGACGCTCGCCGGAACGTTGGCCGTGGTGGCCAATTGCCGGCGGGCGTGGTTGCGGACGTACGTGATGAGGCGTTGTCGCAGGATGCGCTTGAGCGACCAGAGTTCGCTGTCGGTGAGGGCGGCGACTTTGCTGAAATTCGGCGGCTCGGCGTCGCCGATGAGTTCTTCGATTTCGGTGCTGATCCAGGTCCGCAGGTGCACGCCGTTGGTGACGCTGGTGATGGGGACTTCGGTCTTCGGCACGCCGGGCCAGACTTGGCCCCACATGTCGCGGCTGACTTCGCCGTGCAGCTTGGAAACGCCGTTGCAAGTGTCGGCCAGGCGGATGGCGAGGACGGCCATCGAAAAGCCCTGCTTGCGGTCGGCGACGTCTTCACGGCCGAGGGCGAGGAAGCCTTCCTCGTCGAGCTTGAGCTTCGGCCAATACTCGCGGAAGTGGCGGTACATGAGGTCGGCGGTGAAGCGATCGATGCCGGCGGGCACGGGGGTGTGGGTGGTGAAGACGTTGGTCGCCATCACGTGCTGGCGGGCCTGGTCGAAGGTGTGGCCGGTGGCTTCGATGTGCGTTCGAACGCGTTCCAGCGCGAGGAACGCGGAGTGGCCTTCGTTCATGTGGAAGATTTTCGCGTCGACGCCGAGCGCCTTGAGCGCCCGCACGCCGCCGATGCCGAGGACGATTTCCTGGCGGATGCGGGTGTCGCTGCCGGTTCCATAAAGCTTGGCGGTGATGGCGCGGTCGTCGGGCGAATTTTCGGGAACGTCGGTGTCGAGCAGATAGAGCGGCACGCGGCCGACGTTGGCGCGCCAGACGCGGGCGAAAACGTGAAAGCCGCCGAGGTTAATTTCGACTTGAACGTGCTTGCCGTCAGCGGCTAGGGCCGGTTCGACGGCAAGTTCAGCAAAGTCGTGCGCGGGGTAGCTTTCCTGCTGCCAGCCGTCGGGCGAGAGCGATTGGTCGAAATAGCCGTTGCGGTAGAGCAGGCCGACGGCGACGAGCGGCAGGCCGTGGTCGCTGGCGGCCTTGAGGTGGTCGCCCGCCAGCACGCCGAGGCCGCCGGAGTAAATCGGCAGCGATTCGTGCACGCCGAACTCGGCGGAGAAGTACGCGACGGTGCCGACTTCATCGCCGGTCGTGCCGGGGAACTTCGCCGGGGCGGCCAGGTAGGCGCGTTGGCGGGCGGCTTGTTCGTTGAGGGTGCGGACGTAGGTCTCGTCGGCCGCGGCGGCGGCGAGCTTGTTCTGGTCGATCTCGCGGAGCACCCGCACCGGGTTTCGGCCGACCCGGCGCCAGAGGTCGCCGTCGAGGTGGATGAACAGGCCTCGAGCCGTCGGGTGCCACGTCCACCAGAAGTTCTTAGCGAGTTCCTCCAGCGGCTTGAGGGCAGGCGGAAGGGTCGGCAGGACGCGGACAGTCAGCGAGTCGGAAAACGGCATCGGCGGCTCCCTCGGGTTCGGCGTCTGATTCTCTGAGCGGGACTAGCCGGTCGGCTCGAGCCGCTTGTAATAAAACTGCGATTCGGTCGCCCGCTGGCCAACAAGGTGCAGGCTCACGGGGTATTTGAGACGACAGCTTGCGTAAAATTCGATCACCCGCAATCCGTGCTTCGCCTGACGCTCAAGATTGGCGTCGACCTGCTCGGTCAATTCGGGCGGGATGAGTTTCTGGCGGTCGTAATCCCAGAGCGGGTCGACGCGGAAAACGAGCTGGGCTTCGGACCAGTCGATCGGGTAACCGAGGATGTGGCCCGAGCCGGTATCGGGGGTATAGAACCAGAAACAGATGAATCGGTCTTTCCGGGCCGTGCCGGTGGCGTCGCTGGCGCCGGTGATGAGCTTGGCGTGGCTGGTCCGGATCGCCTGGCCGCCTAAGGGTTTGGCGACCCAGACTTTCTGGGCGGTGACGTCGTAAAGTCCGACGTGGGGGTAGGCACCGTTGAATTTGTCGGTGCAGAGCTTGGTGGAAACAGCAGGCCCCGCCGGGGGCGTCGGGCCGGAGGTTTTTTTGCCGAAACCGAACACAGTGCCGGCAGGATAGCGGCAACGCCGCCCGCTTTCATGCCCCGCCGCCAGGCTGGTTGTTTCCTGCTTAAACCTTGGTTGTTTGACGTCAATAGCTACAATCATTTACCCGCAACGGGGCGGAGTGGTCGTAATTAGGAGTTTGGATGCTTGATTCGCTGCTGGCCGAGGTGACCCTCGGCGGTTACATCAACGGCATAAAGTTAGTGCCTTACGCCCTGATTTCTCTGGTCTGGCTTCGGCTGATGACCTGGGCGGACAAAGACACCGACGTCGCCCGCCTGCCTCGAGAAAACGTCGCCCTGCTGAACCTGGGCCTGTGGGTGGTCGGCCTGGCGGCGGCGCTGTTCGTGCCGAATTTCTTCGCCGCCCTGCCGCTATTCATCGTGCTCTTCGCCGTGAACGCCGGCGTCTACCTCGGCTGGCGAAACAAAACCGTCGGCCTGAAAGACCTCAAGAGCGACATCAGCCTCTGGTGGAAAAACCTGGGCAAGAAGAAAGAGATGAAGGTCACCGCCACCGAAAATGCGGTGGTCCTGATCGACCGCAGCGGCAAGCCCTTCTTCCCGCCGCCGGACGACGATCCCATTCGCCCCGCTTACGACACACTGCAAAGCGTGCTCCAGCAGCCGATCCGGTACGGCGCAAATCGCATCGACCTTCGCCCCATGGAAGGCGGTGCTGTCGTCCGCTACACCGTGGACGGCATCACGCTGGAAGGGAAATCGGTCCAGAAAGAACAAGCCGCCTCGGCGATTGAGCTGGTCAAGACCCTCGGCGGCCTCGACCCATCTGACAAGCGCAAGCCGCAGACCGGCAAGATGAAGGTCGAAACCGAAGACAAAAAGAAACGCGAGGTCGACATCTACACCGCCGGCAGCACCAGCGGCGAGATGATGAAGCTGAATATCGACTACAAGAAAAACTTCGATTTCCGCGTCGCCCAGCTCGGCCTGCTTTCCGACCAGGAAAAGGCCGTGCTCGCTTCCGTCGCCGAGCCGACCGGCGTCGTGCTGCTCACCGCACCCGACAGCCAAGGCCAGACGAACCTGGCCTACGCGATGCTCAAGCAGCACGACGCGTTCCTCCAGAACATCCAGACGATTGAGCGTGATCCGCCCTTCGAACTTGAAGGCATCACGCAGAACAAGCTCGCCGCCTCTGCACCGGCCGGCGAAGAGTTGAAGCAGGCGGGCTGGCTCATCAGCCAGCAGCCTGACGTCATCTTCCTTGACCGCTGCGAAGACCCCCGGACGGCCGTCGAGCTAGCCCGCTATAGCCAGGAAGGCCATCGCGTTTACATCGCGATGCGTGTCGGCAACACGTTCGACGCGCTCGCCCAGTGGCGCAAGCTCGTCGGCGACGACAAACTCGCCGCCGAAAGCCTGCGGCTGGTCATCGCCGAACGGCTCGTCCGCGTGCTGTGCGAGGCCTGCAAAGTGCCTTACACGCCAGACCCGGAACAGCTCAAGAAGATGAACCTGTCCTCCAAGACAGAAAAACTCTTCAACCCTCGCAAAGAGCCGCTTCGTGACCAGAAAGGCAACGAAGTCATCTGCCCGTTCTGCAACGGCCTGGCGTACAAAGGCCGCACGGGTGTATTCGAATTGTTCAAAATGGACGACGAAGTGCGCGGCGCCATCCAGGCCGGCGGCACGGTCAACCAGTTCAAGGCGCTCTTCCGCAAGCAACGCCAGCGTTACCTGCAGGAAGCCGCTCTGTCGCGCGTCGAAAAAGGCGACACCAGTGTCGAGGAAGTGCTTCGTGTCCTGCGTGGCCCGGCATCGGGCGGCTCGTCCGCCCGGCAGTCGGCTGCTACCGCCCTGGACTAATCCGATCGACCTTGGCCGGGACAACGCCCGGCGGAGTTTCAAGACATGCTGTTCTCGATTGCAATCATTGTCATCATCCTCGGCGTGACATACATGCACTACCTGCAAGGTGCATTCACGTCTGCCATCTCCATGGCGTGTGCCCTGGCGGCCACGCTGGTGGCGTTCGGCTACTACGAAAACGCCATCGACGCCATGACGCAAAACGGCTTCGCCGACTTCGCGGGCGGTGCGTCGCTGATCATGATCTTCACGGTCACCTACGCCGTCCTGCGTGTGATCGCCGACATCGCCGTCCCCGGCAACATCGGCCTGCAGCTCTACGTTGAGAAGGTCGGCTCGGTCGTCTTCGGCTTTATCGCCGCCATGCTCGGCGCGGGCGTCTTCGCGACCGCCGTGCAGATGATGCCCGTCGGCGCCGCCGTTGCTGGCTACAGCCCGTACGAGATTAAGAGTGACCGCGATGTCGCCGTGCCGAATACGCTCACCGGCCGCCAACGCGGCACGGACACGAAGATCACCGACGAACTCGCCGCCGACACCTTCGAGGGGCCGCCCGGCGGCATGCTTCTGCCGGCCGACCACATCGTCCTGAACATCGTCAAGACAGCCAGCGCCGGCTCTTTCTCCGGCAGCCAGTCGTTCTCGGCAATCCACCCCGAGCTGACCACCGAAGCCTTTGCCGCCCGTCTCGGGCCCGATCGCAGCGGAAAACACGTCATCCTCAACACCGCGAAACAGCCTGACAATGTTTCGGTCGACGGCATCTTCACGATCAAAGGCACGCCGAAAGCGCTTGATACCGAAGTGCCGGAAATCCGCGACAAACGTGCGAACCTTGCGTTCAAGCCATCGAACAGTGACACGCTGGTCGTCATTCGCGCCGTGTTTAAAGACGCCGGCACGGACAAAGACAACATTCTTCGTCTGCCCCCCGCCGCGGCCCGTCTGGTGATCGACGACAAGACGTACTACCCGATCGGCTCGATGGAAACCCGCTCGGTCATCGGCCTGAGCCGGCTGGACGATTTCATGTTCGTTCCCGTGCTGACGGACACCAACGCCATCGACCTCGTCTATTCCCTGCCGAAATCCGCAGCAGACAAGTTCGAGAAGAAGGCCGGCGACGACAGCACGCGCTTCATCGAGTTCAAACTCTTCGGCCGTGTCGACCTGGGCAGCAAGACGATCGACGCCAACTACGCCGGCCCGAGCAAGAACGTCAAAGTGCTCCGCAAGAAGACCACGCCGCTGATGAAAGAAGTTCAGCCCGAGCAACGTCCGGTCGGCTGATCAAAAACCTTTGATCTCAAAACGAATCGGGCGGGCCAAAATTTTGGCCCGCCCGATTCGTTTTGAATTCACTCCATATCAATTACGGCACTTCAGCGGGCGGCGGCGGCGGAGCCTGCTGGCCCATCTGCTGCTGCGCCTGCATGACGGCGGGCATGATGCCGCTGATCATCTGCGGCACGCTGTTCGCCAGCGAATTGCCGAGCGAGAAATTTGCCATCCCCGCCGCACCCGGCCAAGGCGTACGGGTGCGGCTGTGCAGCCCGGCGTCGTCGGCCCAGGAGACATCCGTCACCGGTGTCGCCTCGGCCAGCATTGGGGCCAGCGGCGGCAGGATCGGTTCCGGCGTGGCGGTCAGGAACATGTCACTGAGCCCGAACACCGTGCGCCCCACCGCTAACATTCCGCCGTAACCTTCTGCGAGCGTCGGCTTGATGTCGAAATACGAAAACGCCATCGGCTTCGCACTGTCGCCCGTCACCGCAGCCTTGAAGGCATCGAGTTCGTCAAAGCCCTTCCCGGCGTACTTCGCGGCGGCGATGGTCGTTTGCGGGTACATCGAGACGAACAGATAACCGTCCTTGATCGTCCAGGCCGGCGCGACGAATGGCGTCGCGTAGTAATAGACCGTCGCGTCGCCGGACTTGATCGTCTTCAACGCGACCGTGATGTTGTGGCTGTTGAGTGCGTTGTGCGCGGTGTTCGTCACGAACATCGCCGCGGCCGCGATTGACTGCTTCGCCTTGAGCGGGTTGGCGAGTTTGTTCACCATCACCATGCCCGCGAAAGAGGGCCCGCCGACTTCCGGTGCGGTGTAGAACGCCCATTGATTGCCGAGCGACGCCAGCAGGTCATTCTGCAGGTTTTTTCCGATCGCCATGGTGATGGCGCCGATGCCCTTATCGACGGCATCGCCGGCCATCGGATCGGTCGCGGCGGCGACATCGCGGAGCGTCTGCAGGCTGCCGCTGGCGTCAAAATGCATCAAGCCAGCCGTGTTCGAAGACATCGGCACGCGTTTGAGAAGATCGGCGTCAAACGACTCGGCTGGGCTGACGGCAAAGAAACCCTTCCGGGGCATCGGCGCGTCTAGAAACGCATCGCTCTGCCATTCACGACCGGCGAAACCGTCCGCCAGGGTGAGCGCTTTTACGCCAGCGAAACCCGAAGCGTCGACAAAACGCCGATACCGATCAACGTTCTCAAGCGACACATTCTGGGCCAATACTAATTCAATGGCGTCAAGGCCGGCCTTGATGTTGATGAACGCCGCCGTTTCCGGGTCGGGAACGCAGTAGGCGAGTCCCTTTTTGAACTCCGGCTGCTGATCGAGTCCGCCATCGACAGGCTCATCTGCGTCATAACCGAAGACGATGCCGACCGAATCGCCCGGCGTCACCACCCGAGGCTTAATCGGAGCGGGAATCGCCCTGGCGATTTCTTCCAGGGCCGCTTTGATTTTTGGCGTATTCGCGCCGGCCCGGGTCAGCATGCCGCCGTGCGGGCGGTCGCCGGCCATTTCGAAGAAGATCGCGGACGGCTCGCGGATCAACTGCCGCACAATGCCCGTCGCGGCTTGCGACGGACCGGCGTAAGCGGGAAACCGCTGGGCGGCCGCTTTGCCCATCGCGGGAACGGTATCGTCGATGAATTTACCGAGTTGCCCGTCTTTGGTGACGGCTTCGAGCTTCGAGCCGGCGAAACCCTTCCCGGGATTGGCCGTGCCCCGCCAGCCGACGTAAAAAACCGAATTCGCCGGCACGAGTTCCGCCAGCGTCTGCCCCCATGCACTGCCTGCCAAGGCTAACGTTGCAACACAAGTGATTGTCGCGCGCACCCCATCTCCTTTTGTAGGTACGCGGGTTATACCCTACTTGCCGACACAAAAGGTAGCGAACACGCGGGAGAGCACATCGTCGGGCGTGACGCGGCCAAGAATTTGGCCGATGGCGTCAACCGCCCGCCGCACCGCGTCGGCGACGAGTTCGGGCGAATCGCCGGCGTCATTGGCCAAGGCGAGTGCGTGTTTCGCCTCATCCACCGCGGCCAAGTGACGGGCGGTCAACGCGAGCGAATGACCGCCGGATGAACGGCCGAAGGCGAGGTCGTCGAGACGCTGCACAAGATCATCTATCGCAAAGCCGGTCGTAGCTGAAACGGTGAGGTCTGGTCCCCTCTCCCCTTGAGGGAGAGGGCTAGGGTGAGGGGTCTGCGACGACGGTGCGGCGGCGGCGCCTTCAGCGGCGCAGTGAACCCCTCCCCCTACCCCCTCCCTCAAGGGGAGGGGGACTCGCAAGTCCGCTTTTGTTCGGACGATCAAATCCGCTTGTCGCGGCAGCCAGCATTTCGCGTCACTTGTGCCGTCGCGAGCTTCGATGACGAAATCCGCTTCTTCGATCGTCCGTCTCGCCCGCTCCTGCATCTGGCGGGAGATAGCGTCATCGCCGGCGCGTTCGAAGCCGGCGACGTCGATTACGCGGACGATGCCGCGTGGCAGTGCGACCTCGGCCGAGAGCGCGTCGCGCGTCGTGCCGGCCACCGGCGAAACGACCGCCCGCTCGCTGCCCGCCAGCGCGTTCAGCAGCGTGCTTTTCCCCGCGTTCGGCAGGCCGACGAGGACGAACGTCGGCTCGCCGGTCATGCGGTCAAAGCGGGCGGCATTGGCGGTCAGATCGTCCAAGGCCGTCGTTGCCGCGAGCAGACGGCGATGCACCTCATCGGAATCGATGAACGCGATATCGTCTTCCGAAAAGTCGATGTTCGATTCGAGCAGCGCCAAAGCTTCGGTGAGCGATTCCAATGGAGCGGATAAACGTTTCGCCAGTTCACCCGCGAGCAACTGCCGGGCCGCACGGAGTTCGTCGGCGTGCGTGGCGGCGATCGTCATGGCGACGCCCTCCGCGGCCGCCAGATCAAGCCGACCATTGAAAAACGCGCGGGCGGTGAACTCCCCAGGCTCGGCCATGCGTGCGCCGGAGGCTGTCAGATGTTCCACCAACAGCCGGGCCAGTAGCGGGTTGCCGGGGATTTGCAGTTCGACGGCGTCATTGCCAGTGTAACTGTGCGGGTTGACGAACATGTACGCCCAGGCCGGGCAGGTGAGATCGGCGAAATGAAGAAGCGTTCGCTGCGCCGGCGCGTTTATCGCCGCTGGCGAAAGTTGCTCAAACAACGCCAACGCATTCGGCCCGTCAAGGCGGACGATGATCCGCGCTGCCAGGCCGACGGCGCTGCTGATCGCGACGATGGTGTCGCCGGGGTTCATGGGGAAGAATGAGTGGGTAGTTGGTAGTTGAAATTCTTAACTACACACTACCAACCACCCACTACCAACTTATTATTTCTTACGATCGCGGGCCTTTTTCTCCGCGTCGTTGCGGAGTTGCTCGGCCCGTTCCTGGAGTTCCTGGAACTTCGCCCAGATGCCGCTGGTTTTCTTCTTCGGCTCGGCGGGCTTGTTCTTGAGCGTGTCGATGATTTCGCCGTCGACGATCGTCGGGCCGTTCGCGGCCTGCAGGGCTTCGCGTTCCTTAATGTGCTTGCGGATGATTCGGCTTTCGATGACGCCGAAGATCGTGCTCGTCAGGATGTAAAGGTTCAGGCCGCTCGGGCTGCTGTAGAGGAAGACGGGGAAGAGCAGCGTCATCCACTGCATCATCTTCTGCTGCTGTTCCTGCTCCGGCGTGCTGGCCGGCGGTTTGGGCGTGAGCTTGTGCTGCAGGAAGAACGCGATCGCCAGCAGGAACGGGATGACGTTAATGCCGTCGATGTGCAGGAAGAAGAAGTTGATCGTCTGATCGAACTTGATCAGGTGATCCGGCTGCGACAGGTCCTTGATCCACGTCAGGCCGTACAGGAACGGCGCCTGGCGGAGTTCGAAGGTGCTGCCCAGGCCGCTGTAGAGCGCGATCCAGATCGGCATCTGCAGGAACATTGGCAGGCAGCCGAGGATCGGGGTGGCGCCCTGGGTTTTGTAGAACTCCATCATGGCCCGGTTCAGGCCGTCTTTGTCGTTCTCGTACTTCTTCTTGATGCGTTCGATTTCCGGCTGGAACTTCGACATCTTGGCCATGTTGATCTGCGCCCGCTTGGTAATCGGGTGCAGACAGGCGCGGACGACGAACACCAGCGCGATGATCGCCAGGCCCCAGTCGCGCAGGATCGTCTGGAAGACGCCCAGCAGCAGCATGAGGAAATCGACCAGCCACTGGAAGGTGCAGAGTGCACACGAGCCGGTGATTTCCAGCGTGTGCTGGTACGCGACCCCGGCCGCGGAGTAGTACGGGTTCTTCAGGACTTCACGCTTGCGTGGCCCGAAGAAAACACGGGCTTCCATCCGCTTGGTTTCACCCGGGGCGAGGGTGATGTCGCCGGTCTTCAGTTCGATCAGCACCTGGCGGAGGTGGGCTTCTGCGTCGGGGTTGATCGAGGACGCGGTGGCGGTCTTGATCCAGTTGCCGTTGGTCGGGCGGACGATGCCGTTGAAGTAATTGCCGCCCGCACCGATCCAGAGCAACTGCTGGCCGTCGTAGACGCTGTAGTCGCGCGTCGCGGAGCTGCCGGAGAAGCCTTCGAGGGCGTCGTGCTTGAGGATAACGTCGTTCTTGCCCTGGAAGCCGGCGATGACTTGGCGATCGCCGCCGCGCATCTGCTCGCTCGGCGGGAAGGTCGGGCCGATGAGATCAGACGAAACGACCATCGGCTGGTTCGAGCGGTTGGTGATGGTGTACGTGAACTTCGTCTCGTACCCGCGCGGGCCGTTCTGGCCGCCTTCGTCTTCACGGCGGAGGACTTCGTAGTGTTTGGTCAGCGTGAGCTGATTGCCGGCCGCGTCGGCAATGTCGAAGGTCGCGACAGCGGCGTTACTGCTCTGCTGCGTGATCTGCCAAGGCAGGTTCTGCATCGGCACGCTAGCGCCGTTGATCGTCAGCGCTTTCGTCGCCAGTGCGAGCGATTCAGGGCCGTAGGGTTTTTCGAAGTCGAACGGGTCTTCCGAGCCAACGCGTTCGGTGAAGTCATTGAGCGTCACCCCAGCCACGCCACCGCCGTGCGGGGAGAGGCGGAGTTGCAGGGCGTATTCCTTGTTCTTGCGTTCGGCCGAGCCGATCAAGACGTCCGCCTGCTGCGTCGTCGGGGCCGCGACGGGCTTGAACGGGGCCATCGGGTTCATCGCCCAGGCGTTGGGAGCGGTTGCCGGTGCGGTCGTGCTCGACGCGTAGCCGGTTTCGGCGGTCGGCGCGGTGGTCGGCTGCGTCGCCGGTTGCGTGGCCGGCGGCGGGAGGAGTTTCCAGCCGGTCAGGCGTTCGACCTGAGACACCAGCGGGAACCAGCCGAATAAAATCAGCGCCGCGAGGGCCATCGCGACGTAAAGGCGTGTCCGTTCGTTCATTCGAGGCTCAATCCTTAATGCATAGTCGATGGTGGATAGTGGATGGTTGATAGTGAAGAAGCAGAACTGCCTCTTTCTTCAACTATCAACCATCCACTATCCACCATCAACTTATCTTCCATCAATCAGTCGGTCGCCGAGGAAGTTGTCCAGTTCGTCGATGGCGTGGACTTTCTTCACGGTCGTTTGCACGTCGTATTCGAGTCTGACGAACTCGACGACGTTTTCGTTCACCACGACGAAGCTGGCGCGGGGGTCGCGGTCACGCGGTTGGCCGACGCTGCCGACGTTGATCACGGCCTTTTCATCCGTGAATTCGAACCGGTAGTCCAGCTCATCCGGGCTATAAAAATCGGGCCCTTCCAGAAAGACGCCCGGCACGTGCGTGTGCCCGACGAAGCAGACCCGCTCGAACTTCTCGAAAATGCTGTGGAACTTGCCCGGGTTGGTGTAAATGTCGTCCGGGAAGATGTACTCGTTGATCGGCCGACGCGGGCTGGCGTGGGTGGCGACGAAGTCGTTGGTCCGAATCCGCACCGGCAGGTTGCCGATGAACTTCCACCGCTCGGCCCGGCGTTTGGGGTCGGGGTCTTCCTCGAACTGCCGACGCGTCCAAAAACACGCCTGCTCGGCCCCCTGATTGAAATTGAACGGCTCGAACAGCACGGCGAAGTCGTGGTTGCCCATCAGGGCCGCCTTGGCGTGCTTGGCGACTAAGTCGAGGCACTCCGAGGGGTTAGGGCCGTAGCCGACGATGTCGCCCAGGCAAAGAATGTTGTCGATATTGCGGCGTTTGATCTCCGCCAGCACCGTGGTGAGGGCTTCAAGATTGCCGTGGATGTCGCTGATGATCGCAAACAACGTTATTCGCCCCGGGCCGGGAATCCGGCGATGGTAAAGGTGCGGGCAAAACCCGTCAAATCGAAGCCACGTACTCGCCCCCGCCACGCAGTCTGATAATCGACAGCAGAGAAAACTATACGGCCGGCCACGCTCACCGTCTGTACATCCGCACGCCGCGCCGTGCCGCCCGCACGGGCGGCACGGCCTGCGGAATACCGTAGACCGTGGCACCCGGCGATTTTTCATTCCTCCTGTCTCCTGACTCCTGTCTCCCGTCTCCTTTTTGCTCTATATTCGACCGACTTTGAAACAGACCACGACGAATCAATCGGTGGGGATCGCCCTATTGGGCGCGGGGGTCGTCGGGTGCGGGTGCTGAAGATCCTCGGCGAGCAGGCGGAACTGCTACGGCAGCGGACGGGCCTGACGCCGGTCGTTCGGCACGTGGCCGTCCGCAATCTTGAAAAGCACGCCGACATCGCCGGGCAATACCCGCTGACGCTCGACGCGTTCGCCGCGATCGAAGACCCGGAAGTCTCCATCGTCGTCGAAGTGATGGGCGGCACGGGCCTGGCGGGCGATTACGTGGCCGCCGCCCTGAACGCCGGCAAACACGTCGTCACCGCCAACAAAGCCCTGCTCGCCGCCAAGGGGCCGGGGCTGTTCGAATTGGCGAAATCGAACAAAGTCTCGATCGGCTTCGAAGCCAGTTGCGGCGGCGGCATCCCGATCATCGACGCCCTCACCCGCGGCCTCGTCGGCAACCGCATCGACGGCCTGATCGGCATCATTAATGGCACGTGCAACTTCATCCTCAGCCAGATGGCCGACAACGGCTGGACCTACGCCGACGCCCTCGCCGAGGCCCAACGCATCGGCTTCGCCGAGGCCGACCCGGTGATGGACGTCAGCGGCCGCGACACCGCGCAGAAGCTCGCCATTCTCGCCAGCCTGGCGTTTAACGAGCAGGTGCACGAAAGCGACATCCTGCTGGCCGGCATCGACTGCGCTGCAGGCGGAAGACATTCAAAACGCCGGCGACCTCGGCTACGCGATCAAACTGCTGGCGATCGCCGAGCGCACCATCGGCGGATTGAGCCTGCGCGTCTCGCCGACATTGGTTCACCACGGCGATCTACTGGCGGACGTCAACGGCGGGTTCAACGCGATCAGCGTCTACGGGCACGCGATCGGGCACCAGTTCTTCTACGGCCGCGGCGCGGGGCAACTGCCGACCGCCAGCGCCGTCGTCGCCGACATCCTCGGCGTGGCGATGGGCACGATCCCCCACGCGTTCGAACGCCTCAACGTCTACCCCGGCCGCTTGCCGAACGCGCAGACCCTCACCCACGACGACAGCGTCGGCCGCTTCTACCTGCGACTGAGCGTCCAGGACAAACCCGGCGTGCTGGCGAGCATCACCGAAGTCTTCGAAGAAGCCGGCGTGAGCATCCAGGGCTTCCGCCAGCAGGAGACCGACGAAGGCGCCAAGGAAGTCCCGATCGTCATCACCACGCACGCCACGCAACGTCAAAACGTCGCCCGGGCGGCCGCGGAAATCGACAAGCTGCCGGAAGTGAACAAGCCGACCGTGATCTGGCCGATCTTCGACCGGCCGGAAGAGTTTGGAGAGTAAGTAAGGCGGCAGGTCGCAGGTGGCGGGTGGCAGGAGAAGACCTCTGCCCTGCCACCCGCCACCCGCCCACTGCCACCCATCCCCATGAAATACGCCATCATCATCCCCGACGGTGCCGCCGATGATCCGCTGCCTCAACTGGACGGCCTCACGCCATTGCAGGCGGCGAAGACGCCGAACATGGACGAGATCGCCCGCCTCGGGCAACTCGGCACGGTCCGCACCGTCCCCGACGGCTTCGAGAGCGGCAGCGACGTCGCGACGATGTCGCTGCTCGGCTACGACCCGGCCGTCTACCACACCGGCCGCGCGCCGCTGGAAGCCGCGGCCCAGCGCATCCCGCTGTCGCCGAGCGATTGGGTCTTCCGCTGCAATTTCGTCACGACCGCCAACGGCCTGATGAAAGACCATTCCGCCGGCGGCTTGCCCGACGCCGAAGCCCGCCGCCTCATCGACCTGCTGAAACGCTCCGGCGACATCCCCGCCGGCTTCGAACTGCACCCAGGCGTGAGCTACCGCAATCTGCTGGTCTACAAGGGCGATCAGAAGTTTGATCTGAAAACGAAGCCGCCGCACGAGATGCTGGACGAGCCGCTGGAGAAATACCTGCCGAGCGGAGAGGGCTCGGAGATTCTGCGGAAGATCATCGCCGACAGCGCCGCCACGCTGGCCGCCGGCGATGCCGGGCTCGCCAGCCAGGTCTGGCTCTGGGGCCAAGGCCATCCGCCCGCGATGCCGACGTTCGAACAGCGGTTCGGCGTGAAAAACGGCGCGATGATCAGTGGCGTCGACCTGCTCCGCGGCCTGGCGAACCTGCTCGGCTGGGGCGTCGTCGACGTGCCGGGCATGACGAGTTTCCACGACACCGACTACGCCGGGCAAGGCCGGTACACCGTCGAGGCGTTGAAACAGTATGACCTGATCGTCAGCCACGTGGAATCGCCCGATGAGGCCAGCCACCAGGCGGACGTGGAAACGAAGATCGCCGCCATCGAAGCCATCGACGAACACGTCGTCGGCCCGGTGCTCGAACGCCCTGCGTCAAAATGACGATTGGCGGATTCTCGTGCTGCCGGACCACCCGACAAACGTTCTGACTCGCAAACACGGGTACGCCCCGACCCTGTATGCGATGGCAGGCACGGGGATTTCCGCAGGTTCAGCGACCGCTTACGACGAAATCCAAGCCAAGGCCGGCCGGGCATTCCCGCAGGGCGATCTGTTGATGAGCGATTTTTTAGGCGTGAAAGCGAAGTAATTGGCGTGTAATAGAACCGTCGTCGGTGTCGCTCTATGATGTAAGCAAGACACGTCGTCCCGCGCCAAGGAGTGGCCGGGTCTTGCCGAAGCTTTTATGACGAAATTCACCCGATCGCCGTCTTGCCGCCTCGCTTTTGAAGCCCTGGAAGACCGCCGGCTTCTCGCCGCGAGTGATTTCGGCTCCGCCGCCGCCGCGATTCATTTTGCCGAAGCGTCGGCCGCGTTCCCCAGTGCCACCGGCACCGGGCAAACGATCGCCGTGATTGATTCGGGCATCGACTACACGCACCCGTCGCTCGGCGGCGGTTTCGGGCCGGGATTTAAAGTCGTCGGCGGGCACGATTTCGTCGACAATGACGACGACCCCATGGACGAGCTCGGCCACGGCACGGAGGTGGCGGGCGTCATCGCCGCCAAGCCGGCATCGACCAGTACCGGCGATCAGTACCAGGGCATCGCGCCCGACGCCAAGCTCGTCGCCCTGCGCGTTGATGACGCCGACTTCGACACGCCGGTCCCGGACTCGAAAATCGAAGCCGCCCTGCAGTGGGTCATCGACCACCGCGAAGAGTTCGGCATCACCATCGTCAATGTCTCCTACGGGCAAGGCTTCTACGACAGCCCCACCGTCAGCACAGTTTACGGCGATGAAATCGTCGCCCTCCGCGACGCAGGCGTGACGATCGTCGCGTCGAGCGGCAACGGCGGCGTGTCGAGCAACCAGGGCATCAACTCCCCGGCCGCCGACCCGAGCGTCATCAGCGTCGGTAGCGTTGCGCTTGACGGTACGATCTCCACCTTCAGCCAACGCGGCAGCAACCTCACGCTCCTCGCGCCCGGCGAAGAAATCCAGACCACGTTCCTCGGCGGCGGCTACGGGCTGGAAGAAGGCACCAGCTTCGCCGCACCGATCGTCGCCGGCGTCGTCGCGCTGATGCGGAACATCGACTCCACCCTCAAACCCGCGGACGTAACCTCGATCCTCCGCGCCAGCGGCGTGGCGACATTCGACGGCGGCGCTTCGGGCTCTAATGTCACGCGGCTGATCTACCCGCGGCTCGACATGCTCAATGCGCTCAGCCTCACCAACAGCCGCAAGCCGGGCACGAATCTTGAACAACTCGCCATCGGCAGCCTGGGCAACCAAAGCGCCCTCGCCACCGACTGCGCAAGGCGTCACGCACTTCGTCTACTACAACGTCCAAACCCAGACGATGAACTACGCGACGCGGAACACGTCCGGCCAATGGTCGGCGATCCAAACCGTCGATTCATCGCTCCCGTTCCAAGGCTATTACCTGTCGATGGCCGTCGACACGCTCGGACAGCCCGCCATCGCGTACTTTGACGGCACGAACGGCGACCTCAAATACGCCCGCAGCACCGGCACGTCTTGGGACATCACCACCGTCGACAGCAAAAACTCCGTCGGTGCGTACCCGTCACTCGTCTTCGATCGCAACGGCATGGCGCTGGTGACCTACTACCGCAAAACCACCGGCGATTTGCGTGCGGCCCGGCGTAATTTCGAAGGCGTCTGGACGATCACCACCGTCGCCGAGGCCGGCGACATCGGGCGATCGACTTCTGCCGCGATGAGTTCGACAGGCACCATCGGTGTGGCGTACGAAGACTCCACGCACGGCTGGGTCGGCTACGCCCAGATGAACCCACGCACCGGCGTCTGGTCCACCACCATCGCCGACAAAGCCACCCGCGGCGCGGCTTACATTTCGACGACATTCAGCACCGAAGACGATTCGCCGTGGATCTCGTATTACGACTCCTACCCTGCGAATCTGAAGGTCGCCCACTTCGCCAATCGTGCATGGACAAGCGAAACGATCGCCGCCCGAGGTGCGACCGGTCTGTTCACGATGATGTACTTCGCCGGCTCGGATGAACCGAACGTCCTCTACTGGGACAAGACGCAGAACCGCCTTGTGAATGCAGATTACGACGGCAGTTGGACCGCGGAAATCCTGAAGGAAAACGCCGGCCGCTTCGCAACGGGTGTGGTCGACCGCAACAATGCGACCTTCCGCTACGCGTTCTACACAGGCACGAATCTTCAGCTCGACGCGTTCAGCATTTAAGCCTGCCGCGGCACGACCGGAATCGCCGTTTCCAGCGGCCGCTTCCACATGAGGTGGAGCTTCCAGTGGTTGTCGTCACGCTCTGGGAAATCAGAGCGATAATGCGTGCCGCGTGATTCCGTCCGCGCATACGCCGCCGCCGTAACCAGGAACGCGGCCGTGAGCATGTTCTGCAATTCCCAGCCGGCAATGGCGGCGTCAGCGCCGATGACGGGCATGAACGCTTTGTCCATCACATAGCGACACCAGAAGGCGATAATTTCGCGTGTTTCGGTCAGCCGGTCGCCGTCGCGTTCGATACCGACGTTTCGCCACATCACGCTGCGGAGCGAGCTTTTGACGTCGGTGACGTCGAGCTCGGTTTTCTGCGACTTCGGAATGCTGTGTTCGAGTTCGAGCGGAAAGAGCAGCCGTTCCGCCTTCGCCTGTTCGGCCGCGTCAGCGCCAGCACGAGCGCCGAAGACAAGGCCTTCAAGGAGTGAATTGCTCGCCAATCGATTCGCCCCGTGCAGCCCGCTGCAGCTGGCTTCGCCGATCGCGTACAGGCCCGGGAGACTGCTGCGGCCGAACTCGTCCGCCGTCACGCCGCCGATCATATAATGCGTGGCCGGGTGGATCGGGATGAGGTCTTTGGTGATGTCGATTTCGAATTCCTGGCAGAGTTGTGCCAACTGCGGGAACCGCTGCCGGAACGGCTCGGCCGGCAGGTGTCGGACGTCCAGGAAAACGTGCGTGAAGTGCGTCTTCCGAATGCGATCGACAATCGCCCGGCTGACGACATCCCGCGGCGCAAGCTCCGCCTGCGGGTGAACGTCCGGCATGAAGCGATGGCCGTCGCGATCGACGAGATATGCGCCTTCGCCGCGCACGGCTTCGGTGATCAGCGCCGACTGCTGCCGGCAACGTATAGCGTCGTGGGATGGAATTGCACCATCTCCATGTCCTGCAGCGCCGCCCCGGCGCGGTACGCCATCGCGTGGCCGTCGGCGGTGGCGATTTTGGGGTTCGTCGATTCGCGATACAGCTGGCCGGCCCCGCCGCTGGCGAGAATCGTCCGCTTCGCCCAAACGATCTGAATCTGCCCATTGATCAGGGCGAGCACACCGACGCAGCGGTTTTCGTGCGTGATGAAGTCGATAGCGAACGTGTGCTCGCTCACGCGGACGTTGTCATAGCCGCGGACTTTGCGGATGAGCGTCTGTGCGAGTTCTTTGCCGGTGGCATCGCCGTAGGAATGCAAAATGCGTGCGTAGCTGTGCCCGCCTTCCAGGCCGTACGCGAGGCCGAGCGGGTTGCCTTCTTTTTTATCGAACGTCGCCCCCCACTGGATGAGTTCGAGGACGCGTTCGGGCCCTTCTTCGACGACGGTGCGGACGGCCGCTTCTTCGCACAGGCCGACGCCGACGATTTCTGTGTCTTTGATGTGCGCTTCGACCGAATCGAGTGGCTGCAACACCGCCGCGATGCCGCCCTGCGCCCACCACGTATTGCTCTGCTCGATCGATTCCTTGGCCAGCAGCAACACGTCCGCCCCGCCCTCGGCCGCGGCAATCGCGGCGCGCAGCCCGGCAATGCCACCGCCGACAACTAACACATCGGTGAACTGCTGCGGCAGGCGCAAAGCGCGGAACGGGATGAGGTAGCGGCGTTGGGTGAGCGACTCGAACATGAGAGGGTTATGAGGGTACGAGGCGTAAGGCGTGAGGGGAAGACTTCACTTCGCAGACAACTGCCGAATGATCGCAGCTGTCATGCGGCTGATCTCCTCGCAGTAGCCCAGCAAGTCATTGATCTCGGAACGCTGGGCAAATTCTAATTCGACCGCGAGAAGCAATTGGCTTTGGACTTCCGCCGCCGATCCACGCGCGATCGAAAGAAAGGAACGAAACTCTTTGCCTGTTCGGGCATGTCCTTCCGCGATATTTGAAGAGACACTTACCGAAGCCCGACGCAGTTGATTGGTGAGACCGAACCTCTCATCACTCGGGAAGCCTCGCGTGAGTAGATAAACGCCTTTGGCCAAGTCGATCGCGCGTTGCCAGACGATCAAGCCGCGAAAATCATCCGGCCCGTTTGCCATCCTCACGCCTCACGCCTCTTCCTCTCCCACCCTGCCCTTACGCGCTGTCCCGTGTGACGATTTTGTAATCGTCGCGTTCGCCGACGCCGCGGAGCGGGTAATCCTTGCGCAGCGGGTGCGAGCCGAAGCCGTTCCAGGTCATGATACGGCGAAGGTCCGGGTGGCCGGTGAAGATGATGCCGACGAGGTCGTAGGCTTCGCGTTCCATCCATTCGGCACCCGCCCAGACGGGGGTGACGCTCGGCACCATCAGGCCGGGGTCGCCCTTGGTGGCGGCGTCTTCGTCCTGAAGCTTCTCGGCGTTCGGGGCGGTGTCGCGCGTCGGGTCGAGGTAAACCCGCAGCCAAAGGCGGTTATTGAACGTCGTGCTGGTGAGGCCGTAATTTACGGCGAAGCGGCCGATGGCGCCAGGGTAGCCGAGGTAATCGACGCCGTTGAGTTCGGCGAGGAAATCGAACTTCGTGCGTGAATCGTCCCGCAAAAAGCGGGCGACTTCGAGAATCGATTCCCGCGGGACGACCAGCGTCGTCATGTCACGAAACTGGCTGGCGACGAATTTGACACCGGGGAATGCCGCCTTCAGCGGCTCGAACGCGGGATGAGTGGGCGAAGTGGCCATAGCTTAGCCTGGCGATTCTCTTGGCGAGGCGTGTAAGCGTCAAGCGGCGACGGATTTGTCGGCAATCGCGGCAAGTGGCATGATCGCCGGACGATGATCGAAGTCTCTTACCTGCCCCCGCCGATCAACCCTGACAGCGACTATTCCGGCCGATTCATTGCGGCAGGCGTCATCCTGCTGCTCATCGCCGTCATGGCCGGTTGCCTGACGGCTCTCATGCCAGTCGGCTATGTGATCCAGCAACAAAACTACGCGACTTATCAACAGATGATCGCCCAGCAGCCGGCTGCAGTGCATGTAACCTATCGTTACCCACAACCCCAGCCGATCCAGAATTTTATCTACGGCATCGTGCTGTACGGGGCCGTGATGGTGAGTTGTGCCTGGCTGGGCATTGGAGCCTTTCTTAAGCGCCGGTACGTTCGCCCGTTGGTGATGATCTTCAGCTGGCAGGCGATCGTCGTTCTGGTTTTGGCGGGCATTTCTGCCTTGATCGGGTTATTCATCATCGTGAGCGACCCGGCGCTCAATCATTACACGGTAAATCCGTATGTGATCATTGCTTCTACGATGGTCGGGCTCGCGATCATGATCGCCCTTCCGACGGCGCTCTACTTGCTGATGAAAAATGACGGCGTTCGAACCACGGCCGAGTTTTTTGACCTGAAGGCGCGTTGGACAGACCGAATGCCCTTGCCGGTTCTGGGCTTCTTCTTAACGCTCGTGGTCTTCACTGGCTTCGAGTGCCTGATGCTCGCCAAACCATCACTACCTCTGATCATGACCTATGCCACAGGCCTGCCCGCTGCCGCGATATTATTCCTGCACATCGCGGTGATGGGCTTGGCGTCCTACTGGATTTACAGCGGAGATCACCGCGGATGGACACTGGGCTTCTGGGCCATGATTGTCCCGCTGGTGATCTTTTCGATTTCCACCGTCACCCTGCCGACCGAGGCCTACACCCGGCTGGTGACCGAGCAATCGCCGGAAGGCGTACGCCTCGTCGAAAACCATGAACTCGCGATGCGAGTCTCATGGCTGATCATCTGCCTGCTGCTGATTGTGACGACCGTTATTTACTTCAGGAGCGTGCGCCGGTCATTGCCGCAGGCGGCGTTGCCGGTCATTCCGCTACAGTGAGCAGGCGATGATCGGCTCTTCTTCCACGCCGGTCACCCAGCGGCGGCCGTCTTTTTCGATGAGGTCGGTCGCCGACTTCGGGCCCCACGTGCCGGGTTCGTACGATTCCGGCGGCTTGGCGCTTTCGCCCCACCCTTTGAGGATCAGGTCGATAATTTCCCACGCGGCCTCGGCTTCGTCGCCGCGGATGAACAGCGTTTGGTCGCCCTGCATGGCGTCGGCGATGAGGCGCTCGTAGGCTTCGGGGGCTTCCTTCTTGAACGTGTCGGCGTAGTTGAAGTTCATCTCCACGCTCTTGATGTTCATGCTGCCGCCGGGCACCTTGCCGTTGAGGTGCATGGAAATGCCCTCTTCCGGCGCGACGTGAATGACCAGGTCATTCGGGAAGACCGGCGTTTCGCACTGCTTCTGAAACAGCGTCAGCGGCGGCGACCGGAAGCGGACGACGATCTCGCTGACCTTCTTCGGCATCACCTTGCCGGTGCGAATGTAGAACGGCGTGCCGCTCCACCGCCAGTTGTCGATCAGCACTTTGAGCGCGGCGAACGTTTCCGTCTTGCTGCCGGCTTCCACGCCCTTGGCCTTGAGGTAGCCGTCGGTTTTCTTGCCGTTGACTTCGCCCGGACCGTACTGGCCGCGGACGGCGGTGTCTTCGATGCGGTCCGGCCTTGGGCGGCGAACGCTTTTGTAAACCTTCACTTTTTCGTCGCGGATGCTGCGTGCGTCGAGCGCCGCCGGCGGTTCCATCGCGACCAAGGCCATCAGTTGGAAGATGTGGTTCTGCACCATGTCGCGGAGCGCGCCGCTTTTGTCGTAGTAGCCGGCACGATCGTCGCTGCTGACGGTTTCGCTGACGGTGATCTGGACGTGATCGATGTACTTGTAATTCCAAATCGGCTCAAAAATGGAATTCGCGAACCGCAGCACCATGAGGTTCTGCACGGTTTCTTTGCCGAGGTAGTGATCAATACGGTAGATCTGCGTTTCGTGGAAGTGTTCGGTGAGCAGTGCGTTGAGTTCTTTGGCGCTCTGCAGGTCATGGCCGAAGGGTTTTTCGAGGATGACGTACTGGAACGGGCCTTCGTGTTCGACGGCACCGCTCTGCACGCGTTCGACGAGGCCGCGTGTGCCAAGGTTGACGGCGATCGGCTCGAACGCGTTCGGCGGGGTCGAGAGGTAGAATAAACGGTTGCCGCCACAGTCGAACTTCTTGTCCAGTTCGTCGAGCTTCGCCTTGAGCTTGTCAAAGTCCTCGGCCTTGTCGTACTGGCCGGTGTGGTAGGTGATGCGGTCGAGGAGCCATTTTAGCTTGGCTTCATCAACACCATGCTTCTTGGCGGTGCGGGCGTTTTTCTTGATCGACTCGGTGCAGATGGCGCGGAACTCGTCGTCGCTCATCGCCGTGCGTGCGTAGCCGATGAGGGTGAAGCGGTCGTCGATGAGGCCTTCGATGGCCAACTCGTACATCGCCGGGATGAGCTTGAGCTTGGCCAGATCGCCGCTCGCACCGAAAATGACCATTGCACACGGGTTAGCCATCGCGAAACCTTCCTGATTCGACTGCGTGCGAATCTAGATTCGATTGCCCTTGTCCGCAACGGGCATTTTTTCACTTTTCGCCGAGCTTCATCAGGCGACGATATTGACGTTCGCTCAGTTTTTCTGTGAGAAATTGATAGGAAAGGACGTACCGTGTCGCCCGACGCACGCCCCTTTTTGGATGCTTGGCCGGAAAGTCTAAATTTTTGAGATCGGCGTTGTCCTGCAGATCGGCAATCTTCACCGCCCGCGCCAGCAGATCGGCGGAGAGTTTGACAACGTAGTCGGCGTAGCTGGTCCCTTCCCGGTGCGTGAGCCGCTCAACCGCACGCACAATCTTAGCCGGCATGCCGGCGGCGCGCAATTGCTTGGCCGTGACGCCGGCGCGTTCGATCGTGTCGTGCAGAATCGCAACGGCTTGAAGTGTCGGGTCATCGAAGCGGAGCATCACCCGCATCGGGTGCAGGATGTAAGGTTCGCCGGGCGGGTCTTCCATTTTGCGATGAGCGGCAACGGCCAGGTCGATCGCTTTTTGGAGAGTGGTCATCGGTCGTTCCTGATTTTACAAAGGCTACAAACCATTCATCCGAATCAACGGATGAAGAATTCACTTGATTTTACGAGGATTTTTGCGTTGACACATCGCGATCACGGGTTATTTTACCCGCCCGCTGCGGCCAATCGCTGCATGCGGAGTGAATGCAAGAAATTGCCATGCGACTGTCACACTTCATCAACATTTATCCGGCCAACGCGGCAGCGTGGTTCGAATTGAGCGATCAGTTTGACACCGACCTGACCGCGCACCGACGCCTCGGCGACTGACCACTCCGTTCAAAAGAACCGGATTTGCCAAGCCCTGAGGCCATTAAAGCCTCGGGGCTTTTCGTTTGGCCTTGTTCAACACTTGCCGCGAACCGCCGAGTCGGGTTTGCGTGTTCGTTGGGTCAGCCTGCGCGACATCGTGCTGTCCGCAAAAACGAAGACGCTGCCAAACCGCGTGTACGCGAGGGGAACGAGAAGCCAAGGCTTTGCATTTAAATTCATTCTCTGATCCAGAAAAATACCATGAACGGACACGACATCACCAACCTCGGCTACCGCGAAGGCCCGCTCACCGGCCACGCCTTGCGGATTGCCAAGCGTCTCTCACGCAACGGCATGAGCAACGCCGAAATCCTGCAGTTCCTGGCCGACGTGCTGGCGAACCCGCTGGCGCACGCGTCTGATTCTCGCCTCACCGGACTGCCGGCGGCGTTGATCGAAGCGGCGAACCGGCCGTACTTCATCGAGCGCAAGTCGCCGGCCCCGTGCCGCATCTGGGGCGAAGGCCTCGAAGCCGGCGCGCTCATGCAGATGACCAACGCGACGCGGCTGCCGATCGCCGTGCGCGGTGCGCTCATGCCCGACGCCCATCAAGGTTACGGCCTGCCGATCGGCGGCGTGTTGGCGACGGAAAACTGCGTCATCCCCTACGCGGTCGGCGTCGACATCGCCTGCCGCATGAAGCTTACCGTCCTCGACCTCCCGGCCGACAAGCTGGAGTCGATGCGCGACCGCCTCGCGCACGTCCTGCGCCGTGAAACGCAGTTCGGTACGGGTGCTACGCTCAAGCGGAAGGAAGACCACCCGGTGCTCGACGCCGACTGGAACATCACGCCGCTCGTGCGGAAACTGCGGGCCGAGAAAGCCCCCGGCCAACTCGGCACGAGCGGGTCGGGCAACCACTTCGTCGAGTTCGGCATCCTCACGCTGCCGGCCGATGACCTGGGGCTCAAGGCGGGCAATTACGTCGCGGTGCTGTCGCACTCGGGCTCGCGTGGCTCGGGGGCGATGATCGCCGGCCACTACTCGCGGCTGGCGCAGACGCTCCACCCGGAACTGCCGCCGGATTTGAAGTACCTCGCGTGGCTCGACCTCGATTCCGAACCCGGCCAGGAATACATGGCCGCAATGAATCTCATGGGCGACTACGCCGCGGCGAATCACGCGGTGATTCACCGCAAGATCGCCAAGGCACTCGACACGAAAGTACTGGCCGGTGTCGAGAACCACCACAACTTCGCCTGGCGTGAAGAGCACGACGGGCGCGAGTTGATCGTGCACCGCAAAGGCGCAACGCCCGCCGGCGACGGCGTACTAGGCGTCATCCCCGGCAGCATGGCGTCGCCGGGGTTTGTGGTCCGCGGGAAAGGCGTGGCCGATTCGCTCAACAGTGCCAGCCACGGCGCGGGCCGGGCGATGAGCCGCACCGCCGCGCGAAACAGCTTCCGCTGGGCGCAGATCCGGCCGATGCTGGAAGAACGCGGTGTGCAATTGCTATCGGCCGGCATCGACGAGAACCCGTTCGCCTACAAGGACATCGAAAAAGTGATGGCCCAGCAAACCGACCTCGTCGACACCATCGCCCGCTTCGACCCAAAAGTCGTCCGCATGGCCGACGAAGGCGAGCGGCCGGAAGACTGATACCACGGCCGCGATAACAAATGTTGTCGCGGCCGTTTCAACGATCAACGTCTTTGAAACCTGTGAAATGTTTCGACCTGACAATTCAGCGATTAGACTTTGGTAGTGATTGAACACTTATTTCATCTCACATTATCGCAGGTCATTGCCGGCGCTTTGGCGGTGAACATTGGCATGTTCATTGTGACATTGATCGTCGGCCACTTTCTGGTGCAACGTTTTTCAGGCAATCGTGTCACCGCCGAACCCGATCCGGTTGAAGCAGCAGAAATCTGGCTAGCCTGTTCTTGCGTTGTTCTCAATTCGCTTGTCGCGGTATCAGGGTGGCTGTTATGGCGTCAAGGCTGGATCGTGCTTCGGGAAGAGCTGAGCTGCGCGTGGTGCTCGATGCCTTGATTCTGCTGGTAGTGATGGATTTCGCAATGTATGTGCTACACCGGATTGCGCATCACAGGCTGCTATTTCCGCTTGTCCATCGTACACATCATCGATATGACAGGCCGAGGCCGTTGAATCTTTTCGTTCTTAATCCGTTCGAAGTGCTTGGCTTCGGCACGCTGTGGCTAGCCGTTCTGTGTCTGTATTCCTTTACGTGGCTAGGGATGATCCTGTTCCTGGTCCTGAATCTGGCGTTCGGAACGATTGGTCATCTTGGCGTTGAGCCGTTTCCACGATCATGGAAACGGCTTCCAATCATTAAACACATGGGCAGCAGTACGTTTCATGCCGACCATCATCAAGACGAACACGTTAATTTCGGATTTTACACAGACATTTGGGATCGGCTATTTCGAACAGGACGACGTGGCGACTGAATTTCAGCCTTCGTCGCGGCCGCCTGTGCTGAGTTCGAGCCAGTCGAACTCTTCTTCCAGGCGATGATACGCGGTGTCCCCGATCTTTCCGGTCGACCGCAGTTCGCTGATGCTGTGCCGGCTCGCCATCACGGCGCGGCGGCGGATGGCGTCGCCGGCGAGGCGCTCGGGAAGATAGCCGCCGGGGTTCTCGGTCGCGCGGCGGATGCTCTCGTTGTACTCCGCCCGCAACGCCGCGGCCTCGGCGGACGGGTCGCCGTCGATCGCGCCCAACGCCGCTCGCAACGCGTGGCAGCGGGCGAGGTTGATGTCCTCTTCCACCGTGCAGTCTTCCTTCAGCTTCAACAATGCCAGCAACGGGCGGATCGTCAGGCCCTGGATCAGCAGCGTGCCGAGCACGGTGGCGAACGCGCAGCAGATGATCAGGTCGCGGTACGGAAACTCGATCGTCCCGTTCCGCCCGTCGGGCAACGCGAGCGCCGCCGCCAATGTGACGATGCCCCGCATGCCGCACCACGACAGCAGCGCCCCGCTCTGCACCGTCGGCCGGAATGACGGTCGGCGACCCTTGTAGCCGAACTTCCGAATCCGCCAGCGGATGCTGTAGTTGTAGCTCATCACCCACGCGATGCGGACGCCGATCACCGTCACCAGCACCGCCCCGGCGATCTGGCCGTACCACGACCGCTGCCCCGGCGACAGCCGTTCCAGGATCGGGCCGAGCTGCAAGCCGACGAGCATGAACGCCAGCACGTTCAGCACGAAGACGATCGTCTCCCACACCGCGAACGACGGCACGCGCAGCCGCGCCGGCACGCGCTCGCCCGTCAGCCGCGCAGGACAATGCCATACACTACCATCGTCAGAATGCCGGACAGGCCGAGCTTTTCCGCGATGATCCAGACGGCGAACGTGCCGACGAATTGCGTGATGATGTGCGTCGGCGCGTACTTGATGCGCGTCGTCAGCAGCACGAACAGCGGCGCGAGGATCAGCCCCAGCAGAATGCTGCCCGGCACGACCAGCGTGACGAGCGACACCAGCTTGAGCATCGACAGCCCGCCGACCACTGCCGCCACGGCCACGCGGTAGATCAGCAGCGCGCTCGCGTCGTTGAGCAGGCTTTCGCCTTCAAGGATGACGAGCAGCCGGTGCGGCAATCGCACTTGTCGCAGTACCGCGGTGGCCGCGGCCGCGTCGGGCGGGGCGACGATCGCGCCCAACGCCACTGCCGCCGCCCAGGGCATGCCGGGGACGAACAGTTTCATCACCACCGCCACCGCCGCCGCCGTCAGTCCGACGGCCATGATGACAAGCGCCCCGACGGCCCGCCAATTCTCTTTGAGGTCACGAACCGACGTGTCATACGCCGAGTCCAGCAGCACCGGCGCGACGAACAGCGCGAGGGCCAACTCCGGATCGAGCACGACGTGCGGCGCGTGCGGCATGAACGCCATCGCCGCCCCGCCGAGCGCCAGGAACACCGGGTACGGCACCTTCAGCCGGTGCGACATGCCGAGCAGCATCACCGCGCCGAGCAGCATCGCCAGCACCCATTCGAACATCAGCATGGAGCAATCTCCGTTGACCTCGGCCGTCTGGTCCCCTCTCTCGTGTATTCACGGGAGAGGGTTAGGGTGAGGGCGTTTTCAGTCCAGCACCCGATTTGCCGATCGCCCTCACCCTCGCCCTCTCCCATGCGTACATGGGAGAGGGAATGGCGTTCGCGCAATCGCAGTTACTTCCCGCGCGGATAAACGGTAACGCGTTTGAGTTTCCCGTCTGCATTGAAGTCCGCCACGTGCACGCCCTTTCGCCCGTCGACGGGTTCGACGTGCCATTCCGCGACGACGTTGTGTTCGCCGATCGTCACGCGGTCGACGACGAGGAAGTGCCCGCTCTTGGCCAGCCCGTCGCAGAGGTTGACCATGCACTGGCGGACGGCGTCGTACCCCTCGGCGGCCGCGCCGACCATCGGGTTATCGTACACGCCGTCACTCGCCCAGCAGGCCATGATACCGTCGGGGCTGCGGTCGTTGACGCCCTTGAAGGCCGCCAGCATCACCGCCTTGTGCGTCGGCGGCGAACCGGCCGCCCAGTTGAGAACGTCTTGAGCCAACGACACGACAGCACCGGGATCGACCATGCCGCCGTTGTACTGATTTTCCGGGCCGACGCACGCACAAAACCGCAGATCTGCTGTCGAGAGGCGTTCCGCCGGCTACCGCACGACGAGTTCGACGGTTTCTCGCTCGGCCGCAAGCTCTTCCCGCGTGGGGATCGTCGCGCGGTCACTGAACAACGGCAGTGGCACAAGCGCCTCGGCCGGTGCGGGCAACGCTAAAACGGCCGCGGGCACGACGGCTGGCAGACAGTGCACCACCGTCTCGGCGGTCTGGTCCTGCAGCGCCAGCGTCGCCGCGACATCGGCGTCGCCGACCAACACCTTCAGCCCCGAGAACGCCTCCAGTCGCGCCCGCCGACGGGCGTGCAGGCGTTGGTAGTAGCCCGGGTTCCGCTCGCGAAACCGACGCTGCCGCTCGGCATTAGACACCGGCGGTCGACGCGATTTGTGGCCGAGGTTGAGCATACGCTCTACACATCGACCAAAACCGCCCCGCGATTCACCCCGACCGCCGCGAAACCCTAGAAAGCCCCGCCGCGTCCGATCATTCCGCCGCCGCGACGCTGAAAACACGATCGCGGATTGTCCGCACGAATCGCAGAAACGTTTCGATATAACGCCGAAACGTCCCGGCATTCGTTGGCAACGTCCGCCCGTTATGCCGGAACGTCTGCGCGTTATATCGGGACGATCCTGCGTTATGCGGGAATGTTCGCACGTTTTATCGAAACGTTTTGACGTTACGCAAAAACCATCGCCCGTGATGCCGGAAGCATTCGCGGTTATGTGGAAACCCGTCGCCGTTCGATCGAAGGTTGTGTTGAGGTGATGGAGTAATTTCCACCCCGCGGAACGGCCTTCCGCCCGCTTCGCCAGACCATCCGCCCTGCGGCAGTGACGTTCGGCGATTTCCGGCGAACAAACCGCCCCACCATCAGCCGCACGGCAGGGCGATTGCCGTAGGGCGAGATGAAATCCCGCCGCGTCCCAGCGGACTGGCCCGCACACGGCGGGATTTCATCTGCCTTGTTCAAACCATCTTGTTCTTTGTAACAAATCGCGCTGAAAGCGCGGCATGGATCAGTTGCAATTGTTCGAGCGGGCCGCCCTCGATCGGGGCCGGACACGGGCGAAGGGCCGGCGGCGGAACGAATTGCTCGACGTCATCGAACTGGCCATGGTCGTCGCGCGGCGGTGTCTGAGCGACTACTCCTGCCCCAAGAGCTGCCACACGTTCACGCAGCCGCAACTGCTGGCCTGTCTGATCCTCAAGGCGTATCTCAAGCTCACCTACCGCGGCACGGTCGAACTGCTCGACGGCAGTGACGGCCTGCGTGCTGCGATCGGCCTCTCGCGTGTGCCGGCGCACACCACGCTTAAGGAGTTCGCCAAGCGGTCGCTCAGCCCCGCGACGCTCGACCACGCCGTGGCCGAGGTCTTTGGCATGCTCGTCGAACGCGGTCTTGTCGTGCGTGAAGTGGCCGTCGATTCCACGGGCATCGAGGCCGACAGCGCCAGTGCGCACTTCGTCAGCCGGGCCAGACGGCCACGCAAAGGCTACGTCAAGCTCAGCCTGGCGGTGGCGACCACGAGTATGGTGCTGATCGCCATGACGCTGTCGATGGGCCCGACGAATGACCTGACGGAGGCCCGCGAGCTGCTCTGGAAGACGGCCTCCCGCACACCGGCCAACTGGTACTTCATGGACCGCGGCTACGACGCCCAGTGGCCCCACACGCTGATCGCCGCCGCGGGGGCGACCAGCTTCATCCCGCCCGTACCGCGGCCGACGAAGAACGGTCCGGTGATCAAGACCGGCCCCGACCGCCTTCGGTGCGCCAGACGCACGCCGTACCACTACGGCCGCCGCTGGCACGTCGAAAGCTTCATCAGCGGCCTGAAACGGACGTGCGGCTCGACGCTCGGCGCCCGCAGCGAACCGGCCCTGCTGATCGAAGCCGCCCTCAAAGCCCTCGCCTACGCCATCCGGCGTTAGCCCCGATCCGCGAAGCAGGATGCTTTGAACAAGGCAGATTTCATCCCGCCCTACGAGACTGCCCTATTTGGCTGATAAATCCGTGTTATGCTGCATGCCGCAATTGACTACTGATTCTGCTTCTGAAGGATTCACCTCTGATGCCGAATACGCCCGAATCGGATTCGTTAGAGTGGGTCACGACGTTGACCGAACACGAAGGCGCTCCGCTAGCGTTGCGAGTTCGCCCGCATGCAAACACGCCAGAGAATCGGAAGCAATATGGCCTTCGCATCGCGGTGGTGCATGAATTGGCCGAAGTGCGAACAGACGGTCTGCCCACACCGAAGTACAACGACTCCTTATCTGCTTTCGATCACGAGTTGCACCAGTGCGTCGAAGATGGCGGTGAGGGGCTGGTCGTGATTGTCGAAACGCTCGGTGGGCAACGCGTTTATTTCAGCTACGCCCAATCCGATGCCAAAATTGATATCAAATTGAACAAGCTGGCGGAAAAGTATCCTCAGCACACATTAAAGATTGTTGCCAGACCAGACAACAAGTGGGAAGCATACGAGCACTATCGTGCGCTGTTCCGTTGGTAATTTCGCAGGGTGCTATTCATCGCACCGTTTTCGCCATTCCTGGTGCGGTGAACCGCACCCGATAAATGACTATGTTGGCTCAACGACCGCTTCGAGGAAATATTCGAACTTGTCGTGCCAGATCACTTCGACATATTGCGGAGCACGGCGACGCAACGCGGCAAATTGCGGGCCTGACAACTTCGCTCCGACGATGTCGCGCGTGCCGAGCGTGCGTTGCAGCCATGATTTGGAAGCCTTGATCGGAACCGACCAGAAATACCCCGACGGCGAAGCGTTGTAGCAACCGATTGTGTAAGTCAGCACCTTTGCCATCGTCTGCGTAGTGTATGGAGAAGCCCAAAAACACCAAGGCACGAAGAACGCTGTTCTTCGTGCCTTTGCGACTTCGTGTTTTAGCCGCGTTCACTCTTCGCGACACGAAGAAATCGCAACCACTCATCGATCAAATTGAAGCGGGCGGATTCGGTCTTCGGGTTCTACAGGCGACGTCGACACCGTGAAAAAACCGGATGCCAACGAGGCAATCTCGTGGCGAAGCAGACAGACGCCCGCGACAGCAGAGTAAAGAATGACCTCACCGGCAAAGAAGACTGTCGGTAAGAACCCGGGCCAGCGCAGTCATGCAAAGAAACAGCCATGCGAGCGACAGTGCCGCGCCGGTGAGTAACGCGATTCCCCATGCCCGCATGGCTGGCTCCTTGCTTGATATCTGTCAGCCGATTTACGCGGCTTTGTTCGTCTGTTCGACGATCTTCTTCGCGGCGTCCGTCAAATCTTCCGCGGCCGTGAGCATCGGGAGTTCGCCCTTCACGCCCTTGAGCATTTCGCGGGCCTTTTCGACGTTCGTGCCTTCCAGGCGGACGACGACGGGGACCTTGAAGCCGATTTCGCGGCTGGCTTTGATGAGGGCTTCGGCGATCAGGTCGCACTTGGCGATGCCGCCGAAGATGTTGACGAGGACGCCCTTCACCTTCGGGTCGGCGAGCAGGATGCGGAAGGCTTCGATGGCGCCTTCGCTGGTGACGCCGCCGCCGACGTCAAGGAAGTTGGCCGGCTCGCCGCCGTGGAGTTTGATGATGTCCATCGTCGCCATCGCGAGGCCGGCACCGTTGACCAGGCAGGCGATGTTGCCGTCGAGGTTGATGTAATTCAGGTGGGCCTTGGCGGCGCGGACGTCGAGCGGGCGCTCCTGCGTCTCGTCGGCCATGGCTTCGATATCTTTGTGGCGGAAGAGTGCGTTGTCGTCGAAGTTAAACTTTGCATCGAGGGCCAGCACCTGGTTGTCTTTGCTGACGACGAGCGGGTTGATTTCGACGAGGCTGCTGTCGGTCTGGACGAACAGCTTGGTCAGCTTGCTGATGATGCCGCTGACTTCGCGGGCCTGCTTGTCTTTGAAGCCGAGCTTGTAGGCCAGTTCCTGCGCCTGGAACGGCTGCAGGCCGAGCGTGGGGTGCATGGGCACTTTGAAGATTTTCTCGGGCGACTTCTTGGCGACTTCTTCGATCTCCATGCCGCCTTCAGCGCTGGCGATGACGACGCCGGTGCCGGCGCCGCGGTCGAGGACGACGCTGAGGTAGAATTCCTTGGCGATATCGACGCCGGGGGCGACGATCAGCGTATTCACCGGCACGCCTTCAGGGCCGGTCTGGTAGCTGACCATCTTGTTGCCGAGCATGAACTGGCGCATCGCGGACTTCGTCGACGGTGTGAGGTGCTGTTCGGATTCTATCGTGTTTCCCTATTAACCTT